>NZ_JBBCAU010000007.1:0-447285 GCF_037203685.1 Chryseolinea sp. T2
CAACAGTACCCGTTGGAGTTACCCACATTCCAACATCGGTTCAATAGTAATACTGACACAGTTTATTTTACAGACCCCACACATCTCAATTAATACTGAAAAATTCAATTTCCCAACGTCTCAAATACGCCGGGTTCTAAAGATTTGTGTGATGAAAATGTTTGTGTTCCAGTCAACTGCATGATTCCCCTGAAAACATTGCTAATAATCGAAAAAACTTTTTAACGAACGATCAATGTTTGCAACGTTCGAACTCAAAAGGTGAGAAACGAAAAAGCTATGTTTTTACTTGTTGCATGTTTACGGTAAGTAACAGCCGGCGCTTCAATAGATGCTATCGGCGAAGGCGTTGTTACGACACATAACCATAAACAGCGTAATCATTATGCCTAAAATCAGAAACAATCCAATTCTCCAAAAAGTCACAGGAACTTTGGGTGAGACCGTTGTCATACGTCAAACCAAAAACGGACCAGTAATGGCCAATGCGCCAAGTAAGCCGGAAAAATATCATCCGACACAGATAGCTTCACAAAACAGGTTCCGCCATGCGAAAAACTACGGCAACAATTCAAAGGTCAACGAAAGCTTGCGGGCGATGTACGCAACCGGCATAACCAAAAAGAAGAACTCTGTCTACCAGGTTGCATTAACCGACTACATGAAAGCTCCGGAGATACGCCGGATTGAAACAGACGAGTACCGAGGCCAACCGGGGAATGAAATATTTATCTATGCTATCGATGACTTCAGAGTTACGTCGGTGACCGTTGTAATCATCAGTGCCGCCGGCAAAGAAATCGAACGCGGAGAGGCGGTATTATCTGAACGCGTCCGCGACTTTTGGATTTACACGACCCGATCGGAAATTTCTTCGTTAGCAGGCACGGCTATAACTGCAACAGCTAAGGATACGCCTGGCAATTCAGCAACACGAACCTTTACGTTCGATATCTGAACAGGCAATTCCAGTAGTTTCGAACGCCTACTTAGCAGCGCGTGGGGATTCTTTCAGGTACTGGATGATGAGTGAAGCGGCGTTATCCGAGGCAGAGCCCGTGTCGAGAACTTTGATGATGTCGTCGTAGGCAGCCACCATTTCACGGCGATATTCAGGATCAGAAACAAGTCTGCTAACTTCAGTATACAGATACGCTGCGGTCATTTCTGACTGGATGAGTTCCTTTACGATTTCACGGCCGGCGATCAGGTTGACCAGAGAGATGTACCTAACCGTGATCATGAATTTTGCAAAGCCATAGGTGACCGGGTTGGCCTTATAGACGACTACCTGTGGCACGCGGAACAGCGCTGTCTCTAACGTTGCCGTTCCTGAGGTGACAACAGCAGCCTTGGCATGAAGCAACAGATTATAGGTGTCTTCGAACACCATGGTAACATTGGAGATGTATGGGAGCTCGCCGTATAGCGAGTTGTCGAGGTTATTGACAGCTGCCACACAGAATTGCTGATTGCTCATTCGCTGCACCATCTTTTCCAGTTCCGGAACGATGTACATAAGTTCCTGCTTCCGGCTTCCGGGCAGCAGAGCAACATACGGCTTGTCGACCAGTCCATGCTTCGTAAGGAAGTTGTCGCTTTCGACGTGCTCTTTAACGGCATCCAGGACAGGATTACCGACGTAGTGGGCTTCCCAGTTAAACTTTTTGTAAAACTCTTTCTCAAATGGGAGAATGGTGAAGAGCTTATCCACGTGAGGTTTCAGCCAGAGCGCTCTTCCCGGCCACCATGCCCAATACTTTGGCAGAATGTAAAAGTAGACCTTGTAGTGATGTTTCTTTCCGTACTTGGCGATTTGAAGGTTAAAGCCGCCATAATCCACCAGTATGATAACGTCCGGGTTATACGCGGCAATGTCTTCGCGGCATCGGCGGATGTAACGCTTGATCTTGAAGGCATTCGTCAGGAGTTCGGCGAAGCCCATGATCGCCAGTTCGCGATAATGAACCGCCAGGTCTACGCCCTGCATTTGCATGTAGTCGCCGCCGAAACCACGAAAGACTGCCTCAGGGTCCCGCTGTTTCAGGGCCTTTACCAGATTACTTGCATGCAGGTCTCCGGAACGCTCGCCGGCAACGATGTAATACCTCATTCTCCAAAATATTCGACGTAGTTCCTGGGCGTTTCATACAGCCGTATGCTATGCAGCTGCCCGTATCCTGTTACCGACGGCAGATGTGCTGCAAGTATCTTCCAGATTTCGACAACGAGGGTTTCACAGCTGGCGAGCTTTCCCTTCATGAACTCGACATCCAGATTAAGGTTTTTATGGTCCAGTTTGTCAATAACCTCCTGCCGTATGAGATTACTGAGCTTTTTTAAGTCCACTACAAATCCCGTGAGAGGATCTGGCTTTCCCTTGATTGTGACGATTAAGTCAAAATTGTGCCCATGCCAGTTCTCGTTCGCACAGGGACCAAATACTTCGACATTTTTCTCTGGTGTCCAGGCTGGGTTATACAGCTTGTGCGCGGCATTGAAATGTTCCTTTCGGCTGACGTAAATCATGCATTCAACTTCATTACAAATATAGAATCCCTCCTACCCCTTACCAAACAGATTGGGACGCAACCCTCAGGACGTACGCGGAGCACAACACCGCAGGTTGCTGCAGCTGCCCCTCCACGCCGTTGGTTTTGGAGATGCGTGGTCTCGGCAATATCGCGCGGAAAGCGTCACCTTTTTGATGCCGTTTATCCACAATATTGGAGGATAGTTCGCCGATTATTAGCAGTTTGAACCCTTATTTTATTGCTGAACGTTGGACGATGAGATGTTTCTTCTTTGTGCTGCTCACCTGCGCTATTAGCCAGGTTTCGGCCCAAGCCCTCAAGGACATTACGATAGATCAATCCTCGAATGGGAAGGTACTTTCTACCTTTCTCCAGGATCTGGAAAAGGTGCATGATATAGACTTCGTTGGCGATATGAATCGCCTTGAAGCACTGACCGTGCAGGGAATAGAGAAACCCATGCGGCTGCTTGAATACCTCGATAGTTTTTCCGGGATAATTGACGTCGTAAAGATCAGCGAAAAGGTTATTGTTCTTGCCGACAAGAATACACTCAAAAACACCTTAACCAATACCAAGCCCCAATACCTGGTATTGTCAGAGGGATCTCATGGGAGCATTACCGGAACTGTATCAGATGCTCATTCTCAATCCACCCTGACCGGGGCACAGCTGTATTTTCCTGTTTCAAAAAAAGGAACTGCCGCTGATGAAAACGGTCAATTCTCTATCTCCACGCCAAACACACCATTGGTTGTAGCGCAGGTGAAGTTTGCCGGCTACGATGCCGAAACGCTGATCATCGGCTGGAGTAAGTACGCGACAGAAACACGTCTCACCGTAAAGCTTTTTCAAACCTCTAAAGAACTGGAAGGCGTAACGGTTACGGCCGAACGCATCAACGAAAATGTGGTAAGTCAGATTTCGGGTGTTGAACACCTTAGCATTGAGACGATAAAAACCATTCCGACGTTTATGGGTGAAGTTGACCCCATCCGAAGTCTCACTACGCTTCCGGGTGTGTCTACTGCTGGTGAACTCGCGTCAGGCTTCAATGTGCGGGGCGGTGAGTCAGGACAAAACCTTGTGCTTCAGGACGGCGCAACGATCTACAATCCATCACATCTGTTTGGATTTTTTTCAGCGTTCAACCCGGATATGGTTAGCGACATTACGCTGTACAAGGGCGCCGGTCCTGCCAGCTTTGGAAGCAGGATCTCGTCTGTTCTGAATGTTTCGCTGAAGAAGGGTGATGCAACCAGGCATAGCGTGTCGGGAGGAGTTGGCCCCGTAACGTCAAGGCTAACCGTTCAGGGTCCACTTATCAAGAATAAGTCATCGTATATGATCGGTGGACGCATATCCTACGTGAACTGGCTGTTGCATGCAACCGACGACATTCGCCTCAAGCGCAGCGCTGCCAATTTTCATGATATTACCGCGAAGGTGCTTCACACTTTCAATGACAAGAACTTCATCACGCTATCTGTCTATAACAGCTATGATGATTTCAGATTGGAAACGGATTCGGTATTCAGCTGGCAGACTTTTAATGCCACGCTGAAATGGGACCATACTTTCTCCGACAAATGGTATTCAACGGTTGCAGTAACCAGCAGCAATTATCGCAGTGATGTAGAGAGCCAGGATGAGATTGAAAAATTCAGCTATTACAACGCTATCCAAAGTTTCGGCGGACGATTTGATCTGACTTACGCTCCGGTCGAAGAGACCAAGTTCGTAACGGGCCTTGAATCTACTATGAGCCGCCTTGAGCCTGGCAAGCTGACACCAGCAGAAGAATCTCACAACATTCCTTTTCAGGACATGCAGGATCAGCGAATGATCGAATCGGCATTGTTCATTCAGGGCGACGCTAAACTAACGGATCGGCTATCCGTCTCAGCAGGACTTCGGTATTCATACTTTGTCCGCCTGGGCAGAGAAGACATTTATACATACGACTACAACAACATGAACGGCCGATATCCTTCGGTTGTGGATACTGTTCATTACGCTTCGGGGGCGGTGATATCTACCTACGATGGGCTCGAGCCCCGTCTTTCTGTGCGTTTCCTGGTTACGCCCAGTGCTTCGATGAAGGCCAGCTATTATCGGGGGTATCAATATGTTCATCTTATTTCAAACACTACTTCAACAACTCCTCAGGACTATTGGGTGGCAAGTGGTCCAATGCTGAAACCTCAAATGGGCGACCAGTACTCACTTGGTTATTTCCAGAACTTTGCGGACAATCTCTTTGAGTTTTCACTTGAAGGATTTTACAAGACGATAGACAACGCGGTTGATTACATAGAAGGGGCAGACATTACACTGAATCCGATTCTCGAAGCAGGTTTGTCACAGGGAAAGGGTAAAGCCTACGGTGGGGAGCTGTTTCTTAAGAAAACACGGGGAAAATTCAACGGATGGCTTTCATACACATACAGCAGGAGCTTGAGAAAGTTCGATGGCCAGGAAGCCACAGATATCGTGATCAACGAAGGCAAGTATTACGCATCGGCATTTGATCAGCCTCATAATGTATCGCTGGTGCTGAATTACCGAGTAGGGGTGCGTGGATTCTTTGCCACGAACTTTCATTATAGCACCGGCCGGCCAATTACGATACCCGTTTCAAAGTTCAGCTATGACGTTTATCTATCAGTGCTAAACTATTCGCAACGTAACGAGTATCGCATTCCGGATTATCATCGTCTTGACATCTCATTCACGCTGAAGGACAGGCCACACAAGCTTTCGCGCTATCGCAGCGAATGGGTGTTTTCTGTTTTCAATGTATATGGAAGGAAGAACGCATACTCAATTTCATTCGACCGGTATGGCAAGGCGAAGAAGCTTTCGGTATTGGGCTCAGTATTCCCATCAATAACCTACAACTTCAGCTTTTGAACATGATGAAGAATATTCGATTTGCAATGGTTATGCTGCTGGTTGTGGGGTGCATCGAACCTTATCAGTTCAAGATCACGGACACGGATCCTGGAATTGTAATCGAGGCGACACTCTCCGACAAATCATTCAACGATACAAAGAGCTATCCTTCGGATGGCAGATACTTTACAGTCAAGCTCAGCAAGTCGGGTGACGTTACCAACGTGAGGCCGGTCACGCTGAGTTACGCAACAGTAATCCTGACCAGTGACCAGGGGGAACAGTGGACGTATACGGAGGAGGATCCTATCAAAAAGCCAGGCATCTATAAACTGTTCAATGATGACTTTAAGGCAGCAGCTGGTGTTCGTTACAAGTTATCGGTTACGTCACCTGATGATGTGTTCATAGAATCGGACTGGCAGGAAATGCCAGTCAACGCTCCGGCTATTGGCCCTGTAACATTTCAGGAGACCACGACGCAGCGTATTATCCTTAATGCCGTGAGTGACGTTAAAGGTGTGACGTCGAAATTGGCTATCCCTGTTAATGAAACCGGAGAGACCATTTACTATCGCTGGAAGTTCTTACCTACCTGGTTGTACGATGCGCCGCTGGCGTCAACAACGGATGCAATGGTAAAATTCTGCTGGGCAACTACCAGTCTTTATCTTCGTGATTACACACTACAGGCAGATAACGAGGGAGGATACAACAAAGATCTGTTCTTTATGGACGTTGAACAGAACGAGCGGGTGCTTCATGAGTTTTCGGCTTTGATCGAACAACAAGTGATGACAGAAGATTATTACTACTTCTGGAAAGAGATGCAGGAGCTCAATAAGGCCGATGGCGTTTTTGCCACACCTCCTTACAATCTGAAGAGCAACTTTACTTCATCAAAAGGAAAGGCGTACGGCTATTTTGGAGTAGTGCGTGAACAAGGCACGCGCTGGTATTTCAATAGAACAGACCTTTCTTATAGCATTCCCAACTGGCTGCCCGAACAATGCGCAAATCCTTGCGGACCTGGATGCCCGCCTCCACCATGTTATAATTGTCTTCGGTATGAGGGTGGGGATGTGACCAACGTGAGGCCTTCCTGGTGGGGCCGATAGATCGGACTCGAACCACAGAATGGTTTTAGAAGAACTTTAAGGTGGTCCACTGGTAACGAACCCAAGCCGGAAAGAAGCGCAATAGAAATCAGGCAACAGACAAAACATATCGCGATTGCCGTCCTGGTTTTAGAAAAATCACCTTCAACTTCGGTGCATACTAACTCAGCGCGTGCCGTTCCTTATATCCAAAAGACTATCCCATCTTCTGAGCACGTAACAAAAAAGGGCTGCCTTTTCAGGCAGCCCTTTTTAAACTATTAGGCTAGCTCTACGTGGACGACTTACTTAGTGTCCCAGAAAAGCTTAGCTGCTGGAGAATCAGAGTTGTAACGGCCAGCTGCAGTAGTCCACTGATCACCATTTACAGTCTGCTCTATCACAGGATAGATCATACGTGTAGGAATTGTGAGAGCGGTAGGAATGCTAGGTCCGCTTGGAGGAGACAGCTTTGGAAAATCAAGTCTTCTCCATTCTGTCCAGGACTCCCAACCGCGGTTGTTCAATGAAATCCACTTTTGGGTTCCGATTTTTTCCTGCCATGTTAATCCGGATTTGTCATTTGTATAGTTCACCAAATCCTGTGCAAGATAAGTAGTTACCTCAGAAGCTGTGCCACCCCAATACAGGATTGATGTTTCAATACCGTAGTTATAGAAATCCTGAGCTGTGCTAAGGGTTCTTCCAGGAGCAGGGCCGAAAGTCATCGCAGGTACATTGTAACCGCGTTCTTTTGCCTCAGCAAGGTAGAAGCTTACTTCCGATGCATCGATGAACAGAGCTTCAAATGTCGGCTCGATAATTTTCGCACTTACGTGTGAAAAATCAGCGTACGCATTTGAGAATCCGTAATTGCCACCTTTGTAATCCTTATCGAGGTTAGGATCGCCGTCGTCGACTTTAGTGAAGAAGAACTTTCTTCTAGGGTCAAAACGATCATTCATCTTGTCAATAATGGTGTTTGCCATTACAAAGTCCTCGCGGCTTGAAAACAGCGGATTCAGGTTTGCTGAAACCGGGTTGTTGTTTGGCGGTGCACTGATATAAGGGAATTTAGCATTATCAGAGCTCAACAAAATGAGAGAACTTCCGCCGCCGGCGATAGCTGCCTCAACTACAGAACGAGACTTCGCAGCATCAACGTCTGCCAGCAACATACCCATTCTGAGCTTCAGAGAGTTAGCAAACAGCTTCCACTTTGCAGCAGAACCACCATAGATAACATCATTACCGTTAGTAAACGTGCCTGCATTTGTATTCAGCATGCCGATGGCAGCATCCAAACGGGTAAGCAAATCAGCATAGATGGTTGCAGCATTGTCGTAAACTGGAAGCACATTGTTTGGATCCAGGGCCTCAGTGTAAGGCACGTCACCGAATGTATTGACAAGGAAATTCCAGCAATACACTTCTGCAATTTCAACCAGCGCGAGCTGATTGGCCTTTAAGTCAGGCGCGAGAGTTGCGTCTTCGTTGATCAATTCTTTTGCTTCTTTCAAGTCAACAAGCGCATCGCGATAAGCTGCGTACCACTGATTCTGAGAATAGAGACGCTGTGTCATGTTATAGCGTGGCTCATCCAAATAAGTAGTTGTTGCCCAATACTGGACGAACATGCGGAAGTTGTTTGTATTTACGTTCGGTGTTGTAACGACATCGATGATCCCCTTAAGGGCGTTGGTGAACAACGTACGAGGAGGAACACTTGTGGCCTTCTTCTGATCAACATTCCAATTGTCAAGGTTCTCCACACACGCCGTCATCAGCACAATCGGAAGAATGAAAATGATTAATCTTTTCATATTCGTTCAGCTTAGAAGGTTAGTTTAACATTAAATCCATAGGATCTCAACATCGGATAAGCACCGCTCTGGTAGCCAGTAACGTTGGTGTTTCCTGAGCTAAGACCATCTTCGGGATCTGCATACTTCATCTTCTTGTCGATGATCCACAAGTTGCGTCCGATCAAAGAAAGATCAATTGCCTTGAAGGCTTTGCCAAGGCCGAGAGCGGCAACTGGCAATGAATAAGTGATAGTAGCTTCACGAAGTTTCACGTAGCTCGCATCATACACATACCATGCATGAGGTGCTCCAGAGTAACCGTTGGCAGCATAACCGAAAGGAAGCTGACCATCGCCATCCTGTGCTTCACCATATACAGTGTTAGCAGATCCGTCAGCCTGTACACCAGGGAGGAGGATACCACCACCTTCATCAACAGGAGTACGCTTATCAACGCCACGGTCGTTCAGACCTACGCTGTTAGGATACAGACCTGTTGCTTCGCCATACCACTGGTCAAGTGACCATATGTTACCACCCTTGCGGATGTCAACGAGGAAGCTAAGCGCCACACCTTTATAAGAAAGTGAGTTGTTGATACCGCCGATCCAGTCAGGCATCGCGTTACCAATGATAACGTTAGAAGCTGTAGTAGTCTGATAGTATCCAGCTGAGTTAACAGTACGCTCGCCGTTAGTATAAACGAAATCCTTACCGCGGATTACACCGAAAGGATATCCTTTAGCTGCGTTAAATGAAACACCACCCTGCACTGAAGATACACCGAGAGGATAGTTTGTTACTTCGCCAGATCCTTCGCCATAGAGATCAACAACCATGTTACGGTTGCGGGTATAGTTAAAGTTGATTGTCCAGCTGAAGTCATTTGTCTGGATAGGAACAACGTAGAGAGATGCTTCTATACCTTTGTTAGTGATCTCACCAGAGTTCACCCACTTACCAGTATATCCGGTCGCGCCACTTACAGTAACGTTAAGGATCTGGTCGAGTGATTTTGCTTCATAGTAAGTCAGGTCAACACCTAAACGGTTGTCGAAGAAATCGGCTTCTGCACCCACTTCCCAGCTTTTCGTGCGCTCAGGTTTAAGATCGGCGTTGTTCTTCGTGTTCGGCAATGAGAACAGAGGAATAGATCCGATACCTGTTGGTTTGTCATAGACATCAAACACCGCCTGTGGCTGGCCGGCATTACCAACTTCGGCATAGTTTGCACGGAGTTTACCGTTTGACAACCAGTCAGCGTCAATTATTTCAGAGAACACGAAGTTTGCTGCTCCTGAATAATACCAATATGAATCATGTGCTGCAGGAAGAGCAGTTGACTGATCTCTACGCACAGTTCCTTCGATGTAAGCCAGCTCTTTGTAACCGAGTGTCAGGTCAGCAAATATACCGTCAACACCTTCGCGGATATACTCTTCAGTAGGAGGGTTGATCGGGCTAAGAGAGTTGGACAGTGAATACAGACGTGGCACAACCAAACCGCCGTTTGTTGAAGCGCGGATAGATTCAGTCTTTGTGCGGCGAAGGTTAGTACCGACCAAGCCGGTGAAAGCGAAGTCTTCAGCAAACTTCTTTTTCACGGTGAACATCAGATCATAGTTCTGCTCGCTGTAACCGCGGTTATAGCGTCCGTAAGAGCTGGTTCCAGCGCTACCCACGGCAACGCGTTCTTCCTGGAAGTCCTGAGTACCATCGTACGCGGCACGACCTAACACGCTCAACCATGGAGTGATTTCGTAATTCAAACTTGCATAACCGAAGAAGTGGTTACGTGAATCGTTTGAATAGTTTTCATAACGTGACCAGTATGGGTTATCTGCATACAGCGGACCAGTTGCTGCTGCGTTCCAGTTCCAGGTTACGTTCTGACGATTGCGGAAGTAAGCTTCACGTTGTTCTTTGATGTCAACGTTAGTCTGCCACCACTGGCGGAAACCCTGGTTAGGGTTACGGCCGTTGTAACCTGTTCCGTAGCGTCCGACACCTTTAATGTTGGTATAGTTCGCAGAAGTCGTAATCGTCATCTTCTTAATCAACTCAGTTGATGCTGTGAAGTTGAACATGTTACGATCGATCGTGCTGTTAGGGAGCATACCCTTTTCGTCAACACGGGTATAACCTACTTTGTAAGTAGTTTTATCGGTACCTGCGCTGATACCAACGCTCTGGCTAGACGTTACAGCAGTTTCGAAGTAGCTGTTAGTAGGATCGTTAGCAGCTGCTACCCAGGGACGTGACTTGTGGTAATACTGTGAGGAAGGATCGAGGGCATCCCAGTGATAAACTGGCTGACCGTCAAACTTAGGACCATAAGAGGCATCATCACCGTATACTGGTGTTGGAAGTGATCCGTCATCAAAAGTTTTGTTAGCACCGAAGCGGGGAATATAACCAGCTCCGTACTCTTTCTGATACTTGGTGTAAGTGGTTTTGTCGATCTGACCCCAGGTAAGACCTGAGTTAAGAACAACATCAAAAGAGTTTTTACGACCTTTCTTGGTCGTGATCATGATTACTCCGTTAGCGGCTCGGGAACCGTAAAGCGCTGTAGCAGCAGCACCTTTCAGTACGTTCACGGAAGCAATGTTGTCAGGGTTGATGTCTTGCGCGGCGTTACCGTAATCTACACCCACACCACCAGTTTGCTGTGCAGTGGTGTTTGTAGAGGCGTTTGTTACGGGGATACCATCAATTACAAACAAAGCCTGGTTGCTGTTTGTAAGTGACTTGTAACCACGAATAACCACGTTTGTCGACCCACCCATGGTGTTGCTCGCCTTGATGTCGACACCGGAAACTTTACCGGAAAGGGAATTAACGAAGTTAGTTCCACGCGCGGCAGTGATTTTGTCGCCGCTAACCTGCTGGGCAGCATAACCCAGCTCATTCTTGTTACGCTCGATACCAAGCGCAGTAACTACTACTTCGCTCAATTGCGTTACATCTGCTGCCAAATTTGCGTCTACCACTGCACGACCTGCAATGTCGATCTCCTGGCTTTTGAGACCGATGAAAGTAAACACCAACACATTTCCACCCTCTGGCACTGACAGCGAATAAGAACCATCCGCATCTGTCACTGTTCCTGAAGTGGAACCTTTCACAACAACGTTAACCCCCGGAAGACCAGATCCGTCTTCGGCGGAGGTTACGCGACCCGTAACGTTTCTTTGTGCCAGCACGTCAGCTGCGCAAAAAGTGAATAACGTTACAAGGCATCCCAGTAGAATTCTCCTCATAATTTAGTTTGGTTAATGATAAAATAGGTGCTTAAACCTTTGGAGTTTAAGCGTTCAAACTTAGATCATTTTGTGTTTCGGGAAAAATTCAGATACACCATTTGGTGGTATGGCAGGCGTTATATAATACCGCTTATTGCTGTATTTTATTTCCTCACCCCTCGAAATAACCACCAAAATAAGTTCTATAAAAAAGATGTGACGCCTCCGGGACGAGGGAAACATTCAGATAAACGACTGATAATTAAGAAGATGATGGATATTTCGCAGATCTGAACGAAGGATGTGAGTTCAATGTAAGATTCTGAACTCAATTCGTCTGTTTTGCTGTTTGCCGGCATCGTTTTCGTTAGATGCTACAGGGCGGTCCGGACCGTAACCTTTCGTAAAAAGACGTGCCTTGTCGATGCCATGCTGTACCATAAAGTCGTATACCGACCTGGCCCGTTTCTCGGAAAGCTCGCGGTTATAGGACGCTGATCCCGAATTGTCGGTGTGTCCGCCGATCTCCACTTTGACCCTGGGATTCTCCTTTAGAAACCGCAGGATCTTCTGCAACTCAGGGCTGGACTTTTCCTTCAGTTCATACTTGTCGACGTCAAAAAAGATATTGTTGAGAACGGCGACCGAACCCGCCATAACTTTCTCGAGGTCTATATCTATCGCAATGGGCTCAAAGTCTGTTATTTCAGAGTAGTTGAAATTATAACTCTTAAAGAGGTAGCCCGCCTTCGTAACGTATAAAGCATATTCGTCGCCCTGAGTTAAAATAATCAGGTATTCGCCCGTCACGGAGTCGGAGGACACGAGCGATACAACTTCATCAGTCTTAATGTTAAGCAGTTCGATCCTGGCGCTTAGCGGGGACCTGGAAACTTTATCACGTATAACGCCCTTGACATAATTGCTCCGGAACCGCACCTGATTTGTCGGAGGTATCAGCACCTCGTAGATCTTGCTGCGCGAGTGGCCTGAGCCCAAAGTTTCCTCATGAGAATAATATCCCTTCTGTCCATCTGCAGTTATATATAAAGAGAACTGCTCGCCATTGTCATTGATCGGCTGTCCCAGGTTTTTTGGTGTTGTCCAGCCTGAGGAATCGCGATCGCAATAAAAGATGTCGTAGCCACCGAAGCCCGGGCGGCCGTTGGTAGCAAAGAATAGTGTTCTGTTGTTTGCGTGGATGAATGGAGAGATCTCATCGTAGGCCGAATTGATCTGCGGACCGGCATTAACGGCCTTAGTCCACTCTCCTTTTGAATCCTGGGTTGACACCCAAATATCACGCAGCCCCAGTCCCGCTTTCCGGTCAGATACAAAGTACAGAGTTCTGCCATCCGCCGAGAGTGAGGGCTGTGACTCCCAGGCGCTGCTGTTCACATTGCGGCCCAGGTTCCGGGGCTCGGACCAGTCGTTCCCAACTTTAATGCTTTCATAAAGGTCGCAGCTTCCAATGCCATCGCGACCGGTACACGTGGTGAGGATAAGCTTCCTTCCATCAGCAGAAATACTGCAGGTGCCCTCATTGAGAGGTGTATTGATATTCTTTGAAATGCTTTCTGCTCTCAACCATCGACCGCGGCTGCTTTTACGGGACACCACCAGGTTTTCATCATCGTTGGGGTTATCAGAAATGCGACGCGTAAAAATCAGCTGCGACTGATCGGCTGTAAGTACAGGAAAGTACTGTAATTCAAATTCATTGACCGAATCACTGAGCAGCTTCCTGCTGTATGGATTGGGATTGGCTTTGCTCTCGAGAGCAAACTCCGCGCTTTTATAAAGCATGTTTGCCCTATCCAGTCTCTGCTTGCTGGTCCGCTCATTATCAATAAACGACTTCAGCACTTTCATGGCTTTTTCATATTCACCTGTAAGCAAGTAGGGCTCTCCCATGGAGTACCAAAATGCCTTTTGCCTGTTAATGTCATCGGTTAGGGCCAGACCTTTCTCGAATTGTCTAAGAGCGTTCTGATACTGTTTCATTGAAAAGTACGTGAGACCAAGCCTAAGGTATGCCTCAACAAATTTGGGATCTTTGGCAAGTGCCTGGTTCAGCAGATTAATGGCCTGGTCATACTCACCGCGTACCCGAAAGTTGTCCGCGACAGTATAAAGCTCAATGGCCTTTTTGGATTTTGTACTCAACACAGGTGCGGGTTGCTGAGCAAGGACTACGCTCCACGACAAAATACCGATGAGTAGAGTGATCAATCGCACCATCTTCAAAAATAGAACTAAAAGTTAATGTTGGACACTGGATATTCCACGGACGAAAAAGCTAATAATGCATTAATCAGTTTATACCCATCAAAAGAAGCAAGGTCCTTAACGGCGATGTCTGCCTCCGTAACCAAACCCTTTTCAATCAAATATGCTCTCATGGTTCCTTTTAACAGTGGTTCTGCCGGAGTAAGCCATTTATCGTTTCGACGGAACACAATGTTGGCGATGGAACTGTCGGTGATTCGTCCGTTCTTTACTATAAGAATATCGTCGCATGAGCCCTTCTGATCAAAAAGCCCATTAATGACTTTCCTGTCCGCAAATTTGAACGGATAATCAACATCATTGTTTTCAATCATCCTTAGACTCTTTATTGTGCGTGGAGTGTAAGGAGCAAACTGCACTTCGGTTATTTCGCGGTCATATAGCACGCGGCATTTGACGTTTCCGGGCTGTTGCGTTGCCTGGGCGTGGATGTGCGCGTATAGGTCTATGGTTGTGCCCTCATGATGGGCCTGCAATGTCCGGTTCACACGCTCCTGATGCCAGCGCAACCGTTGTATTTGTCCGTCAACTATGGCGATGGATTCAAGAAACCGGGACATATATTTTATCAATAACTTCCTGATACTCCTTTTGCATCTCGCTGCGGGCGGTGATACCGCCTCCGCTTCTATAATAGTAGTGTCCGCTTTGCTCCTCGATGAACCTGATCATTACGCCGCTGTCGATTTTGCCATCGTCATAAATTCCAAATATACCGCTGTAATAGCCACGAGGCTCACCCTCAGACTCTGCAATGATCTGCATGGTCTTCTTTTTCGGTGCACCTGACACGGAGCCGGCGGGAAGCAGTGCGACCAGCAGGTCTCCGGGGCGGGAGAAATAGGCACTGGCAACGGTACCCCTGATGCTTGAGCTGACCTGGAGGAGTTCCCGATCCAAACTGGTAATCTTCTCGATGTATCGAAATCGCTCGACAACAACATCCTCAGCTACAGTGCTGAGGTCATTTCGGATGAGGTCCACTATCGTTACATGCTCTGCTAATTCCTTTTGGTCCTGAATAATAATCTCCGCGGCACGGGGTATTGATGCATCGATAGTGCCCTTCATAGGATAGCTACGGATCTCGTTGTTTTCTACCTGCACGAAAATCTCCGGAGAGAAAACGAGAAACCGGTCCTTATAAAGCAACTTGTATCTCGCATGACTGGAGTAAAACAAATCGCGCAGGGTCGCCGAGATGAGTACTTCTGTCTTTACCGTGAGATTCGTTAAGTATGAATCTCCGTATAAAAGGTGATCGTACACTTGCCTGAATTTGGAGTCGTATGCCTCTCTGGAAAGGGGCATCGGATGGAGTGCAGACTGGATGGCTCGATTTGTTCTAGCCGGAGCGTTGGTTCGGCCATTAACTTCAAACAGAATTTCAGCGGGATCAATTTCGTGCAGCGGAAAAATCTCCGGCCGCTGCATTTCGAAATCTACCATGAAAAGAAAGGGCACGCGGGCGGTTGCCAGGGAATTCATTCTGTCACTGAACTCATCAATGCGCATGATCCTTAAGGGATATTCATGTACTTATGAATTTGCAGGGACACCTGCCATTGGGGATTCTCTTTAACGAAATCGATGATGAGGGGCAGGACTTCATCATGTTTCGACCATTCTGGCTGAAGAAATAACTGACAAGACGGTCTGAGGCGACTAACAAAACCAGCAGCCCATTCGATGTCTGACTTATGATAGACAACAACTTTTAGTTCATCGGCCTGTTCAAACACTGAAGGATGGGGAGCCTTAAACTTCTTCGGAGAAAAGCACACCCAATCCCACTCACCACTCATGGGATATGCGCCGGAAGTTTCGATGTGGGCCCTGAGACCCTGTTCACGAATGGTTCGGGTCAGACCGGTCAAATCGTACATGAGCGGCTCGCCACCTGTTACCACCACGATCTTTGTGCGGGATGAGGATGCACGCGAAACCATGTCATTGATTTCCACCATTGGGTGCGCCGAGGCATCCCATGATTCCTTTACGTCACACCAGACGCATCCCACGTCACAGCCGCCGAGTCGTATGAAGTAAGCGGCTGATCCCTGAAATGCACCTTCGCCCTGGACGGTATAAAAGTCCTCCATGAGCGGCAGCGCGCTGGTACTTATTAGTTCCTTCGTCATCATGACGGTGGATGAAAAATGATTACGGATTCCTCAACTCTGCGGCGCGCAGGGTATTCAGCAAGAGCGATGCGATGGTCATTGGACCGACGCCTCCGGGAACAGGTGTAATGAATGATGCTTTGGGCGCTACGTTCTTAAAGTCGACATCGCCTTTGATAGCCCAGCCTTTTGGATATTCAGGACCCTCAACTCTCGTTGTGCCGATGTCGATGACGACGGCACCTTCCTTAACCATATCCGCTGTTACCAGTCCCGGCTTGCCCACGGCAACGAGGAGGATATCCGCAGAGCGGGTAAAAGAAGCGAGGTCCTTTGTATACTTATGACATATCGTAACTGTGGCATGGCCCTGTTCGGTGAGCATCATGCTAAGCGGTGCGCCTGCAATCCGGCTGGCTCCGATAACGACCGCGTGCTTGCCTTCGGTTACAATCCTGTAACGTCGAAGAAGCTCCATAACGCCGAACGGAGTAGCTGGCATCAATAGCGGATTCTTGGAAATGATGCTTCCAAAGTTATGGTTCGTAAATCCATCGACGTCTTTATCGGAACGGATGTTCTCCGTAATGCGCTCGACGGAAATATGAGCCGGTAGTGGCAACTGAACGATGAATCCATCAACATCGTCGTCGTTGTTCACGTGATCGATGTGCTTCATCAGCCTGTCTTCACTGATGGTATCGGCAAACCTCATCATCGTGTAATGAAATCCAACACTCTTGCAGGCCTTTACTTTGTTGTCGACGTAAGTCTGACTTGCACCGTCGTCGCCAACGAGTATAATCGCCAGGTGAGGAGTTTTCTTTCCAAGTTGCTTCCGCTCGGCTACGCGCTGCGCAATCTCAGTCTTTACGTCGCTGGAGACCTTGCGGCCATCGATGAGCGTATATGAGGTCGTTGTTTCTACCATATCAGATGCTGACGATCATTCAATTTTCAATACAGCCATAAATGCCTCCTGAGGAATCTCTACGTTTCCTACCTGGCGCATTCTCTTCTTACCCTTCTTCTGCTTTTCGAGGAGTTTTCTCTTACGTGAAATATCACCTCCGTAACACTTCGCCAATACGTTCTTCCGGATGGCGCTGATGTTCTCGCGCGATACGATCTTTTGACCGATAGCCGCCTGGATGGCGATCTCGAACATCTGGCGTGGGATAAGCTCCTTCAGTTTTTCGCAGAGTTTGCGTCCCCAGTCCTGGGCCTTGCTCCTGTGTACGATCGCACTCAGGGCATCGACCTTTTCGCCGTTAAGCATGATGTCGAGCTTCACCATATCCGACTCGCGGAAACCGATCAGGTGATAATCGAGTGATGCATAGCCGCGCGAGATAGACTTCAACTTATCAAAGAAGTCGAAGACAATTTCCGACAGAGGCATTTCGAAAGAAAGCTCTACCCTATCCGTTGTTAAGTACTGTTGATTTTTGATGATGCCGCGCTTATCCATGCAAAGGCCGATGATCGGACCGATGTATTCTGCCTTGCTGATAATCTGCGCTTTTATGTAAGGCTCCTCGATGCGATCCACTCTCGTAGGATCCGGCATTTCAGAAGGTGCATTGATGGAATGTTGCGTTCCATCGGTAAGGTATGCCTGGAATTGTACTGAAGGCACCGTCGTGATGACGGTCATATTGAATTCGCGCTCCAGACGTTCCTGGATAATTTCCATGTGGAGCATCCCGAGGAAACCGCAGCGGAAACCGAATCCCAAAGCTGCCGATGTCTCGAGTTCCCAAACGAGCGATGCGTCGTTCAGCTGGAGCTTCTCCATAGAAGCGCGCAACTCTTCAAACTCCGTAGTATCAACCGGATAGATACCCGCAAATACCATCGGTTTTACCTGCTCATACCCTTTCAATGCCGCTCCGGGATTGACCGCATTGGTGATCGTATCGCCGACGTGCACTTCGCGGGCGACCTTGATACCTGAAATAAGATATCCTACGTTGCCTGCGCTTATTTCCTGGCGGGGATGTTTATCCAGCTTCAAAACGCCGATCTCATCTACGCCGTATTCACGGTCTGTACCCAAAAACTTGATCTTCTCTCCGCTGCGGATCGTTCCGTTAAAAACGCGGAAGTAGATTTCAATACCGCGGAATGAATTGAACACGGAGTCGAAAATCATCGCCTGCAGCGGTGCTTTTGGATCGCCTTTGGGTGGCTTGATCCGGCTCACAACCGCTTCGAGGATTTCAGCAATGCCCTTTCCTTCTTTGGCACTCGCGCGCAGCACATCTTCGCGACGGCATCCAACCAGGTCGACAATCTCGTCTGTTACCTCCTCAGGCATGGCGTGAGGGAGGTCGATCTTGTTCATGACCGGGATGATTTCCAGGTCGTGTTCCAATGCGAGATATAGATTGGAAATGGTTTGAGCTTCAATGCCCTGGCTGGCGTCAACGATCAACAATGCGCCTTCGCAGGCGGCAATGGAACGGGAAACTTCGTACGAGAAATCCACGTGGCCCGGCGTATCGATCAGATTCAGAATATACTCCTTGCCATCCAGCTTATAGTTCATCTGGATCGCGTGCGATTTTATCGTGATGCCCTTTTCTTTCTCCAGGTCCATGTTATCGAGAACCTGTGCCTCCATTTGGCGCTCATTCAGAGTGCCGGTGAATTCAAGCAGCCTGTCAGCCAGGGTACTTTTACCGTGGTCGATGTGGGCTATGATGCAAAAATTGCGGATGTTTTCCATTTCGGCGCCTCTGAGTCCAGTCAGTTTTTTTAAGACTGCAAAAGTAGTAATTAGTCCTGAGTCCTTAGTCCTTAGTATTGAGTATAGCGCCAATAAGTGGGAAATAATTCGATAAGCCTCAGTCGCAAGTACTAAGGACTAAGGACCAATACTAAGGACTAAAGACTCAGGACTAAGGACTAATTCTTGTACACCACTCCCTCCTTCATTACAAAACTCACCGTCTCCATGGTCCTGATGTTTTTAACTGGATTTTCGTCAGTGCCAACGATGTCGGCAATCATTCCAGGCGCGATCGTGCCAATCTTGTCTGCCATGCCCATAATACCTGCGGGAACGGATGTGGCAGATTTGATTGCCTCCATGGCAGGCATACCCGCTTCCACCATGTAAGTGAATTCTTTGCCGTTGTCGCCGTGCGGATAAACGCTGGCATCTGTGCCAAAGGCGATTTTTACTCCCCGCTTGTAGGCTTTGGCGAAGGTTGCCTGGATCTGAGGTCCGATTTCGAGTGCCTTGGGAACCACCAGCGGGTGATAATATCCGGGTACCTTAGCCTGCTCAGCAACAAACTTTCCGGCAGAAATCGTGGGGACAAAATAGGTGCCCTTTTTGATCATCAGGTCCATGATTTCTTCGGTCATTTTTGTGCCGTGTTCGATAGTAGTTACACCGGCTTCGACGGCGCGCTTCATACCTTCGGCACCGTGGGCATGGGCCGCCACGTGAAAGCCATAGTCTTTAGCAGTTTCAATTATTGCCTTCAGTTCCTCCAGTGTGAATTGCGGACCGGAACCATCCTTGGCGATACTTAACACACCGCCCGTTGCTGTAATCTTGATCAAGTCGGAGCCGTCTTTATAACGCTGGCGGACTGCCTGGCGGGCGTCCTCGGGAGAATTGATAACTCCTTCTTTAGGTCCTGGATCGCCCATCAGATCCTTACGATACCCGTTGGTAGGATCTGCATGGCCACCAGTTGTTGCGATAGATTTTCCTGCGGTGAATATCCTGGGACCAACAACGATTCCCTGATTGATCGCATTCCTCAAAGCGACGTTTACGCCGGAGCCTCCAAGATCGCGGACCGTGGTGAATCCCGCCATCAGCGTCTTCTTTGCATTAACTGTTGAGCGGAATGCAACGTCGGCTTCATTGAGCGTAAACCGTTGCAGGGCCTGGTCCTTATTGGTTTCGCCCTCCAGATGGACATGCATATCGATCAATCCGGGCATGACAGTTTTGGAGGACAGATCGATAAGTTTGTCTGTGCCTGAAGCAGGCTTGAAACCTTTTTCGACCGATGTGATCTTGTTGCCTTCGATCACGAGCGTTACCTGCGACTGAACATCGTTGCTCTTACCATCGATGAGAGTTCCACAATGAACGAGAGTTTTTTGGGCGTACACGCCCGGGGCGACCAGCAATAAGCTGATCAATAGACTGCGAATAAGCATATCAATAGTTTAGGTTAGGTCAGAACAATTGAAGACTAAAATATTCGCTGTCGGGCAGGGAAGCAAAAAGAAGTACTATTTTAAATACTTGCTTATTTCTTTTTTAAGCGCAAGCTGCTCTTCCGCGGTCATTTCTATTGATTTGACGTGAAGCAACATATCAAACAGCACCTGGGAGTCATAGCCAAGGTTCTCTGCCATCTTCTTACAAAACAGCAGTTCCTCTCTGAACATCTTTTCGTCTGCCTTCATCAGTTGGACCATTGAAAGCAAGTAATTGAAGCGGTCATCTTCTGACAGGTCGCTGGGTAGTACGAGCGCATGCACACGGTCAAATAGCGGTTCGATTTCTGCAGCTTGCAGACCATTCGATTTTCCAATGTTAATTATATACTGCGTCTCCTGTTCTGCGATCGCGCCATCGATCTGCGCCAGGCTAATCAGGAGTTTTAATTTTTTGAGCGCTGACGTGTGTGGGGTTTCCATATCTAACAACCTAATGAACGAAATGACAAATAACGATAACTTTGTGGTTGATGAACTTCCTCGCACATATTTTTTTGTCCGGAGACAATCCACAGGTGATGGTGGGAAACTTCATTGGTGATTTTGTTAAAGGGAAAAATCACCTGCAGCAATTTGATGACGAAGTCGTTTTTGGAATCGAGCTTCATCGGTCCATTGATCATTATACCGATCATCATCCAATAGTCAAACAAAGCAAGACCCGCCTATGGCAGGGTTATCGTCACTATGCCGCCGTGCTGATCGATGTGTTTTACGATCACTTCCTGTCGCGTTACTGGGAGAAGTTTTGCAGGACGCCACTCACGCAGTATTCGACGAATACATATGCCGTTCTGAAATCGTTTGATTCCATCCTGCCGCACGAAGTACGCCAACTGTTGCCCTACATGACGCGACAGAACTGGTTGCTGAATTATGGCAACTTCGACGGGCTCCAGCAAACATTGAATGGCATGTCGCGACGAGCAAGTCACGAATCAAGAATGGACCAGTCACTTGCCGACCTTGAAGAAAACTACGATGCCTTTCGGGCGGAGTTCGATCAATTTCTTCCAGACCTCATACAACATTGCAATGCGATCCTTATTCAGGCGCAAAAGAAACCAATTATCTATCCGATTTAGACATTCATGCATAACGATCCAGAGCTGAGCGGAAAATTTCTAGGAACCATCTCCGCTGATTTTGTTAAAGTATCTGACTCACTACGGGAGGCGTCGTACCAGATACGAAAGGCCGGTTTTGACTATCCTATATTTGCCATTTGTAAGGAGCCGCAGCCCATCGGACAACTTCTTTTTGACCCGCTGCGCAATGGAACGACGTGGTATTACTATGCCTCTTTTGCCAACGAGTTCCTTCAGCGCGACCTGATTGCCAGCGATAAAGAAACTGATTTCAAAGACGCGTTTAAGGACCCTGATGAGTTCTGCTGCTTATTCGTGATCGACCCAACGTTCACGAGGTTTGTGTTCATCCCGTATCCTGAGGACTGATCTTATCAGGACCTGAAATGATCCCATCCCTGGGCACGCAGAGGAACGATGTTTCCCTGCTTGGTCACCAGCACATTTTCATCTTTACGTTCGTGGGCGTATCCGATGAAGTGTATGTCCGGGTGATTCTTGATCTTTTCCTGGTCCTCTTTATTGATTGTAAACATCAGTTCGTAATCCTCACCTCCATTGAGCGCACAGGTGAGCGGATCAAGTTTGAATTCGATGGCCGTTTCGTAGGCAGCTGTGTCGATGGGAATTTTATCGTCGTAGATCCGGAAGCCTACGCCGGAGGCGCGCGACACATGGAAGATGTCGGAGGCGAGGCCATCGGAGAGGTCGATCATTGATGTTGGTTTCACTCCAGCATCGAGAAGTTCGCTGACAATATCAGTGCGTGCTTCTGCTTTCAGAAGACGTCCAACCAGGTACTCGTACTTTTCGAGATCTGGTTGCATGTTTGGATCTTCCATGAAGACCTGCTTCTCTCTTTCAAGCACCTGAAGTCCGAGGAAAGCGGCGCCCAGGTCACCCGTTACACAGAGGATGTCGTTGGGTTTTGCCCCGTTCCGATAGACGACTTTATCTTTAGGTACGCGGCCAACCGCCGTAATAGAAATCACCAGCCCTGAAGTTGACGATGTTGTATCGCCTCCTACGAGATCGACTCCATAGTTTGTACAGGCGGATTGAATACCCTGATACAAAGCATCTATCGCCTCAATTGAAAAACGGCTGCTGATCGCGATGCTCACGGTAATCTGTTCAGCCTTGCCGTTCATAGCGGCGATATCGGATACGTTGACAGCAACAGCCTTGTAGCCAACGTGCTGTATCGGTGAATACGACAGGTCAAAATGTATTCCTTCGACGAGCATATCGGTTGAAACAAGCATAAAGTCCAGGCCTGCATCAATTACTGCAGCATCGTCGCCGATGCCGACTACGGATGAAGTATTGGTAAGCTTGAAATTGTTGCTGATGCGATTAATAAGGCCGAATTCTCCCAGCTGACTGATCTCCGAACGTTCCTGATCCATGCGATTTTGCGGTTATGAAAATGTGGTTCGCCGGAGCAAGCTGCGGCTCGGGTGCAAAAGTAAGATTTGGTCGAATATGAATGGTTTCCTTTTGGTGATGGCCGTATCTATACGTGATTTTTTATTCCTATGAGGCATTACCTGACATTGATTTTCGTCCTCATTTTCTGCCTGACAGCCTGCGGACCGAAGCCTTATTACAAGACGGCAAAGGGCAAGAAAAAGCAGAAATACTATAACGCACTCCAGTATGGTGGAGGCACCCAGGAAATTAAGCATCAGCGTTGATCATTTTGCCGAAAGGCCTTGAGGAATTCGGACTTAAAAACCTATTTTCTCCAGGTTTCCCGATGGCCATTTACGGTGCCGGGAAACGAATTTCAAAGGTGCTATTGTGACACTTTGTCACATGCCTTTTGTCTCCCGGCGCTCAACCGACGCTCAATAAAAGGTCAATCGAAGGTCAATAAAACCTAGACAAACTCTTGATTGAAGTTGCAGCCTGTCGCAAAAAGGGTCCCGCAGGTGTGTTTTCCTTACTTCCTTAGATCCAACGTCGTCCCAAACTGACGTAACGTCATGCTAGCTCAGAGTCCAGTGCCGCGGGTGTGAAATCTAGATAATCCAAAGACTCAGGACTAAAGACTCAGGACTAAGGACTCAGGACTCAGGACTAAGGACTCACAATGTCCTGGCACAGTTCGATCAGCACGCCGCCCGTTTGGCGTGGATGGAGAAAGGAGATCAACTTATTGTCGGCCCCCCGTTTAGGCTCAGGGTTTATGGGCTGAAAACCGGCTTTCTGATGTTCTTGCAGGCTTTCGCGGACGTCAGAGACCGCAAATGCCAGATGGTGTATGCCTTCACCGCGCTTTTCGATGAATTTTTCGATGGCTGAACCCTCGCGGGTGGATTCGAGCAATTCGATCTTTATACCGGACACATCGAAAAAGGACGTCCGCACACCCTCTGATTCCACCTCCTCGGTTTTATAGGGTTCTCTGCCAAGAAGTCTCGCAAATACTTTGTTAGCCTCCTCGAGGTTCCGTACGGCGATTCCGATGTGCTCCAGTTTTTCCATTATTGACTATCTTTGTAAGCCAAAAACGAAACTTTTTGGCTAATTAGAAAGTTTGGAATTTGAATCTTTACCCAATGACTGAAACGCTCAGCGACATGCATGTCGAAGCCGCACGAATCCAGCAGGAAATCAAGGACTACCTCGGTTTGAGGACTTCCGACCTGGTTTTTGAATATTCAAACGTAGACGGCAAGGTGAAGCTGGACCTGATCACGATCAACCCGCGTCACAACCAGGCGTTCCTGTTTCACAGTGAGCATGGGGCTGACAAGGTTGATGCCTTGAAGAAGATGTTGAATTACGTCCAGAAGTACAAAGAGAAGGAAAATTCTTATACGATCCAGTGGGTTGCAAAGGGTGATACGGAATTGCACACGTCGTACTTTAAGGCCAGCAATATCCTGAACGCGTTGCAAAAACTTTATTACGGCAGGGATATGAACACGATCACAGTATTCAGCGTCGTGTTGAATCCCATCTCTTAACACATTAAGAACTATGATTACGGTTACTGATAAAGCGAAAGAAAAGATCATCTCACTTCGGAAGGAAGAGGGACATGCCAATTATAACAATGTGCGCGTAATGGTGAAAGGCGGCGGTTGCTCGGGATTGATGTACGATCTCAACTTCGACGACGAGATCAAGCCTGCGGATCAGGTGTTCGAAGACAAAGGCATCAAAATCCTTGTTGACAAGAAAAGCCTCCTTTATCTGGTCGGTACAGTACTGGACTTTTCGGATGGCCTTAATGGCAAGGGATTTCAATTCATCAATCCTAATGCAACCCGCACCTGCGGTTGCGGTGAAAGCTTCGCTGTATAGTTGAATCACTATCCTGATACGACCGGCGTTTCATAATTATTTAAACGTCTTTATCCTTTATTTACTGAGAGGCCATCTGCCGCTCATGTATCTCAGTTTTTCGTTGCCTTCCGATCAATTTAGCAGACCGAACCAAAATTCATTACCTTGGTTTCTACGGTCCATTTACTCCCCCCCGATCGGACGCCTACATGACACACCTATTCTCCGTCGTTCGAAGGAACGATCAGCTTCAGACATCTTTCTGTAAAGTAATCTTTTCTCTGCTCCTCTCCTGTATTGGAGTGCTGGCTTTTTCGCAGTCCAACCATTCGCTCATTTTGTACAACAAGAACGAGATGCTGCTTGAAAATGCCCGTGTGGTAGACGTGATAACCGGAACCGTACTGGAGCAGCAGGCGATATACATTTCGAATGGAAAGATCAAGGCAATTGCAACACGTAAGAAGATCAAGGTCCCCAAAGGAATCAGCACACTTGACCTACAAGGAAAAACTGTGTTGCCCGGATTGGTGATGTTGCACGAGCACATGAATTACAACAATGGTGCAGGGGTTTGGCTATTTCAACCCGCAAGCTTTCCGAAGCTTTACCTCGCTGCCGGCGTTACGACGCTGCGTACTGCGGGAGCAGAGAATCCCATGTATGATCTTAATCTTAAGAGGCGCATCGACAAAGGCCTTGCTATCGGGCCGAGGATGTTCGTGACAGGTCCGATGTTTAACGACCCCTCCGGGGGATTTCTGGGTGATTTCGTTATCACTACTTATGAAGAGGCCCGTAAAGCGACAGCCTTTTGGGCGGAACAGGGATGTACATCGTTCAAAGTATATTCCGATATAAGCCGCAATGCATTGATGGGTGTTATTGATGAGGCTCATGCCCGGGGGCTTATCGTAACAGGTCATCTTGGAAAGATGTCCTGTTCAGAAGCAACTGAACTCGGCATCGACAACATTGAACACGGGTTTGCTTCGTGTGTCTCTGATCTAAATCTGGCATGGGACTCGATATGGCACATCGATAATCAGCAGAAGAAAGTAACAGACCTCATTAACCGGTTAGTTGCCCGAAATGTTGTTTTGACGGTGACGCCTTTCTCTGACAGTGATTTCGGAAACGTCAGCCTGTTTGATTATCTCAGTACAGATGAGCGGAAGCGGATAGAGGGTTATGTCAAAGAAAGGCCGCCTTTTATTCCGAAGGAACAGAACGAAGTTCAGTTACGTCCACTGGAAAAAACTTTTGTCACGAAGGGCGGCCACATTGTGTTGGGAGCCGACGCCGCTGACTTTGGTATCCTTCCAGGGTTTCAGGACCACAACGCAATGGTTAGCATGGTAAAAGGGGGATGGAAACCGATGGATGTAATCAGGATGGCCACTATCGATGGAGCCCGATTCCTGAAAGCAGAGGGAGAGCTTGGAAGCATCGAGGTTGGAAAAAGCGCTGACCTTATCATTGTCTCCGGCAAGCCGGACCAGACGATGGAAGATATCCGTAATGTTGATATCGTTTTTGAAAAAGGTGTCGGGTACGATTCAAAGGCACTTCGTGAAAGAGCTAAAGGGCTGGTTGGAAGGCACTGAAAATAATCATGGCTATACGCCTTTTAATCATGGCACTTTCACAACGGTTGCTATACACTTCAACTCAATAGCAATCGGAGTGGGCAATGCATTCACTTCAACTGTGGTTCTGCACGGTTTGTTTGTTGTGAAGTACTTCGCGTAGATCCCGTTGAATGTATTGAAGTCAGACTTCATGTTTGTCAGAAATACGGTGACGTCTATTAGATTGTCCCAATGAGAGCCTGACGCCTCGAGGATGAGACGCACGTTTTCAAACACCGCGTGACATTGCTCTTCTATATCGTAGGCAATGATATTACCGCCGTCATCAAGCGTTACTCCCGGAATTTTGGAACTTCCCTTCTTTCGGGGACCAACTCCGGAAAGAAAAAGCAACTCGCCCACTATGCGCGCGTGAGGATAGGGACCCACTGGTTCCGGTGCCTGATCAGCGTTGATATTCATGGTTTCACAGCAAACACCAGGCTGCCCCAATAACTTCTCCAATCGGCCGCGGGATCTTTGGAAGGCACCATCTTCACAACGCTTACCATCCATGAACCTGGATTGCTGATTTGCATTTCGATCATGCCATCCTTTTGAGTGTAGGCATTCTGAATTGTTGTGCGATTGTCAAAGCGGTTCCAGATACGAACCTTTGCACCGAACAATGGCTGACCATTAAAGAGAACAAGGAACTGACATTTGTCCGCCCTTTTCAATTCATAAGGGTTGCGTTGTGGTATCAATTCAATTGGCATGCCGACAATTTTCTTATAGATGTCATCGCGTGTTTCGCCTACCTGTAAAAACAATTTAGTGTGCCGTGAATAGTGTTCGCGAGCCTTGTTCCCCAGAGCCTTGTTCTTCTCACGCGAGGCGTAGACGTCGTCAAGTCCATCCTCCTGCAGATATTCATTGAATAGTTTCGCTTCAAGTTCAATGTATGCAGGGTTGCTTTGCATGGCCAGGAGTTTCGTGCCTGGAGTATTAAACCGAACAGAGAGAGTGCTGTTTTCGCGGTTAACGCTGTCGGCAAGACTGCGCACGCCATCACTTTCAATTGCCTGCAATGATTCGACGCGATGCACTTTCAAATCCCAGGGTTCGCCCATGAAATTCTCGCCCACCATGAACTTCAGCTGCGCCTTTTCACCCGTTTTTAAAAAATAACGGTCGGCCTGGAGCCAGAATTCATGTGCCTGTGCGGCCAGCAATACCATCAACAGTGCAAAAGTTGTAATCCAATGACGCATTCTACCTAGGATTGCATGATAGATTCAATTTCATCGGCCTCTTCGGGAATGTTTCTCATCAGATCGAACACGCCATCGTCCATGATCACAACGTTGTTTTCGATGCGAATACCAAAGCCCTCCTCACGGATATAGATGCCTGGCTCTACTGTCCACACCTGACCGGCGCGCATCTTGTGATACATACTGCCAACGTCATGGACATCGAGGCCGAGCTGATGGCCGGTGCCGTGCATGAAGTACTTCTGAAATAGTGGTTTGCTCTTGTCCTGGTGTTTCACGTCGTTTCTGTCAAGAAGGCGAAGGTCTATCAACGCAGACTCCATGACCTTCTGTACCTCACGATGGTAGTCGTAATATTTTTCGCCCGGCTTCAGCATGTTTGTTGCTTCGCGTTTTACATGGAGTACAGCATCATATACCTCGCGCTGACGTGGTGTGAATTTACCATTCACCGGTATTGTGCGTGTAAGGTCGGCGTTGTAGTTGGCATATTCGGCGCCAACATCCAGCAGCAGGACTTCGCCTGCCTGACACACCTGGTTATTTTCAATATAATGCAGTACACAAGAGTTTGCGCCAGATGCAATGATAGGTTCATAAGCGAAGCCTCTGGAACCGTTTCGTAAAAACTCGTGTGCCCACTCGGCTTCAATCTCGTATTCTTTTACGCCGGGCTTAACAAATTTCAGCACACGTTGAAATCCGCTTGCTGTTATATCACATGCGCGTTGCATCAGCTCCAGTTCAAATTTCGACTTAACGGAGCGAAGACGATGAAGGATTGGTGCGAGGCGCTCGTAGCGATGGAGCGGGAAACGTTCCATGCATGATTTGACAAAACGTGACTCACGCGTCTCAACTGACACGTCGGCGCGATAGTGGTCATTGGTATTGAGATACACATGCTCCACGTCGCCCATCACCATCAGCAGTTTAAATACCTGCCAGAATTCTGATGTCCACAACACGGTGTCGATTCCGGAGACTTCGCGTGCCTCTTCTTTGGTTAGCTTATGGCCTTCCCATGTCGCTATCAAATCGCTGGTTTCCCGGACAAACAGGATCTCCCGATATTTTTTGTCAGGCGCATCCGGGAACACAAGCAGTATGGTTTCTTCCTGATCAACACCAGACAAATAGAACAGGTCGCTGTTTTGTCTGAAGCGAAGCGTACCATCAGAGTTAGTGGGCATCACATCATTGGCATTGAGCACGGCGATCGAATTTGCTTTCAAATCCTTTACCAGATGCTTCCTGTTCGTCACGAAGAGTTCGTTATTTATGCTTTCGTATCTCATATCGAATCCATTAAATTGGAGCGGTGCAATTTAAACGTAAAACCTAATGAAGCCAACCTCGCTCGTCCTGAACACATTACTGCTTATACTTCTTACGGCGTCCCTGAGCAGCGCGCAATGGAAGTATGAACCCACGCCGGAAAACATCAAATCAAGAGAGTGGTTCCAGGATGCCAGGTTCGGATTGTTTATTCACTGGGGTGTGTATAGCGTCCTCGGCGATGGCGAATGGGTGATGAATCAACAGCAAATACCCATCAAGGCTTACGAAAAGATTCCAGCATTTTTCAATCCAACGGAGTTCGATCCAAAGGCCTGGGTGCAAATGGCAAAGAGTGCCGGCATGAAATACATCACCATAACCAGCAAACACCACGATGGCTTCGCCATGTGGAACAGTCAGGTATCGGATTATAATATTGTTAAGCGCACTCCATATGGGAAGGACGTCCTCAAAATGCTTGCAGATGAATGCCAAAAGGAAGGTATTAAACTGTTCTTCTACCATTCTCAATTAGACTGGCATCATCCAGACTATTTTCCGAGAGGAAACACGGGCGGAAGCTGGACTGGGAGACCGGAGTCCGGAGACTTCAATAAGTATCTCGACTATATGGATGCTCAATTGACCGAGTTGCTCACCAATTACGGTGACATTGCCGGCATTTGGTTCGATGGGATGTGGGATAAGAAAGATGCGGACTGGCGGTTAGAGAAAACTTATAAACTGATCCATCAGCTGCAGCCAGCGGCACTAGTGGGAAGCAATCATCATCGCGCGCCGTATCAGGGAGAAGATTTTCAAATGTTCGAGAAAGATTTACCAGGCCATAACACGACTGGTTTTTCAAGCGAACAGGTAGTGGGGGCTTTGCCTAAGGAGACCTGTGAAACGATAAATAACTCATGGGGATTTCATTTGAAGGATGATCAGCATAAAAGCAAGAAGGTCCTGGTTCAATATCTGGTAAAGGCGTCAGGATACGGCGCCAACTTTCTTTTGAACGTTGGACCGATGCCAAACGGGAAAATTCAGCCTGAACATCTGGTTTCATTAAAGGGAGTGGGTGAATGGCTTAATGTGAATGGAGAAACGATCTATGGTACTCGCGGTGGGCCACTCACTGCCAGAGACTGGGGAGTGACCACTCAAAAAGGGAACAAGGTTTATGTTCACATTCTGAATTGGTTCGATGAATCACTTACGTTGCCGTCGTGGGGAAAGAAGATCAAATCGGCAAAACTGTTTGCAGATAAGTCGCCCGTGAAGTTTCTGGAGAATGAGTACGGGATAACTATTAAGGTTCCCAGGGGAAAGCTGGACGAAATCGATACGATTATCGAACTTGAAATGAAGTAGGCTCTAAACAAAACAGCCGGCTTTGCAATCATCGCTGATGCAGAGCCGGCTGCTGTTAACTACACTGTTGTAAGTTTGTTATTTACCTTGCTATAACTCAGTGAGCGATAGGTTCAACCATCTTTTCGCTCATCAATTCTTTATCGAGGGGAACGTTGACCTGGTCAGTAGTTACCCAGTTCAAAAGAATAAATGTCATCAGAAGACCAGAGAAGAATCCTTCCAGTGCAACAATGAATGCAGCCATGTAGGGATTTAAGTAGCGTCCCATAGGTTCACGGGTACGAATCGCTTCCATAAATGACTGGTCGAGCTGCATATAAAGAAAAAGGAAAACTCCGAATGCGAGTGACGCTACGGCACCCGTTGCTACTCCCATGATCAGGCCCCTGAAGTAGTTGAGCCTGTCAGTATGCGTTTCTTTGAATTTGCGTAACGCTGCCCATATCCCTACCGTGAGGATGATAAGGTTGAGCAATCGAAGTTCCGCATTGTGCGCCAGGTCCAGAAACTTCATAAAGAAGAAGTAAGCGATCAGCGCCAGGGCTATGCGTAGGCCATAGTTTTCTGCTATCCGATTGGGATTCGACAATATGTTCATGGCTAGTTGAATTTTGGTATTAAGACAATTTACATCATTAAGTACATTTTCGAACGTTTTCTAAGCTAAAAAAACTAGTAAATTTGACGTCGGACCTGGCCCCTATCGTAGATGAAACCGCTGAAAATTGCAGCTGTCGTTGTGCTCGTAATTTGCCTGATCATGGCTATCGTAATCACGATACAACCGGACAAGGCCCACCTGGAACGGGAAATATTCATAGAAGCGCCCGACTCAGTTATCTTTCCATATGTCAGTAACTATAGAAAACTAAGTACGTGGTGGCCGTGGCCCAAAATGGATGCTGAGTTGAAACAAAGCTATGAAGGAGTTGATGGTACGCTTGGATCCAGGGTGTATTGGAGTGGCAGTAAAGCAGGCAAAGGCAGTATGACTGTGCAGGAGCTGATTCATAATAAAAAAGTGAAGAGCGTCATGGTTATCGCCAGCGAAAAGCAGTCTGCCATCAGCGAATTCACTCTCGAAAGCAAAGACAATGGAACAGCGGTACACTGGACCTATGACGGCGTAAATGACGGTCTCCCCGGAAAGGCTAAATGGATCGTGATGGGCACGCTGCTGAATAGCCAGTACGACCTTGGACTAAAAAATCTGAAAAAGATCATCGAGGACAAGCAGACCACAGCACCAACTAACTAATTTGGGGCATGGTAACTTTCGAGTCCTTCAAGCAGTCACTGAAAGAAAGCAACCCGCCGTCCAGTCTTCCGGTTCTCCTGAAAGCTATGTGGTTTGAGGGGAAAGGTGACTGGCATACAGCCCACGAGTTGGCGCAGGATGTACATACGCGCGAAGGGTCATGGATACATGCCTACCTACATCGGAAAGAGGGTGACGTTGGTAATGCAGGCTACTGGTACAGTCGTGCGGGAAGATCCATGCCAACGCAATCACTCGAGAAAGAATGGGAGTCGATAACGCGCGAGCTGTTGGCCGATCGCTGACCGACAATGATGATTATGGTTCTCCTTCATGAGGACGTGCCTGGATCTTTTTTTCACGCCAAAGTTCCAACTCATGCTTTCTTTCCGCCAGCTCTTCTTCAGTTGGTTGGTAATTCAGTAAGGAGATATCCGGCTGCCCGGCATCTGTCCAGGCGCTGAACCATAGATTCCCAGTCATCCGGATTGCAGCACGCATTCGTCGTTCGACCATACCGTGCAGGCGTCTGTGGTACGTCCTCGAAAAGCTTTCTGCGTAAACTTTCGTTGTTACCCGCCCTTTGCTTTCAAACGAGAATTTGCTGCCCGGCTGATCGTGGGACAATGATTTTTCAATATTCAGCACGGAATCGACGGCGGCATTCGATTCTGTAACCGCCTGCCAAACGGCTGAAAGCGGATCATTGACATATGTGGCTTTGCCAACAAGGAAATTGAAATCCCGGGCGAACATCTCTGGCAGGCGCGACTCCCAAAACGCGTGGATTCCATCCTGCCCGGTAAGCTGGCCGTTATAATTTTCAGTAGTGTGAAGGGGCACATGGGCATCGCCGACGTAGTGGCCCAATTCGGAAGACAGCTTTAGAATCCGAGCCGGATCTCTCAACAAAAACGCCTCCCGCAGGGAGAAATACATGCGGTTGACGTGCCATGGCAGAATTCCAAACGCCACGAGAGTGTCCTCTGTCAGCTCCTCTACAGCCTTATTCCAGTTTCTGGGGAGTTTGAATAACGCACTGTCTCCGTAATGGTCCAGGTCGATATAATGCCTTGGGGCCTCTTCCGGCACCGAGTGACGACGTCTGTCGGGGTTTACGGCCACCTCTCTTATATAGTCGAGATTTGCCTTATAAAAGCCGATCAGCCCATCAGGGAGGGTATAAACAGCCAATTCATTGATCTCCTGATGGGCATAGAAGCCCCATGAAAACCAAAATACTGATAAAGAGGCCACTAATGTGTACAACGACATTGTCGATCAGGTTTATTCAATGGCTAAAGATGGAGTTGAATGGATTTTGGAGCAAAATTTCCATCGAAGCAAAACCTATCAAAAAACCGTCAGGAAGGGCGGATTCGCATATTTGATGCACTTTGGCCTGGATTCCTTGTCTACAAAGCCTGTATTTTGTTTTGCAAATCCGGCAAATGCCTTTACCTTTGCACTCCTTTTAGTTACAGAAGCAAATGGCAAATCATAAGTCAGCAGAAAAGAGAATTCGGGCCAACGAAGCAAAGCGTGTTCGCAATCGCTATCAGCACAAGACCACCCGTACGGTGATCAAGAAGCTCAGAACTACTACTGTAAAGGGTGATGCAGTGGCTCTTTTGAAAGAGGCATCGTCGCTCATCGATCGTCTTGCCAAGAAGAATATCATCCACTGGAAGAAAGCGGCAAATCAGAAATCAAAGCTGACCCGCCTGGTGAACAAGCTTGCATAAGTAAGACGTTCATTTCAAGAATTATAGAAGCCCCACAGATTGTGGGGTTTTCCGTTTCCGGGCAGTCCCATTATTACTATTTCATTTGCGTTAATTAGCAGGCTGGCTGCTCATTGGACCACGTGCACGATCCGGTCTATTGCGCCTACGAAATCCGTTATGCCGTTAATTAACCTCGTTACCCATGATGACCACAGAAATCATTCCGCTCCGGGACTGGTCTCCGCAGGACCTTCCCCGGGAAAAGCTTCTTCGCAAAGGAACTTCGGCCTTGTCGGATGCCGAGTTGATATCCCTCCTATTAGGTTCAGGGACCCGTTCAATAAGCAGTGTTGAACTTGGCAGGCGTGTGCTTCATCACGCCAATAACAATCTTCATGATCTCGCGCGGATGTCCGTAAAGGACCTCGTGCGTGTCGGCGGCATTGGCCACAGCAAAGCAATGGCAATTGTTGCGGCTCTTGAGTTAGGGCGGCGGCGACGTGAGCTGAGCCCGGAGTCGCGTCCCCGCCTCAGCAAGTCGGCCGATGCGTTTGATCTCCTCAAACCGTTTTTGCAGGATATTCCTCATGAAGAGTTCTGGATCATTCTGGTGAACAGAGCCAACCGACTGATCAAAATTGGTCAGATAAGTCAGGGAGGTGTAGCCGGAACAGTTGCTGATCCAAAAATCATTTTCAAAATGGCCATTGAGGAACTGGCCTCAGGAATAATTCTTGCGCACAATCATCCTTCGGGTAATATCACTGCAAGTCAGGCGGATATAGAACTTACCCGAAAGCTTTCTGCGGGCGCCCGTCTACTGGAAGTGCAAGTTCTCGATCACATTATTTTGGCCGGTCAAAAATATTTTAGTTTTGCAGATGAGGGTATGATGTGAAATTGCAGGATGATTCAGTCGTTAAGTTTTAGATGAAGAGAAAGCATCCCATTATAATAGGATTGATCGTTATCGTTGTTCCAATACTGATTGGGCAGGTGATGACATCAAAGCGGGATCCCCAGCCGCTTGCATCCATCAGGAAAGAGTACCCTAAGCGCCCGCCTAACCCGATCCTTGAGAAAGTAATCGAGGAGTACGATGAGAAGCTAAATGCTCTGATGGAGAAAGCACAAACACCAGGGATTGCGGTGGCTATTGTGCATGACAGTACGATAGTATATCTGAAGGGTATTGGTGTTCGTTCTGTGAACGGGCCAGACTCTGTGGATGAAAACACCGTATTCAGGCTTGCGTCGGTTTCCAAGTGTTTCGCAGCCTTCCTGACCGGGATACTAGTGGAAGACAGCGTGCTGTCGTGGAACGATCATGTGTCGGATTATCTGCCCCGCTTTGCACTTGAAACGCCGGAAGAGACTCAAAAACTTACTATTCGCAACGTCTTATCGCACACCACCGGACTGCCTTATCACACATACACTAACATGGTTGAAGAGGGATCGCCACTGGATACGATGCTCTCATGGTTACGGAATGTTCGCATGGCATCGAAGGTGGGCAAGTCTTACAGCTACCAGAATGTTGCTTACAGCCTCGTGGGTCCGGTGATCCAGGCGAAGACAGGTAAGACGTATGAGCAGGAAATGATACAGAGAGTTTTCATTCCGCTTAATATGAAGACCGCGTCGATCGATTACAAGAGCATCATGGCAAACGCAAATGTTGCCCAGCCTCACCTCATGCGTCGCGGTAAGAAATTCGCCCAGGTAAAAATCAACGACACGTATTATAATGTAGCCCCTGCGGGAGGTATCAATGCAAGCATCTCCGATATGGCACAGTGGATGATCGCACTGCTGGGTAATCGTCCTAATGTTATTCGTAAATCCACCATCGATTCATTGTTTACTCCGGTGATCAGTGCGCCTTCCAAGAATCGGAATTACGGGCGCATGCATCGCCTGAGCAAGTCTTATTATGGAATGGGATGGCGGATTCTATATTATCCGAACGACACCCTGATGTACCATGGTGGATACGTGACGGGTTTTAGAAGCGAGGTTGCTGTAAATCCCCGCGACAAGATTGCGGTTTGTATTTTAGCAAATGCGCCAGGCGAAGTTGCCGATAACGGAATCCCTTTGTTTTTCGATTTGTTTGAACCCGCCAGGCAGAGTGTATTGCGGTATGAGGAAACGCAACGCCGGGTGCTGAACCGGCAGGCCAAAATTGATTGATTTGTTTGATTTGTTGATTTGTTGATTGAATCACTGTGAAACCTAAGAACATCATTCTACTCGGCGTAATAGCAGTTGTGCTCGCGGCGATCATCTATACATTCGTGGGCAGCCAGGACCAGGCAGCATACAGTTCGCAAATTGAAAAGGACAGAGAGGAAAGGGATAGCTATATGAAATCGTCGCCTGAATCGCCGTTTGCAAAAGAAACGGGCAGCTATGGTGGCCTAAAGTACTATCCACCGAACGTCCGGTATAAGGTGGTAGCAACACTTGACCTGGTTAAAGACAAACAGCCTGTTGTCCTGTCTACAAGCGACGGAAAGGAGCAGCATTATCTGCCATACGCATACGCATCTTTTGACCTTGATGGTTACAACAACAAGTTGCTGATCCTGGAGAATATGGATATGGGTCCTGAGCGCGGAAAACTGTTTCTGCCTTTTGGAGACGAAACCAGTGCCTCCGAAACGTATGGAGCCGGCAGATACCTTGATGTGGTAAAAACTCCTGGAAACAACTCTATCACACTTGATTTTAACAAGGCCTATAATCCGTACTGCGCCTATAACGACAGTTATTCGTGTCCTTTTCCCCCGTCGGAGAATCTCTTGAGAGTCGCAATTCGCGCCGGAGAAAAATCCTATCATTGATATCATTCTCAGAATCAGGTAGCTGACTCAATTCAGGTACAATCGACATTAGAATATTTCGTGTAAACGATTAGTTTTGCCGTCTTCAGATCTTGGTGAACAGCGCCTGGACTGATTTTACCCATGACCATTTCGTACAACTGGCTTAAGCAGTACATAGATATTCCGGAGAGCGCCGAGGAGATTGGACAAGTGTTGACGTCCGGTGGTCTCGAGGTCGAAAAAGTAATTCCGCATGAAACCATCAAGGGCGGGCTGAAGGGCCTTGTTGTGGGCGAAGTATTGACCTGCAGCAAGCATCCGAATGCGGACAAGCTGTCGCTCACGACAGTTGACGTTGGAAATGGAACTGTCCTGCCAATTGTTTGTGGAGCACCCAATGTGGCCGCCGGACAAAAAGTGATCGTTGCACTTCCTGGTACTACTGTTTTTCCAACGCAAGGCGAGCCATTCACGATTAAGTCGGCAAAGATTCGGGGAGAAAAATCTGAAGGGATGATCTGTGCCGAAGATGAAATTGGTTTAGGTCAAAGCCATGCGGGCATCATCGTATTAAATACCGATACACCCAACGGCACTCCCGCAGCGCAATTTTATGGCGTTCAGTCTGACTACATTATTGAAATAGGCCTTACACCAAATCGCGCTGATGCTGCTTCTCACATTGGTGTAGCCAGAGATGTTAAGGCATCCAAAGGACGAAAAATATCATGGCCCGATGTTGACCAATTCCGCGTTGACAATCGCGACCTCGTCGTTCCTGTCGAAGTAATTGACGTATCTGCCTGTCCACGGTATTCGAGCGTCACCATCGCTGGTGTAAAGGTTACTGACTCTCCCGAATGGCTGAAGCAGAGACTTACTGCTGTTGGCCTCGCTCCTATCAACAACGTCGTTGATGTTACGAACTTCGTATGTCATGAACTGGGCCAACCGTTGCACGCATTCGACGTTGATCGTATCGCCGGTGGTAAAGTCATTGTGCGGACATTACCGGCAGGAACCAAATTCGTTACACTTGATAATAAAGAGCGCACGCTTACTGCTACAGACCTTATGATCTGCAATGGCAAGGAAGAGGGTATGTGCATTGCAGGTGTGTTTGGAGGGTTGGGGTCAGGCATTACAAGCGAGACGAAGAACGTATTTCTTGAAAGTGCGTATTTCGCTGCTGATAGTGTGCGACGTACATCCATCAATCATCAGCTAAAGACCGATGCGTCTTTCCGCTTTGAACGAGGTGTGGATCCAAACAACACCGTTTATGCATTGAAGCGTGCAGCGTTGCTGATTAAGGAAATAGCAGGAGGAAAAATTTCGTCCGATGTTCAGGATTTTTATCCTCAGCCGATATCAAATCGCGAAATCAAAGTGACCGACAAGCATGTCGATCGCTTGATTGGAAAGCAGATACCGAGAACTCAGGTATTTGAAATTCTCCAACGGCTGGATATCCAGATAATTTCAGAAACAGCCGATAGCTATGTCGTTAGCGTAGCGCCTTATCGGGTTGATGTAATCCAGGAAGCCGATGTGATCGAAGAGATTCTTCGCATTTACGGCTTCAACAATATCGAACTGTCGAAGTTCGCCAGAACGGATTACCTCGCGGAGTTTCCAGTGAAGGACATTGATCGCTATCGCAGAAGTATCAGCGAGATGCTGACTGGCAGAGGCTTCTATGAGATTTGGACGAACTCACTGACGAATCAGGCCTATCAGACGAAGCACAATCTCGACTTCGGAGCGGAGCCGGTAGAAATCCTGAATAAGCTCAGTGAAGAACAAGGCATTTTGCGACAGACATTGTTGTTCACAGGTCTTGAGGTTTGCGCGTATAACATCAACAGAAAACAGCGCGAGCTAAAGTTGTTCGAGTTTGGCAAGACTTATCATAAGAAGGAAAAATACTTCGAGCAGGAGAAGCTTGCGCTATACACAACTGGAAATCGTGAACCTGAAAACTGGCAGCGTAATGCGCAGGCAGTAAGTTATCATGATCTCGCACAACAGGTTCAGCATGTATTTCTCAAATCAGGAATCAAGAATGCATCGCAGGAGATCATCAAGGATCAACTGTTTGAACATGGTGTTCGATTCATGCAAGGGAAAGAGGAAATTGGAAAATTAGGAAAAGTAAAAAGCTCATTGCTGAAAGATTTCGGCATCAAGCAGGAATTATTTTATGCCGAGCTCGACACTGCCTTGCTTTTCAAGTATGCAAATCCTAAGTTAGTAATTCAGGAAGTAACAAAATTTCCTGAAGTGAGAAGGGATCTTTCACTAGTTATCGACAAGAAGGTGAGCTACGATGAAATTCGAAAACTCATTAAGCAAACAGAAGGAAAGTTGATTACGAATGTTGTTGCCTTTGATGTATACGAAGGTGACAAGTTGCCGGAAGGCAAAAAGGCGTATGCTCTTGCGTTCACCTTGCAGGATGAGAGCAAGACTTTGACAGATGAAGTGATCGAGAAAACGATGGACAGGCTGATGAAGGCGCTCGAGTCTCAACTCGGTGCGATTATCAGGAAATAGTTGCTGGCTGAAGGTTGTGCTGCATGAAGTTAGATTGATTCAGCAAAGCTAGTTCGGATAAAGGATGGAGTTCGAAATATTCACCTTGGGGCTTCATCGATTGGGGACAATAATTGGAAAACGTGGCCAGGGCTAACACCCGCGCATAAAACTTTCACATGGATCAGGAACTGCTAAAAACCAATCTTCATGGGTTGGAGCGCAAGATTTTGGTGCTTATTAATGAGCACAAGAACACGAAGGAAGAACTCAAGGCTCTTAAGCGCGAGAATCAGTCATTAAAGGAGGCTATCCGGACGCGAGATGAACAGATATCAGGTTTTCATAATCAATTGAAAATCACTAAAATTGTAGATAGTTTAGGCCCGGAAGACGGAAGTGTTTCGGAGTTGAAGAAGAAGGTGGACGAATACATTCGCGAAATAGACAAATGCATCGCCCACTTAAGTAGATAATAGCAACCTGTACGTTAAATATTTCATGGAGGACCTCTCTATAAAGATCAAGATCGCGGACCGCGAATACCCGATGAAGGTAAAGAAGGCGGACGAAGAGCGGGTGAGAATAGCCGGGAAACTCATAAATGAAAAGATCAAGACTTACAGAGAGCAATTTGGGATAGACGACAAGCAGGATCTGCTCGCTATGGTGGCTTTTGATTGCCTCATTGACAAGATGACTGCTGAAGACACCTATCAGTCAATTGATCAAACGGTATTTGAGAAGATCAGCCAGATGAATCATCTGGTTTCCCAATCCATACTCTAACCCTTCCTTCACTCGCGAGTCCTTCCCTAGCCAAGGCGGCACCGCCCGGGCAGTTCATAATATATTTTTTATGTCAACAGAAGTCATAGTAATTGTGGCCAGTTTGATTGCCACAATCGTGCTGAGCCTGTTGTTCGGTTCTTTCCTTTATAAACGGAGACTCAAGAAAAACGAGGAAGACGCCCAGGCAAAAGCGAAGCTTATCATCAAGGAGGCTGAAATAGCAGCTGAAAACCTTAAGAAAGACCGCATCCTTGAAGCCAAGGAGAAGTTCCTCAAAATGAAATCCGAGTTTGAAGAGGAAACCAACAAGAAGAAGAGCCTGATCATCAGCAACGAACAGAAGATCAAGCAGCGCGAACAAACCCTCAGTAAAGAAATTGAAAGTCTTAAGCGTAAGGAAGGCGAACTGGACGACATTCGCACCGACCTTTCAGCCCAGCTTGAGCATACCCGGAAACGCAAGGAAGAACTCGACAAGTTTAACCAGCAGAAGATTCAGGTGTTGGAGAACATATCGAAGCTTACCGCTGATGAGGCACGCGAACAACTGGTTGCCTCATTGAAAGACGAAGCTCAAACCAGGGCATCCAGCTATGTGAAAGACATTATGGAGCAGGCAAAACTGACTGCTACCAAAGAGGCCAAGAAGATCGTAGTTGAAACCATTCAGCGCACGGCCACCGAACATGCAATTGAAAACTGCGTTTCAATATTTAACATCGAAAGCGACGATATCAAAGGTAAGGTAATTGGCCGCGAGGGGCGTAATATCCGGGCACTCGAGGCTGCGACTGGTGTAGAGATCATTGTTGACGATACTCCTGAGGCCATCATCATTTCCGGTTTCGACCCTGTGCGTCGCGAAATTGCGCGACTCTCACTTCATCGTCTTGTTCAGGACGGTCGTATACACCCTGCCCGCATCGAAGAAATCGTGGCTAAGACCACCAAGAACATCGAAGACGAAATCGTTGAAATCGGCGAGCGCACAGTGATTGACCTTGGCATCCATGGTCTGCACCCAGAGCTTGTGAAGATGGTTGGGCGCATGCGTTTCCGTTCTTCATATGGCCAGAACTTGCTTCAGCACTCCCGTGAGGTAGCTAACCTCTGTGCGATTATGGCCTCAGAACTTGGCCTCAATGTTAAGCAGGCCAAACGTGCAGGTCTTCTCCACGACATCGGCAAAGTGTGGCCGGAAGAACTTGAGAAGCCTCACGCGATCGTGGGTATGGAACTGGCTCAGAAGTATAAAGAGCATCCGGTTATATGCAATGCTATCGGTGCCCATCACGATGAGATAGAAATGACCAGTATCATTTCACCGATTGTTCAATCATGTGATGCGATCAGTGGTGCGCGCCCCGGTGCACGTCGCGAGGTAATGGAGCAGTATATCAAACGCCTCAAAGAGTTGGAACAACTTGGGCTTAGCTTCGATGGAGTAGACAAGTGTTATGCGATACAGGCAGGCCGGGAGTTGCGTGTGATTGTTGATGCTGAAAAGGCATCAGATGAACGCGCTGGCCAGTTAAGTTTCGATATTTCCCAAAAGATAGAACGCGATATGCAATACCCTGGCCAGGTTAAGGTCACGGTTATCCGTGAAATGCGCAGCGTGGCATACGCAAAATAATACGTAGTCAATACTCACTTCTTAATAGAGAGGCCGCTCCAACGAGTGGCCTCTTTGCTTTTCACGTCGAAAGCGTCGATGGAACAAGCCGGCTTGTCTATAATTTCAATATTATTCTGTGGGCGGTATCGCCTCGTTTCTATTTTTTTGTAGTTTCATTCGTTTGAACCACCTCGAACGCATGATAAGAAGTTTTACAACGGCTCTCCTGCTGCTTTTTATGTTTCAGGGCTCTGCGTATTGCCAGCAGGCAGGTGCTGATACACTATTTCTAAGCGCTTCGCGTCAGTATCAGAAGTCACTCTATGATGGTTCTATCGGTGGACAGTCCCGCCTCTTTAACGGTACAGAACACCGCGACTATCTGTCACAAGATGAAGAAAATCCATACTTCGGCATCGACGACTGGCAGTGGGGTTTTATCTATTATGATGATGAGCGCTATGACAGTGTCGCACTGTTCTATGATTTGAGCCGTGACCAGGTAATCACGGAACACATGCTTACCGGAGCGAAAATCGAACTTATTGCGAAGAAGATCTCGGCGTTTACCATGAACGGTCATTATTTCGAACGCCTCCACCGCGACTCGCTTGGTGTTATTTCTGAGGGATTTTATGAGAGGCTTTATAACGGAGACACCAAAGTATATGTAAGACGCACCAAGACTCTCAACTCAAGAGCGTCGGGAAATGAACTACTTTATACGTTTGAAGAACGAAACCGGATCTATCTGTTGAAAGATGGGATTTATCATCCGGTGAAGTCGAAGAAATCGGTATTAAGCGTACTTGAAGACAAGAAGCCTGAGCTCAGGGATATGCTGAAAAGCGAGAAAATAAAACTCAAGAAGGACCGGGAGCATGGAATTGTGAGAATGGCACAGACCTACGATTCAACCCCCAAATAGCGGTATGAAGAGACTTTACAGTTGGACAGTCATTTGCATACTTATCACGATTGCTGCTCTTCCTGCCAGCGCGCAGACTTTGCGTTTGATTTCAGGCACGTATGACAGTGTCCGATTCGAACAAATCGTGCTTGATATTGAAAAGCAAACTCCCTATCACTTTTATTACGATCACCGCGCTACCGACAGCCTGCGCGTAAGTATGTCATTTCAAAATAGTGAAGTAGCAGCTGTATTAGGGGAAATCTTTTCGGGTACGGACCTTCACTTCGCTGTTGATGGCCATAACAACATCTTCGTCACACAGGGACGTGAAATCATGGCAGCGCTTCCTGATGACTTTTTCAACCAGGGAGGTCCTCAGAACCGTATTCAGACCGGGCCAGCCTTCGACTACACAGAATACGAGAAACGCGAAAAGCAAAAGAAGCTGGCTGAGTCGCGTTTGTATTCCATTGGCCCCAAAAGCACAAACATGGTGGGCAACGGTACCATTGCAGGTAGTGTTCGCGATGCGGCCAGTGGCGAGCCCGTTATTGGCGCTGCCGTTTACGTAGAGAATCCAATGGTTGGAATTTCGACTGATCAGTTTGGATACTATTCACTGACGCTTCCCAAAGGCAGACATGAGCTGAAAATCAAGAGTATTGGAATGAAGTCGACTGTTCGGCACATCATGGTTTACGGCGATGGCAAACTTGAAATCGAGTTAGAGCAGGATGTTACGCCTCTCAAAGAGGTTGTTATTGAATCTGAAAAGGATGTTCGTGTAACCGGTGTTGCCATGGGCCTTGAAAAACTCGACATCAAAACGATGAAGAACATGCCGCTTGCACTTGGTGAAACTGATATCATGAAAGTAGTGCTCACATTACCTGGTGTGCAAACTGTTGGCGAAGGAACCGTTGGGCTTAACGTTCGTGGTGGCGCTACGAATCAAAATCTCATTTTATTCAATGATGCCGTTGTTTACAATCCTTCTCACTTGTTTGGATTCTTTTCGACGTTTAATCCTGATGTACTCAAGAACGTCGAGCTTTACAAGAGTGGAATCACGGCAGACTACGGTGGGCGACTCTCTTCAGTGCTTGATGTAAGCTCCCGTGAAGGTAATCTTAAGAAGATCTCCGGTTCAGGTGGTATCAGCCCTATTACCGGGCGGCTTACCCTGGAAGGTCCCATCATAAAAGACAAAACATCATTCCTGATAGGTGCACGCACAACCTATTCCGACTGGATCCTGACAAAGCTTGACGATCCAAGGCTTAACGACAGCAAGGCTTCCTTCTATGATGTGAATTTAAATATCTCTCATAAGTTTGGCGAGAAGGACAATCTGTATCTGTCAGGATACATGAGCCGCGATAAATTCAAACTTGATCAGGATACTTCGTATAGCTACAGCGACAGGAATGCTTCCGTGAAGTGGAAACACATTTTTAATAATCGATTGTTTGCTGTTCTCACGGGTGGATTTAGCAGGTATCAGTATGCTGTTCAAAGCGACGCGAATCCTGTGAACGCGTTCAATATGAATTTTGAAGTGAGGCAGCTCAATGGCAAGCTTGACTTCAATTATTTTCTTAATTCGAAGCACACCATTTCTGCCGGTCTGAGCTCTGTAAGATATCAGTTGAAGCCAGGCAATCTGCAGCCTGAGGGACCTGAGTCACTTGTGATGTCAGATGTACTGGAACATGAGCAGGGCCAGGAAAGTGCAGTTTACATCGGCGACAACTTTGAAGCGTCTCCAAAGCTTTCCCTGTATGCGGGTATTCGTTATTCGTACTATCAGTATCTCGGACCAAAGACGGTTTATACGTATCCTGCAGGAGCTGCACTGGATGCATCTGTGATCCAGGATACTTTGCACTATGACAAAGGAAAAAACATTGCGAGTTATCATGGTGCAGAACCACGCTTCTCGGCCCGATACAGCCTCACCGATAAGATGTCTGTGAAGTTCAGCTACAATCGTATGAGACAGTATATTCAGATGTTGTCCAACACCACGGCCATCACACCCACAGATATATGGAAGCTGTCTGACACTTACGTCAAGCCACAAATCGGCGACCAGTATTCTCTGGGCTTCTATGCGACGCTCCGGAAAAGTACAATAGACGTATCTGTTGAGGCTTATTACAAGACGATGGAGAACAGCCTCGACTTTAAGAATGGAGCATCGTTGTTGTTGAATCACCACATCGAAACCGATGTGGTGAACGCTCAGGGCAAGGCCTATGGCGCCGAGTTCATGATCAAAAAAGCAGCTGGTAAGTTAAACGGCTGGATCAGCTACACCTGGTCGCGCACGTTTCTGCAGGCAAAAAGTGATAATGAGTCAGAGACTGTTAATGAGGGCGCCTGGTATCCCAGCAGCTATGACAAACCACACGCCGTTAACTTTGTAGGTAATTACAAATTCAGCCGCCGATTCAATTTCTCGCTTAATACGACTTACAGTACAGGTCGTCCAATAACCCTGCCGTTGGCGAAGTATGAGCTGGGCGGCAGCACGCGACTTTACTATAGCGACAGGAACCAGTATCGTATACCTGACTATTTCAGAATTGACGTTTCAATCAACGTCGAAGGCAATCACAAAATAAAAAAGCTTGCGCACAGTTCATGGACTTTTGCTGTGTACAATCTTACTGGCCGGCGAAACGCTTACTCGGTGTTTTTCAGATCTGAAAATGGCCAGGTTAATGGCTATAAGCTGTCGGTATTTGGACAGCCTATTCCGACAATTACTTACAACTTCAAATTCTGATATGCGCGGCGAGTGGTCAAAGTTGTTATTATTTGTGTCTCTTGTATGCGGGGGCTGTTTGGATCCTTATTCTCCACCTGTCTCTGAAACCGACGTAGACATCCTTGTAGTAGACGGATTTTTCGATACCAATGGCGGCATAGCTACCGTTGTGCTGAGCAAGGCAATACCTCTTTCCTCGACAGAAGAAGCGGATGCCGAAACCGATGCAACGGTAACCCTACTCGATGACGCCGGTTCAAATTATCAGCTGCACGAAGACAGTGCCGGTCACTACAGCGTAACCGGGGTGCCTGTTCACACCGACGCACAGTACAGGATTCACATCCGGACACAAGCCGGTAATGAATATCAATCCAGCCTGATGGGGGTCTACCCTACTCCTCCGATCGATAGCGTTGGATGGATTACCGATGACGACGAACTGACCATACGGGTGAATACGCACGATTTTTCAAACAAGACGAAGTATTTTCGATGGACTTACGAAGAGACATGGGCCTACCATGCCGCTGTGCTGTCACAATACAAAGTTGTTGGCCGGAATTGGGTAGACCGTCAACCCGATGAGATGATCTTTTACTGCTGGAATTCGCAGCCCTCCACCAACATCATAATTGGTTCAACCGTGCGGTTGAGTGAGAACATCATTAGCCAGGCACCCCTTGCCTACATTAAAAAGGGTTCTCAGAAACTTGGCATGAAGTATAGCATCCTGGTATCTCAACGCGGACTCAGCGAAGAGGAGTATACTTATCTCGAACAGCTAAAAAAGACCACAGAAAGTGTTGGTGGCTTATTTGATCCGCAGCCCTCACAGGTACCTGGCAACATTCAGCGGCTCGATCCATCCACTCCGCTTGCTGTCGGATTTTTTGGTGTGGGTAACACAGTAAAGCAACGCATTTTCATTAGTATCTCTGACCTACCCGACGAATGGCAGTTTTCAGTTCCTCAGGGGGGATGTTATCCACCAGACACTGTGTGTGCCGCACCGGGTTCATTAAAGATTTGTACGATGACATTCGCCGATCTAAATGAAGGAGTGATGCTTGGAAGCGCGATTTATAAAGGCATATCACTCGTGGGTATTACTTTAACGTCACCTTCGTGCGCCGATTGCCGCACGCAGGGCGGAGTATTGACCAAACCTGATTTCTGGCCATAGACACTACACTATGAAATGGTCTTTTGATTTAAATGATTCCGTTGTCGCCAATTGCAGGGCCTGCTTCTTTCTGATTAGCCTCTTAGCATTAAGCACGCTTACATCCAAGGCACAGCAACAAGCATTGGATTCATTGATTGGGAAGTTCAAGTCCTATCGCGAAGTTGCCACAACAGAAAAAGTCTACGCGAGGTTCGATCAGGATGTTTGTCTCACAGGCGAAACGCTTTGGTTCACGGTGTACGCGGTTAATGCTTCTTCGCACGAGCCGTCAAAGATGAGCAAGGTGGCGTATGTTGAGGTGCTGGACAATGTCAATCATGCTACGCTCCAAACTAAGATCGCCCTGAACAATGGCATCGGCAGCGGTTCGCTGTTTATGCCAGCATCGCTTGTTTCAGGAAACTATGTGATACGTGTCTATACGGCCTGGATGAAGAATTTTGATCCGTCGTATTACTTCCATAAGGAGATTAGTGTGATTAACTCGTTCAGACGCCTGGACCAGGAGAAACGAACGGCAGCTAAAAAAACTGAGGTTGAGTTTTTCCCGGAGGGTGGCACGTTGATCAACGGTGTCCGTACACGCATTGCTTACCGCATAGTAAATCCTGGTGACTCGATAAGTCAACTTTCCCTGAAGATTATAAACGGTGATACAACCGTAGTCAAACCCGATCAATTCGGGATGGGAACATTTGAGCTAACAGCGAGCTCCGGCCAGCAACCCACAGCTTTTCTTTCAGGAAGCGACGGCCAGAAACAATTTGCGCTTCCTGCCTCTGCTGCTGCCGGATACAGTCTTGCCGTAAAAGACAGCACGCAGGATCTGATAGCTCTTAAGATTAGAAAAGTTAATGTTCAGGACGATGGACAAAATGTATTCATTGTAATTCATTCAAGAAACATTGTTTCGCTTGCGCGGGTACAACGGATTCGTGATGGCAAGGCGCTGGTAGTAGTTCCACGAAGCACTTTCGCTGAAGGAATATCACAAATAACCATGTTCGACGGATCGATGCAGCCAGTATGCGAGCGACTCTACTTCGCGCCCGTCAAACGTCAATTGGCTATAGCAGGCAAATTTACGCAGCAGCAGTATGGTGTTCGCCGGAAAGTGAGGATGGATATCGATGTGAAAGCCAGCAATGGTCCGGTGGCTGCCGCCAGCCTTTCCGTTGCCGTGTACCGCCGCGATTCACTGCGTCACAATACAAGTCGTATACTAAATTCTATATGGCTTGAGTCCGACCTGCAGAATGTTCCGGCGTTGCCTTCAGATTTTCTTTTGAATATTACACCGGAAAAATATGCTACACTGGAGAACATTATGCTGACCCATGGATGGCGCCATTTCTCCTGGTCGGATGTTTCAAAGGGTAAAACACCGACTATAACTTTTATTCCTGAATTGCGCGGGCATATCATCAGAGGAAAAGTTATTGATCCTGCAGGAAATCCAGAGCGGAACAAGCTTACCTATTTATCGGCGCCAGGAACAAACATTCAGGTGTACGGATCAATCAGTGATTCGAAGGGCAATGTTCAGTTTGAGATGAAAGACTTTAGCGGCTTCCGGCGGATCGCTGTTCAAACCAATCTATCGAAGGACAGTACAAGCCGTGTAACCATCACAAGCCCTTTCAGCGATCAGTTTGCCAGGTATAGTTTTACGCCCTTTTCGATCAGCCCGAAGCTTGCTGAAACGTTGGCAGCGCGAAGCTTCAGCATGCAGGTTCAGGACATATATTACCAGGACAAGGGGGTAAAAACCAGGAGCGTTGCTATTGACACCACGGCGTTCTATGGAAAAGCAGATGCCACTTATTACCTCGATGATTATACGCGGTTTCCTGTGATGGAAGAAATCATGCGTGAATATGTTCCCGGAGTACTCGTCAGAAAACGCCGTGATGGATTTCACTTCATCAACCTTGACGTTGTAAACAAAGGAACATTCTCCGAAGATCCATTCATCATGCTTGATGGATTGCCACTCTTTGATGCTGATAAGATTATGGCATACGATCCTCTTAAAGTTAAAAAGCTTGAGGTGGTAACGCGCCGATATTACATGGGTGTACTCTCGTTGCCTGGAATCGTGAGCTACACTACATATGCAGGAGATCTTTCAGGATTCACTATTGATCCTCATTGCCTTGTTATAGACTACGAAGGATTGCAGATGCAACGGGAATACTATGCGCCGAAATACGAAAATGCGAAGCAACGTGAGTCGCGACTGCCCGATCAAAGGGACAGACTATTCTGGGCGCCTTCAATTGTAACAGACAATCAGGGAAAGCAGTTTTTGGAATTCTACACATCGGATTTAACCGGCGACTACGAAGTGCTGATTGAAGGGATGAGCACCAAAGGAGCGGTTGGAAGTGCTGTGAACCGGTTCCAGGTCGTAAGCCTGAATGAATAGTGCTAAATAGTTAGTAAATTAGTTGTAAAGAGAATGTTATGCGCAATCGCATCGTCGTTCTGGCGTGTCTTGCTATTCTCGCCAGTTGTCTTGATCCTTATATACCGCCAATCAAACCGGGCGACGTCAACATCCTGGTAATCGACGGTTCATTGGACGCCACGGATGGAACAGCCTCTGTGGTGCTCAGCAGAGCCGTAACATTGGATCAGCCGGATGAATTTCCCTCCGTTCGCGGCGCGTTCGTCGCCATTGAAGATGGCAATGGTAATACTTATCCATTGGTCGAAGGCGACTCAGGTACCTATAAGATCGCCGCGGTACCAATTGATGACAAGGCGCACTATCGTCTTCATGTCATTACCAGCGCACGCGATGAATATTATTCCGAGTTTGTCGATCCCCTCCCAACGCCGGAAATCGACAGCATAACGTACATCGTCGATGAGAGCAAGCTTACCGTTAGGGTAAACACGCACGATGATTCAAATCAGGCCAAATACTTCCGCTGGACCTTTGATGAAACCTGGAACTACCATGCGGGTTTGTTATCTCAATATATCGTAATAGGCAAAGGTCAGCTGAGATTCCGAACACCGGACGAGATGATATATTACTGCTGGAATACAAAACCATCGTACGATATTGTTGCAACTTCGACAACACGATTATCAAAATCGGTTGTCAGCCAGTTCCCTGTGCAGTATATCACCGCTGGCTCGCTAAAGCTGCAAATGCGATATAGTATTTTGCTCAAGCAAAGGACGATCAGCGAAGATGAATACGAGTACCTCGAACAGTTACGAAAAACAACTGAAAGCATCGGAGGCCTGTTTGATCCGCAGCCCACTGCGGTAACCGGTAACATTAACCGCGTGATGCCCGCATCGCCCGTTGCCCTGGGGTATTTTTCCGTCGGCAGAACTACGAGTAAGCGTTTTTATATCAATGCTTCGGATTTACCTAAAGTCTACCGCGAGATCTATCCGCCGCTTGGCTGCATACCACCTGACACCGTTTGTGGCATGGCAGGCAATGGCTGCGCCATGACGATAGCTGATTTGCGTCCGGGAGACATTTTGGGAACGGCCGCTGTGAAGGGCTATGTTCTCACCAGCACACGATGTGCGGACTGTAGGGTTGAAGGTGGTGTCACGACAAAACCTGATTTTTGGGAAGATTGACGGCTGGAATTACACCCTATGACCATTCGCATCCTTTTGATCTCGGCGATTGTTCTCATGATTGGGTGCCTCGATCCGTATTACCCGGAGATTGAATCAGGTGAAGTCGACATTCTGGTCGTGGATGGAGGTTTAGACACCAGCACGGGTGATGCAAGCGTTACACTTAGCCAGGGCGTTGCGCTCTCAGAACCCGATAGCTTTGCCAGAGTAACGCATGCATTGGTTTCTATTGAAGATGCTCAAGGGACTGTTTATCCGCTTTCGGACAAAGGCGATGGCAGCTATACGACTTCCGGTATTCCAGTGTTTGACGATGCCGGCTACCGCCTGCACGTGGTCACACCTGGTGACTTTGAATATTACTCTGATGTTGTCTCACCGCGGTCAACACCACCAATCGATAGTATTACCTGGGTAACCGACGATAATCAACTTACAATCCGGGTTAATGCACATGATGCGACGGGCCAAACCAGATATTATCGCTGGAGCTACGATGAAACCTGGAACTACCACTCGTCAACACTTTCTCTTTACAAAGTTGTTGGCAAGTCAATTGTCGCGCGGACTCCTGAGGAAATTTACTTCTATTGCTGGCGTACTCAATCGTCTTCCTCGATCATCATTAACTCAACGTCAAGGCTACGGGAAGACATCGTCAGCCAGTTCCCTCTACACTATATCACTGCCGGTTCACAGAAATTCCAGATAAAATACAGCATACTCGTCAGGCAACAGGCGATCAGTGAGGACGAGTATCATTATCTGGAGCAGCTGAAAAAGACGACCGAAAGCATAGGTGGCCTGTTCGACCCACAACCAGGACAAGTGACAGGCAATATTAATCGTGTGAAGGCAAATGCTCCAATTGCCGTCGGATATTTCAGCGCAACCAATACGGTTTCAAAAAGAATCTTTATCAACAACGAGACACTACCCCTTGCATTCAGGGAAATATGGCCGCGACTGGGATGCAATCCTCCTGATACGGTGTGCGTCGTTCCGAACGCCTTCCGGTGTGTCATTAACTCGACCGAGCTTACGGAAGGGTACATCATCGGAATTTCACTAAAAGACGATGCTGGTTTTACGCTCACCAATGTCCAATGTTCTGATTGTAGGAGTGAAGGAGGTGTTTTAACGAAACCAGATTATTGGCCTTAAATGACATCTGTTACAGACGAGCAGACAACTACATCCGTCTTTTATTCTTTGCAGTACGGTCTGTTGATGAAAACTTTTCTTTTAAAAAGCCGGAGCCATATCCAATCATCTGAACAAGTGCAGATGGAACAGAAAGCAAAGCAACTTCCACATTACGGGTTTGCAGATATGAATGAATCAGGATGGCCGACAGGTAGAGTGTGAACCCGAGCGCTCCAATCGTAAACAGCGTCGTACTGATTAAGCCGAGAGGTAAGAGTGCAACAAGGGCGATAAGAAACAATGCCGGGAACCAGTGAGTGATCTTCACTTCATTAGGATGAGCCCGTCCAACCTGTACGCGCCCGCGTCCGAAGTTGCTCACCTGCCGGTAGAACTGCGCGAAGGTAGCCCTGCGTTTGTGATAGACAAATGCTTCAGTAATGAGTCCAACCTTCAGGCCGAGTTGACGCATTCTGATACTTAATTCGATGTCCTCAGCAAAGTGTGAAAAACGGAATCCTCCGGTCTGTTCAAACACCCGCCGCGACATACCCATGTTAAAGCTCCTTGGCTGGAAGGCGCCGATGTGGACGGCCTTGCCGCGTATCCCACCAGTTGTAAGGAACGATGACATTGTGTAGGCCATTGCCTGCTGCGTTGCTGTGAACCGTTCGTGAGCGCGGTCGGGGCCTCCCCAAGCATCCCAATTATTAATACGCAACGATGACTCCACTGCCTGGAAATATTCCGGAGGCAGCAGGCAGTCTGAGTCAAAAACTACAAGGTAATTGCCACGGGCATGTTCGAAGCCGAAGTTCCTGCTTGGGCCGGGACCAGAGTTGGGCTTAAAGAAGTATCGGATCTGCAGACTGTCGCGATACCTGTCTATTAACGTGTCGCATCGGATGGTGGAACCATCTTCAACAATGACGACTTCGAAATCACGATATGTTTGATTGAGCAGACTTGAAAGCAACTCGTCAATTTCTTCCGGCCGGTTATAGACGGGAACGATGATCGAGTAACGGGGCTGGCTCATGCAGGTGTCCTACCGGTGCGAATCATTCATGCATCAACATTCACTCCGACGGGCTTGTCGTCTATACCGATTTTCTCGATCACCAGGTATTCGCGCTTTGCGAACGACTGCATGGCGATCATTTCGGCAAGGAAGCCCGTCACAAAAAGCTGAACACCAATGACGACCGCCACAAGTGCCAGGTAAAAGATCGGCTGATTGGTAATGTCCCTTTTGTATGGTATTCGCGTAAAGTACAGGGCATCGAGCTTGTCCCAAAATAACTTCACCGTGAGGATGAAGCCGACAAAGAATGACACTGTGCCAAAGCTTCCAAAAAAGTGCATTGGCTTTTGGCGGAAGCGGCTTACGAAGGTGACGGAGATCAGGTCGAGAAAACCGTTTACGAACCGTTCAAGACCAAACTTTGTGTAGCCGTACTTCCGTTCGCGGTGCTGCACGACCTTTTCGGTGATGCGACCAAAACCTGCCCACTTGGCGATTACAGGAATGTAGCGGTGCATTTCACCGTACACGGTGATGTTCTTGACCACCGCAGACTGATACGCTTTCAGGCCGCAGTTGAAGTCGTGCAGCTTGATACCTGACAGTGCGCGCGTAACGTAATTAAAGAAGCGCGACGGTATCGTCTTGGAAATCGGATCGTGCCGCTTCTTTTTCCATCCGGAGACAAGGTGATATTTCTCCTGGACGATCATCCGGTACAACTCGGGAATCTCATCCGGGCTATCCTGCATGTCTGCGTCCATGGTGATCACCACTTTGCCATGCGCGATTCTAAATCCCGTTTGAAGCGCGGCAGATTTGCCGAAGTTTCTGTTAAAGCGTATGCCCTTTACGTTGGGATTGGCTTCGTTTAAATTTCCGATCTGTTGCCAGGTGCTATCCGTGCTGCCATCGTCGATGAAAATGACCTCGTAGGAAAAGTTATTTTCCTGCATCACGCGCACAATCCATTGCGTCAGCTCCGGGATGGATTCTTCCTCATCTTTGGCGGGTATTACAACGGATATGTCTGGTCTGATCATGAATTTAGCGTTGTTCCGGCGGTCTCTTTTGCGTAAAGATAGTAACGATCAGCACGGTTGCCATACAAAAGAATGACGCCACCACGGACCCAATAACCCAAAAAAGCTTCCTGGTAAAGCCGAGCGCCATCTCAATCTGATCATCGCCCATGCCTTTCTGCTGCATTTGAGAGTACTGGTCTTCATAGAATTCAGTCATGAGATTAGGATCAATGAAGGTAGCATAGACATAATTAAACAACATGCCCACGCCGACACCAATCAGCATATACCAAAAGCCAATTCCAATGCCCTCGCCATAGGTCATGAAACCGTGATTTCCCTCCTTGTATTCCTTATGAGCAAGAACAACCAGGATGATTGTCGTGGTCAACGAAACTGTCCAGCCCCATTTAAAGATGTAGGGATTCTGGCCTGCAAAATTCAGTACAAGGAAGAACACGATTCCGATCACTGCCGAAATCAATCCATACTTAATACCTACTGATCTTTTGTCTGCTGAAGGGTTTTCGATCTCGTCCATATAGAGGGAATTGTTTGTTACGAAGTTTTGGGCTGACGGCGCACGATCACCGACAGCACTATGTTCACAAAAAAGCCCAGCACCAGACCATGAATGAAGTAGGTGAAGGCCAATGTCGAAATATTAGTAGCCGGAAGTGACGCTAAATTACGGTCATAGGTATCTTTTCCCAACTTCTCAATATCGGCGGCACTGAAGCCCTTCAGATAGGTAGTCACCTGTTCGACATACTCGGTAACGAAATCGTGTTCTATGGATCCAAAGGCCCATATCAGGAGCGATGCCAGAACGGTTAGTATGAATATTACAACAAAGCCGCCAAGCATCGCCTGGGCGAAATACAAAACGCCATCCTGGTCATAGTCGCGAAATTCCTTCAAAGCAAAGAATACAAAAATCCCGAAAAGCAGTATCCGGAAGTCCAGGTATGGCGACACCACAAGGGGATGGCGGCCGAGGTAGAACATCACGACGACGAGCACGAAAGCAATTCCTCCGCCTATGAGGCCGTAGCGAAGTGCAATGCGCATCAATTTGTTTAACATGGCTCCTGATTTCTTCTGGGGTTTCCCTTGCGCTATTCCTCGATGCGGTTTCTTCCGTTGTTAAATACGGCAATAACCTTTCCCCTGACTTCGGTATTGAGCCATGGCGAGTTCCTCGATTTTGAGTGATTTGACTTTTCGTCAAACGCCCACGTCCGGGCCGGGTCAAACAGGGTCAGATTTGCTTTTGTATCTTCTTCGATGACCGGCACTTCGAGTCCCAATAGCTTCCGGGGATTGCTGGTCACTTTCGGGAGCAAAACATCCCAGTCGACGTTATTGCTGAGTCCCACGAGGTTGGCCCCAAACGTCTGGAGATTGATGATGCCAAAATCCGCGTGATCAAATTCAAGACTTTTGCTTTCATCTTCGTGCGGCGTGTGTCCCGAACAGATCACATCGATAGTGCCATCACGAAGACCTTTGATCAACGCATCATTGTCGGCCTTCTCCCGCAACGGAGGGTTTACCTTGTAATTCGTATCAAAACCAGAGAGGATACTGTCGTCGAGTAAAGGTTGGTAGGCCGCCACATCACAGGTTACCTGCAATTTCTTTTTTGCCTGCCTGATGAGATCGACTGATTTGGCAGAAGATAATTTTGAAACGTGCAGCCGGCCGCCTGCATAAGTAAGAAGTTCCAGGTTTCTGAGTAATGCAATATCCTCAGCAATCCGGGGCATTCCTTTAAGGCCCAACATTGTGCTGTTTATTCCTTCATGCATCTGGCCGAAAAGATTCAGCCAGGTATCTTCCGGATGATCGATCAGAAGGCCGTTGAATTTCTGAAGGTATTGAAGCGACTTCAGTAAGATATCGGTATGCCAAACCGGCTTTAGACCATCTGTGAATCCCACGGCCCCGGCGGCATGCAGGTCGAGCATTTCCGTAAGCTCTTCGCCCTTATTGTTTCTTGTTACAGCGGCCAGGGGATAAATCTGCACGAGATGGGTGTCGTTGTTACGCATGAGGTAACTCACCTCATTCTTGGTCTGGACGCACGGCGAAGTATTTGGCAAAACTGCCAGGCCAGTAAAACCTCCTGCTGCCGCTGCACGAGACACCGAGTCAAGGTCTTCCTTTTGTTCGAGTCCCGGATCGCCCACGAATGTGCTCAGATCGAACCAGCCCGTTGTAAGTTTCATGCCATCTGCCTTAATGGTACGATCTGCACTAAAGGCTTTGTCGCCGATCTCGGAAATACGGCCATTGTTGACAAGAACGTTCTTGATTTTTTTGTGGAACGAGGACGCCGAATCGATGATTTCGGCACCTTGGATAAGTATTTTCATTTAACCAGGGTTCAGTAAACCTCACAAGCGACCAGCAGTTGAGGCTGGACCTTGCCTGCTCACTCGATAAGTTGCTCACTTCATGAAACGAATGAGCAGTACTTCAGCCACAATGAAGAAGATGGCGATCAACAGCGCATACTTCCACAAAGGCTTGCCCAAATATCGCTCCTTTATTTCGTTACTGAAAGCCTCTTGCTTTCCGACCTTAAAAATTGTGACATTATCACCGCCCCCGAGCATTTGCTTGAACTCTTCGGCAGTAAACTGGTCCATCAGAGACTCTGACTTATCGAGGTTGAAGGCAATGAGGTTAACGGTGTCGCGTTTCATAACGACTTTATAAAATCCTTTGCTAACAGAGAATTTTGGAATATCGAAAATCACCTCTTCGTTTACCTTTCTCTGGGCGGGAACCACCTCTTCGGCTCCAATCCAGCGCAAAGGATCTTCTCCCCTAAGGCTATCCACATGAATGCTGATATTACTTTCACGAAGTGTATAATAAGGCTTGAACTCCTTCTTTCGTCCGCTCGCGGCTATCCGGTACATCACAGGTACGAACAGCGCGTGGTTAAAGAAATCGGTTTGTGCTGATACCAGGGCGCAGCTCATAACATATAACTGCCCGATCTGATTAAATCTTGAAATGAATGGCTGCTCATTACGAAAATGAAGGATCGCCGTTCTGTCGCTACCCCAGTCCAGAATCTTTGAGGCGTGGGGCATGGCAATGGCGACCGACTTTTCTTCAAATACATTTTCAAAGAAAGGGTTGGAGAAATCAGGACGAGCCAGTTCCGTTTGCTCTTTGGCCTGCATTGACCGTAGCGCGGGTAGCTGTAGGGTGGTTTTCAAATTTCCGGCGTCCGGACTGGGTCCAGGAATTAACATTACACTGCCGAAGTTACCAAGATAGCGGCGCAACGCACCGGCTAGAGCAGGGTCTAGGCTGTTGAGCCCATTGACCACAACCAGGTCGGCCTGATCAAGCAAACTATAATTAAAATTACTAACGGCATGACTCTGAAGTGCAAATATCCGGTCATTACCAAATACCCTTTGAACAGGTGTGGCGGCATTGTCGGCCTTGATTTCAACGACATTGATCCGGTTGGTAAAATTTAAGGCCAGGAAGAACTCGTTATCAAATGTTACGGGGAAATCATTGAAGAGTACACGCGCCTCATTAAGGCCTGCGAGCGTGGTTGCGATATCGAAAGTAACTTCCGCTTTTCCGCCTTGCGAGATACTAGTGCTGGCGGTACCCTCCTGTATATTATTCAGCATCAACCGAAGGTTGAGTTGATCGATGTCGCGGGTTCCGTCGTTTCTAACCACAACGTGCAACACGTTCCTGCCTCCACCTGCGGCGAATGGGTTTTCGAGATAGGCGGAATCAACAAACACATTTCCATGCTCACTGAATTGAATCGGGACCAGATGAATTTTCATCGAGCTGTCTCCGTGGACGGTGCCGGCAGTAGACTTTTGCAGATCGGCGATCCAGAAGACATCAGTACTTTTTACCCAACGGTCCTGACGTATACGATCCCTGATCTCCTGATATGTTCTGCTCACGGGCGACAGACGAATCTCCGTAAGCATGTCCAGGACTTCAGGCTTTGTTTTGAATGTGTTTGAGAATGGAGCAAAATCGTTGGTCAGCAGTTTATAACGGGTATCGGGAGGAAATACATCGACAATGTTTCGGGCAAAGTTTGTGGCCGCATCAAGGCCCCTGGTCTTCTCGTCGACCTGTGCGGACATGCTTTGAGAGTTATCGAGATAGAGAACTATGTTTCGGTTACTTCCGAGTTGTTCCCTCGCGGGGATTATGGGTTGACAAAAAGCAAAGATCAGGAACAGGAGGAACAGTAGACGCGAAGCTAAAATCAGGTAGTGCTTCAAACGCCGCTTTGCCGTGGTTGCCTCTTTGACGTCGCGCAGGAATCGGGTATTGGAAAAATAGACGCGCGTCGTCTTACGAAAATTAAACAGGTGAATGACTATCGGTATTGTCAGCGCGGCAAGGGCCCAGAGGAACGATGGATACAGAAACGTCATACGGACAAAACTAACGAAAATGATCTATGACACTAACGAAAAAGGTGTATCTGGTCGAGGTAATTTCCTTTGTCGCGCAATACCATGCCTGGCGCCGGGCCGGGAAAAACGCGCGCTGGATTTTTTTATTGCTTCCGATCGGGATATCTTCGGGTGGTTCGCCCATAGTGCAGGAAAAAACAAATTCAAACTTTAAGCAATGATCATCAATTCGATATCAGGCCCCCGGAATATTTCGACGGCCCTGATGTATTCTTTTGCGCAAAGACCCGACACGATGGTCGTCGACGAACCATTCTACGCTTACTATCTTCATGAAACGGGCATTGTGCATCCCGGAAGGGACGAGGTGCTGAGTAGCCAGCCGCAGTCGCAGTATGCGGTGCGAATGCAGCTGGAGACTATGTCGCACAACATATTGTTCCTGAAAAATATGGCCCATCATATGGCGGTGATGGACCAATCATTTGTTGACAACGTGACTAATCTCTTCCTGATCCGCAATCCCCGACAGATCATTGCCAGCTACGCAAATGTTATTGAGAAGCCTACGTTGAAGGATATAGGGATTGTGTATCAACATGAATTATTCACAAAACTGCTGGCGCAGGGTAGGCACCCCGTGGTACTGGACACCGGACTGCTTCTTGAGAACCCCGAGTCAGTTTTAACGCAGGCATGTGACCGTTTAGGTATCCCTTTTTTCCCGGAGATGATGACGTGGCCGTCGGGTCCGAAAACTTACGACGGAGTATGGGCGCCTCACTGGTATTCCAACGTTCACCGCTCGACGGGCTTCGAGAGGCAAGCTACGAGTGACAGGTCCCTACCCCCAGGCCTACACGACCTGAACGAACAGGCGCAATTTTACTACGAAGCATTAGCACCTTTTGCCGTGCGTCCTTGATTCATTCCCAAAATAGTACTTACTTTATATACGTCCACTCCAGGAGCCAACTAAGAATACCCAATCCCACAAGGCTTCCGTTCGGGTGCTACCATATGAGTTGTGCAGTTATGCTATTGATTAATTAACGTACCCTAGCGATAGGGTTGATACCTGTCTTCGAGATGTTACAACGATATAATACCAAGAACGATAATATCCTGATTCACGTCGGCGGAAAGCTTTTGCCGCGTAGTGAAGCAAAGGTATCGGTCTTTGATAGTTCAGTGCAGGGCGGTGATGCCGTATGGGAAGGGCTGCGCGTTTACAAGGGCCGTCGCATCATTTGTCTCGACAGACACCTTGATCGTCTACAGGCTTCGGCACACACTTTGGCATTTGCGGATATTCCAGAGAAGCAGAAAATAAAACAAGCCATCCATGAGACGCTTGAGGCCAATGGCATGGATGATGAAACTCACATTCGTCTGACACTTACGAGAGGAGAAAAGATAACATCGGGAATGGATCCTCGCCTTAATACGAAAGGCTCATGTTTGATCGTACTTGCCGAGTGGAAGCCAGTGGTGTATGACAACAGTAGGGGTATCCGCGTTGTCACTTCATCGCAACGGAGAAACAATCCGCAGTTCTTGGATTCTAAGATCCATCATAATAACTTGTTAAACAATATACTCGCAAAGATACAAGCGAACGTTGCGGGTGTTGACGCGGCCGTTATGTTAGACTGGCAAGGATTCGTTGCCGAGCTTCACGATACCAACATCTTTATGATTAAGGACGGCACAGTATTTACTCCTTATCCGGATGCCTGCCTTCACGGAATAACGCGAAGGCTCGTGCTCGAGATCTGCGAGGAGCTAAAGCTGCCGGTGCACGAGCGAAATCTTTCTTTAACCGAATTTTATACTGCTGACGAGGTATTCGCAACGGGGACGATGGGCGAACTTACGCCTGTGACGGAAATGGATGGAAGGGCAATAACGAATAAGTCGGGGAAGAACACTTTGAAACAGATACAGGATCACTTTATAAAGTTTATTCCGAAACTGTCTGAACCCTTATTAATGTAAACCTATGGCTAAAACAACGAAAGAACCCAAGCTGAAGCTCCTTTCTGGCGAGTCCTGGAAGGAACTTAAATTAAAGAAAGGCACAACCACCAAGCGGTATGCCGTGTCCGACAAAGGACGCATCGTCAGCTTCAAGTCGAAACTTGACGACGGTTATGTTTTAAAGCCTCGGCTCACGCAAGGCTATCCCAGCATTACCATCGGCCGGGAAGAAACGCGTCAAAACTATTACATCCACAGACTTGTGGCTGAATACTTCTGCAAGCCAGGAGCATCGGATGCAAACTTCGTTATTCACGTTGATCACAAAAAAGAGAATAACAAAGCTAACAATCTGAAGTGGGTAAAGCATGACGAACAGATCAAGCATGCCTTGAAAGATCCCAACGTTCTTGTGCGGATGAGTCCTGATGAAGGCCCCAAACTTACTGCCGATAAAGTGAAATCTATTAAAGTCGCCCTCTTCAAGAGCAAGAAGCAACCTACACTGAAGGCACTTGCAAAAAAATTCCGTGTATCTGACATGCAGATTCATCGCATCAAGACCGGAGAGAACTGGGGACATATAAAAGTCTAGAATACTCTTCCTTCTCCCCAAAAAAGCCACGCCTGGTTCCTGCGTTAACAGCAAGTTCCAAGCGTGGCTTTTTTACTTCCGGCCCAACGGCCGCCCTATTGGTCTCTGCAGACCGGAGTTTCTTTTAGGAAGACTCTACCTTCCGATGATATCCACTAGCCAGTTCGTTGTAAGGCAACTTCACAACCATCTCACGTCCTTCAACAGTAGCATTTACTCGCTTCAGGTCGATAAAATAAGGCTGTTGTTTATTGTACAATGAATAAGGCAAACGCATGGTCTTGCCAACTGACTCTATGTCCATCATATAGAAGATCGACACATGATCATTGTGAACTTCAACCTGGATGCGCTCTGCGTCGATACCCGGGATCTTTACCCGGATCTCGCGATGGTCATCGTGTTGGTTGAGTGTCACCTGCGGCTCGCTTCTTCCACCGTTCAACACGTTCATGATGTCTACGGAAGCAAGCAGGTCTAAATATTGACTTCGTTTCATAATCTGATTCTCCTTCATTGACCTTTGATCAAGGTCTGTACCATGAAATTAAGACAGACAAAACGTCACCAATTGGTAGCTCAATAAGCCATTATGCCAGACTATTTGCCTTCATAAGACTTTATGAGCGTATAATTTGACGCTTAAAATCTCAGTTTATAGAACGCCTCATTACAGATTGAGGTTCCTCTGCAGCAGTTGTTTCAGGTTTTTCCACACCCGCGAGGACCTGCTTTGCAACATATCCGAAGAATGTTGCAAAAACGGTCACGACCGATCCCAGAACGAAATACATATATTGAAGTGGTTGAGTATTCAAAGATGGCTGTTCTGACATTAGCACTTTTGAGCGCCTGCCTCTTTGGGTCACGGGCGTAATATCGGCAGGACTTTTGTCGTAAATCGGGCTATGCCGGTAGCATAAAGGCGGGCAAATATTCAACAACCCTTGTTATATTGTAGCCCTATTTCATTTAAAACCAACGAATTATGAGCGTACGCAAGCTGAAGTGTGTTTTTCTGATGATTTTAAGTGTTTTCAGTTTTAGCGTGGCAAGTGCCTTCGAACGGCAAACGTTAGCTGCACGCGATACCGCAAATGAAGATACGGCAAATGTCCCAAAAGACTGGTTTTTGAAGGATCCGGAAGCCGACCACCTGCAGGGAATCAGCGTAGAGAAAACTTACATGACTTTACTGAAAGGAAAGCCATCAAAAACAGTTCTCGTTGCAGTCATCGACTCTGGAATCGATATCGAACATGAAGATCTGCGGGATGTCATCTGGACAAACGCAGACGAGATACCTGACAACGGCATTGATGACGATAAGAATGGATACGTCGATGATGTTCACGGATGGAACTTCCTGGGAAACAAAGACGGAAGCAATGTGGACGAAGATACGTATGAAGTAACGCGTGAATACGCTCGTTTAAAAGCCTTATACGAAAACGTTGACGAAGCAAAAGTAAGTAAGAAAAACAAGGCTGAGTTTGCTCTGTGGCAGCGCGTGAAGGCCAAGTATGAACGTGATTTCAAGGCCAACAAAGACCAGTACGACCAGTATAAGCAGCAGCATGACCTCTATCAGAACGCCTATGTTACCCTTAGCTTCTGCGACAGCATCATCAGCAAAAGCATGGGCGGAAAAGCAATTATGAAGTCAAACCTGGCAGAGGTTAATTCTACAAACGATACCCTTCGATTCGCAAAGGAGACGCTGACAAAAGTTCTTGAAAACGTGGATGGAGACATTGCCGTTTCCGAATTCCTCAACGAGCTGAAAGGCTATCTCGGTCAACTGGAAGAAGGTCTTGACCATTATGGTACTGCCGTAAACTTCGGATACAACCTCGAGTTCAATTCGCGCAAGATCGTTGGTGACGATCCCAATAACTTATACGAAAAGGGATATGGCAACAACGATGTTGAAGGCCCTGATGCACGTCATGGAACGCACGTAGCTGGTATTATAGGTGCGAACCGTAGTAACGAGATTGGTATCAAGGGTATCGCTGATAACGTGCGTATTATGGTTTTACGTGCAGTTCCGAACGGCGATGAGAGAGATAAAGACATTGCCAACGCTATTCTGTATGCGGTCGACAATGGCGCCCAGGTAATCAACATGAGTTTTGGAAAGGCTTTCTCTCCTCAGAAGGAAGCTGTGGATAAGGCAGTAAAATATGCCGAATCGAAAGGAGTGCTGCTGGTTCATGCTGCTGGTAATGATGGCGACAACATCGATAAGGAAGAAAACTATCCTTCGAAGGTTTTAAAGAATGGCAGTGAAGTAAGAAACTGGCTTGAGATCGGTGCTTCTTCGTTTGGTGCAGACGAACACTTTGTGGCCACCTTCAGCAACTATGGCAAAAAGTCGGTGGATCTTTTCGCACCTGGCGTGGAAATGTACTCTACCGTACCTAACAATCAGTACGAAGATTTGCAGGGTACCAGCTTTGCTTCACCGGCTACTGCCGGTGTTGCTGCACTGCTGCTGTCTTACTATCCCGAATTGAATGCTGCTCAGATTAAAGATATCCTTCGTCAGTCAACCCGCAAGTTTGATGGCCTTAAGGTTACGAAACCCGGTACTGCCGAAGAGGTGCCGTTCTCAACACTTAGCTCAACGGGAGGGCTGGTGAATGCGTTCGAAGCTGTTAAGCTTGCAGAAACTTATAAGGCGTCGCCTAAGACGAAATAAGCGTTCACAACTTGTCCAATATCGCTCATCGACCGGTCTCAGATCGGTCGATTTTCATTTTATATCATTCCCTCCCAACCAAAAATACCACGCTGTGCGTGATGCTTTTTATTCAAAATTACCCATCTGAATACCGCATTCGAATGTAACCCTGCATTTATATCGCTGGAATCGGCTTTAGCTATGCAGTAAAAATCAGCCTTTACGCGTGTTTTTGCGCAGGGGAACGAGAGGTAGCTTTTCTACCGCTAAGCTCACACCCAAATGTTCAAGAACAGGATATTGCCCCTCATTACGCTGGTTCTCGTAATCACGTATTCAGATACTTTTGCTCTCGGCCCTGGCGTCTCTATTCCCAAAGCAGGTTTTTCCCTCCCGGATTCAATTGAAGAAGTTACTGTTCGTTACAAGCGCGCTAATAACCTCATACTTCTTCCAGTAACGATTAATGATAGTCTCCATGTAAATCTCATTCTTGACACAGGATGCCGAAACGTCGTGTTGTTTGGAAAGCGGTTCCTTAAGGAGTTCCAAATTAATCCTGATAAACGCGTGGAGTTTTCAGGACTTGGATCCGGCAACTCAATATCAGGAAGGATAGCACTTGGCAACAAGGTTGCCATTGATGCAGTGCTTGGAGAGCGCATCCCAGTAGTGATCGTTCCAAATCCAAATCTGTTTGGATCTTACTCTGGTGTCGACGGTATTATCGGATATGACATTTTCATCAAGTTTGAAATTGAACTGCACAACAGTCAGCAGCTAATCACTTTCCGGCCAGCTCAAACAGCACAGCTGCCTGACGACTATAACCTTATTCCTATACGCGTGGAGGATTCCCGCCCGATCATCCAGTCAACAATTTCAATACAGGGCAAGGAGGAATCAATGGACATTATGATTGACACCGGCTCGTCCCTCGGTCTGTTACTGAAGACCAACGAAGGAACCGCTCTGTTCAAGAATGTGAAACAGACCATACTTGGCCGGGGATTGAATGGTCCGATTGAAGGAGTTAACGTAAGGGCTGATGGAGTGCGACTGCACGATTTTCTTTTGCGGCGTGTGCCGGTGGGGGTTGTGCATTCTGCATGGTCCGGTATGCCCTCAATCGGAATGGATGTATTGGGGGAATATTCCCTCGTACTGAATTACTGTAAGGGATATGCCGGCCTGAAAAACAGCACAACGTCTGCCATAACCGAACTCAAACGATCGAACCGCACCGCCTACGCAGATTTTTAAAATCAGGGAGACAGCGTTATTTTTGTACCTTAAATCATTACGGAATGGCGCTGGATGTACAGACCCCGATACCAGTGGTTGACGGAACAACCATAACAAGGGAAGAGTTTTATCGCAACTATTATAAACCTCAAAAGCCGGTAATTCTTCGCGGTCTTTGGAAAAAGTACCCTGCTTACTCGAAGTGGACTATGGACTTTTTCAAACAATCTATGGGAAACATTGAGGTAGGCCTCTACGGCAATCGCAAAGAAGACATTTCAAAGACTCTTCAGGTTCCGAATGCGGTGATGCGATTCGACGAATACCTTGACCTCATCGAGCGTGAGCCAACTGATCTGAGACTTTTTCTATTTCCTGTATTCAAACACAAGCCTGAGCTGCTGAAGGATTTCGGATACCCTGAAATTGCCAGGGGATATATCAAGATTCCGTTCATGTTCTTTGGCCCGCCGAAATCAATTGTTCGGATGCATCAGGATATTGATATGAGCAACGTCTTCCTGACACAGTTCCATGGTCGCAAGCGTGTATTTTTGTTCGCACCCGATCAGTCAACATTGTTGTACAGGCTTCCATTCAATGTTCACTCAACGGTAGATGTCGACAATCCGGATTACGATGAATATCCAGGTCTGAAATATGTAAAGGGAATGAGTGCCACTATCGGTCACGGTGATACACTGTTTATGCCGAGCGGCTACTGGCACCACATGGAGTATCTTGATGGCGGTTTCGCTCTGGCTATCCGTACCATCGCGCATAGCCTGCCAATGAAGTTAGGAGGTTTGTGGAACCTGACGGTACAGCGGACTACCGATAACATCATGCGAAAAATCAATGATGAAAAGTGGTTCGACTATAAGAAGAAGCTTGCAAGAACCCGTGCTGATAGGGCCATCAGCGAATTAAGCTGAAATCGCCAATTCGGTAAACGTTTGTAAAAAGATTCAGGCTCGTAGCTCATCGACCACCCGGTCGATGGGCGGGGCTTAAACTACACGGCTATCGCGCCGATATAATTCTCAGCTTTGCGTCTTACACTTTCGTGAAACTCCGTGATCGCTTTCGTATGGAGTGCAGGATAGAGTTTGGTATCGCGGAAGTTGGAATCACTTCTATAAAGTGTATCGTGATGTACTTCGGTCGCACCGTCTTTGGTAGCCTTTAACGAAATCCATTGCGATCCCGCCGACGCACCTCCAACCATATAGCAAAGTTTGAACATCATCTCATCGTGATTTACCTCAGCAATCTGATGAGCAACTGCGATATTCAATGCGCCCCAAAGCAGACGCAGGTTGAGGATGATAATCTGGCCTTCTTCAATGCCGGAGCACTCATCGTGAATATAGTGGACACGATTTTTTCGGGTACAATATTGCACACCGAAGCTCACCATGTCACCAGTCCATGCATCACGGGGATGGATCTTCATGTAGGCATCCCAAACGAGATCCGGACGTTGTCGAACTACAAACTTCTTATGATGCTTATGGTACTGCCCCGCGTCCGCAGTGGTACAGCCAGCAGACTGCATACGTGTGAAACCAGATGTAGAATGAAGTCCAAAATTGTTAATGAATTTCCGAACCTTTTTCTGACGGATCTTTGCAAGATCGATGGCGCTGTGATGAGTTGAATTGTGCATCCGACTGATAAAAAAATAGAGACAGTTTAATAAAGTTAAGGCTTTTTTCGGGCTAAGCCTAACGTTGATGGATATGGCTCGGTTTTTGGCGGCGAACGGCAGGATTGATGGGCCCTTTGGTAAGTCGAAATATCTTGCGACCTAATGGGGGCCTTGCTAACTTCGGCCCCGCCTTGCGGAGATTCTGGTTATGAACGAGATATTTAAGCGCATATGGCACTGGCTTCATCCCTATTGGCGGAAGTTTCGCGAGGGAATTCAGCCAGCGCTTGAATACACAAACGGCATCATAAACCGCATCCGGGAATACTATCGTACGCATCCCCGGGCCCGAAAACTTACCCTTTTTCTGGGTCCTCCCCTCGCCTGCTTTCTCATTCTCATTACGGTTGTGCTCATTGATAGCCCAGGCAAAACGGAGCTTGGTCGCATTCAAAATCAGGTGGCCTCTGAGGTGTACAGTGCCGACAGCGTCCTTCTTGGACGATATTATACTCAGGATCGCACTGAAGTCAGGTACGAGGCCATAGCACCGTCGGTAATTGATGCCCTTATCGCAACCGAAGACGTTCGCTTTTATCAGCATGAAGGCGTCGATTATATAAGCCTCGGACGCGTATTGTTCAAATCGATTCTCCAGCAAGATGAATCGTCGGGTGGTGGCAGTACTATCACCCAGCAATTGTCGAAGAACCTGTATCCCAGAAAACGTTATTGGGTGTTGTCAATGCTGGTAAACAAACTCCGCGAAGTGATCACCGCCCGCCGCCTCGAAAAGTTATACAGCAAGAAGGAGCTGCTTACTATGTATCTCAACACGATACCATTTGCCGACAACACATTTGGCATACAGGCAGCGGCTCAGCGTTTTTATTCAACCACGGCTGCAGGACTTTCGACCGATCAGTCTGCCGTACTCGTTGGTATGCTTAAGGCCACAACATCATATAACCCAAGAGTATATCCGGAACGCGCCTTTCACCGGCGCAATGTTGTATTGAGTCAGATGGTGAAGTACAATTTTCTTCCAAAAAAATCCGCTGACTCTCTGTATGTAAAACCAATTGATCTTAAAATCAATAAGGTATCACATCACATGGGCCTGGCTCCCTATTTCAGAGAATATCTCAAGAGCGAACTTCTCACCTGGTGCAAGAACAACAAGAAAAGCGATGGCAATCCATACAACCTGTATACGGATGGACTGCGCATTTATACAACCATAAACTCCAAACTTCAAACGTATGCCGAAAATGCAGTTGCTGAACAGATGACTATTGTTCAGAAACAATTCTTCGAGCATTGGGGAAAGGAAAAACCCTGGAAGGGCAAGGAAGTAGTGGTTCAGGAAGCAATCCGTCGCAGCACCCGGTATAAGAAACTGAAGCTGCAGGGTATGAGTGAAGATGAGATCATGAAGGTAATGAAGAAGAAGGTACCTATGAGATTGTTTTCCTGGGACGGCGAACAGGAGGCTACTATAAGTCCGATCGATTCGATTGAGCACACCCTTCAATTTCTCAATGCAGGTTTCCTTGCTGTTGAACCGGGAAGTGGTGCCGTGAAAGCATGGGTAGGTGGTATTGACCACGACTATTTTCAATACGACCACGTGAAGATCACGACCAAGCGACAGGTGGGATCCACCTTCAAACCGATCGTATATGCCATGGCCCTGGAGAAAGGGATTCAACCTTGTGAACTGATTTCCGCAGGACAGCAAACCTACATCGACAAAGAAGGAGTAAAGTGGACGCCACGCAACACTCAGAACGATTACCAGGTAGAGTATACCATGCGGGGTGCATTGGCATATTCTGTCAATACAGTCGCTGTAAAACTTATCGATCAGGCAGGTGTTGACAACACTATCAAGCTTGCGCGAAAGATGGGGATCACAAGCGAGCTACCCGACGTTCCATCGATCGCGCTGGGATCATCATCCATCTCGCTGTTTGAGATGACGGGAGCGTATGCCTGCATCGCCAATGAAGGCGTTGCGTCACCGCCGTATTACATCGATAGTATTCAGGACCTGGAAGGAAATACATTCAATGAATTCAAGTCGCCGGGAAAAGGAGAACGCGCCTTCTCGCCTGAGACCGCACGATTGGTAACCCGCATGATGCAGAGTGTAGTTCATGAAGGCACAGCATCGAGATTGCGCTGGAAGTATGGCGTCTACAACGATGTGGCAGGTAAGACTGGCACTACGCAGGCAAACGCTGATGGCTGGTTCATGGCGATGACACCGAAACTCGTTATCGGCACATGGGTTGGCGCCGATGATCCACGTATTCGTTTCAGATTGACCGAACTTGGGCAGGGATCAAGTACGGCTCTTCCGATGGCCGCCTTCTTTCTTAAGCAGGTGAACAAAGACCCTGAGTTCAAGGAGATCTCCAATGCAAAGTTCAAGCCCCTTCCCTCTCAGTTGTCAGCAGAACTCGACTGCGATTTATATGAGTTGAATGCCGACCTCATGGAACAGATCAGACACACGGTAGAAAAACGCGATTCAATCATCCGCGCAGATACTACTGCAAAGCCACCGTTTGAAACGTTCCTGGAAGTTCTCTACAAGCGCAAGATGAAAATCATGCGCGCCAATAACCCCGACACTTCACGCACCAATCAGGTTCGCGTTCTTGGAGGAGAATAACTCTCTGAGTGACAGCGTCACCTAAACGTGTTTTACTGATTTTGCTTTGCTGCAGCGGCTGCCTTCGCTGCCTTCTTCTCCTGCTTCTTAAAGTAGCCTCGTAGCAGGAAATTATGTTTCAATGCAAGCATATTCGAGTCGAGCTTTGCTGAAGCCGACTCTGCGTTAGCAAGTGTAACCTTGAGCTGATTTGCAAAAGCAGTATCTGCAAGCAGCACGTTGACGGCATTGTTGCTATCATTGAGTTTGGCGACTGCCACGCGTAGTTGTTCAGTCAGCTCCTTTGTATTACTTCCGGCCGCGGCGACATTGTTGAGGGCCTGCTCGAACGTATACGCGTATGTAGTATCAGAGATTATTTTGGTGGCCAGTCCATTTCCGGAGTTTATCTGGGCAAGCATCTTTGTAAGATCAGCGGTCGCGCGGTTTGTGTTGTCACCCGCTGACTTCAGTGAGTGAACGACATCACGCAACTCCCGCGATAGTGGTCCTTCGTTTAACAATTCACCGACGAGGCCCTCTCCATTGTGGATGCGCGCAGTGATGTCTTTAATATCGTCGGTAAGACTGCGGGTGTTCGCCCCGACGTCTTTGGCAATGTTGATCAATTCCTGAGTGTCCGTGGGTGAAAATGTGTTGATGGTGTCATTGTCCTGAACAATAGCCGCAGCATTGCCTGGCCTTACAACGACGATCTTGTTACCGACTAAACCATCTGATCCAATAAACGCCGTTGCATTCTTCTTAATGAATTCGTTCTGTTTGTCGCGAAGTGCCATAGCAACAACTACCTCACCCTCCGACACAATTTGAACGTGCTTCACGGTGCCAATCTTTACACCCGACAACCAGACCTTGTCACCTTCCTTCAGTCCCTCTATGTTTTTGAACACCGCCATTATGGTGAACGTTCGGTTGAATATTGTGTTCTCACGCCCGATGTAGAACAGTGCGACGATAAACAGTAAGGTGCCTGTAAACACAAACGCACCGAGTTTAATATTTTGTTTTAGTTCTTCCGTTTGCATGAGAATAACCTTTAGTAGTTGAAGAACGCCTGTAGTTCTTTTGGATTCTGTTTTTTTAACTCTTCGAATGTACCTTCGACCTTGTTCGTTCCATCGAACAATCCGATCACGCGATCAGACACCTGATGCGCACAGGTGATGTCGTGGGTAATGATTATCGAAGCAGTTTGGTACTTACTACGAACAGTGAGAATGAGCTCGTTAATTTCTGCCGAAGTCTCCGGATCCAGACCAGCCGTTGGCTCATCATAAAGCATGATCTTCGGATTCAGAATAAGTGTTCTGGCGATGCCGATGCGTTTTTTCATTCCGCCTGATAATTCTGCCGGACGAAGATTTGCCGCTGACTCCAACCCGACATCCTGAAGGCTTTTCATCACCCTTTCATTGAGTTCCTTTCGGTCGTAAATTCCCAGATTTCGCTTAAGCGGAAATTCAAGATTTTCGCGCACCGACATGGAGTCATACAGTGCACTGAGCTGAAACGAGAAACCGACCTGAAGACGAAGTTCATTAAGTTCACGCGCGTTGAGCGACGGCACGTCGTAACCCAATACATTGATTGAACCCGAGTCCGGCTTGAGGAGTCCGACCATACATTTGATCAAAACTGATTTCCCGGTTCCGGACTTGCCAAGTATGACCAGGTTTTCGCGGTCATATAAGTCAAGATTCAAGCCGCGCAACACCTTACGATCGCCGAAACTTTTGTAGAGATCTCTTACGGTAACTACGGCCTCAGGAGCAGTAAAGCGAAGGGTCGATGATTTTTGATCCTGTGTATTCATCGCCTGAACAGATTAATGATTTGAAGCCCCAGCAGATCGACCACAAAGATGAGAATCATCGATACAACTACGGCCGTATTTGCAGAACGGCCAACACCAGTCGTCCCATTCTCTGAATGATATCCGGCATAGCAACTGACAATGCCGATAACAAATCCAAAGAAGGCTGACTTGATCATCGACGAATTAATATCGAGCAAAGTGATGACAGCAGATACTTCCGTATAGAACAGCTGAAAGCTGGAACCATTGATACTGTTCACCATAAAGTATGATCCGAACAGGGCCATCACGTCGGCAAACACAACCAGCAAAGGGAGCATTAACGTCGTTGCTACTACTCTGCTGACGACCAGGTATGAAAATGGTCTGGTACCCGAAACTTCCATGGCATCGATCTGTTCAGTCACTTTCATGCTTGCAAGTTCGGCGCCGATATTGGAGCCCAGCTTACCTGCGCAGATCAACCCTGTTATTAGCGGTCCAAGCGATCGCACAACGGCCTGCGATACCAGTGACGGAAGCCACGATTCGGCACCGAAAGACGCCAGCGAAGGCCGTGATTGTTTAGTGAAAACTATTCCCGCAAGAAAAGATGTAAAGGCGATCAGGAACAACGACCTGTTCCCTACCAGATAACATTGATGAAGAATCTCCCGTACTTCGAAAGGAGGAAGGAAGGCGTTCTTGAAAAAGCGGCTAACGAACTTATGGATATCCGCAATCTTGGCAAGGAACAACTTGAACTTCATTAACGTGAGATTACTTCAATGCTTCTTTAAAAGACGTGCCAGTCGTTGAGAAAGCACAATTTACTCAGACAGAAGCCTGTAATGCTAATTAAGAAAAGGAAATGTGGAGATTATTGCCCACTGGCCGTTGCCTTACGGCTCTTGCTCTTGTGAACCTTATCTGCCTCGTCGAGGGAGTGACTGCTGAAGAGGTCCTTTTCGTTTTCAGCCAGCGTTGAAAGCTTGATATAAAATCGCTTCAATGTTTCAAGTTCGTTCTCGGAGAGGTCTTCAATGTCAATCAATCGGTTGCTTGCCGATTTCTGGCTGGCGATAAGTTCGTTCAATTTCAACTGGATGGCCATCGTGTCTTTATTCTGCGATTGCTGAATTATAAACACCATGAGAAACGTAATGATCGTAGTGCCTGTGTTGATGACCAACTGCCATGTGTCAGAGAATCCGAATATAGGCCCGGTGATGGCCCATATCAATACAACTAAGAATGCGGTGATGAATGCGGCCGGTCGGCCTGTAGCGCGGGTTACAAATTTGGATACTTTGTCGAAGAAGGGGACGCGCTTGTTTTCTGCATGAAGATACACCTCGTCTGCCTCACTCTCGGAGGAGACGCCTGCCTGGCGCGGTTTATTCGGATCCATACTTGTTTTGTTATAGACGCTTCAGGATTTTCATCAACACCCGTTCATCCTGCGTGAGCCCGTCGATGGTGTCCTCACCCTCGGCAGCCTCAAGCTGACCGAGATATTTCTGAAGATTTTGCTCTTCGTACATTCGGATGATCACCGGATGTACATAGTATTTCTTACAGATCGTTCGGGTGTTGCCAAGCTTTGCGCTAACCTCATCCAGTGCCTGCAATACATTCTTTTTGATAATGCTTTGCGTAGTAGCCTGACCCAAAATCTTAAACGACGACAATATCGAAAGTGTTCCAGCCCAGGTACGGAAATCCTTTGCTGAGAAATCTTTGCTTGTCGTTTCCCTGATATAGTCGTTTACCATTCCGGAATCTATAGAGCAACGTACTCCGTCTTCATTGAAATACTGGAACAACTCCTTTCCCGGAATGTCCCGGCACGCCTTTACTATTCGGGCAAGGCGCTTATTCTTAAGAGTAATAGTATGAAATATGCCCTTCTTTCCCTTGAAAGAAAATTTCATCGTTGCCCCATTGATATCAACGTGTCCATCTTTTAGAGTGGTAAGACCATATGAGCCATAAAGTTTTTCATACTCACTGTTTCCTACTCGTATGAATGTTCGCTGCATCAGAGACACTACGGTTGCCAGCACCTTCTCACGCGATAGTTTCGAGTTGGAAATATCCTTCTCTATCCGTTCACGCAAGTGAGGAAGCTCTTTCCCGAATTCATAAAGCCGATGAAACTTTGTTTGATTTCTGATTGCACTCCACTGCGGATGATACTTGTACTGCTTTCGACCACGAACATCGTATCCGGTCACCTGAATGTGACCATTATCTTTTGTGCATATCCACACCCGTGTCCATGCCGGAGGGATGACCAGCTTGCGTATTCTGAGGAGCACGGCTGGATCGCGAATGATCACGTTATTCAAAGTGTAGCTGAAACCACTGCCTTTCTTCGCGCGCAGTATGCCAGGCGTTGAATCAGTAACATACAGGAGGCTCGCGGCCTCTGCAGTCCTTTTGTAATTACGGTGCATCTTGATTGACTCAAGACGCGTCATGGGCATTGGTTGCATATACTTACGGGTTCGATCCCGGCTGTGTTCCGTCTGGCACTACAAGGCTCAAAGCCGTGTAGCAAAAAGTCAGTAAGGCGGCGAAAACCATCGCCCAGTCATTCTGTATGTACCCCAGGCATATCCTTGTTAAAGTGACCATCGGCACCTCGGTACGACCGAGGGATGCTCGCGGATTCCAAAATCGGGACAACAGGGCCATAAAATTTAGAACAAAACGACTATTTCTTAGTGATCTCTTCGACAGCCCGTATAAAAGTGGCCAACTTTGCGTCGGAATAGGCGCCGTACGCATCCACCAAAGTTCCTTTTTTCCCGTCCGTCGTCTCGATCAGATACAGGATGGAGTTCTCATCCGGATCGGAATAACCCTCGAATCTGTAGAAGTTCGAGATCTTAACATCCTCCGGTGAATAGTGATTATCCTTGCCCGAAGTCAAGGCTCCGTTTTCAAATTTGAAGTCCTCCACAAAACCATCCTTAACGGCGTGGTTGAGCGCTTCAGACAGCGTTGACATTTTCAACGTCGCGTCTTGCTTTTGTGCTGCTGTTGTGTTCGGTGACATAACTTTGAAAGTTTTTTCTATCACAATCGAAAAAGCTTGCCAGCCTGAAATAGGCCGCTGGTTGATTTAAATAAGACACGTTGTGGAATTCTTACTACAACGATAACGTGATTGTGTTGATAAGTTGATCGCTTCAAATTACCTGTATATACTATCAGCGTGTCGTTTAACTGATACGTAACAAGCAATAACATTATCGGCCGAACCTGAAGTAATGAAGAAACTTATTTTCTCTTCCGGCCATGGCATCTGAAAGTATCTGCATTGCCATGATGCTGAATGTAATTCCATTGCCACCAAAGCCCAGTACAAAGAAGCTGTTGGGGTAATCGTGATGTGCGCCGATGTAGGGCAGCGCATCTTTTGTTACTCCGAATGTACCCGCCCAGGTGAAATCGGGAATAATGCTGAGACCAGGCACGAAAATTTTCAGTTGTTCGATAAGTGCCAATTCCTTTCTATCAATCAGTGCATCGCGTCGCAGAGCATTTTTGAACGGCACGTCAGCGCCTCCAACCAATAAACGATTATCGGGTGTGGACCTCAGATAGAGGTAAGGATCATCCGTATTCCAGAAAATATTCTCGCGCAACGGCGCGGGTATATCAAATGGTTCGCTCACGCAGGCATAAGTACTGATAAGATCCGCGACATTGTCTTTAAGAAAGGAAAGTGTCTCATAACCTGTAGCGAATACTATTTTGGAAGTGCTGATATGCCAACCGCCTTTGACGTGCACATCATTTCCCGAGGACTGATAGGCAATCGCCTCGATCTCAGTATGATCATATATACGCAGAGAATGGTTTGTGGCAGCATCGTCCAACAATGCATGCGCGAGACAATATCCATCAACGCATGCCGCTACAGCAGAACGAATAGCTCCAAATCCATGCACTCCATAGGTCCCGAGCAAATCCTTCTGATCTATCCATTCAACGTCAATACCAGCCGACTTACGGCTTGCAAGTTCTGCTTTCAGCGCCTCGCTCTGCTTTCGGTTGTGTGCAACGTATATGCTCCGTCTGCGTTCGAACTCACAGGCTATACGTCGGTCCCGGACAATCTTCTCCAATTTCAAAATAGCCTCGACGCCTCCGCGATAACAATCCCTTGCCTGTTCCTGACCAACCTTCTGCGTTAAATCAGTAAGTGACATGTCGATCTCATATTGAAGAAGGGCGGTAGTCGCACTGGTGCTGCCTAAGGAAACATCATTCCTGTCTATCAGGACGGTATTATATCCTTCGGTAGCGAACTGCCACGCCATGAGAGAACCAGTGATCCCTCCCCCGATTACCAGAACATCACAAGCAAGGTTGCTGCGAAGTGAGGGATACGAATTGATCAATCCGTTCTTCAGCAGCCAGTATGTTTCACAGGAACGAACACGCATGTTTAGAATGACAAATAGGAAATGGGAAAGTAGAATACTCTAAAACTGGGAGCAACAATCAAGAGGACAAGGTCAGCGGAAAACGGAACTGAGTAAGCCAGGCAGACACAAAAAAAGAAAGCCGGCAAGCAGCTTTCTTTTAGTGTCTCAAAGACATGTCATCCTATTCACCAAGCTCACCCTTCTTGGCCAGCTTTTTCATTTCATCGTTAGCGTAAATAGCGACTTCAACCCGGCGGTTCGACTTTTTACCAGCCTCTGTATCATTTGAAGCCAGCGGTTGTTTCTCACCATAGCCTTTGGTTGTAATGCGAGAAGTCGCCACCTGTTGTTCAACGAGATATGACTTCACCTCACCTGCTCTTTTCTCAGATAACGACTGATTGTAATTATCGTCACCGGTATTGTCGGTATGACCTTCAACAAGAATATTCGTGTCGTCATACTTCTTTAATGTACCGGCAAGTTCTGACAGATTCGTTTTTGTAGCTGATTGCAGGGAATACGAATCGAAGCCGAAGAGAAGACCGGAATCGAAAGTTATGAGGATACCTTCACCCACTCTTTCGACCGTTGCTCCTTTCAAGTCTTCTTTCAATTCTTCGGCCTGTTTATCCATATGTCGGCCGATCAATGCGCCTGCAGCACCACCGACTGCTGCTCCAATGATAGCACCAACAACAGTGTTGTCTGACTGGTGTCCTATCACTCCACCAATAGTGCCACCGACACCTGCTCCAATCGCACCTCCTTTTGTCGTATTCGAAGCCTTACAGCCACTGAATAGCTGCGCAACAACCAGCAGCATGATCGTTCCGCCGGAAGCGACGGTATTTAAGAAATTTCTTCTCATGACTGACAGTTTTATTCGTCCAGTTTATCCTTAACCCGCTCTTTTACTTTCTCAAACTCCACCTTCACTTCGTCAGCGGTATTTCGTGCACCCTGCTGAATGTCATCCCAGGTGTCGTCTGAGGCCTTATCTATTTCATCGAGTCGCTTTTCAACTTTATCGCGCTGGACGATTAAGTCCCTTTTTGACTCCTCAAGTTGATTCTTTGCATCTCCCGAAGCTTTATCCACTTTGGCAGATACTTTATCCAGACGATCATTGATATCGTCGCGCAGTGATTGCAAATCCTTTTTTATAGCATCGCGTTCATCACGAATATCCTGCGCTACACTTTCTTGTGCTTCCTCCACCTTTCTGTCTGAGCGTTCGCTGCATTGGAAACATAGAACACCCGCAATCAAAGAAGCGGCAATTGCTAGCTTGTTCATATAGCTTCTATCTCTCTTTTCAGTTCGTCCTTTGTTTTACCGAGCCTCTTTTGAAGGCGGCCGTACAGTTCATCCTCTTTTCCTTCTGTGAAGAGCAGATCGTCATCTGTAAGGTTGGCGTATTTCTGCTTAAGTTTTCCCTTTACTTCATTCCAATTACCTTTTATTGATAGCTTGTTCATGGTCTTTGTACTTTAATCGTTATATATTGAATTCAATTACATCTTTACTTTTTCACTCGCATGATTGATGGCATCTTTACTTCCGCGGGCGAGCTGATCAATCTTGTGATTGAATTGCTTACGCAAGACAGCAAGTGAATCATCAATAGAAGCCATCACATCGTCTTTCATTTTAAGAGATCCGCCGAGTAGTTTCCTCCTGGTCTTTGCGCCTGACGATGGTGCCAGTAAAACACCAATTGCAACTCCGATTGCCGCGCCTGCAATGAGGCCTCCGATCAGTTTCTTTGTATTTTTCATTTTGATATAATTTTATAGTGAGACACCTGAACTCAAGTCACCGCGAAGCAACGAACTACACTGAGTGTGGAGTACAGTTGCTAAGCGATGATCAAAGGTTCCTGATGAGATTAGAGAAAACTTTGTGCCACGTGTCAACTCACTTGTAAATGGCTTGAATGCGGTTGTTTTCGGGAAAAGTTGTCCACAGCGTGTATTCCACGTTCAACAATTTGGGTTCAACAATTTGGTATAGTCCGTACAGGATCATGATCAATTCGGAACGCAGATCCAACACCTATTGTTGAGTGTCCAACATTTAATGTTTAGTGTCAATATTTTATTGGCAGGCCTGCGAGCTGAATGCTCCAGGCATTTAAAGTGTCAAATACCAAGGTGAATTTCCACGCCACTCACACTTTTTCGTGGACTACATTCTACATCTCTATCCTCTGAAGCCCGTTTTTTGACGGAAAAAGCGGAATTGATTGAATTGGTACGAAGATAGTCTATGGTCTTGCGTATCTAAATCCACTAACAACCCATGGTAAGTTCACTAGCCTTCACCAACCAGGACGAACAATCCGTAAGATTTTTTAAAGAAGTTAAAAGTAATCTCGGCCTTCGATCAACGAAAAAGATCGTGCGCATTGTACGCGCGATTCTGTCGCAGCTTCGACGAACACTGTCGCCGGAGCAAACCAATATGGTAATTAAAACGCTACCCAGCTTGTTTCAACTGTTGTTCGTTGCAAACTGGAGATACGACGACACTCAGCAATCGATAATGCATCTTGATGAGCTGGTCGACCACCTGTATAAGGAGGACAGGAAACAAAAAAAATCTCTGTTCACTTCAGAAGTCGACACTCTAAATTCAGTAATACTGGTTATTACGAAGCTTGACAAATTCTTTGGAATTCTTGGATTGAACGTCTTCAGGTACTCCTTAACGCAGGAGTTAAAACAAGCTGTAGCGCAGGACGCATAGTCTTGCTTTAAACAGCAATTAGTCAGATAAACAAAACATAAACAAAAACAAACATGCTACGCTGGACTGTAATATTTCTGATCATTGCACTGGTTGCCGCCGTCTTTGGTTTCGGTGGAATAGCAGCAGGTGCTGCTTCAATTGCCAAGGTGCTGTTCTTTATTTTCCTTGTGCTTTTTGTGTTGTCGCTTATATTTGGAGCAACAATATTCAAACGGCGATGAAGGTATGGACGGGTGTGCATTTGGAATGCATGCCCGTCCATTTCATTTTTAAAGAAACGCTCTCAATTATGAATATGGAAAACGGAACTCCTATTATCAGCAATCCCAATCAGGAAGATAAATCGGGCAGGCCTACGTACGCTTCAGCCGCCTCAAGGAATTCCAGCACGATCGATCCGCGATCCATTGAGGTCGTATCCAATTCGCATTCACGATCGTTCTTGCAGCCGATCCTCAATCTCTTCCGCAGTATCTTCAAACGCGGTTGATCCCGAATTTTTAACTCTCTGCATTGTCCGTTCTCGATTCGAGTAGTTAATTTAACCCTGAATGATTCGGAAATGGACATGGAGAAAGTTTTTCATCAAGGCCCTTAAGGTCGTTGGTTACTCATTGCTCTCCATTGTTGTACTTTTGATCGTCATTGCCCTGGCCATTCAGATCCCGGCCGTGCAGAATACCATAGTTGAAAAGGCTGTTTCTTTCCTCGAAAAGAAGATAGGCACAAAAGTAAGCCTGAACCATCTCAGTCTCTCCTTTCCTAAGGCGGTCGTATTGGAGGGCCTTTATCTGGAAGATCAGAAAGCGGATACACTCCTTTACCTTGGACGGCTGTCAATTGACACAGATCTTTGGGCATTGACCCGAAACACTATTGAATTGAATGATGTTACACTGACTGATGCCGACATACGCATCAAACGTTCGGCGGTCGACAGCGCATTCAATTTTGACTACATCATTAAAGCGTTCTCAACGGGCGAGCAGCCTGCGGACACTACGGCGTCGAAACCCTGGACATTCAATATTGAGGATGTGAACCTTAAGGACGTTCGCGCACACTACCTCGACTCAATAGTCAAAATAGACACCAAAGTTCGCCTTCATCAGTTTGACGTTGGCGTCGACAGGTTTGATCTGAATGGACCGAGCATCACGATCGACGACATCGCGTTGAGTGACGTGCAGGCAAGTTATGTAAGCTGGCAGGTTCCGTCCGATAAAACTGACTCTGCGGGTACAGGCACCGTTACCCTGGCCGAAACAAACCCAGACACCAGCTCATTTAATCTCAGCTTTAAGACTATCAAGTTTGCTGACGTTTCCGCGGACTACAGACAAATCCCGCAGGGCCAGCACGCCAGGCTGAATCTGGGAACCTTACTCGTAACCGCTGAAGAGGTCGACCTTATCAGAAGAAAACTCGCACTTGAAAACGTTGAGTTGTCCAACACGTTTCTCTCCTATCAGCAGGCTGAAGGAATTGTATCGCCGGCGTCCCCACAGGCATCTGCCACGAAAAGCAATAAGAAGGCGAAGCACGCAACCAATAGGAATCATCTCCATTATCCAACGCAATCGGCAGCATCAAAAGTCATTTTAACAGCTGGTGCGTCGTTCGCCGACTCAGCTGATGCTTCCAATGCTTTTGACCTCGACTGGGATATTTCCCTGGCAAAACTTTCACTTTCGAACAACAATCTTCAATACTATGATTTCAATGTACCCCTCGCTCCGAAAGGTGTCGACTTCAGGCATTTATGGTTAACGAGACTAAGTATGGAGGCGGATGGACTAGCCGTTTCCGGTACTCAGGTGCAAGGAACGATAGGTTCTTTGGAGTTTTCCGAGCGAAGCGGATTGCAATTGACTCAAATGCAGGCACAAGTCAGGGCCGGAAATACCAGCGCTCAGTTAAAGGACTTGATCATCCGAACAGCAAATTCAAATATTGAAGGTTCAGTAAATGCCGCCTATCGTTCACTAAAAACAATTGCCGACGACTATCCGACGGCAAAGTTTGAACTGAAACTAAAGCCCTCTGTTGTCGCCATAGACGATGCGCTCATGTTTGCCCCAGGCGCGCTCGACTCCGTACCTGTTCACATTCCCAACGGAGGCGTTATACGTTTCCATGCAGATGCAAATGGAATGGTAAAAGACATCTCGCTCAGGGAGCTTGGGCTCTCTTATATGGACAGTACAGAAATCGTGGTCGGTGGTCGTGTAACGGGGCTGCCACACGCTGATCCACAATTTTCGGCCGATGTCAAACGTCTATACACAACGCGAAAAGAAATTGAGGCACTGCTGCCCGATAGCCTGCTCCCGACTGGTATCCAGCTGCCGGAATGGATTTCGCTTACGGGTAATGCGAAGGGCAGCGCAGCCAGTCCGGCAGCAAAGCTGCATTTAAAGACCAACCTTGGCGCCATACGCATCGATGGCAAATTCAAGAACCTTGATCAGAAGACGCCATCATATGATGCCAGGGTAGACATTGATCGATTTGATGCAGGGAGATTGCTTCGTCAGGCGGAAAAAATGGGCAGGCTCAGCGCGCATGTATCGGCAAGAGGAAAAGGATTCACAAAGGACAACATTAATTCCAAAGTTGATCTTGTTATCAAAGAGTTCCAGTATCAGCAATATGCGTATCGCGACCTGAATGTACATGGGACGCTTGTTAAGTATCTGTTTTCTGGAAAGGCCTGGCTCAACGATCCCAACCTGAATTTCACGCTTGATGGCGATCTCGACTATACAGGCGATGTTCCGTCATATGCACTAAAGTTTGATCTTAAGAATGCCGACTTTAAAGCCTTGCACTTTTCCGAGAGGCCGCTAAAGGCGCGCGGCATATTTGAATCCAATCTGGCTACCTCGGACTTTACTTCCATCAATGGCAACCTTGATATCCGTAAGTTCGGAATTTACAACGGCGACGCGCTTTACGCCGTCGACTCACTCCTGTTTGTTTCCATTGACCAGAAAGGAGAAAGCAAGATCAGCATCCGATCTGATATAGTTTCGGGTGACTTCGAAGGAACTATCAATCTTGTGGCCATGCCCGACGCTATTCGTCGCCACTTCAATAATTATTTTTCTCTTCACGACACAGCGTATAACCGGGCCGTAGATGTCCAGCGATTTAAGTTTGACCTGGTAATAAAAAACACTGAGCTCATCACTGAAATCCTGGTACCGGAGTTAGAGCCATTCGTGCCGGGCCGCATCGAAGGTGAGTTCGACAGCGAACAACACAAGCTCAACCTCCATGCGGATGTTTCCAGATTACAATACGGTGGCATCGGTCTCGATTCACTCATGCTCAATGTTACCTCCGACGAGAATGCAATGGACTATACACTCGGTCTTCGAAAGATCCGTTTCGATACATTGAGAATGGAGGCCCTGAGAGTAACAGGAAAAGTCGCCCATGATTCGATCCGCACGAAGTTGCTTATTCTTGATTCGCTGTTAAAGGACAAATACGCCTTAGGCGGCGCATTTTATAGTGAGAGTAATGCCATACAATTCCGTTTTCTAGAAGATGAGGTGGTAATGAATTACGCCCCATGGACGACGCCGGCAGACAACTACCTGCGCTTTACACCGAAGGGAATTCTGGCCCATAACTTTTCTATCACCAACATAAACGAGCGCATCTCACTGGTAACGCATGAGGAAAAGGAGGCACGAACAGCAATAGAGTTTAAGGACCTGAACCTGCAGAACATTACCAATATCGTCGAAGCTAAGGTACTCGTTGATGGCCTCATCAATGGAGATTTTATGCTTTCCGGCGAAGGAAGTTTTGAAACGGCATTGACGGTAAAAGAGCTTGAGATACTGGGTGTCGAGTGGGGAGATCTAGCTTTGAAGCTCGCTCATGAAAATACAGGTAAGTACCTCGTCGACCTCGGAATCAATGGAATCAACATGGAGTTTGGGGTTAAAGGAAACTACGTACCTGATTCAATAGCGTCTAAGATTGATTTAACAGCAGACATTTCGCGCATCAATCTCGTAGCGGTTGAACCCCTTACCGGGGGGCAACTGAAGAATTCATCTGGCAGCATTACCGGTGAGATGACATTGAAAGGGAGTCCAACTGCTCCTGAGATACGAGGTTTCCTGTCGTTTCAAAAGGCCTCTGTGGTTCCAAGCTTTGTTAATACCAAGTTTCTACTCCAGGATGAAAGGATAGCGTTCACTGCAGATGGTGTCGTGCTTGAGAACTTCAGAATCCTCGACGAACAAAACAATGCAGCCACCATCAAAGGAATTTTGAAGACGAAGGATTATGCAACGTTCAATATGGACCTTCGCCTGGATGCTAAGAACTTTCAGCTGTTGAATACGCAGCCGGATGAAAAGAATGCGCAGGTACCTAATGAGCTCTTCTATGGTAAAGTAGGCATCAATACAACGGCTACCATCGTTGGAACATTTACTGAGCCTAAGATCGATATGAACATTGATCTAAATGACGACAGCAAATTTACTTATGTGATACCACAGTCCGAGAAAGGTGTACTTGAACAGAAGGGCATCGTAGTGTTTAAAGATAAGGATGCAGCGAAGGATCCATTCCTTCGATCCATCGAGGCGAAGGACTCAGTGGGGTCGCGGTTTACGGGTATAGATCTTACGGCAAATATCGAGATAGATGATAAGGAGGAGTTGGGTATCGTAATCGATCCCGTGACCGGAGACAAGCTTGCTGTGAAAGGAAACTCAACACTTACGTTCGCGATGAACCCGACGGGTGAAATGACTCTTACTGGCCGCTATGAAATAACGTCGGGTACATATGATTTTACCTTTTACAGATTGCTGAAGAGGAACTTCAAAATTGAAAAAGGCAGTTCGATAACGTGGGCGGGTGATCCGCTTGAAGCCAATATGGATATTAAAGCTTCATATCTGGTCGAGACTTCGCCGTTAGAGTTGATGAGTAATCAGGTTACTTCAGACGAACAGCGAAACAATCTGCGTCAACGACTGCCCTTTCTGGTTTACCTGAACATCGACGGCGAATTAATGACGCCGGAGATTAGTTTTCAACTGGACATGCCGGAACAGAAGCGCAGCGCCGCTGCGGGTGCACCTTATGCACGTATTCAGGACATCAACACGCGGGAGTCGGATGTTAACAAGCAGGTATTTGCCTTGTTGATTCTGAAAAGGTTCGTGGCTGATGATGTCTTCGACAACCAATCCGGCGGATCAGTCGAAGCGACTGCCAGGCGTAGCGTTAGCAAGCTCCTCTCTGAACAGCTGAACCGGATGTCGGAAAACATCAAAGGCATAGAATTGACATTTGATGTCCGTTCGGATGAAGACTACTCAACGGGAGAGGCACAGGGACAGACTTCCGTGCAACTGGGTGTTCAGAAAACACTACTCGATGATCGACTGATCGTTAAAGTTTCCGGTAACGTAGACATCGAAGGGAACAAAAGCAATCAATCGTCATTTAGTGACTACATCGGTGATCTTGCTCTGGAGTATAAACTCACTCCCGACGGGCGCCTTAGAATAACTGGATTCAGAAACAGTGACTTTGATATCATATCCGGAGAACTCATCGAAACAGGCGCAGGTCTTATTTACATCAAGGATTATGATAAAGTAAAAGACCTTTTTAAAGCTAATGCAAAAAAGAAGTAGCCAAATTGTGTCGAAGACTGAAGCTGTGTGGCGAGCAACGCTACTGCTTTCACTCACGCTGCTGTGCGGCTGTACGGCTACTTCATTCCTGAAAGGAGACGAAAGTTTTTACGATGGCGCTGAGATCAGGTTTGACACTGAGGGCCGGCGCATCCGCAGGAAGAAGGCGATCGAAGCAGAACTTCAGGAACTGATCAACCCTAAACCAAACAAGAAGTTTCTGGGGATGAGAACAGGGGTATGGTTCTACTATGTTGCAGGCGATCCAAATAAGAAGAAGGGACTTGGCAACTTCATTCGAAGAAAGCTTGGCTCACCTCCGGTGCTGATGAAAGATGTTAACCCGCAGCGTACAGCAACAATGTTAGCGGGTCAATTGAACAACGATGGCTATTTCAAGTCGACTGTAAGCTCCGAAGTAAAAACAAAGAAGAAGGTCAGCAAGGTTATTTACAATGTAATTCTTAAGCCACCTTATCGGCTTGATACCATCCGTTTTCCGAGGCCGCGTGATAGCGTGTATGCTCCAATACTTCGGGAAGTAGCGGAAGAATCTCTACTTAAAAGACGTCAACGTTATGACCTCGAAAAGCTGCAAGCTGAACAGGCACGTCTTGAAGTTGCGTTGGAAGATCACGGCTTCTACTATTTCGACGACCGCTATTTGATCTTTGAAGCTGACAGCACGATTGGCAAGCGTAAAGTAAATCTCGATCTTAAACTTGAACCTGGCATCCCTCAACGTGCTAAACGAATTTATAAGTTTGGAAGAGTTAACGTATTTCCGGATTATACGCTCATACCGGATTCACTTGGACCAAAGGCCGACACAACTGTAGTTAATCGCTTTTACTACATCGATAAAAACCACAGGTTCCGCCCGGAGATAATTACTGATGTAATAAACATCAAAGAGGGCGAAACTTATACCCGGGAGGCACAACGCCTTACACTATCCCACCTGATGGGACTTGGAGTGTTCAAGTTTGTCAACATTAAGTTTTCGGAGCTTCACGCCGATTCTTCAAGGCTTGTAACAAATATTCAGCTGACCACGCTTCCCAAAAAATCGTTACGCGCAGAAGCCCAGGGGATATCGAAGTCGAATAACTTCGTCGGCCCGGGTTTGTTGTTAACATTCACCAATCGAAATTTCTTCCGTGGCGCTGAGTTGTTTCAGTTAAAGCTCAATGCGGGCTACGAATGGCAGCTTAGCCGTCAAAACGAGAATACGTTGAACTCGCTGGAGGTCGGGGCGGAATCGAGTCTTACTATTCCACGGTTCATTTCTCCAATCAGAATAGACTATAGCTCCCGTACTTATCTTCCTAAAACGATTATTAAGGCGGGTATAAATTTCCAGAATCGTGTTGGATACTATCGGTTAAGTTCTGCCAACCTTGCCTATGGATATATCTGGCGTGAGACGGCTGACAAGACCCATGAGCTTTATCCTGCGGACATAAGTTTCGTCCGAACCGACCGTAGATCAGATACTTTCGAGTCATTACTCGACACAAATCCAATCCTTAAGCAATCGTTCGAAAACCAATTTATTATTGGCAGCCGGTATTCGTTCACATATAACTCACAGCTGCACGAGGATCCGATGAGCCAGTTTGATAAGACACGCAAAGTCCGGGAACACAACTTCTTCTTTAACGGAAATGTTGATGTCGCCGGTAATCTGATTAACGCGATCCAAAAGATTGGAAGCAAGCAGGAAACTTCGTATGAGTTATTTGGACTTCCCTATTCTCAATATGTAAAGGGCGACGTCGATTTCCGATACTATTGGCAACTCGACAAGCGAAATAAGATTGCAACAAGGATAATCGTGGGTGCTGGTTATCCTTATGGAAACTCAAAAAAGATAATAAACGACACGGTCAGATACACGATGCCTTATATCAAACAGTTCGCGGTAGGTGGCTCCAATAGTCTACGTGCATTTCAGGCCCGATCGGTCGGTCCGGGAACATATTATATACGGAACGAGTATCCGGACGGTGAAAATCTGTTTGTTGATCAACGCGCTGACATTAAGCTAGAAGGCAATGCTGAGTTTCGATTTGATATTTACAAGATGTTCAAAGGGGCTGTCTTTGTCGATGCCGGAAATATCTGGACATTCAGAGACGAGCCCGAGCGCCCAGGTGGCAAGTTCAGCAATGCTTTCTTAAAGCAACTCGCTGTCGGTACTGGCGCTGGTTTACGCGTTGATTTCTCCTTCTTCGTCTTCCGCCTGGATGTGGCGTTCCCTATAAGAAAACCGTGGGTTAAGGATGCTGAAAACAATACACCACATCCCGAATGGGTAGTTAAAGATGTCGACTTTGGTAGCAGAGAATGGCGAAAGGAGAATCTTATATTTAATATCGCCTTTGGATATCCGTTCTAGAATTGGCTTACCCTGTTAGTATAGTGTCGCAATTCAAGGCGAAGAGATATTCCCTGCTTGAAACGTTTCAAGAAATCCGCAATTACTCCGAAAGCTTAAAGTGAATAGCGAACGTTGTTCCCTCATTCACTTTGCTCGTAACTTCCACCAAAGCACCATGCCCTGAGAGAATATTTCGGGTAGATGTTAACCCAAGCCCCATTCCTCCCTCCTTGCTGGTGAAGAACGGATCAAAAAGTCTCTCCAGATCGTCGGGTGGGATACCCTTACCGTTGTCAGCTATGAATACCACAACATTGCCAGGATTATTCTCGACGCGAACGCTCAGTATACCTGCCCCAGGATGCATCGCCTCAACAGCATTGATAACTATGTTAAGCAGGGCGATTTTCATTTTCTCCTTATCAACCAACAGCCTTGGAAGGTCTTTGCCTCGTTGACTTTCGAGCCGGATCTGTTTGAGATTCATACGATCCATTGCAAGGGCCAGTGTCTCGTCCAATATTTCATCTACAGTGACAAGCTGAAGATCCAGCTCACGAGGTCTTGACGAATTCAGCATCTCACCGATCAGCTGCTCAATGCGACCGGCATTGCGCTCGATAATGTCGCTGAACAATGTTACCGACTCATTATCCGAAGGCATCTCATCTTTTAGCTGCTCCAGAGCAAGGGTAAGATTGGTTAAGGGGTTGCGCACTTCATGAGCAATCATCCGCGCAATCTTTCCGGTCATCGATAATCTTTCTGCCAGCAGCATGTCCTTCTCGGCCTTCTTGCGCATGGTAAGATCGTGTACTATTCCCTGGTAGCAACAAAAGTCGGAGGCCTGATCAGGAATAAACACACAGTTCAGCAGACATATCTTCTTGTCACCGGAGCGGTTCACCAGCAACACTTCAAAATCCTTAATCTGCTCCGACTCATTCAAGGCATCGCGGCAGTATGCGTACGCGTCGGGATCTGCAAAAAGATCTTTAATCTCCAGCTTAACAGCATCCTCACGGGTAATGCTAAAGAAGCTAAGGAAGGCCGAGTTTACGTCAATGATATGCATCTTGTCGTTGGCGAGAAAAATCGGATCTATCGAACGTTCGAACAGCGAACGATACTTCTTTTCCTTCTCATCCAGTTCGCGAATAACTGACGACTGACTTAAAGCATATCGGATGCTCCTTTCCAGTAACGATGGGCTCAGTTCAGTCTTCACGAGATAATCCGCGGCGCCATAGCGGCTGGCGTCAAGGTCCACCTTCATGTCTCCCTGTCCAGTAAGAAGTATGCACGGCACGAGCACGCCTTTGTCCTGCACGAACTTGATGAGATCAAGTCCGTTCTCGCTGCCAAGTCTGTAGTCGATAAGAAATATGTCGAAGCGCTCGCGAAGCATTCGTTCGCGTGCATGCTGAGGATTGGCTACCCATTCGACTTTAAATCTGTAATATTCACTTTCACTCAGATATTCGCGTGCGAGAACGACGTCATCCTCGTCGTCTTCGACCAGCAATACCCTGATTTCCTGTGCTCCCGTCATGTCCCTTAGTCTACTGGTAATATAATGATAAATTCAGAGCCCACATTTTCCTCGCTCCGGGCGAAAATATGACCCTGATGATTGGAAACTATCTTTCTGCAAATAGACAAACCTATGCCAGTGCCTTCGTATTCGTTTCGTCCATGGAGGCGCTGAAATATGTTGAATATCTTTTCGGCGTACTTCTCCTCGAATCCAATGCCATTGTCGCGCACGATAAAACAGGCCCAGTCACGCGGCGCAACCGCCAGTTTGTATTCGCTATAGATGTCCGATGATCGCATAATCCGGCCTGAAATATTTACTATCGATTGCTGATCGGGTTTGTGGAATTTTATCCCATTGCTGATCAGATTTTGAAACAGACGTCTGATTTGAGTATGGTCTCCCATGATATCCGGAAGCGGCCCGACCTCCACCAGTGCATGTTCGCGACGGATCTGTTCGTTGATATCATCAAGCACCTCGTCCATCAAGGAAGGCATCGCCACGCGCTCAAACTGATTAGCGCTTCGACTGACGCGAGAAAAGAGAAGCAGGTCCTCAATCAACACCTGCATTCGCGCAGCTGCAGACTGCATTCGCTGAATGTAATCAACGCGAAGCGCATCGCCTTTTGCATGACTTTTAGTTGCCAGGTCTCCAAAAGCCCTGATCTTCCTCAATGGCTCCTGCAAATCATGCGACGCTACATAGGCAAACTGCTCAAGGTCTTCATTGGAACGCTTTAACTCCGACGTGTATTGCTTCAGTTGATTTTCGTAAAGCTTTCGCTCAGTGATATCAATAACGGTCCCCAGCACATCGGGCTGCAAAGTGTGAGTAGGTGCAGGCTTTAGCACCATCGCCAGATATGAAGTCTTGTTATTGACATCGATTCTATATTCAAGCCGGGATGTTTTTGGAGTCCACCTTAGGTCTGCGAGGAAACTGCGCATCGCAGGGCGATCTTCCAGATTCACATTGTCCGTAAAGGAGCTCCAGGATGGCGTATAGTCGAGAGGTGATTTTCCAAGAATGCGGTAAAGTCCGTCCGACCAGATTAATTCATCATTTTGTCTCATCCATCGCCAGCTGCCCATGTTCGCCACCTCTTCGGCATCCTTCAACAAGACTTCTCTTTCCTCTATGAGCATTCGCTGCATTTTCTGACTCGTGATATCAGAAAAGGTTACTACCAATCCATCTTCAAGCTTCACTGCCGTGATGTTGTACCAGGCGTTCATAACGTCGCCGGAAAACTGGCGTTCGATCTGACTCGGCACGGCTGATTCCACTGCGTCCCTGAACATCTCGAACAGTCCATCTGATTTCGCGCCAGGTGTTACCTCCAGTAGCTTTTTGCCCAGGAGCGTCTTCTCCTTAGAATACAACGTCGCCAGACTCACGGCATTTGCCAATATCCATTCAAAATCTACAATCTCATTCCTGTTGTCGCGAAGAGCGCGGAATGCCATTATACAATCAAGAGAATTGTCAATAACATTACGGAGTGTCTTCTGGGTAAACTCGCGAATGCCAACTTCTTTACGCATAGTTTGGATACTATCGCGAAGGCTGTCTTCTGCCTTCTTGCGTTTCTCCAGCTCATCCAGCACGCGCGTGAACAGAAATGCAATACCAGCGAGCGAAGCCAGTCCATAAAACAGCAGCGATACCGGCGCTACGTTTCTATTACCTGTTTCGCTTGTCGATCGTTGTTCAACAATTCTTTCCTCATCGGCTCTTATACGGCGGCCGAGAGAGCGAATCGCATCCATATTATCCCGACTCCTGGCAATCAGTCCCGTTTCGTATCGGTCCATGTAGAGCTCGCTCCTTTTCGCATTTGAAAGAATCTCTCCCACTATCCCAAACTGATTATCAATTAATACCTTCAGCGTATCTACGCGACTCTTCTGAACAGCATTTCGCGAGACAAGACTATCCAGCAACTTCAGAACACCAGGTAATTCCACCACCGACGTATGGTAAGGAACAAGCAAGACCGAATCACGGGTGAGCTGATAACCGTAATGACCAATCTCCGAGTCTTTGATTGAAGAGAGCAATCGCTCCAGTGTTTCCTGTACATCGGATGAATGCCGAATAACACGAACCTCTTTAATGTAATTATCAAGGCTTTTATACGTGATAAAATTCAATGCAATGAGAAACAAAACAATGCCCAGAAACAGAAGTTTAACATATCCACTCTTCATGTTGCTGCGGGTCTACAATTGGGGGAATTAATTCTATCTGACAACGAATTGGCGCAATGCGTCGCACTGATTGTGACGTCATACTTCAGAATTACGGCAAAATTTCTGTTTGGCTTAATATTTATTCCGGTGTCTTTGTTAAAACAACGTGATATATATATGAACTCAAAACGATTTAAACTATTATCATTATTCGCTCTGGTTGCCATAGTTCTGGCGGGAATTAGTGATGCAAATGCGCAGATACGTGCCGGTGTCAAAGGGGGCCTTAACGTGAGCAACTTGTACTCAGACGATATTGACGACAAGAACGCGCGATACGGATTCAATGCTGGTTTATACGGCCAGGTCTTTTCAACCGAAACCTTTGCCATACAACCAGAGTTGCTGTATTCGACGAGAGGTACAAGAGCTGAATACGGTGGGATCATCGATCAAACAGTAAAGTTTAACTTGAATTATCTGGACCTGCCGGTGTTAGCTGTTTTCAAGCTGGGCGATGCTGCAGAGATTCATTTGGGTCCTTACGTCAGTTATCTGTTGAGTTCGAATATCAAATACTCGGGCGATGTAGTCAATGGAACTGATGAGATTAATCGCGACAATCTTAAGCACTTCGACTTTGGTGTCTCCGGAGGATTCGGACTGAACTTTGGTCCAGCCCAAGTCGGCGCCCGGTACAATCTTGGCCTTACAGAAATCGCTGACAGCGACCTTGCCCGCAGGACGATTGGTGACGCCAAAAACTCCTGTGCTCAACTCTACCTCGCATTCAACCTCAACCAGGCCAAGTAGAGTGATATATGATTCAAACTTCAAAGGTTATCCGCCAGTGGCGGATAACCTTTCCGTTGTTCGTGCGCTCAAAACCTTGCCTTTCGCTTTACGACAAGCATCAGGCATTAATACTGTACAGCTTAAGCTTATTGTAAAGTGTCTTGCGATCAATTTTCAAAAGCTCCGCTGCCTTTGACTTATTATAGTTCACCTTCTCCAAAACTTCGATAATCACCTGCCGCTCCGCCGATCCGGCAATTGATTTAAGCAGGCCCACATTGTCCTCCACCAGTGCGCCGGCAGTAACTGTTGCCGAGTTAGACTGAATGATTTCATGCGGAAGGCTGTCCGATTCAATGGTATCACCGGTAGTAAGAAGAACAGCACGCTTCACCACGTTATTCAGCTCGCGAAGGTTGCCATGCCAGTAGTAGTTACTAAGCTGATCAGTCACAGCAGGAGAAAAAGACGTCACGTTCTTGTTCAGCGACTGATTGGCCTTCTCGAGGAAGTAGTTGCCAAAGACCATAATATCATCCTTGCGTTCGCGCAAAGGCGATAACTGAATCTTGAACTCGTTCAGACGGTGATAAAGATCTTCTCTAAACCTTCCTTCCTTCACCGCCTTATTGAGATCTTCATTTGTTGCGGCAATGATCCGAACATCAATAGCAATATCTTTGGTTGCACCAATGCGCTTAATGCGTCGTTCCTGAATCACACGAAGCAGCTTTACCTGGTTTTCATACGAGAGGTTTCCAATCTCATCGAGGAAGATTGTACCACCATCTGCTACTTCAAAGCTTCCGGGCTTATCACTGATCGCGCCGGTAAAAGCACCTTTGACGTGACCAAACAACTCGCTACCCGCTAGCTCTTTTGGCAACGCACCACAGTCTATTGCTATGAAAGGTTTATCTGATCGTTTACTAAACTGGTGAATAGACTGGGCGACAAATTCCTTCCCCGTTCCGGTTTCACCATGAATAATAACCGACATCTCAGCCGGAGCAATGAGCTCGATGTATTTTTGAACTGTTTGAGACTGAATGCTCTTTCCAACAATATAGTTATTGTTCGCATAGACATTCTTTCTTGGAGCCGTGCCTTTTGCCTTGTCCTCAACGGCAGGCTCAGCACGCTCAACCTGATTTCGCTTTTCGTTCTTAGCTATTGTTTCGCGGATCGTCACCAGCAACTCATCCGGATATAACGGTTTGGTTACATAGTCACTTGCTCCATAGCGGAACGTCTCCACAGCAATTCGAACGTCGGAATAACCGGTGATAATGATCACCGCAGCGCTGGGCTGAAGCAACTTTATCTTACGCAGCATTTCCACACCCGTATGGTCAGGAAGGCGATAGTCACAAAGGATGGCCGAGTACTGGTTCGAGCGCAGCAATTGCAAACCATCTTCGCCTTTGTGCGCCACGTTTACCTCATAATTGTTCTTTGTGAGAAAGCGCGATAATACAAGGCAAATGTCCTTGTCGTCATCAATGATCAATAGCTTGTGCATAAAATCAAATTACCAGTTCGTACGTTTAGATTATCAGTGTGTTAGGAAGTTGAGCTTCTGAAGCGATTCATCGATCGCTTTCTTTGTAAAAGGTTTTGCCAGGAACAGTGACGCCCCTTTTTGCAATGCTTTCATTTTTTCATTGTCATAGGCGCTGATGACGATAACCTTGGTCGGCGAATTGGATTCCTGCAGAACCTTGATCACGTCGTAACCGGAGCCATCAGCGAGATTCAGATCGACAAATAACAAGTCATACGGCGAAGCCGATAATTTGCTTACCGCCTCCGCCCTGGAAAGTGAATACGTAACGTCGTATCCCAGCTTCCGCAGGTACTGCGTAACCAGGAGACAAATCTCCTCTTCATCATCAACTACCAAAACTCTGCTCATTGCGGGGCGCGAATTATACAATCGTGGAAGGTAAAAATCATGCCATGCGGGTCCGCAATCCATTTTGGCCTTTCAGCATCTAATATGTAGAAAATATTCCACAGTTTTGAGGCACTCATACTCCATACTCTGGCATAAAAAGCCCTTGATTAACCCTTCCGAACAGGTTTATGGTGGCACGATAATCATAGTGGCCTGTTCAAAAACTTAATCAATCAAATAATCAATACTATGAGCAGTTTACTTTATGCCATCGCTGTGATCCTCGTGATCGCATGGGCACTTGGGTTCTTTGTATATAGCGCGGGTTCACTTATACATATCCTGTTAGTGATCGCCGTCATCGCTGTAATCTTCAGACTCATTCGCGGCGAGCGGGTTTAAACTAGTGGCTGTCATCGCCACCCCTAACCACTGTGCATGTGACGCTGACAGCCCTTCTTAAACTTTATGAAACGCAGCCTACCCTTCCGGACAATAGTAATCTCTCTCGTGGGATTGATTGTTCTTCTGGTAGTGGCAGACATCACATTATCCAAACTCGCGCTGAGAAAACTTAAGTCTGTATTCGAACAAGCGGGGATAACTGTGCGCACGGTCAACGTAGATTTGGTCACGCGTTCAGTATCGTTGAAAGGATTCGAATGGCGCACTGAAGAAAAAACAGACTCTCTCACTGAGGGCAACCGCCCGAAAGCCTTTTCCAAAGTTCAAATAAGCATAGAAACTATCCGGGCATCGTGGATCAATGTACTTGCCCTCGTTCGTAACAAAGAAGTTAACATAGGGTCTTTGACCCTTGCAGAAGGTAAGATTGTGGCGGATCGCAGGCTCCCGGACAAAACGAAGAATAATAATTCTCCTTCTACTGAAGAAAGCCCCCAGACGCGCCACCTGCCATTCAATCATCTTAGCATAGGCACTTTGTCTATTAAGAATGTTGAGCTCATAGTCCGACAGGACACTATCACAGAGCACAGAGCCTCCGTAGACCTCACCCTTCACAATGCCATTCTAGCTGAACCTGACCGTCTAGATGACGTCAATGCCTACACACTTGATGATTTTGACATTGCAGTGAAAGCGTACAAGATGACTGCCCAACGGAGCATGTACACGCTGGATGTGAAAGCAATCGCATTCAATAGCAAATCCAAAGAACTCACGCTAGAATCCATTGCCTTGATTCCCAGATATGGCAAATACAAATTTTCAAGGAGGCTAGGAAAGCAATTTGACCGATTTGTACTACGGGTTCCGAAGGTCGAACTGACCGGACTTGACATTAGCAAGATCCGCGACAGCATTATTACTGCCTCAAGCCTGAAAATCAAAAACGCCGACCTTTATGTGTTTCGTGACAAGCGTCTTCCTTTCATTAAGCATAATGATACGCCATTACCTGTCGAATTGATCCGAAAGCTGCGATTTGGATTCGCCCTTGACTCTCTCCTCCTGGTTGATACGAAGATCAAGTATGAAGAATTTCCTGAGAAAGGGTTTCAGACAGGCTATATACTCTTTGACAACCTGCAGGCCAACGTCGCCAAAGTAACCAACCGGGATTTCTATCCAGGTCACAAGCAGTCAGTTCTACATGTCACGTCGCGTGTGATGCAAAACGGGACGATCAAAGTCGACTTCACACTTCCTTACGATAAGGCGCAGGTCTATAATGCAAAGGGAAGAATATCCAATCTGCGTCTGGAAACTTTGAACCCAATGCTCGAGAGTCTCGCCTTCGTGAAAGTGGAGTCTGGACGTCTTAATGCATTGGATTTCGACTTCAGTTATGACAACGTCGCATCGCGCGGGAACCTGCTTGTCAATTATGAAAATCTTAAGATTGCCGGACTAACGAAGGACAAACAAGCCAAGGAGAATGATGTGAAATCATTTGCGCTGAACTTGTTTGTAAAAAAGGATAAAGGCAAAGAAGTGCCTGTAGAAAAGAGAAGCGGAAAGATCTACTATGAGCGCGATCAGCGCAGAGCAGTATTCAATGTTTGGGTGAAGTCATTGTTCTCAGGTGTGAAGTCGAGCGTTGTCGACCCTCCTTCCGAGCGAAAACCTCAGACTCGCAAAGAGAAACGCGATTCAATAAGGCATCTCCGGAAAGAGAACAGGGAAAAGAAAAAGAAGGAACGTCAGGAAGAGAAAAACGAGAAGCGCACGGAGAAATCTGATAGCGTTAACGTCATCACCTCACGCATATAGTGATCACTTATGTAGATACAAGTCTCCATCTGACCCAAAAACAACTTCAGGCCAATCTTAAAATGGAAAGGCTGCATCGTCGATCGCTCTAACACAATCAATCTATAAATCAAACTTAAACTAACTATGAAAAACTTCGGAATCGTTTTGCTTGTATTGGGCCTTATCATGACTGTGTTCACCGGCTTCAATGTAATCACCAAAAAAGAAGTGGTTGACCTGGGTCCTGTCGAGATTAACAAAGAAGAGAAGACACCAATCTATTGGTCGCCGATCACCGGAGCCGTACTGGCCGCCGCTGGTCTGGTTATTATCTTCGTCGGAAAACGTAAGTGATGATTGCGTCTAAGATGTTTACGTGGGTGCGGGACATTATCAATCAAATGTCCGCACCTGCGGCTTGAAGTTCGTTGAAACAGGAAAAAGATCGGGAAGTGTAGTAATGAAACGCAACTGCCACGCGGCAGGGAAAGGTGAATTCTTCCCATAATAACCCAACTCTATTGTGAATCCAGGTAAGACGAGATTTTCGTTCAGCATTCTTATGCCGGCCTTTACTGAATAAAACAAAGAGCGCCGGTCGATCAGGTCGTCTTTCGACAACAAATAGATATCGCCCCTGTAATACAATGTGAATTGAAACCCATAGAAATACCAGGGCATAAAATAATCTGATTCCAACCCGATAGATAGGCGGCGGTTTCCAACCGGAATGTTTCCCTGGTTGTCCCGCCATTTACCTGTCACGATAAGCGTTCGGTCCAGGATTCGGTTGTAGCCCCGGGTCCATTCGAAGAAAATGAAATTACGCATCTGTGTTCTGCGCAATCTGATAAGGTCACTAAACGCAGTTGCATTCAGCGAAAGCAAACCATCCTGACCCTTTCCATTTACGAGATATGTGCCGCCAGTTGCCAAAACGTTTAAATAGCCAACGCGTGGAAAGTACTTGCCCATCGTTAAATCAAGCTGAAAATAATTGCGGTCATTGAACTCACTAAACTCATGACCATACATGAATCCAACACCTGCACCTACTGGTATATCCTCTGTCCGCCCGAAGCCGCGTATCCGAAGACTTTTAAGGTAGTTTCGCTTGACGAGCCAGATATTTCCTGCAACCATCGTTCTGTCATGCAAAAAGACATTTGAATCACTTGACACAAATGGGCGCTGACTGTATTTACGTTCATTGACAAGAGCATTAAGTATCAGGTTAGTCCGTTTCCTGATCTGAAACGAACGACCACCCCAAATCTCAAACATCGTCAGTTGATGAGGTGTACGTAGCGTGTCATATCCATCGATATAAAAATTCTCGTGACTCTGATTGTAAGTAAGACCTCCGCCAACTTTTATTTCCGGCGTGAAGTAATCGCGACTGAAAGAAACACCAACGCGCTCCTGCATAAAGTTGTTCGTATATACCGCCTCGCCTTTGATGAAGCTTCCAAAAAGATTAGGATGACCCAATGCGAATTCCCATCCGTTGTGTGGCTGGTAATACTCGTTTCTATAGTATGATATGCGGGCAAGAGTACCCGTACCCCCAAGGTTAACATGAAACACGTCGAAGCGAAAGTCCTTCCAGGATCTCCTTGCACCTGCAAATCCCAATGAAGCAACGTCCTGGGTAGCGACCACAACATGGACCGCGTTCTTGTCCTTCTTGTCCCTGGACAGATAAATTCTCGCATCCCTCAACGGCCTGAATTGGCGCAATACTCTTTCGTTGTCAGCGAGGCGATAGGCATCTACCTCTTCGCCAGCTTTAATCAAAAGATTGCGCTGAACCAGGCGTGTGCGGGTGTCGCGGTGAACACGATTGACAAATACACCTACTTTCGTCGTGGCCTTTTGGAGCGTATCTATAACGGATCCCTCCAGGACATCTACCTGCCTTATCGAAATAGATTTGATCTTCATTCCCTCAAAGGGCTTGAAAACTTCCTCGCTTACAATGATTGAATTGACGAGACGCTCCTTGTTGCCATGCTTCTTCATCACCATGTTGAAGACGTCTTTGGTAACCTTCCCGGACGCTGCTCTCTGTTCCAGACTATCATAAAACATGGCAGCAATAGCTGAAGGATTTCTTCGGATTTTCACATGACGGGCCTGCCGGGCGGGCACTTTCACCGTGGTGTCCCGATGGGCCAGGAACGAGGTGTCACGCAGAATGACGAGATCGCCACGTTTAACTTTAAACGACCTTACTTCTTTGCTGGTATCTCCTTTCGCATTGCGCTTCTGCTGGGCCTTCAATGCTCCCACCGACACGAAAAATATTACAACAATCAAGAGGCATCGGTGCATCGCCTTGCGCATTTAATCTCATAAGTTATAGAATGATCCATCGAATTCACACGACGCGCTCTTTTCAAGTATGTCTCAACGGACTCTTTTCGACAGCGGTGGTTTCATTCTTCTCGTTCTTCTCCAGTTCAATGGTCTGTACCTTTACCGCCGTCTCGTAAGGTTCAATCTTGCTTCCTGATTCTTCAGCATATACCGAAGTAAGCTCAGCTCCAAACAGAAAAATAACCGTCGAGTAATAGACCCAAACCAGGACTATCACCAATGAACCGGCGGCACCGTAAGCTGAATTAAACGTGCTGTTGCCCAGATAAAATCCTATGAGATATTTTCCCAGACCGAAAAGTATTGTTGTAATCGCCGCACCCACCCATACATCACGCCATTTGATTTTTGCATCGGGAAGCACTTTGAACAACAGTCCAAAAATCACCGTCACAAGTGCCAGCGATATAACAATGTTGACCATATTCAGAACATACAACGTTATTCCGGCGAGCATCCTAGAGAGTATCTCCTGAAAGATCACGAGCACAGCATCGATCACAAGAGAAACGAGAAGCAGGAATCCGATGGAAGCCACCATGGCCAGCGACAATAATCTATTAAGCAGAAACTTGATCAGACCGCGTTTGGGTTTAGGCTTTATGCCCCAGATTTTATTAAGTGTTGTTTGCAGAGAAATGAATACAGTGGTAGCACTGAACGCTAGTGTAATGATACCCACCACTTTCGCGAAGGTACTGGTTGCATCAAAAGTTGCATGCGATAATATTGACCTGATCTCATTAGCGCTATCTGGTCCAATCAGGCGCCCGACCTGGCTCAGCAACTCCTCTTCTACAACGTTGCGTTCATAGAATGCGGCCCCTATAGCCAATGCTATTATTAGTACGGCCGGCAGAGAGAATATCGTGTAGAAAGCGATGGAGGAGGCATAAGACGCTGAATCATCCGCAATGAAGTTGCTGACTGTCTTTTTAAGTATTGTCCAGGAAGAAACTCCAAGATGTTTAAGACCCATCTCATTTGATTTTTACTGCGACGAAATCAAAACAAGAACTGCGCCTTGAATAAAGTTAGCCCCTATGCTCCGATCAATTCAAACACGCACAACACAATGTTTTAATGTAGAAATTGAAGCGGCGCGTGTGGACAATTTTACACAGCAGATGTCGTCATGAAACCAGTCTCATCGAATCTTATACCTGATAACGAGTCGGTTTTGCTGGCACGGAAATTAAGTCTGGCTGAATAAAATCATCCTTGTATGGATAAGACCGCAGACAATTCCCCATTCTATCTAAAGTTCGGAGTATCCCTTTTGGCCATAGGCTTATTAGCAGCGGGCGTGGTTCTCGGGCGGGACATTATCATTCCTATTCTGTTCGCCATTCTTCTCGCGACGCTGCTCCTTCCGATCGTAAAGTTTCTCAAATCAAAAGGTCTTCATAAGGTTCTCTCCATACTAATACCGGTGGTCCTCACTTTTGTGACCTTCGTTGCTATTCTGTATTTCCTTTCGACGCAGATCATGCACTTCCTCGACGATGCGCCAGCATTGAAGGAACGCTTTGTTACACTGGGACATTCTTTTCAAAAATGGGTAAACGAACACATGAACATCGCTGTCTCCAAACAAAACGAATACATTGAAGACACCGTCGCAGGCATAAAAGAAAAAAGCCCGCAGGTGGTAGGTAAAACGCTGGGCTCACTCACGGGCAGCCTTGCTTATGTCGTGCTCCTTCCCATTTATACCTTTCTTATTTTGTACTATCGGGAAACTATCAAGTACTTCATTGTCGGCGTATTCAAAAATGGAACAGAAGAAGAAGTACGCGATGTGCTGTTGCAATCAAGTACCATTGCGCAGAAATATGTAACAGGCCTGATGATAGAAACTACGATAGTATTCACTTTAAATACCATTGGCTTCCTCATACTGGGCATAAAGTATGTTGTATTTCTGGCCCTGCTCGCTGCATTGCTCAACCTCATTCCATACGTCGGTATGCTCGTCGCGAATATTTTCTGCATGGTCATTACGCTGGTTAGTTCTGAAGAACCTAAGCTCGTGCTGTGGGTGGGTGTTGTACTTGCCGTGGTTCAGATTATTGACAACAATTTTACAATGCCATGGATCGTTGGAAACAAAGTGCGGATAAACGCGCTTGTTACCATCGTTGGCGTTTTGGTAGGTGGTGCACTTTGCGGTATACCTGGCATGTTCCTCGCCATTCCTGGACTGGCAGTGTTGAAAGTAATCTTCGATAAAGTTCCTCAGCTTCGTCCATGGGGTGTACTGCTGGGTGATCAACTCCCTGGTGAATCAGACGAAAACAACACTGACGAAAAAAGTACAACGAAAAGACCACTTCGGATCCGAAGGCAGAAAGCAAAGTCACCTACATTCGAATAACGATTCTAAAACCGTTACGTTAAATAGGTGTACTGACGATGATGCCAGTAATGTAAGTGATGAAGTTGGCGCAGTAGTTGATGAGAAACAGAAAAGTATAAGAAAACAAACCAACATTATTATGAATACAACAACCAAATTCGTAGTGGGCATGGCTGCCGCAGCGGCTGCTGGAGCGATTATCGGAATGCTGTTCGCACCTGAGAAAGGTAAAGATCTTCAGAAGAAACTGGCTAACGGAACAAAGGATTGGTTATCCGAATTAGGATCGTTGATTGATATGGGCAAGGATGCCGTGGCCAAAGCAAAATCGAAATCTGAGAGTACCGCAGAAGAGATCGGTGCACAGCTGAAAGAGATGAGCAAGAACTGAAATTCAAATTCGGTACAATGGAAACGAGTGACAGGGAGCAGCAAAACGGAGTGGTTGATGCAGTGGGCGACTTGATTGAAACCTACCGCTGTTTCGTTAATGTCCGCATTGTCGAGAGCGCGGCGAGAGGGGGATCTGTTAGCATCTTTGGCATTTTAATTCTTGTCGTAGGTGTTTTCGTTCTCCTGTTCGCCGGGCTTGGAACCGCCTGGTGGATCGGCGATGCGATGCATAATATGAAAGCGGGTTTCTTTATAGTAGGCGGGTTTTATCTCTTCCTCCTGTTAATAGGTCTACTTACAGCAAACTCAACCATTCTTCCCTGGCTTCGGAATATTATCGTTCGCAACATCTATGAACAAGTTTAGCACATTCGATGAAGTGGTTGCTGAACGTAAGCGCCTCCAGGAAGATTTAAATCGGCAAAAAGGGTACTTGCGGTCGGAGTTTGTGGAGATACGCGAAAAAATTCAACCCGTGGCAAAGGTGTTATCGTTCTTTGCTCGTTCAGGCAACAATGGTCAAAGCACTGCTGGTACTCTTTTAAAGGCCGGATCAAACCTGGGCATCGATCTGCTGATCGGTCAGAAACTTAGAAAGGCAGGTTGGATTGCGCGACTTGTACTACCTCTGGTGATGAAATTCACTGCGCACAAAACTATTGACGCCGTGAGGAAATAAGTAAGGAAATAAAGGACTACGTCCCGGACGTAGTCAACCTCAATTGCACCGGCAAAGTTTTTACTTCTCGCAAGGTTGACCAGGCAGCTGCAGGCTAGCTGCGGAACCACTTCATGAACTTACCAAACCAGGTAGTTGGCTGTTCGTTCAGAATAGTCTCGTTTATTTGCTCCAGTGGCTCCTCAATCAATCTCGCCGCCTTGGTTGGAGGAGAATGCTTCACTCGCTTTTGGTAGTTCTGGGTTCGCTTCTCTTTTTCCTGTGCGGCTTTCTCCTTTCTGCGCTGAAGCTCCTCTTCGATTTCGCGCTCGCGTTGCGCAGCGATAGGATTCTTATAAGGCCGTTGTTCCCTTGGGTGCTTGTTTTGAGATCGACGCTTGTCATCGGGTCTGCGGCTTTCGCGGTTAAGGGGTCTGATATTCTCGGGACGAGAACCTGGACTTTCGGTACCAGGAGTTGTGGATGCGGTACCTTCACCTTCTGTCGATGCGGCTGCAGGTGCCTGCAACCCGTCAGCGTTCTCACCTGGCGCCGTCTCTTTTTTCCTCGGCTGAGGCAATTCGATTTTTCCTATCACCTTTAGGCCGGCAAGCTCGATTTTCGGAGCGCGAATAGTTTCGCTCTGGTCATTGGGCGTGGTTGTTAATGACGGCGTTGTTACTACCGGCTCAGAAGGTTGTTCTGGTGCGTTTGCTGGCTCCTCCGGTGGGTTCAATAAAGCCCGCTCATCTGCATTTTCAATGGGTGCATCGGAAATCTTTGCATCTGATGCCTGGGACTGCTCTTCAACAGTTTGTTTCGAATCGAAAATTTCCGACGGCGCAAAATGCGCATACAATGAACGAATGTGAACCTCTTCAAGCTTAACGTTGCTCCCCTCCTCTACTGCCAGATTCTGACCCGACAAGTATCGAACAACTTCGCCCTGGCTAACACCTAACTTCCGGGCGATCTGACCTAATCTCATAGCGAAATGCTTTGTAATTCAATTTGTTGGTTCAAATATAATACCCCGGGATCATTATGTCGATTTCCGGATATCATAAAGATCCCGGGCAACACCGTACTTAATCCTTTGAACATAAAGCCCCTGGCCAGGACGTACCGCAAAAGCTGCTTGTGCAAACCGTTGTTTCTTAAGTGAAGGCGTTCGGTTTTCCCTCTCAGCCAAATCATCACAACGCCAGACAAACTATCATTGCAATTGATTTAAAAATTGCTGACCTTAATCATATCACGAACCGTTGTGGCGGTTGACTATGTTGAGAGGAGCAGTTTTGATATCGGTGCTCATAACGATCGGGCTGATGTGCTGCCGGGCCGGCTCGATACTGATTCCCATGGATCAACATCAGCAAAATCACCTTAAAGCTTATGGCCTTGCCTTTCATGCCTTAAAAGAAGGCGTGTATGTAGACTGGCTTCTGAACTACAGAGGAGGCAGCTTTCTCATACCGTATAGCGAAGACGTTGCCAGTGAATGCGTGGTTCGTGGAGTTTCCTTCGAAGCCGTTTCCGACATCAGAACAAATAATATCCTCCAGGAAATCGCGAGCCCTTCAGTAAATATGAATGTCGTTCGCCTTGAAACCGCTCCGAGAATTGCTGTCTATTCCATCAAGAACGAACTGATTGCAGATGAAACAGATGCTGTGATTACAGTACTGGACTATGCCGAGATACCATACACAATCATTTACGACGACGAGGTACTCACGGATGCACTGGCCTCTTATGACTGGCTGCATTTGCATCACGAAGATTTCACAGGGCAGCATTGGCGTTTTATGTGGCGCGAGTCGGCCATCCTCGAATCAAAGATGCAGGAAGCCACAGCAACCAGACTCGGCTATTCATCTGTGTCACAAATGAAATCGGAAGTAGCGCACAAGATTAAAGGCTTCTGCGCAGGAGGCGGCTACCTGTTTGCCATGTGCTCCGGTGCCGAAACCTTTGATATCGCACTGGCCGCCGATGGCCTCGAATTTCTTGAAGGTTCTTTCGATGATGATGCACCAGACATTCAAAGTAAGCTGGATTATTCGAAGACTCTTGCCTTTGAAAATTTTACCCTCGAGTTCGGCAACAGCAGACGATTCTCTAACATCAATACAGGGCGGCCTGATTTTTTTGAAAGCAGCAAAGACTTCTTTCGCCTCTTTAGCTTCTCCGCCAAGTGGGACATCATTCCTTCTATGCTGACCCAGGATCACGAGTATGTCATCAAAGAATTCACAGGGCAAACAACATCCTTCCTCAAAACTCTCGTAAAACCGGAAGCGCTCGTTCTTGGGGAAAACGATGAAGCTGGAAACGTCCGATACATCTATGGTGAACTGGGCAAAGGGCACTGGACTTACTATGGTGGTCATGATCCCGAAGGATCACCTGGCAGACGAAGAGGTGTAACGGATCTCAATCTTTACCCGCACTCGCCCGGCTATCGTTTAATTCTCAACAATGTCCTGTTTCCTTCTGCCAAAAAGAAAAAGCAGAAGACGTGAGGTCCATTCGTAGCTTTAAGAGTGACGCGCATTGCGGTTATTATTGAATGCTTTGAGTCTCGTCTTGTGACAATTGCCCCCTACACTTTTGGATGAACATGCGTGAATATAAAAACGTGCAATGAAATAATTTGAATTGCGACAGTACATTCCAAATCATCAAATCAACAAATCAACAAATCAACAAATGATTTGTGCATAACTTAGTGCAAAAGTTGTGGAGTAATAAATGATATCTTTTTTGGATTGTCATTAGTTGAGAGGGTATCTTCATATCACCAATTAACAAACAAGTCACCGCGTAGGTCAGACAAAACAGGTAAACAAAATTTTGTTTCCTTCGGGAGATAAAACTAAAGAAGCCTGGAGAGTTTGATCGTGTCGGTGCGAATCTCAGGATCTCGCAACTGATTCGGAACATAAGATCATTCGCAAGGATGAACTTGGAGAAGAAAATCGTAAGATGCTTCAATCCAGTTTCAATGAGATGACTTAGTGATTGGATGTTGAGTGATTATTACGATAATCATGCAACGAAGACGGGAGCAGTCATTAACGTGGTTGCTCCCGTTTTCCTTTTTGGAGCAGCCTTAGAAATCTCTTGCCTACAACTGTTATTCCGACAACTTAAGCGGCTGGGTATTGTTCCGCGATACGTTTTGAGCTACTGACCTGGTTTGCGATTTGTTTCCAGAAATTGCTACTATTAAAACAATGCCAATCTGGGATTGGAAAGATTCGGAGCGATCTGCTCGATAATCACTGCGTTCACCTTTCGCATAAGCTCCTTTTGCACACCCATGATTACATCGAGCGGCAGTTGAAGTTCGCGGTGATAGATCTTGTAAATGAATTGCCACTCGGCACGGTCCATGAAACCATCGGCATTGGCCAGAACACAAAGCCAGGCAATGCAACGGATCTGCAAAGGCTTGGGCAGCCTCTTTAATTCAACGATACACTCCTTATACAAAGCGGCCAGATCCCGGTCCTGAAGGGCAGTAACTAAGCGATCGAATTCTGCTTCGCTGATTTGCTCGGCTTCCATCATGCGCTTTCCCAACGCGATTTCGCCTTCGTTAACCTTGCCGTCGCAGTGTATGAGCATGTAATACAAACGGATGATAATAGACTTGAAGCTCATGTTATTAACTCTTAACAAAATGATATCATTGAAAAACGTGCCACTGGACAAATAGCTTAAAACACCTCAAAAATGGCCTTACCGCACGATTTCTTTGCCAAACTGGGACACGGCATTAGAAAATTGGAAAATCGGTCAAGTAGGAAAATGGCGCAAAAAGTCAAAAAATGAACTTCTGGGTAAAAACAATCGCCTCACGGCTTTTGACGCCACTTCTTCTTATCACTGTTCAACATCTTACTGAATTTACGCTTTTCGCGGGACGATTTGGTAGGCTTAGTCTTCTTCCTCGTTTTTTCAACATTTAAGGCGGTAAGAAGGAGCGAATTCAGTTTTTCTTCAACATCCAGTTTGTTCTGAAGTTGTGACCGGGATGCCTGACCGGACAGGATTAACACGCCTTCCTTTGTAAGGCGGGTGGCAAGTTTCTTAAGAATGCGATCCTTCTCGTCCCCGTTGAGTAACTGAGAATCCCGCACGTTAAACCGCAGCGTGATCTTTGTACTCACCTTGTTCACATTCTGCCCGCCCGGGCCATCGCTTCTAGACGCAGTAAATTCAAGCTCGCTGTTGAGGAACTTTGCATCTAACTTCCGTAGCGTTTTCGACGACTCGTTCATATTTCTTTTCTCTTCATTCATTCTTTCAACGTTATTCCATCCCTGAGCACCGTTTGGTTCTCTATTCCAACTCGCACATTCACCAACTTCATTCGCCAGCAGTCAGTATTTATACTTCAAAGACGTCGACCATGAAGCCAGTTTCAAATATAAGGCGTCAGGTAATGCAGCGAATCATAATTACGATTTCCGGGAGAAGATTTGAAACTCCCGCCTTGGCAACATGCCGCATGTATCTGGCGATCACCATTTTTTTTAACTCTAAAACTTCGTAGCTTAAATCAAAGCAGTCTGACTGATATGAAAAAATGGGTCCTGATAGCGAGTGCTGTCATGGTTGTTCAGATCATTACCTTTGTCACCATCGCCGATCGTCAGCTTACTGGCAAACTCATGGACGACGATTGGTGCAGCGCCATCCATCATTTCTCCGATACAATTCTCGTAAAAGACTTCTATACTACCGACTGCATGACGGGCGACTCCTGGAGCTACAGATCGCAGCAACTTAGTTCTCACCCGTCGTTGATAAAATCAAAATTCAATGTACAATTTGTAAAGTTTCAGCGTCGATCAGATCTCGACTCGTTGTTCCAGGAACAACTCCAACACCAGCTGTTTTATGTAACATGGACGGCCCAACCGCAGCCATTGAGTATCCACGGTCCATTTAGTATTAAGACCTATGAATGGGTGAGAGTGGGTGGGGGTGACTTTTACGAACGCGTAGTAACCTACCGTTGGACGCTTTTTTACTGGAGGAAGACATGGGAGCGCATCAGTCATGATAGTAAAGAACAGTTCACAATGAGTACCACGTATAATTAAGTGGTGCACCAACCTTACACTACCAGTCATTCGCTTTGGCAAACCGTTGATCCTCATACTCTGGGATGATTGGCTGCAATTGGATAAGTTTGATTACAACCCCAATACGCCATGACCAAACCCGTTTCCCGCCGACAGTTTATTGCTGCAGGTAGCGCAGCTTTAGGTTTTGCCATCCTGCCGAACTTCATTTCACGCGCTGCGCCTAGCGATAAGGTTAGAATAGCCCACATAGGCCTCGGCGGCATGGGTAATCAGCATATGGACTGGTTTGCTGCATTGCCCGATGCGGAGATCGTTGCGCTATGCGATCTCGACAAAACGCATCTGGAAACCACACTCGCAAAGCTGAAGTCTTTGAAACCGGATACCAGTGCCGTTGGATATGAAGATTTCCGGCATGTCCTCGAAAGGAAAGACATCGACGCCGTAACAATTGCAACTCCGGATCACTGGCACGCTCAAATTGCCATGCTGGCCTTCGATGCCGGAAAGGATGTGTATGGCGAAAAGCCCCTCTCGTACGATGTTCATGAAGGACAACGAATGCTGAAGGCCCGAAAGAGACACAAGCGCATCTTTCAACTCGGCACGCAGATTCATGCAACTGATAATTACCATCGCGTTGTGGAGCTGATTCAATCTGGTGCCATTGGCAAAGTGCATACTGTTCGTCTTTGGAAGACCGGATTCTCACCAGGGATGGGCCATCCGACACCGACTGCTCCTCCTCCAACGCTTAATTGGGATATGTGGCTCGGACCAGCTCCTTACGTCGATTATTATCCTGAACGGTGCCATCTTAATTACCGATACTTTTTGGATTATTCAGGTGGAGTATTCGCTGACTTCTGGTGCCATATCGCTGACGTTGCATGGTGGGCAGTAAAGCCAACTGGCCTTAAATCTGTTACGGCACGAGGTGAAAAAACCGACGGTGTTGCCGATGCGCCGAAATGGGTCGATGCCGATTTTGAATTCGATAATCTCAAGGTTTACTGGACAACAACTCCACCCAATGTGCCTGGAGCTGCAGAACGTGGAATTGGTGCCTACTTCGAAGGCGATAAGGGAACGCTGATATGCGACTATAAAACCCGCTCACTGACAATCAATGGAGAAACCGTGACCGATATCCCAACCGTTGCACAGTCTATTGTGCGCTCACCAGGTCATCAGCAAAACTTTCTCGATTCAGTTCGCAGCAGGAATCAACCCGAGTCCAACCTGGAGTACGTCCGCGAAATGACTTTGCCCATGCACCTGGCGGTGATCTCGTGGCGTCTGAACCGGCCCCTGAAATGGAACGCTTCCCGCGAAGATTTTATCGACGACAAAGAAGCAAGTGCTCTGCTCTCGCGCAAGTACCGTAAGAAATGGGATTTGATTGGATAACCCAAAAGCATTTCACCGGACAAATTCCATGGCCACAAAGGAGCCATGAAACCCTTACCAGGTCAGGCAAGCTATTGTTTTCAATGATTATCAGACTGCAGCAGCAACGCACGAAGGCGGTCATAGGGCATGTCTACTTCAAGATACACAGGAGCGTCGTGAACACTTTGATAGTTCAACTCGACGATTGACTTCGTGGTGTTTTGAGGACTCTCATAGGCGCGTCCAATACTGGCCACATTAATCAATTCGGACTTGCTTCCAATTTCGTCCGACGTTTGCAATTCGATGAACTGGGTCATTGCTGCTGGATTTTGCACAAAGATAGAACAACCCGGATACAACACACGTCTTACCTGATGAGCCTGCTGTTACCTTTCATCATACAAAAGAGCGGCGTTTCGACTATTCGCATTATCTTGACAAACCTGGAAAGCATGTCCGCAGTGGATTTCGCTTCTTCCGGTAACTTATCATTCACTACAAATAGATTGCCCCAATGAAAACTACGTCGCTTCCCAAGGTTCTGATGTTATGCCTGTTCGCCATGCCATTGCTTTCATCTGCACAGGTCGGCGTTGGCACGAAGCCTATTAAAGGCGCAGAAGTCTATCTTGACGGTTCGCGCAAAATGCTGGACGACAAATGGACGTACTGGAAAGGTCCACGCCTGGCGGCAACTCTTCCAATTAAGTGGACTGTAGTGCCTGACCCGGTCGACAAAGGAACAGTGATTAGCAGCAACGATCCCGCCGGTGCTGGCGGCAAATACGGCGCGGCCGATATAGTTACCAAGAAGGAGTTTCGCGATTTCCGGGCGCATGTCGAATTCCTAATTGCGAAACCGGGAGGCAATAGCGGAGTATATCTTCAAAATCGTTACGAGATACAGGTCCTCGACGGAGATACTACAACGCATGGGCTAGCAGCCGTCATCAATGAAACGCGTTCTCCATATGAGTTATACAATGGCGTTGGCAAATGGAACTCGTATGATATCGTTTTTCGCGCCGCCCGCTTTAAGGATGGGAAGCTCACAGAAAAGGCGCGCGTGACATTATACTTCAACGGCAAGAAAGCGCACACCAATCATGAGATCAGCCAGGTTTGGGGTGGTCCAAACTCCGGTATCGATGGTGGCAATGATGGCGGAAAAGGCATCACAGATGTTCCAGGCGGCCTCAAACTTCAGGCCGAGGGACATGACGTATTCTATCGCAATGTCTGGATTAAGGAACTCGACCTGAAGCAGCCCAGCACAGACTTCTAGCCTCTAATACGCCAAACAGAGGTGCAGAACCCCTGTTTGACCATGTCATCCATCGGCCGTTTTTGTCTGTTCGTCGGCCGGGAGTCCGCATTCAAAGCCGCAAACGGCAATCTCCGCAACTCTGGGGTACTGTTTCTTCCTCAGAATCAGGTATTTTCGTGGTTTAACCAGAAAGAGGATGATACGATCAGTGATGCTTGTCTTGCTTTTTGCCATTACGACGGCTTTCCAATTTACCTCGGTTCGCAACGGGGACAATAGTAACTCCGAATTCCCTGCAACCGCAGCGTCACTGGTCAACACCGCAAGCTCGCAAGCCCTCGCAATAACATCTCGTCCCTTAGGCTTCATCAATGGGTTCTTTTCCGACGAACTCGTATTCGAGGATTCAATTCAGTCTCTCTACCGTTCCATCAACCTTGAAGAGTACAATCTGTCTTATAAAGTTTTCAAGTATGCGATGACGGGGTATTTCAACCTCAGTCAGCAAGGAAAGCTCAGCGACAAAAAGATGATTTCGATCATCGACTTCAGCAAGAAAAGCACACTTAAAAGATTCTATACTATCGATCTTGAAGCTCTCGCTGTCAAGTTCTTTACCTACGTGAGTCACGGAAAGAATACCGGCGAAGACGAAGCAAAGTCGTTTTCAAATGTTGTGCACTCCAATCAAAGCAGTCTTGGATTCTATGTAACGGGTGAGACCTATGTGGGCAGTAAGGGCTACAGTCTCAAACTTGATGGCATGGAGAAGGGATATAACGACAGGATTCGCGAACGCGCCGTCGTAATTCACAACGCTGAGTACGTAAGCGAAGCCTGGATAAAAAAATATGGCCGGTTAGGAAGAAGTCAGGGTTGTCCTGCGCTGCCCGTTGAGCTTGGGAAAAAGATCATCGATGTTGTGAAAGAGAAAACCATGGTCTTCGCCTATTTCGACGACGAGCAATACCTGCGATCATCTTCTATCCTTGATGCATCGTCTTTGATTCAGACGCTTACGGCGTCCGCAAAGGTTCAGGATTAATCCCCGGCCCTTCTCCTGCTCTACATACCTGCAGCAGAAACTGCTACGCTTGTCACCGGCACTGGCTTAGAAACCATCAATTGCTTCAGCTGCGCCTTGTCGTGACCATAAATGTCCTCCCGGAACTGAAGCAATCCTTCATCATCCACCCAGGCCGTCTGATAAGTGAGATACACTGGATATCGTTTCTTCAATATGATCGTCGCAGGTGACGATCCGCTCATCGCCTTCAAAATTCTGGTTGCATCCCAACCCTGCTGATCCTTAAGGAGGTATTCAGCAAGCTTCGCCGGCTCGTGAAGCCTGATACAACCATGACTCAACGCACGATAGTCCTTTGTGAAGAGTCTTCTCGAAGGAGTATCATGAAGATAGACACTCAGGTTATTAGGCATCATGAATTTCACTGAACCCAGTGAGTTGTCAGTACCGGGATTCTGAACCACGCGCAGCTGATAAGGATTGATATTAGGATCTTTCCAGTTTTCAAGCGCCGGGTCGATCTGTACATCCTGTTTATAGATCACAAAGTTCTTTTCTGAGTAATAAGTAGAATCTTTTCTCAGGTTAGGGATGATCTCGTTTTTGATGATACTGGTTGGAACGGTCCACGTCGGACTAAATACAATGTGATTGAGCTGATCGTTGAATATCGGAGTTGGAGTTGTTGAACTTCCTACAATTACACGCATGTCGAAAGCGCGGGTAGCTCCTTCATAAACAGTGAGCTTATAGTCTGGAATGTTTACGAGCAGATAGCGGTCGTTTGCGATTGCCGGCATCCAGCGTAAACGGTCCATGTTAACGGCAATCTGCGCTACGCGATCCGAAATCTTTTGGTTCATATAACGCAGTGTCCGATCTCCTATCACACCATCGGCCGTAAGACCGTGACGTTTTTGAAACAGCTGTACCGCGGCTACAAGCTCCGAATCATAGAATAACGAATCCTGCTCCTGAGCAACAGTTGTCGCCGCGTGTCCACTTACGACAGCTGAACTGTCGTTATGAGATACCTGAGATGTAGAAAACTTACCATTCAGATATTGAAGTTTTTTCCGGAGCAACGGTATAGCTACACTTCGCTCGCCGGGTTTAATTGACGAAGGGATGCTGACCGGATCAATATCATATTGCTGTACACTTCTGTAAAATACCAACGCCTCCTGTAAGCGGGCATACTGCTCATTCTGAGGTTGTACACGCTTAACGGCCGCACGAAGATCTTCGGCTGTTGCAGCACTGGTTACGAAATCAACGTCTTTCGCTACTACGCCAGGTAAACGCCTCCAAACGCTTTTTCCATTGGCAACGGAAATCACCCTGCCCTCGCCAACGTGAGTGGTGAACAACAGGAAGCGATCAGTAAACGCCATATCCAGCTCAACAATCGAATTGGCATTTGGCTCCTGCTTATAAAGATCAGCGATACGCTGTTCGAGGCTGCTGTCGAGATAAGCTGCAGGGTCTAAACCATGGACTGCTGCCTCTTTAAGCATGTTATAGGCCTCATAGAACAATGGCGATGGGCCACGATCCAAAAACCATGTTGTCTGATACCCCTTGATTTTATAGAATGATGCTGTCTTGGCAACTATTTCCTGGCGCCAATTGGATTCAACAGACGCTATCCGGCTTTTCAGAGGTGAGATAACGGTATCCAAAGGCAACGACTTCAGGGGAATCGATACAGCCTGCATTGCCGAATCCTGCTTCGCTGGTGTGCCGGAGGCCGACGGAGCAACCTTGTGACTACACGACGAAAGCACTGCCCCCGCAGTCATCAGGACTACTGTACCTCTCAACCAATTACCCCTCTTGTTCATAATGGCTCTGAATTTCTAATTTCCTTACCGGACGCCAGCTGTATACGTGGTGCATATCCCGTCCGTTGCGTGATATAGAGAAAAAAGTGTACCAATTTGTGGGATTCGAGCGTCCCGGAAAGGGCCTTCCAAAATTGTAGAAATGTGGAATTCTGAACCCATCGCTCCGCCACAGCTGCAGTAGTGGCAGGCTTCCCGAACGGAGAGTGTGCAAGTCGCGCAGGGCGGTCCAAATTTGGAAAAGACGGGACCAAAATCGTCTCCCGTCAGCTCCTATTAAAAGACACAAGTCGGTTACGTGCTTCATCCTAACCCTTCCACTGTTCAACCATCAACTCCCCCGTCTAAATTTTACAGGTCCATCCCCTGGATCCTGATCTACTATTAATAGGATGATCTACTAATTCCTGTATTCAATTTTTGACAACAAACTAGGCAAGTCGCATTGCAATCGTTAATCTTTATTCGTGCCGATGTGTAAGCGCCAAAATTCTCACAATTAACCAAACGGCGGATGTAAACGATGAGTGGATGGAGACGGCAGTCTGTCGGATCGGTACTTCAGGAAACGTTAGAAAAATGGGAACAACCAGACGCGTATTGAGTAAAGGAATCTACTGCAAACGTTGACTGATTTTAACAAAAACCATCACACGTTTGCGCTATACGCAGACCACCCGTTTTTGACAATTTCCCTCTCACTTTTTATGCAATCGTTGTTTCACCTAATAAATACGGTTTCCTTACAGCGGCCGAACCGCACTTTGCGGCAGCCGTATATTTGTATCATAAACACAGAAAAAAATAGATACTAATATGAAAACAAGATCAATCGTTCTGGCCGCCCTTCTTCTCGTTAGTGCATCGGGCGCATTTGCTAATGCTGATCCTTCTAACGCAGCTCTGGCTGTTATCGCACCTAAAGGCTCTGAAGTAGTAAAGGTGATTTACAAAGGCGCAACTGGTAAGATTAAGTTGAACATCTACGATGCTTCTTCAACACTGGTGTTCTCTGAATCACGCAACGTACAACAAGGTTTCATTCTTCCTTTGAACTTCGCAGGTCTTTCTGCTGGTACTTATACTGTAGAGTTGGTTGACGCTTCTGGTGTAAAAACTGAAAAAGTAAACTATCAGCCTGCTAAAGCTACTCCTGCTAACGTACACGTAGCAAAGCTTGCTCAGGAAGGCAAATACCTGTTGTCTGTTGGAAATGCTAACGACCTCGTTACCATCCACATCTTCGATGCTAACAACAACCTGATCCACACAAGCACTAAAGATTCAGCTGGTAGCTTCGCACAGATATTCAACATGCAGAGTGTTGAAGGTGGCGCTACTTTCGAAGTAATCAACGCTGCTGGTATCTCTACTATCGTTCGCATCTAATTGCAAGCGTAGTTACAAAAGCATTAATCTAAATTGAGCAATAAAAAAGGGCTGTCGAAAGGCAGCCCTTTTTATTTATTGATAGGTTGATTTGATGATTTGAAAGGCCTGGGCTTGATTAGCGTATCAGAACCTTATATAGCATCATTATTAAAGCAGCTTAGTCCATTCTAAAGCATAACTACTTTGCCGGTACGGACGGATTCGTCGCAGGCGAAGGCAATTCGCAGACTGTTTACACCGTCCTGCATGTGATCAGATAAGTCAACGTCCTTGGCAATGGCATTAAGGAAGAAACGTTGTTCCCTATTGCATAGCTCCTGGTGGTCAGGCTCGTCACTTAAATCAATCCACTCATCTTTTTTCGCAAACTCGTCTGACTGATCCAGATCAGCGTAATGATAACGCAACGATTCAGCTTTTGAATGGGCCTCAATTGAAGCAGATTGCCCCGCGCTTCCGGCGTTCTTTGCAACTATCGATACGCAGCCTTTCGGACCAATTACATCCTTCACAAAGAAAGCCGTCTCACTGATCATCGGTCCCCAACCGGCTTCATACCAACCCACCGATCCGTCCTCAAAGCGTATCTGCAATTGCCCATAGTTATAATTCCCCGCAGGTATCTCCTCTGTAAGTCGGGCGCCAATCGCATATACCTGAACCGGCTTTGAGCGGGTCATCTGACACATTACATCAATATAATGCACACCACAGTCAACGATCGGACTAAGACTGTCCATCAGGTTCTTATGAACGGTCCACATATAGCCATGACTTTGCTGGTTGAGATTCATGCGCATCACCAGGGGCTTGCCCAAAGAATGCGAAAGCTCTACGAATTTCTCCCACGATGGATGATGTCTTAAGATATAGCCAATCACCAACTTCTTATTGGCCTTCCTGGCAGCTGCAACAACTCTTTCGGCCCCGGCAACTGTAGCTGCCAGAGGCTTCTCAATAAAGACATGGCAACCTTGTTCGAAGGCCATGATTGCATACTGCTCGTGAGTATCCGGATAGGTGGAGATACACACCGCATCTGGCCTGGTTTGCTTGAGGGCAGATTCATAAGAATCGAACAATGGATACTTATTGCCAAGTTTGGCATTCAGCACTTCTTTGCTTTTGCCGGTTGAAACAAGACCGCAGATTTCAACGCCGTCGGTAAGATGATATGCCGTGGCGTGAGAAGCCCCCATGTTGCCGCATCCCACGACAAGGACTGTTAGTTTTTTATTAGCCATGCTCAAATATATGCGGTCTTAGGAAAGATTTTATGGAATCTTCACGAACGGCATCTCACTACCGTTCACATGATTGCCAACGGTTTCATAGCGAAGTTTTATTACTTTCGTAGCCTCGAACCGGCTCAAAAAACAACACCTATGAATCGCAGAGATGCCCTCAAAACTGCAGGCGCTGCCGCAGCGCTCTCAGTCGCAAGTCCCCTCGCCAAGGCAGAAAAGCCTGTGAAAGCATCCGAAAAGTTCAAGCTTTCGCTTAACACCAGTACCATCATGGGGCAAAAGCTCGGTGTTGAAAAATACATCGACATCGCCGCGCGTGCCGGCTATGATTGTATCGAGCTGTGGACGGGAGATGTTAAAGAATATCTTTCAAAAGGCGGAACGCTGAAGGCACTTAAGAAACTGCTCGACGACAGCAAGGTACCCGTCGTGGATGCCATTGGGTTCGCACCCTGGATGGTTGACGATGAGTCTCAGCGCAAAGCGGGCTTGGTTCAGCTCAAAGAAGAAATGGAAATGATGGCCGCACTGGGATGCCCGAGAATGGCTGCTCCCTCTGCCGGCATCAAACAAACTGATACACTCGACATGTTTATTGTCGGCGATAGGTTCAAGCAGATTATTGAATTAGGTCGTACTACAGGCGTAACACCTCAATTGGAATTCTGGGGCGCATCGCGTTTCTACCATCTTGGACAAGTGCTGATGGCCGCTGCAGTAGCCAACGATCCCGGTGTACGCATTCTTGCGGACGTATATCACCTCCACCGCGGAGGATCAGGATTTGACTGCCTGAAGATGGTTGATGGTAGCCTCATCGAAATCTTCCACATGAACGACTATCCCGATACCATCGCCCGTGAAAAGCTGGAAGACAAAGACCGCGTTTATCCCGGCGATGGCGTTGCGCCGCTTACTTCAATACTAACAGATCTCAAGAACATGAAAGGGCCGAAGATCCTTTCACTTGAATTGTTCAATCGTGAATACTGGGCACAAGACCCCTTGCAGGTTGCAAAGACGGGCATTGAAAAAATGCGCAAAGCGATTGCTGCTGTGGCGTGACCTGGTTCTATCGTGCCTGATTCGCTGGCATATTGCCAGAGAACTCAACGGTGAACTTTAACGCGATCCGGAATTAACGTCGTCCAGGCTTCTTGCCTTTTGATTTGCCATCGGCAACAGGAAGCTCTTTCACGAATTCAACAATAAAGGCAACATCCTGACCGATGTAATTGGCATGACTCTGCGTAGTGTGCAGGGATGGAATAGTAAACGTTACTTCATCAGTTGTTGTGCTCAGCTCCTCTTCTTTGATAAACTCACCACGCCAAGTATGGTACAGACGCAACTTGTATTTGCCACTGCGTCCTGCGGCGATGGAAATCTGATCGCCCGCCACATCAGCTACAGGATCCACAACCCAGCCAAAAATTACGGAACCTCCCTGCATGGCAAAACCTTCAGCGCCAGCGATCTTTACCGGCACGCGAACCGGATTGGTCATACGGCCAAATGGAATATTATCGGTGAACTTGCGGATCCATAACAATTGCTTCGATGCGATAACATCATTCAGTTTACTGCTATACGCCCACCAGAACGGAGTCATCGCTGCACCTGTCGTCAATGAAACCCAAAGCGCATTGTGATGTGCAGCAATGTATCCCGGCATTCCAGGCTCATAAAACGTGTGATCCCATCCCGTTTCTCCAATGATCACAGGCTTCTTATAACCGTCCCAGATGGTTTTGATCTGATTAGCATAATTAAGATAGCTGTCCTTTACAGGATGTGTGGTAGCTGAGTCGATGGTGCCTGCGTGATTGATCGGATAACCCTGCGCCTCGTAAATCTCTCTTGCCGCTATGTCTGTTGCCTGATAGCCATCGTGAAAGAATTCTTTCAAACCACCGCTTCTCGTGCCGGTAGTGGGATGGTTATAGGGATCGTTCGCCTTGAAGTAATCATGCACATTCTTTGTCCAACGGCCTGCCTGGACGCTGTCGCCGGAAACCCAGCCATCTGTTCCATTAATCTCATCAACAATAAACCATATTGCCAGAGAGCGGCTGTATCCCCATCGCGCAATGAAATACCTATAGAGCTTCTCCTGATACTTCCATGCGGCCGTGCTTCGAAAAAATTCACGCGACGATGTGACCTGCTGATAAGGATTGGTATGCCATCGGATATTGAATCCGCCCCATACGGTCTCCGAAAGAAATGAATGAAACCAAAGGTTCAGGCTGATGAGGATCTCCCGCTCTTCGCACAATGCAAACAGATCATCGATCCGTCCGCAGATGTCCTGATCGTAGCGCCCTACTCCGCTGCCCATTGTCTCGAGCGGTGTAATGAAATTGCTGATGAAGTTTACGCCTTTGCTTTTCAGGTCATCAAGGTTCTCGCCAGTAACCTTCCCGTTGTACCACAGGCCTACTCCATAAAACGGACTTCCATTGCCGTATTCCAGGTAGCGTTTATTGTCGGCAATGCGAACAGGCCCCTTGAACTTTGATGGGATTGCCCTTAAGGAATATTTACTGCTGGTTGATTCGCCATGCCGGTCGCGTACGTGAACCGTGTATGTCCAGGTTCCCGTTTCGTTTGGTGAAAAGCGAAGTTTCCACATCGTCCCGAAAGTGTATTGATAAAATCCGGGGATGTTCCATTTTTTGCCTGATGGCGAGACGAATGTCGCCATGATGTCAATGTCCTCAGGATCGAAGGGGTTGACGAAGTTCGATTTAATTACCAGTCGCGCCTCAAACTTGTCGTACAAACCAACAGAATCGGCAACAGGTATCACATCCATCACGGCAGGAGTGTTTGCATCAGAAGACTGTGCAACTACAGGTATACTGGCCACCACCATCAAACACAAAATCAAAAGGCGCATGTGATTCCGGGTAAGAGAAGCTCAAAGTAACCCTGAATGACACATAGAACAAAAGTCCTTTACAGGAACGGAAACCAGAGGAAACCGGCCTTTGCCGCTGTTATACATGGGTTGGCCAATAAACGACAAAACACTATTTTCAACCATCACTTCCAGTAAGACATTGTCTCATGACCCAATTCACGGCAAACGTGCTTTCCAGATTAACTTTCGCAATGCTGGGAATACTCCTTGCGATATCGTGCAAAAACAAGATTGAAGAGAGCCCCACCGCTCCCATCGGACTTCAGTGCGAATACATGGAAAATCCTGTTGGTGTCGATTCTGAAACACCCCGCTTCCGCTGGAGATCCAATGTTGTTCAGGACGAATACCGCATTGTGGTGGATGAAGACTCCGTGCAAGTCAGCAACGGAAAAGGAACAATATGGGATTCCGGTCAGTTAAAAGGTTCGGATAATCTTGCCGTTTATGCTGGCTCCAGGTTGAAACCATACACCCGATATTTCTGGACCGTGCAGGTTTGGTCAGATGGCGAAACACGCACGAGTGCCGTCGCATCTTTTGAGACCGGCTTGAAGGAGGAATCCAACTGGAAGGGCAATTGGATCACTGACAGTAAAGATGTAAATCTCAAACCCGCCGGCTATTTCAGAAAATCATTCGATGCGACAAAAAGCATCCGTTCCGCCCGTGCTTATGTTGCCGCCGCAGGGCTGTTTGAACTTTCAATCAATGGTGAAAAAATCGGTGACCATGTGATGGATCCCATGTACACCCGCTTCGACAAAACCATTCTGTATGTTACCCACGATATAACCCGTTCAATGAAGCAGGGACAAAATGTAGTCGGCATGTTGTTGGGTAATGGCTGGTACAATCATCAATCGACAGCGGTGTGGGATTTTCATAAGGCTCACTGGAGAGGACGCCCTCGCTTCTGTATAAATATTCGCGTCGAATATGATGACAATACTGTTGAGACTATCGTTTCTGACACCTCCTGGAAAACGTCGTTGAGTCCAGTGATCTTCAACAGCATTTATACTGCAGAACACTACGATGCCCGTCTGGAACAGGGAGGCTGGAATGCTCCCGGATTTGACGATAACAAATGGGCATCTTCAATTGAGGTAGTCAATCCGGCAGCAAGAATCAAATCGCAGGTACTGCATCCGATCCGCCACGTGACACGGATCGCGGCGCATGGCTTCAAAAAGATCGACGATCGTAAATATATTTTTGATCTCGGAAAGAATATCGCCGGAGTAAGCGAATTAACAGTAAAAGGAAATGCCGGCACAACGATCAGGCTAAAGCACGGTGAGCAGCTGGACAGCATCGGAAACGTAGATCAGTCAAACATCGACGTACACTATCGCCCCACAGACGACTCCGATCCTTTTCAGACCGATATCTTTATTCTTAAGGGCGGCGACACAGAAACCTTTTTGCCCCGTTTCAATTACAAAGGTTTTCAATACGTTGAAGTCACCAGCGATCAACCTATTGAACTAACGCAATCGAGTCTTTCCGGTCTAGAGATGCACAGCGATGTGCCAATCGCCGGACACATTCAGTCATCAAGTGATCTCATTAACAAGATCTGGTCAGCGACGAACAATTCTTATCTCTCGAACCTCTTCGGTTATCCAACTGACTGCCCGCAAAGGGAAAAGAATGGCTGGACGGGCGATGCTCACATCGCTTCCGAAACTGGCTTATATAACTTTGATGCCATTACCATTTATGAAAAATGGTTGGCGGATCATCGCGACGAGCAGCAGGACAACGGCGTATTGCCTTCAATCATTCCTACTGCAGGCTGGGGATACGAATGGGGGAATGGTCCGGACTGGACAAGTACAATAGCGATCATTCCGTGGAATCTATATCTGTTTTACGGTGATGTTCGACCGCTTCAGGAGAACTACGAGAACCTCAAACGATACGTTGATCATATTACTGAGATCAGTCCAAAGGGCACTACCGATTGGGGACTGGGTGATTGGGTACCCGTAAAATCAGTGACGCCAAAGGAGCTCACCTCGTCATTGTATTACTATGCAGACACACGCATTCTTTCTAAAGCTGCATCCATCCTCAATAAACCCGAGGATGCAAAACACTATGAGGCGCTTGCTGCCACCATCGCCGATGCCATCAACGCTAAGTTCCTCAACAAGACTGAAGGCATCTACGGCAAGGGATTGCAGACCGAATTAAGTGCGCCGTTATTCTGGGGTATTGTTCCCGATGACGTAAAAGAAAAAGTTGTGAACAATCTTGTAAAGCGGATTCATAGCGATGGTGATCACATCGATGTCGGACTGCTGGGAACGAAAGTAATTCTCAATGCCCTAAGCGAGAATGGTCAGGCCGAACTCGCTTACACGTTAGCCTCGCAGGAGACATTTCCATCATGGGGATACTGGATCAGGAATGGCGCCACCTCATTGTTTGAGAACTGGCCCATCGATGCAAAAAGTGATATCTCGAGAAATCACATCATGTTTGGAGAGATCGGTGCCTGGTTATATAAATCGCCCGGAGGAATCAAACCGGATGCTGCAGCTCCGGGTTTCAAACACGTTCTGCTCGAGCCGCATTTCATGCACGCACTTCAGTCATTCGAGGCGCGCCACACAGGACCATATGGTGAGATCGTTTCCTCGTGGTCCAGAAGCGGAGACCAGATTCACTATACAGCTACGGTTCCTGCCAACAGCAACGCGACGCTGCGCGTGCTGGCGGAGACAATCGACATTACCTCAAAAACAAATGTCGAAGTAACGACTGAGGGACCGCAAAAAGTTGTAAAGTTGCCGGCTGGCACCCACACTTTCGAGATCGTTCAATAGTAAATGGACAACCGGCGACGTCAACGCATTCTTTTAAGTCTGTTCTTTTTTCTGGCAGGCATTTGCTTTTCCTCCTGGGCATCGCGCATTCCAACAATCAAAGCATTCTTTGGTTTTAATGACGCGCAGCTTGGAACAGTTCTGTTGTTTATGCCCATAAGTTCACTGTTGGGATTGCCCGTATCCGGGTGGTTGGTTTCCCGATTCGAAAGCCGGTATCCGATGACGGCCGGATTCATATTGATAGCTTCATCACTCTTTATGATTGGCTTCGCCACATCCGAACTTGTGTTGATCGCCTCGATTTCAGTGTTTGCTTTTAGTACGAGAATCATGAGCATCGCACTTAACACGCAGGCTATCCAACTGCAGAAACAATACGACCGAAAGATCAATGGTTCATTTCATGGCCTGTGGAGCACCGGAGGCATTGTCGGAGTTGGAATCTCGACAGCCTTCGTTGCATGGAATGTGAGCATCGTGATTCACTTTGCCATCATTTCGGCGCTTAGCCTAATCGTTACGCTTGCGGCGTTCCGAAGCCTCAATGGCAACGAGCGATCAACGACGGGCAATCGCATCGCGTTTGCCAAACCAGACCCTTACATTGTCTATCTGGGGCTTCTCGTATTCCTTGCTGCAGTCTGTGAGGGGGGCATGTTCGACTGGAGCGGCATTTACTTTCGTGAAACGGTCGGAGTAGAGCTGTTTACTCTCGGCTATCTGCTTTTCATGGTGCTGATGGCTACGTCACGTTTCGTTTCCGACGGACTTGTTGAACAGTTCGGCATGGCAAAAATGTATATCATGAGTGGAAGTATGATGTGCCTCGGAATCCTCATGGCTGTGGCAATGCCTACTTTCTGGCCATCGCTTATTGGTTTTTGCCTGGTCGGATTCGGATGTGCCTCAGTAATTCCCATGACGTTCTCCCTGGCAGGCCACAGCAAAAAGTATTCACCGGGAATGGCCATATCAATCATAGCCACGTACAGCATCGTAGGCATGCTTATCGGTCCTCCGGTTATCGGCTATATCTCACATGCGCTTAGCTTGCGCGTTGCCTTCCTTGTTTTTGCTTTTGCCGGACTCCTGATGTTACCAATATCACAACTGCTTTTCCGTCTCATCCGGAAGACTGCATAACAGTCTTTCAATCAAAAGTACATCCTGATTAAATGGAAGGATCCCGACTGGAGTTCGTGCGTCAATCAACTTCAATCTCGCCACGAAGATAAGAACGCGCTGTTCCACTGATCTCAACGCGGTCGCCAAGATCTTTGCAGGTGAGTTGTCCTTTTCTCGAAGACAGTTGAATCGCTGACAGAGTTGTCTTACTCAGTCGCTTTGCCCAATAAGGCGTAAGGGTTGTATGTGCGGAACCCGTTACCGGATCCTCATTGACTCCTGATTGAGGCGCGAAGAAGCGCGAAACAAAATCAACGTCATCTCCGGGCGCAGTAACGATCACCCCACGACATGATAGTTTGGCAATCTCACTAAAGTTTGGAACGATAGTTTTGACGTCATGCTCCTTTGCATAGACAAACATATAGTCAGTCTTGCCGCGATAAATCTCCAGAGGCCTGATGGATACTCCCGCGGTTAAAGATTCATCAGGTTGAATACGGGAGTACAAGTCTGCAGGGAAATTCATGGTTAACCTGTCTCCGTCCCGACGGACGGTAAGGTCGCCGCTCCTCGGAGAAAAGAAGTGTATCTCGTCCCCCTTATATCCCTCAAAATTGAAGAGCACGTAGGCCGAGCCCAGCGTGGCGTGACCACAAAGATCCACCTCCACCGTTGGAGTAAACCAACGGATCTCTACACGCGAATCATTCCTGACGAGAAATGCCGTCTCGGCAAGATTGTTCTCCATGGCAATGTTTTGCATAAGCCGGTCATCGGGCCATCGATCGAGCGGACACACCGCTGCAGGGTTACCACCAAATACGTGATCAGTAAAAGCATCGACCTGATAGATTCTTATCGTCATAGTTGGTTCATTGTCAGGATGAGATTCCGTCTTGTCAATTTTCAAAAATTCTGATGCTGGGGCAATGGCGTACCAGAGAATTATTGCAAATAATCAACCTCCATCACGCATAAAGACCATTCCCGCCGATCGCGCGGGAATGGTTGCTTTACGCAGTCGTCACTTAGCCGACTCACAAACGTTGCTACACGAAGATTGCTTCACGCAGGTTCCGTGACACGAGCTGCACCCGGCAGATCGCATTACGAAAAATTGTTCGCGAAAGCTGTGTTCATTTAGCTGGCTTTCACAACGACCTTCACTTACCTCACTTGTCAAACGTGGCAACGGTGGCGTTACCCGCAAAGTCTGTGGCCGTCACCTGAACTTTCGTTCCGGCGATTGCCGCATTCTCTGTTGTGGTCACGTAAGTCCACGCGTCTGCCAGGCCCTCACCCGCTTTTGCAGCGCCCGATTCTATCGCCACACCCTCAGCATTTAGAATCTCTACTGAAACAGCAGCCACTCTGAAGTCATCGGATGCATCGATCAGGATCGTTTGTCCTGTCGCGCCTGTGTAGCCTGTGAGATTCACTTCTGCAATCTCGGGTGCCTTGAGATAGTCACTAAGCGCTACCAGGAATGCGTTGTGTTTCTTTGCCGTTAGGCCCTGCGCATACAAGCTTTTAACCTCGGGTTTTGCATTCTGCCGTTTCGCATAACCCGCCGCCTTCTTAAAACTCTTCCTGACAACAAGTTGCTTTTCCGATACCTCGGTTGATGACGTTGGTCTTTTCGCCATCACCACCTTTCCACGAACGCGACGGTACACAACGACCCTCGCGAACTTTCCACTAGCCCCTTCGAGCAGTGGGTTTTCATTTACAATACTCATTTTATTTGAATTTTTGAATTTCGCATCAACACGACTATCGACAGACGTCATATCGCATAAGCCGCTGATGCTTGGAACAAACATGCAACATTCCGCCGGCACAGAGTTCAGGTTTGAAATGACTCGAAGCAACTTCGCGCAACTTTGATCAAATACGCACGATTCGTAACGGTCGTCTTTTCCGGCGCTTCCATAGGTCAATCGCAACATGAATCATAATTCACAGTCCCCAACTGATCCTCAATAAAGCCTCAATAAAAGGTCAATAAAACCTACACTTAATTTAAAAACGACCGGCTCAGGCTTAGCCGCAACGAACGGAATTCGACTTTGGAACGTTGCCTTCTAGGCCGTCACACGCAGGAAATCTATGACTTGCTGTAAAAGTTGGAAATGCTTGGCCACAACTGGTAACGATTGGAAAAGTGAGTTTGGGAAAAGTTGCAGGTTTGTCTCCATGCATTTAAAACCATCAACTGCACACGTCATGTCAAACTCAATTACACTTCCGGATAAAAATCCTGCACTTAACGATCAGCAGACAACATGTCACGAACCTGCACTTCCGAAGAGCGCAGCCCCTGAGGATCAGGGCCCAATGCCTTCCGACTATGAGCGGAATAAACAACCAGGTCCGCCGCATCCACAATTAATACGGTGGCCAAAGACCATCAAACCGATCCAACCGAGAAATTCGAAGCAGCTGGCCGAAGACCTGGGCATTAGTCTCAGGGTGCTTCGCCAGTACTACCAAGCGATTAAGGACAAAGTCGGCGAGCGCATCGGCCATATGTTCAGCAGAAAACAAGTTTTTATATTCTACGACCATTACGGCTTCCCGGATGGGTATTTTGAAAATTAATCTAATACCATGTCCGGAATATACCCTCCGTCGTCATAATGCGAAACTGAATTTCGTCGGTGTGCCCATCGATATTCATTGTGTTCAGTCTCTCCAATGAATATCTTTACTTTCATGCAAGCCCATCCACGAATCACTCTTTCCATATTTGCCTGTCTTTTGATACTGTCCTCTTGCAGGCAAGCACGCGAGAATGCGAATGAAAATCATAAGCTCAAAGCGCTTATCATAGACGGACAATCCAATCATGGCGTATGGCCGAAGACGACGGCCATGATGAAAGACTATCTCGAACAGACGGGACTATTCACCGTTGATGTTACCCGCACAGCTCTCACGTGGCAAGGCCCGCACAGCGATAACGATGTGACCCTGGGTAAAGACCGACGCGAAGGGCTCCTCCTGGCCTACCCAATAGCCGGACTCCCTCCTACCACCGTTGTTGAGAAGGCTCAACCTGATCCTGATTTCCATCCGGACTTTTCAAATTACGATGTAGTGATTTCGAACTTCGGATGGCAGGCCGCTCCGTGGCCGAAGGAAACACAAACCGCGCTGGAAATGTTTGTAAGCGGAGGCGGCGGACTGGTAGTTATTCATGCAGCGGATAACTCGTTCGGTGATTGGGAGCAGTTCAATAAGATGATTGGAATGGGTGCCTGGGGCGATCGCAACGAAAAGACAGGACCCTATGTTTACTATGACAAACAGGGTAATCTTGTACGCGACACCACGGCGGGGGCAGCAGGTTCGCACGGAAAACAATATCCTTTCCTGATTACCATGCGCGACACCGTGCATGCCATCACCAAAGGGATGCCAACGGAATGGCTACATGCGCAGGATGAACTCTACGACCGCCTTCGTGGCCCGGCGCAGAATATGGACATACTTGCAACAGCCTTCTCAGACGTCTTGGCCAACGATTCACCGTTTTCTGACTTTAAAGGGACGGACCGGAATGAACCCATGGCCATGACAATCGCCTATGGCAACGGACGCGTGTTTCATACACCGCTCGGTCATGCCGACTATTCATGGGAATGCGTTGGGCTCATAACACTCTTTCAACGCGCCTGCGAGTGGGCCGCCACAGGCAAAGTGACAACACCCATTCCATCAGACTTTCCAACAGCCGATAGCGTTCACACCAGAAAGTGGAATCATTGAGACGTGTATAGCTGTTGCGTTATCTCGTGCCCGTACGGGACATCAGCTGATGGCTCTCTGCTGTTATCAAACGGACAATATCATCCACTGTATCGGTAGAATACAAGGTATCCTCCGGCTTCAGTACGTAGGCGGAATAGATCGTATCCGACGTTGTCGCGGAATTTGTTTTCCATATCCCACGGCATTTTACGAGATGATAACGCTGATCGGATACATCGAAGATGACGCCCTGAACCAATGCCTCTCTCATTGAACCAGGATAAACCAGGAACAACGGAAAATCAAACAATCGCGCGCCCGCCAGATCGGGAATCAGGTTCGCATCGAAAAATTCATAACGCGTGAGACGCGCTAAGATGCCGATAGCCAGCAAACTGTCTTTAAGCTTTGACAGTTTCTGATGCATGACTTTAAGAGGCGTACGGTTCTCATGAAACAAAGCAATCGGCAACCATTGTTCATGTTCAAACTGAAGGTACTGTAGGGCGTTCTTGCCAATCGAGAGTTTGTAATCAAAAAAAGGATACCCGGGAACGAAGTAGCCAGGATAGAAGTACCGCATCCCCAACTCCTTGCAGTGATTCATCTTCAGATAGATGAGGTACTTGCCAAGACTGAATTTTTTATAGTCCGGATCATAGATGCTGGAGATGCCCATTCCTGCCTCTTTGCCCAGATCAAAGTATCCAACTGCTATTAACTTTTCGCCGTCATAAACATCCACTTCGAACGTATTATATACGGTAGCATTAGATTTACCGAACAACAGATGATGCAGTGATGCGGAAGCCTCGAAGGGTACACTTTTCTTATACTTGGCAAATAAGGATTCCTTCTCGTCGGTGATAGTTGCCCGCCGGATCTTTGTAGTGAACACGCTGTTGTTCTTGAAGAGCTTTGCCTGGGTTTTTCCCCCTTCAAATTCTGCCAGGTCTACCCGCAGCCAGACAGCGCTGTACAGGTTGTCCTTAAAACTCAGAAAGTTTGTTGTGAATATGGTTGGTCCCATACGAAACCATCCCCGCATCAGGTATGCGTCGAGCTCTGCAGGCGATAGACTTTCAGGATCATGAACCGAAGCAAACATCTGGTATCGCATGGCCACAGAAAAAATGGGGCACAAGCAAATTTAACAAGTTTGACCACGGATAACAACGGTGGCAGGTCGTATGGACAGCAATTCCAACGGTAAATTAAACCAATTCAACCGACGCGTTTAGCGGGCCGGATCGCAACCATGGTTATTATCGCGGAAATCAGAAGTGAACCCGACATAAAAATGTACGACAATCCAAATCCGCCGGTAGTCGCGTTAAAGACCCCTACCAGGTAGGCCCCTATAAAGGACCCTAATGCCCCAAAACTATTGATCAGTGCCATAGCGCCGCCTGAGACGTTCTGAGGCAGCACTTCTGGTATGATTGCGAAAAACGGACCGTAAGGAGCATACATAGCTGCGCCTGCAATGACCAGTAATACAAATGACGTCCAGAAACTATCGGCTCCGATCAGGTAGGAAACATAAAAGGCGATGGCTCCAATCAGGAGAAAGGGCCATACGAAAGCTTTTCTGTTAAGAGTCTTATCCGAATAGTATGAGGCAGTAAGCATCCCCACAATTGCGAACACGTAAGGGAGAGACGACAGCCATCCCGTTGTAACAATATCCATATTGGGAGCCGCCTTGATAATCGATGGAAGCCACATCACGAATCCGTATACGCCTATGCTCCAAAGCGCATACTGGAAACAAAGCATGATAACAATTGGAGACTTAAACGCCTCACCATAGTTGCGCATGGGTTTGATTCCCTGCTGTTCGCGCTCGAGCTGAGCTGCAAGCGCCTCCTTTTCAGCAGGCGTAAGCCACTTCGCTTCATTAGGCTTATCGTTAACGAGGATCCACCAGAATACTGCCCATATCACGGCTGGCAGGCCTTCCAGAATGAACATATTGCGCCAACCCACTGAGTGAATCAGGTATCCGGATAAGATCGACATCCAAAGGATTGTAGCGGGGTTTCCGAGGATAAGAAACGTGTTCGCCCTTGAACGCTCGGTCTTTGTAAACCAGCGGCTCAAAAGAATAAGCATGGCGGGCATCACAGCACTCTCTACAACACCAAGCATGAAACGGATCACGATAAGGACATTGACGTCGTTCACCATGCCTGTGGCCATGGCAAGGATACCCCACAAAATGAGTGACCAGAAAATCAATCTCTTTGCACTCCTGTTAGCTGCATAAAGCGCGCCGGGTATCTGAAAAAAGAAATACCCCAGAAAGAACAACGATCCAAGCAACGACGAGACCTCTGGCGTAATGTTCAGATCTGCCGACATCCCTCCAGCCGTACCAAAACCGAAGTTTGCCCGATCTAGATAAGCCAGGCTGTAGGTGATGAACGCAACTGGTATCAGCCGGTACCACCTTGATTGTGCAATAGTGTTGTCCATTTTTAAATTTCCAACGTGCTTCAGGGGTAACGTTGGGTCTGCCGCTATATTAGTACTTAAACGTTACTGCCACAACCGCGTATGTGATGACAGGCAATTGTGTGCATGTGCGCATAGAATCATCTGCCTGAGTATGCAACTACTGGCCTGAGTATGCAACCTTCAATTGCCTGAGCAGTTCTTCTCTTCCTTGTTTCACTTCCGCCTCCATATCCTTCCATCGGCACTCCAGCACGATTACCTTGTGGTATCCTACTTTGTTTAATGCTTTCAGATAGGGAACGAAATCCTGTCCATGAACACCCGGAGCAGTTCTTCCGTCGCGCTCGGCGATGTCGCAGTGCACAAGGTAGCTCCGGGTACTTTCGATTACCTGCGGCGGTTCATTCTCCATCAGCATATGATAGATATCAACACACAGACGAAAGTTCGGGTGGTTGACATCCTTAACCACCTGCAGAGCGTCCGCTGCAGTATTGATAAAATTCGTCTCGGTAGAATTCAGATTTTCAAGTGCAAGGCGAATCCCATATTCTTTTGCCACTACAGCAACCTTCTTAGCAATGGAGACAAACTGTTGCCTCGCTTTGCGAACATCGTAGCCATCAGGTACACGACGCGCACCGCCACTGCCCCAGATAATGAGATCGATATTTGCCTTCTTACATCTGGCAAACACGCCTTTGGCATATTTAAGTATTGCCTCTTCATTCACATCAGGACCTACGAGCTTCATGTCGCCGGGCATGAAAATATTGAGCGCATAGATTTTCGTCTTCAACCCGGCGAACGTCTTCAGGTTTTGCTCAAACGTGGCGTCGTCGACCGAGAGCGGTGAGAAGTATTTCACAACATTTTCCACAATGTATTTGTATCCCGAGGCATACACCATGCTATCGCGGGTGTTATCCATCACAATACCAAGTTCAGGAAGCTGGCCATACAGGGAGGCGGACAACATTAAACACACCGAAAGCATTTGCAGTTTCTTCATAATGGAAATTTGCAGAATCTTCCCAGTGATTAAAAACCGTTAGTGGATAAAAAAAAGACGCAGGCCATGCAATGCAGGCCTGCGTCCAGAAGATGATTACCGAGGTAATTACTTTACGTGCTTGCTAACCACTTTGGCCAGTTCAAACATCGATACCTGGTTCTTGCCGTCGAATATCGGCTTCAGTTTTTCGTCAGCGTTGATCATACGTCTGTTCTTGCTGTCCTGAAGGCCATTCTTCTTGATATAATCCCATATCTTCTTAATGACTTCAGTGCGAGGCAATGCCTTGCTACCTACTACCTCAGACAACAAAGCGCTGGGCTGGAGGGCTGCCATGAACGCTGCATTAGGTTTTCTCTTCTTAGCAGCCTTCTTAGGAGCTGCCTTCTTTGCGACCTTCTTAGCAGCTTTCTTTACGACTTTCTTGGCTGCCTTCTTGGCCGGTTTTTTAGCTGCTTTCTTCGCAGCCTTTTTCGCTTTCTTTGCCATAGCGTTTTTTGAATTTAGGATTTAGTGAAATTGTTTATTGATTATTGCCACAACTCGTGTGGATCCATTGAGAGTAAGTACGATGTCGATGATTTCCCTCGTGAAATGTGTACTTAAAGATAAAACCATTCGCTCGTTTCGCTGGAGTATTGATCGCCAAAAATAGAATGCTTAAACAAATTATCCTAATGTACACGAGAGAGTTCCCCTCTGAACTCCCTCTGAAACGTCATCATTTTGCCACGATCATCGGAAACAATCGCCGTATGTCCGCCTCTGAAGGTTGAGTTCCGTACTCACATATCTCAAATGCTTCGGCGTGTTTTACCTGCGCCGCGTATGCCTTTCCATACCATTTCTCGAGGGAAGAACGCACTTCTGGCGTTATCCGCACCGTTCTGTTACCCATTAACCATTGCTCACGCTTCGATACATCCTGGGGAACTTCCGAGAGAAAACCACCAATCCAGGGCAGCCATTCATACACTTGAGAAACATGCGCATCGAGCGCATGAATTTTTTGTGGAAATACTTCCGATATATCTACTGCTACGTCGGGACGGAAGGGATTTGGTCTCTGAAAGAAGTCCTGAAAGTATAGAAACACGGGGTTCTTCTTAAGGGGCGGAGTATCGGATGCCACATTTGGAACGGCAACCATATAAGCTGCATCCTGTACCAAAACGCCAGTGTAACGGTGATCAGGATGATAGTCATTTGGCCTGGGAGCAATCACGATGTCTGCATTCCACTCCCTTATCTTGCGAATAACCTGAAGACGCACATCAAGCGTAGGAAGTAATTCTCCGTCGTGATTACCCAAAACTTCATAGGTAACACCAAATCTTTTTCCTGCCTCTTTCGCCTCTGCCAGTCGGCGCGCTGCTAATACTCCACCTCCCTGTGACTGATGACCAGCGTCACCGTTGGTTACTGCAACGAACTTAACAGCGTATCCCATTTTGGCAAAGAGAATAGCCGTTCCTCCTCCATCCTGATCACAATCGTCAGGGTGGGCGCCGAGCATAATTACTCTCAATGGTGTATTCGACTGGCTGATTGCCGGGGAGAAAGCGGCCGTTAAGAGAACGAGAACACTTACAATTATCTTCATACCGTTTAGTTTTATTTCAATTGTTTCATAGATCCGATTCCCACTTCCAGTCCACGCAGTTCTGCCAGACCCCGAAGTCTTCCTATTGCTGAGTACCCTGGATAAGTAGTTTTCGAAAGATCGTCAAGCATCTGATGCCCGTGGTCGGGACGCATTGGAATTGCCCTCCCCGTTCTTTGCATGAGTGCAACCACCTCTCTTACCACTGAGGGCATATCCGCATTTCCCTCGAGGTGATTTGCCTCATAGAAGTTACCTTCAGGATCACGCTGAGTGCTTCTCAAGTGCAGGAAATGTATGTGGTCTCCAAGACGGACAACCATTTCTGAAAGATGGTTGTCGGCACGCGCTCCATACGAGCCGGTACAAAAGCACAATCCATTTGCAGGAGATGGGCATGCATTGATAACTCCCCAGGCATCTGCTTCGGTGCTTACAATCCGGGGGAGACCGAGTATCGGATACGGAGGATCATCGGGGTGAATGGCCATCTTAACTCCATTCTCCTCTGCAACGGGCACTACCTCCCGGAGAAAATAGAAAAGATGCTCTTTCAGCTTCGAAGCATCAATGCCCGAATACAACTTCAGCGCGGAAAGAATCTCCGCCGGTGTAAAGGGCACATCGCTCCCAGGCAATCCCAACAAGCAGTTCTTGAACAACTTTGCTTTTTCCGCATCCGTCATTCCCGCAAAACGCTTTTGCGCGCGCTGAATCTCCTCCGGCGCATAATCTTTTTCAGCCCCTGGCCTCTGAAGTAGAAACATATCAAAGGCAATGAAAGCAGCGCGTTCGAAATAAAGTGCCTTGCTTCCGTCTTCCATAGGATAAGAGATATCTGTTCTCATCCAGTCCAGGATCGGCATGAAGTTGTAGGTCACGACCTTAAGACCGCATGAGGCAACATTGCGAAGACTGATCTTATAATTTTCAATCCATTCAAGATATCTGCCAGTCTGCCTCTTGATATCTTCGTGCACGGGCAGACTTTCAATTACTGTCCAGTCCATGCCAGCATCTTCTATCAGCTTGCGGCGTTTGTTAATTTCCTCTACTGTCCACACTTCTCCGACGGGAATGTGATGGAGCGCCGTCACGACGCCAGTACATCCTGATTGCCTGATGTCGCTCAGACTAACAGCATCATGGGGGCCATACCAGCGCATTGTTTGTTGCATTCGAATCATAGTCACAAAGAAATTTTTATTCAGGTATAAGCAATCAAATGGTTCTTGCCTGATGGTCCGGTAAGTTTGACGAGTCAGGGGTGATCCGCATTTGCATTGCCGTGTTATATTAGCGAATATGCTGATACCGTCGTGAAAGAATCCATTTATTTGTCGGATAAAATGCTTTAATTTCAATCTCTGGTTCGCTTCCATGACTATTGGTTGATCAATGGCATCGAAGCGAATTTCAGTTCTTCATTTTGAATGCGACCAGAACCTATCCTTTGAGTTATGAGTGAATCCAAAAAACATTTGAATCGCCGGCAGTTCATCAGCAAGTCGGCAAAGACCGCTGCTGCTGTCGCCGCAGTAACCGGCTTCCCAACGATAGTACCTTCGAGTGTATTCGGCAAACATGCTCCAAGCAATCGCATCAATGTAGGAGCCATTGGGGCAGGCCGCATTTCACGATCACATGACCTGCCCGGTGTATGGAAGTTTGATACAGCTCAGATCATGGCCGTTTGCGACCTGGATCAAAAACGCGCCGCCGAGGGAAAGGTGCTGATCAATGAGTTCTATACAAAGAAAAACGGCAAGCCTTTCGATGGCGTAAGCGTTTATCACGACTACAGGGAATTGCTCGCCAACAAAGACGTGGATGCCGTTCTCATCAGTACACCAGATCACTGGCATGCCCGCATTGCTGTCGATGCTGTCAAAGCGAAGAAAGATATCTATATGCAGAAGCCTGCGTCCCTCACGATCTCTGAAGGCAGAGCGATGAGCGATGCCATTCGCAAGAGCAAGCAGGTGTTTCAGATCGGAAGTCAGCAGCGTTCGAGTCCGCAGTTCCGATATGCTGCCGAACTGGTTCGCAACGGACGCATTGGTGATTTGAAAACTGTTTATGTCGGATTGCCTGGTGATCCCTCGGGAGATGAAGAGCCTGAAATGCCAATACCGGCAAACCTGAACTACGACATGTGGTTAGGATCGACTCCCGAAGTTTACTACACTGAAAAGCGAGTCCATCCTCAAAAGGATTATGACCGACCAGGATGGCTGCGATGCGAACAGTTTGGCGCCGGCATGATTACTGGATGGGGATCGCACCACATTGACTGCGCTCACTGGGGAATGGGTACTGAATTAACTGGTCCCGTTGAAATCTGGGGACATGCCGACTTTCCAAAATCAGGGCTGTGGGATGTTCACGGGATCTTTCGTACCGAGGCACTTTATGCCAACGGAGTGCATATGGTGGTGAGCAACGAGCTTCCCAATGGAATAAAATTCGAAGGTACAAAGGGATGGATTTTTGTAACCCGCGGAAACTACCAGGCTACGGCAAGTGATCCTGTTCCGAACGCCGATGGTGTCAAGCCTCTCGAGGCAAGCGACTCGGCAATCATCAAATCCGTTATCGGACCGAACGAAATCCATTTGTACGAAAGCAGTGATCACCACGGAAACTGGCTCGAATGCATCAAGAGTAGAAAAGAGACCATCGCTCCAGTTGAAGTTGCTCATCGCTCCTGCAGCACCTGTCTGCTTCACCATATCGTAATGAAACTCGATCGCAAGTTGTATTGGGATCCCTCGATCGAGAAATTCAAGAATGACGAGGAGGCCAACAAAATGTTATCAAGGCCACAACGTTCGCCATATGCGTTGAAAACCTGATTCGGTATCTGGCATCAATCAAACATCAACCTGAACTAGTATCTTAGACTATGTCTATTTGTAGACCAGCAACCACTTTGTTTGTAGGCGCAGCTTCGCTCGTCTTTTCAACCTGTAAACCGAAAACCGAAGAGCACGCCGTGACTTCCAAACCAGTACAGATCATTACAGTAGATCCGGGACATTTTCATGCAGCGCTTGTTCAAAAGTCGATGTATGGAGATGTCGACAGCACTGTGCATGTATACGCTCCTGCTGGTCCCGATGTCGACATGCACCTTACGCGTATCGACAACTTTAACAAGCGGGCCGACCAGCCCACCCGTTGGAACGAAGTCGTCTATACGGGCGCCGACTTCTTCGATAAAGCAATCAGTGAAAAGAAGGGCAACGTAATAGTGCTCGCCGGCAACAACGAAAAGAAGACCGAGTACATAGCGAGATCAATCGACGCAGGATTCAATGTTTTAGGCGACAAGCCAATGGCCATTGATGCCAAAGGATTTGACCTTTTGAAAACCGCCTTTACACAGGCTGCATCGAAGAACCTTCTGTTATATGATGTTATGACAGAGCGCTATGAAATCACGACCATTCTTCAAAAGGAGCTTTCACAACTCCCTGAGGTATTTGGTACACTCGAACCTGGCACGCCCGATAATCCTTCAGTAACCAAGGAAAGCGTTCACCATTTCTTCAAATATGTATCGGGAAGCATCCTTACCCGTCCACCCTGGTTCATGGATGTAAAGCAGGAAGGCGAAGGGATCGTTGACGTTACTACCCATCTGGTTGACCTCGTACAATGGGAATGCTTCCCGGAACAAAGTATCGACTATACGAAGGACATTGAGATCGGGAAATCCAAAAGAACAAAGACTAAAATGACTTTGTCACAGTTCAAGGCGATCACCAAACTTGAAGCCTTTCCTGAATATTTGAAGCCAGATGTGAAGTCCGATACTATTCTTGAAGTGTACAGTAACGGTGAAATAAACTACAAAATAAAGGACGTACACGCACGGGTATCGGTGATCTGGAATTACGCGGCTCCTGAAGGTGCCGGGGATACCCATTATTCCATTATGCGTGGTACAAAAGCCAACCTTGTTATTCGCCAGGGAAAGGAAGAGCAATTCAAACCAACGCTGTACATCGAGCCATTAAAGGCCGATCAATTTGAGGCCGTGCTGACTGAACAATTCAAAAAAATCCAGGAAAAGCATGCCGGAGTAGAACTGAAAAAGAACGCAAAGGGATGGGAAGTTGTTATCCCCGAACAGTACAAGGAAGGGCATGAGGCACACTTTGCGAGGGTGATGGAGAAGTTTCTCGAATACCTGAAGGATCGGAATATGCCGGCGTGGGAAGTTCCCAACATGCTTGCCAAGTACTATACAACCACGAAAGCATTAGAGGTAGCAGTTAAGGAACCGTAGATGAAGAATGTGATTCGAAACGGATTGTCGCTATGGGAGTTTGATTCCCTTTCGGCGCAACCGGGAATAAGGCACTTTGTAACAGATCGAAATACAAATCCGGAAGGCGAGCCGTTCACGCTAAGCTATTCCAGTACACCCGATCGTGAACTGGTGGTAAACAACCGTCGCCTGCTCGCAAGCGCCATGCTTGTTGACGAACGGGCCCTTTACCTGCCATCACAGGTGCATAAGACGCGCATTGTTCACGTTACGCCTTCAACAACGAAGGAAGAACTTCAGGAAACAGATGCGTTGATCACCTCTCATCCGGGGGTTTGCATTGCTGTGATGTCGGCGGATTGCGTTCCCATCGTATTATATGATTCAAAAAACAACGTCATAGCAGCTGTACATTCGGGCTGGCGCGGGACTGTAGCTCGTATTCTTGAGAAAACGCTTAATGAACTGAGCGACCGCTATGGCACAGAGGGAAAGCATGTATTCGCAGGCATTGGACCTTCCGTAAGCCAGGAGTCATACGAGGTCGGCGAAGAAGTGATCACCGCAGTGAAAGCTGCTTTCGATTCGCATAGCGAGCTCCTCGTGCACACCATTCATCAGAAGGCGAAGCTGGACCTCTGGAACGCTAATCGTCACCAGCTATTGGAATTCGGCGTGCCTGAAGAACAAATTGAAATCTCCAACCTCTGCACAGTGATACACAACCATGCGTTCTTTTCCGCACGTAAAGGCGATGCGGGCCGGTTCGCAGCAGGCATAGTGCTGGCGAACCGATAGCCGCATCGTTAGCTGTTATTTTAGTCTTTGTAAAGTTTCGGTGCCGAGTTTAGCCCGTATTGCTGACGCTGATGCCAGTATGGATAAACGGGAGGCACTTCGCTTGCGGCATCCAGACGTTTAACCTGATCTGTTGTCAGATTCCAGCCAGTAGCCCCCAGGTTATCCTGGAGTTGTTCCTCATTGCGGGCGCCGATGATTATGCTCACTACCGTCGGGCGCTGGAGCAGCCAGTTAAGTGCCACCTGGGCAATGGTCTTTCCAGTTTCTTTGGATACTTCATCGAGCACATCAACTATGCGGTAGAGCAGATCATCAGATACGACAAAACCAGGAACAGGACTTCCCCCCTGTGCAACGCGTGCATCCGGCTGAGGCTTACCGCGACGGTACTTTCCGCTTAACAGGCCCGAAGCTAGCGGACTCCATACCAAAGTCCCCACACCTTGATCGATGCCTAATGGCATAAGCTCCCACTCGAAATCACGATTCACCAATGAATAGTATGCCTGGTGTCCCACATATTTTGCCCAGCCATACCGTTCGGAGGTACTGAGCGACTTCATCAAATGCCAGCCCGAAAAGTTGCTGCATGCGATATAGCGTACCTTCCCGCTTTCAACGAGGTTATTCAAGGCACTGAGCAGCTCGTAAACTGGAGTGTTCGCATCGAATCCGTGCATGTGATAAATGTCGATGGTGTCAACACCCAGTCGGCTCAGACTCTGCTCGCATGAACGAATGATGTTAAATCGCGACGACCCATAATCGTTGATTTCGTCGGTCATTCTGAACGTACATTTCGTCGATATCAGCAATTTTTCCCGCTTGCCCTTGATGGCTTTACCTAGTATTTCTTCCGACAATCCTTTCGAATAAGTATTGGCAGTATCAAATAGATTTACGCCCGAGTCAAGGCAAACATCTATGAGACGGCTTGCCTCATTAACCTGCGTTGATCCCCACGCCTTAAAGAAATTTCCGGCACCTCCAAAGGTTGCCGTGCCAAAACTCAATACGGGTACGCGTAAACCCGAAGCTCCCAGTTGTCTGTATTCCATAACTATTGATTGTATTGAAGTCCGTTTATGTTCAAGAACAAGTTCTGCGACCTGAAATCGGGAAGTCCATCCGAAACCAGTACATCACCATTCGACAAACAAATTTCCCGTGTCTGTCCGTTACGACAGCAACGCTCGCATTTCCGCGTCCGTGTCGTCCAGGAGTTCAAGAACATGTACTCCTTCTTTGTTTCGGGTGTCAACGTGAGCGCCTGCCTCGATCAGCAATTTTACACATTGATACTGATGGTGCTGATTTCGTAGTCCGCCCTTTTTGCATCCATGAACTGCCCAGAAAAGTGGTGTCGATTCGAAATCAGTGCATCGGGTGTTCACCAGCGAACCCGCCCAGATTAATTTCGCTACCAATTTATCTCTTCCGCACCAGGCAGCCCAATGCAAAGCCGTTCCTCCGTGACAGCCACAATGAGTTACAGAAGCGCCGATGTCGACGTAATACATTCCCGTTTGATCAGCTGAAAGACTTGCAGCCGCTGTAAGGGGTGAATCCTGATTCCTGCGCAGGTCTACACCATTCACATTGGCACCCGCTGCCACAAAGACCTGCGCCATCTGCCATGCACTTGCGTCAGTATAAACGCCTTCAAATACGCCATCGCAGAGGCGATGCAACGGATGGGCCACTGCTTCGTTTCGGTCTTTCAGACCGATGCCCTTATTAGCCAGCTCAGGATGACGGGCCAGCAGCAGCCTCAACGACCCGATATCCACCCGTTCGATTAATGTTCTGATGTCCGACATATCAACCGATGTTGAAGCCAATATAGGTCATATTCGAAAAAATCCTATTTTGCCTGAAGTTTACCTCCGCCTATGCCCTCAACAACATACCTGGTGCGTAGAACACCCGGTGACTTTGATATCTCGGGTGACGGATCATCACCGGGGTGGCAACAATCAACATGGCTCACTGACTTCAGTTATCCGTGGGAAGACGACAATCCTTCACGAACTTCATTCAAAGCTTTGCATGGAGACTTGTGGATCTATTTCCTCTTCGATGTCGATGATACTAACGTTCATGTCGACATTAAAACTAACGACAAGCTTGAAGTGATCGACAGCTCCCGAGTTGAGATCTTCTTCCGCATCAACGAACAGCTAAATCCCTACTATTGTCTGGAGCTCGATGCCGCCGGAAGAATCCTTGACTACCAGGGACATTTTCACCGGAAATTCGATTTCACCTGGAACTGGCCGGCAGGCGAATTGGTTGTAAAGGCGACCAAAAGAGAGGGCGGATATATGGTTGAAACTGCAGTGTCAAAAAGTTCTTTGAGAACATTAGGACTTCTTTCACCTGATGAGCAATTTCTGCAGGCGGGCCTGTACCGTGCTCAGTGTACCCGTGCCGTTGCTGCCCGGGAACATATGCGGTGGATCAGCTGGATAAAGCCGGAAAGCAAAACACCGGATTTTCACATCCCCTCGTCTTTCGGTTCACTCCAGCTGTTGGATTGACCCCGCTAACTCCTTTATAAAATATCATTGCATAACCGAACTTGCAGGCTTCTGAAAAATTTTGCAAAATCACATTTGAAGACCCTAAGTACCCTTGCCAAAGAGCAAATGACCAGTCTTCGAAGCTATTTCCTCTATGAGTAAAACGCAGGTGTCGGTAGCCGTAATTGACGACGATCAGGACGATCTCGAAATAATGGAGCAGGTGATCACAGGTCTTGATCACGAGATAAAGTGTTCACTGTTCATGTACCCACAGGAGGCAGTCGACAAGTTGGTTGACGCCGCAAAACGTCAACTGCCGGACTATATATTCATTGACATCAACATGCCGGGGCTCTCCGGCGACAAATGCCTTCAGATCTTCCGCGCAAACTCTGCGTTCGACGACGTTCGGATCATTATGTATTCGACTTCTATGCCCGGAAAAACGGCTCAGCAATTACGATCGGCAGGCGCAGACTTCGTTTTCGAAAAACCCGTTCGAATCCAAGACTACTCAGAAATAATCGGAACCATTGTAAGGCAGTCCCTGAGTTAATCCCCATTCTTGTATTCGGCAAATTGTATTGCCGGTAGTACTCAGAACAAAGATCAGGCGGTCGTTATTCGGTTACCCCCTACCTCGACACGTTCAATATGCTCATCAAGGCATTCAGATTGTTTTGATTCAGTAGCATATCAACCGATACCTGGTCAACTGCCTGTTGCGGCATCACCGGAAATTCCGAGTCCGAGGGATCCTGAACAACGATGAAAGCACCCTTTTCTTTTGCAGTCACCAACCCGGCAACTCCATCCGCATTGGCACCTGACAGCAGCACGCAAATCAATCTTTCGCCAACTATCTCCGCGGCACTCTCGAATGTAACATCTATGCTGGGCCGACTGAAGTTTACTTTTTCGGAATCATCGAGCGAAAGTGTACGGTCCTTCTCGATCAGGACGTGGTAATCCGGTGGGGCGATGAAAATGTATCCCGGCTTAAGGTCGTCTTTGTCATCCACTTCCTTTACTTCGAAATCACTTTTCGCAGCCAGCAGCGACACCAAAACATCATCTTCACTTGGCTTCCTGTGCAGCACCACGATGATACTGAGTCCTGAAGTAGATCTGATTGCTGAGGTGATCTCCATTACCGTCTGAAGCGCACCAGCAGATCCACCAATCACCAGCAGCTCATATCTTCTTTCGTGTTCCATGCTAGGCGATTTTACGCCAGATCCGTTCGCGGCCCTCCAATTGTTTGTATTTGTGAGCCATGGAGGTGAACTTGATCGTTTCCTTCGAACCCAATGCAAGATACCCCAGCGTCTCCAGACTATCATAGAAAAGGCGCATGGCCTTATCCTGAAGCGCCTTGTCAAAATAAATCATAACGTTCCGGCAAAGGATAAGCTGAAACTCGTTGAATGTCCCGTCTGATACGAGGTTGTGGGTTGCTAACACTACACGTTTCCCCAATGACTCATCGAACTTAGCTGACGAATATTGGGCTGTATAATAAGACGAAAAGTCAGCGCGTCCACCCGACAAAATGTAATTCTCGGAATACTGCTTCATCTGACTCAATGGAAATATTCCTGCCCGGGCAGTTTGCAATACCGATGGATTGATGTCTGTAGCATATTGTACAGCCTTATGCTGAAGGTTTGCTTCCTTTAGCAGAATTGCAAGAGAATATACCTCTTCTCCTGTCGAACATCCGGCATGCCAGATGCGAATCATCGGCCACGTAGCAAGCACGGGCAGAATTTGTTCCCGGAGAGTCCGGTAGAAGTGAGGATCACGAAACATTTCTGTTACGTTCACCGTCACTTGTTCCACAAATCTTGTGAGATAGCTGGCATCGTCTATCAATCGGAATCTGAATTCGGCAAAACTCAGGAACCGGTCCTGGTCCATCAAGCGCGTAACACGTCTCTTAAATGAAGCGCGTGAATAGTCCGTAAAATCATATCCGTAACGATCAATCAAATCGCCTAACAGCAACTCAATCTGCTGGTCGGTAAGTTCGATTCCGCTCCCGGTTTTCATCACTTAATCATGCGGGTAATGACTTCCATGAGTTGATCCACATCAATCGGTTTGGATAAGTAGGCATCAGCACCTGCTGCCAGACACTTATCCCGATCGCCAACCATTGCCTGTGCAGTGACCGCGACAACAGGCAACAAATTTCTTCCGCTTCTTCGTATCTCACGAATAGCTTCGTAACCGTCCATGTCCGGCATCATCATGTCGATGAGTACCATTTTTATTGCAGGTTCTGAATTGATCAGCGCCAGTCCTTCAGCCGCGCTGCTGGCACATAGAGGATTCAGCGATCGCGACTTAAGCACCGCCTTCAATGCAAAAATATTGCGTTGATCATCATCAATGATCAATACGGTACTATTATCAATGACCTCCTTCATACAACCAGACTCGTAGTAAAGAAAACAACTGATCGGCATCAATAGGCTTCGTGATATAATCTGACGCACCAGCATCAATGCATTTGGCCCGATCTCCCATCATAGCCTTCGCGGTTACGGCAATGATCGGTAACTTTCGGAATTGATGAATGTTGCGGATTTCGCGGATTGATTCGTATCCATCCATTTCCGGCATCATCATGTCCATCAAAACAATATCGATCTGCGGCGCCCCTTTAAGTTTCTCCAGCGCGTCCTTTCCATCCACAGCAGGTATCACATTCATTTCATACTTCTCAAGCGCCTTGGTAAGAGAAAAAATGTTTCTCATATCATCGTCGGCGATCAGTACCGTCTTATTCTTCAGCACTTCATTGAGTGCCCCGAGCTTCGCATAATTTGTCGCTTGTAGTGGAGCGTTCTTGTCCTTCTCCATGAGATGGAGAAACAGCGATACCTCATCGAGAATGCGGCGATACGAATGCGCCGTCTTAATGACAATCGTATCGGCGTATTGCTTGATACGCATTTCTTCGGCATGGGACAAGCTCTTGCCTGTAAAGATGATGATAGGCATTCCTTCAAGACCGGGAGTCTTCTTCACGGCTTCCAGGGTATCATATGACGACTGATCCGGCACGCCCATATCCAGGATCACACAATCGACATTCTTCTCCTTGAACGATTGAATTGTCTGATCGATCCTTGAGGTGACTTCGATATTGACCGCAAAACTTTCCAGGTAGTAGGCAAGCGCCGTGGCATGTTGCGTATTCTCTTCGACGATCAATACCTTTTTCGGGTGTTGCGTCAGAACATATTCAATACGCTGAAAAATATCCTGCATCTGTTCCGAGGTAACGGGTTTTGTAAGAACATCGATCGCACCACGTACCCGCCCCTCATTCTTCGCTTCGTATGAAGACATAATGTGGACTGGGATATGACGTGTTAACGGATCAGCTTTGAGCTCTTCCATTACCTGCCATCCGCTCTTCACGGGGAGCTGAATATCAAGGAGGATTCCCACGGGAAGCAATGCCGCTGCGAGTTCTACCGCTTCATCACCACGAACAGCGACAACCGCTTTATAACCCTTCTTTCGCGTATAATCGAGTAACGCCTTAGCAAAGTTAACATCGTCTTCTACGATGAGAATAGCTTTGTCATACGCTCCAATGCTATTTCTGTCATCCGGCAGTCCTTCGGGTATATTCGGACTGATAAATTTGTCTGCAGCCGCCTTAGGTGTCGCCACTCTATCGATAGCTACACTCAATGACTCCTTCGATGGCGATGATCCTGTTACCGCCGCGGCCTGCTTTCGCAACGGTACGGTTAGAGTAAACTCGCTGCCTGTTCCTGGTTCGCTGGTCAGGCTTATTTCCCCACCTAATAATTTCGCGAGCTCGCGGCTTATTGAAAGACCAAGACCTGTACCTCCGAACTTTCTGCGAGTCGAACCGTCGGCCTGCTGAAAAGCTTCGAACACCAGCTTCTGCTTGTCTGATGGAATTCCAATCCCGGTATCCTTTACTATGAACTTCACCAGATCCGGCATCTCTCCCGCACGCAATGAAAGTTTAACATATCCCTTCTCCGTAAACTTGATGGCGTTCGAAAGGAGATTGCGAAGGATCTGATCCAAACGCATCTTGTCAGTCTCGATCATCGGAGGCAGTCCACCGTCAGTCTCCACTTCAAAAGAAATGTTCTTATCACGCGCCACGGGTCCGAACAGTCCCACAAGATCTCCAACGATTTCCTTCAGCGACACTGCCTTGTACTCCAGCTGCATCTTTCCGGCTTCAATCTTGGACAGGTCGAGAATCTCGTCAATCAGCGATAACAGTCCATTACCTGAACTCTGAATAACGCGGGCATATTCAATCTGATCTGTGCTAAGGTTGTTCTCGAGATTTTCGGTGAGCAACCGCGACAACAACAAAATTGAATTCAGCGGTGTCCTGAGCTCATGCGACATGTTTGCCAGGAACTCAGACTTATAACGTGAACTTTCCGACAGCTCTTCAGCCTGGCGCTGGATGTCGATGTTTCGTTCAGTAATAATAAAATTCTTTTCCTCGAGCATACGGCTGCGCTCCTCCAATTCCTGGTTCGCCTGTTTAAGCTCCTCCTGCTGCACCTTCAATTCCTCTTCGGAAGCCTGCAATTTTTCCGCCTGCACTTCGAGCTCACTGGTAAGATTTTCCATCTCGGTATGCTGAACTCTTAATTCCTCTGCCTGTGCCTGCGTCTCATCCAACAGATGCTGGAGCCGGCGACGGTTGAGGGAAATATTGATGGCAATCCCAATGATCGATGCACTGTTCGCAAGCAAATCCAATTCAAGGGCGCTATAGTTTGACAATGAACCCAGCTCGATTGCTCCTGCAACATAATATCCGTCAAAAACGGGAAATGCCACCACCGACGATGGACGCGCTTCACCTGTTGCAAAGGTTATGCTTAAGTTGTTTTCAGGAATATCCGTAAGAACAATCGGCCTTTTACTCGCAACGGCCTGTCCAAGCGCACCGTCGCCAACTTTAATAGCCGGTCTGCTTGCCGGCAAACAGGAGAACCCCGCCGTAGGCACAAGATCCGTTCCCTGTGACAGATACACAACACCTACCTGGCTGTTTGTATAGGTTGCCAGCGTCTCCACTACATCCTTACATAGAGTTTCAACTTCCTTTTCGCCAAGCATCACCTCATTCAATTTGGTGATGCCCTGCTGGAGCCATTCTTTATCGGCAAGGGATTTGAATGAATACTGCAGCGACTCTGCCATTCTGTTAAGCGCACCTGCTACGCTACCAAGTGCGTCGCTTTGTTTGTCGTCAACACGCACTTCATAGTTGCCCTGAGCGACTTTGTCGGCAATACCGCGAATAATGGAAATCCGGTTGCTGATTTCTTTATCCTTGTCTTCGAGTTCTCCCTGAAGACGAATCCGTTCATCGTAATCTCTCTTAACCCGCATGTAGAAAGAGATCGTGATCAGTAAAGCAAGCACGGCAGCAACTACAATCAGCCGCGGCGTGAAGCTTGCAAACTTATTAAGATCATCAGTTCGCGTCTGCAGAAGTGCAAGTTCACTTTGTTCCATCTCGGTCACCAGCGCGCGAAGTCGTTGCATGATGCCATATCCTGCGAGTAAATCGTCGTTACTAACGATCTCGTTCGTCTCTTTCCTTTTAACGCTCTTATCGAGATACTCAAAACGCTCCACTACAATGTCATTTAACAAGGGCATCCGTGCGCGCTGCTCCTCGTTATCATTTGTCAGCGTTCGCATCACCGCAAGGCCTTCCATGGCGCGTGTACGGGCTTCGTTGTATGCCTGCAACATCGTTCTGTCTCCGGTCAACAGAAATCCTCGCTGCACACTTTCAGCGTCAGTCACAGACCCGCGAAATCTTTCCAGCGTCTGAATAACTTCATGCGTGTGATTTACCCATTGGGAGCTTTCAAGCAGATTGGAAATGCTTACGTAGGAAGCAATGGAAGTTATAATTAGAATGATCAGTGATGCACTGAAACCAAAGAGCAGGTTTCTTCGAACGTTATTCATGTCTCTGTCGACTTAACTATTGTTTACTATTGTGTGAGGGTATGAAGATTGTTTCTATTCTGAATACTCTACTTCCTTACTTATTCTGGCGTTGCTGGAATGACGAAAGGGCAGCACAATGACAAATGTCGCACCGGAGTTCTCCTGGGCGTAGGCCACGATCAGTCCCTCGTGCCGCTCGACAACTTTATGAACAATGGACAAACCAATTCCTGTCCCTTCAAATTGATCGCGATCGTTTAAACGCTGAAATATTTCAAAGATCTTATCGGCATATTCCTGCTTGAATCCGATTCCGTTATCACGAAATGTGATACGACACCAATCTCCCGTGGACGACGGCACCGATGTAACACTTCGGGTCTCGATTCGTTCAGCCTTAATGTGAATGGTGCAGGGCACATCCGGCTTGCGAAACTTAAGAGAGTTGCTGATCAGATTTTGAAATACCTGCCTGATCTGTGAGGGCATTACTTCTATCTCCGGCAAATCATCCATTTCGATAACCGGCTGAAGAGCATACGACGGAAATTCCAGATCGCCAATCGTTTCTTCAAGTATGGTTGTGAGCCTCGTCTTGACAAATACCTCTTCGGCATTGACAATGGAGTACCGAAGCAGATCGGTGATCAGATTACGTAGACGCTTCGTAGACGAGAATATCTTCTCAAAATAGTATTGGATCTTTGACCTATCATCAAGATATCGTTCGAGGCAGATATTGATAAAAGTCTGGATCTTTCTAAGTGGCTCCTGAAGATCGTGCGACGCCACGTACACAAACTGCTGCAGCTCTTTGTTGCTTTGTTCAAGCCGTTGATTGGACCTGAACAGCTCCCGCGTGCGTTCGGCTACTTTTTGCTCCAGCAAGTTCTCGGCCGCTTTCCTCCATTCAATCTCGTCACGAAGAGATTTTTCCAATGCCATCAGTTGCTGAGTCTGCTCGGATAAACGGTAAAACGTTTTGACCTTTAGAAGAAGAATATCGGGATCAAATGGCTTGGTCACATAGTCGATGCCACCGGAGCGATATCCCTTCGTTACAAATTTCTTATGAGTATTGACTGCCGATAAAAAGATGATGGGAATATCGCGACTCTTGCTATAGCCGGTGATCGCATCCGCGACTTCAAATCCGTCCATGTCTGGCATCTGAACATCCAAAATCACGAGAGAGTAATTGTTCAGAATGATCTTCCTCAACGCCTCTTCACCAGAGGAAGCAGAATCCACGTCGAAGTTGTTGAGGACAAGAAGTGACCTCAGTGAAAAGATGTTTTCCTGGTTGTCGTCTACGATAAGTATCATTCAAATCAGGTATCAAGGCGCGACTGCAGCGGCAGCCAGGTAGGTTTGTTTCCCGGGTCTATGCGCGAAAAATATACCAACTAAGACGTTTGGCAGCTAAATGCGGTTGAAAGGCAACTGAGCCCGATTCAACACGCATTTACAAAGCCATTTGAAATGGATGGCGACATTTGTTGTGGAAAAATATCTACAGTTTCGTTTATATTATTGCATCAACGGCTTACCAGTCCTTCAGCCAAAGCCTGCCACTGAATTTCAGAGAATCGCGCCCGGGCTGCCCATGCCACCATATGATTTCTCACTTTATCAACCACATTGGCCGTGTCGTTGTTCGGCTTGATGTTGCGGTCACTAATCGTAACCACTACCCGTTGCCCCTTTCTGATAACCTGAAAGGTGCTCGTTGACTCGTCATCATAGAAATGGTCGGGACCACTGCGATTTGTTGCCGGTTGGCTTGAGGGCCTTACCCTAAATCCATACATGTCGGCGTCATCAGAAAGCTCTTCTATCTTTACCCAGTCGTAACCTTTTCCGGAAGTACCGCCTGGTCCCATCACGTCAATCCTCAGATAGTCTCCTTCCTGCGCCTTCCGAAAAACTTCAAGACCTTCCTTGTTCACAAGCTGAAATTCCGCCGATAACTTGCCGGCAATGACTGACCAGCTGTTAACATGTTGCATTCTGTTTTTAACCAGTTCGAAAAAAAAATTTGCCGTCTTTTCCGTACTCAACACAGCAAATGCACTCGCGTCGATTGCTTTTCCTGAACGTTGAGGAGGTACAAGAGATCCACTAACATTAGAATTGTCTGTGTTTCGATTTTCATTCTCGTTCATATCACATCGTACCAAAAAGTCATGCCACAGGATTTAAGAAACTGTAGGGCATTTACAACGCATGGTGTATTTGCGGCGCCTCAGGTGCGATACCCCGGATTGACTATGAATTTCCACACTTCTCCACCTAACGTGGAAATCGCTTTCTATAAATGCGGTCGTATGTTGGATTAGTTTTGAATAATGATCCATCATCACGCGATGACCAAGTGGCACGCATATTGACCACTTTAAATAAGAATTAGTTGACCTGGCTTTAATATCAACGTTATGAATACAATAACAATCATAGCCATTTTGATTATCAGTCTCTTCTTCACCATCACTTTCGTTGTGATACTGAAGAGTCGTGGACCGTGGGGAAGTGCATGGACTTTCTTAACTATTAATATATTATGGCTGGCAGCCGTATCGTTGTGGATACCACCGGCAGGGCCACTATGGATTGGTGCACCGTGGATTGACTTATTTATTACAGGATTACTGCTGTCATTTTTGTTGTCTGCGACGCCGGGCTCATCACCGAATGCACGTGCAGATGAGGAAGACATTCTGAACGAAAATAACCAGAAGAGCTCTGTCAAGACTATCCAGCACAACGGTGTCTCTATTGTTACTTCAACGGAGAAAGCGTCAAAAGACGAAGCGATGGCTATCCCCAGTCACGGCACAGCAACGAAGGTAAGGGTCGGCGGATTGTTCTGGATGTTGTTGCTTTGTTTGTGCGCGCTCATAATAATTGGCGCGGTGTGAGTGCCGTTATCCGATGCACTCAAGTATCCAATTCACTCAAGGGGATGCTTAGCCAATTGAATGTTACCATTGATTATGTTATCGACTAATCAGGAAGCTGCCATCAATCCAATCTGAAAGCGCGAATATCTTCGCCGAAACGTTCACTATACGCCGCGGCCACTTTCGCCTTTACCTGATCTCGCGACGTAAGATCGCTTGTTTCCCACAACAGGTAGTAGTGCGCAGGTTCTGCCTTATCGAAGTTCTGGCGATTGTTTATAAAATGATATGCCAGTTCTGCAACCTCCTCTTTCGAAAGATTAAAAAGCAGATTATTAACAAGGCGTTCGCCGCTGCTGAGGTTCGACGTGAATTGAGAAAGCATTGATATGTCGCCTTCATTCCTGGCATGATACATATCAACGAGTATCCGGCCTGTACGCATCACGAGATACGGATGTCCTGGATGAACTTTCAGCTGACGCAGGATATTGTATAATGCGACGTCATACTGACTGGTCTGATAGGCGGCCTCGATAGATTGAAAGGCCATCACCGACGCAATGGTCCTTCGCTCCTGTGTATCGATGTCGCTGTTCGAAACCACTGCATCGCATGGAAGCCTGTCCGAGTTTAAAACGTATCCGGAAAGCATCTGAATTCGTCTTTCCATTTGTGGATGTGAGCGGAGCGAATCGAAAGACCAAAGAAAGGTATTCGTCGGCTTTCGGTAGTAGATTTTCAAGCGCTCATCAAGCCAGTGATCTTTAAAAGGAAAGTCGTTGAATTGAAATTCCGTAAATAAATCACGTGTATCAGTCTGGCGCAATGACGCAAGAGTAGTCAACGCGTGCTCAGCGTTTGATGGCGCATAACCTGAACGTTGTATCATCGACAATGCCAGTGAATCGGCCTGCATTTCATGTTCGCGGCTCATGGCAGCGCTCGCATACATAGTCGTTCTGAAGGCGTCAATATATTCGTCGTTGACATCGGTAAGAAGAATTCTGGCGAATGTTGCCGCGGGGTTTCGCGCTTCACGCTCACGCGACAATGCACGAAGGCTTTGCTGAACATGAAGGAGCTCATCATGGGCCATCTCGTGAGCCAGTATGAATGCCAGTGATCCTTCATCCTGCATGTTTGCCAGTAGCCCGGTGGTAACTATAAATACTCCCGAACCGTAACACGCCGCGTTACTCTCAGGACTATTCATAATGAGCACAAGCCTGGGTTTTGAGCGCAGCCTGTTATTGCGCGCAAGCCTGTCAAAGTACCGCTCCACATAGCTCTGGATGCTATCGTTCTGTACAAAAGCATGCGCCCGAACCATTCTCTTCAAAAGTGTGGCCTGCCGAACCCTGACATGCTCAACCCATGGATCGCGTTTTTGATCGGCGTTTGATTCTCCGCTCAGGTGCCTGTCGATCCGCGACATTAATTCGACCGATCTCGGACCGTGAAGGGTCATTGGCGTGAAATTCAGTTGTTGCCCGCAAACCGAAAATGCACACATCGCCGTCAGCACCAGGGCCATCAGCAATGGTCCTGTTTTGGGACAAGCCCCGTTGGACGAGGTGCGTTTGTATTCGACGGATATCAACAATGGTACAGGCATTTGCTGGCAACTCTGGCCGTTGTTAAGGCAGCAGTATAAATCTGAGTGCTTATTCCATGGTAACCCATTACTGCAGTTCAAATATCACCCGAAAAGTGGCTAATCCACGCATTGCACCCGATTCTTAACGGCAGTCACATTACTGTATTGTCATAGCAGGTGTTATCTTTCGCCACTCATTCTGCCACCCTCGATGCAGATATGAAAGACAATTCAGCTAGTTATCAAACCATCATCTGCCCCATGGCCAAACATCACGGATTTCTCAGGAGCCTGCTAACGATCAGGTCCCTTGCATTTCTATTCCTGCTGCTCGTATCACATGTCATCAGTGCCCAGGATTTCATCTGGACTTCGGATGGAACCGGATTCTATGTTGTAGAGGAAAATGAACTCGTGCGATACGATGTCAAAGCGACAAGCCGCACCATCATCATTTCAGCAAACGACTTGCAGGTTAACAACCGCCGTCTGGATATCCGCTCTTTTTACTTTTCAGCAGACGGGACAACGGTCCTGATCTACACAAACTCCGTAAAAGTATGGAGACTGGATACACGGGGTGACTACTGGACGCTCAATCTGCAAACCAAGCAGCTTAAACAACTCGGAAAGGAGCTGCCTCCTTCCTCCCTGATGTTCGCTAAGTTCTCACCTGATAGCAAACGGGTGGCCTATGTGTCAGGTAACAATATTTATGTTGAAGATGTGACTACAGGTGCTCAAACTCAACTCACCCATGATGGAACACGAAAGTTGATCAACGGCACGTTCGACTGGGTCTACGAAGAAGAACTCGCATGCCGCGACGGCTTTCAATGGAGTCCCGATGGAAAGAACATCGCGTTCTGGCAGGTAGATGCCACGCGCATCCCTGATTTCAACATGATCAACAATACTGATTCTGTGTACTCGTCGATCATACCTGTAGAATATCCAACGGCCGGACAAGATCCTTCTTCTGTTCGCATTGGGATTATCCCGTCCTCGGGCGGCGATGTAAAATGGTTACCGATTCCGGGCGATCCCAAACAAAATTATCTGCCGAGGATGGAATGGAATTCTCCGAAGTCATTATTCGTTGAACAAATAAACCGGAAGCAAAACGAATCCCGCATTTACGATTGCAACACTGAAAGCGGGCAAATAAAACTCATACGCACCGAGACCGACAACGCCTGGGTAGACGTCATAACTCCATGGCAGGATTTTTACTTCATCGAGTTCAGACATCGCTTCCAATGGATCAATAACAACCAGGAGTTTATCTGGATAAGTGAAAAAGATGGATGGAGCCATCTGTATCGCATTACAAAAGCAGGGCATGAAGTGTTGATTACACCCGGCGCCTTCGACGTTATGAGCCTCGAAGCTATCGATGAAAAGAATAACCTCGTGTATTTTACTGCGTCTCCTTCGAATGCTTCACAAGCTTATTTGTTCAAGATGCGTCTGGATGGCAAAGGTAAACCTGAACAGGTTACACCAGCTGATCTTAAAGGAACACATGAGTATGACATTTCACCCCTTGGCAAATATGCCTGGCATACGTTCAGCAACACCTATACCCAACCCGTTGGCGAATTCATTTCACTACCTGATCACAAAGCTCTAAATGCCTCACAAAGCATTGCTGCCAGTCTTCCAAAGGCCACAGAAAAAAACAAGGTCGAATTCTTTAAAGTGAAGACAGAAGAGGGCGTAGAGCTGGACGGGTGGATGGTGAAGCCAGAGAACTTCGATCCGAAGAAGAAGTATCCAATCGTGTTCCTGGTTTATGCTGAGCCCGCAGGTGCGAACGTGAAAGACTCATATGGCACAGGCCGCAATCATCTGTATTCCGGCGACATGCGTGCAGACGGTTATATCTATGCAACTATCGACAATCGGGGAACACCAGCTCCCAAAGGCAAAACGTGGAGAAAGGCAATCTATCGCAATATCGGCCGGCTAAACATTAAAGATCAGGCGTTGGCTGTGAAAGAAATGTTAAAGTGGCCTTTTATCGATCCAGAGCGTGTAGCCGTATGGGGATGGAGCGGCGGCGGTTCAACCACTCTCAACCTTATGTTTCAATATCCGGAAATTTATAAGACCGGAATCGCCGTTGCAGCTGTGGCAAATCAACTTACGTACGACAACATCTATCAGGAGCGTTACATGGGAATCCCCCAGGAGACTATGGCTGATTATGTCGCTGGCTCACCAATTACACACGCGAAGAACCTCAAAGGTAACTTGCTTTACATCCATGGCACCGGAGACGACAATGTGCATTACGCTAACGCCGAAATGCTGATTAACGAATTAGTGAAGTACAACAAGCCATTTCAGTTCATGGCCTATCCAAATCGGACGCACAGTATCAAAGAAGGAATGGGCACAACAAAGCACCTGTCGACTTTGTACACGACTTTCCTTAAGATGCATTGCCCGCCCGGAGCGAGATAAGATCACTCAAACACGCCTCATCTGCGTTTGGACGATGAGGCGTGCTTTAGTTCAATGCTCAATTCTTTCTCCAGATCAGATTCTTTCACAACTGAAAGCTCCTGGCCGCAGCGTAAATGGAATACGATCTGACCTTCATTATCTTCGCTTACCTGAGTGATCGTCCATGATTTTCCCTCGTGGTCGAGCTTATCACCAGTTTTCAGTATCTTGTTCATAAGCTTTTTTTATCTACCACCCAAATACTATACCATCGCCCCAGGCACACCAAACGCGCCCGGGGTTGATATTGAAGTTAAAAAATGTGGAATCCTATCCCCTGATTTACTTCACTGGCCAAAAGCGCCACGTCATTTGATGCGAATTTCGAACATCACATTTAAGTCCGATTCTCCCATATCCGACGTTGAAGTTGCACTTTTGAGTTCGGGCTGATGTTTAAGGAGGATTCGAAACGAACCTGATGTCGGGGTGCCAGTAGTCCATATTGTATTCAGACCCAATGGCAGCCCGTTCACATCTTCGTCCTCGTATTGAATCGGATCGTTGCGGGAATCAATGTTACCATCACCCGAAGGATTAGTGAACAGATTGCCTGTCCATCCAAAGAAGATCATGTGTTCATCACCTTCAGCTTCCACTTCTGCAGAGATATCATATTCATCTGAGTCCTTATCTGCGAGATCGTTGTACATTCCAAGAGTCAGCATGTACGTGGTTCCTGCTTTCAGTTCAATTGGACCATCGGTCTCAATATCCCTAATGCCTTCAGCGTCCGGATCAACAGCCGTGCCGACAACGGGTTCACTACCGTCCTGAGGTGTAAATGTTAAGGTTACTGTGGTTACCATTTCAGGCGAATCCTCTCTTGTAGGCTCCTCCGCTTCACATGATGTCATGATACAAAGGATGATGACCATTAAACCTGCTGTATAGGTTGTTGCAAACAGTGCACTCTGCACATTGCAAACAATGAATCGGAACTTGTTCATCAGAAGATACATTTTACAGAAAGGATGATGTTACGTCCCATGTCGTCGGCATAGTATCGAAAGCGGTTCGTGTACTCGCGATATGAAGTGTTCAGCATATTCTCAGAAGCAAGCCGGAAGTCATACTGCGTACGCTTACCCCCGAGAGTCCATCCCACGGCGGCGTTCCAAAGCAGATATCCGTCAGGAGCGGCCATGTAATCGAAGTTTGATGGATCGCCGGCAAACGGATTGCTTCCTGATTCAATTGCATCTTTGATCTCTTCGATCGTCACAACCCTGGGCGAACGTGTTTGCTTTGCGACATACCGGAACTTCGTTTCAGCATAGAAATTCTTTCCGAATGCAAGCACCGGCTTTTCGTATCTAACAGTCAGATCATACCTGTTGGAAGGCACGTAGACCAGGTAGTCGTTGTTTCGAACATCGCTTGCCAACAACAGCGAACTGCTTCCCGCGATTTTCCAATGATGGCTGGCCTGCAACACAATGCTGGCATCGGCTCCAGTAAACAGTGCGTCTGTCTGCGTGTAACGAAAATATGGATACGTACCTCTTGAATTTTGTGTTATGCCTGTTGGACGCAGATAAGTGTAATTGAAAATGTAGTTGATGAAAGGACTAACCTGTATCGACCACTTGCGCCAGTCGAGCTGATATGTGATAACTGACTTTACTGCCTGTTCTGTGCGAAAGTTAACATCATCAAAGTTCATGACCTCGTTGGTAGAATCATTCAGCAGCAAACCATATTCAATTGCTGCAGCACTTTGATGTGTACCCAAACTAAAAAGCTCAGCAACATGCGGCGGTCTCCAGGCACTGCTAACACTTATCCGAAGCGATTGCTTATCGGTTATCTGGTGCGTTGCACCAACAGTTGCACTGGCATTGTTGAACTGAAACGATGTCGCATAATAAGTGTTCTTGAAATCGTAGCCCTTCACATCGTAGTAACGGAAGTCGTAACGGGCCCCGACATCGATAGTCCAGGTATGAAGTGAGATCTTGCTGAATCCAAAGGCCCCCGTATTGAAGGTAAAGAAGTTAGGAATGAAGGGGATGCGTTGAGTGCCCGGAACATTCTGATTGTCCTGCGTCATAAGATTCACGCCAAAGGTGTGACTAGCGCGGCCTGTATGAAGAGTTTCCCATTCGGCATCCAGGGTCTGCGTTGTGAGCTTCAGGTTCATGGCCGGCGTGTTTTCAAGATCACCCATGCGCAGATCGTATTCCTTTCGGTTATTCTGTTGCAATCCGTATTGAACACGCCACTCTCCGCGATCGGTCTGATGGTGACCATTGATCTTCAGCAGGCTGTGATTAACGGTTTGCCTGGGCGCACCTATGTCATATGAAAAATCAGTCGTGTACAAAGGCTCCTCGCGGCCCATAGCATTGGCAAGATCGTCCAGGTTGCCTATTGCAGTTCCTTTCAGAATGCCAAGCTCACTTTGAAAGCGGCTGAAAAACACATCAAACCCGCGCTTCTCTTCGTGATAACCTGTGGCCATGGAGAAATTGAATTCACGGACTCCGGTATTAGTCAACGAATAGTTGGGAGCATGATAATCACCGGCCCCTTTGGCTGTGCCCTGCAACCTCCATCCCCAGCCTGTCTTCTCTCCGATTCCACCTTCCAACGTACCGGATATTGTACCAGAGCGTCCGTTGCTTTGCAGCACGGTGTGTAACGCTCCCGTGATGCCGCCGCTCTCAGGCAATTCGGCCGGGTTCACTATGATGGTTCCCCCAAGAGCGTCGGAACCATACTTGATTGCAGACGCGTCCTTTACGACAACAACATTGGATGCAACGAACGGATCTATCTCCGGAGCATGTTCTGCTCCCCATTGCTGTCCCTCCTGTCGTATGCCATGATTTAATATCAGTATTCGTTGGCTGTGGACGCCGTGAATAACCGGCTTAAATATTCCGGGACCGGATTGAATACTATTCACACCTGTTACATCACGCATCACTTCACCAAGACTTTTACCCGCATTTTCGGATAGCTTTCGTTCATCAAGTTCGGCAATGTTCGTCGCCGTCTCGGTATGTTCGGCATCGTGATGAATAACGACTTCCTCAAGTTCAGTGGCTAGCTCCTTCAAGTGTATCTCACGATTGACGCTACCTGAAATGCGTAACGTCATCGAAAGGTCCTCATATCCGAGAAACTGAACTTTAACTGTGTAATCACCAGGACAGAGTCCTGAGAATTGAAATTTACCTTCTGCATCCGACAACTGCCCCAGCTGCCTGGGTGTGATCATGATGGCCGCCCCACTAAGTGGACGGTCTTGTTCATCGACAATGATACCAGTTAAAGAACTGGTACATGACGACTGGGCCGTGGCTGGTATGCAGAAACACAACCAGGGCGCCAGCAATAGTATACTGCGCATGAGCATTTTAAAATGGGAAAGGGTATTAAAGAATTACAGCGTCATTATTATGCGTGTAATTCTGAAGGCGGTCCCCTGGTAAGAAAGGTGTAGGTTACAATAACCGTCTCAAGGCTGTCTGGCAACAGCACTTTTGATATCGGTGGAGTGGTGAAGAAACCATGACTCGTATCGAACAGCGCCGGATCCGAGTGCGTTAGCGTGTGAATGAACGAACACGAATGCTTTTTGGCAAGGTGAAACTCATGCCGGCAACCGGTATCCACACCGTGGTACATGGACCGGTGGCATGGATCCTCTTCCTGTTTCGGAGAATGACTTGCAGTTGCCTCCTGGGGATGAAGCAGTTGGTGAAGGTAACCTGTCTGCGCTGTGCCTATTACATAGAGCAACAACATCGCTGCTGCACTGAGCATCCTCAGTGAGTTTTTGATCTGCCGCTTAGATACCAGGACCTTCATTCGTAAAAATCAATGGGTATTGACTGAATCGCTTGTTACCGGGTCAGTCCTAACCTTTGAGGGCACCAAAATAGAAAGAGCGCTTTCTATTTGCAACAATATTGCAAGTAGGAAGCGCTCTTTTATGATGACAGCGATTTATGCCTGATTATCTACGGGAAATTCTTTGACAGTCGGTGGTTCAGTTTTACGACGGAACCACTTGATCGCAGCAGATACCATTCCGACGATGGCGAGCCCGATTAGTTTGATGTTCTTTAACAGCAGAGCAAAGATTCCCGCTTTCGCCAGCACCTTGCCTGCCACCAGGCCTCCTACGGTCCAGGCAGCCACCTTGTCTATACCCGGATCAAAATCATCGTATTGATAACCATCGGCATATTGAAATGCGCTCAACACAGGATCGATGTTCTCTTTTACAGTTGGCAATGCATCCATTGAAGCAACGGCATTGAGAACCAAAACGCCCTTGCGTCCGAGCACGCGAACGTTGTAGTTAAGAGTGTGTACGTCAGAATTGCCGAAGCTTATCTCTTTGGCCCAGTGCAGTACTTTCTTGTCCTTATCGTAGAAAGGCTTTGATGCCCATCCAATGATTGAAATCGGATCGTAACCCTCCTGCTCACGCTCTTTGTTTTCCTCGGTTGTTTCCTCCTGCATATCGGAAAGCATGTCGTCGTAATCGATGTCGTCGGCATCATCATCTTTCACGAAACCCATCTCATCGTACGTAACAATAAATGCCCACGACTCTGCCGATGTAATAGGAATGTTCGAAGGAACAATCATTCCCATGGTGCCTTCACCGCCGGGGTTTCCCCACAGGTCATGAATTACAAAACGGGCCTGATCGGCATCGAGATAACGGAAGCCCTGAGGTACCTTCAGTATGCCGACATTGTTGTCGAATTTGATTTCACCCTCCTGGTAATGGAAGGTAGATTCGAGACTGTCCAGAAACACTTGCGTACTGTCGACTTCAGGGTCGGCTGCGAACGCAGGCAGCAAGACGCAGCTCAGCATTAGCGTAATTAATTGCTTCATAGGGGAAGGTTGGTAATATTGTAAATAAGTGACTCCATTCGGCAGACCGGTATCAGGTAACCAGCGCCGTACCCGTTGGATACAGCGAGCGACACTGTTGTGACCACACGCCGCCGGGGTACGCGGCAAACTGCCCTTTTCGGTTGACGAATGGAGTATGATACAGTCAGATTTCAGGCGTAAAAAGACCCGGAAACAGACCAATTAAACCATTCACTCATTTCACAATTCAATTCATAATTCATAATTCTTAATTCTTAATTCTTCATGTTTGTCATCGACCTGCACTACATCGTCGCCCTCGAAAAGCTCGACGCGCATATGACGGAACACGTTAAGTTCCTTCGTAAATACTATAGCCAGAACGTCTTCATCGCTTCCGGCAGAAAGGTGCCCAGAACAGGCGGGATCATTCTGGCCCTGGCAGATTCACGCGAAGCGCTGGATGAGATACTCAGCGAAGATCCTTTTTTCATTCATAAACTGGCAGAGTTCCGGATAACTGAATTTCAGACTTCACAAGTTCATCCGGAGTTTAAGAAGCTGCTCAATATGAAAAGACGGGAGTAATCGATATTTTGTAGCAACAAACATCCGCATTAACCTAAACTTTCCCATGCGAATAGCCGCCCTATGTGCTGCGCTTATGATCTCCGTTGTCGCCGCAGCACAGAAACCTGTCTCTCAAAAAACTATTAATGAGTTCGATTCATACGTCTCCAAAGCGATGAAGGAATGGGACGTTCCGGGTCTCTCCATCGTGGTGGTTAAAGACGGCAAGATATTGTTGAAGAAAGGTTATGGTGTGCGTGAACTTGGCAGACAGGGAGCAGTCGATACACAAACTCTCTTCTCCTGCGCGTCGACGACAAAAGCCATGACTGCTCTCGTTCTTGGAACGCTGGTGGACGAAGGAAAATTGAACTGGGATGATCCGGTAAACAAGTACATACCCGAGCTTCGCCTTCGTGATCCCTATGTCACACGTGAATTGAGAGTGCGCGATCTGTTACTGCACAATACAGGAGTTGCAGGCACCGACTACTTTTGGGACATAGCCGATTTTACATGGGAGGAAATGATTCAAAAGCTCGTGCACGTTGAACCCTCCTACTCATTCCGCGCCGGCTTCGAATATCAAAACACCATGTACATGATTGCTGGTGTTGTGATCGAACGTATCACTGGTAAGAAGTGGAACGATGTGATGACTGAACGATTGTTCAAGCCGCTGGGCATGACGAGTACGGTTCCCGATAGAGTGTTAACAAACTCTCCAAACATCACAAAGCCTCACTTTGCAATTAACGGTGAAATTAAAATCATCGGTTACGACAAGAGCACGCGAATTGGTGCGGCAGGTGGCGTATGGTCGAACGTTGACGACATGAGCAAATGGATACTGGCATTGCTCGACAGCGGAAAATATGAAGGCGGTCGACTGGTGAAAGCGGCTTCTTTTCGCGAGCTATTCAAGCCCCAGACCATTGCGCCTCATAACGATTATCCAACATTCAGTATTCTCAAACCACATTGGGTAACCTACGGCCTTGGTTGGTATCAGATCGACTACCGTGGTCGAATGGTAAACTTTCACACAGGTAGTCTGGCCGGGCTAACCGCTATCGCTGGCCTGCTGCAGGATGATCGATTCGGTGTGTATATCTTTGGTAACTACGACCACGCCGAAGTTCGTCACGCGCTAATGTATAAGGCATTCGATCATTTCGTGTTGGGCAATGACCGCGACTGGAATGCGGAGTTCAAGACACTTTATACTTCGCTGAAACAAGAACACGAAAAGCGTGTTAGAGAATTTGAAAATGATCGTGTTGCCAGTACCAAAACTACTTTGCCCCTTGCAGAGTTCGAAGGAGAATACGTCAATGAAGTTTATGGTATCACCAAAGTTACTGTGGTGGGCAACAGTCTGAGGTTCGATGTCAATAATGGGTTCCTGGTTGCTGAACTGCCGCACTGGCATTACGATACTTTCTACGGGGCAGCTGGAGATCATTACAAGCTGTCTGCGACGTTCATAGTCGGCGTCAACGGCAAGGTTGAAAAACTTAACTTCGATGGACTAGAGTTTGGAAAGAGTCAGGTCACAGCGAAACCATCGCCTTAATGACCTTCGACTTTGGATCGAGCAGCGCAGGAAAGCGTCCCGCTAATTCATCGAAATGCATTTGATGTGTGATATATGTAGTCGGGGTCACGAGACCCTTGCTCATGGCATCCATTACTTTATCAAAATCTTCCCGTGTGGCATTGCGGCTGCTCATGAGCGTAGCCTCACGCTTGTGGAATTCAGGATGCACCACGCCGATACGTTCGCGTTGTAATCCCACCAGAACATATCGACCTCCGTGCGCTATCATTTGAAAACTCTCCTCGATGGCCCGCAGATTTCCTGTGGCGTCTATGATTACCGTTGGCATATCCCCTGCGGTGATTTCACGAACAGTGTCGATTGCATTGGGACGCGACGCATTAACGGTAAAAGGAACGCGTAGTTTGGTGCGACAGAATTCCAGCCTGTCTTCGTTGATGTCCATAGCAATAACCTGTCCTCCTGCGATGCGGGCAAACTCCATGACTCCTAAACCAATCGGCCCGGCTCCCACTACGAGAACAAACTCACCCACTGCTACCTGTGCACGTCGGATCCCATGCGCCCCAATGGCAAGCGGCTCAACCAGGGCCAGCTCCTCGTAGGAAAGATCCGAGCAGATCAACTTATCGTTCGGTACCTGAAAGTACTCCACCATTCCCCCATCGCTGTGTACTCCACATACATTAAGCGTAGCGCAGCAATTGGGTTTTCCATTCCTGCAGGCGATGCAGGTTCCGCAATTGAAGTAAGGGATAAATGTTGCCCGCTCACCATGCTGTGGTTTGTTGCCGTTCCAGTCGTAAACATCGCCCGCCAACTCGTGACCAAGAATGCGCGGATAAGAAAAAAAGGGTTGTGTTCCCTCGAAGGCGTGCAAGTCAGTTCCACATATCCCAATGCGCCGGATTTTCAGAAGGACATGATTCTCCTTCAATGGCGCGGGATCGACATTTCTGTATTCGAATTGAAATGGCTCTGGGCAGACTAGTGCTTTCATCTGTTATTAATCTTCAATGTACTATCCTATCCAAATCATCGGATGAACAATATCAATCAGTTCTGATGGGATATCAATCCTGAAAGGTTCATTTCTTCTTATAAGAAGAGAATGCCGCTGAATTTGAATCAGCATCCTCTAATATCAATATCCAGTCGTTCTCTGCACCTGACGAAGGCGGCGTAAACTTCATTGAAGATGACTTCGTTAAAGTGGCACTGACAGTGACCTCGCCGTTTCGCGGATTATACCAATACGCTTTTGTGCGCTTACCAGTGAGCTGAGTAGCATTGACGGATATCTCTTTCCCCACCGGAAGGTAAATCATAGCGTATTTCTTTGACGCAGCACGAAACGCTTCAGCGTGATCTTTCTTACTGTTCCCCTGCCCTGCAATTATTATCGACAGGTCTCTTTCCCGACCGGAGGCAGGATAAGATTCCATCAGATATTTTAAGTACTTCACCTGCCTGGCGCCTGGTCTGTCGAGCGCATTAACCCATCCCCTATCTGCATAGTTTCCCACTTCTTCCCGCTCGTTAAGAAATTGCCAAACGGCGTGGTGCCCATACGTTACGCCGGCCGCTCCCGCGAACACGGACCGATATAATTGCTTACGTACATCATAGTCTCTGAAGTAACCGCTGTCAGGCTCCCATTTGGGCCAGGGGTGTGCCGGGTGGTCTTCATAGTTGGGCTCTGCATCCAGCGTTGGTTTTTTCGGCGTAAGCTTCAAATCCGTTGCTACAAATTCCCACGTTGGAGCATCATGTTCACCATGGCTTGACTGAATCATATTGAAGTCAAGCCACTCTGTATTATTAAACCACGCAGAAGACGACCGATAACCCGAGGGATGATAGGTGATCAAACGATCCTTTCCTGTACCTGAGATAATGCCTTCGGCCATAGCACCCCATACGCTCCGAAAATCACCTTCCTCTCTTACGGCAGCAACGTCACCACCGAGTATCCACACAATGTTTGGAAACTGCGCATATCGTCTGGCCATCCAGTTGCCAAAGAACCGGGCTTTCGCCTCATCAAATATTATAGGGTCGGCGCCATAACCCGGAACGCGAACAACCTTGTCGCCCCAGGTCACCACCAAACCGATCACAAGTTGTCTGTCAAGAGCAAGCTTTACTATCGTGTCCAGTCTGGTAAAGTAAGCTTCATTCGGCTTCAAGGGGTCACGGTTATGCAGTGGCTGCTCGCCGTACCTGTTTTTCCGTTCCAGGGATTCAAGGGAAAGCCCCGTGATCTGGATGACATTAAAACCCTTCTCCGCACGATCATCGAGGTAATGGATGGCCTCTTCTGTTGTGAGACGGTTCAATAACTCCCACCCGGTATCACCCAACCAAAAGAAGGGAGTGCCGTCGCGGTATTGAAATCCGGTCTTGTCGGGTGTTACATGTAACCGACCGTGCTTCCATGTTGTTTGTGCCTGAATCGAGCCGGGAAATAATACTGCGATCGCCAGTACTATAGACAAATGTATCTTCATATGAGAATAGAGGAGCCGAACGGAAATATACGACGCTTCCGCTACCCATTACAACTAGTCGCATTCTACCTCTGAGAATGTCGGATCCGCCCATACCACACAGCACCCGATTTTATAACTTTGATTCACTATGCAACGGGCATAGAAAAAAATGCTTAACAGCACAAATCAAATTCATCTGAAATAAACTTCCTCTCATATGAAAACGACCAAAATTCTCTACTGGATCTTCACCGCTCTGTTCGCTGCTTTCATGATTTTCTCGGCAATTCCCAATATTATGGTAAACCAGCAGTCCATAGAGATTTTCACAAGTCTGGGCTATCCCAAATATCTTATCAGTTTAATGGGCTGGCTGAAGTTGCTTGGTTCGATTGTTATTCTGGTGCCTGGATTTCCACGCATAAAGGAGTGGGCGTATGCGGGCCTCTTCTTCGATCTCTTTGGCGCGACCTATTCGGCAATTACAGTGTCAGGATTTGTGCCTCCCATGTTGTTCATGGTCGTACCGTTTGCGTTGGAAGCGTTGAGCTACATCTATTACCACAAACTGCTTAGTGTTCCTTCTTCGCTTCCTCGATCTCACGCCTGATTGCCCAGCGCAGATCTTTTAGATTGTAGTGTGAAATAAGGTGGTCGATGCGATGAACAACATATTGAAAATCATCGCCAAACTCTTTCTTCACTTGCTGAAGAAGGTAGTCTTTAATGCCCTTGTCAAGTAGCGAACGTCCGAGCTGATCCATAGTTGTTGTATGAAAAAATCACCAAAAAATACGCTAATAAGCATGGTACTGTAAATATCGTGCCTCTGTAAAAAAGTTCCATTGCGCAACCAATGGCCACATCATTGACAATCCGCTGAGGCGAATAAACCACAATGGCTCCACAGGACGAGACAAGCGTCATGAACGTGGAACGTACGTCACACCGCTAATACATCTTTGTAGAAAAATCCAACAGAAATTGCTGCATTGACCAGCATAAAGCCCAAAGAACACGATTGAAGTCGCGTTGGCACGGTATTCATTCATGATATGACAACTGAATCTTTAAACTTTAACTTAAAATTTAAACAGAAGTATCATGAAAAAGATAGTATTGATGATGGCAGGTGCACTGTGTTTGGGTGCGGCTGCATATGCACAAGAGCCTGCACAACAACAAGCGAAAGACTCGACATCGTTTAGGCCTTCACAACCTGCTGAACAAACTCAGCAGCCTCAAACTGATCCAAGTCAAACGCCGACTGATCCGAGCCAAACGCCTCAGACACCGCAGCCTCAAGCTCAACAGCAACCTACTGAACCGGCTCAACAGCCTTCTCAGTCCGCAACTGTTCCTGCATATCGTAAGGACATGACTCAAATCCAACCAGGCGATGTACCAACAGGTCTTCGTTCAACACTGGATCGTCCTCAATTTAAAGGATGGGAAAATGGAGCAGTCTACTCCAATACCGATAAGTCAGTGTTCATCGTTGAAATCAAGGATGAAGTAGAAGGCCGCCTCAAAGCATATCGATTTGATGCTAATGGAAAGCCAATCACGGATAACTAGTACGCCTGGTATTAGTAAAAAAAGAGGCTGTCTTAACCGACAGCCTCTTTTTTTCTTTCATAACAGCGACGGCACAATTCATCCCCCTATAATATTCTCAGGTAAGTTAGATAACTCAGTTGTACACCAGCCTCACGTTGCCGGATGTAGAAAGATTTACATGAATTCCTCCACCATTTGACTTTCCCTGTACATGCTTCTCATCAGAACGACCGGAAAAATTCGTTAAGGGAACGTCGATTGATTCGCCTTTAATATCCAGATCGAGACCAAGGTTAGCTGGCACAGATATACTGATGTTGCCGTCGCTCGTATGCGCACTCAACTCCTTTGTAAGTCGCTGAATGTTGCCCTTTATATTACCATCCGAAGTACTTGCCGTTAATGCTCCATCCAGGTCCTGAAAATTGATGTCACCATCCGACGTTTTTGCTTTTACGTCACCCTTTGCCTTCGTAATGGTTATGTTGCCGTCGCTTGTAGTGGCCGTTGCTCCCGCGGTTACTTCGTTCACCTTGATGTCGCCATCGCTTGTTTTAAGCTCAACTGCGCCACCCACATGCTTAGCTTCAATATTTCCATCGGATGTAGACGCCCATACAGATCCCTGAATGTTCTCAATGTGAATGTTTCCATCGCTGGTACGCATCTTTTGATCACGTGACAGCCCGGTAATGCTGATGTTGCCATCGGAAGTACGTAAGTCGCAGGTTGTTCCTTTTGGGGTTTGCACGCGGAAACTCACCGTAACACGGTCTTTCCAGTCCATAATGCCATGACTGTTTGGATACTTTACAACGATATTGAGTGAATTATCGGTTTTCTCAACGGTCAGTTCAAGCTCCTTTTCAAGCGCAGCACGGTTCATGCTCAACACCTTATTCTGCTTCTTCACAATAAAGAAGACATCAGTGTTGGGTCCTTCAATATTCACGACTTCTATGTCGCCGTCCGAAGAAGAAATTGCCACCTGCGGTGAGGATGAGAGAGTATAGCTTTCTTTGAAAGAAAATCGGGCATCCTGTGCCAAAGCACCTGTCGCGATTAGTAGTGAGCCGATGTAGGCTAATAGTTTCATGTTCAGGCTGGTTTTAAGGAAAGAGACGCGTTTGAGGTATCGGGAGTTGCATCCCGGCCCAAATTATCTCAGTTTTACCGTAAAAATAGCCTTAACCTGCTGTTCTAGGCAGGCAGCGCCTCCAATTCCCGTGTATTATTAAGGCGATTAATGGCCGAAGTCACCTTGCTGTTGATTGGAATGGTGACCGAGAACCTGGTAAAAGATCCCGCAACGGTCTCAACGTCAATTTTGCCATTTAAGGTTTGCACCGACTTCATAACAATATACAATCCCAGCCCATTGCCTTTGGAATGCTCATGGCCCACAAAGAACATCGTCCACAACTTAATACGCGTTTCGTCATCAATGCCCACACCGTTGTCGTAAACACTCAGGAATAGGTTATTCTCTTCCACACTGGCCATGACCTGAATTTTCGGACGTCGCCCCCGGGTGAGCGTACTAAAGAACAGCGCATTCTCGATCAGATTGTACAAAATGATTTCAATCAGATCAGGATAAGAATAGAAATGTACGCTTGCGTCGTTGTCCACGAGCACTTCAATGTTGTGCTCGGTAATCGATCTGCTGAATACATTGCAGATCTTTTTGATCATAGCCGGCAGTAGAACAGGAGAATAATTGCTTGGCTGATTGACTTCGCTGATCATCTTCAGCTTCTTCAGCAAGCCATCCATTTTGATGGCGGTGTTTGAAATCTTATTTACAAGCTCATCGTCGCCATTCGCATCATGCATAGCAAGATTACACAACCCAATGATCGTACATATTGGTGCACGCAGGTCATGAGATGCCCGATAAAGAAAGATATCCATTTCTTTATACGCTTCCACCAGCTGCCTCGATCGTTCAAATACAAGTACTTCAAGGTTTTCATTGATGCGCTGTATTTCATCGTTGGCTCTGACAAGGCTTTTCTTCTGTGTCATCACGCGATTACGCAACAGCATAGACCAAATAAGAAGCGCCCCAAAAAGGGTAAGTGTTGTAACCGCCAGTAAGATCTTCGTACGAAACTCCTGCTGTTCTTCGAGGCGGCGAATCTCACTTGCGCTGAGTTTGTCCTGAAGATCTTTAATATCGGAAAACGAGGCCTTAAGTGAGCGAAGTATGATCCTGTAGTCTGATATGTTCTTATAGAACTTATCTTCGTTTCGTCTTAGAACCTCCTCAAGCGTACCAAGATCATTCAATAAATTCTCACGCTCTGTCGCGCTTAATGCCGAGGTACCTCCGGTTAACTTTTTGTTAATCACCTGGATCTTGTCGTCGAACTCCTGCCGGAATTCATCCATCATAGAACTTTCAAACTTCGCCTGCTCGAGGAGGTTCTCTACGTCGTTCTTCACAAACGATGAATCTGAAATGCGGCTCACAAATTCGTTTTGCCGCGTGCGGGGTTGCAGTTCTCCTATCAACTCATGAAACCTTTCGTCGATACGTTTTCGGGTAGCTTCATCCAGATCAGACATGTTTTGGGCCTTCAGCATCGAATAGAATACAGTGAGTGATTCAATCGAGTCAAGACTTGCAGTATTGAACGTGCCTGAAGGAGCAATACCGTCGCGTTTGCCCGGCTGTTTTTGGGGCTCTACTAAAAGTACCTTTCCGGTTGAACTGCTTATCAGACGCGTTACTTTGTAACCTTCTATAGCGAACTGAGCGTTTGACGTGAGCTGCTCATCCAGTGCTATAGGTAATTCAATACTTCCTGCGGCATCAGTTGTGAGCTTTACATTCTTACGACCGAAGTATTCGATTGCTACTCCTGCCAGCGGTCTCTTGTTTGCCGTTTGTACCGCGAGCTTGATAATCTGATATGGTTTCGGCCGAATGATTATTTCCAGCGTTCCTTTTGAAAAATTCCACGACTCGACCTCCCATTCCTGCTTGCTTAGCCTGATAGATTTTGGAGGCAGTGAACTTTTTGGCACCTCATAAAACGTCGCCTTCTTATCTGCCAATGGAATGAAGTCGCCATCGTTGATCGAGATGCTGAGATTTGAGGCAGCATTCATCTGCTGATCAAAGGCCTTGATCTGTATCATGCTCGTTTCCTGAGCAAGAAGCGAAGTTGCGCTTCCAACCAGTGAGCAAAAAAACAGCAATGCTACGTTCCGACCCATAAACAGTTTTAGTAATCCTTCTTGAAACTATTCTTCACCACTACCAATTCGAATCTGTTCTCGCCATAGCGGGTTTTCCCAAGGTCAAGGCTAACGATAGCCTGATCGCCATCAGTTGAGCCTGTAACCTTTATCCTGTACTGACTGAAATAAGGAATTGTAAGATTGAATTCGCCTTTTGCATCAGACACAGCGCGCGCAACAACAGTACCCTTGAGGTTGTCTATTAGTTCGAGCTCTGCGAGAGGATAAACAGTCAGCGTTTCAGATTCACGCCAGTTCTCTTCTTTATATTTCAGTACCCCTGCGATCGTGAATGGATAAGTCTGCAGATCTATAGTCACCTCGTAGATATCGTCGCCGCCATTTCTGTTTGACGTGAGATAACCCTTTGATCTGTCGGCATTCAGGCTCAAAGCAAAGTCATCAAAGTTCGTATTTACAGGATACCCCATGTTTTGAACTTCTCCGATGGCCCGATCGCTCATCATCACGCTGAATACATCGAAGCCTCCAAGCCCCGGGAGACCATTGGATGAAAAGCTCAACGAGTTCCCGCTGATAGATGGAAATGCCTCATCACCTACAGTGTTTATTTCATTTCCGAGATTCTTAGGTTTGCTCCACGCCTTTCCATCAAATGTCGATTGATAGAGATCAAGACCTCCTTGTCCACCCCCCATGTCTGAAGAGAGATAAAGTACTTTTCCGTCCTCCCGAACAGTAACAGACGTAATCGAATAGTTCGCTCCATTGAAATCAAAGGCACGAGAGAATTGCCATCCGTCCGGGCCTTTAACAGCAAAGAACAATTGCAACGGACGCTTTCCTTTCAATTGATGATCAGCATTGCTGGCTATAAAAGCCATCTGTCGCTCATTGTCAAAAAATGAAACCGGCCCTAACTGATAGCGGGCCTGAAGTTTTTCAAAGAATGAAACCGGTTCTCCATAATGAACGATGATTCCAGTTGAGTCAGTCTTCATCGTTGACTGATACCAGCGAAAGAATGGACTGTTGCCTTCATCCACATTCTTTATTACCGACGGGCGGGCACGATTTGAAAGAAACACAAATCCATTTTCATAGGGGACCGCGGCGATATCCGCAGACGGTTTGTTGCAATCCAACCGTTTGATGGTGTAGTGCAGAGAGTCTTCCAGAAGGTAGTTTCTATTCTTGATCTGCCAGATCTTTTTCATGACCATGGGATCGTTGTCCGAAAGCTTTTCGTACTGCTTATAGTAATTGACGGCCTGGTCGTACTTCTTTTGTGAGGCAAGTGCCTCTGCATACAGGAGCACATCATTTGCAGGCAGCTCAGATTCAATTGTCAGATACTTTTCATACCATGTGGAAGCTTCCACCGGTTCGTGCAGATAATAATGAGCGCGCGCGAGCGCCAGATAGTACTTTGAGTTGGGAGCACGATCGGCCATCGATTCATACAGACGCGCAGCCTGACGATAACGTTTTGAGGCAAACAACTCAGACGCTTTCCGATTGTCCGACTTCATGATACTAAACACCGTCTCCTGACCGAAAGTGGTAATCACAGCAGTCATCTGAAGTGAAGTGCTGAAACACAAAGCGGTCAATATCGTCCACGTCAGTTTCATCTCGGCGAATCCACGTTTTCGTGTGAAAACTTGAACAGGTAACTGACACTGATCTCATGCGTGCCCTTGCTGGCGTTTACTACGTCTCCGGTAACATGATCATAGGAATATCCAAACTGTAACTGTCGGGTAAGTTGAGCGCGCAGCAGAAAATCAACAGACTCCTTATTACGATAGGAAAGGCCGAGCGTGAGCGCGTCACGAATTACAAGGCAGGTGTTAATGTCAAATGATATCGGTGCACCAGGATAATACTTAAGCAAAATGCTTGGTTCGAGTCTCAGATTGTCGCCAATAAGAAAATCGTACTTCGAGTACAGCAGATAGTTAACACGCTTCCACTTTATGGTAAGGGTATCATTCAATGACGTCGTTTGAGGAAGGACCGATGGCATGGACAATCCAAGATGAAAGTGCTTGCTGCGGTAGTAAGCACCCATGCCCATCATCAGCGAGGTCGATGACATGCCAGCTCCTGCCAGTTGTGGATCAAGTGCAGACCCGCTGCTTAAGGACACATAGTTGGAACGTGCGATCGACAGGCCCGTCTGCATACCAAATGACAAAGTTGCTTCTTTGGACACAGGCAGGTGGTATGCCACCATGCCCCGCAGGTCCTGATTCTTATGGACACCGATCTTGTCGTTCACAAATGAAAGACCCACACCAATCCTTTGCCTCTGAAACAGGCCGTTTGCATACAGGCCCTGCGTTACCGGTGCGCCGTCCACCGAAACCCATTGACTGCGGTTTAGCAGCGTGAGCTTGAGTGCTTCATCAGATCCCGCATAAGCTGGATTGATGACGATGGGATTAAACATGTATTGTGTAAACTGTGCGCCTTGTTGTGCCCTTGACTCTGAAACAGATAAGGCTGTACATGCACACAGCAGGCTGAACCAAAGTCGATATGAAATCATGGCCCTCATCTCAATACTTCGATAAAGCCCCTGGTTTCACTACTCTCCGCTCCGGACCGAACCGTTATCGTATAAAAATATGTTCCGGAAGGAACAACGCTGCCCTGAGTGTTGCGTCCACGCCAGACTTTCGTCTCGTTGTCGTAGCCTGATTCCGAATACACTACGCTCCCCCATCGGTCGACGACGGTAACTTTATTCTCCTTGTACAGTTCTATATTTCCGATGATCCAGCCGTCATTAATGGCGTTGCCATCTGGTGTCAGAAGTTTCGCAATGTCCAGCTTGGTGTGCTCCTGTTTGACAGTGACGACGAAGCTGCACGTCGAGCTGTTTCCTGAAACGTCCTTCGCCGTATAGGCCACCGTTGTAACTCCCAAAGGGAATTGATCTCCGGGCTTATACGTCGATGAAAGTTCAGGAGTTGAGCAGACGTCAGTTGCTACCGGAGGTATCCACGAATAGCGAACACCGCCCGTCGCGGTCGTTGAAATTGTGGTATCTGAAGGACAGCTGCTAAAAAGCGGAGCCGTTTTATCCTTAATCAACACATTGAAAGTACAAACCGCCGTATTGCCAGCTGCGTCCTTTGCTGTGTACGTAACGACGTTGGCACCGGCATTGAACGTATCGCCCGGTTTGCTCGATGAAGTGACAGTGACGGCAGTGCATCCATCTGTAAACTTAGGCGGTGTCCACGTCGCCGTTGCAGTACACCCGGTGGCCACCTGAACGGTGATATCGCCGGGACATTCACTTACGACTGGTGGAGTGGTGTCTTTTACAGTGACCGTAAATTGTGACGTCGCAGTGTTTCCAGAGACATCCTTTGCTGTGTAAGTCACCGTGGTCGCACCGATAGAAAACACGGAGCCGGAGGTATGTGTCGATGTTACTGTTGCACCCGAGCAGTTATCGGTAAACACCGGCGCTGTCCAGGTTGCAGTAGCCTTACAATCATTTCCCGCGTTTACCACGACATCCGGTGTTGTCGCTGTAACTGTAGGTGGCGTACCGTCGGTGACGGTAACTTTAAATGTGCATGTCGAGGTGAGGTTGGCGGAATTTTTCGCAGTGTAAGTCACTTGCGTGACACCCAGCGGAAACGTAGCTCCGGAAGCGTGCGACCCCGTAATTGAAACTACATCACACGCGGGAGCAGTAGGCTCAGTCCAGGTAGCCTTAGCGTTGCATCCCGTTGTTGTTGAAATAGCAATATCCTGCGGGCATCCGAATATTTCGGGGGGCGACACTGATCCGGAATTAGATGTGCAGCATAGGGTTCCACCGTTCTTGCTTTCAGCCGAGACGATTGTAAACAAACCGAAATATGTAAAGGGATCGAACGCAAGTGTACAGTTTACTTTGATGGTGGCATTTACGACGAGGCCGTTCAGCCAAACGTAGGCGAAGTTTCCGGAGAAGACGCCGGCGCCACGGCCATTCACTGTGAAAGTCTGACCAGGAAAGACCCAATCGTTGAATAGCGCGTTTGCGGAAGCATCATTAACCCGGACCACAGCCGGGAATACGCCATGATATCGCAGTGTCAGTGAACTTATGCCACCACTACAGGGGCTACAGGTCCCAGGTGCCGGGCAACATCCCTGGCCGCGAAGCTCGATGGAAAGCAATAGCAGGCAGCCCAGGAAAAAGGATCCTTTTGCAAGGGAAAAAAGCAGCCTGAACATTGATATCTGGGACAAAAGTAGGGATCAATTTAGCCCCGTTATCACAAGTAAGCCAGACCGTTAGACGACGATTCCGCAGCATTGGTCGAACATGTAAGAGACGCGTACCTTTTGCCCCAGCCTTCAATTTCCCGAAGAGAAAACCGCGTTTCCGCCTACAAAAACGGCGTTGATCTTGCGCGTATTCCGGATGTCCTGCAATGGATCTGCATCAAGAATCAGAAAATCTGCCCAGTTTCCGGTCCCGATAACGCCCAGGTTCTTAAGTCCAAGGTATTCTGCAGCATTTTTCGATGCAGCCACTATGATTTGCATCGGCGTCAGCCCTGATTCCTGCATCATTTCCATTTCCAGATGCTCAAAGTACCCCATGAACCGCGTAGGTACCCCGCTATCTGTCCCGAATACCACAGGCACTCCTCCATCCGCCAATAGTTTGAGGTTTGATTTAGCTACTGCAAGTTGCGTCTTGTAAGTCATTGCAGACTTGCTTTCCTGTATCTGCTTTTGACGCGACGCATCCTTCAATGGCGCAACGGTTGCGCTATCGTACACTTGCCTAAAAAAGGGATCTGCAAAAAATGCCGGAGCACTTGCATAAACAAACGTCGACAACTCCCTCGTTAGAGTAGGACAATAAGGAATTCTCTTCGAGGCCAGCAACTGAACGAAATCACCGGGGACATTCGTGTCGCGAATACTGTGTGCAAGCATGTCTGCACCGGCCGCTACAAGTTTTTGCGCATCATCGAGGTAATACATGTGTGCAGCCAATCTGAAACCCAGCTCATGCGACCTTGATATGACCGCTTTATAAATGTCCTCAGACATCTTTGGTGAAGCGCCGAGATTGTCGTCTACTCTTATCTTCATGATGTCAACACCCATGTGGGCATTGCTGTCAACAACTGCGGCAGCAGCAGAAGGCGTAGCGCCATTTATGACTGCACCGGCTATGAACAAGCGCGCGTGCGCAGACTGTGCCGAATCGTTCACCTGCCGTACTGACTCGGCCGCTTTTTGATCACCCCCTAAGCTCACGACAGTAGTCACACCGTAACGCGAATAAATTTCCAGATTGTCCAGCACGTTCTCTTTCGAGTAGTGACCCCCTTCAATACCTTTGGTCTCACCGACGTGCCCATGTCCATTAATGATACCAGGCATTATGAACTTCCCGGACAAGTCCCGGGTGGTAGCTCCGGCCGGTATCGTGGTCGATGCAGCACTTCCTATCATTTCAAATTTTCCATCTTTGATTACCAGAATCCCGTCTTTTATCGGCTCAGCCCCCGAACCATCGATAATCGTTGCCCCTACAAAGGCAATAATTTCACTACTCTGAACATCATCGTTCTTTCGAGTACAGGAAAATAATATTGATACAAAAGCAGCACCTGTAAGGACATTCGATGTTTGTCTAACCAGCGTGCGGGAAATTTTCAGTAAGTATAACATGCGAGAAGATAGACACTCTGGCATGGAAAACAAAAGAGGCGGCTGTCAGCCGCCTCTTTACGATCATCTTGCTTTTCCTGAAATGAATGCAGGAACTAGCATGATTCGCGAAAGCCTATTTATCTTTCTCTTTCAGAACATTACCCTGTTCATCGAACTTAACTTTCTTGGTATCCGATCCATTCTTCAGTTCGACAGCATACATGGTCTTTCCATCTTTTTCCTTTTTGAAAGCTTTGGACACCATCCAGCCGGAATAGTCCTGGCCTTTTAGCTTGTCCTGAATGGCTGCGGGAAGTTCCGTAGCAGATATAGCGTCCTTATCAGAATATTCGCTCTTTGGTTCTTGTTGTGCCGGAGTTTGATAACGATCGCTTTGAGTGGCAGTCGAATCCTGCGCCTGCAGGAATGCTATTGATCCCACTGAAAGCACACATACTAATGCTAGCTTTTTCATAATGATTTTAATTTGATGATGTTATTCATTTTTAATAGCGGTACATGATCACTTACTATCAATCATCGTCGTCCTGAACAGACGTCAGTGGTTTTAGCTTTGAAGTCATTAACCGCAGGATCAATTCTGATCCTTACCATAAGACATTAACAATCATGCCGCCTGGGAAAAGAATCGCTTTCATTTGCGTTTGAGCCAGAATAAGGGCCTTTTTAGCGTGCCAGAGCCTCGCACTGACGTGGAAATTTGGGTACACAGTGGGTAGGGTTGCAGAGGTTTACGGCCAACGGCCCGCATAGTGCACAATGGCCGAAAGCCCTGACGGTTACCGCATTTCGTGAAGTTGTATTAAATGCGCTAAATTACTTTAAACTGTTACCCCCTAAATCCGATGAGATTGGTATCGGCCGTCTTTCTGTGCGTCCTTGCCGGACAGCTAATGGCCCAAAATAATGGATTCCCCTTTGGCAAAGTTACTTACAATGATTTAGGATTATCGGTTTATCCCAAGGACACGTCTGCTTACGCAGTGGTTCTTAGAGAATTTGGCGAGGCGTACATAGACGAGGGGCGCGACAACAATCTGATCTTCGAGTATCACACCGTAATCAAAATCCTGAAAAAAGAAGGACTGAAGCTCGCCGATGTTACTATTGATCTGCGGCATCAGGACCAATCGAAAGAGTTCATTCGCACGACCCGGGCATCAAGTTACAACGTTGAGAATGGAAGCTTAAGAGATACATCCCTGGATCCGAAATCGGTTCACACAGTAAAAGTGAACAACTATTGGGACCAGACCAAGTTTGCAATCCCCAACGTCAGAGTAGGATCCGTCATTGAAATCTCTTATGCACTGGAATCACCGTTCATATTCAATTTCAGAAACTGGGAGTTCCAGTCAGATATTCCAAAGATGAAGAGTGAGTACTGGGCAACGATTCCAGGAAACTATCTTTACAATATTTCACTCCGGGGGTACCTGAAGCTTACAAAAAATGAAAACGTACTCATTAAAGATTGCTTCAGGCCAGGAGGAAGTGCCTCTGCCGACTGCTCCAGATACAAGTGGGTAATGGACAATGTGCCCGCCTTCATTGAGGAGGACTACATGACAGCGAAATCCAATTTCATTTCAATGATCAACTTCGAGCTTTCTGAAATCGTTTACTTCGATGGCCGGAAAGACCGTGTAACGAAAGAATGGAAAGATGCTGACCAGGAACTCAAGTCAAGCGACCTTTTTGGTGTACAATTGAAACGCGGTAAATCCATAGTCGACGGGCACATCGATGCCTTGCTCAAGAATGAAACTGATCCTCTGATCAAAGCGCAAAAGATATACTCGTTCATTCAGGGTTGGTACCAATGGGATGATGTGCTGGGGAAATACAGTGAACTAGGGATTAAGAAAGCATTTGACGCCAGAACAGGCAACGTTGGCGATATCAATTTATCTCTTGTAGCCGCACTGCGTTATGCAGAGATTGAAGCAGATCCTTTGCTTTTGTCAACGCGGGCCAACGGTCTCCCTACTGACATTCATCCTGTGCTCAGTGATTTCAATTATGTAATCGCAAAGGTAAACATTGGTGACAAGGAGTATTTGCTCGATGCGACTGACGATTTTCTGCCGTTTGGAACAATTCCGGAGCGATGCCTCAATGGAAAAGGTCGCGTGTTCGGAGATAAAGCCTCGTATTGGTATGACATTAAAACTGCAGTTAAGGCACGGAAGAGATCGCTGGTAAATCTAAAGCTTAATCCCGACGGAGTAATCAAAGGCAGCATTGAACAGGTTTATACTGGCTATGATGCCATCGACGAACGCAAAGAAATTTTTGTATCGGGTTCTGAGGAAAACTATTACAAGAAACTAAAATCAGATTACAAGGGTATCGAGTTCACTGGCTACACGGTAGATAATCCAGAGGACCTAAGTAAACCGGTTAGCGTAAAACTCGACTTCGAATTGACGTGCTTTGACGATCCGAAAACAACGAACTTCCTGTTCAATCCATTCCTATTCGATCGCATAACACGAAACCCATTCCGCTCGGACGAAAGATTGTATCCTGTTGATTTCGCTTCAGCCATAGAAAGGACTGTAGTTCTGACACTCGAGTATCCTCAGGATTTTCAGCTTTCTGAGCTACCCAACAAGGTGGGCATAACGTTGCCTAATGGGTCGGCGAAATATGGATACGAGGTAAAGGACGACGGCAATAAGCTTACCGTCCAAAGCTTTCTTACTATAGGGAAGCCAGTATTTACATCAACAGAATATCATTATCTCAAGGAGCTTTACGCGCAGATTGTTTCCAACCAGCAATCCGACATGCTATTCAAGAAGAAATCGTAGACTTGCAAAAAGCTTCTGTTTATCTGTGCCGTAAGCGGCTTACTTCTTTTTGTATCTGCCCGTACGCTTGAGCGCCTGTGCGACTATCCATTCAAGCTGACCATTCGTACTTCTGAATTCGTCCGCTGCCCACTTCTCAACTGCTTTCATCACATCGGCATCTAACCTCAGTACAAAAGGTTTTTTGTCCGCCATCCTATAAGTCTTTTGAGATCAATTCTCTTACGCTTAGTTCTGCATTTAATGTTTACCGTGTCTGCTTTTCAATTCTTTCATACTTCTCTCTCCTGCTTCGGCCCGAAAAGTATGATGTCCTACTGATGCAGCGTACCGGTATTAACCACAGGCGTTGCGTCTCTGTCGGAACAAAGCACAACCATCAAATTGCTAACCATGGCCGCTTTACGTTCCTCGTCCAGCTCCACTATGTTTTGCTTTGCAAGATGATCAAGCGCCATCTGCACCATGGTTACGGCACCCTCAACGATCTTAAAGCGTGCCGACACAACTGCTGTCGCCTGCTGACGACGCAGCATTGCGCTTGCAATTTCAGGGGCGTAGGCCAGATAGCCAATACGCGCTTCAATCACCCGAATACCCGCTATCGTTAGCCTGTTACTAAGGTTGTCTTCCAAAGCACTGTTAACTTCATCGTGACCCGACCGGAGAGTGACTTCACTGTCGTCGTCGAAATTGTCGTATGCGTACTGACCGGCAAGTTTTCTCACGGCGGAATCACTCTGCACTTTTACGAAGTTCTCATAGTTATCAACATCGAAAGCCGCCTTGAAGGTGTCTTCCACATGCCATACAAGGATCACCCCGATCTGTATGGGATTACCCACTTTATCGTTCACCTTAATTTTCTCGCTATCAAAATTGCGCGCCCGCAGCGATATATGCCGGCGGCTGAACAATGGATTAACCCAAAAGAATCCGTTGTCTTTAACAGTTCCCTGGTAGTCGCCAAACATGGTCAACACCATAGATGAGTTGGGATTAAGAAAGAAGAACCCACGCACCAGGAAAACACCAATGGCGAGAATCACCATCGCTACTCCCTGTGACGCAGTTCCTATAGCAATAGCCACGAAAAACAGGGCAACCAAAGCGCCAATCATAACATAACCCGATAACGGGGAAATCTTTTTCTCGGCAAGCATACAGATGATATTAAAATGATATCATAAATATATCACTCACCAGTGAACAAAACAAACCCTCACGAATAATTCCGTTGAAGTAGGGTTGCGTATCTTCAGGTCGAATGAACGCAGAATTGCCAGCCGATATACGTTCAGACAAAGCCTGGGAAAGCCGGTACAAAGCCTGGAAAAACCGGTAAAGAGCCGGTAGAAAGCCGGTTGCGAGCCGGTAGAACACCTAATGACAGTACGTTGACTGTTGGTTGACAGCCGGTTGACAGGATTAGAAATTTCAATAAACCGTTGGGGACGAAGTCATGATAAGATCACGGCGTGCGGTGATCCACAAAGTTTCTTACCACATCCTTGTATTGCTCGCCGATGGGTACTGTTGTGTCGCCTATCTGCAGCGAGGTTCGTGTAATCGAAGAGATTTGATTGAGTCCTGCGATATAAGACCTGTGCACGCGCATGAAGCTGTGTGTTGGGAGCTTTTCTTCAAGTGCCTTCAGCGAAGTAAGCGTTAACAACGGACGTGACGCCCCCTTTAAGAAAATTTTCGTATAGTCTTTCAGCCCGACGATGTAGAGAATATCCTTGAAATCCACACGTACGAGACTGTAGTCGACCTTTACGAAAAGGTGATCTATCGACGCAACGTGCTCCATACTGGCCGATTTCAGCTGCACCTGCCGCAGGGCCCGGTTCGCGGCGCGCAGAAATTCCTCATAGCTGAATGGCTTCAGTAAAAAATCGATGGCGTTCACCCTGAATCCATCTATAGCAAAGTGATCAAATGCCGTGGTGAACACTATCATCGGAGGATTCTGAACCACCTGCTGATTAAGCATAGTTGCCAGCTCCAGTCCATTGGTGTGGGGCATTTCGATATCAAGAAAAAGCAGATCAACCGGATTTGCGTGCAAGGCTGCAAGGCCGTCAGCTACCCTGTCACTGCCTCCTGTATAGTGTAGAAAGGGAGTACGTACAATAAAATTCCTGGTAAGCTCGAGCGCGTGTGGCTCGTCGTCGATGGCGAAGCAGGTCAGCGTTGTCATAGGGCGATTTCAAGCGTCACAACGTACGTATTGTCATTATCGTTTCTTCCGTGCTTCAAATGATGCTTGTCGGGATATAACAGGGCCAGGCGGCGCGAGGTATTGGCTATACCAACCTTGCTCTTATGCGCGTCATCCACCGACTTTGTTATATAGTTGCTCACCAGTAGTTGAAGATGAGAAAATGTCTGACGAATTACAATGCGGATATTATGATGCTCGTCGGAGCCGGAACCATATTTAAATGCATTCTCAATAAATGGCAGCAGCAACATCGGAGCAACCGTTGCACCATTCTTTAGTTCATGAATCTCCAACGCTACAGATTCGGGTGTTCTCAGGCGGAGTTTCATCAGATCGACATAATCCCTGATAAACGAAACCTCGGAAGATATCGGTGTAAGTCCCTCTTCGTTCTTGTTCAGGGCGTAGCGCATCATCCGCGACAATCTCAGCAGCGACTCACGTGAATGTTCGACATTCGTGTACGTGAGTGAATAAATTGTGTTGAGAGTATTGAAGAAAAAATGGGGATTGATCTGCGACCGCAGAAAAAGGAGCTCTGCGTTAATATTCTGTTTTTCTGATTGCTCTTTCAGGTAAGTGTTAAGCCTGTAATAACCGACGAGCGTGACACTCGCGGAAAGGGCAATAACCATAACTGTAAGAAAGAACACGAAAAGATCGAACGACAGTGTTTTGTGTTTATCCGCTACTCCCCATGCCCGGCTTAACATCCTTGGCAGATCGGTGTACAGGTCAAAACCTCTGCTGGCTACCTGCATCAGCAGCACGATCAAAATGACCACCAGCGTATACTGAACATGCTTGCTATTGATCAGCAGCCGTGGCACCAGCACACGGGCGTTCAACAGGTAAATACCAGCCAGCAAAGTGTAGTGCATCACCTGCTTAACCCAGAATTCACGGGGGATATCGATCGACCATGTCAGAACCGGATGGATGAACAGTATGAATCCAAACAGTGCCCACGCCAGGACCTGAACTATGACACCAATGTTGTCTCTAACCAAGAGACTGGCCGCGTCGCGGTTAGACATGCTGGATATGCTTGGAGAATATTCCAAAGGTAACTATTACTTACTCAGTTACTCTGGCATGAACATATTGGTCCTGTTACTTCGAATGACGCAGCTTAATGAATTGATTTCTGGATTCGTCGATGAAAACGTCAAGGACTTCACGGAACTCCATGTCATTTTTTACCTGAATAATTAACCAGGTTAGGTGTCCACTCTGCCGCTCCGGAAATTGACGTACACCCAAATCGATGAGTCTGTTGAGGGATAATTCCTTATGTTTCTGAAGGGAGTTGGTAATCAATTCTGCAATCGGCTCATAATCCTTCCTCAGAATTCGCATAACGCGAGCCCCCTTTGCTCTTACCATCCTCACCTTAGCGGTGGGTACATACACTTCCACAAATTCCATGAGCGCCTGGTTGGTCGATTGAATTACATTATTCATAACGGTAAAATTAACCCCGCGATCATCACTGAACACGGATAATAGACAGTCGCCCGATATTCTTAGACGAACACCGGATACTACACCATCGAACACGATCTCGCTATCGGCAGCGATACGGTATGCATAACTCGAGTGTGTGCGTGTGGCCCGCTGATAACTGAAATCATCCATTCATCGAAGGCGAGTTTCCGATGGGTACTGATACAACAACAGGCACTTCACCCATCAAGTTGAAACAATACAATCATCATAAAAGAAAAGAGCTGACTGGCAGGTCAGCTCCTTGATGTGCTAAAGGTGTAATGTCTGTTCAAAGACTTCACGAAATCTGGGGGATCTATGTCATTCAGTTCGAAGACTGTTCACCGGATTAGCAATCGCAGCACGGATGGACTGATAGCTTACGGTGGCGCAGGCAATCATCAAAGCTATGAAACCAGCCACAGGAAAAACCCACCACGAAACATCGATCCTGTAGGCGAAACCTTCCAGCCATTTGGCAATCAGATACCACGCCAACGGGGTGGCTATTGCAACGGCAAGTACTACCAGACGCAGAAAGTCGCGTGATAAAAGCGACGTAATACCATAGACCGACGCCCCTAAGACTTTACGTATTCCGATCTCTTTGGTCCTTTGTTCTGCCATGAACGTCGCGAGTCCAAACAATCCCATGCAGGAGATGATAATGGACAAGGCAGCGAAAACGGTGAATAACGTTCCGGCCTGGCGTTCACCCTCATACTGGCGGTCGTAATCAGCGTCCATGAAACTGTACTCAAAGGGAAGCTCAGGGACGATCGACTTCCATTTTGCCTCAACAGAACTCATCAGCGCCGTTATATCCCCGGCATCCAGCTTCAGCACAATGCTCGACTGATCCTTGCCATATACGAGCGTCAGGGGCGCCACCTGCTGGCGAAGCGTACTGAAGTTGAAATCCTTCACAATACCGACCACGGTCAATTCCCTTACAGACTTTCCGGTGGCATCGTTCGGAGTATACAACTTCTTTCCTATCATACCAGAGCCACCCAGAAAACGAGCTGCGCTTTCATTAAGGATAACGGCCGAGCTATCCGATGCGATTTCTTTCGAGAAGTCGCGTCCTTCGGCAATGTGCATGCCCATGGTTTTTAAATACTGATCGTCGACACGCCACTCCTGCACACTCATCGCACCTGTGATATCCAGTGTAGGACTCTGAAAGAGAGTGTTGTTCGACCGCTGATAACTCACGGGCAAAAAGCCGGAGACCGTTACATTTCTGACTCCGGTGACCGATAATAAGCTGTTCTTTAGCGGCTCGATCCTGTTTCCGACTTGTCGCCCGTTGTTGATGATCAGAATCTGCTCACGATCAAAGCCGAGATCGCGCTTCCTGATGTAATCCATTTGCCTATAGATAACAATGGTTCCCGCGATCAGCGTCACCGACGCAACAAACTGGAATACTACGAGCGTGTTGCGCATCATCGAACGTCGTACACTTCCACTTCCTCCCTTCAACACAGCTACTGGTTGAAATGCCGAGAGGTAAAATGCCGGATAACTGCCGGACAACAAACCAACAACAAGAACCAGTGCGGCGAATGAAGCAATCATCGATGGCGAGTACAGGACATCAACCTCAAATGACTTACCAGTTAATATATTGAACTGTGGAAGCATGATTGCTGTGAGCGCAAGGGCGATGATCATCGCCAAAGCGCAGGTGAGCACTGATTCAAGAATAAACTGCTGAATAAGGCTGGATTTTACCGAGCCCAGAACTTTACGAACACCTACTTCACGCGCGCGCTTCGCTGACCGTGCCGTTGCAAGGTTCATGAAGTTGATTACAGCAATGATGAGAATGAAGACAGCAATAGCAGAAAACATATAAACGTATTCGATCTTACCGGTACCATACAGCTCACCTAACCGGTTCGAGTGCAAATGGATGTCAGGCAATGCCGTAAGAGAAGCGAGGAAAAAGTCACCCTGGCCTCTAAACTCTTCAATCGTCTTATTGATGATCATCTTAAGCTCCGGTCCGACGTGGCGATCCATCATCTTGTTTAATTCCACAGCAAGGGCATAAGGATCAGCATCTGGCCTCAACAACAAATACGTTGCATAGTTCTGGGCTCCGGCCCAAAGGTCTTCGTTCGCCCGATCATCATCAACCAGAGGAATAAAGCACTCGAAACGAAAGTGTGAGTTAGAAGGAATGTCTTTAATGACCGCCGTCACCTTGCGCGTCTTATTGTCGTCAATATTCAGTGTCTTTCCCAGGACATCAGTTGTTCCAAAGAATTTTCTCGCTATGGACTCAGTAAGCACAATTGTGTTTGGCTCATTTAATGCTGTCTTCGCGTTGCCGGCAACTATGGAAAGAGTAAACACATCAAACAGTGTACTGTCGGCAAAGCCTACATTTTGTTGCCGTACGCGCTCATCACCTACATTCACCAGCAGACTGCCAGCCCAACGAATTCGTGTGACTGCTTCGATCTGGGGAAATTCAGCTTTTGCAGTCGATGCAAAGCTTGCTCCTGCTGCGGCTACATCGATGTGATTGTCGCCAAATTTGATTTCATTATTTACGCGATAAATCCGATCTGCTTTTTCATTGAACCGATCGAAACTAAGTTCGTGCCGCACATAAAGCACGATCAGCATACACGCAGTTAGCGCAATTGCTAACCCGAAGATATTGATGCTGGAGTAGCCCTTGCTCTTCTGGAAGTTTCTCCAGGCAACGATGATGAAGCTCTTATACATACTATAGGTGTTTATGAATTGAGGGGATTGCCAGGGTCGGATAATGCCTGGCCGGAACAGGAGAATCAACTCTACCGCCAGACGAAAGTTTGCCATTCCTTGTCCATGCTTACTTATCCATTCACGATGGACCTCTATAAGGTCGCCTTCAATATGATCGGCAAGCCGCGGGTGGCAATACCACCGAAACAGCCGGAGCATGGCGCGTGGAGGTCCCGTGTAAGGCATGACAATTATTGATAAGGTGTTAGCCAGTAATCTTCAGCTTCAACGCAATCTTTGGGATTGCACCCCACAGCTCGTCGCGGGTTTCTTTCGCATGCTCCATTGCCCGCTTACCCAAGGCAGTTATCTGATAGTATTTGCGGGGCCTGCCCATTCGTTCTTCCGTCGCCTCTCCGTCCACTGAAATGATGTAGCCCTTTGTCTCCAGCCGCACCAGCGCCGTATGCATGGCGCCCATGCTTACCTTTCGCGAAAGCCGTCCTTCGATTTCGTTTTTGATCGCCACACCATAAGCTTCCTTGTACAGAATTGCAATGGTCAGGATAACGATCTCCTCGAATTCGCCGAGCTGATATTTCTTCATGATGGACTTATTTCCTAAATGTAGGAATAACAACCATGCCAAAACCCGACAGACGACTCCCATCGCAGCACAGAGATCAAAAAGGGCATTGCCTGGCCTTTCCCCGGCCTTGACCCACGTCCGTATGCGAACGTGCTTGCTCGGAAACGATCAGGCAATAATTCGATTCCTCCTGAGTTCATGAAGACGAAATCCACCGACCTCATTTTACAAATCCCAAATGTTCCTATTTTTGTTAATCAAATAATCCACGGTATGAGACTCATCCTTTCTTTAGCAGCGTTTCTTATAGTTAGTGTCGGACTCGCTCAGCCTCCCGATGTCCCCGCTACCCCCGGAACCACCTATGGCGAAGACGTAAAAGTCGCCGGAGCAACGCCGGTTGCAGAGTTGCCAAAGCTTTTGAAAGAGACTCAACCGCAGACGGTAAAAATCAAAGGAACAGTACTCGACGTCTGTCCTAAGATGGGATGCTGGCTTTCGTTGGAAATGCCTGATAAGTCTACTGTCTTTGTAAAAATGAAAGACTACGGGTTCTTTGTTCCCACAGCCTTAAAGGGAAAGACAGTGGTTATGGACGCCGAAGCGAAAGTGATTAAAACCTCTGTCGAAGAGCTCCGTCATTACGCAGAAGATGCCAAAAAATCGCAGGCTGAAATCGACGCCATTAAGGCCCCAAAGGAAGAAATCAGACTTACTGCCTCAGGAATTACCGTAGTAAAATAATGGAGTGACAGCTTATTACTTGTCACTGCATGCTCATCACGCCAACCGTACGACTTACCAGCATAGTCAAGGGCACCTGGAAACACTTCCTGATCGACCTTTGCGTTTGCATCGTTGCATACTTTTTCAATCAACATGTGCTGGCAAACTTGTTCGATGTCCCCCCTATCATTCCGACATTACTGGGTACGGCACTCGCATTCTTCATAGGTTTCAACAACAATCAGGCGTATGACAGATGGTGGGAAGCACGCAAAATCTGGGGCGCGCTGGTAAATGATTCACGTTCCTGGACCAGGCAACTTCTGCAATACACGCGCAACACCGAACAGCTTCCGGAAACTGAGCTGCTGGCCATCCGAAAAAAAATGGTGATGCGACACCTCGCATTTGTTTACGCACTGAAGGAATCACTCAGAGGTTCGTCTGCCAAAGTGTATCACGACTTCCTTTCTGAGGAAGAAATTAAGGCCGTAGAGCACGAGGTCAATCGTCCAAATGCGTTATTGATGATGCAATCGCGCGACCTGGAGTTTCTTTATCGCACCGGTGCGATTGACGGATTCAAGTTTTTGGAACTCAACCGGATGATCACGAACTTCTGTGATCAGATGGGACAGTCTGAAAGAATCCGGAACACAATCTTCCCGACCACCTATAGTTACTATTCCCGCTTCTTTATCTGGATTTTCATCATCTGCGTAACTCTTGTAACAGCTGACATGATCAACCTTTGGGCTATTGGCGCAGGTACTTTGGTGGGATACGTTTTTCTAACGATACACACCATCGGTCAGGCGCTGCTGAATCCTTTCGATTACATTCCGACGGGTATTCCTCTCGATCAGATTTCGCGAACAATTGAAATCAATTTGCTGCGTGCCATTGATCATCCGGAGATACCGGATCCTATCAAGAACCTGGACAATGAATATGTGATGTAATCTCTCTGACCGGCATTGCCCTTCAGGGAATGCAAAGACATGACCGGCGGCGACGTGACTGCATGTCAATCCGAACCCTCTAAAACTCAATCACGTTGCCTCCGATCGATGCCTTGCTAAGTACCATACCAACACCCCACGCGTCGCTGTACTCTTTTATAAACCCAACACCCGGAGCCAGTGAACTGGTATACTCCTCATCCACCCAACCTTTAGCATCAAAGTAGTAGTTCTTGCAATTGTTTACGGTCTTCGATGATGTTTCTATCGGGCCTATGTAGAGCACTACATCCATATAGTCGTCATTAAAGAACGGATACGTCCAGGTATCGCCCTCCTTTGCATCGAGCTTATACTTCAATTCCTCATTCTCCATGCTCTTCCTATACAGGTACACATTCTTCTGATCGTCCACGCGATAGTATGCTGAGTCAGCAATCGACTTGCCCGAGGGCACACTGGAAATGGTGAGATAATATTCATGTCCGTTCAGCTTAACAATTGCCTTAACCTCGCGATGTAACACTACATCGTCTGTCGCGCTATTGACACCAATGAAGTCCCAATAGTTACCAACCTCAAGAGGCAAATAGCCCGGCGACAATTTCACCGGGTCAGAACCACCATCATCACACGACGACAGAAGGCAAACAGCACATCCCAACCATAACGCGCGTACCAATCTCGCAGTCCTCATACTAGTTTCATTTTCATCATTCGAACACATCTTTTACACACATGATTGCGGGAAAAGATATCAGTCAATGCCCGATTCAATTTCAAAATCCGCAATACATCAGTATATTGACTTAGACACAACACCATGTCAAAAGGTTCGAAAGGCCCTTCCCAATATTCATTACCGAAACATCCCCTTTAATAATATGGACCAAACTCTCCAAGTCAGCTTTACGGCGATAATCGTCGCCACCATTGCAAATTTCTTCTTCGGATTCCTGTGGTACACCCCACTTTTTGGGAAGGCATGGGCGAAAGAATTAAAATTCGACATGTCCCGTACGCCGCAGAAAGGTGAAATGGCACGTGGACTGATCTTCAGTCTCATCGGCAACTTCCTGCTGGCATTCGTGCTCGCTCACAACAATGCCGCCTGGGGATTTGTCCCAGAGATGAAGGGTGCATCATCAGCAAGCATCATCGCCAACTCCGCGATATTTACGTGGCTCGGATTCTATTTACCTGTTGACCTTAACCGCGTGTCATGGGAAAGTGCATCGTGGAAATTGTTTTTTATTAATACCGTCTATCATCTGCTTTCACTGGTTATAGCGGCAGCGATTTTGACTTTAATGTCCTGAGGGAACATGATCATTCGCTTTGACTTCTTGTTCTTTGCCATGTGTCTTTCCAGATGGCAAAGCACGACTTACATGATGGCCAATACCATAATGTCAACAATCATCAAAAAGCGATCAAATTATATACGGAGCGCTAAGACAGATCTGCGATCCTGAAGACGAGTATCCCTACAAGCGCACTGGTGACGATCACATAGAATACCTGCAGTGCCTGCCGAACATTGGGGCGATTATTCAACATGCGACCCGAAACCGCAGTGAGCACCCAGAATACCAGGTTGAAGAAGATTAAAATAGGAAAGATGGTAAACGTCAAAAAGTATTTCCAGCTGAACCGTTGACTTGATGCTATGGGAGCTTCTCCCGATCCTGAGAGAGTAAGAACGCCAAAAATGTTTAGCGCAATTAATAAAATGGCTACTGTTGAAATAATTGTGCAACCATATAAGAGAGCCTTTCCTTTACCTGATGCCACTTTTTAAGCTGTTCAGTTGATGCCGAAAGTTAAATAATCAAAAAGATAATCCTCCAAGGTAGTCAGGTCCGCGAAAATATCCAAGACGTCGCGACAGGCCCTCTCACGGATCAGTTCAACTTAGTGAACTATCAGCCTAACTTAATAACAGTAAGCGTTCTATTGCTTTTACTTCAGTGGTATTCTGACAACGCTGAAGGACTGCTTGTCAAGGACAAGCGCCAGCTTATTTCCAGACACCGCCAACGTACTCTCCTTCGGCGCAATAGCCTGCGGATTTTCAAGACTGTTTACAGCATCAGGCTGCGCGTTCATTTTCCAGACACGGGCCTGACCGTTACGCTTTAGCGAACCTTTAACCTCCAATTCGACATTAGTTGTCTGTTGATTTGTGTTTACAAGTTTCAATATCAACTCATGACTTTGATCGTCGATTACCGCAGATGCGAAAAGACCATTCTCTCCTTCAACGGCATGGCTATTCGACAAGAGCGAAACAATCCGTGTTCCCTTGTTCACGGAGAACAATTTCTGGACATAGTAGTTCGGCGTACCAAACGAGCTGAGGTTATCGAACCAGATCAAATCAGGTGTCCATTGCCAGCCGTCTGTATGAGCAAACAGCGGGGCGTAAGAAGCCATGTAAACCACGTCGGCATTGCGTTCCAAACCCGTCATGAAGGCCGCTTCCGACATGGCACAAAGCCAGTTGTTCTTATTTTCAGGGCTGACGGTGGCAACGCTTTGCGCTGCATATTCACCGGCAAAGATCCTGGGACCATTTCTATCGTAGGAATCGTAACGGCCCGCATTCGAAAGAAACCATTCGGGCTTCTGATAGTAATGTTCATCGACGATATCCGCCTTCAATTCCTTTAACTCATTCGATGCAAAATTAAACAGCTCTCCATCCGCCGTAGGCCCGGCACTCGATACGAGTTTGATTTCGGGATACCGCGCGTGAATGGCGTCAGCGAAAATCTTATAGCGATCAATGTACTGAGGTCCCCATTGTTCATTGCCTATACCCAGATATTTCAAATTGAATGATTCGGGATGCCCCATTTCCGCGCGGACCTTTCCCCACTTTGACTGAGCAGAACCATTTGCAAACTCGATAAGATCGAGTGCATCCTGAAGATAAGGATCCAATTCATTCAGCGGCACCACTTCAGCTGAGTTGAATTGGCAGGCCATGCCACAATTGAGTATTGGAAGAGGTGCCGCACCAATGTCTTCGGCGAGCTGGAAGTATTCATAAAAACCAAGACCAAAGGTTTGATAATAATCCGGAGCGGGGCGATGTTTGAATTCATCATTCCATCTGTTCTTAATCATTTCACGCTGATTGATATCACCAACCGTCTTCTTCCATTGATAACGGGTATCAAGACCAAATCCTTCTACGATACATCCTCCGGGGAAACGAACAAATCCTGGCTTCATGTCCGCGAGCAATTGCACAAGGTCTTTCCGCAAACCGCCCGGCCGCTGCTTCCATGTATCCTGTGGAAAGAGCGAAATCATGTCAACATCGGTAACGCCTTTGCCTTTGAAAACAAGACTGACACTTGCTTTGGCGTCCGTGCCTTTCGAGGCGAGGTTGACACTGTAGTTTTTCCATTCCTTGCCCGCAATCTGAATCTCCGAGCTACCCAGTATCTTTCCTTCCTTTGAGACAATATCAACACGAAGAGTGCCCGACGTTCCATCTTCACGACGCGCCCAAACCGAAAAGGCATAGCTCTGCCCTTCTTTTATACCCATGCCCCGAAATCCTTCATTGGTGATCGTGAAGTCTGTGCTTGAATTTACGGTAACACGGGCGAAGTGAGGATTGACTGTATTTTCCACGCCGCGGTTGATCACCAGGACGGTGCCCGATTCCTTGTTAAGCGAAAACCCTGTTGTTATCCACCAGCGTCCAGCCCATGAGGGGCTGAGCAAATTCGAATGACCGATTCTTGATGAGTTCGGCATACAATCCACCATCAGCGCCAAAATTGATGTCTTCGAAAAAGATCCCCCACATGGTAGGCTGGATCTTTGCCAATGGTTTATCAGCTTGTGCGACGAGTTTTACCTGGCCGAAAGCATGATTAATCGAAAGCCAAATGGTGATAAGGCAGAGTACAGCAGCAAAGCGTTTCATGGTTTCAATTCAGTTTGAAACCCAATATAGTGAAACGTGATTTAGATCAACGCCCCTAGGCTTGAAGCTGTCGGCTCATAAGAGACGTAACATCCAGGCTCAGCCCGATCACCTTTTGAGGTCGGCCGGTGATATCGCGAACAATGTTGTATGATCCGTGCACAAACAGAGTTTCGCGCGAACGGTTTATTCTCTTGAATGTTCCTGAGCTGACCTGGCCGCTTTGAAGGTCGTCCCAGAATCTTCTGTATCCATCCGTGTCGGCTTCTCCTTCAGTAACAAACATCCGATGATGCTTGCCCTGGATCTCATCCAGTCTGTAACCCATCATCTTCAGGAACGATTCGTTTGCATCCAGCAGATGTCCGTTCAGAGAAAACTCCGCCGATCCAATCCCCGACGAGTTGAGTGCCTTCAGGCGTTCCTCATGCTCGAGTTGTTTGCGTCCCATCTCTTCCTGTGTGGCCTGCAATTCTTCCATGTTCTGACGCATCTCTTCTTCCTGAGAGCGCATCTCCTCGGTACGCTGCTCGCTGTCGGCCAGCAACAGTTTAATGCGCTGCGTTGTACGCGACGACAGGATTGCTGAAGCAATATCTTCTGCTGCGCGAATGATAAAATCCTTCTCGCACTGACGAAGCGGATTGAAAGATGCCAGCTCAATAACGCCTGCTATTTCATCGCTGGTCTTTACTGGCACGATGAATACACATCGCGGTATGGCCTCTCCGAGACCTGACGTAATCTTAAGATAATTTGATGGAACAGCCGTGAGATAAATGGCATCACGTTCAAGGAAACATTGTCCGACAAGTCCCTGTCCCGCTTCCACCCTTTGATCGATAAACTTTTTTCGGTTGTATGCATAGCAGGCAGCAAGTCTTAAATGTGCATCACTCGCTTCGCCCTCGCTGACAAACAATGCACCCTGATTCAAGCCTACATATTTGACCAACGTAGCAACAAACGCATCGGCCAAGGCAACCGGATCGTGGCCATGTTCACGAACGACGTCACCGATTTTTGTAATGCCGACGGTGATAAACTTTTCTTCTTCTTCCCGCTCGAGCGATGAACGAAGGCTGTCGCGCATTTTTACGAGAGACCTTCCAAGTTCATCTGAAGCATCCGTTACATCGTATTGGGTTTTCAGATCGCCTTGCGTGATCGCCTCCGCGAACTTCATATTGTTTTCAACATTTGATACCTGGCGCTCCAGCATCAGGGTCTTACTTGCATCCTCAATTACCGACTTCCCAAGATCATAACACCAGAAACCGCAGATGCCCATGATCACCGCAGCCAGACCAGCATGAAAAAGAAAAGCCTGAAGCGACATATAATCCAGCTGAGTAAAATAGATCTCACGATTGCCTGAATACTGGAGCCACGAAAACCATGCATGATGTATCACCGTAACAATGAACAGGGGCAGGATGAGTTTCCAGTTTCGATAAGTGATCAGCAATGCAGATCCAACAAAGAACATGAAGTGCATCTCAAACATACCATGCATCTGATAAATGAACTGCGCTGCGAAGAGTGCAAACACCACGCTCATAACGTAGTGGCTAAGCGATGACTCAGGTAACAGCAGCCGGCAACCGAAATATGCTACGAGGCTAAGACCGCCCACAGTGAGCGCGACAAACCAGGTATCGTAGAAGAAGGCGAGAAAGATCCCAAAGAAGAAATAGACAAGCAGCACATAGTTCATTATGCCGTCTGATTTCCGGTTGATGGATTGAAACGCGCGTGCGTGTTCTGCTTTGGATAATGTGATTGAGAGGGGCATTTTGAGGGACTTTTTTGTATTGTTAATAGAGCGACACCAGGTCCGGTTTATCCGGCTCGAGTTCACAGCCGTACGACTGCATGGCCAAAATTCCAAATTGAGGTGGCTGCTGATGGTTCAACAACGCTATGAGGGAAAGCTCTGCAAAGTTGGTAGCTCTTGAGGTGCAATAACGTGACACATTGTAGTTACCCCGGTAAAACAGGGAACCACTACCATCAACAATGGCAGCTTGTGGCGTCGAGTATACGCCGCACGCCCGGGCAATGGTACCATTCTCATCCTGAACGATCCGAACCTGTTCACCAAAGGCCTTTCTTGCCCTTTCAATGTCAGCGTTCGACTCAACAACGACAGCAATTGCAACGCTGTCACTATACGTTCTGATCAGACTTCTGAGATGCTGAACATTAAATCTGGAACAGGGACAATCCGGATTATAGAAATGGAGAAACCAGGCGGTGCCCGCCTTAAGTTCACTTGGCAGCTGAATGGAATCGCCAATCGCCACAGGGACATACTTCTCCGGAACAGGAGTGGGTCTTCTGTACTGCAATTCCTGTTTCCAAAAAACACAGCCCACACAAAGCATGCAACATGCAAGCAGAGCCAAAGCAATTGCCGTACGCGAGCGTCGGCTAGCGAAAAAAGTCATCAGTCGAATATCAAGGATTTCAATCCGGAGCTGAAAAACCAGCAGGCTCCTGGGTCAGAGCAAACCGGTTGGGCTAAACAGTACAACCCCGGATTTCGCACACAAGTTATATGTTCCGACATTTTGATTCGCCATGAAATCGACGAGATGGGTCATCAGGCAAGATAATCGAACTGAAATTGACGATAAGCCGACGAGGTGGTCGTAGCCGAAATCGTTTCCATTAGCCTCGATCGTGAACGATTTTCCCCAACCACCTCATGCGATAGGCGTTCTTTGCCGTCTCGCCAAGCCTTCGGGTGAGGCGATAATTAACAACAGTTCCAACCGCTGCGCCTATACCAGGTACCAGTTGTAAAAGCTTTGACAGATCAATGTAGTCGCGATATTCCTGTTGAAACGTTCGCCAGTCAAATGCCTCAAAGTGTCGGGCATTTTCCTTCGCTGCTCCTCCCAATTGTTTACTACATCCAGCAGCTCGCGCTTCCGGTCATAACCCGAGAACGTGAGCTCAAAGATGCGCAAGAGAAATACCCGCTCCTTATAGTCTGTGGCATCGTAACCATAAATGGATGCTATCTCAAACAACATCTTCATCTTCAATGTCAGCCACAGAGGAAAGTCGGCAAGGCCGAGCAGGATCCCACCTGCTCCGGTTAATGCACCTTCAGCTGCAGCAGTCTTTGCGTAAAAAGCAATGCGACCATCTGCCTTCGACTCCGCCTCCTGAAATGGAATGTTTGCAAGCGGATCCATCGACGTATATCCAATTCCAAAGCAAACTGCCTCGGTCATGTGCTTCACCGCCGACGTGATAGCGGCGTGGACCTTCTCAGGAATGATGCTGTTGATCTTCTTTTGAAAACGACGCGCTAATTGGGTGGAGTAATAGGGCTCCTTCCTGATAGCTGCCGACCAGCTGTCAACCGCCCGAACGACGTGATCTTTATATACAATGTCGTTAGCTGTTTCCATGGCACATATCCTCAGGCATATTATCTCAGGTTATCCTCCCTACACATCTTAAGCCAACTACTTCAAAAGTATGTTCATAAGGCGCCAATTTTCCGTTCATCAGACTCACCCTTTTAGCGTCGGAAACCTGTATGCAAGAGCATTTTTTGATTTCTCCTGACAGATTGACACGGAAAGACTTCAGATCAATTGACACGCGCTTGATGAACCCTTAATGAACCCTTAATGAAAGGTCAATGAAACGTCGACTTGTTGCTGCGCAGGTTCTCAAGACTCGGAACAGCGTGAGGTTCGCAAACAAAACCTGCCTAAAAGTCATGAATGCTCAGGGATACCAATAAGCGGCTATTCCAAGCTCATCTTTGACTATTTTTGAAGCTGTTGTCTTAAACTATTCAACATTTCATCATGAGGATTTACGTGCTCCTGCTTCTGACATTGTCATCTCTTTCTTTAATCGGTCAACCCGTCGATCGCGGCGAGACCTATCAGCCCACTACCGAAAAGAAGATCAGTCTTATCCATACCAAGCTCGAAGCAAGCTTTGACTATGCAAAGTCACAAATGGCGGGCAACGTAGCCATCACCCTGCGACCATACTTTTATCCAACCGATTCTGTCCAGCTCGACGCAAAAGGAATGGACATCCATCGCGTTTCCATGAACAACCAGGACCTGCGTTACAGGTACGATGGCCTGATCCTTTCCATCAAACTTGGCCGCATCTATAAGGCAGATGAGCAGGCAACTATCGATATTAAATATACGGCTAAACCTTCGACCTTCCAGGCGAAAGGAAGCGCCGCCATCAACGATGCACGGGGTATGTACTTTATTAACCCGACAGGAAAAGAAAAGAACAAACCAACCCAGATCTGGACACAGGGTGAGACTCAGGCCACATCGGTGTGGTGTCCGACAATCGACCATCCCAACCAGAAGTGTACAAGCGAGATGATCCTCAGGGTTCCGTCAAAATATGTATCACTGAGCAACGGTAAATTGATAGGTCAGCAGAACAACGCTGACGGTACGCGCACGGACCACTGGAAGATGGAACTTCCACATTCACCATACCTATTCTTCATAGGCATCGGCGACTACGCAATCATCAAAGACAAATACAAGCAGATGGAGGTAAACTACTACGTTGAAAAGGAGTATGCCCCGGTAGCGCGCAAGATATTCGGCTACACACCTGAGATGATAGGACTTTTTGAACGACTTACCGGCGTAGATTATCCATGGGTCAAGTACTCGCAGATGACAGCCCGCGATTATGTAAGCGGGGCCATGGAAAATACAACGGCAACACTACACGGATCGAGTGCCCAGCAGGACGCACGACAGCTGGTTGATGAAAATTCCTGGGAACGCGTTATCTCTCACGAACTTTTTCATCAATGGTTTGGCGATTATGTGACTGCCGAAAGCTGGAGCAACCTCAGTATGAACGAGTCGTTCGCCACCTATGCAGAATATCTGTGGGACGAATACAAGCATGGAGCAGAGTATGCACACAGCAGCCTTGTCACCGATCATGAAACTTATTTGAACGATTCCTCAAGCTACGAGAAAGATCTCGTACGGTTTCACTATAACGAACGTGAAGACATGTTCGACAACGTAAGTTATCAGAAAGGTGGCGCGATCCTTCACCTGCTTAGAGTGTATGTTGGAGACAGCGCCTTTTTCAAAGGCTTGAAAAACTATCTCGTCAAAAACAAGTTTGGTAACGGGGAAGCACATCAGTTGCGTTTGGCCCTCGAAGAAGTAAGTGGACAAGACCTGAACTGGTTCTTTGACCAATGGTTCTTCAATCACGGTCATCCGATGGTCGACATTACTTACGATTACAGTGTAAAGAATCGGGTTACGGTTAACATCGTTCAAACGCAGCCTTACGTGTTCCGAATCCCGTTAAAGATCGATGTTCATGAGGGCACCAAACGAACAACTTATAATGTCCTGATCGACGAAGCGCGCGAACAGTTCACGTTTCCCTACAGTCAAATGCCCGATCTCGTAAACGTAGATGCCGATAAGTTCATGCTCTGGCAAAAGGCAGATCGCAAGACTCTCGATAACTATCTGTTCCAGTATCAAAGCGGTAATTTCGTTGACAGACTTGAAGCCGTGCATGCTGCTCTGTACACTTCGGAGAACCCGAAGAGCCAAAACCTCTTAAAGGCGGCGCTGAAAGACAAGTCGGAGCGCATCAGGGTTGAAGCACTCCGGTATTTGCCACAACTGCCCGCACCAGTCAAGGAAACGCTCACCCCATCCGTTGTGGAAGCCGTGAACGACAAGCGCCCTCTGGTTCAGGCCGAAGCAATTGATTTCCTGGCATCGCTTGAACAACCAAAGTATGCCGATACATTCAGAAAACACCTGAACGACTCATCGTATTCTGTCGCCGGCAATGCGCTGTCAGGTCTGATGACGCTGTATCCCAAAGAGGCGACCGCAGTTGCCCTTAATCTTAAATCTGCATCAGTCAAAGGCAATCTTGCTGCAGTAGTGGCAAGCACACTAATGGAGACTAATAGTCCTGAACACTTCGAGTTCATCATCAACTACTTTAATGATCTTGAATGGTATGAGTCTGCAGGCATGGCGCAGTCGCTTGCAGAATATGTGGCTCAATTGAAAGACGAGAAGTTAGTCATGCGCGGAGTTGACCTTCTGGCAAAAACCAAAGAACAGATACCTGAGGCTTACAAAGCTATGTTCGAGCCCACCGTTTCCTTCGCCATCAAGCATGTGGCTGACAAGAAACGAGAGGCAGGAAAAAAGAAACTGGCAGCTGATATTGAAAAGCGGGTGACAGGAATTTGAGAGCCCTGTTGTCCGCAGGCAATTAGTCCTGTGATTTTACTTCAGTATCTTCAGTTACGATCGGAGTTAACCGATCTCCGACACTGATTCGCCCGCTTTGGATTACCTTAGCGGTGATGCCTCCATGCCCGCGCATAGCATTGTATGCACCAGGACCAAATGCTTCTTCCATCCTGCTGCAGGGATGACAATCTCCGGAGTAACGAAGCACTGCTTCTCCGAGCCGGAAATCTTTATCTTTCAATGACAGCAGATTGATCCCGCTCACCAGAATGTTTCTTCTCGTGAGGGTGAAGTCGATGCTTTCAACTCCCAGTATAGATGCGACGGCTGACAGATGCTCGGCCTGGATTAATGTTACCTGTCTCACCCCACCGCGGCCTTTGTAACGGTCACCCTGCAGGCCAAGTCCGGCAGCAGCCTCTACGTTATTTAGTTCGACAACGTTTGCCCTTCGTTCGGGGCGCACAGTAATGCGCTCTACCAAACCGTCCTGACGAAACGTCTTCATCAGCTCTTTTATTTCCATAGACTATTGAAGCAAATGTGATATTTTCGTACGCCTGTATATTCCCCGACACTTTCAAGAATGAAACGTTTTTTTCTCGCGCTGCTTGCAGCAATTTTATTAGTGATTGTCATTGTGTTGTTCAAGACATACACATTCAAATCAACACAGCTTACTTTCCCGTCTTCCCAGGCCGCCACTCCTTCGGAAGGCACAATACAGCATCTCTCAGATGCTATCAAATTCAAGACCATAAGTTACGGCGACACCAGCAAACTGGACACCGCTGCTTTCTTCGGATTGCATCGCTTTTTGCAAAAAACCTATCCACTTACGTTTAGTAAGCTGACATTAACCAGGGTAGCGAAATACAGTCTTCTTTTCCGATGGGCTGGCTCACGTGCTGACCTGAATCCCATTATTTTTATGGCACACCAGGATGTTGTTCCTGTTGAAGAGGCGGCAGCATCTCTGTGGACAGTTGATCCATATGCCGGAACTGTAAAGGATGGATCGATATGGGGACGTGGCACTGCCGACGATAAGATTAATCTCATTGCAATGCTTGAAGCTGTTGAGGCATTGTTAGCAAAAGGTTACACGCCATCGCGAACACTTTATCTCTGCTTCGGTCACGACGAAGAGATGGGCGGTTATGGTGCCCAAACCATGGCGAAACTCCTGCTCGATGAAGGCATACATCCCGACCTGATTCTGGATGAAGGAGGAATTGTAACAAGAGAAAAAGTGCCTGGAATGAAAGTACCTGTCGCATTGATTGGAACCTCAGAGAAAGGATATATGACCGTCTCGCTTTCGGTTGAGAAAAGCGGTGGTCATTCGTCGATGCCGGAAACAGAGACCTCGATCGATATTCTGACCAAGGCGATCGTACGACTGCGCGAACATCCATTTGAATCGCGTTTCTCCCCTTCAACCGAGGGGTTCATGCGCAACCTCGGACCCGAAATGCCCTTTACGAATCGTATGGCCTTTGCTAACCCGTGGCTGTTTACACCGATGATAAAGGGTATCTATGAACAATCAGCAGGTGGCAACGCGATGATCAGGACAACGCTCGTACCAACCATCCTTGATGCAGGCATAAAGGACAACGTAATCCCTACACGTGCGGAGGCTTCTGTAAATGTGCGATTGCTTCCGGGTGACAGCTCATCCTTCGTCCTTTCACGGATAACGGAAATCATCAACGACGATCGTGTTAAGATTGCCAGACAAAGCCAGTTTGTTCATGAGCCCTCAGCGGTTACGGATGAAACTTCATATGCCTACCAGGTGGTAAATGAAGCGGCCAAGCGCTCATTCGACAACGTCATTACAAGCCCGTTCCTGATGATCGGTGCAACAGACTCCCGTCATTTCGCAAAAGTATCATCAGGCATTATCAAGTTCAGTCCTATGATCGACCCCGTAGGATTTCACGGCATCGATGAACGGGTAAGTCTGGAAGGCTACGGCAGAGCACTGCTGTTTTACGATCAGCTGATTGCCATTATCAACCGCTAGTGCAGAGAATGGGCCTCCCCTTTTAAATAATTGGAGGCACAACTATTGCTACTTCGGAATTATATTTCCGGAATGAAGGCCACCATTAGGATTGCAATTGTTTTAACCCTGTGCGTCGCAGCAGCGCAGGGCCAGCCTCTAACCAGACAGGACACCTTACGCGGCACGATCACGCCGGAGCGAAAATGGTGGGACGTACTCAAGTACGATGTGTCTGTCGAACCAGATTTCGCCGCCAAAACAATCCGGGGTAAAAACGTCATCACCTTTAAGGTACTTTCCACCGGTTCGGTCATGCAAATTGACCTGCAGCAGCCGATGCAAATCGACTCCGCTGAAATGAATGGTGAAAAAGTTCAGTACACCAGGGATGGAAATATCTATTTGCTGAACCTTAGCTCTTCTCTTAATTCCGGCCAACAGGCAACGTTGAGGCTGGTGTATTCCGGCAAACCCAAAGAAGCAAAAAATCCTCCCTGGGACGGCGGATGGATATGGGCACGTGATAAGAAGAATCGACCATGGATGTCGGTGGCTTGTCAGGGCCTTGGGGCAAGTGTGTGGTACCCTTGCAAAGATCATCAAAGCGACGAGCCCGACAACGGTGCTACATTAAGCATGATCGTAGCGGATACACTCGTGGCCGTTGGCAACGGAAGGATGCTTAACAAGCAACCGTACTCCAATGGGAAAGTTGCCTACACCTGGGGAGTGAAGAATCCCATCAACAACTACAATATCATCCCTTATATAGGGAAGTATGTTCATTGGAGCGAAGTTTATTCCGGAGAAAGTGGAAAGCTTGACTGCGATTACTGGGTACTTGACTATGAACTTGACGCTGCAAAAAAACAATTCGCACAGGTAGTACCCATGCTCAAATGTTTTGAGCACTGGTTCGGACCTTATCCCTTCTATGAAGACGGTTATAAGCTTGTTCAATCGCCTCATCTTGGTATGGAACATCAGAGTGCCGTTGCCTATGGTAACAAGTTTGGAAACGGATACCTCGGCCGTGACCTTTCCGACTCAGGCTGGGGACTTAAATGGGATTTCATTATAGTACATGAGAGTGGTCACGAGTGGTTTGGAAACAACATCACTTCCAAGGACGTTGCCGACATGTGGATACACGAATCATTCACAAACTACTCGGAGACAATATTCACGACTTGTCAGTATGGCGTAAAAGCCGGCGATGACTACAGTATCGGCAGCCGCCGCAACATCGACAATGATGCGCCGATCATTGGCACCTATGGTGTGAATCGCGAGGGAAGCGGCGACATGTATCCAAAGGGTGGCAGCATGATCCATAATATTCGTCAGCTGGTTAACAATGATGAGAAGTTCCGCACGATCCTGCGCGGACTCAATTCAACTTTTCGTCATCAAACAGTAACAGCTGCGGATATCGAAAATTATATGAGCACGGCATCGGGTATAGACCTCTCCCCGATCTTCAAACAATATCTCACAACCACAATGGTTCCTAACCTTGAATTCAGGAAGGAAGGAAAGGTAACGCGTTGTCGCTGGACCAATGTTGTAGACGGTTTCGCGATGAAAGTAAAGCTCACGAATGGCACATGGATATCGCCCACATCGCTATGGACGACAGTACCTGGAGGTGCCATCCCGACTCCCGATCGGAATTTCTACATCACGACAAGCACGGTGAACTAGGGGGGGTTCCAACATTTTGACATTCCCACAATGTGAATTCAAAACGTTTGCGTAACTTACTTTTTTAATTTTTAGCTTACTTTTTAAACGTGCGATTAAAGCTAGACCACCCCGAGGATGAGATCGAGAGATGGAATGCAATGCGCCACGGCGACGCGCTGTCTTTTCAATGGCTCTATCTTCGAAACTTTCAGCCGCTCTACTCCTTTGGAAAAAAGATCGGAGTAACTGAAGAAGCACTTCTTCAATCAATCCACGATGTTTTCGCTGACCTGTGGTTTTATCACGAAAATCTTTCTGAGACCCATTCGGTTAAACTTTACCTGTTCAGGTCATGGAGACGAAAAATAAATCGTCACATCAGCAGCCAGGCACTTATAGATTCACTGGAGGCGCTTCTCGAAGAGCTTCCAGTTTATGAAGACAACGAATTAAGAGATGAAGCGTTTTGCTCCGATGGTCCGGAGCTGCAGGCACAAACGCTGAGAAAGCTAATCAACGATCTCTCTCCCCGACAATATGAAGCACTGGTATTAAGGTGCCACAATGAGTTCAATTACCGCGAGATAGCCGAAATTCTCGACATCAATGAAGGCGATGCCGAATCACTTGTAGAGCGCGGGCTGAGTCATCTGAAAAAGTTCGCGAAGTATGTGATGACCATAGGGCTAATGCTTATATGGAGCGGTATCTGAACTATTCATGCATCGAATTCGTCCACGACGATGATTTTCTCAATTGGGTCAATCACGGCAAATACAACATATTGCTCGATCAGCGATGGAGGAATTGGATCGACAATAATCCGCACAAGGCTGACGATATTGAAGAAGCAAGACTGTTTGTGTTAACGGTTGCCCAGGAGCCTTCGGTGCTTGCCTCCCGTTTAATGCGAGAAGAAGTTTGGCGACGGATCGAGACTACGCTTTGTGAGAACGATGCACCCATTCATCAGCCGCCACTGATATCCCGCTGGTACAGCAAGCTGGCAGTTGCTATTGGATTGATCATTGCCTTTTCGTTGCTGGCCGGTCACCGTGAATCGAAAGTGCCGGCATTAAAAATTCAGGATGCTAAAGTAGAGACGGGATCTCCCAACACAATTCTTGTTAAGTCCGCCGCTGAGTCCAAGACCCTGGTGTTAACGGATGGCAGCTCGATAGTTCTTATGCCCGGAAGTACGCTTGAGTATCCGCGCGATTTTGGCGAGTTAAATCGGGAGGTCTACTTATCGGGCGAAGCCTACTTTGAAGTATCAGCAGAGAATAATCAACCCTTTGTCGTTAACACATCATCGCTGACATTAGCGGCGTTGGGCACGAACTTCAACGTAAGAAGTTATGAAACTGAAGATGACACGAGGATACAGGTGAAGAACGGCCGAGCGTCGGTTTCTGAAAATACCACAAGTTCCACCAATAGCATCGTTCTTCTTTCAAATCATCAGATCGTTTACAGGCATTCCAATCAGGACATGGTTCGGTCGCTTGTAGATAACCCCGGCATTCTGGTCCCTGTTGCACAGGCGAACTTCGTGTTCGAGGGCACACCTATCACCGCGGTGCTCAAATCAATCGGAAACGCCTACGGTATTGATATCTCTTTTAACGAGTGGCAGTTTTCTGGTTGTAACCTTAATGCCGATTTGAATGAGTTGCCGCTGTACGGCAAGCTCAAAACTATATGCGACAAAGTAGCCTGTACCTATGAAGTGGTGGACGAGCGAATTGTAATGCACGGAGGAAATTGTGGAAGTGAACTGGCGGCGACCGTGAACAGATTAAAGGGGAGGTAACACTTGTAAGCCCGGAGAGTTTATCTGTGTTTTTATTAATTATTTATAAAACCTTCTTTCGCCATGATCAACTCCCTGGCTCCATTCCTGGTTGCTGCTGCAATCAGCGTAACAACTGTAGCTGAAGTCGCAATTCTTCCCCCAAACAGCAGTTCAACGCCGACAACTGTTTCCAACGCTCCCACAACCGAATCGCTGGCTGTGGAACACAATGGAAAGAAGCCGGGCAAATCATCAAAAAAGTATAAGAAAAAGATGAGCAAGCAGATGAAGAAGAGGAAGCATCATTAAAGATCACGATGCACTATCGGGGCGATATCGTATAGAGCTGACCCTTTGATGTAGGGAAGGTTGTCAGGTAACTATCTCCCGATTTAGCTATCGTAAACTTCGCTCCTTTCACCTTCACCGGCGCAGATGATCGGATGGTACAGGATTGTCCATCGAGCGATTTGATTGTGGCCGTCTTCAATAGCTTCCTTTCCCAGGAGAGGCTAACTTCGAACGCTCCGCGAGCCCGGAGGCCAGCCACTGAACCAACCGACCATCCATCTGGGAGAGCAGGAAGCAGATGCAGTTCACCCTGATGACTTTGAAGCAGCATCTCAGTCATTCCGGATGTCCCTCCAAAATTTCCATCAATCTGAAATGGAGGATGCGCGTCGAAAAGGTTAGGATATGTTCCTCCGCCATTAGCGTAGTCTGTTCCCTCTACTCCTGTTAACGTCAATTGCTCACGAATCAATTTATGTGCATGGTTGCCGTCCCACAACCGCGCCCACACGTTTATCTTCCAGCCTTTAGACCACCCGGTGCCGCCATCACCGCGAAGCTCCATCGTTCTTCTTACAGCCTTCGCAAGGTCCGGCGTGAGGGCTGGAGTAATTTCATCGGCCGGAAATATTCCATACAAGTGAGAGATATGACGGTGCTGTGGTTCTGCGTCTTCCCAGTCCTTATACCATTCCTGAAGATTACCTTTCGCTCCGATCTGATATGGTAACAGTCGCTGCTTCTTTTCCTTCCATGCTGCTCTCAGATCGGTATCTGTATTCAGCACTTCAGAAGCCCGGATAACATTGTTCAACAAATCACGAATGATAGCCATATCCATCGTGGTTGCAACAGAAACAGTTCCCTTTGAGCCGTCGGCAGTTATGAAAACATTTTCCGGAGAAGTTGAGGGGGCAGTGACGAGATGGCCTTTGCCGTCTTCGATGAGCCAGCTCACGCAAAAAGCTGCACTCCCTTTCATTAACGGATAGGCTACCTGCTCAAGGAACTTCCGATCACCGGTGTACTGATAATGTTCCCAGAGGTGCCGGCTGAGCCAGGCGCCACCCATCGGCCAGTTCGCCCACGAAGGACTTCCACTTACCGGGTTCGTCGCTGCCCATATATCAGTATTGTGATGCAGCGTCCAGCCGTCGAGCCCATAAAAATTTTTGGCCGTCTCAGCACCGGTAACCGCGACGTCTTTAATCAATGACATCAGCGGCAGATGGCACTCGGAAAGATTACACGACTCAGCCATCCAATAGTTCATCTCCGTATTGATGTTCACAGTATAGTTACTGCTCCAGGGAGCTCGCAGATGATGATTCCAGATACCTTGCAAATTGGCAGGACGTCCACCTTCGCGTGAAGAAGAAATCAATAAGTATCTCCCGAATTGAAAGTAGAGCGCTTCAAGTCCAGTATCAGCAGCTCCTTTTGTGTAAGCAAGCAGTCGCTCGTTCGTTGGGAGCTTTACATCTTTGTTGCCATCCAGTATCAGTGATACACGATTGAAAAACGATTGATAATCGGCAACATGGCGTTCACGCAGCGAACTGAAATCTTGAACAGTCGACTGCGTCAGATATTTATTCATCAATGCCTGTTCATCTACACCCTCACTGTCGGGACACTTATCAAACCCATTGAAGCTTGTGGCCGCACTTATATAGATCGTCACTTCTGTAGCATTGTTGACTGAAAGCGAATCGCCGGCAGCAGTTACCTTTCCACCCTTGTTCTTTAATTTTACGCTCCACGCATATCGCATTCCCTTGCATCCGGACACGTCGTTATAAACTACCGGTATCTCCATCGTCTGAAGGTAACTTGGATCCACATGCGACGGTGCCTTTCCTTTGATAGTCATTTCATCACCGGCGGCGGCAACATTATGCTGGAGCTCGCTGGATGCTTTAAGAGTAAGATTAAGTGACGCTTCCTTGCTGGCCGTGATTCTAAGAGCAATCACCTGGTCCGGAGCCGACGAAAAGTATTCACGTGTGTAAATAACATCGCCGACCTGAAAAGTTGTCCGGGCAACAGCATGATTGATATCCAGCTCGCGTTGATAGTTTGTTGCTTCGCCTTTTAGGTTATGCCGTATGTACAAGTCGCCCAAAGAGAGATACGACTCCGTGAAAAGTCCCTGCAGCATTGAGGTCAGTGACTCAGCCTTTTTATAATCCTCTTTAAGCAGTGCTTCGCGAATGCTTCCCAGGTACTGCTTTGCTTTTGGATTCGGGTCGAGGTTAGCGGGGCCACCAGACCATAACGTTGCTTCATTCAATTGCAGATGCTCTTCGGCAACACCACCAAATATCATTGCCCCAAGTCGGCCATTGCCAATTGGCAGCGCTTCATTCCAATTGCTGGCGGACTTCTGATACCAAAGTTTCAATGGAACTTCTTCCTTCTTATTTACTGAAGTTTGGGCAAGTGCTTCCAGCGACAGTGCCAGGAAGAGAATTTGCACAAGAGACGTGCGTAGTGAATTAACAATCACGGATTTATTTGTTTAAGCAGCTTCAAGAAGATTTGTAAACAGGAATGAGTAACTGAATAGCATTAAAAGGTCACTGACAGTGTCACCACTTCATTGGACCGCCGGACCTTGACGGGGATGGTTTGTCCCTTGTCAAACTGACCGAGCGCTTTCATGTAGTCTTCAATATCGGAGATCTTAAGTGTTCCCATCTCAATGATAATGTCTCCCGATTGGATCCCCGCCTTTTGACCGGGACGGCCATCGGAGACGCCATCTACCTTAAGTCCGTTTTCGTTACCCGCATAACTGGGCATTATGCCAAGCGTCACTTTAAACGATGCCCGGCCCGCCGACGATTTGGTACGCGTTTTCAGAAAAGCAAGCTTCGGTTCTGAGTCAAGCACGGAATTAAGGCGGATGATGAGATCGAGCACCTTCGCTTCACCGGATGCATTTATCTTTTCCCAGTCGTCGGATGGCTTATGATAGTCCGAATGGCTGCCTGTAAAAAAGTGAAGGACGGGAATATCCTTGAGGTAAAACGAAGTGTGATCGGAAGGACCGGTCCCTGATGAATCCATTTTAATGATGAGCTCAGGTGATGAAAGATGCTGAAGCAACGGTTGCCATACTGGACTCGTGCCCGTTCCGGTTACAAACACATTTCTTGTAGATCGATCGAGACGGCCAACCATGTCCATGTTGATCATATAGTTAACTTTCTCCAGTTCAACTGCAGGATGTTCGGTAAAATACTTCGACCCAAGCAGGCCTAATTCTTCTCCTGAGAAACAGATAAAGAGAAAATTATTGTTCTCGCGGGTTTTGTTGGTGGAATAATGCCTGGCGAGTTCGAGTACGCCGGCAACCCCGGACGCGTTATCATCGGCTCCGTTATGGATCTTATTCTCGGGATTAGCATCAAGAGAGCTGCCCTGGCCGTCATTACCAAGATGATCATAATGTGCTCCAACTATAATGGTGTTTACGGCTTTGTTATCGAGAAAAGCGATAATGTTATTTGACTCTGCAGGCTTGCCTTCGCCGTGAACACCTTTGTTAAAAGAAAACTTTTGCTGGAATGTCCCCTTGTCACCTTTCGGCTGTAGCCCGAGTTTTTTAAAAGCTGATGAAATGAATGCGGCGGTGTTCTGCTCTCCTTCCGATCCGGCTGCCCTGCCTTCATTTCGGTCATCAGCCAGCCATTTGATGTCATTCAAAACGCGGACGCTATCCGTTTGTGCCTGAGGTACTGCCTGCGCATGCGTTACTGAAAATACGCATGTCATAAACAGAACCAGACATTGGTTTAACATGACGTGGGATGATAAGCGGTATCCTGTAGCCATTTACCAGAGGGGACAATATGAATTGAAAATAAGACGTGCTTTCATGTAGTGGTCAATGACGGGAGAATTATTCCGCCGTTGAAAATTGTGTAAAAAATACTCAATCCGTTCAGGACTTCATTGATTTATCTCGCAACTCTCTCAGCAGGGCACTGTAAATGAAGCATTTAATCAAGGAAATCTAAAATTGGAGGCAAAATTGTTGGCCTCGATGCTACAGGCTGTTATTGACATCGGGACTTAACGATAGAATATGCTTCGTGATCTTACCGTCGCTAAAGGGCTACGCCCTGCATTGGCAATTTGTGCTGTGTTATTTTCTCTCATTCATGGTTACGGACAGGGGACGTCCGTCGGCATATACGCTACGCTGTCTGAATATGATGGCGATCTGAATGGCAACAAACATCAATTCTATCAATTCAAGACCAACAAAGTTGGAGCTGCTATTTCGTTTCAGCAATACATCAATCCGTCATTCAACATCGTAGAGAAGCTGTCATTTAATCAGCTTCGCTATCAGTCCGACGACCATCAAACAGGTTTTGATGGCGATTTCTACGGCCTTAATGTTAAGCTGAAATACAAGTTTAACAACGGATACATCTTCAAAGAAAATGCCGTCGTAGCTCCTTTCCTCGTTGCCGGAGGGGGCGTGCAATATGTGTTTACCGACCAGTACAACGGTGTGAATAGTGGTCCGATCATGGACGGCGGGCTCATCGGAAATGTAGCGGCAGGCGCGGGAATCCTGTTTCAGTTGAATGAGCGTCTGGGCATTGAAGTGGGTAGCACTTTGAACATGCCTCTCGACGATACCTGGGATGATGTTGATAACGGCTATGACGATTTCTACCTGCAACATAATGCAGGTCTCGTATTCAAACTTCGCAAGCCTTCGGATGCTGACAAAGATGGTGTCTCTGATAAAAAGGACAAATGTCCCAATACCCCATCAAGTGCCCAGGTCGATGAAAAAGGATGCCCTGTTGACGGCGACAAGGATGGCGTACCGGACTATATTGATAAATGCCCATCGCTTTCCGGAAAACAAAATCTTGAAGGATGTCCTGATAAAGACAACGACAATGTCGCCGATCAGGATGATAAGTGTCCGGATGTCAAGGGTGTTGAGCAATTTGGAGGATGTCCTGACAGCGATAACGATGGAGTTGAGGATTCGAAAGACAAGTGCCCTAATCAGGCCGGCCTGAGTCAATTTGATGGCTGCCCGGATACTGACGGTGATGGCGTACAGGATGGAGAGGATCAATGTCCCGATACGCCCAAGGGAGTTCGCGTCAACGCTACCGGCTGTGCGATGGATTCTGATAGTGACGGAGTACCCGATACTCAGGACAGATGTCCTACTTCGAAAGGCGATCCTGCAAACAACGGTTGCCCTGTGGTAAAGGAAGAAGTCAAGAAGCGTCTCAATTTTGCCATGCGCGGTATACAGTTCGAAACTGCGAAAGCAACACTCAAGGCATCATCGTATCCAATGCTTGATGAGATTGTGAGCATCATGGGTGAATACACCGACTATAATCTGAGGATGGGAGGACATACCGATTCGAATGGCAGCAACGCAACGAATCTTAAACTATCGCAGGCACGCGTTGATGCTGTAAAGGATTATCTCACACGCAAAGGTGTTGATCCGGCACGTATCGAGGCCACGGGTTATGGGGAAGAGCAGCCCATTGCCACCAACAAGACCGCAGCAGGTCGCGCGCAAAACAGACGTGTAACACTTGAGCTCGTACTGAAGAATCCTTAGGCAATAGAGAAGGCGTTCTTAGAAATCGATAAGAACTTACGAGAGGCAAAAAAAGAGGTGTTCCCGTTTTGCAGGAACACCAAACCAACAGACGTGCAAACGGCCATCTATTCCGGAGCCGCTACTATATCCGCTACCACCACCGGCCATACTCCGGGCTTAGGCACGCTCACACCTTTATTGTCTCCTCTGTTTGCATCATTACCAAAGTAATATAAAGGCCAGCCTTTATAAGTGAGTTGTGTATTACCCATGACGGTGATTGTTCCGAAGAGGGTCTTATCAAGCGTCGATGGAACACTGCCCATGGTCCCTCCATAGATAGGCCAGTTCGCATCGTGAGCGCCATCACCAGTGGTAAAGTTGTTATCATTCTTTTTGTCTTGAATAAACCCATATACGGTTCGCCCCTTCGCATCAACAAAGTATTTCACTTTTGCATCACCTTCAGTGTAGTCGCCTTTATAGTGCTTACCGTCCAGGCCGATCAATTGAGCATTTGCAATCATAAACGTGTAGTCAGTCTTTGCCACGAACCATATTCCACCGACAGCTTCACCTGTTGTTTGACCTGCGGCTTCTCGTACGCCACTTGGTGCATAGTAGTAAAGTGGCCAGCCTTTGTAAGTTGTTTGGGTACCAACTACACTAAAGTCATCGATCGATAACCCTTCACCCAGATTTGCTGCCGCCAAACTTCCTGCACTGTAAACGGGCCAGTTTGTTGCACAACCGCCCGTGCAGGTATTCTGCCCGGCAACATCATTTGAGAAAAAATACAATGTATTTCCGTCGGCGTCGGTGAGATACTTACCAAGCGTGGCACTTGTTCCCAGTTTAACCTTTACCGGTTCTGTGGGTGTTCCCGAACTGCCATCGTCGTCATCACTGCAACCGGTTGCCAGCACACAAGCTGCCACAGCAAATACGGCAACCAGCAGTTTTGTAAGAGAATAGGTTTTTTCGTTTTTCATAGCGTATGTAAAAAGTTGGTTATTATCTGATTTCAAAAAGGAAACTCACTCAGCATCTCTTTAATCATTCGCCTCCACCTTTGAACGAAAATTCTAACGTGACCTCTACCCGCTCCGCAATGTTCTGCCACATCAATCGGGGTATTTCAACTTTATAATCTTTCAGCTCAACCATGAATTTGGATGACATTGAAAGCCCATTATCCGTTTTGGTGATTTGTCCAGGTACGTTGATGTCGCGGGTGACACCGTGAATGGTCAACTTGCCCTGCGCTGTTACATTTTGCTGAGTGGCAACTTCCGGATTGAATCCAACAATCCGTCCCTGAAATGTCGACTTCGGATATTTCTCGCTCTCGAGGTATTTTTCATTGAAGTGCTCCTGCATCAATGACTTGGCAAACTGAAACTGATTAATAGGAACAACGAAGGCGATAGAACCAGAACCCGCATCAAACAATCCGGTAGGTTTTTCATTTGTAGCAGTGATGTCCTCTATCGCTGCGTCGGAGAAGAACTTAACAAAGCCACGATCCAACATGAACTTCTGTCCATAGGCACTGCCGGCGACAAAAATCAACGCAATCAGTCTGATGCTGCTCATAAACATATTTCTTTAAGGCGCGGGCAATACACATCCACTCCCCCTATTCAGGGCGATTTGCCTCTACCGTTTTTTAGTTGCATTACTTAGCGGATCTTCACCGCGAGACCCAACATAGCGGCAACTTGCATTCGCAATCCAGAGCCACATTCAAGCGAGTGTGCAAGTTGCCCTATGAGTTGGTATGTTCTAGTCCTGAGTCCTTAGTCCTGATTCCTAAGTCCTTAGTCCTGAGTCCTTAGTCCTTAGTTTGGTTCATGGTTCTTAGTCCTAAGTATTTAGTAGATATTAATCCGTTCGGGTTAAGTCATTAATTCCGGTGGTCACTAGTCCCAAAAATCACTAGCCCAATACCACTGAGCCAGCATCACCACTACTCAGGACTCAGGACTAAAGACTCAGGACTACCTTATCCAGTACTTTACTGATACAAAAACACCCGCACTCACCAGGTTCACTTTACCTGCCCCTATTCCCTTCATAGGCGCTTTCAAAAAGGGCTCGCCCTGAACAAACCATCTTTTCCCCACCTGATGCTGAATTCCGGTCGACAGGTTCAGCATGCTAAACCATTCATTGTTTTCATGCGAATAGCTCTCGACGTATTCGTAATCTTTATTGTTATGAGTAACCGTGTACACGTATTCCTCATTCAGCATGATATAGGACGAGGATCCGACAGTGACAAACAAGCTCGTTTTGCGTCCGGGCAGCATGTAATAAGTTACATTCAAAGGGATGTCCAGTATTCGGCAATCACCATTGAGCATTTTGGCATGAAGCGGATAGCCACCACCCTGATTATAAGTCTTTGAAGGGTTCTCCTGATCATAGAGCTTCTTAGACCAGATTGCCCCTGTGCTTATGCCGAACCTTGGTGATAAACCATACTCTACCATAGGACCAAAATTAACCCCGGTCTTACCCGCGCTTCCATAATCAATGGAGCTGAAGTCCGGCGAGATGGCAAGCTTCACAAACAATGGATGCCGCGCCGTTGACTGAGAGACTACTACGGTTCCCGGCGACCTCAGCTTCAGACCCTTTGCCTGCAACTCGGGCTCTGCAAATAGGGGATCCGTTGAAGGCGTGTTTATCGCCACAGCTGATGCGGTTACAAAGCTTCCTTCTTGCGGTCCCGCTTTTCCATTATTCACGCCCGATGCCCCGTCATTGCTTGAATGTTCTGCAGTTCCCGAATTTATCTTCGCCGAAGGTGTCCCTGCAGCCTGTCCGGCAACAACACCAGCTGTTCCTGCCGCCGCTGCGCCAGTAATGCCAGAAGCGTTTGAATGATCCGCCTTGTTCGGTCGTCCAGTCCGCGCGTTCCCCGCCCCGGCAATACTTTGTTCTCCTGCTACACGTTTATCTCCCGATACATCGTGCTGTTTGGCAGAGGCCGAAGTGCTTTTCGCATTGGCACCTTTATCAGCTTGTCTTCCCTTTGTGGCAGTGCTGGCTACTTCTGCGTCGCTGGCCTGATCAACCGGAGCATTGGCATCATTCTGTTTCTCAGTTGCAGGGTCGCTGCTATTTTTTGAATCATCGCCCCTACCTACTGCATCATTACCACTATCCACACCACCACTTCCAGCTATATCATTACCATTGCTACTACCTTGTGTAACGCTACCATTGCTTTTACCACTTCCAACGACACCTTCATCACTGCTGACTGCATCATCATTATTAATCGTCTTATCACCAGCGCCTGTCAATCCCGTTGGCTCAGCCTGCTGCAGTTGCTCCACCTTGGGCACGAGCGACGCCTGATCTGATCTGCCTGACTTAAAGTCTTCCGGCACCACGAAGCTGTACAGTAGCAATAATACCAGCATCGAGTACAACGAAATATTCCTTGCACGTGCATCGCGTTCGGCGGCCTCCAGCCGGTGCTGCATGTCTTCCCAATCACCCTGTTGTTGCTCGGGTGAGATCCTGTTGGCGGCTTGCTGGAACAGGTGGTCGAATTCCTGATCAGTCATCTTAGGCATACCGCTTCATGTTATTTTTCTTAAACGCAGCCTTCAGATGTTCCCGCGCTTTGAACAGATTTGACTTGGATGTTCCTACCGAAATATCCAACTGGCTGGCAATCTCTTCGTGCGTATAACCATCGATCACATACAGGTTAAACACCGCGCGATAAGCGGGTGAAAGTTCCTGAACCATAGCAATCAACTCCTCATAAGACAGCTCGTTCAAAGCGTCTGCTTCGTTCGATGCTATCCACGTTACAGAATCGTCGACTTCCTTTACTTTGTAATGTTTGTTGTGCTTCCTATGGTGATCTATGGCCGCATTGATCATAATCCTGCGTAGCCATGACTTGAATGAAGCGTTCACGTCCCTCGTCCCCAACCGCATAAAAATCTTCATAAACCCGTCATTCAAAATCTCCCTCGATTCTTCGCGTGTCTTGGAATAGCGCAGACATATGCTCGCAGCGTATCCGTAGAAGTGCTGGTAAAGCATCTTTTGCGATTCCCGGTCGCCGCGAAGGCAACCCTCAATCATCTTGTTCAAATGAGATGGATCTTCCAAAGAATCCGGGATTTTTGATTGCCGAGACGCGCAAGCCCGAAAAAGGGTTGCCCGTCCGCAAAACAATTATCTAAACTCAATTTACAGGTTAATTCAGTGCCGTTTTTCACATTTTTGGCGACATCGGGCAGTGGTGGAATCGAATCCATCTCGCAACATATTGTAGCCGCCATTCCTCAATAAGCCAAATCACCGAACGTTTTCCTGCGGTATTGGCGCGATCTGCCAAACGGCATTGTTTTTAATTAATCAAATCCAAAGCTCACGGGTAACTGAAAAAGCAATGGAATTTGAACGCTGGACTGGATTGATTCTCAAAAAGCTGCAGGGGTGGCTTCAAATGTTCATTAAGATGCTCCCCAACATGGTCATCGCGGCACTGGTTCTCGTCGTGGTGTACTTTATTGCAAAGCTGGTAAGGCGCATTTCTTACAGAATTTCACTGCGCATTTCTCATAGCGATTCAGTGGCAAGTGTGGTCTCTGTTGTATTGCAGACGCTCATCATGACTTTTGGGTTGGCTACTGCATTGAGCATACTCAACCTGTCTCAGGCGGTTTCTTCGATCCTCGCAGGCGTAGGTATCATCGGCCTCGCTCTGGGTTTTGCCTTCCAGGATCTGTCATCGAACTTTATATCCGGGCTGTTCATGGCTTTCAAGCGACCATTTGAAATTGGAGACAAAGTTGAAACCAATGCTTTTATCGGCACTATAAAGGAAATCAAGCTGAGGGCTACGACCATTACAACCACAGCCGGGCTTCACGTGATCATTCCGAATAAAGATATTTTTCAAAAGCCGATTATTAATTATTCCCGTTCAGATCAACGACGCGTAGAACTCGACTTTATCATAATGAATACAACCGATCTTGAATACGCCGAATCGGTAGTACGTGATGCGATCACAGCTGCAGCCTACGCTCAGGATGTCGAGGTATATTATTCAGCTGTAGAGGATCCTAAGATCAAGCTTACCATTTCATACCACATCGACAACGCCGAAGCTCATGGGTTCAAAAACCACCGCCATCAAACTATTGTCGCCGTATATAAAGCACTGGCCGACCATGGTATTGTGAAGGTAAGCGTTCCGGAAAAAGCTGATGCCGGCGCCTGAACTTAAACGTCTCTTTTCTGTGGCCACAGACCCTGAAGCTTCCGAAGGAACATGATCTGCCCGGTGTGATAACTGTCGTGTGAGGCAAGGCTCAGGAGCTGGCCACCTATTGGTGCTTCGGGCAACGGCTTATCAAGATCAGCATCTGAAAACGTCAATACCTTTTCCCTTATAACGGCCTGTATATACGCCAGGTGTGATAACCGCGCCTGCCACTCGCTCTCTGTGGTTCCGATGCCGCGCTGAAAAGTCTGCTCATTGTCCGTAATCGCCGGTTCAAAGACTATGCCTTCGAGACGGCTTACGAAGCGGTCTTTGTAGCAGATGAGGTGATTTAGAAGTTCCCATACGTTGTGTGCATCTTGATGCGGACGCCACAACGCTCCCTCAGCGTGCATGTTCTCCAACGCATCCTTCAAAGGCGGGTGCCAGCCCTCAACATCATAGCTCGTATCCCATAGATGCAGGATGATGGCTTTACGATTCATAGCAATAACATTTTATCCCTGAATGTACTTCTAATTTTTGAATTAAATTGACAGTACGAACCGGATGCAATGAGCCAACCAATCCATAAAGTGGTGACGTGTTTTATAGTAGTGATGCTCTGGCAATCCGAAGCCCTAGTTCGTGCGCAGAATTCCTCCTCCCCTTCTATTAAATTACAAAATACCTCTGCAAGCGCTGAGCTGAGGTCTCATAACATTATTACGAATTCTATTGGGATGGAATTCGTACCTGTTCCCGCCGGAAGGTTCATCATCGGTGCTTTTAATCCTCCCTATCCGGTTCCCGATGATACCGTTAAGGGAGCGAAAAGGCCTATTAACATGTACATGGGAGATGGACGAGGTTATAACTCTGTTGAGTTTGATCTAGCCAGAACGTTAGCCATGCGCGACAAACGCAATGGCTTTACGGTTAAAATAAAGAAGTCGTTTTATCTTGGTAAATATGAAGTCACACAACTTCAATGGAAAAAGATCATGGGCACCAATCCTTCGACATTTAAGGAGAACGGAGACAATCGTCCAGTGGAAAATGTATCCTGGAGCGACGCGCAAGCATTTTTGATCAGGCTTAACGAGCTTGACTCAAAATATAAGTACAGGCTGCCAACAGAATTTGAATGGGAATATGCAGCCCGGGCTGGCGCAACTGATGACATTCCATGGTCTGTGATTGAAAAAACTGCTAATCTGAATAAGTCACACACTACGCCCGTTGGCGAGAAGGCACCAAATGCATGGGGATTGTTTGACATGCTTGGCAATGTCTGGGAATGGACCAATGATTACTATAACGAAAAGCTATTTGCCGATCCGCAGCCGCCTAAGCGCGGTGATGAACATGTATTAAAGGGGGCTTCTTTTGCGGGCGATGTGAAGAATGCAACCTATATGACACATGCAGCAGGACCCGGCAACGGTTGGGATGTGGGTTTCAGAATCGTTCTTGAGCAGAAATGAAAAAGCCAGTGAACATATCGAACCGGATAGCTGCATTTTTTTTAGTAGTGTGTTCATTGGTTGCTTCTGCTCAGTCTTCAACGAATAATAATGAACAGCATTCACGAGGTGCTGATGCTCAATATCTGGAAGTTGCTGACCACCGGCGTGAAGGCTTTGTGCCACTCTTCAATGCCCGCGATCTTTCAGGCTGGCATGTAAGCCGGACATCGCACCAGGGAACCACTCCCAATTTCTTTGTGAAGGATAGCGCAATCATTGTTAATCAGCGGCCATACGGACAGGGAGGTGTGCTTCTCACAAACAAAAAGTATAGTGCCTTCGAGCTCCACATCGAAGTAAAGATCGACTCATTCTGTAATGGTGGAATCTTCCTTCGTTCCACAGAAAGTGGTCAGGCTTATCAAATTGAGCTAGCGATACCAGGAGGCAATGGCTCTTTATATGGAGAAGCAATGGCCATCAGCAAATCGGTGAAGGCAGAGAATGTCGAACGCGTTTGGAAGCCCGGCGATTGGAATGCGCTTCGCATCCGCATGACCGGCGAGGTGCCAAGGGTTGCGCTATGGATTAATGGCACCTTCATGTGGGAAGTCACGCAGCCGAAGAACGACTTTACTGCCGGCGCCACGTCAGGAATGATTGGACTTCAGTCACATTGGTCCGCCACATATCAGGGTTTACCCGGTGGCTTCAACATGCCAGGCGCCTGGAGGCCCGGTGCAGCACATCGCTTCAGAAACGCGTACATCAAGGAACTCGACTAGTTCGAAGTAATTTTCTTGCTCTATTCGTATAGCTTCCCATCTTTTGCGGACTAGTATTTGCTTTGTACCGGCATAAATAGATTTTTTCGCCTCTCATGTCAGCTTTTTGTAGAGTCTGGCTGCTGGGTCTGATTGTAATAATGATATCATCAGGCACTGCGCTTGGCCAGTTTAATGATTCGATTAATCACTATATCTATATCGGTTCTACCGGTTCTTTCAGCAAAACAAACGATTTAGCTTCGTATGTGCTGTCGAACAACTTCAAATTTGCCATCAGCAAAAAGAAGCTTTCATTCAATACGGTTAATAGCTGGGTGTACGGGGAGCAGTCTGACGTAAAAAGCAATAACGACTTTTCAAGCCTCATCGAATTCGATTTCCTGAAGAAACAAAAGCGCCTCTATTACTGGGGTAACGGTACCTTCGACAAGAGCTATTCCCTGAAAATCGACTTCCGGTATCAGGCCGGGGCCGGTCTCGGTCTTAATATTTCCCAGACACCAAACCTGGTTCTGAACGTTACCGAAGGTCTCATTTATGAAACCGGTAGTATGATTGACAAAGACCTGGGCGAAAGAGATTACGACGTCTGGCGAAACTCGGCGCGATTCAAATACCGATGGGTCATGAAGGATATGATCATTCTGGATGGATTCGTTCTATACCAGCCGTCCATCTCCACGCGTCATGATACTATTTTCAAAACCTCCACGACATTGTCGATAAAGGTGAGGAAGTGGCTAAGTCTGTCGTCCGCGTTAACATATAACGAGATCACGCTAACCGACCGACGAAATCTTATCGTAACTTACGGTGTGATTATGGAGCGCTTCTTCTAAATGCCTGCACAGGGACCGAACTGGACACAATTCTGGAAAGCGGAACGGCATGCATTTGACGACGTTATGCGACTTGCCACGCGTTATTTTGCAGATCGGTTCTGTTCTGCTTTCGCAGTCTCAAATAAGACCCGCGTTTTCGACTACGGCTGCGGCCCTGGCTTCCTTGCCGATGAACTCATTCCTAAGGGACTCATCTTTTCCGGAGCCGATATCAATTCCTATTTTATCGAACGATGTTCAGCGAATCATCCTGACGCGAACTTCTTCTGCGTCAATGCCGATGCACAGAGCAACACATCGATACTTCAGCAACATTTAAAAGGGCCTGCTGACTTCATCATACTCCTGAGCATTGCTCAATATCTGTCGTCTCCCGGGGATCTTGAGAAAATTATTGCTTCGCTACGACCTCATCTTTCAGCTGAAGGACAAATCATTATCGCTGATGTGGTGGATGAACACACTCGTTCCTACCGCGATGCACTTTCCCTGCTAGCCCACGCGATAAAAAGCGGCAAAGCAGGTGCCTTCCTGCGGTTTATGAATTATGTATTGCGATCAGAATATGCTCGGATAGCTAAAAACAACCAGTTGTTACTTATTCCACAGACCTTTGTTGAACAGATGGCGGGGCGGCTGGGCTACACATGCCGGCAAATGAAAGGGCTTACCTTTCATCCAACCCGAAAAAACTATATCCTTCAAACAAAGGATTGATTACTCCGACATTCCATCTTCCTGATTCACCATGAACATGGCCGTTGGTACAAAACGCTTGAACAGGTCATCTTTCACCTTCTCATCTGCATCGAGAGCACCGATGGCCTTTGCCATACACGAAAGCCAGGCGACAGCATCTTCCTGTCCGATGGGATGAGGCATGTGTCGCGCCCTTAGCTGCGGGTGACCGTACCGTTGGCTATATAAGGGTGGTCCTCCGAGAAACTGAGTCAGAAATAGCCTTTGCTTCTCCTTGATCAATTCCTTATCAGTTTTAAACAAATGACTGATCTGAGGATGCTGAAACACAAGATCGTAGAACTTGTCAACCAGAATGGCTATCCGCTCTTCTCCCAATTGTTCGTACAATGTTTCCAATGTGGACATGACACAAAATTAATCTTACAAAGATAGCGCACTTAGAAATTACCCGATTTGTTATTACGAAAAGCCCCTGCCTATGCTGTGGAAACTTTTATATTTGACAACAAAGTCCTCATTACTATGCAACCTAACATTGGAATTAAAAGCGAACACCTCGCAGCAGTAGCAACATCATTAGGCAAGATCCTTGCCGATGAATTCGTACTCGTAACCAAGACGCGCAAAGCGCACTGGAACGTAGAAGGACCTGACTTCTACAGTAAGCACAAGTTTTTCGAAAGCCATTATGAAGCGCTTGATGAGATCATCGATGAAGTGGCTGAACGAATCCGTTCCATCGGACACTTCCCTCCGGCAAGTTTGAAGGAGTTTCTTGCGCTCACGCATCTTACCGAAGCATCGCGCGGAAAGAATGACAGCCAGACATTCGTAAAGGAACTTCTTTCAGATCACGAAAGCATAATTATTCACATTCGCGAAAACATCGATGGATACGTGACCGCCTTCCATGATGCAGGTTCCAGTGATTTTGTCACGTCACTCGCGGAGAAACACGAGAAGATGGCGTGGATGCTGAGAAGCCACCTTAGCTAGAATTTGTCAGCCTCTTTGGGAAAGGACAACGCCATAGCCGTCAATGAGATGGAAGGCATTGAATTCCCGCAGAAATCGTACTTTTGTTGAAATTTTACCAACCCGCTTATGCCAGGAACAGAATTATTTGGCGCAGAGGAAAAGAAGGAAGTCAACGACGTGCTGGAAACCGGCATTCTTTTCCGCTACAATCATGACGCTCAACGCAATAATATTTGGAAAGCCCGTGAATTTGAAGAAGAAGTAAAAAAGATCACGAAGGCCAAATTTGCCCACGCTGTGTCCAGTGGTTCTACCGCTGTGTCGTGTGCACTGGCAGCTGCCGGTATTGGAGCCGGAGATGAAGTGATCGTTCCTCCTTTTACATTCATTGCCAGCGTAGAAGCGGTTTTGTTTGCCGGCGCCCTCCCTGTTTTTGCCGAGATCGACGAAAGCTTGTGTTTGAGTCCTGAAGGCATTCGCGCTGCAATAACACCGAAGACAAAGGCGGTGCTGCTCGTACACATGTGCGGCGGCATGGCTCGCATCGACGAGATCGTCGCTCTTTGCAAGGAAAAGAACATTGCACTTGTAGAGGATGCCGGACAGGCGTTCGGCGCAAGCTTCAAAGGCACCTTCGTAGGTCTGTTTGGTAAAGCCGGAAGCTATTCATTCGACTTCTTCAAGATTGCTACTGCTGGTGAAGGCGGAGTGTTCGTTACCAATGACGAGCAGGCCTATCGCCACGCTGAAACATATTCGGATCACGGTCACGATCATATCGGCAACAACCGCGGAATGGAGAACCATCCTATCGTTGGATTCAATTTCCGCATTGGTGAACTCAACGCTGCTGTCGGCGTGGCGCAAACACGACGTGTTCCTTATGTAATTAAGAAGAACCGTGAGAACAAGGCATTCCTCACTGCGGAACTGAGCAAGATCCCCGGCGTCAGCTTCTCTAAACTGGCAGACCCTGCAGGAGACTCTGCAACATTCCTCAACCTTTTGTTGCCAGACACCGCTTCAGCAAAACGCGTAGTCGAAGAGTTTAACAATGCAGGCGTTGGAGGGTTCAACTATTGGTTCCTCAATATGTATCATTTCATTAATCAGTGGGACCACCTCAAGAACATGAAGACCGCAGCACCGCTTGCGATCCAGGTTCTTGGTGCACCACAGGACTATACCAAATTGCAATTGCCGAAGTCGCAGGAAGTGGTTGGACGTCTTATCTCGTTTGGTATCCGCGTAACGTGGACCGAAGATGAGATGAAAGCACTTTGCGCAAAGATCAAGGCCTGCATCCAAAAAGCGTTATCACCAATCCATGCATAAGAACTTCAAAGGAATTGAAAAGACCGTATTTGGTCACGGTAGTTTTAATCAACTGGATGAAATACTGGCAGAACGTCGCGGCGACAATGCCAAATTCATGCTGTTCGTCGTTGATCAGTACTTTAAAGACAAACCACTTGCCAAACGCATACCGGCGAAGCCCGAAGACTCAGTGGTCTTTGTCGACGTTGATGTTCACGAACCTACTACCGAACAAATCGACAATCTGCGCGACAGTATATTGAAGACGAAAGGGCTTCCTGCCGGCGTTGTTGGAATCGGCGGCGGCAGCGTGATGGATATTGCTAAGGCGGTATCACTCATGTTCACCAACGAAGGATCGTCAACACTCTACCAGGGCCTTAATCTTATCAAGAAACCAGGCATTTACCACTGTGGTGTTCCCACCATTTCAGGGACCGGTGCCGAAGTTTCGATGACTGCAGTTCTCACAGGACCAGTTAAGAAGCTTGGACTTAAATGTGAATGGACCGTTTTCAATCAGGTGGTGCTCGATCCGGAATTGATTGCCACTGTTCCCCGCAACTGGTGGTTTTATACTGGTATGGATACGTATATCCACTGCGTTGAGTCGGAAAACGGACAATATAACAACGCCTATAGCCACGCATATGCCGAGCAGGCAATGAAGCTCTGTCGCGATATATATTTGGGAGAACAAAGCGGACAGAATGCTGAGAATGATGAAAAGCTTATGGTCGCTTCCCTCATGGGTGGCCTGAGTCTTACGTATTCAGAAGTAGGCGTTTGCCATGCACTGTCTTATGGTCTGTCTAAAATTCTCGGAACCAGACATTGCTACGCAAACTGTTTAGCATTCAATCATCTCGGTGATTTCTATCCTGAAGGAGTTGCCGAATTCAAGGAGATGATTCGCAAACACAAGATCGACCTGCCGCAAGGTCTTGCCAAAGAATGGACCGATGAGCAGATCACTGCAATGGCAACTGTATCGTATAACCTTCCACATATGTGGAACCACGCGATTGGTTCTGATTGGAAAGACAAGATCACTGTAAAGTCAATCGAAGAACTTTTCCGCAGGCTATAAATGGCGCGCAGCGGTTGTATCAACGTTATACGGATACGATCAGCTGCACCCGATTCAATTAAAAAGATCAACCACGCTTAAAGCGAAAACAATGAGCAAGAAAATTGTAAAGGTAGGAAACATCGAATGTGGAACTGATGATCTCTTTGTCATTTCAGGTCCCTGTGTGATTGAGGAAGAAAGCATCATGATGAAGACTGCGGAGAAGCTGAGAGAAGTTTCCGAGCGCATGAAAATCAAGATCATCTATAAGAGCTCGTTCCAGAAAGACAACAGGAGCAGCCTTAAGTACTATAATGGTCCTGGTCTCGACAAGGGTGTAAAGATGCTGGCCAAGATCAAAGAACAGTTCGGCTTCTCCGTATTGACGGACATTCATTATCCGGATCAGGCAAAGGCTGCAGCTGAAGTAGTAGACGTACTTCAGATCCCCGCTTATTTGTGTATGCAGACAGACCTTATGGTTGCTGCTGCCAAGACTGGACGCGTAGTGAACATCAAGCACGGACAATTCCTTGCACCTGATAATATGAAGCATCCCGTTACAAAATGTAACGAGGCAGGAAACGACCAGATCATTCTTACCGAACGCGGCTATACCTTTGGCTATAACGACCTGATCGTTGATCCAAGAAGCTTCTATCACATGGGTAAACTCGGTTATCCTGTAGTATTCGATATCACACACTCCATTCGGAAATATGGAATTCCAAGTGCTTCATCTGCGGGTGGTGCGCGTGAGTTCCTTCCCGTTTTATCCAGGGCTGGCGTTGCAGCCGGTGTTGATGGTGTATTCATCGAAACACACCCTACTCCTGAGACTGCTCTTTGCGATGCCGCAAGCCAGTTGTGTGTATATGATTTGGAGGAGTTCCTGAAGCCTTTGATTGAGCTTCACGCCATCCAGGTGAAATACAGGGATCGCGAAGTTATTCCTGCCTGATCTTATACGTAAACAATTGTATACATGGAGCTGTATCTGGATTCAGCAGATATTAACGAAATAGAAGAAGCTTTTAAGCTGGGCTTCTTATCCGGCTTGACCACTACACCGACGTTTATGCATCGCGGTGGCGTTACGGATATCGATGGGCTTATTGTAAAACTTTCGAAGATTGTCCCTGTACTTCAGATCGAAGCCCTGGGCGATACTGCAGAGGAAGTACTTGCTGAGGCCGAACGACAACTGGACCTCGGACTTGATCCACAGAAAACGGTATTCAAGATTCCGGTGTCACTGGAAGGCCTTCGCGGTTGTGCGCTTTTGAGAAAGCGTGGACTGCAGGTTAATGTCCACCTGGTGTATACGCTACAGCAGGCCTACATGGCAATGCAGGCCGGTGCTACTTATGTTTGTCCTTTGGTAGGACGACTCCAGGATCAGGGTCACGACGCATTGTCGTTAGTGGAGCAATGTGTATTTGCAGCCGATCATTACGATTATGACACTAAGGTGATGTTCTCCTCCGTTCGGACGGTCGAGCACGTGCGCAACGCGCTCAACATCGGCGTCCATACGATCACCGTTCCCTGGAAGATCCTGAAAGTGTTGCCTGAAAACAACTTTACCACGCTTGGCACTGATCAATTCATCGAGCACACGAGACTGATGACGGTAAAGGTGGGTGATGCAATCAGCAAAACCAATCCGATCGTAAATGCCGATGTACCATTGATGGATGCCATCGTTAAGATGACAGAATATGGATTTGGTGCAGTGACGGTTGTTAAGAAAGATGGTAGCCTCGTCGGGGTTTTCACCGATGGCGATCTGCGTCGGAAGATTCAATCTGAAGGACGCGACGTTCTTAAGAAGAACATCGGTGACTTTACATACAAGGCCCCTGTTTCAGTTGAAGCGAATGCGATGCTTAACGATGCTTCGACGTTGTTCAAGAAGACCAGTGTCGATTCGATCCTGGTAACGGACGGCGGCAAGCCTGTGGGCATGCTCGACATTCAGGATCTGAAAGCAAACGGCACAAACTAGAAAACAGTTTATCAATGAATATTAAGTCGGGCAACTCGCCCGACTTTTTTGTTAATCAACATGGACATAGAGAAGTTATTTACTGATATCGGCGGCGAGTTCCGCATACCATACGAAGCATTCCATTCGAAACTGAAGGGCATCCGTGCCTTCATCTTTGATTGGGATGGTGTTTTTAATGACGGCGTGAAAGATCATCAGGGCAGCAGCAACTTCAACGAAGTAGATGCCATGGGTACGAACCTTCTCCGTTTCAGCCGGTGGCTCGACCGTGGTGAGTTGCCTGTTGTTGCCGTGATGTCCGGTGAGCGAAACACGTTGTCGTTTCAACTCACGACGAGAGAACACTTCCATCAGGGATACTTCCGTGTAAAAAACAAGATGCAGGCGTTCCGGCATTTTGCAGCACTGCATAATCTGAATCCAAAGGAAATTGCTTTTGTGTTCGACGATGTTCTGGACCTGGGACTCGCTGAAGAAGCCGGACTTAGAATTATGGTACAGCACCCGGGCAGTCCATTATTCAAAAAGTTTGTGCATGATCATCAGCTGGCCGACTATGTCGCAAGTCGTTCGCTTTACAACGTACGCGAAGCTTGCGAACTGATCATCGGTGCCACTGGCAACTACGAAGCAGTGATTTCAAACCGGGCACACTTCACCGAAACCTATGAGCAATACCTGGCTGCCCGTCAGGCGATAGAAACACAGTATTTTACCGTTCAGGAACAGGAACTTCGCCGGACCGAGATTTAGTTAGGCCTGCCAAGTTCCCATCTCGTGTGTCGGAAGCATCTATCTGTAGGAGCCTTCCATCTGGCGTTCCTATTATTGGTAGCTTATGTGTGTTCCAATTTAAACCCAAACACATGAGACAGGCCGAGACATCAATAGCAGGCAATGGAAGGGCACGCACGATGTGGCTGGCCTGGCTCATAGTGGGAACATTGGATATCACTGCAGCCGTTATCCAAACGCTAATCAATGGTAGAAATCCCCTGATGATGCTTAAATTTATTGCCAGCGGAGTGTTCGGTTCCGATGCGCTGGCCGGAGGCAACGGCTACGCTGTACTGGGTTTGCTCTTTCACTATATGATCGCCGGCATATGGACGTGGCTTTTCTTTCAGCTATACCCCCGGCTCAGATTTCTTCAGGAGAACGTCTGGGTAACCACGATCGTCTATGGGCTTTTCGTATGGTTTGTGATGAACCGTATAGTCCTGCCGTTATCAAATACTCCTTCAATTCCCTTCACCGTAAAGGGAGCTCTTATCAGCGCAACAATTCTGATCTTTGCCATCGGTATGCCGTTAGCAATGATGGCGAGGCGACATGCATGGTCGAGATAACAGGACATCCTGATTCTTCAACTGGTTTCAAAAGGATCAACGAGAGTCGCCTGGCTAAACGAGACTTTTACTCACTGCTAACATTATTCAATTGAAGTTCATCAACGCGCTTATATATAGCCAGCGTCCCTGGATCCGGCTCCTCCGTCACATTATTTTCTGGCTTGCTGACGTTTTCAATTGGATGGTAGTCGCTATCGGAGCCGGCGCACCGAAGGGCGAGTTGTACACTTTTCTCCTGTCACTACCCATATGCATGGCCGCGACCTACTTTATCCTCTACTATCTCATGCCGCGGATTTCCGGCGCTGCCTTATTTGGATACATCGCCCTGACTATAGTAGCGTTGGGAATATTTCTACGTGCGTACAAAATCTATTTCGCATACCCACTGACAGGTATGACTTTCCCCGAAGGGTTTGCTCAATGGAATCTCGGTGTAGTGATCAGAGAAATCTTTACATGGCTTGGAGTTGTGTGTATGGCGATCATTGTGAAACTCGTAAAGAACAAGAGGGATCTGCAGGAGAAGAATGAACAGCTGATTGCCGAAAAACGTCAGGCAGAATTAAACTTTCTAAAGGCACAAATGCATCCGCACTTTCTGTTCAATACGTTGAATACGCTTTATTCGGAAACGCTGAAGCATCCAGGGCGGGAACAGGAAATAGTATTGAATCTTGCTTCTTTGCTTCGTTTTACTCTGGAGGAGTGCAACAAGCCCGACATACCGCTGGGACGCGAGATCGAAGTCATAAAGCATTATATAGAGCTGGAGAGAATGCGACACAATTCAAGATTGAATGTATCTCTTACCACTCCACGGGAGGCGCTTTCTCAAAAAATATCGCCGTTGATCTTCCTTCCCTTTGTTGAAAACAGCTTCAAGCATGCCCTTCGAAACATCAGAGGTTCGGTACAGATTGTGATCAACATCCAGGCATCGGGAAATCGCGCAATGCTGATGGTGGAAAACGATCACATCTCAGGCAACGGCAATGGTAACGGACAGGGTACTGGTATCGCCAACATCCGCCGCCAGCTGGAGCTCCTGTATGACACCAACTACTCATTACAAATCTCTGACACTGACAATAAATTCCGGGTCTCATTATCTATACCAGTTAACGCATAGTTATGGAAAAGGTGAGTTGCTTAATTATCGAAGATGAAAAGCCTGCACAGGAAATTCTTCGGACATTCGTGGGCAAAACAGATTGGCTGGTTCTTCAAGGTGTATTTAACGATGCTGTGGAAGCTCTTGAATACCTGAGGAACCACCAGGTGGATTTATTATTTCTCGACATTCAACTGCCGTCACTAACAGGGTTGCAGTTTCTGCGCACGCTGCAGGATCCTCCGGCCGTCATCATCACAACGGCCTATTCAGAATATGCTCTCGATGCATTCGAGCTTCATGTGCTTGATTATCTCAAGAAGCCATTTTCATTTGATCGCTTTCTTAAGGCGGTGAATCGTTACCCGGCTCTTGCTGCAAACGGCGACAACAAAGAAGTTGCCACAGGGAATCAGACGTTTGGTTTCTTCAACGTTAACAAGACCATGAAGAAAGTAATGTTCGACGACCTCCTTTATGTAGAAAGCATGCGGGAGTACATCTATCTTCACACCAATAAGGGAAGAGTTATCACCAAAATGAGTACTCATGAGATCGAGGAGATACTGGGCGAAAAGTTCCTGCGCATACACCGGTCCTTTATTGTGAACGTCGATAAGATCACAGCCTTTAATGCGGAAGAAATCTTTATTGATGTAAAGAACATTCCAATCGGCATCAGCTATAAGAAGCAGGTAGATGAGGTGTTGCGGAAGCACGCTTTTTAGCTGACTGTAAAATAAACTGTGTCACTTATTACTATTAACCGGCGCGCTCCTGGAACATGCCTCCCAATGTAGTAGGCACTGGGCAGGCAATAAGGCCGCAGCATTTTGCCTACTGGTTGGCTACCGTCAGGCGGCATTTTCGCTACGTTTTCCGAAGTCGCTCCCAACTTTTTCGCAAGTCTTACCCAACCCCGCCCAGACTTTCCCAGTCGTTTGCTCAACTCTTCCCAGACTTTCCCAGACCGTTTCCCAACGTTTACCAGACTTTCCCAGACCAGTCGCCCCGACTGTCCGATCCGGAAAAACCTTTACAGTCTGAGTTATTCCGGCTGGGACTTTACACGACCTTCATATTCTGAGGATGGGGAAGACGTCCTGCAATATTTATAAATTGAATACGTCCTAACCATTATCAATAACAGCAAATCATGTCCCTCAAAGTAATTATAACAGGTTCGACCGGGATGGTAGGTGAAGGTGTATTGCTCACTTGTCTCAACCGGCCCGAAGTAAGTCAGGTGCTCTCTGTTAGCCGGAAGCCGGTAGGAATAAAGCATCCAAAACTCAGGGAATGTCTTGTCAGCGACTTTCTTCATCTCGAAACCATTGAGGCACAGCTTGCCGGTTATGATGCATGCTTTTATTGTGCGGGCGTGAGCTCCGTCGGCATGACAGAAGAAGCATATACTAAAATCACGTACGATACTGCGGTTAATTTCGCGAGCACCGTTCAGCGTTTGAATCCAGGCATGGTAATCACGCACATTTCCGGATTGCATACCGACGGAACTGAACAAGGCAAAGTAATGTGGGCGAGGGTAAAGGGTAAAGCGGAGAATGCGTTGATGAAGATGCCGTTCAAAGGTGCATACAATTTCAGGCCGGGGTTCATGTCGCCTGTAAAAGGTCAGCAGCATCTGAAAACGTTGTATCGCGTAATGCTTGTTCTCGCTCCCGTTGTCAAAGCATTGTTCCCCTCTCAGGTGCTTACACTGGATGAAGTTGGAAGGGCAATGATCAATGCTGCGAACAAAGGTTACGAAAAGCAGGTCCTCGAAATTGCAGACATCCGCAAGCTCGCAACACGTTGATTCGCAACGCGTAATTGTTGGCCTCCTCACAAGTTGCGTGGTTAATTGCGCAGGCAACTGCGCATATTACGCAAAAACCCCCTCGTCCATCCGGTTCGAAATCGTGTTCTGCTGGAAAGGCATTGTGTAACTCGCAGGAATTTTCTATAATTCCTGTTAAGTAATTAACACAAACACTAACAATTTGTAAAAAGTATGAGCTCGCAGCGTTTATTATCAATGTTTTTTCTGCTGGCAATTGCAACGGCAGGCTATGCGCAAACAACTAAACCCGCATTCACTGACGACGACCTGAAGAAGTATGCTATCACGATGGACTCCGTGAAGGACATGCAGGAGAACCTCAATGAAAGCATCACCGAAATGGTTCAAAAAACCACGATCATGGAAGTCCCCCGTTACAATGAACTGTTCAAAGTTATCAATGATTCCACGAAGCTTGTTGCTGCGAATGCAAAACCTGAAGAAGTAGCCTTCGTGAAAGAAGTAGCAAAGAAGCGCGCTGATGAATCAGCAAAAATCACCGCCACATTCCAGTCACTTGCAAAGGACTATGTTGGCCTGAAAGCCTTCAATGCCATCAAGAAATCACTAGCTACTGATACCGCGGTTAAGGAAAAGTACGATGCACTGGCTAAAGAGTTAGATGCAAAGAGTTAGTCTGACCGATTCAATCACATACGACATCTTAGAAAAGCGGCCCATTACAGGGCCGCTTTTTTTGCTTTGGGTTGTTATCTCTCGACGGGAGTGCGTTCAGTTTTCCTGATCGGCTGCTTGTGAGAACTCGCTTCAACTTTTGTGGTCTTCTGGCGGATTGCCCCCAGGTACATGATATAGGCCGCGACTGCCAGAAGAACATGACTTATGTCTATATAATTGAACCAGGTATGCAGAGAAATCTCGTTCGTAAACACAACTGAAGCCACGGAAGTCACGACAACTGCCCCTAAAATGATAAGGCTTCCCTTGTCGCGTGTGCGATAGTAAGCATAACCATGAAAGCCGGCGACATTGATAAGGAGTCCGTAGGCGTTGTGATATTGCACCCATTTAAAGTCGAGCGAGATCATCGTGATGGCCAGAATTGCACACATCTCGATGATGTTAAATATCAGGAAGAACTTGCCGATCTTCGGTTGAATGAGCGCCTGTGCATGTGATATAGCCGACCGCTCGACGAGCGCCACAGAGACGATACCCACGATCCATCCCGGTAGTTTCCATGCGAACGTAAATGCATAGAGGAATCCGTGCCCGATAATGCCGCCCCAGGCAGTAGCTATAGCAACGAGCAGAAAATAACGGCGGAAGTGAATCTGGGACCAGTCATTCAAACCCATGCGACGCATTTGCACATACGCATAAGTGCAGACAACCGTCACCAGCAGGTCAGTGATGGTGGCGACTGGTTCGTCGATTCGGATTCCAAATGGAAAAATGGACGTTTGCGGATCTACCATGCTAACTTAAAACGGCAGTTCAATCGATTTGTTCCGCCACATGTGGGGTGGCATTCGGCCCAAGGTAAGTCTTTCCGGCCCAACTTCTCGTAACGTCCTGTATCTCCCATTGTTAAACGTCCAGCTCGAAATTAACCAAGGTAAACCAATTCCTTACGGCACCATTTACATTCCCCAAGCCTTCAATCGTAAACAATGACGGCGATTCTGGGTTCCCCTGGGCTGGAACTTAGTACAGAATGTAAAGATTTATTACACCGACGTTGACCTGCATCGATTGCAACAGCATTTTTTGCAAGTCAGCGGTAACTTTGAATCATTAACCCAGATAGAATGGCGGCTATAAAAAACCTAAACGGCCTTACCGCTGAACAAGTCAGCCGTGAAATCCAGCGCGGCGGACGGTTTGTGATGTATCAATACACTGTCTCTCTCCTTGTTGTCACATTGCAAAGATCGTCGGACATATACTTCATTTCGGCTGACGAAAAGGGAATTGCCGAAGGCATGGGATTCACCCTGCTCTCATTCACCCTTGGGTGGTGGGGTTTGCCATGGGGACCGATAAGAACCGTTAGCAGCATCGCCTGCAATCTGTCCGGAGGTAAAGACGTAACTCAGGAAGTGATGGCACTGATGGATGCCTTCGACAATGGCAAGCCGGCCTCACGCCAGGTTGCATAATATGAGGCGGCATACCTCGCTATGCGCTATGCGCTCATTGACTGAGCATCGTCACTTCCCGTCATATGAAGAACTTCTCCCGGATTCAAAATCTTCAACCCTGCGTTTAGTTTCCCAGCGGATTTAAGTGACAGAAGTTTGGAAACCGGTTCGCCCGGTGGTTCATCACTTAAGTCGAACGTTCCATAATGCATGGGAATCATCAATGAAGCATTAAGATCATTGCATGCATTTACTGCCTCCTCAGGTGAAATGTGAACGTTAGTCATCATCCAGGAAGGCTTGTATGCCCCAACGCCAAGAATAGCGATATCAATGTCGGGGAATAATTCCGACGCGTGTTTAAAATGCTTACCGTACGCAGTGTCTCCTCCAAAATAGATGGTATGGTCCGCTGACTGAATACTGAATGCTCCCCACAGTCGTGTATTCGTATCGTTGTAGCTTCGCTTTGACCAATGCCTGGTTGGCAGGAAACAAAGAGCTAAAGCAGATCTCGTTTTGAATTGCTGATACCATCCCGCACACTGGATTCGTTCGATGGGTATCCATTTCTTCAATAACGAGTCCATTCGGAGACCTGTCAGGACCTCTAACTCAGGATTGTGCTTGAACACTTCCCGAATAGAGCGCTCCTGGCAATGATCACGATGATCGTGAGAGATAAGAAGATAGTCGATGCGTCCCAGCGTCGCAGGTGAAAGGGCATGCTTCGAATAACGTTTCACAAAAGGCAAATCGTAAAATACGGGGTCTATCAGGATCACGACTCCACTGACACGTATATAAAAAGTCGCGTGTCCAAGCCACACAATGCAGTCGTCATTTTGATGAACGAAAGAATTATCGTCGGACACTTTTAGTCTGAAGTGATCCCGCGCTTTCTCATTTCGCTGAGGGTTTCTTGAAAAGGTCCATTTCAGAACATCAGTGAATTGTGGAGCAAAAGGGTGCTCTTCATCTACAAACCGATTGTCATTTTCATAAAGGTTGCCCGGCCATCCTGGCTTGATAACCGGCAACCTGTAGTTTCTCACGCGTATTGCAGTCACGGATCGAAAAGATTGAAGTTTCAAGGTAATGCATTGCAGTCGCAACTCCCGGATATTCCTCATTACATTAGTCCGTATTCGGACAAAAATGTCCCCGGCCGTTCAACCATTTTATTGAAGATTGTTCCTGGGGCCTATTGGAACGCATGGAAAATGTTGGTGCGACTTTGGCAATGGCAGTTCAAAATACGGGCGCATGCTGTACAACTACCTGAAAATCGCGCTGCGAAATCTGTCGAAGTACAAGGCATTTTCCATTATCAATATGCCGGCATGGCAACAAGCCTTGCCTCCTGCATACTGATATTTGTCTTCGTTTCCGATGAACTCTCCTTCGATAACTATCACCCCGACGGAGATCGCACCTATCGTATTTACAATACCGTTACCAACGAGGGCGTCCAGCAAAATCTCCCCATTGTTCCATATCCATACGCATCAAGGATGCAGGAAAGTTTCCCGGAGATAGAATCAACATTAAGGATACTGGACACCTATGAGGAACAGTTGTTTGACAAAGACGGAAAGAAGTCCAACGAAGGCCAGGGCGTTCTCTCCGAGTCCGGAATATTTGAGATGCTCTCATTGAATGTTGTTAGTGGCAATCGCGACTCGGCAGTGACCCGGCCGGGAACAGTCGCTTTATCAAAGTCATTAGCGGAGAAATATTTCGGCGCGAACGATCCTGTTGGACAATCAATTAAGATTGACAATATAGAAAGAGAAGTTACCGCAGTGTTCGCCGATCCACCTTCTAATTTTCATTTGAAACTCCGCTACATACTTTCACTGTCAACCACCAACTGGGCCGCCCGGTTTGGCGACAACTTCCGGCGGCAGCAGATATTTACTTATCTCAAACTGAAACCTGGCTCAGATGCGGCTACTCTTGAATCTAAGTTCCCGGCATTCATTGAAAAATACGCTGCGCCCCAGTTGAAGGAGCTCGGATCACACTATGATGCGCACCTTCAGAATATCAGCGATATCCACTTGCACTCGTCATCTTTTCAATGGGAGATTGCGCAACGCGGCGATGCTCAAAGTGTTTACATATTGATTGCCACTGCCGCGATCATACTTCTGATTGCCATCTTGAACTTTGTAAATCTTTCAACAGCGCGGGCAACGAAGCGAATTAAGGAAGTAGGTATCCGAAAATCCACAGGCGCATTGCAAAGCCAGCTCATACTTCAGTTTCTGTCTGAATCGATCCTCGTTACCTTGGTCGGACTTGCCATCGCGGTGGTAATTGCAGAAACCTCGATGCCATTCTTAAATGCGATCGTGAACAAACAGCTGTATATAGATTACAATTTTCAGTTCGTGTCAGTGGCGGTGCTGTTCTGCCTGACGCTCGGAATAGCTGCCGGCTCCTACCCTGCCCTGTATCTGTCCCGGTTCAGACCCGCACTCGTGCTATCGAAAAAACGACTGGATGGTAGCGGTGGATCAATGCTGAGGCAATCACTCGTAATTGTTCAGTTCATGTTATCGTTCTTCCTCGTTAGCGGATCCCTGATCATCATTGCGCAAAACAAATTACTGAGGGAAAAGAACCTTGGCTTTGACAAGTCGCATGTTGTAGTTATACCGTTGCGTTCTCCTCAATTGACAAACCAGTCGACCACCAGGCTGCGATATATGAATCATCCGAATGTGGTGAATGCAACGATTGGTTTCGGCCTCCCAGGCAACCTGGTTGCAGGTGATGGCGTCGTCGATCCTGTATCTGGTAAAGAATGGTCGACATCATTGTTCTGCATCGATCACTACTACATTGAGACCATGGGAATGGAACTGGTTGCGGGCCGCAACTTCGCCGTCGAGTTTCCATCTGATTCTACTGATGCTTTCATCGTTAATGAAACGTTCCTTAAAACGTATGGGCTGGGCGACGCCGAATCATCCATTGGCAGGCGGCTCGATTGGCCCCGCTGGGACAAAGGAAGAAACGTAATGAAGCGGGGAAAGATCATCGGCGTGGTGAAGGACTTCCACTTTAAAAGCCTGCGTGAACAGCTCACACCTGTAGTGATGCAGTTGTTTCCTTATGCCAGCTGGCAAATGGCCGTCCGGATCAAGAGCAATGATGTGTCTTCTACACTTGAACATCTGAAGAAGACCTACGAGCAGCTTGATCCCGAGTGGACATTCTCATATGAATTCCTTGACGAACGACTCGACGAGATGTACAAGTCTGAGCAACGGCTCGGCAAATTGTTTCTGCTCTTCACTTATCTCGCAATTGGAGTTGCCTGCCTCGGACTATTTGGATTGGTAGAATACACAGTGAATCAGCGCGCGAAGGAAATAAGCATTCGCAAGGTTCTCGGTGCCAGCGTTTCCTCGCTGCTTGTGCTTCTTACAAAGAGATACGCAGCCCTGCTCGCCTTCTCGTGCGTCGTAGTCGTTCCTGTAATCTGGATGGCAGCCCAACGCTGGTTGAATCAGTTTGCTTATAAGATCAATGTCGAGCCAGCGATTTTTTTCAAAGCGGGTCTTCTCATCACAGTCATCACAGCCATTACCGTAGCGTCACTGGCGATACGGGCGGCACTTCAAAATCCGGTGCGCAATCTGCGCAGCGAATAAGTTTTCTCAGGCCTCACGATAGGAAATCTTTGCTTTTGGAGTGTGAACCATTTGCCACACTTCGTACCCCGATGCGGACATCACCCAATATAATGACGTGCAAGTATTCTAAGATCCGCCATTAAATCACGCCAAATACTCACGCACGCAATTTGCGTCCTGCCCTGAGAAAAGACCTATGGAAAAGGAAGCATCAAAAATTAAGAACCTTGTCAATGAGGACGCAATAGATAAATTCAAAGAGCTCGTAAAGCATGAATCGACTTGCTTGCTTACAACCAATTTAACGCAGTTGCCACTAAACACGCGTCCCATGGCGGTGCAGAAAGTCTGTGACCAGGGCAATTTCTGGTTCCTCAGCGGAAGTGACACGGATAAGAATATCGAAATATCGAAGGATCCCAGAGTGCAGTTGTTCTTTCTGAACACAAGCAACTACGAGTTCCTTTCAGTTTACGGTGAAGCAACCATTACGAGAGACCGGGCGAAGATTGACGAACTTTGGACCGATATCGCTAAAGCATGGTTTGAAAAGGGAAAGGACGATCCCAGGGTCACAGTGATCAAAGTAACTCCGATTGAAGGATACTATTGGGATACAAAGAGTGGCAAGCTGGTTTCACTTCTGAAGATTGCAGCTTCGGCAGTTACTGGGAAGACATTGCAGGAAGGAGTCGAAGGTACAATTGCTGTGAAGTAGCCGGAGAGCGGTTGAATGAAGTGGTGGTGATCAACTCAACAGGCGCCTTAGTGTTTTGAAGTGTAACCGCAAAATGTAAAACACTGAATGTAAAATTTAAAAGTGTTTGAATGTAAAATGAAAGAGTGTTAATGCAAGAGAGGCTGTCCTATATGACAGCCTCTCTCATTTTTCTTCGGATGAAGGGAACCATTACGGGAACAGTTTCGGTGCCCGTGACGTCCAGGAACAACCTTCACGCTATACGCAGATCGACGGTCTTCTCACTCGCTCTTGAGTGCATTGGCCGGACTTCCTGATCAATAGTTGATGTTTAATGTAATCGGCACTGCAGCGAGTGCCTTGGAAATTGGGCAATTTTCTTTAGCGCCGTTAGCAAACTTTTTGAAGTCTTCAGCTGAAAGGCCATCGATTTTGGCAGCATTAAGATCAAGGGTAATGCCAGTGATTTTAGGTCCACTTGTATCGAAGTCAACAGTTGCTTTCGTAGTCAGGTCGTTTGCAGTATGCCCGGCCTGCCCCAGGGCAGCGCTTAGAGCCATGGTGAAGCAGCCTGCATGAGCAGCGGCAATTAGTTCTTCAGGGTTCGTGCCAACGCCTTCGGCAAACCGGGCATTAAAGGAATATTGAGTATTGTTCAGGGTGGAGCTTTGTGTTGTGATCTCGCCTTTTCCGGCCTTAAGATCACCTTTCCAATGAGCACTTGCTGTTCGTTTCATAAATCGAAAGGGTTAGTTGAATCAATTGCGGAAGTAGGGGAAAAAAACTGATCCGCACAATCAATCGGCCCTCTGAGTTGGTCCTTTGAAGGCCGGTGGTAACATCAAAAAAGCCCGATTTCAGGTTGTGTGTCCGGTACCTGTAAACGTTAGCGGTGTGCGGTCGATTGCACTGACAATACGTACTTCAAAGTCGTCTCCTCATCCGTTTATCATTCCCATACGCCGTGTGAATCCACTTTGGAAAAATAAAGGTAGATAACACACTTGTCTTATAAGCCAAAAATTGCAATCTTCGATGCAATCGATTGCGTTATTTAGTCACTTTGAATAGCTATGAAATTCTCAATCCTGCTGCCTCCAACACGATCTCCAAAATGACCTGTCGGTGCCCGCCATATAGCGGGCAGGTTGACTTGACATATAGCCATAGCCACACACATTGACTCACACACGCAATCAGATTTTATGTTGAAAACTTCCTAATCCTAATCATATGACAAGATCACTACTACTATGTATGCTAGGGTGGATAGCCATATGCGCTACCGCACATGGTTATCCGCTGTCGCCACCCTCGGCGTCGGTCCTATCCGACGAAGCACCTCTCTTTCAGAATTCAACAATAACAGGAACCGTAAGCGATGAAGTCGGCGCTCCTCTTCCCGGCGTAAACGTAATCGTAAAGGGAACATCCAACGGTACCACTACTGACGCAGATGGTAAGTACAGCCTCCGCCTGGAAGGAGACCAGTCTTCAGCAGTACTCGTATTCTCCTTCATAGGCTTCAAGCCTCAGGAACTGGCCGTCGGAGGACAGAGCAAAATCAATGTAAGCATGTCAGCAGATCTTGCTGAACTTACTGAGATCGTTGTCGTCGGTTACGGTACACAGGAGAAGAGAGACGTAACTTCCTCGATCTCTTCGATCAGCGGTGAAGCCATCACAAAGGTATCTACTGGTAATGCCATGGATGCTATGAAGGGACAAATAGCCGGCGTGGACGTACTATCCACCGGCGGTCGCCCCGGCCAGTCACCTCAAATTGTAATTCGCGGACGACGATCACTAGCAGCATCGAATGATCCCCTGTTCGTTATTGACGGTATCCCCATGACCGCCGGAACACAAACCATCAGCGACTTCAACCCGTCAGACATCGCTTCTGTAGAGGTATTGAAGGATGCTGCTTCGCAGGCTATCTATGGTTCCCGCGGATCAAACGGCGTCATCCTTATCACCACAAAACGGGGTAAGCCGGGCGAAGTATCCGTGAACTTCTCAACAACTTATGGCGTAACGCAACCCTTCAAAACGATACCCATGATGAATGGTGAAGAGTTCGCCGCCATGAAGCGCGAAGCAAACCGACTTGATGCAAAAAATCAAACAGGCCGCACAGCATGGGGTGACGTAGGCTCCACTATCCCTTCCGATGCAGCAGTCTTTAACGATGCAGTCGAATACAATTCCGTTGTTAACGGACTGTCTACTGACTGGCAGGACCTGATCTATCACAGCGGGTCCCAGTTAAATCAACAACTAAGCTTGTCGGCAGGTACGGAAAAGTCTTTGATCCGTATGTCCTTCGGTAACTTCAAGGAGAAGGGTATCGTTGACGGCACAGATTATACGCGGTATTCAGGTCGCATAAATGCCGATCAGGACATTGGCAAATACTTCCGCGTAGGTATGTCCGCTATATTTTCACGGGCGATTCAAAACTACGGATCCAACGGTGTGATACCAGAGGCGGTAAATCAATCACCGCTCGGCTTGCCCTATGATGCTAACGGAAATCTCATCTTCCTCCCTATCTCTGACGGTATCCGGTCAAACCCTTTGAACGAGTTGGTACCAGGCAAGAAGATCGATGAGCGCAAGACTGATCGTATCTTCAGCTCAGCATACCTGGAAGCAAAGATCACGAAAGGCCTCACTTACAAATTGCTGTTTGGTGTAGACGTTCAGAACTACCAGCAGGGTATTTTCGATGGCCAGTTCACCAACAGCAGAAAGAACGGTACACCAGCCGCATCACTGATGAAGGGCCAACAGTTTGGCTACACGCTGGAAAACCTCCTTACCTACAGCAAAGAATTTGGTGACCATACTCTTGGTCTGACAGCATTACAAAGCGCGGCCAGCCAGCAATATGAGTTTGGAACGACTGCAGCGCAGAACCTTCCATACGAAACTATGAAGTGGTACAATCTGGGACTGGGAACAATCACCAGCTATTCTACCCGCTTCCTGGAATATCAATTGTTGTCTTATATGGGGCGTGTCAACTACTCATATAAAGGCAAGTACTTATTACAGGCGAGCATGCGATGGGACGGATCTTCACGTCTCGCACCTGGAAACAAGTGGGCGAGCTTTCCGGGTATTTCAGCAGGCTGGCGCATTAAGGACGAGGGCTTCATGTCCGGCGTGAGACCGATCAGTGAATTGAAACTTCGTGCTTCCTATGGTGAAGTGGGTAACACATCAGTACTGCCTTATCAAACCCAGGGCACACTCACGGGAACATTCTACGACTGGAACAACGTGGATGCACGTGGTTTCCGCCTCGATCAGATTGCTAACCCCAACCTGAGCTGGGAAGTGTCACAATCCTTTGACGTCGGCGTCGACTTCGGATTTTTCGAGAACAGACTCACTGGTTATTTTGATTACTATCATACGTCAACTGGCACTTCACTGCTGTTAAATCGCCAGTTACCTCCAACTTCGGGTTACGCTGCCATTCTGCAGAACATCGGCGGAACACAAACCGAAGGTTATGAAGTAACATTGAACGCAACCATCCTTGATTTACCCAACAGTCTGAAATGGACGGCCGAATTCAACCTCGGAAGTTTGAAAGAAAAGATTGTCGATCTCGCACAACGCGGACCTGATGGCGAAAAGAAGAATGATATCGGTAACGGATGGTTCATTGGTCAGCCCATTCGCGTGTTCTATGATTACGAAAAGATCGGTATCTGGCAGACTGAAGAAAAGGATGCGGCCGCCGGCTTCAAGCAGTATCCAGGCGAAATTAAAATCAAGGATCAAAACGGAGATGGCAATATCGATCTGACCAATGATCGCAAGATTATTGGCAACGATGTACCAAAAGCTTACGGTGGCTTAAGCAGCAAAGTGGAGTTTAAGGGAATTGATTTTTCCTTCTTCTTCTACTACCGTCTTGGCTTCATGATCAACAGCCAGTTCAGCAACGACCAGGCGACTATGCAGGCCAGATATAACAACCTTAAGGTTGACTACTGGACAGTCGACAATCCAACGAACAACTATCCTCGTCCGAATAAGAATCAGGAGAGCATTACTTATGGCTCCAGCCTCAACTACATGGACGGCGGCTACATCAAACTGCGTACTGTTACGTTGGGTTACACACTCCCTGCGAGCTTAACTGAAAGGATATACACGAAGAAGATCCGTGTTTACGCTTCTGCACAGAATCCTCTGGTGTGGTCAAAGTACAAGTTGTTTGATCCTGAAAGGGCCGGCAACGTGACATCAGGCGAAATGCCATCTACTACTTTGTATATGGGCGGCATCGAGATCGGCTTCTAATGAACATTCTAAAGCATTCCAACATGAAAAAATATATTTCAACAGCGGTTTCAGTCACCCTCGTGATCGTCGCCATGGTTGCGCAGTCGTGCAGCGACTATCTTGACGAAACACTGGTGTCCGACGTCACCGCAGCAACCTATTACAAAACGGCTGCGGGTTATGAAGACGCCGTAGATGCTACCTACACTTTTCTTCGTGAAATTCACAGCGAGGAACGGGCATGGAGTCTTTCCGTATTTGGTACCGACACTCACACAAATGGAGCTGACGGTGGATACAAGTCATTTAACTGGTACGATAACGGATTAAACTCGTCAGTTGATATTCTCCTGCAGCAGTGGACATTCCTGTACCAGGGTATCAACCAGGCCAACGCTGTCGTTGGTCGTGCCGAGTTCGTTGAAGGAATGGCTGATGACCTCAAGCTTCGCCGCCAGGCTGAAGCCCGGTTCTTAAGGGCCTTTTATTACTTCTATCTCGTTCAGACCTGGGGCAACGTGCACCTCTCATTGGAAGAAACAATGGAGGCACAAACTTCAGCAAACTATACGAATGAAAGTGACATCTATGCGCAGGCAATCATTCCCGATCTTGAGTTTGCAATCGCCAATCTGCCGAATTCACAATCTGACTATGGCCGTGCAACAAAACCTGCTGCTCAGTTTCTACTGGGTAAGGTTTATTTGACCCGCAGTTACAAGTCATTCGCCGACGGCGGTGACGCTGCTAAAGCTAACGAGCTTTTCACACACGTGATCGATGACTACGCTTTCTCCCTGGTGCCATCACATGCTGACCTCTTTAACCAGGATAAGCAAATAAACCCTGAGGTAATCTGGGCAGTTCAGTACTCTACAGACATCATCCTGAACGGAGGCGACAACTCAGTCGGTAATCGCGGGCACCTCTATTTCGGTATGGAATACGATGTGCAACCCGGTATGATCCGCGACATCGCCAACGGTCGCCCATTCAAGCGCTTCAGACCGACGGAGCACATGCTCGACGTTTGGGCTACTGAACGTGTCAAAGATCAGCGCTATGATGATAACTACAAGAGCGTATGGTATTGCAATGATAACCGCACTTCAGGTAATGGTATCCCGCTGTGGAAACAAATTCACGTAGACAAGGGTGCAAAGAAGGCGGACGGAAGTTTAGTAACTGCTGCCGACATTGGAAAGCGCAGGTTCGCCATCGGCGATACAGCGATTTATGTTCCCGGACCCGGTAAGGATGCTAAGTGGCTCGGCGATGAAAAGCTAAAGGTGCGCTATACCGTCGTTACTAGAACGAAGGCAAGCTATCCAGGCAGCACTTTACCAACAAACGATCCGAACTTCTATCCTTCTGATCCCTTCTTTTACAATGAACGTTTATTCCCGGTGATCAACAAGTTTCTCGATCCCAGACGCCCTACCATCCAGTGGGAACGCGGTTCGCGTGACTGGTTCTCGATGCGTCATGCAGACACGTATCTGTTGCGCGCAGAGGCACGCTTAAAAATGGACCAGAAAGCTCTTGCTGCCGACGACATAAACAAAGTACGTACGCGCGCTGCTAAACCTGGCAAGCTGGCAGAAATGCTGATCACACCCGATATGGTGGACATCGATAGAATTCTTTTCGAGCGCGCTCTTGAATTTGATGCTGAACAGGTGCGTTGGTTTGACCTCACCCGTACAGGCAAACTTATCGAGTACGTCAAGAAGTGGGGATCATCAGCCGGGGCAACCAACATTAAAGATTTCCATATTCATCGTCCGATTCCTCAGGCGCAAATCGACAGAGTTATCGGCGGCTATCCTCAAAATTCCGGATACTGATATGATGACGAATTGAAAGCTAAGATTACACGCACCTGATTTCTACGGGTGCGTGCAATTGCGCAAAGAGATTACAACCTAAACCTCTTAAATTGAAAACCCCTGGCACTGTTTGGTATGCCAGGGGTTCTTTGTTTTTGCCAGTTTATCCGACGTGGACAAACAGCATGATGCAAATGTGATAAGTTTTTTGACTGGTAGGTATCTGCTCCAATGATTTATTTTTTTCATTACAAGCATCCTGTAACAAAATGGTCTGGAGACGGCATTCTCACAACTTTACGTGTGTCACCATCAAATGAATAATTGTTACAACGAGGTGTTGCGAAGTACTTTCTCGTGACCTTTTCATATTTTGGTGCTCCTCCTTATGAATCCGACCTGCCAAAATTGTGATCATCCTCTCGACGAATCCTATGGCTATTGTCCCGGATGTGGTCAAAGAACAAGCCTTCGCCGACTCCGGTTGATGGAGATCATCGGCGATTTCTGGATGCAGTTCACAGATATCGACAAAGGTTTCTTCACTTTACTTCGGTCGCTCGTTATTCAGCCTGGAATAGTGGCGCGCGAGTACATAGCAGGTAAAAGGAAAAAGCACTTCGGGCCATTGAACTTTTACCTGATCGTGGGAACACTCCTCATACTTTCAATGAATGTAACGGAGTGGATACACGCCAACGGTACACCTTCAAAAGCAACGGCGGGTGCATCCACTCAAAGCAGCCCGGGCGACACCGGCGTTACCAATCCCTCCACTCAGTCACACTCCAAAGGTTCACAAAACATCCCTGCAGACAGCATCGGGTCACCATCTGCCAGGATGAAAAAAATAAACACCAGAAGAATGGCAGCCACCTCATTCTGGAAACAATACTCAGATCTTGTATCCATCGCAGCTGCACCATTGCTATGTGTTTTCTTCTGGATGTTTTATCGCAGCGCCGGATTCAACTACACAGAGCTGCTCGTTGCCTGCTTCTATATGATGGGTTTCACTAATCTTGTATTTGCTGTCATCGTCTCGCCTATCAGTTCGTCTCTTGCCTCGATGGGATCATACAAGGCTAATTACATGGTAACCGGAATCTTCAAACTGTTCGAGATTCTCTACTTCACCTACTTTTGTTTTCAACTTACCACTGGACTTGTACGTCGCCCTCTTTTGCGCGCATCCATTGTTTCAACGCTGGTGGCCGTGTTTTGGGTCGTGCTGACTTTTGCACTGATGTCTGTTTATATCACAACAGGCTTTGGACTGGATTAATACTTAGATTAACTGCACCACCTGGCTCAGGTCTTTATTGTCGTCCCTCTGTCCCTGTCATACATCTTCCGGATTTGCAGAGCGAAACTCAGCAGGAAAAGGATGCCGAGAACGATATAGAATATCATTGGCGACACGGACCACTTGCTGACAAAAAATGTCCCAAGCAAAATAAAGCATCCACTGGCAAGAAATGATCCTACCCCGGATCCGACAACATACATGATGTACTGAACACCAACTGCTTTTATGATCTTCTTGTCTGCGAGGATTGCTGTCCATCCCAGCCAAAAGGGAAGCTGCACAGGATTCACGATCATAATGACGAAACCGAGGATTAACGGTGACGCATCATCGACAATCATTGTATCCGGTTGTTGATGAACGCTGAATGCTGCAATGAAACATCCAAGCGCAAAAATGAATAGCACAACTAAAGAAGTCCACTGAAGCACGTTTGCCATGTTTTTGAATCGCAGCATTCTGTCGACAAGAATGAGACTCGCGGATACGGCAACCAATTCCGCCAGCAAACAGCCAACAGAAAACCAAACAGCAGACGCAGCACCGGATTCTGTAGCAAGACGGATAGTCATCAGGTTGGTGGTGCCAGGTGGCAATGAGCCGAGAAAACTCAATAACACGGCAATACAAAACAACCTGGGATTATCAATGCGCGTCGCCGACTGCTGGTTGACGAGCCCGGTGAAGAATTTTATAACCGATAGGTTTGAACGCATAGTTATTGGATTTTTCGGCTGAGCAGGCAGTCATGCCCACAATGAGATCCATCTCGGCCTGAATGCAAACATAGTCACCGGCTGAACTTAGTGGCGGGCGTACGTCTATCCTTCCGGTTGTGCCATCCACATCCACGTGCATGAAGATATTGAAGCAAACTGGTATCTGATCCGGCTGTATTCCATACGGTGCCAGTGCTTCAACCAGGTTGCCAAAACAGCCGCGGTGAGGTTCCTGATGACCATAAATGATTCGGAATGTATCCTTGCTGCAAGGCGTCAGCAGAAAGTCATGACGCCCCACCGTATCTTCACTCATTGTGAACATCACATTGCTTCTGTTCGAATAGAATCGGTGACCGGTAGTAAGAAAAATTGTGTCGGCATAATCGATCGTGCGCCCGGATGAAAGATACTCGCGCGTATCGTGCAGATTAAAGCAAACAAAGTCCGATACCTGTTCGCCTTTTATATCAGTAACCAGAAGCTGATCTCCTTTATTCAGGATGAACGCCGCCCCTGTTCTCGGAGGAATAACAATCATCTCTTCAATGCCTCGAGATGAAAGGGCATTTCCAGTTATTTCCATTTTGTATTCCGCTGTATTGAATTGCTTCCGACGATTCGCCGAAGTCGGTCAGCATTGGGTTCACAGACCCTGCATAAGACATGTCCCGCTGACGCACGGCGCGTTTTAGTGAATCGTACTTACCACGACTGCGCAGTTTTTCAAACTGAGCGTGAGGATTGAACACGATGGCCGGATGCGCAAAACGCCGCGCAGGTCGTAAACTATCCGCATGAAGCCCAATAACATAGAGCGCCTCAGACTTAATTGAAAAACCAAAGTTCCTCGCAGTGGGGTCGTCTGAGACACGAAGATCATACGCGAAGTTATCGCCATCAATGTCGGCAAGTGCCTGCAAACGGGTCCACAAACAACGATCGAAGTCTGCCTCAGTAAAATGCAATGGCGATTGAAAGATTATTGCAGCGCTGCAAAGCAAGCCATCCGACAGCCTGTACATGTCGATAAACTCATAGAGAAAGTTTATGATGCGCTTATCGTCTTCGTCACTTCTCATGTCAGCGACAACTAGGCTCCTGAGGTTATCTTTCGCCAGCACAGCTTTCGCACCAACACACGGATATGCCGGTTGACCTACCATACGAACGAGGTCTCCTACATAGTCTTCAATCGCAGGGTTGACTTCCATTGTCATACGATTTCAGAATTAGTTGAGATGGCCCTGGAATAGCGCTCAGCAAATGAGGCGAATTCGGCAGGTACTATTACGGTTTCTACCGAATCGCAAAACTCGAAGCTTTCATCGAGTACCTTGAGCAGTCGCATGTGGCGCCCTGCATGATTTATAAAATGCCTTCCTGATTCATGATGCCAGACTGGAATGCCCTTCTTCCTGTTTGCTTCTGCAATTCGAAACAAAATCCCCCAGTGCTTAACCAGTACACTGCATGCAGAGAACAATCCAAAGCCACCACTATATACATGATGTGGTTCAGCTCCTGCTCCATTGTATTCGAGTATGCTAAAATTGCGCCCTGCCTTCAGATCTTCGATCGACCGGCATTTCACATCATAACGGCCATAGTAGAAATTTTTTGTATAGCGGCTGATGTCATCAAAAACTTTTAGAAGACTGCTATCATTCTCATTCTCGAGATTTACGAGCCGCCCTCCACGACTGAGGTTCAACGCATGCGACAATACATAAGGCTCGCCGTTTGGCACCACCCAGCTGAGTTTACTTTCGTGCTTGCTGAACAGCTCAGCACGACGATATCGCGCACGCGGATAGTCACCAATGAGCTGCCTGAGCGTTTTCACGCCGTCACCAACAACCTGCATATATTCCTTCTTCACAAAACCTGTAATGCGTCCGGAGTCTTCACCAGGCATGCGATAGTAAAACACACTTACTTCAATAGGATAGTCGATATATTCCTGAAGAACATAAGGCACGGGCATTGAACGGTGATACTGTTTGAAATGATCCAGGGATTCGATCTTGCGGAACATCAGACCCATTTGCCCGACATCCGGTTTGGCAACAATGGGAAATTTGAGGCCATGAGAGCATCTCAGGTTATCCAGCTTATCGACCGGGAAATCCGGCGTCACAAGTGCCGTTGAAGGATAAGTTCCTAACGGCAACTGTTTGTATATGGCAAATTTGGATTCGCCGACGAAACCACCAAATGTGATTGTAGGGTTCGAAGGAGTAAAGAACCAGAAGGATCGGGCCTTCAAACAATACCAAAGCCACGCAGGTCCGATAAGGATATACTTGGCGAACCAGTGCCACACTTCCCAATGTCCGAGGTAATAAAGCAGTCTTGAAATCATTTGATTAGGTTGCCCAAAACATATGCCATGGGCAAACCCCTCAAACGACCCGCTATTTTAAGTCAAACGGGAAGCTATCTGATAATAAAGTGGGGAGTTATGTTCCCACATTGCCTCTACTGAATGAGGCAATGTGGGTGTCGGCCTACTGATTGGCCGCGCGCTTGTCCGTTACAGGTTTAAGCTCATATTCCTTCGGTGGCTCTACCCCTTTCAGGTACCGGACAAAGTAATCCCATCTTCTGCGCATCATGTAGTAAGTATCCTTACCGAAACCATGGCGCGCGTTAGGGAAAATGATGAGATCGAAGTCTTTGTTAGCGCGCTGGAGCGCCTCCACCACGAGATAAGTGTTATAGGGCGGAACGTTGTCGTCAACATTGCCATGTGCAAGTAACAGTTTCCCTTTAAGATTTTTAGCCTGAAGCTGATTCGCTTGTTCTTCGTAATTACTTGATCCGCTTTCACCCTGTCTGATCAATCCATTATAGCGTTCTCCCCAATCGTCTTCGTAGTTTCGATTGTCGTGATTGCCTGATTCAGATATTCCCACTTTAAAAAAGTCAGGGTAACGAAACATTGCCGCTGCTGTCGCAAAGCCGCCACCGGAATGCCCCCAAATGCCCACACGATCAAGGTCCATGTAGGGATACCGTTGTGACAGCTGTTTCATTCCGGAGATCTGATCTTCCAGCGTGTTGTCCCCCATGTTTCCATAACATACATCATGAAAGGATTTTGAACGTCCCGGATTGCAGGTGCCTTCAAGTTGAACAACTACGAAGCCAAGTTCTGCAAGCGCCTGACAATCGATACGCGACGGTGAGAATTCCCTTGATCCTACACTTCCGCCCTGTGGACCCGGATAGATGTAATTGACAACGGGATATTTTTGAGTCTCTGACAAATTTGAAGGCGTGTACATGAGACCATAAAGATCCCACCGCCCGTCACGCGACTTTACCGTGAAGGGTATGGGCGCCTTCCAACCTGTTTGCTGAAGTCTTGAAACATCACACTTCTCGAGCGTGGTGATCAGTTTGCCTTTCATATTACGTAATACCACCGTTGGTGCGACATCGGGCTTCGAATACGTGTCTATGAAAAAGTTTCCATCTGGTGAAAGTTGAATCCTGTGTGCTCCGTCTTCAGGTGTAAGTAACTTGATACTCTTGCCTGCAAAGTCTACGCTATAGAAGTGACTGAAGTACGGATCGCCTGGCTCTCTGCCCTGTGCCTCAAAGTAGATGATGCGGTTCTTAGTATCGACAAGCAATACGCGGTTAACAACAAAGCTTCCTTTTGTAATTTGATTTTTGAGCTTGCCTTTTTCATCATACAAATACAAATGACCCCAATCATCGCGCTCACTGTACCAAATGAATTCCTTTGATGAAGGCAGATACCTCCAGTTGATTGAACCGCGACCAGATTCGTATTGCGTTTGCACCGACTCCTCCATGACATCCGAAACCTCTCCAGTTGCTGCATCGGCAACACGAAGTTTGGCTATCTTATGATCACGACTCGACGACACGAACGCAAGCTTCTTACCATCCGGGCTCCATTCGTTATCATCGAATGCACCGGAACAGCTGATGTCATCGCATAATGTTGCTCGCCTTGGGTCCGGCGGAATATTCAAGGGCACTACAGTTTTATTTTCCACGTCGATGATGACACGATGGAGTCGGATAACATCTTCATCTCCGGGAATCGGATACTTCCACGCCTGAAGTTTAGGTTCTCCAACTTTAGTTTCAACAAGGTACATGTCACTTACATGACGCTGGTCCTGTCTGTAGGTTGCAATTTTCTTTGAGTCTGGTGACCACAGGACGACCGGACGATCACTCTTACGCCAGCCGGCGTTATCTGTTGCGTAGCCAAAATCCTTGATGCCGTCGGTGGTGAGCTGTGTTTCCTTCTTTGATAGCGAATCACGCAGCCACAAATTCCAGTCGCGAATGAATAAGACGTGCTTCCCATCAGGAGAGGCCACAGTAGAGCTCGTGCCACGGCCACGCTGAACACCCCGGGTTTCTTTTGCCCATTCAGCCCGCGTCGCCGACGTCTGACGACTACCGTCTTTTGGATTGATCAGAACATATTCAGAACCACCAGGAATAAGCACACGATACCAGAACTTGCCATCGGGCATCCAGTTAGCCTGTACAGAACTGCGGTCAACAAGCGGAGCGGTGCGATAAGATAAACGGCTTTCAGCGCGGGCATAATCGTCGGTTGTTACCGACTGCGATTGTGCAACAAGAGGAAGGATGCTGCAACAACATATAATTACGTTGAAGCAAATAGTAAGACGACTCATAAGTCCAGGTTAATTACGACCGCGAATATGCCGGAAAAAGCTGGAGGTGCAAGTCCTTTCGAGCGAAGCCACGAAATTCATGATTGATGGTATTGGCTCACCCATTTTGCTGTTACCAGTAACTGCCCGACATGTCGTTGCGAATGTTCAGCTGCATGAAAAATCAAGCCTATCATGTTTGTAGGAATTTGCTTTCGACCAATTCCACGGGGGGCGAGCAATTCGTCCGATGGGGTTAATCGCAATTGCCCAAGCGCCACATCGACCTGATCTTTAAATCTCGCGACCAGTGCAAGAGCTGTTTCATCGCCAGGCTGGCCTTCCCGCTCCAGGTCTTCCAGCTGTTTTTGCGAAAGGGTAGCACCTCTGGCGTAGGAAAGCAAACGATCAACGACACCGCTGAGATGCCTGAGATGGAAACCAACGGATGCCATACCCGCAGGTTTTGTCCACAGGAGTTTGTCATCAAAATCCTTTATGATCGTTTCAACTTCTTCCACTGACTGCAATAACGCATGCGCTGCTGGCTGGAGTAACGCCGGCACTTCAGGTACTGGTCCGCGCATCCATACTTCTGGTTTCTTCATACTCATCAGGCGATTTATTGAGAATTGACAATTATGACAGGTCTTGTCAGGCACGCAATTGCCAATACTCTTACATTGTTTTACAATGTTCTAAAGTTATCAAATATGCATGCATAACCTGCATAACCCAATTATCGTTCAATCCATATTGGTTCTTACTGTTCCGTTAAGTGGTGATGGCTGGTAATCATTTCGCTGATTTCACTTGATACAATATTAAATCGGCACCATCTTTCGAATCGTGTAAACAACCTGATCATGACGTTTGAGATCTTCCTTCGGTACGTTCACTTTTTGTGCATTTTTGCCATTGTAGGTTCACTGTCATCAGAACACCTGCTCCTGAAAAAGTCCATGACACGACGCGAGATCGGCCGCCTGGCATCCATCGACGCCGTGTACGGCATTGCTGCCCTCATTCTGGTTGCAGCAGGACTTACCTTATGGCTGGGCAGCATCGGAAAGCCTGCGGTGTTTTATACCAAAAACTGGATTTTCCATACCAAGCTAACCGTATTCATACTGGTAGGATTGTCCTCAATCATCCCCACTGTTTTCTTCACCAGGAACAGGAAGGGAAATCCGGACGAATTGGTTGAAGTTCCGTCACGGGTAGTGATGATGGTGCGCATAGAATTGGCGTTACTCGTAATTATGCCGCTTCTTGCAGGGCTGATGGCCCATGGTGTTGGCTTTTTTGGAAACTGAAAATCACCTTGACAATGACAGAGCGAGAACTGAGAAAACTGGAGATCACCATAAAGTCCAAGATGACCGATATCCGGGAGCGTCGCGTTTCAGTGAAAGATTCGGGCATCGGCGCCATGCTTAACACCCTCAAAAAAGTAGACGAAGCACTCTATGAAAAAATACTGCCCGAGTATAAGCTTCTAGTCACAAGTGGGAACGTGATCAAGTAAGCTGCTCTCCGGAGTCGCCTTGGAAATTCTCGTTGAATCCTCCACAGCCACGGGAGTATCAGCGCGCAGACGATCGTGACTTTACTTTGTTCGACGTCGACTTTACTTTACTGGGCGGCGATGATTTTACCTTGACTGGCATTGCATCAACAGACGGCCTTTTCTTTTTAGATGCTTTTGCACTGGGATTAAAATCAAGGCACTGCTGCAGCCAGTAATCAAAATCCTTTTTTGCCTTAAACCCGTCGGGACTTACATAGCAATAACCTTTCATCTCCTTTCCTCTCATCACCATAGGCTTGAAACCCTTTCGCTTTGAAACTATTTCGTAGCGCTCAGGATCAATACGGCACATAAGATTATCGCCACTAACGTTCACACACATCTTGCCATTGACCAGAAACGCCAACCCGCGAAACATCTTCTTTTCCGTTATCTTAATTCGTGGCACTTCAGCAAGATGAAGCCGGACACGGTCTGCAAGGTCGGTATCGTAAGGCATGGAAATTATTTTATCTGCAACAGGCCGACATGACCTGAAATGTATAGTTCAGTAAGTATACGAAATTCGCATACGGGAAGTTTACATACGCCTTGAATAGAGAGTGTAAAGAAGTTTGCACATGGGCAGTAAGCGGCCCAGAGCTATCAGCCTTCAGGTACTTCCAATCAGCGCCTGCTAGTGCTCGTATTGCAATTTGTTGTTGATCTCACGCACAACCTTATCAAGCTCTAAGGCCGACTGATGAATACGGACGTTGTATTCTTTCACCAGTTCCACCGAATGCTCAGACTCCATTAGGCCGGCAAGGCCGAGGATACGCGCGAGAGGACCTCGCACGTTGTGAGCATTAAAATAGGCATACTCAATCAGCATCTGATTCTGCTGTCGGATCCTCTCCGATCTATGCTGCACTTCCTGCTCAAGAGATTCATTAATCCTTCGAACCTCCTCATTTGCTTTTTCCAACTCTTCCGTCTGCACGAGAATCTCCACGTGTTTGTTGGAGATCTCATCGTTGAGCTTCTCAAGTTCCTTTGCCGTCTTTCGCTTGTCGCGATAATAGTGATAACTGATATAGCCAAGAACGGCAAGTACCAGCATCAATACACTGATAATTGAAATCACCGTTGCCTGAAACCGGAGCTTATCATTCTTCTCACGCAGCTCCCGATCCTTGCTTTCCGTTTGATAGACCTTTTCAAGAGTTGCCATCTGCCGCGCCTTCTCCGTATTGAAGATCTCCGCATTCAACACCAGACACTGCTCCTGATAGTAAAGTGCCGAATCGAGCATGCCCGCATCCTTGTATGTGTCTGCCAACTGACGCCTTGCCATGATTCGCCCGTTGCTATCTTCATTGTCGTCCGACATGGCAATTGCTGTCCGGAGATATCGGCTTGCTTCTATTCTGTTACCCATATGGTGATAGACTGCGCCGATGAGACGGAATACTTCTCCAGCTGTGAAAACGTCGCCCTTCAAATCGAGTTTGCCTTTGGCACGCAGAGCCATGTTTAGCGCCTCCGGATAATTTTCGAGAGCATCATAAACTTTCGCAATCTCAACCAACGCCCAGCCCTGCTCAACAGTCATCTTCCTGTCTTCAAAAAGGTCGTGAGCCGTCGAGAACATAGTTAATGCCAGCGCATAGTTCTTCTTGTTCATGTAAATGCCGCCAATGTTGATATAACCTAACCCCAACTGTTTTGTACTGTTGATCTTTCGTTTGGCGTCCATCGACTTCAGCGCATACTCAAGCGCATGGTCATAATCATGCTGGTAAGTGTATATCCTTGCAATATTTGAGTGAGTGCTGGCAATCGCAGACTGATCACCCAGACTTTCGCGGAGTCTTAATGACTGCATGAAGTAATCGAGTCCCTTACTGTAGTCACCGCGAATGGAAGAACAGATACCCAAGGCATTGTAGCTTGAAGCAATGCCCTTTCCATAACCGATTGGCTGCGCTAATGTCAATGCCTCCTGCGCGAGTTGTTCGGATTTGGTGAGCGACAGGGTCGAATACGACAACGAAAGACTGGTGAGGAGATCTATCCTCACTTCAACATTTGGAGCCGAAGCCAGCAAATGCTGGAGTGAATCCACCTTGGTGGTCTGAGCAAATAACCCGGCAGAGATGAACATCAGCAGGCAGAAGATCGCTTTCATACGCATTCAGGGTGTTCGTGTTGTGAACCGAACTGCGAAGATTCTCCAATCATTTCTATTGTGCAAACGCAAAATATACTGAGACGCGATGTCTGGAAAAGACCTCAGAATGAAACCCTTCATGCCGATAGGTAGCTGGCAGGCTGATGGCCGTAAAAAGCTGAGAAATCAGAAGTGAGGCCCCGAAATTTGAGCCCGTCACTCGCCAGATGCTATTGATTTACCTGGCTACCCTATGATTTCAGCTTCAATGCGCTGTTCAGAAATTTTTTCACCGTCAACGTTTACGTAGTAGCAATGGTTTTGATCATTCAGCGAAACAGCGTTTCTCAGCCGTCCATTAACAAAAATCATGGCTGCCTCATCATCGCAGGCATAGCCCGGACCGATCGTTTTGCTTGCAATTAACTGGTGATACAACGGTCTTCGCCCTTGTTCCCTCAGGTAATGGGGCGAGTGGCTGAAGTTCAGAAAACCAAGGCCCTGAACAACTGTGAGTTCTTTTGGCCTGGAATCGGTTGAACCTTCATTAAACCAACATAGTGATCCCGCGCTACCTCCGGCCATTACGATACCGGCATCGTATGCTTTCCTTAGAGCAATGTCAATACCCTGTGCTTTCCAGATGGCAATCATGTTGAGCGTATTCCCGCCTCCAACGATAATTGCATCCATGCTCATCAATTGTTCTTCGAACGATTGCGGCGTATACAGCGAGTTTATAAACGTCCTCATCACATAAGGCCGAACCTCCAGGCCTTCGCAGTTCGTGTACCAGTTCACGATCGTATTTGGATTATCGCCTGTGGCTGTCGGAATATGACAGATCTTCGGGTTCGGCTTTCCAGTCATCCCGGCAATGTATTGGATGAATACCTTGCTGTTGATTCCTGCGCCAGCAGCAAAAATGGTCCGCTCTCGCTCCGGTGCCGACGATTCCATAACTGAATTTTCCTGTTTACCCGATTTGACGCCGCTGTCTTTCATAAGCATTCACATTTGAAATGCTGCAAAATAACAGGCGCACCAATTACATCAAATCACCGGATAACAGACGCGATCAAATCATTAGTCAGAGACGTTATCTATTGCAATATCGCTCTCCTACTTATGCCTGTAGTAATCGCGAATCTCCCGTTCGTTCTTCGATGCCATCGCTATCTTATCACGTATAAGGTACTGGCAAAGAGCGTAGGTTACCATATCCGTTCGCGCCAGCAGCTGCTTTAGCATCGGCTCGATATGCTTCGTCACGAAGGAAAAGAAAAACTCAACCTCATTTCCCCCATGCAACGTCTTGTCGCGCTCGCGCTGATAAGAACTATACCATTTGGGCGACAGATGAAAAGTCTTCTCAGCATACCTGAAAAACTTATCGACGTCTGTCGCATCAAAAAGTTTCAATTGGGGAGGAACCAATGATCGCGGCACTCTTTCGCTTCTTATCGACATGGTAATGCCTCATTAATATCACGCCTCTGATTTTCTATTACTAAACCGATGTCGCTTCATCAGCACGACAATGTCATTGCCTGAAAACGTACCTCGCGAGCGACGATACTCCACAACCATTTGCCTGGTGGTTAGTATGGCGCCTCCGCTTCCCATGAAGTCTATTCTGTTTTCGTAGTCGTGCGGTTGAAGAAACTCGTAATTGATCGCCTGATTCTCAAACTGCGACAGATCCATCTTGCCATAGGTTTCAAAGGCCGATACAACATTCTTAAACCAGTTCTTAAGAAACGTATCCTCCACAGGGTAAAATCTCGCCAAATTCGATGTTTTGACCTGCTCAATGCTTATCGTCATGTTCATAGCTGCTGTCGGGTAATTATATAGCAAATCTAATATTATTAGTTTAAAGACAAAACAAATAGTACTAAATATATTAGTATTAGATTTGAGCCTAAATAGGCCTACCGATCCATGTTTTCAGCAGACGATTTGCCTTTGCTGGGTCTGGCAACTCGCCTGATTATTGTTTTATCTTGTCGGACGTAAACCCGAAAAGCTATGTGCTATCACAAGTCGCAGACAAACAGCATCGATTATCTGGCGGAATACTACTCAGTGTCCTATACCGACCTGATGGCCGAACTTTACCAGACCCATTACCATGAAAATGGATTCGACTTTCTGTCATCGCCAATCGTGACAACAGAGAATCAAGATCAACTGTCACCGTTTAACTGGGGACTCATACCCTGGTGGACGAAAGGGCTGGATGCGGGCCTGAAACTCCGGGTTCAAACCTTAAACTGCATCAGCGAGGAAATGTATGAGAAGCCGGCCTTCAGGGATTCGGCAAAAGAAGGCAAGCGATGCCTTATTCCCTGTTCAGGTTTCTTCGAATGGCGATGGATGGATGAAAAAGGAAAGTCTAAAGTCCCGTATTACATTTCAATGCCGGGAAAGCAAGTGTTCTCTATCGCAGGATTGTATTCGACATATCGCGATCGCTCTACCGATCAACGTTATCAAACCTATACGGTACTAACTACGCGCGCCAACGGCCTCATGGAAAAGATCCATAACAGCAAGAAGCGGATGCCTGTCATTATACCGCGCGAATATGAAAAAGATTGGCTCAATCCGTCGCTGTCGGAACAGGATGTGCTTGCACTTTGTCAACCACTTGAAAACGCATTAATAGAAGGTCACACCATCAGTAAGTTGATCACAAACAAGAAGGAAGAGACTGATGTCCCCCGGGTTCTTGAACCGGAATCATATCCTGAAGTGATCGCCGCTGACAACAGTTCGCCTGAAGCTGCGGAAAAGTCAGAGCCAAAGAAGAAGGCGCCTGCTGCATCGTCGGCTAAAAGCAACGGTCCCAAATCATCTGGTAAAAGCATCACTGGCCAAACAGAATTGTTCTGATGTATCGCGAATCGCTGGACACTTTGTATATAAGGGAAGTACTGACAACAGAGGACTTCGACAAGGTCTGGCTATTGCTGGAAGAAAAATTCTCAATGAACGTGGCTGCATGGAAAGAATCATTTGAGAAAGCAGCACGTACCCGCGGCAGGTTTACGAGCAGGGAAGAGGCCTTCCTTCTATTTGGAAAGCAAAAGATCGAACCTCTGCTCAATGACTTGTTATTTCGTCGTCGCGTTCCTACATGGATTTATCTGCTGCGTTATGTTCTGCGTGATAAACTTAAGGCACGTGAGCTGCGCGCAACGAAGTATCAGGGTCGATTAAGATGATGTCCACAACATTCCACAGTTTTTGGGGAATGCTGGTGAGGCGACACACAATGTCATTACCATGAGACGCAGCTTTTAATATTAGAAACGAAGACGTCTTATAAGCACCGGGATTTTTGTTAGATTTGTCTTTGCATTTTTTGCTATCATAAAGATCCTCTGATTATGAACGCGCCTTTTTATCTGCTTCAGACCTATGCTTATAGCACTCGGCTTCAATACTGCATGTTGAATGTCCAGTCGTCGACATCGATCACATTAAACCAATACGGAAAATGAAGATCGACTGCGCCATAAAGATTGAAGGTTTTTCCGTCGACCAATTCGAAATCCGGGATCATACTTACGCACAGGACCTGGAGAACAAATTCACAACACGGATAACACCGAACGTGTCTTCTGAAAAAGACAACATTCGTCACATCGTCGACATCACCGTTGAGACCCAGGCCTACCGTCGTGGGAAAGTATGTGAGCTTGCAGTAACATCGAAATTCTTATTAGAGTTTCCGATGCCCTATAAGCTTGCCAATCATTACTCAGCAGACTTCGTGGTGAATATTTTCTCGCAGCTGTTCCTTTATGCGAACGGGCAGTTGGCAGGTGTCTTCGCAGAGCGAACAAAAGGAACCATATTCGCCGACTTCGTTATTCAGTCACGCTTCCAGGACAGCCTGTCGATTCTCACGAGAAACGTGATCGCATCGACGGTTCACTAGGTCTTCTTCCTTTTGCTGGCTTTTGATTTTCGCTTTGCCAAGCCGAAGGCATCATCGATCATGCCTGCTTCATAGAGCAGTCCACGTATGACGTTGTCATCTATTTCGGTAAGCTTTCGGAAGTACATGACGTAGACTTGCTTTCTTCCTTCGGCCAAAAGCAATCCCTCGTCATTCGACATCATGTAGCCCTGACAAAAACCAAGTGTGACAACCCCTTTCTTTGCCGGATCAAGCTTGTCCGTCTCCCATAATACAGAAGATGGCCAGATGTAACAGATGAGTCTGTGATGGCGGTAAAAGGGTATGCCTAACCCATAGAACTCTTTCTCGGAGGCCTTCGGCAGGCATTCTATAACAAGACTCCTTAGCCGATCGACCATAACGCGCTCCGACTTAGGGAGCGTTGATAACATGTCGTCGATGGTAACAGCGCCTGCCATAGAGAAAACAAATCCGATCGTTTATAAAACGATGAAAGCTCCCTGTTGGTTAAGCGTCAGCAACTGAATTGTTACTGTTGTCAAAGGAATCAACTGAGCGCTGGTACTCAAATAATGAAGTACCAGTTGAACGTCGCCATTCAAAGTCCACTAACTACTCAGGACTCAATACTCAGGACTACTTGGAAGTTACATCGCGGGCACTGGAGCCGCGGCAGCAGGAAGAGGCGAAATACGTTCGCGCTCAACGATCTGAACGCTGGTACCTGGAATCTCGATGATGAACTTTGTCTGAGCTTTGTTGAATGACTTCAAGATAACTGCTTCGGTCTTGCCATCAATAAGGCACTTTGACCCGATTTCAAAAAGAATCATGATAAATACTAAATGGTTGTTCGATTAAAGAAAAAAACTATAGTTGCTTGGCCGTTTGGTGGCGCGGAACGTATGTGGGTGTTACAAGGATCGTTCCTAAATACTTTAACTGGATTGACGCCAAAATGGTTTATATATGAATAACTATTTTGCAGTATTAGTGGGTTCGGCAATGGAGTTATGTAGAAGGCGAAACTGCTGTTTCGTACCAATTAGCTTGGTATCCCATCCGTCGTAAGTTCCATTGAAATCCCTGGCTTTAGTGCTGAGATAGGTAGTTTGATCATTCATTTCTTCCAGACTCACCGTTCCAAACCTCGCCAGGCGCACCTGATATCTAAGGTTGTCGCGACGCATATCGCGCTCCTCCTTGATATCATATTTCATTCTGCCAATATAGCGTATAAACAATTCGCGATCCTCAATTGTATCGAAATAAATCAGGTGTTCAACGAATCTTGGCCGGCTCAGAACGTCGCCGGCGTCACGCATGCGTGTAATCGCCCGGTTGTTCATCATAAAAATCCTGACTGACTCATTTGGATAGAGAAAGTTTTTATATGCGTCCCATTCTGGGTCTCTCTGGAATTGAATGTGATAAGCATATCCCCTCCCAAATTTGCCATACACTTCTTTAAGTGACGATCGGATACCTGTCGTGTCTGCTAAGTATATGTAGTCCAAACGTTGGCAGAGGTGAGTGAAATTTCCAACGAGTATTGCCCGATTTCTTTCAATGTCTGTTGTCGATCCTTGCTCCGTTGACCGAAGTTCAGGCTGCGCCATCGTTAACGTTTGGAGCACATGCCGATTAACTTCATCAGACAATCGATACAGACGTTTGTATTCGCGACGAAGAGGAAATCCATCCCCGGTACACTCTTTACAATCAACGCCTGTTACCAGCAAATACGGGAAGCTGGATCGGTCTTCGTCCTGAACATGCATGTTCAGGATCACAGATCCTAATCCCGCCTCATAGCGGGCTACGTAGGCATCCCAACGGTCCTGTCCCCTGCCGTGTCCGAACACAGCAATGAATAAGATTATTAATACTGCTTTCCTGTGAAGTGATCGTCCCATGAGGAACCTGTTCCTCATAAAACGAGAATACGGGACAATTATTTTACGTTGCCCAGGTCTTGCCCACCTGCGTTAGTGGAACACAACCCTGATAAGGACCTGGAGCCTGATTATACTGAAGCACCTGAGTTGCCCCCGGCTGACTTGTGAAAAAGCCGAGAAGAATGAGCTCCTTCATTTCAACTATGAAAGGTTTATCACCACCACCACTCGCACGCCACCATCCTGCAGAACTATCTCCGGCTTTTCCGGCAAGTGCTTCATGATGCTTCTTCACGAGAGCGATCTGCTCTTCTTTTTTTACGGAAGCAAATAAATCGCCGTATGCTGATTTTGACTCTTCATCAAATGCAGCCATTCCTTTTGCAATACGATCCTTATCTGCCTGCGTGTAGACTGTCTGAAACATGTCGTCGATGAACTGGGGCACGCCCGCCTCGACAGCACCCGGCGTATCTGTCTTCGGCATGATCACATCGCTTAATGCGACAACGAGCTGCGCCTGATCCGCAGTTAGAAATGCCGGCTTGAATGGCAGCTCAGGTTTGGCTTTGCAACCATTGAGTACTCCCACCATTGCCGGCCCCGCTACAGCATAGCCCAGCACCATAGCCGTCCGTTGAATAGCTTCTCGTCTGTTCATAAGATGATTATATCTTTAATAGGATTCAGAACCAAAATTCTTAATTCTTAATTCTTAATTTCTCAAATGTTGCCCTTCTTTTGCTCCTTCAATGCATAGTCCACCGCGCGTGCCGTCATAGCCATATAGGTTAGCGATGGATTCTGACATGCCGACGATGTCATCGCTGCTCCATCGGTAACAAACACATTTGAGACTTCATGTAACTGATTCCATTTATTGAGAACAGAAGTCTTCGGATCTCTTCCCATGCGGGCCGTACCCATTTCATGAATACCCAGCCCGATATTATCAGGAGCATCATAGGTCCTTACGTTCTTGAAGCCTGCACCTTCAAGCATTTCCGCCGCCGACTCGCGCATGTCTACGCGCATAGCTTTCTCGTTGGCCTTCCATTCTGCGTCAATGGACAAAGTTGGCAATCCCCATTTGTCGGTCTTCTTCTTATTCAGTGTTACCCTGTTTTCTGAATAGGGTAAACATTCGCCAAAACCTGTGATACCGATGCGCCATGGTCCTGGCTCCATGAGCTCTTTCTTCAATTCTTCTCCGAAAGACATCTCAGCTACCCCGCGCGACCAGCTCTCGCGACTTGCACTTCCCTGGTATCCAAAACCACGAACATAGTCTGTGCGCTTATCGTTACCGATATTTCTGAATCTCGGAATGTATATGCCGTTAGGGCGACGTCCGATGTAGTATTTGTCTTCAAATCCCTCCACTTCGGCTTCAGCACCTGTGCGGTACTGATGGTCCATCAGATTACGGCCGAGTTGGTCGCTGCCATTACCCATACCGTTGGGGAATCTCGATGAAGTTGAATTAAGAAGAATGAACGTGCTTCCAAGCGACGAAGCATTAAGGAAGACAATCTTTGCAAAGTAGTCCGTTTCCTGTTTCGTTTCAGCGTCAAGCACTTTCACGCCAACCGCTTTCCCTTTCGCTTCATCGTATAACACAGAATGAACGATGGCGTTCGACTTCATGGTTAAGTTTCCGGTCTTCTTAGCCCAGGGAAGTGTGCTCGCATTGCTGCTGAAGTACGCCCCATAAGGACATCCGCGATCACAAAGATTTCGCGACTGACATACGCCACGACTTGGATCATGCGGTAGCGGAGCCGTTAAATGAGCTACCCGGCCGATAGTAACTTTTCTTCCAAACTTTTCAGACAGCCGGTCGCGTAGCACCTCCTCCACGCAATTGAGTTCCATCGGAGGAAGGAACTTTCCATCCGGAAGATGCGCCAGTCCTTCTGCACGACCACTAACTCCTATGAATGTTTCGACGTAATCATACCATGGTGCCAGGTCGGCATATCGGATGGGCCAGTCAACGCCTATTCCCTCCTTCTTATTGGCTTCGAAATCAAGGTCTGACAGTCGATATGTTTGCTTGCCCCACATAAGCGAGCGGCCGCCGGTATGGTAGCCTCTGATCCAGTCAAAAGGTTTTACCTCAGTGTATGGGTTATCAACATCGTTCACCCACCAGTGTTTGTTGCCCTGATTGATCCAGTTAGTTCGCGATTGAACCGGATAGAATTTCAACTCCTCCGGTGGCACTTTTCCGCCGTGTGGCAGTTCCCATGGATTCTTCATCATGGTTGGATAATCCCGCAGGTGTTCCACTTCTCTGCCCCGCTCAAGCACAAGAGTCTTCAGACCTTTTTCCGTGAGCTCTTTCGCTGCCCAACCACCGCTGATGCCGCTTCCGACAACAATGGCGTCGAACGTGTTTTCTTTTACCGCGTCGATATTTAGATTCATGGGAATTTTTATCGTTTCAAACGTTGAAGGTAGTACTTATTGTCCATTTTACCATATCCTCTGGTTCCGCAAGTCCGTCGAAAATTGCGACGCTGATGAGCAACAAAGCCCGGGTCGTTTATTCAGGGATAATTAGCTAACTTCATCGCATCTTCATCTTGATTTCAACTGAAAAAAGAACCTTTCTATGAAGGCATCCAGAGTAACGAGGCTTTTGTTAATTGCAACGATGCTTCTCTGTAATTTCGGATGCGATCAGTTGTCGAAACACATCGTTCGTAAGAGCATCGCTAACTACCAGGAAATTCCCTTAGTCAAGGGCCACCTCACGCTCACCAAAGTTGAGAATACCGGCGCGTTCCTCAGCTTCGGTCACGGGCTTCCACAGCAGCTTAAGACTGTTTTGTTGGCAGTACTGCCGCTGCTGGCTTTGGCGGTTGCAATCCTCTATCTGCTCTTCAATGATCGTATCACTTACCTGCGCGCCGCGGGCATTTGCTTCCTGGTTGGAGGAGGACTCGGAAACATCATCGACCGCTTGTTCTATGGATCAGTAACTGACTTTCTCCATTTGAAATACGGCAATTTTCAGACGGGCATATTCAATCTTGCCGACGTCTCTATTGTGATTGGATTGTTAATTATCCTCTTCACGTCGTATACGCGAAAGGTCCACGAGGTCTATTAACATAAAAGGCCCCATCGCCGGGGCCTTTTTTCGTGTACCAAAGTTTGTGAATGGGACTCAAACTTCTCAATTGAAATCTATTCCCACTTCCAGTCGCCTGCAAGTTTAAGTGGTTCTTCCAGGTGATTATCGATCATGAACTGGCGGGTGGTTTCTGAATCCATCTTAGATGCAGGAAGTTTATCTGCGTTGGCAAGTCCATAAAGGACCATCGTTCCAAACCTCGAGGTATTCATCAGGTGTTGTTTATTCACGAGTTTGAAGTCATCGCAGTTCGCATGGTAGCAACCATAAATAGAGCGATCGAGGTTGCCGTTAAGATCAAGAACAGGAACGCCCTCGAGCATGAATGGCTGGTGATCGCTATGCAATCCAGATTCACCTGTGATCTTATTCTTGAACACAGTATCGATGCGGTTGATCTCGCTGCCCAGACTCTTGAAGAAAGTTGAGTCATCCAGTTTGCCACCGGCATTGATACCAATAGGGTTACCAGTCATATCGAGGTTCATCATATATCGGATGTTTTCAATCGAACCATCTTTGATGGCCTGCTGAACCATGTATGTTGATCCGAGTAAGCCCTGCTCCTCACCCATGAACATGATGAACTGCACCGTGCGCTTAGGCTGAAGGTTGTTGGCTTTGAATGCGCGGGCAATATCAAGTACTGCAAATGAACCAATGCCATTGTCGATAGCACCTGTGGCCAGATCCCACGAGTCGAGGTGACCGCCGATGAGTATCTTTTCATCAGGAAGCTCACTGCCTTTGATAGTAGCCACCACGTTACGCGCTTTGATCGGATCGCTGTGGTTAGTCATCGCGATGTGAGCCGATACCTTCCTGGTCTTCAGCTTCTCTTTGATCTTGAATCCCTCTTCTTTTGGAATGCAAATGGCCGGGATGTTCAACACCTCTCCAGTGACGGATGCCGTACCCGTGAACATGATGCCACCATCTACCTGATTATAGATAATAACACCAATAGCTCCATGTCTGATCGCAATTGCAGTTTTTTCGCTGCGATGAAGATTGCGCGAACCGGCCGGGCTGCCAGGAAGAATTCCTATATAAAAGAATGCTATCTTCCCCTTGGCCGCATCGGGCTTTGCTGTGTAGTCCGATTCCAGACCGCTACCCATGTCAACCAACTCTCCGGAGATGTCGGCCTGAACGGGCGAATGTCCAAGGGTTACGGCAGGAACAGAGTCGCCATCGATCTGCACGGAAATCGTACCCCGGGACCAGGCTGTTACTTCAAAATCCTGATAGGCTACGTCGTCAAAGCCATATTCCTTAAACTTATTGAAAGTGAATTCTTCTGCCTTCTTGCCATTTTCCGAGCCGGTCAACCTGTGACCGATCGTTGAGGTCGCCTTCTCGAGGGCAGCATAAGAATCAAAATTGTTTTTCACCTCCGCATCGATGCGGGCGAATGTGTCGTGAATTGTTTCCTGCTTTTTACAGGCTGTTGCGGCAAGCAGCATTAATGCCGCAGGAAGAATAGATAGCTTCATACGAATAGGTCAAGCGGGAAAGATAGCGCTATCCAAAGGGCTGTTTCTTATGAGCCGGCATTTTTTTTCCAGTGGTGCGAAGCCGACAGCAACGCATCATTTCCATCGGTTGAACAATCATTAAATCTGGGGTGAGTGGAATTTGCTCTTTCAAAATCTGAGCGGTTTTGTTCGGCACAAGGCTTATTTCGATTACCTTTCGAATTGTGATGCCCAGGTACAATCATCTGATGCTCATCGACGACGATGAGGATGATCGCGAATTCTTTCTTCAGGTTATGGTAGACATTCTTCCTGATCTGGTGTGTGACACAGCATCAAACGGAAAGATTGCGCTCGACAAACTAAACACCTCGCCGGAACGACCTGATCTTATTTTCCTCGACCTGAACATGCCTCTGATGAATGGACGGCAGTTTCTGGCCGAGATCCGGAATCACAAACACCTTCTGGATATCCCGGTTGTAATTCTAAGCACCAGCGGCGACTCACAAACCATTCGGGAAACCATTAACCTTGGGGCAAGGTACTTTATAACCAAGCCTGACTTACTTCAAACCTGGGAATCGGTGTTAAAAGAATTCTTCAGCGACGTAGAAAAATTCCTGAGAAAGTAACATTGATATGGTAACCACAACAGGCAAGGTGAAGCATCATTTTCTCGAGGGAGGTGGTGAAATGGGAGCGCTCACACGATCCTTTGATTGGTCGAAAACACCACTGGGAGCGGTAGATCAATGGCCTCAGACCTTAAAGGCCATCGTTGGTGTTATCCTGCATTCTGAATTCCCGATGTTCCTGTGGTGGGGTGAGGAAATGATCCAGTTTTATAACGATGCGTACCGGCCTAGCCTCGGTGAAAATGGAAAACATCCTGCTGCTCTCGGTCAGCACGCTGCTGAATGCTGGCCAGAAATATGGGATGTCATTTATCCATTGATCAAACAGGTCCGCACCACAAACAAATCTTTCTTTCTCGAGGACCAGCTCATTCCAATCTATCGCAACGGCAGCCTCGAAGAAGTTTACTGGACATTCTCTTACAGTTCGGTAATCGGAGAGACAGGTACCATCGACGGCGTGCTTGTCGTTTGTAATGAGACGACGTCCAAAGTGAAAACGCTTCAGGAGCTGGAGCGAAACAAGAAGCTGTTATTAGCACGCGAGTCGAACCTGTTGAGCATTATCAGACAGGCACCTGTTGCCATGTGCATTCTCATGGGCCCACACCATGTTGTCGAGATAGCGAATGATAAAATGTTTGAGCTATGGGGCAAGCCGCGTGAAGAATTCATGGGTAAACCTGTATTCGATGTCCTGATCGATGCCAGGTACGAAGGCTTTGAAGATCTGCTCAAGAACGTTTACCGAACAGGTAAAACTTATAGTGCGTACGGGGCACCCGTTACCTTATTCAGAAACGGAGGTACCGCAACCGCCTTTGTGCATTTCGTCTATGAAGCCTTTCGCGAAGCAGACGGAACGATCCTGGGTGTAATGGTTGTCGCTTCCAACGTCACTGAAGAAATGATCGTTCGCAAGCAACTCGAAGACAGTGAGCACCAGGTGCGATCAATTATCGAAAGCGCGCCCTTCCCAATTGGAATATACGTTGGCCGCGAGATGCGCATCATCATGATGAATCAGGCAATCATCGACGTGTGGGGCAAAGGACCTGATCAGGTGGGCAAGACTTATTATGAAGCCCTGCCGGAACTTGAGTCGCAGGATATTTTCCCTATCCTTGATCGCGTGTTCATGACGGGAGAACCTTTTCATGCGCGAAATCAGCGCGTTGATCTCGTCGTCGATGGAAAGCTGGGCACGTACTATTTCAATTACAGCTTCACGCCGTTGTTTGACAGGGCAGGGAATGTTTATGGTGTGATGAATACCGCCGCGGATGTAACAGACCTGAACCAGGCGAAGTTACAGATCGTAAAGGAACAGGAGCTCGCCCGTCAGAAGATTGAAGAAGTCGTTGCTGAACGAACACGCGATCTTCAAAAATCTAACGCCGAACTATCGCAGTTTGCATACATTGCTTCCCATGACCTTCAGGAGCCGGCACGGAAGATCAGCACATTCATTGGTATGATCAACAAGTCGCTGGAGGATAAAGTTGATCCGAGAACCAAAACATATCTTGAGAAGATCGAAGTTTCTGCAGCACGTATGCTGGCACTCATCAGAGACGTTCTCAGCATTTCTCAGCTCTCGAAGATCAATCACCAGCTTGAAAGTGTTTCCCTGAGTAAGATCGTTCAGGAAGTCAGCAATGAATTCGAATTGATGATCGAACTAAAGCAGGCAATCATAGAAAGTGATCCTCTTCCGGAGATACTGGCGATACCTGTTCAAATGAGCCAATTGTTCGGCAACCTCATCTCAAATGCATTGAAGTTTGCCAAGCCGGATGTACCGGTCCGCATTCGAATCAGTGCCGAAAAGTTTACGCGTGCTCAACTTGGATTCGATCCTGACCTTAAGGAAGCTTCCATTTATTATCGGATTTCAATCGCCGACAACGGCATTGGATTTAGTCAAAGCAATGCATCACAGATCTTCGATATATTCCAGCGACTTCATTCCAAGTCCGAATTTGAAGGCACTGGTATCGGTCTCGCTATGTGTCGCAAGATCGTGGAAAACCACGGCGGACGAATATCTGCCTCGGGTGAGCTGGGCATTGGCGCCCGGTTTACAATGATCCTTCCTGCGATCTAATTACATTGCACGCGGTCGCATTGCGACAGGGCGTTGGTTGGACTTCGGTACGGTATCTGCAGGAATTGTCTAAAGCTGCTATATACTTTGTGTATAGTCGGTCCAGTCTTTTCCAGGTATTCTCCAGTGTTTCTGTATACCCGCTCCAGACCTTCCCATGGCTTCCATCGCAATGTATGACTCCTACAATACTTGTTCATCGGGTGAATTACTTCGCCCGGCGTTTTGTAAATGTGTACAGCCCGACCGTTAGTTCAAACGATCACCCGATCTATTGGAACAACAAAAGTGGTGCTACCGGCAGATCTGTTTTGAAGATGAAGTTTGTTCGCGACTCTTCGAAGCGCTGAAACGCAACACAAGTTTTAATGTGGCGTCCAAATCCTTCGGCACTGAACTCTACGAAGTGGCAGCAGTGTACGCACATCCATTGACCTCTACGACTGGGTGCCTGAACGTCGTCCGTAGGGATAAAAGTGAAGTTGGTAATCATGGGTCTTTGAGGTTAAAAAATCTTTAAACGATTTTCGATGTTTTTTAACCGGGCCGCCAATTCAAAACAATGCGCTTTTGACTCGGGTAAGGTTTTAGGAAAAAAGAAAGGAAGACCGGCTCGCCGTGGAATTATTTCCTTATCTTCATGGGATCTACAACCCACGGATGAACGTTAATCAGCTAATTGTTGTCGCTATTGCCCTGATTGGAATCTCCGCAGGCAGTTTTTGCCTGGCGAGATGGGCAAAATATCCGGAAGCAGCTGATTTTAAGCTGAAAGCATACGCCGTGTTCAACACTGTCGTCGGCACCTTCTCGCTTACCTATGTGATGATCCACGTGTTCAGGAGCCTTCTGCAATAGATTTGCGATCGCAAATCGCTCCGCAACGCCGCCCTCGCAAACCATCCTACACTCATCCTTCACTGATCCTACACTCATCGTACACTCATTCTACACTCGAGGCCTTAGTTGCGGTTTATCGACCCGTCTGTAAGGAGGCAGCGAGGCCCCGAAGCCATATGGTCAAGGCGCTCTGATTAGCCGGGCAATTGGATGCTTAGTGCATGTATCGTGCATCTATCGCCGACCTATCGTCGACATAACGTGCACTGTGAGTGCACTGTGAGTGCACTGAAGCATAGGCCTCACTCGATCCCGAATTGAGACAAGGAGACATGGTTGCGAATCTTTGCAAACCGTTGCGGTTCGCAAATGCCCTCAAAGCTGATTTCTGTTGGCTTGATTAGACTAGACCCTAAACCCTCGTAAGCTTTACCGGAGGGGTATAGTTGGCGTTCCACTGGCAGACGTACACATTCTTTTCGTCGTCAACACAAACATCGTGTCCATGGTGAAATACTCTTGAGGCCGACTGCATCACAGGTTGAAGCACGTTGTTCTTATATATGGGCTCGTTTCCACCTGGACATGACACGACTTTATTGTTTTCATCCAGAATGGTCACAAACCCCGTGTCAGACTGCTTGTTGCCCGCTGCATCCTTCGACCAGCAGACGCCCGCATAAAGATTCTTACCATCGACTACCGGTCTGCACACATACATCCCCGGCATGTCCATGCGCTTGATAAACTTACCATCGGGAGTATACACCTTGAAACAGTTCTCTTCTCTGGAGGTACATATAACGGTCGGATTAGAGGCATCCCGTGTATCAACGGCAACACCATGCGCATTCACAAGGTTGTGTTCCTTGTTTGCATTGTTTCGTCCTCCGAAGTGCCGGATGTACTTACCATTTCGATCATAGTGAATGATGTAGTCCGATCCATAGCCGTCCGCCACATAGATGTCGCCATTAGGAGCGACTGCAGTCTCTGTTGGCCTGAATGGTTCAGTGTCTTTATATACGCCTATAGTTTTAGGATGACCTATGGCAAACACAAGACGACCATCTGTTGTCATCTTAACAACCTGACCTGCCTGGCTGTTCCAGTTCCCGGTTCGGTCCTGGAAGTACCCGCAATCAGTAATATAAAGGAAGTCCTCTTCGCCCTCGTGCGAGATCGAAAGTCCATGTCCTCCCGGAAATGCACTACCCCAGAAGTCGAGGAGCTTTCCCGATTTATCAAATATGAGAATGTTGTTTCGGGTACAGTCGCCCAGCATGATAAGTCGTCCCTTTCGGTCCTGCACCATTTCGTGACAGTTCAAAAGTGGATTAGAGGTAACGCTAAGCTTTGCCCATCCCTTATCAACCTTATAGCGAAATCCTCCGTGGCCGATAATGGTGTCTTCTGGTTGCATGTTGTCGTGGTTGATGTTAAAGTCTTTTATTGTAGTTGCCAGTCCTTTGACCGGAGCAAATGCCGAAGCGGTGGAGATTGCAGCTGCCGCTGCCACGGAGTTGCGTAGAAATTTTCGTCTTGTGGCCATTGGGTGTTTATGCCGGGTTGATTGTCAGCATTCTATAATTAAGCATCGTGCTGGCTCATGCAATTTAAACAAGTTCTAATGAGTGCAATGAAGGATAAGTTTATTTGGGACCAGGGTTTATTTGATTGGTTTTTTTTTGCAGGTGCTGCGATCGCTCGCGGACACCGGCGGTCGGTTTTGTGCTTGCCTAAAAACACAATGCGGTTTTGCATTCAAATTTGGCTTGTTTTCGTAGCTCGCCTTACTGGTTTGATTATTGAAAGCCGGAGCAGCAAGTCAACAGATAAAAAGGAATTTTATCTGAGACATCTTTATAAGAATTCATTGCTATGAAAGGATTTCGTCTTGCATTCCGGCACCTGCTGCGTCAACGCCTCAACAGCACGCTGCACATTGTTGGCCTCACATTAGGGATCAGTGTTTGTCTGCTGATCGGCCTCTTCATCCATTATGAACTCACCTTTGATTCTTCGCAACGTGATGCAGAAAGAATCTATCGGATCAATTCTATATTTAAAGATGGTGCACGGGCAGACAGGAGCTTTTCAACGCCAATGCCGCTGGCTGATGAGTTACGCCGTGAGGTAACGGGGCTGGAGATGGTGACATTGTCGCATCCGGTTTACGAGCCAACAGCCATTGTCGAGGTTGAGCCCGGAAAGCGCTTCAAGCAGGAGCGCATGATGATCGCCGACCCGTCGTTTCCCGAAATTTTTAACATAACGCCACGGCTAGGCAATCCTGCCGAAGTGCTAACAAAGCCTTATCATGCATTACTCACCGTTTCTGCGGCAAAGAAATTCTTTGGAACTGAGGACCCCATCGGAAAGACATTCATGCTCAAAAACAAGTTTAGCATTACCGTCGGTTGTGTTATTGAAGACATCCCTTCGAACACGCACCTTCCTGCAACGGTAATACTTTCTTACACACCCAACGAAGAATACCTTGGTCACGGACTAGAAGGATGGAACTATGTGAGCGGCACATCAACCTATGTGAAGGTTCCTGCTGGTTATGATCTTAGGTCGCTTCAATCAAGTCTTGATCGCATCGCCGCCAGGTACATGAATAAGAATGCACCATCGAAACAGGTTTCAAGTGCTTTTGATATTCAGCCATTGAACACCATCCATTTTGACGCCAGATACTCAGGCGGAAGTGAATGGGTAAAGGCGGTAAGCAAGAGCTGGCTTTGGTTCTTTGCATCGATAGGTATTGCCGTGCTGACGCTGGCATGTATCAACTTTGTCAATCTCTCGACTGCTCAGGCGCTTACGAGAGCAAGGGAAGTAGGTGTGTTAAAAACCGTTGGAGCGAATCGTTTTAATCTGATCTCACAATTTCTCCGCGAGGCATGGATACTCGCGTTCACGGCAGGGCTATTGGCAATTGGCCTTTCGCAAATCGCGCTGCCTTACATGAACACGATTCTCAACAAGGACATCACGTTTAGCATCCTGGAATCGCCGCTGGTGCTGGCAATAATTGTAACAGGCGTATTTACAACGGGGTTGCTGGCGGGCATTTATCCGGCCTATATTATTGCACGGTTCAATCCTGCTATCACATTAAAAGCAACTTCTGGCAGCGTTGGAAGTTCCGGCTCATCCTGGGTGCGGAAGGGGCTCGTGGTCGTTCAATTTGTGGTGTCAGCAGGTCTGCTTATTTCGGTACTCGCAATGTCTCAGCAGGTAGACTATCTGCGGAGCCGCGAGATTGGATTTGATCATGAGAATATTTTAAATGTTCCCATACAGGGCGCTGACAAGGCCCAGGTGTTTAAGAATGAAATCCTTCGCATTCCGGGTGTTGTCGATGTCTCCTTTGCTACTGCAACTCCTTCAAACAATGGACACTGGGGAACGATCATGAGTCCAACAAACGGGGATGATCCAGCCCGTCAGCATATAACAATGATCCTTGCTGATGATAACTTTTGCAGGATGTACGGATTCAAACTGCTGGCTGGCCGGCTTCTCGTTCCTCAGGACACATCCTATGCTTCTGATAAATTACCAAGAGAGCAGCAGATAATGCGCGTGGTGGTGAATGAGAGCACTGTTCGTGGACTCGGGTTCTCTTCCAACGAGGAAGCAATCAACCGGAAGTTCTGGATTGGTATGAACAGCGGAAATGCTGAGATCGTCGGCGTCGTCGCTGACTTCAATACCAGCTCGCTTCACGAAGCTATTAAGCCAACGCTCATCATGATTAATTACCGGATGGCGGGACAGGCAGGAATTAAACTAGCTGCAGGAATTGATCTGCCCTCTACAACCTCACGGATCAGTGACATATGGAACAAAGTGTATACTACTGGTGTGTTTGAATACAAGTTCCTGAACGATCAGCTCGATGCCTTTTACAAGGCAGAGTCAAATCTGTATGCGCTCTTCCGCATTTTTGCCACCATCGCTATCCTTATCTCCTGTCTTGGCTTGTGGGGATTGTCGGCGTTCTCGGCTCAGCAGCGGACAAAGGAAATTGGCATCCGCCGTGTACTGGGTGCATCGGTTAACACCATCGTCGTCCTGCTTTCGCGCGACTTCCTGCTGCTGGTTGTGGTTTCCATCGTGGTAGCCATTCCGTTATCCACATTCTTTCTGAATCAATGGCTTCAGAACTTTGCATTCCACATCACATTGGGATGGCGCATGTTTACCTATGCGGCAGTTGCCTCAGTCTTTATTGCAATGGTCACGGTATGCACGCACTCGGTTAAAGCGGCCCTGGCAAACCCGACGGATTCGCTGAAGACGGAATAAACTGATTCGTCGGAGAAAGCTGAGGTGGATGTGAAGGTCAGCCGTTGCTGGTCATTGATGGTGATGTCTCTTCTTCTTAATGTAACGGCGGCGCCATACTTTGTACCAGTGCTTATTCACCGGATACTGACGCGACGTAGTGATGTTGTTAAAGATCATAGCAACGATCAACAGAATCGCCACGCCACTCGCGATCGGGTTGAGTATATACAGGAAACCGAGGCTCTTGATCTTGGTAGAACCAATCACTGCAATTAAAGCGGTTGCTCCCCCTGGCGGATGAAGGGTCTTCGTTACCTGCATGGCAACAATGGATAACGCGACGGCTACGGCCGCTGCCAGCCATAGAGTGGGAATGAAATAGCTTACTGTTGTACCCACTATCGCACTTACAATGTGTCCCCCAAATACATTACGCGGTTGGGCAAGCGGGCTGTTTATTACCCCATAGATCAATACCGATGTGGCACCAAATGATCCGACCAGAAAGAGGTTGTCGGTTTCTGACAGATAGTAACTCTGGACAAGACCTATCGAGCCGATCCCCACAAATGCACCCAGGAACGTCCATAAGTGCTCATTGAAATCTACGAGTGTCTCTTTGTATATGACCACGCGTGCGAGACGCAATGATTGTTTTATCCTTTGCTTCATGAGGGCGCTGAGTTCAAAAGAGCCGCTATGAGACTGAGTTCTCCGGACAGGCGGCCATCAAAAAATAGGCTGCAAATTTAATGAAGTCGAAGGTGTATAGGGATCAGGGTAAACACCTAGTTGAAACCGGCGACGATCTAAATCCTACTCCGCGTTCGATGAACTGTCTTTGCCTTCAACACTTGCGGCCTTGCTAACCAGAAAATAGCCAATTGCCAGTGCCAGAATCACAATGCCTACGGCAATCTCCTCCATCGGTTCAGCGTGGGTCATATCAGCCATAAGAAGCTTCCTGGTGACAGCGATGATGCCCACGATCAGGATGATCTTTATTTTGATAATATGTCCCTTTGAGAAAGTCTTAACGGTTTCCAAAACCTCCAGCAGCAGCAGGATGTTAAAGAACAGCCCGGCGATGGGCATGCCGTGTTGCCCGACAAAAAACTCTCCCGCGACTAATGAGTTATAAAGATTCTTGAACACCAGGTATACGAGCTCGATTGACTGGTACACGGCGAAAAGAAGCCCAACGCTGATGAGCGTGTAGCTGATTACCTTCTCAATCCTTCCGATGACGTGCTCGAATCCTTTATCCATGGCGAGGGCGTTTAGTCCAGGGGTGATAGCCTAAATTACAACAGCTATATTCAAAAAAAAATCGGATTGTGTTTACAATCCGATTTCCTGCCCCAATGGGAGGCAATCCCTCGTCAGGCCATTACCGTTGTTCACAGCCAGTTATTACTCATCTTCACCGGCCGCTTCTACGTTTACATGGTTTTCAGCAATCTCTGTCAGAAGCTCATCGGTCTCCTTTTCTTCTGATAAGGTCTGGCCGAGGATGTCCTTGATCTCAGTCAATCCGAGAGTTTTCGCCAGCTGAGCCAGTCCGCCGTAAGTAGCGATTTCATAGTGCTCTACTTTCTGAGCAGCCATAATCAATCCCACATCGCGGGTCGCTGTTCCATCTTCGGTGTCTTCGATGATGCTCTTTCCCTCCTCTACGAGTCCTGCCATAGCATCACATTTTTTTGCCATGGGTTTCATGCCGAGGATTTCAAATACCTGCTCAAGGCGGGAAACGTGCTCCTCAGTCTGAGAGAGATGATTTTCGAAAGCCTCACGTAATTCCTCAGAAGAAGCCGCTTTTGCCATTTTCGGCAGCGCTTTGGTGAGATGCTTTTCAGCCCAATATATGTCCTTCAATTCATCAACAAGAAACTCCTGCAGCATCGATTTAGCATCGCTTTCCTGTGACATTGCTCTGGCAGCAGTCTTCCTGGTTGAAGACTTCCTGGTCGTTGGTCTTTTCATTGTCTTGCTCATATCTGGTCATTGGTTGATATATAACCGCCGCATTAAATTCTATGCCGGTTTTGAACGACTGATATCCATCCCTATTAACACTTGTTGTAGGTTTTTATCCACATACATGCCAGCTCACTGTGAACTGGCTTCACCGTTAATCACCGCCAGTGCTATCCTTAAACCGATTTCGGTAGTTTCAATAAAAACAAATCGGCATGCTTTGGTCAGTCTGTCTCAGGACTGTAACTTGTCGTCCATGAGACGTATACTGGCCATACTGCTGATGACGCTGATGATCGGGGAAACAACCTCCCTGAATCAGCTGATTAAGGTGCCGGTATTGTACACTCATTTTGTCGAACATCACGCAGCAAATCCCTCGGTAGACTTCGCTACGTTCCTTGCCTGGCACTATTGGGGCGACGACGATAACGATCAGGACAACGATCGTGACATGCAGTTGCCATTCAAGAAATTTGAACACCAGTCGCTAACCCTTTTATACGCGTTCACCAATAAAGTAGTACCTCACATCAACAGTTGGCCAATAGCCCGTGACTTTAACACCGAGTGTACGCTCTTTTATTTCGATCCTGCACCCACTTCTCTCTTTCGCCCTCCCCGTTCCTGATGTTTGCTCCAGCCCATCCGTGGGCTGACTCATTGGTCTGTTGTTCGCCTTTCCGGCGACAAGTACTTTTTGCATTCATCCTATTCTTCATGTTACAACGTGTCATTCAATTCTCTGTAAAGAATAAGCTGGTCATTGGACTACTTATGCTACTATGGGTCGTCTTTGGATCCTTTCAGCTCACCCAACTACCCATCGATGCCGTACCGGATATCACCAACGATCAGGTACAGGTAATTACATCAGCACCGTCACTGGGTGCCGAAGACGTGGAAAGGCTGATAACTTTCCCGATTGAGCTGGCGATAAGCAATATTCCAGGTATTAAGGAAAGCCGGAGCATGTCGCGCTTTGGGCTGTCTTTGATAACGATCGTCTTCGAAGATGGAACAGATGTTTACTGGGCCCGGCAGCAGGTATCTGAAAAGCTGTCAATGGTTGAGATTACTGGATACGCGGACACGCCTCAGCTGGCGCCCATCACGACAGGGCTAGGCGAAATCTATCAGTACGTTCTGCGGCCACAGGCCGGCTACGAAAAGAAGTATTCGCTTGCCGAGCTTCGGTCTATACAGGATTGGCTCGTGCGCCGACAGATCCTTGGAACAAAAGGTGTAGCCGACGTTTCGACATTCGGCGGCGATCTCAAACAATACGAAGTGTCGGTGAACCCATCCAGGCTCAAAGCAATGGACCTTACCATTGCCGATGTATTCAATGCATTGAGCCGGAATAATCAAAACACCGGCGGCGCCTATATAGAAAAAGGATACACTGTTCTCTACATCAGAAGTATCGGCCTAACGGGATCCATAGACGACATCAACAACATTGTAGTGAAGTCCAGCGCGTCCGGGATCCCGGTGCTGATCCGTCACATTGCCGATGTCCATTTCGGTTCGGCAATCAGGTATGGCGCATTGAATATGGCGGGCATCGGAGAAGTTACCGGCGGCATTGTAATGATGCTCAAAGGCGGCAATTCATCGGAAGTTGTTGAGCGGGTGAAAGCACGAATTGCCGAAGTTCAGCACATGCTTCCGGAAGGCTTGGTTATTGAACCCTTCCTGGACCGGTCTAAGATGGTCGATAACGCCATTGGCACAGTTGAACGCAACCTTATGGAAGGTGCCCTCATTGTAGTGTTCGTGCTCGTTCTGTTTCTGGGCAACGTACGTGCCGGATTAATTGTAGCATCTGTAATACCTCTATCGATGCTGTTCGCTGTCTCAATGATGAATCTGCTTGGTGTATCTGGCAATCTTATGAGTCTCGGCGCACTCGACTTTGGATTGATCGTCGACGGCGCTGTGATTATTGTGGAAGCTATACTCCACCAGCTTCACCTGAGTAGCTATACCGATCGCAAGGAACTTTCAGGCGAAGAAATGAACGGCGAAGTTGTCGGATCGGCGACGCGCATGATGAATGCAGCCGTCTTCGGGCAGATCATCATCCTCATTGTTTATCTCCCCATTCTCTCGCTTTCAGGAATAGAAGGGAAGATGTTCAGGCCAATGGCTCAAACTGTAGGCTTTGCCGTCCTGGGAGCTTTCATTCTTTCGCTGACATACGTTCCAATGATCAGCTCGTTGTTTATCAGCCGAAAGCTTAATCACAAGCCCACCATCTCGGATCGTATGATGAAACGCATCGAGCAGGCATATGGCAGGATACTGGAACGAACACTTTCTTTAAAGAAGACGATAGTGATCGGTGCGATGGCGCTCTTCGGTATTGCTCTCTTTCTCTTCGCCCAAATGGGTGGTGAATTCATTCCTCAACTCGAAGAAGGAGACTTCGCTGTGGAGACAAGGCTTCTTGTAGGAACCAACCTGAGTACGACCATTGACGCCATTAACCGGGTATCTACTGCAATTCAAAAGACCTACCCGGAAGTTGAAAAGGTTGTATCCCGCATTGGCACTGCCGAAATCCCCACCGATCCAATGCCGATCGAAGGCGGGGACATGATTGTGTTATTGAAGGACAAATCTTCCTGGACAAGCGCTTCATCATTCGCTGAGTTGGCAGAAAAGATGGCGGCAACAGCCCAGGAAGTATTGCCTGGCGTAACAACGAGCTTTCAATATCCTGTTCAGATGCGTTTCAATGAACTGATGACGGGTGCAAAGCAGGATGTTGTCTGCAAAATATTCGGCGAAGACCTCAATCAACTTGATGCCTATGCGCAAAAGCTTCAGACAATTGCGCGTCAGGTTAAAGGCACGGCCGATATCTACGTGGAGAAGGTCGTTGGTATGCCACAGGTGATTATTGATTACAACCGCGGCGAAATCGCGCGATACGGTCTCACGATAGAGGAAGTTAACCGAACCATCAACTCGGCATTTGCGGGTGCCGTTGCTGGCAAGGTATACGAAGGTGAGAAAAGCTTTGACCTTGTCGTTCGTGTGGGAACCGAAGCCAGGAAAGACATTCAGGATGTGATGAATCTTCAGATATCCACTCCGGGCGGAGTGCAGATTCCGTTATCGCGCGTAGCAGACATCAAAGAAATAGAAGGTCCCAACCAGATACAACGAGAAAACGGACATCGTCGGATCATCGTCGGCTTTAACGTACGGGGAAGAGATGTGGAATCAATTGTCGAAGAGCTTCAGCATCGCGTCAATCGCGAAATGAAACTGGCAGCGGGTTACAGTATCTCGTACGGAGGAACATTCCAGAATCTCCAGGAAGCAAAGGATCGCCTCCTCATCGCAGTACCGGTTGCGTTGCTTATGATATTTATGATGCTCTACTTCGCGTTCTCTTCACTGAAAGAAAGCGCACTCATTTACATCTCTATTCCTCTCTCTGCAATAGGCGGTGTGTTTGCTTTAACGATGCGCGGCATGCCCTTTAGCATCTCCGCTGGCGTTGGTTTCATCGCGCTGTTTGGAGTAGCTGTGCTCAATGGCATTGTATTGATTACTGAATTCAACAGATTACAGAAAGAGGGTGCAGACCCTTTGACTCGTGTATTAAGGGGAACGAGGAACAGGCTTCGTCCGGTCCTGATGACTGCATCAGTGGCATCGTTGGGATTTCTGCCGATGGCATTAAGCGCAGGAGCCGGCGCTGAGGTACAACGGCCACTTGCTACCGTAGTGATCGGAGGTCTTGTTACAGCAACACTCCTTACGCTTTTCGTACTGCCAGCCATTTACCTGCTTATAGAACAGCGCAAGTCAGGATCCAATCATACGCATATTGCAACCGTTGTGGTGGCATTGCTGATGTTATCTTCCTTTTCGTCGATGGCGCAATCAAACAGCGGAGCTTCAAAATTGTCAGCCCCCAATATACCGGCGAATGCAAACAACAATACTTCGCTCAACGCCGTCTCACTCGATGTGGCTATTAGCATTGCAATTAAAAACAATCTTTCTGTTGAAACCTCCCGGCTTGAAAAAGAGGTAGCCGAGCGCCTTAGCCATTCGGGCGTGAATCCCAACAAAGCAACCGTATCTGCCGACTATGGCCAGATTAATACAATCCACAACGATACACGCTTCGGAGTATCTCAGGAATTCAGTTTCCCTTCCGTTTATACCAATCAACGGAGCACATTGTTATCCGAGTACAAAGCATCTGAAGAAAGTCAAATCCTTACAGAACAATCGGTTCGAACTGAAGTGCGGCGTAGATACTATGAATACAATGTATTACTCGCCAGACGTAAACTTTTGTTAAAAGCTGATTCTCTCTTTCGGGAGTTTGCGGACAAGTCCAATCTTCGTCTCAAGGCAGGTGAAGCTAATGTCCTGGAAAGCACCTCAGCCAATACACGCCGCGCGCAAATTGCCGTTCAGCTGCGTCAGCTTGATCGCGATCTTGAAATCGCACTTCGACAGTTCAACCTTCTCTTACAGGATTCAGTTAACGTGACGCCAGATGGAACTTCAATACGTTCTGATACCGCAGATTCTGAGTCAGAAGTATCAATAGAATCACTTCCACAGTCGAGCCTCCTTCGATATAAACAGGATGCTGCGCGTTATCGGTGGCGAACAGAACGCGCACGCATGTTTCCGGACATCGTCGTCGGCTATAACAATCAAAGTCTCATCGGTCCTCAGGTGGTTGAGGGTCAGGACCGCTACTTCAACGCAAACACAAGGTTCAGCTATGTGAATGCCGGCATCACGCTGCCCCTGTTTTTTAAGTCTCAGTCAGCACGAATTGAGGCGTCAAAGCTCGAATACCTGCGGGCTGAAAAAGAATCCGTTCAACATAACCGTGTGATGGAAGCTGCCATAACCGATGCCCGTACAGAAATAGAAAAGTATCGTGAGAGTTTATTGTACTACGAGGGCGAGGGTCTTCAAAGTGCCAGGACCATCATCCAAACAGCAGATCAGAAGTTCAACGCGGGAGATATCGACTTCCTTCAATGGGTCATACTCGTCGAACAATCCATCGCTCTGGAAACCGAATACATTAATACTTTATCCAGCTACAACACAGCTGTCATCAACCTAAGGAATTTGATCCATGAATAATAAAACCAATCTCAACAACATCACCAATGCCGGCATCGGTAAACTTCTGCTTGGAATGGCAGTATGCACACTTTTTGGATGCGGCGGAACTCCCACGGGAACTGACGCTAAAAGCTCCGAGCTCACTCCGTCGGCAAGCGTCCATCTTACGGCCCAGCAGGCTCAGCATGTGGGCATTGAAATAGGCCATCCCAGTCTCGACACCGTGAGCAGCATTCTGCGACTGCAGGGTACCATAGATGTGCCGCCTCAGTCGATCGTAAGTCTTAGCTTTCCATTGGGTGGATATCTGAAATCAACGGACCTGCTACCCGGCATGCATGTGAAGAAAGGTCAGGTGCTGGCTACTCTCGAAGACATGCAGTTCATCCAACTGCAACAGGACTATCTGCTTGCAAAGGAAAAATTATCCTTAAGCGAATCTGAGTTCAGGCGGCAGGGTGTACTCAATTCGAGTAAAGCCAGCAGCGACAAGGTCTTCGAGCAGGCCAGAGCAGAATATGAATCAAACAAGATCCTGGTGAGCGCATATGCCCGAAAGCTCGAGGTGATCGGCATCAATCCGGTTAAATTAACCGCAGAGTCACTTTCAAAGGAAGTACGCATTCTGTCTCCAATCGACGGATTTGTGTCCAGCGTCAATGTCAGCATCGGGAAGTATACTGCCCCCACAGATAACCTTTTTGAGCTCATCGATCCGCGTGATATACATTTGGCGCTCTCCGTGTTTGAAGGTGATCTTGGTAAGATTGCAGTAGGGCAACGGGTGATTGCCTACACAAACAACAACCCTGAAAAGAAATTTGAGGCCCGCGTTATTATAGGGAACAAGATGTTAAACAACGAACGGCTTGCCGAAATACATTGTCACTTCGAACAGTATTCATCCGAACTGGTTCCTGGCATGTTCATGAACGGCGAAGTTTTCGTTAAAGCACATGATGCATTAACGGTACCTGAAGATGCCGTTGTGAGGTGGGAGAATAAGTACTACATCTTTGTAGCACGCAACGATGCTGACTTTGACATGGTTGAAGTAGTGCCTGGTGTACTGGAACACGGACGCCAGCAGATCACTTCCGACGAAGTGGGTAAAGAATCAAACGTCGTGGTTAAGAACGCATACACATTGCTAATGAAGATGCGTAACGTCGACGAAGAAGGATAGTGCCCGCCAATGTTAAAGTTTTTCGAATTCGTCGCGCCACTTGTCGTCGAGGGCCTTGTGAGAACGCGTGAAGTTCTCGTTTATCTTCTTAACGGCAGCCTTAAATTGTTTCTCTTCAAAGAGGTCTTCGCATGTCGGATCGACGTCAATCAGAAGCAATTGATAGTGAAACATCTCCTGGGTATCAGCAAATCTCGTGATCAGATCCAGCGCCTCCTTTTTCTTTCCCTTCTGAATCAGTAGCGACGCCTGATTCAGATCGTGATAGAAAGTCTGGTCCTGATCGACGTAAGCCTGATACTCTTTATAAAAGTAATTCGCTTTTGCCGTGTCGCCCGTGTGTTCGTGGGCGATTCCGATACGCAGGTATTCATATTTCAATATATCCATCCGAAACATGTTCATCATCGAAAGCGCACTGTCGTAATGCTTGCTGGCTGATGCATAGTCGCGCATGATAAACTCTGCTTTTGCTATCTCGGCTAATATATCGAAACGCATTGGAGTCTTATTGTATTCCTGTTCCAGCGTTTCCTTAACTGCCTTCCAGTTGTGGTTTGCAAAATTCGGCACCCATGCTCGTAGATAACGAGAGAAAAATCCGTTGGGGTCCAGTGCAATGGATCTTTGAATGAATTGATCTGCCTCTTTTGTGAAACCATTCTGAAAAAGTGCATTGCTGACATGAAAATAATTAAAGGCGCGTGTAGTTGAATCGTTGGCTGCATCGACCTTTGCTTTCCGTATGGCGATTTCGAGATACTTGTGAGGATTGGGGTCGTAGAGGTTATAGAATTCCGCGAGGAAGTGCATAACCAACCCAGACCGCGGAGAATATTCGAGAGCGCGTTCCAGGTATGGCGTAGCGAGGTCATAACGGTGTCGCTGGGCGAATGACAACGCTTTAGCCACAAGTGCTTCGCTCAACTTCGGATCATAGAGAATTGCCTTGTCCGACATGTCATCGACATCTGCAGTGTGATTCTTGACCACATTGAATATGTCGAGATAATAATAGACCATCACCAGGTGGGCATAGGCCAATGCAAACTGAGGATCGTGCTCAATGGCCTTTCTAAACCAGGGGATGGCTGCTTCGAGGTCAGCTTTCTTACTTTGATAGAAGTGCTCCTTACCCTGCAGGAATGCTTCGTATGCCTCGATATTCTGTGTTGGTCTCTTTTCAATACGTCCAAGTTCCTCTGGAGTAACAATTACCTTGATCTCGCGAACAATGTCATTGGCAATTTCCTGCTGCAATGCAAAAATATCCGCCGACTCCCGTCTGTATTGCCTGGCCCAAAGGTGACTATCAGTTTTAGCATCTATAAGCTGCACGTTCAACAATATCCGGTTACCGATCTTCTGCCCGCTGCCCTCTATAAAGTATTGTACATTTAACTCCGACGCCATTTCCGGAATTGACTTACTGGTGCTCCTGTATTTTTCAGCCGTCGTGCGGCTTACCACATTAAGATTGCCAATACCCTGAAGGTTGTTTAGAGTAGCATCCATCAATCCGTTAATGAGATACAGGTTTGAGGAATCAGCGCTTTCGTTTTTAAAAGGAAGCACCGCTATGGATTTTGGACCCTCCGATCGATTCAGGAAGTACCATCCAACGCCCAGGCCCAGCGCGATTACCAAGACCGCACCTCCGATCCATGCCCATTTCTGCCGGCCACTTCCATTGGATTCGTCAAAAGATCGAATAGCATTTTTTGCAGGCCCGGACCTTTTGTCGTAAGGTTGGCCAATTGGTGATCCATCACTGAGGGGCATCTGCGCGTCCCACCCTGCCGCCTGATCTTCGGCTTCTTCCAACGGCTTTGGCTCAGCTTCACCTTTTTTATTGACCTCGCCAGGAGGAAACCCGTAATGCTCCCGGAAACACTTTATAAAATAGGAGGTGCTGTTGAAGCCGACCTGTTGGGAAACCTCGGTCACATTGAGCTGCGACGTTTTCAGAAGGTCCATGGCCTTCTTTAGCCGTGCCTGACTGATCAGCTGGCTAACAGAAAGGGCCGTTTCCTTCTTCACCTTGCGCAGCAGGTTCGAACGGCTCATATTCATTTCTTCGGCGAGCTCCGAAACTCCAAATAGCTCATTTGGCAGATTCCGGTCGATCACCTGCATCAACTCATCAAGAAAGGGCTGCTGATTCAGCTCTGGCATCAGGGTAAAACTAACAATACTTGTACGAAAACCAGACAATTGCGGTCATCTGATCCAACACAACTTCCGGGATATCGGTCATTGAAAAGAGGGCAAAATCGGGCGTTTAACGCCATTGTTGCTTCAAAATTTATATCCCTGCGTCACCATTTATATCCCCGTCCTCAAAGGTGATGCTTTTAGGCGCAAAAGTGATCGGCCAATGGCCGCCTTACTTCCGTTTTTCGTGTCATAATTCTCTCACAAAAAACAACACCTAATTATGAAACGCATTCAACACCTCAGAACAGCTCGCGCAATCAATTCTATTAAAGTATCACTGAAACGGGCAGCTAACTGGACGGCTAAGGCCAGAATGCTGGGAGCAATACTACTTGTAGTTGTGAGCGCCAGCTGCACCAATTCGCAAAGCAAGAACAAAGCAGAAGCCCCATCGGTGGATATTCATACCGCAGTGGTCACGGGTAATAAAGAGGCCCTGATGCAGCACATCAAAGCCGGTACAAACATCAATGAGAAGGACCCATTTGGAGGATCCAGCCCGCTCATCAGTGCTGCTGTATTTGGAAAGCCGGAAGAGGCAAAGATTCTTATCGACGCCGGAGCGGATCTGAACTTCCAGAACAACGACGGGTCTACTGCTCTTCATACTGCTGCATTCTTCTGTCGTCCCGAAATCGTAAAGATGCTTCTGGCCAAAGGCGCTGACAAAAACATCACAAACAAGTACGGTGCCACACCGTACCAATCGGTTGCTGGTTCATTTGAAGAAGCCAAACCTGCCTATGATATGATGACCAAGATCCTCGGTCCAATGGGCCTGAAGCTTGACTACGCCTATGTCGAAAAAACACGACCAGAAATTGCAACCCTTCTTAAATGATGGTGTCAGTAATAATGTCCAAATAACCCTCTCTCTTAAAAATTATGAATCGCAGATACGATATTGACTGGCTTCGCGTAATTGCCATCGCGTTGTTGTTGATCTATCACGTGGCCATTGGTTTCCAACCGTGGGGGATCATGATCGGTTTCATCACCAACAAAGAAGCATGGTCGTCGCTTTGGTTGCCCATGGCTATGCTGAACATATGGAGAATACCCTTTCTCTTCTTCGTTTCTGGAATGGGTGTCTATTTTGCAATGCAACAAAGAGACTGGAAAGCTCTCTTGAAGGAACGCGCGCTTCGAATCCTGTTACCTTATGTGTTCGGCATGTTCTGCATCTTTCCAATAAGCCTGGCGTTGGGGCAATACTATAATCAGTTGCCAGTGACCTATTCAATCAGTCCAGGCCACCTGTGGTTTCTTGGTAACATCTTTTCGTATGTGGTGATTCTCGCGCCAGTGCTATATGCCCTAAAAAGTAATCAGGACAGTGCCTTCGTCCGTCTCATGAGAAAAGTATTCTCGCATCCGGCCGGATTACTGATCATCACAGGTCTTTTTGTTGGGGAAGCTTATGTATTGAAACCCTTTCCATATGAAATGTATGCGATGACCTGGCATGGATTCACCCTTGGATTCCTGGCATTCTTAAGTGGCTTTTGCCTCGTTCTTTCCGGGCAATCGTTCTGGAACATGTTACTACGGTGGCGCTGGATGTTTCCAATACTGGGTGTCGCTGGATTCGTTGTGAGAGTGATACTCAATGTACAAGTGCCTATGTATGCACTAGTCGCTGAATCGCACGCCTGGATATTTACGTGCTTTGCGTTCGGTTACAAGTATCTCAACCGTCCGGGCAGGGCGCTCAGATATCTCAGTGAAGCAGCTTACCCCGTATACATTCTGCACATGATATTCTTATATGCGGGTTCGATACTAATATTCCCGCTTACTATAGCTGTTGAAATAAAATTCTTTCTCCTGTTATTATTTACGACCGCGGGTTGCTTTGCATCGTACGAGATCATACGACGATTGAAATTTTTACGCCCTTTGTTCGGATTGAAGTGGAAATCCGTTTCAGAAAGTAAGTCATCGCTAACCCTCAGGTCAAAACAGCAACTGACGTAACAGACACTGCATTCAACAATTAAGCCGAAGGCAATAAGCGATAATCCACAAAGCATCCCTCCCTCTTTAGTCAGGAGATCAGCAGGATGTTTTGTGGATTTTTTGCTTCCATCTGATCGGGTGATTCCTAATAGAAGTTCAAATGGCTTAACTTGCAGCAACGCCGTCCATGACACGCATTGCTACCTGTCTTGTTGTGACAATTCTGTTTTCACTGATATGCCATAATCTTCATGGACAGGATGAAGATTGGGTTGAAGAGAAAAAGAAGAAACGAAAATTTGATCTCGCAGGGATTCCGATCATCAGTTACAATACTTCTTACGGCGCCATCATTGGCGCAAACACAATGTTATTCTTTGATGTTAATCCCCGCGATACGATATCCCATGCCAGCGTGATCGGATTAGGCGGGGGCTTTTCGCAGAACCGGTCATTGTTCGCTGCAGGCTTTACACAACTCTATCTCGGGGAAAACAAGTGGCGTATCGCTGTCGCGGGCGGTGTCGGCAACATCAATTTTCAATATTTTGAATCGCCATCTGCTGCTGGTGATGGCGACTTTGTGGACTATAGCGCTGTCAATACATTTGGATTACTCAAGGTTCTGCGGCGGGTTACAGGAGATTTTTATGCCGGAGTAGTAACAAAAATTCAATACACCAACACGTCCTTTGAAACAGTAAGACCGCGCGAAGAAATCGTAAACGCCAATGGGATCGGCTTTACAACGAGTTATGATTCACGCAATCATATATACAATCCGCGTTCTGGCGTCTTTTCAACGCTTACCCTATTGAACAATGCGAAGTGGATGGGTAGTGATAGCGCTTTCTATTCTGTACGGTTCTTCTTCAACTACTATCAACGAATATCTAAAAGGTCGGTACTTGCGTCGCGTCTCACCTGCTTTGGCGGATTTGGAGATGTGCCTTTCAGTGGACAGCAATCAATTGGAGGAAAAGACATCCGGGGTTATACCGATGGAAAATATCGGGGGGATATTGAAGCTACTGTGCAAACAGAATACCGATGGAGCTTCTATAAACGATGGGGTATGATTGCGTTTTTTGGTTTGGCCATGACTGAAAAGCCATACAGCGGAATACTTCCCGGAGGCGGAGCCGGTATACGATTCAAATTGCTTGAAGCACGAAATGTGAACATCGGCATTGAAGGCGCACTAGGCAAGAAAGATCAGGGCATCTACTTCCGCATCGGGGAGACATTCTAGTGACCAGGACCGATGTATGCAATTATTCGATGCAGGCAAATTCTCTGAACGAATTCACTGAAGCAATGCCTTTCCGGTGATACCAGACGTGATGGACAAACTATCTACTGTAATTCACGACTAAGCCTCGCCGTACGTGCTTTTTACATACTTGACAGATCTGTCAACCACTTGCTGTAAAACTTTCACATCGATGTCTGCAAGCTTCTTTATGTAGATACATGCCGTGGAGACCTTGTACTTGCCGAGTTTCTTCAACAGTGATTCCCGCTCCGACTCCGGCAACATAAAGTATACTGTGATCGCCGTCTTGCGGGGAGAAAACCCTGCAAGGCATGAATATCCCTCGTGACCGCTCTCATATTTATAATGGTATTTGCCAAACCCAACGATGGAAGGGCCCCACATCTTCGGCGGTGCACCTGTGACTTTCTCCATCATCTTCATAATGACTCTGCAGTCATCGCGGGTTTGTTCGGAAGGAACTTTGCCAAGAAACGCCTCAACCGATTGTTCCGTAGGCTTCGTTTTTTGTTCTGCCATGACCTTCTCTTTGTATCAAGTTAAGAAAAAATGTTGGCAAAAAAAGGAGACGGAAATATCCCCAGGCCGGACAACCCACAGTCCCGGACACCTTGGTCCTTGACTGTGAGTAGCCAACCCGTTGTGTCAATAGTACTCGTAAGATGTAGTTTCCATAGTTCCCGAACCGGAAGCCGTGCGCGACGATGGCCGTCCGCCCTCGAGGAACTGATATGTGAAGGAATAGTTCAATACCTTATCCTCTGTTTCATGGCGGTAGCTTGAAGGTAGTTTGTTCTGAATTGGCTTCCCGTGAATGATCTCGATTGGAAACGGATTCACCCCATCGACATAATGCTCATAGGTATCGGTAGTGATGAGTACCGGCTCACCACCTCCAGCCGGATTGTACACAAGCTTCTTGTAGAGGTTTCCGTCGGTATAATACAGGTACACGAAGTCGAGAGAGAAAGCAAAACTACCATCAGACTGTCGGTCATGAATGGCAACTTCACCAATGTTACCCGCCTGATCGTAACCATAGAGAGTGTACCGATCAAGTTCTTCATTGTCATATTCCTCCGCTTTGATGATACGACCGTTTTCCCGAATGTATTTAATATAGGTAACTGCATTAACGATTACCTTTTCAATTGCGCCGGATTGGTCGTACACGTAACGATATTCCCCGCCGGTTTGACCAGGTGTCTTGCTCTCCCAGGCCACTCGTTCCACACTGCCATCAAGCGCGTAATAGATCTGACGCTTGCTCGACCATCCATTGCCCGCATTCGTCACGTAGGCCTTTGCCCTTCCGCCAAGTTCATCGTCGCTGATTGTGAACTCGTAAGATGATCTGGCGCCCAGTTCCAGTACAGAAGAAACGGAGTTGATCTTAAAATTGATCTTCCTCTCTGCATTGTAAAGAGCATCATTCAATGGGTCTATAGTGAAACTCACCACTGCACTTCCTGCCTGCACTGGCACTACGATTTTGTTGTTTACTGCCTCCGGAATCGTTGTGAAATCAACTGCGTAAGAACCCTGGCTTCCTGAAAAATCAATCTCAATTGATCCATCAGCCAGTGCGGCGTGAGATAACTGCAAGGTAACAACAGTGCTGGTCGATGAAGATTCTATGACGGAACCTCTTTCAAGCGCAAAGCTTACAATGGAAGGACTTTCATCGTCAATCCACGTTGACTCAAGGCGGTTGGCTGCACCAACCTGTAGCCCCTTAGTGGCATTGCTCAGCGCAAAGCTCAGCACTTTTGTACCGTCCAGTTTGTCATTGTCAATAGGAGCGACTTTGATAAACGCCCCTAAACTTCCCTGCTCGACCTGTAGCGTAATAATGCCGTCATGGGGCGTCGGTGAAATAGCAAAACCATCCAACACATCCGATTCCAGTACAACGGATAGTGTACCCGCTTCTTTAGCTGGTTTGCTCAACTCGATAGCGATGTCCTGGCTGCCATCTTTTTCGGAATAGGATACTGTTTGAAGGGAAAAGGTTGCAACGGAGGGTCTCAACGCTAGCTCGGCTTCTTTGTCGCATGCACATAGGAACAGCGCAAAACCCATTGCCGAAATGGGTAGAGTGTGGGTCTTCATAGAACGTCTTTCGTACCCCTTTTACGGAGGGGATGCAAAAGAGTTAGACCTAAGCAGAAAAAAATGCCAGGTATTGAATCTGGAGGTTAAACCTCGCTGAAAAACAGTGAATAAAGGCCAGGGCTGAGTTAATGGACCAGCGCTTATTAATGGCATTAGAATAACGGCATGAAGGCTAAACGAATTAGCCCAACCCGTTCACCGGGAACGAACGCCAACTTCCCGATGTACCTCTTGCTCGGCAAGTTCCCAGCTGATCTCTATTTCTTCGATGAGCTTTTGAATGATCTCATCGAGTCCATCGTACCAATCGAGATGAGGGCTCCACTTGGCACAACCTATTGGTGCATGAAAGCACTGCGTATCCTTCCATATTTTGCCGCAGTTGGGGCAACGACCTGCAGTCGAAAAGGTATTCCATTGGTGACCGCACGAGCATGCCCACTTATCATCCGGTTTCGGTTCCCACTCACACTTCGGACATCTTATTCGTACGTCACTCATGTTCTATTCGTTTAATTGGCTATGCTGCTTTTATTGTTAAACTGATTGCAAAAGTTTTTATGAGAAGTTCTCAATTTGCTTCTGATCATTAGGTTTTCATTTTACCTCTGCCCTCTAAGTCTCATTTACCTCTGGCCACTAAGTCTCATACCTCCGATCACCGAGTCCCATTTACTTCTGATCACAAGTGCCATTTACCTCTGATCACTGAGTTCTCTTTTCAATACCCCTGATACTAAGGCGAGACTACCAACTCTTACCGGAACGAACATCAACCTAATGATCTCGTTCATCTGCCAACAAAGATAGCAAATGATTCATTGAATTTCGCTCGCGAGGATGTGACTCAACAATGTATTACCTTTATCGGATGATGAATGGCCAAACTTGAATGACACCGCTGCGATCCGTTAATGTGACCAGATACATCACGCCGCTTCGGGAGGGTGGATCATTGCCAGGTTTGGTTGAGGCCGACGATGGTTTTATGTATGTCTTAAAATTTCGTGGCGCCGGACAGGGAAAGAAAGCTCTTGTCGCTGAGCTCATTGGCTGCGAAATAGCAAGGACTCTCGGGTTACATGTTCCCGAATTAGTCTTCGCCAGCCTCGATGTGGCATTCGGACGAATTGAAGGTGACGAAGAAATCCAGGACCTGCTGAAAGGCAGTGTAGGAATTAATCTCGGCGTTCATTATTTATCCGGCGCCGTGACTTTTGATCCGGTAGTTACGACAGTGGACGCCGACCTTGCATCGCGAATCGTATGGCTCGACAGCTTGTTGCTTAATGTCGATCGCACTGCACGAAACACCAACCTGCTTTGGTGGCACAAAGAAGTCTGGGTCATTGACCATGGCGCATCACTGTACTTTCATCATTCCTGGACAGATTGGGAGTCACGTAAACGCCCGTTTCCCAGGATTAAAGATCATGTACTGCTTACGGCAGCATCAAAATTGCAGGACGCAAATGCGCAATGCCGTCAGTTGCTCACGAATGAGTTGATCAAAGACATCCTCGAACAGATTCCGGATGACTGGCTTGATGATCATGCATTTGACGGACCTGCTGCACAACGGGACGCCTACTATACATTTCTCACTCACCGCATCGCTGATGCGGATTTCTTTGTAGAAGAAGCTAACTATGCAAGAGCGCAGCGTATTTGAATATGCCGTGATCCGGATCGTACCAAAAGTCGAGCGACTGGAATTTTTCAACGTCGGTGTGATTCTCTATTGCGGACCTCAGAAGTTTCTTGGAACACGTATCCAGGTAAACCGCGAAAAGCTTAAAGCATTCGGCGATGTCGACTGCGATGAGCTCGATGGCTACATAATGGCTTTCGAAAGAATAAGCGCCGGCGGTAAGACAGGCGGACCAATCGGGGAACTTCCGATTGCTGAACGGTTTCGATGGCTCACAGCAACACGGAGTACAATTGTTCAGACTTCACACGTTCATCCCGGACTTTGCCTTGATGCAGAAGAAATGCTCGATAGTCTTTTCAGACAACTCGTACTATAATTCAGCAATCGCTGATGAGGCCGCTTAACGCTGATTGTTCAAATCGAATGCCGACCAATCAATTTCATCGTATATTCCGTTTATACAACATCGAAGTAAATGAAGCCTCTTGTGATCTCTAACGAACGCGCACGCAGCATCGTTTTGCATGCGGCCGGTCTGTCAAAACCAGCTCAGTTCGGAAAGGGCAAAGAGGCCGTTTATAAGTACATCGAACACCTCGGCTTTCTTCAGATCGACACCAACTACATTGTCGAACGGGCGCACCACCATTCGATCTGGTCGCGTGTTCCCGATTATGAAACAGAATGGCTTTTCGAGCTGCAGGACGAAAGCAGGATATATGAATTCTGGACTTTTGCTTCCGGTTTCATGCCTATGGAGAACTTTCGCTTTTCGTATCCGATAAAGGAGGCACTTGCTTCGCGCAGACACACAGTCTCACAAAAGGAAGCCAATCTGATGAATCAGATCCTCGACCGAATATCGCGTGAAGGGCCACTCATGGCCCGTAATTTCGAAAACGATCGCGTCACTAAGAGCACAGGATGGTGGGACTGGCGTCCGTCCAAAGTAGCACTCGAACGTCTTCATTCCGATGGAAGTCTTATTAGTACACGCCGCAGAGACTTTCAAAAGTTATACGACCTTTCTGACAACGTGATTCCATCCGACATTGACAAATCACGGCCAACTCCTGAAGAATTTGCTCACCATATCATCCTGAGCTCGTTGCGTGCCTGGGGAATCGGATATATAAAGGATGTCGCCTATCGCGGCCGTTATGTTAAGAACAATGTCATCAGATCAGAGTTGAAAAAGCTGGTTGACGAAGGAGTGGTCTGTCAGGTTGAAATCGACCGATTCCGCTCTGCGCCTCTATATATGTTGCCTGAATATCAAAAACGGAAGATCGCTCTATCCGGCGATATATTTATCCTTTCACCGTTCGATGTTCTCAATGTTCTGCGTCACCGGCTCAAGGACTTCTTCGCCTTCGATTACCAGGTAGAGTGTTTTGTTCCTGAGAAGAAGCGCAAGTATGGATATTTCGCGCTCCCCGTTCTGATGGGTGACACGTTCATCGCACGCATGGATGCTAAGGCCGATCGAAAGCAGGATACACTCTTTATCAACTATCTTCATTTTGATACGGCCGAACTGGACCAGAAGGTCATTAAGAAACTTGCCAGATCAATTCGCGAATATGTACGGTTCAACGATTGCCTTCACGTTTCGCTTACCCGTTGTAACGACAAAAGGCTGAAGCAGGATCTGTTGGACCTACTGGGTGACATTGTTGCGCCAGCCGGAAAGCGGAAAGGAAAATCAAAGCGTTGATGGAAGCAAAATCAAAGCGCTGATGTTAGATTGGTCACAAGATAAAACAGCAGGAGCACGCCAACGAGGATTATTGAAATAGTAAGAAGGATTGAAAGTGTGAGCGATGGAAAGAAAGTATTGGACAGCAACTGCTTTTCAATATTCTTGTAACGAAAGAAAGCGAGCAAACACATCAAAGTACCCAACCCGACGAGGCCTATGCCCACATAAGCCGAGTGAAACTGCTGCGATGGTGACACAGCAATGTTTTGTGCCGTTAGCATAAGCGATGCCTGCCTCACAAACAGCGCGAACTTGACAACAACAAAACCGAAAGCCATGATGGCAATTCCGGTCCTGATCCATGCCAGGTAGGTTCGTTCATTTGCCAGGTGATCGGTAGCCGAGGTTTTCTTTCCTTCAGGAATGTTCATATTGATAATGTGTGCGTGATCAATCAAATTTATAGAAATTCAGGTCAAATAATTTCTCAATGATCATCAAGGTAGAAATCCTGCATCTCATTCATGATGGAAAAGTCACTCTGCAGTTCAGAAAATGGACAAAGCCTTCTGTGAAAAAAGGAACACTACTCAAGACGGCAATCGGTCAGGTGGAAATAACTTCGATTGATGTTGTCAAAGAACGTGACATAAGCGAAGTCAATGCTAAGTCAGCGGGTTACGAATCACGCGAGTCGCTTGTGAATTCACTTCAAAAGGTCGAAACCGGAGAGATATACAAAGTGGCGGTGCGTTATCATTCAGAAGACCCACGCATAAAACTGCGAAGCACCACAGATATCGGCGATGAAAAATATCAGCAGCTAATCAAAAAGCTTCAACGTTTCGACGCAGTCAGCAAAGAAGGCCCATGGACAAAAGAAACGCTGGATATCATCAGTAAACATCCCCACGTTGTGTCCACTGAGCTGGCTTCAAAACTTGGGCGCGAGCGAATGTGGCTGAAGCTCAATATCCGCAAATTGAAGAACCTCGGGCTGACCATCAGTCACGAGATTGGCTATGAAATTTCTCCACTTGGCAAAGTTGTTCTTGGCCAATTGTGATAGTTTTACCCTCACATCATGATTCTCCTTCTCAGCCTTGCGTGCCTGCTTGCGGGAACGTTTATACTTAAAAACATCCGCATTGGTGCTGTTGCTGGTATTCTTGTGCAGGTGCTCTACGTTGTACTGGGACCTGGCTGGGGAAGTACACAGACAAATGCCGTCGTCAACGGTGTGGCTATCACACTGGAGCTCTCCTTACTTCTGTTTGGGGCCGTTGCTTTCTACCGATTTTTGTTAAACAATCAGCGCCTCGCTTTCCTCGACGAATTTGTGGTGACCAGTCCTGACAGGCCTTATCTGTTGATTACCTATTGCTTCTTCCTGGGTACTTTCTTTGAAGGCATCGCCGGTTTTGGAGTGCCTCCTATCCTGCTCATTCCCCTGCTTGCAAAATCGGGTTTTAAGCCACTCACGTCGATCGCCGTTGCCTTAAGTGGTAGCCTTAACGGAGTGATCTTTGGTGCACTCGGTGCACCATTGATTTTCGGACTTGGAATTACAGAGCTGAACGAAACGATCAACATTGTGATGGTCATCAATGCACTCTCGTGCCTTGCAATGCCATTCATCCTTACGTACCTGTATAGCAAGATTGAAGGCGTCGCTGTAAGCTGGAGCACAACTCTGCCCATGCATCTTGGCGCGGGTATTATTTACTACGTACTGTTCTTCATTGGCAGCAGGTTTACAGTTGAATATCCTTCTGTGATCACTGGGGCTGTCGGAATGATACTGTTCATGACTATATATAATCCTGCCGTCAGAACCTGGGGATTAAAATTCTGGATCACATCCTTCTGGCCCTACTGCCTATTGATTGCGTTCCTGTTAATGAGCAAACTGATTTTGGGAACGATTTCTTTTACGATGCCCGGCGGGACAAAGTCCCTTTCAGCGTATCAGCCCGGATTGGTGTTCCTGATCACCATAGCGGTCATCAGCCTAATATTTAAAATCAGTCATCAACAGTTCCAGGCGAAAGAGGCAATTGAAAAGTCAGCGCAAAGAACTGTCCAATCGACATTGACAATTCTTGCACTCATAATCTTCTCCCAGCTCGTACGTTGGGAGATGGTCGACTACATCGGAGTTTTCATTGCCCATCAACCGGAATACCTGGAACCATATCTCATTATGTCTTTCGGTGTTCTTGGTGCCTTCTTAACCGGCAGCGCGACCATGTCCAACTTACTGTTAAATGGTCTGCTCACAAGCGCAACTACTAACGTAACACTTGCTACTGCGGTGCTCCACAGCGGCAGCGTTGCCGGCAATGCCATTGCTTTGCAAAACATTGTCATGGCCAGGTCGGCGGTCGATGAACCAATACATGATCGCGAGGTATTCAGGTACACATCCAGAACGTTACTTATATGCCTGTTATGTGTTTCTATCTCAGCAGCCGTGTGGTTGCTGTTAAACTAACGCCGCACGAGCACCTTTTCAAGCATATCAGCAATGATTTGATAGCCTTTGTCTGATGGATGTAAACCGTCATACGTCATATCAATTGCCTCCGGAGGGTAAGGATAAGTATCTGCTTCCGGGTTGAACGGCACACCCACGTAATCGGGATATTTATAGTCACGCAACTCGGCCGTAGCCGGATCTTTCAGCCTCTTGAATGCAACCATATTGTCTAACGTAATGCCACTATCATTGTACAGATCAATTACCGGCAACTTTTCATATGCCCCAATATCTTCAATAGCCTGGGCCACCTGTTTAAGGGTCTGACCATTTTTATCACGATAGGAGCCATATGCATTGTTCTTCATGTCATTGATATAAACAAAATCACCCCGTTGCAACGGCGTGATCAAAATGATGCGCGCCTTCCTGTTGAGCGATCGAAACTTGTTCACGATAATCCGAAACGATCCGTTAATTGTCCCATCTCCAGTATTGTTCTTGTAGTCACTGATTTCACCTATTGGTTTTCCCTGCCACCAGTCGTTGGTGCCAAGAAAAACAGTGTATACGTCGGCCGGCTCAAGACCCAAAGTCTCTATCTTATTGGCAATCCCGCATGACGTCCAACCATTAAATCCTTTGTTGACAAATTGAATATCAGGATGACGGCCACTGATTATGGTCATATAGCCTTTGGTTATCCTGTTGCCCGTCTCATCGGCATGATCATTCAGGTAAGTAATAGAATCGCCAAGCGCCACCCATTTAACAGGGCGATTAAAGGATGCGCATACAAGCAAAGTCAGGACAAGGATGGATATTCGTGCCATAGGCATAAAGGTATCTCACCAATGTCGGCATTTTGCTCGATTTCCACCTGCATGGCGAACATCCCTGGCCCTGTTTTACGTCAATGGTCGGCCGATTCGTTACACCCCTTTCAAAAAAATGTACTGGCAATAAAATGCTTCATCTCGTCCCAGTATTGAATCATCAACCAGAAAAGGAACAGTATCACAGCAACTGCCAGATTCTCCTTCCATTTAAACCCTCTCTTTGTCATAAGCAGGTATTTGGTTTGTTGTTCGTATTAGCGCTTCTTCCTAAAAGTGACACATGCTGTATTTAAGCTGGGTAATCAGGGCAGCCCTTCTGCAATGATTACCCAGTGAGATCAGGGCATCTATTTAATGCGCTCCGGCTGGCCCGCGAGACCTGCCTTGAAATTATCCCAATCCCTTACTACAGTTCCGACGGCAACAGCGATGGCGCCGCCAAGAATTTGAATCCAGAATCCACCTGAGATGTTCCGTTCCTCCTCGGGAGTCAAGGGCGACAATCCCGCGCTTTTTAAATCGAAAGTTTTCATTTTTTAGTGGTTTAAAGTTGACACAACGTGTAATGTCCCGGCCTGAAACATGATTAAACCTAACGAAGCTTTTGGCGGCAACAATGAAAACCCGGCGCCAATAAACCTGACAATCTTCAGCACATCGTTAATATGTTGCCGGCATTGTTCCGCCGGCAACTGTGAGGAGCCCTTTGTAGCGCACAACGTGACCGATGGCAAGATGAGTAATTTCAAATTCAGCCGAAATCAGGAAAACCTGACAATCTTTAAGAGACACTGAATCGATTTTTATGCTAGCGGCTTTAGGCACAACAGTCGATTGGCTATCTTGATCCACAACAAAAACCGCATATGAAACGCCTATTTTATTACTACGCCTTTATTGCAGCAATTACCCTTTGCTCCGTTCCCGCAGTGGCTCAGCAATTCAAAGTTCTGTTGTTTTCCAAAACAGATGGCTTTCACCATCAATCCATTCATGAGGGCGTTGATGCTGTGCGTCAACTCGCGAGCCGCCATAACTTTGTTGTCGATTGGCAGGAAAACGCCGGCGTCTTCAGCGACAAAGGACTGGAAAGCTTTCAAGCAGTGATTTTCTTAAATACAACAGGTAATGTCCTCAACGATGAGCAACAGGCTGCCTTCGAAAAATTCATTAAAAGTGGCAAAGGCTACGTAGGCATACACAGCGCTGCTGACACTGAATATGATTGGGCATGGTACACAAAACTTGTTGGTATGATGTTCAAGATCCATCCTCAGCAACAAACTGCCTACCTCAATGTGCAGGATAGCAACTTCCCCGGTATGGAAAGATTTCCAAAGAAGCTGTTGTGGACCGACGAATGGTATGAATACAGCGAACGTAAGGCTGATGATCTCAAAGTGCTTGTGACGGTGGATGAAAAGACATACGATCCTAAAGTAAAGTGGGGCACCAACGAAGGTAAAGGCATGGGAGCTGTACACCCGATATCATGGTATCACAACTACGACGGTGGTCGCGCCTTCTACACAGGTCTTGGTCACATCGGGCTGGTGTTTTCAGATCAAACTTTCCTCGATCACCTCTACGGCGGAATCTACTGGGCAGCCACGGGCAAAGGCTTGTGAGTATGACATTGCCCGCCAGTCATTGACGTCTACCAGTCAAGATACTTATAAATCACTCTAATGAGCTTATATGCCTCGGCCATATCCCTGGCCTGATACGAAACGGTGAAACCATCGAGACGTTTCATGCCAGGGATGCTCATTGCAATGTCGGCACGTGTTGGAGTATCCACTTTGATTTTGAATTCTACTGGTCCTGATAACGACAAAGGTTTTGCTTTACCGATGTCCTTAACCGCTGCCCGCGTCTGGACTTGAAGTTCTTTGATTACAACATCGGGATGAAGCAGTTTAGCAGCGTTGTTACCAATCGCCTCTTTGGTAATCACTATGCGTGGAGATACAAGCTTCCTAATTTCCTCGCTGAAAGTCTTATCTCCGCTCGCTAACAGGACAGGTACACCAAGAGATCCTGCGTAGAAAGCATTCAACCCTCCCTCGCCTACCTCAGTTCCATTGATCCAAAGGCCCTTCACAACACTTGAACCTGTGTGGGCAAGAAATCCATTTTCGGTACCAGCCATCGTATGATATCCTATAAAGAACACCCCACTGAATGAATTGTCGAGACCCTGCGCCATTCCCAGGGGCTTGATGTTACTCTGTATATACTGAACACGCGCATCCAGCTGGGTATGTAAGAGGTTTTGCATGTCACCATGACTATCGTTAACAACGATCTCAGCTGGTCCAGCCTCGAAGATCGCCGCGACAACGGCATTTACTTCAGCAGTCATGAGCTTACGACCGGTGTCATAATCTTTGCCGGACGAGCTCACCATTGCAGCAGTGCCTATACCGCCGATGCCTTCCATGTCGACGGAGATAAAAATCCTATTCGCTTTCTGAGCATGCAGGTTTGTTGCTATCAAGAGCCCAAATGCAAAAACGACAACTCGACCGATTGTCAATGCAAAGAAGTGAACACAAAGAAAACGCATAGGTATAGGGTTGAGGTAATGTAATCAAAAATACAAACTTGCTTGCATTTCCTGACAAAGAAGGAATGAGATTCTAAGCTTAGGGGATCAGCACTTTCAGCAACGAATCCAGATCTGAAATGCATCAGTTCACCATGAGGAACTTATTACTCAACCCGCAGCTGGCGGACAACAACACAATTGAAATAGATATCTCTAATGGCCCGGATCAATCCTGTTTGACGCAAGTGTGATGGCTCTGATGACTTCACAAGCAATCAGAACAGTGATGGCATGAATTTTTCAAAATGCCTGTAGGAAAGACACTAAGATTGATCCTATGCAAACAAATAACAGCTATAAGCGAAAAGGCGAACAGGCAGCCAGGCAGCATCGAAAAATTCAAACGAGCGTAGCGCGGGCAGAAAAGAGACTTGGCAAATCAAAAGAGCCAACCGCCATGCAGGCCGGCGCAAGAAAATATCCGGAAGCACCTCTGCCCGGTAAGAAGCTTAAGAAACCAGGTGTCGAATCCGATCTTACGCTTGAGCCGATGTATGATGCCCCATATTATCAGGGCTCCGGCAAGCTTCGCGATATGGTTGCCATCATTACCGGTGGAGACTCGGGTATCGGCAGATCGGTAGCAATACTCTTTGCCCGTGAAGGGGCCGATGTAGCTATCGTATATCTTAATGAACACTCAGACGCCCGAAAGACGAAGCAACTTGTTGAACAGGAAGGCAGGAAGTGTATTATTATTCCAGGAGATGTTACTGAAAGTGAGTTCTGCCTGTATGCAGTAAAACAGACCATCGACGAGTTTGAGAAACTCGACGTACTGGTGAACAATAGTGCGTTTCAGATGCACGTTCCTGACATTGATCATCTGTCGGAGGAACATTTTGACTTGACACTGAAGACGAACCTGTATGGGTATTTTCATATGACGCGTGCAGCCCTACCGTACCTCAGGAAAGGAAGCAGCATTATCAACACAGGATCCGTAACGGGAATTAGAGGCAGCAAGAATATCCCTGATTACTCTCTAACAAAGGGAGGCATCCACGCGTGGACGCGAGCTATCGGCGGAAAACTTGTGAGCAAAGGAATACGAGTGAATTGCGTCGCGCCGGGACCTGTGTGGACGCCGCTCAATCCCGCAGACAAGAAGCGCGAACAGGTAGAAGAGTTCGGAGCAGACACGCCAATGAAGCGGGCTGCACAACCAGAAGAGATTGCACCCGCTTATGTGTTCCTTGCTTCGCCACAATGTTCAAGCTATATGACAGGAGAAGTGATTCCTATTATAGGTGGATACTAACCTGGACCCGAAAGATTACATACATCGCTTGTTGAGGGAATGAATAAGATGAATAGCCCACGGTGGCCCCGCCAGGACAATTGCAATTATGGTTGCCACTACCTGATCCTGGCTAATATTCATTTTCTGCACGACAGTTCTCTTGATCATGCACACAATGGAATACATTGTAAACAAATTTAAAGACATCCAAACTGCCAGCAATGCCAGGAATGGCCATTCGAGACGTCGCCCCGAATATGTTCCCGAAGTTAGGTTAAGGATGTTTGCCACGAAATAAATTGCAACCAAGCTGAACAGTAATAATATCAGTGACCATGCCCATTTGTTCTTCTTCAAGATGGTAACTCCGGATATCATGAATGCACATTCGAGGGTAATACAAACAAAAACATCCTGCTGGACCTTGCCCATGACAACGAAATACAATGGAATAATAATCAGAATCCCCCACGCGATGCTCGTAAATCCGGCTATGTTGAAATCTCTTTCCAAAGAAGAATATTATACAACTCCTATGACTCTTCTATAAGCAAGCTTACGCAGACCGCTTATGTTGCAAGAGTAATCAAGTAAAAAGAGATTAGGGCGCGTAAAGATCGTCGACAACAACCAGGTAGCTGCGACCGACACTTGCACCCAAAACTTTACGCACGCCTAACTCTATATCTCGTTATTTAAACTGTCACTGCTTAACGGGTGACGCTCTGTCTTTACCAACACCGTGCCACGAAAAAAGAAGTGAAAGAGGTTCAAAATCCGCTATATATAATTACGCGCGCGTCCTTATTCGGACAACTTTGTCCGGATGCATTCATTCGGACCGAAGAACTTTGGCTGGATTCATCATTGCTCCTTTTAAGACCTGCATGCCAACCGTTAGTAGCGCGATACAAGCAAGGGCGGCGAATGGAATGACAAACAACTGCCAGCCTAGTTCAATCCTGAACGCGAATTGGGCAAGCCAGCTGTCCATGCCGTACCATGCTAAAGGCATAGCGAGTATCGACGAAATCACCACCAGCTTCATAAACTGACTGCATAACATGTAAATAATGTTTAAGACGGATGCGCCCAATACCTTCCGTACTCCAATCTCCTTAAGTCTCTGCGATGTGGTGAAGGAAGCAAGTCCCCACAATCCAAGGCAGGAAATTGCAATCGCCAGGGTGGCAAACAGACCGAATATCTTTCCGAACTGAAGATCGCTTTGGTACTGTGAGTTGAAAGAATCGTCGAGAAAGTAATATTCAAAAGGTTCTCCGGGAATAAGCTGCTGATAAAGTTCTCCTATGGCCGCAGTAGCTGAACGCAGCTCCTGCGCATTCAGCTGAATGGATATGTTGGCCGGTATAATGTTGTCGGCACCAAACAGAAAAGGGGTTACCTCCGATTTCAGGGAGTTCCAGTTGTAGTTACGCGCTACACCAATGATCGAGGAAGTGTCGCCGTCCATAATCAGTTTCTGTTGCAGTGCTTCTTCCGGTGTTCCAAGATCGAAGGCTTCCAGAGAGGCCTCGTTTACAATGAGCGCTTTCATATCGGACGCAATCCTCTCATCAAAGTTTCTGCCAGCCACAAGAGGAATATCATAGGTAGCGAGGAAATCTGGATCAACCCACACGACGCAACCTAGACGAATGTCAGTCTTTTCCTTCCCAACCCTATAGATATCCGCACCCCAGTTGTAGCCTGCCCCGGGTAAAGCCCCGGAAGTAGTAATAGCCTCTACTCCTTTGATCCTCCTTACTTCTTCCTTAAAAATGGCAAGTCGTCGTTTGGCATCTTCCCAGTTTATGGTTCCGGGTCCTGGCACTACCAACATCTGGTCCATCTGTAGTCCGGTGTCCTGCGCTTGCATGAACGAAACCTGACGATAAACTACCAGTGTACCTGCGAGGAGCAGCAATGAACAGGCGAATTGAAATACAACAAGTACCTTTCTAAGAGAGAAGTCTTCACGAGAAATCTTCAAAGCTGCACCTATTTTGTACGACGACATAATGAACGCAGGATAAACACCTGAGGCCAGCGACCCTGAAATAAAGAGCAGAGTAAGTACCATCCAAAGACGACCATCCGATAAATCGAGAACCAGCTTCTTCCGGAGTACCTCCCCGAGTTGAGGAATGAAAAATAAAGCAAGCAATAATGCCAAAAGAACAGCGACGATATTAATAACGACTGATTCGAGCAGAAACTGAACGATCAGTTCGCTTCGTCTCGCGCCAACCGTCTTCATGATACCTACCTCGCGTGCACGTTCCATGGCCCGCGCTGTTGAGAGATTGATGTAATTGATCCATGCAATGATCAAAATGAACGCAGCAATAAGTGCAAAAAAGTACAGAGTATCAGGACTCACAGTGGGCACGTCATGACGTATGCCCGTTTCGAGATGGATATCGTGCAATGGCTGAAGTTTCAATTCGATCACTCCACCATAGCCAACAAACTTCGGATTGATATACCTTTCGGAAATAAGATTTAGTCGTGCCGAGGCACCTTCAAGTGACGCCTGGTCGTGGAGTTGCACGTAGGTGATGAAGTTATTTGTCCCCCAGCCGTCCTGCTCCTTGTACTGACCCTCGAGGAAAATATTGTGAATGGGTAGAAGAAACCTGAAGGAGAAACTTGAATTTGGCGGTACGTCTTCGATGATTGCAGAAACAACATAATCTCCGTTCATGCGACCACCGTTTAGCTTCACGTCACGTCCAATCGCGTCGAGACTGCCGAAATATTTCATCGCCATGGAACGAGTAAGCACAATGCTGTTCGGATTGTCGAGTGGAGTTTTTACATCGCCCGCAAGTGTCTCAAAAGTAAATGCCTCTAAAAATGTTGAATCTACAATGAGGATATTGTTCTCGTGAAATGCCTTTGTTTCGCCGCTGAAATTTTGTACCGATACAACCGAGTTTCCGTCGTGAGTGCGGACAAAGTTTTTGACCTCCGGTATATTCTCCTGAAGTGCAGGTCCAAGCCCGTAGGTTGTCATCACATTGGGTTGTTTCCTTTCATTGCCCTGGATCATCGTGCGTGTCATTCTATAGATTGACTCACCATGAGTGTGAAAATTGTCATAGCTCGTTTCGAAGTCCACGTATTTAAGGATGGTGAGACATGCACACATCCCGAGTGAAAGTCCAAATACATTGACGAACGAAAAGGATGCGCGCTTGCGCAGGTTCCTGTAAGCCAGCAGAAGAAAGTTACGGACCATAATTGAATTGATTTAAGTCACGCACGCGCGTGACTCGGGGGTAAACCTTCGTTTTTTTGAAACGTTACAAAGTCGCGCTTAAAAAATTTAGCACGTTCATCGACCACCGGGAATGTGCTCCGCAGATATCAGACGCGCCAAAAGGTACCAGCCGCGGTAACACTGTTCCTCTTACTGCTAATTTTTATGCTTAAATGCTGCTTAATCCTTATGCTGCTTATCTTGCCATCTATATGGATCCCATTACCCGCCTTGTTAATCACTTGCAGCGATTTGTGCCCTTTTCGGAAAAAGACATACCTGCATTAAAAGAGCATTTGGGAACTTTGCACGTTGGAAAGAAAGAGCACCTGGTTGAGCCCCTTCAGCCCTGTAACGAACATTACTTTGTTGTTGAAGGCTGCTTGCGTATGTATTTCTTCAATGAGAAGGGGGACGAACAGACGGTTCAGTTCGCTATAGAGGATTGGTGGATAACCGATCATGCGGCGTACACCCAAGGCGTTGATAGTCACTTTTGCATACAGGCTGTTGAGTCCAGCACGGTGCTCACTGTCAATCGGAAAATACAGGAGGACCTTTTTCGTGCGCTCCCAGCACTGGAACGCTATTTCAGAATCATCTATCAAAGGGCCTTCGCAGCAGCTCAGTACCGGATGAGAGTTCGACAGGACTATTCCGGAGAAGACACTTACCTGATGTTCAAAAAGAGTTATCCTGATTTTGTTGACCGGGTGCCTCAGTACATGCTTGCTTCTTATCTTGGAATCACGCCGGAATATCTGAGCGTCGTGAAAAAGCGGCATGCTTGAGCCATCATTCTAAAAAAGCGTTGTGCTTAATCCAGATTAAGTTGTTGTAGAACGGCAATGCTTAGGTTTGGCTATAAACAAATCAAAGCATTATGAAAAAGCGAATTGACATGGCGCAAACGCAACCGGCGGCCTACAAGGCGATGTATGGACTTACTGATTACCTCCGAAGCACTAAAATAACCGGCAACATACGGCAGTTGGTGAAGATGCGTGCGTCTCAAATCAACGGGTGCGCATTGTGTCTGGAGATGCACGCTGAAGAATCGCAAAAGATTGGAATACCTCTCGAAAAGCTAATCCTGTTGAACGCCTGGAAGGAGTCCAGCTATTTCAATGACGAGGAACGTGCAGCGCTGGCGTTGACGGAAGAGGTAACCCTCATCAATCAAAAGGGATTGTCAGAAGAGACGTATCGACATGCGTTGACAACATTTGGAGAAGAATATGTCGCGGCGTTGATTATGGAGGTAGTGACGATCAACGCCTGGAATCGCATTTCAATAGCGACACATGCTGAGTTCAGAAAGCATTAACAGGCGTGCGAGCAAATCAAAAAGACAGCACAATTCCAAAGTACACGACCCGACGAGAGAACAACTGCTCTGCACGGGTCGTGTAATCATAGTTATATGAGTATGACTGGACGTTCCGGAAGTCGGCCACATTTGCAACATTGATAAATGCTATCGCCGTAAGCTTGTCGTTCAATAGGAATATCCTTGATGCACCAAAGTCAATTGTGTTATATGAAGGGAGGCGCGAAGGTGAATTTGAATAGACGGGCTCAAAAAGTTGAAGGTCATCGTGAAAAACAGTTGCATCAACTGGATAGTAGTAACTTCCTTCACGCATCAAGAACACCAATGTAAACGTCCAAATGCCCTGTATCTTGTATTCGACATTGCCGCGGAAGAAGTATCCAATATTATATGCGGTTCCATTTCCGCTGTCATCATGGGCATTCAGACTGGTGACTGACAGTTGAGTCTTCCACGAGTCGCCTAACTTCACTCGGCCGAATAATTCCAGTCCGCTTAGTTGTTCACGGCCTCCACCTCTGCTGATATTCTTTCTGAATAACGACATGGAAAGATCAAACTTTCTGTCCAGATAGGTAACATCAAGGCTGTACTGCCGGCTCATGAGCAGATATCCTTTCGAATTCCGCTCGTGCTGAAGGATGTATTTGTTATAGTCACCGGCGGATAGATTAATGTTCCATCGTCGTGCAGGCCGCACGTTGACGTTGCCCTGCCAGCTCAGGTAATCAATGTCATCGTTAGGAAGATTCTTTCGTAGTCCGGCCCCAACGGTAAGCGCGTTTCCTATATAATGTTTGTAATATCCGAACCATTCCAGCAGTCCGATGTTATCCTGCCTGTTCACTGGTATCGATCCAAACTGCTGGCCATAAGCATATGGATAAGTTGGATACTTTCCGCGGGTCGCTGACTGTTTGTACTCATACACCACCCCTGTCTTCCATTGATAATGGGATGTTGATCTATGCAGGTTCAAGGCCGCATAATAGTTCTGTGCAGGTGATTCAATATCCAGAGAGCTGAATGTATAGTCGGCTGATGAAAAACTAATTCCCTGATTCAAGGAAAGAGAATAACTACCAAGTTGCTTACGCAGATTGGCGACAGTAAAATTTCGAACGCGATCCTGATTGAATACTCCTTCCATTGTGGGATGTACATACTGATACCGGTATGCCTCCCGTAAAGTATAGTTGAACATCTTCAGCGATAATGTTGGCGATATTCGCGAGAAGTAGTGAAACCCCGCGTCTGCCGAAAAGAAACTCTTGAGACCGCGCAAAGCGCGAGCATTAATATAGTTGAATAAAGCAGATGATTGAACGTTGCTAAAGAAAGCAAGAGACGAGCGATTTGTCACCCGCCTTGTATGATAAGCTCCAAGGCTAGCGAGGGATATTGAAAGCTGAGTGGAGTTACGAATGGGAATTTGCTCGTCCGAATATAAGGCGATCACCCCCGAAGTACTGTTTCCAAACTCCATCGGGGGATTGCCTGGGTACACCTGAACTTCGTCAATGAGTGCTGTGTTAAAAATGCTGAAAGTACCAATCCCATTCATTTGTGAGTATCGAACTGCATCTTCAATCGGAACATCATTCAGGAATATTCCCGTCTCTGCAGGGCTTCCTCCCCGCAGACTGATGTTTGCCGATTCATCGGTGGTTGTTGCAAAAGGCGTTGAATTAACGGCCAGTATTGGATCCGCCTTTGCACTCGGGTTGGTATAGACGTCAAGGCGATGGAGCTTGCGTATGGCGAACTCTTCCGTGATGAGCCGGTCGCCTTCGATAACTACTGCTTCGATGTCGGTTGCCAAAGGATTGAGCGTTACCTTAAGCTCGCAAGCAGCGATGACAAGTTCAACTGGTTCGTAGCCGATAAATGTAATGCGCAAAGTATCGCCGGTAGTGGCGGGGAGAGAAAAGGAGCCAACCATGTCAGCCAATTGACCCACGCTTCCCCTACCCGCCACGCTCGCACCAGGGAGTGCTTCTCCTGTCGTTGCGTCCGTTACAAATCCACTTACAGATTTGCAGCTTTGGCCAAACAACACTGTATTCCAGTATACTGAGCAAATCACCAGGACGAGCACTGACCTCATCTCTATTTAGCTTTGGCCTGCGCGTTGGGTAACAGGTTGTATTTTACCCAACCGAAAGAAGGTTCAGCAGCAAGGGCCTTCTCATAAATCGCAGTTGCCCTGGATGGATCATTGTGTCTGACGTATGCCTGACCGAGGAACGCCATGGTATCAAGGAATATCCAGTTATCCCGTGTCTTTTCCTTTTGGGTATTGTACAACGAGAGCGCCTTCTCATAGGCTGTGATGGCTTCCACAACGTCGCCACCATACGCCTCCGGAGTGTGAAACATGGAGTTGGCATACAGCTTCCAGACAAGTGGTGAATCGGGATCAGACTTACGTGCTTTGCTTAGCAACGAACTACTTTTCGGCCCGAGAAACATGCCCTTCGAAGGATCATACGCCATCTGCAGACCATGCACGGCAGCCAGCACGGCCATCGCCTCTCCCGCATGCATGCCCTTGATCGACTCAAGATTAATTACTGCTCCATCAATGTACTTCTTAAATGTTGCTTCATCCATTGAACGCATGGTTGCATTCAAAAGTCCATAGTGAGCCAATGCAAGTTTGAATTTCGTGTCGTCTGTTGGCGTTGTCTTCGCGTCAGCCTCAGCTGTGGTTACTACGTTCACCCAGGCCTTCTGAGCATCCGTCGTCGAACGACTCAGATATGCCTGATATGCAGCCGGATTAGATTCCAAAGACTGCGCAGTGCAGTCAATTGAGCTGGCGATCGTCAAAACAATCGACAATGCCATAAGGGTCTTGGTCTTCATTTGTATAAACTGGTTTATGTTATAAACTATATGGACAAAAAAATACTAGGGTTGGATGTAGGCCTTTAACGCATTCACATAGTCTTCAAACGCCTTGATGCCAGCCTTTGTAATAGAACACGTAGTAACAGGTTTCTTGCCCTTGAATGACTTGGTGACTTTCAGATATCCCGCATCAGACAACTTGTCCAATTGGATGCTAAGGTTGCCTGCAGTACTGTTCGTCTTCTCCTTTATGTAGGTGAACTCAGCAGAGTCCACAGTCAGCAACAAAGACATAATCGCCAGCCGCAGTTGTGAATGCAATAAAGGATCTAGGTCTTTGAACATCAGTCGCGCCTGTTTTTAAGCATGTAACCTGGAACGAGATAGCAACACGCAATTGCTACCGCACCAACGAGGGGCTGAAACTCACGAGGCAGGATGAAACTCACAATACCGGCTATCCAAAAAAGCACTCCTCCTATGATTAAAGGCCTGAATTTAAGAATGACGCCAGACGTAAAAGTTGGAATAGCACTGATCATGAGGATAATCGGTCCCAACTGGAAGTTGATCTGATAACCGAATATTACGAGCGTGAATATTACAACGCCCAGGCTTACCCACAAAGCAGTGCTAACGCGTTCAAAGTGGGTTGAAGTTCTTGCGGCGCTTCTGTGACGAAATCCCCATGCGAGAGATAGGATCCACGCAGGTATCGTAATGAGCCATACAAGATAAGGCCGTTCAAATCCGACGCGGTTGAGGGTAAACATCCCAAGGTTGGCAAGCAAAATAACCCAGCCCCAGAGCAAATAATAAAAACTATTTGCCTGTACGCGGCCTTTGGCTTCACTGATCATCCGGCTGATGAGTTCGAGACTTTGATTGGCTGTAAGTTCGTTTGAGGGTTCCATATTTATCTTTTGGAGATATATACGGATCAAATATAAACTGGTTTACAGTATAAACCAAATTATTTTAAAATACCCTGGATTCACCCTTCTCCTTGTAAATGCATGATTGCCTTTGTCGCCAATTGGATCTGCGTTTTTTCGCATCTGTTACGCTATCTTGAGCCTTGCGGCACGATTCAGTGAAATCAAATAAAAGATGCAATGAAACACGAATTTAAACCCGAAGGCTACAATTCTGCGTCGCCATACCTAATTGTAAATGGCGCACAAACAATGATCGATCTCCTGGTTAGTCTTTTCGACGCTCAACCGCTCCGACGATATGACCGTCCAGATGGAAGCATCATGCATACGGAACTCAGAATAGATGATAGTGTGATCATGCTTTCGGATGCTACTCAACAATGGCCGGCGGTGACAGTAATCATGCACGTTTATGTTCAGGATGTTGAGAAAGTGTATCAGCGGGCATTGACACTAGGATGCACCGCCGTTCAGGCCCCGAAGCAGCAGGAGGGCGATCCAGACCGGCGCGGCACGTTCGCCGACTTTGCAGGCAACATGTGGTCGGTGAGCACACAACTTTAGCAACGTGGGAGCCGGCTGAATTGCAGCGAAAGGTCCTACGGCAAATCGAAGCTATAAAGAATTTCAAGTTCCCCCTCTATGTCGCGCTGACTTGTCGTGTACCCATCAGCGTTGTACTCGTATTCGTATTTCGTTTCGCCAACAGAGCCATTTGCATTCTGAATACGCCACACCCGGGCATTGTTTTCGAATTGCACATGATACGGATTAATAAAATTAAGGAACAATGAGGAGGAGTTCTTCTTGTTATCGAAATCGAGGAACTGCGAGTTGGAAACTAGCGCGTAACCCCTGGTAACCGGATCATAATTCTCCAACTCCATTGATGTCGCATTTCCGGATTCATCATAAGTATAAAACTTACGGCTGATTGGCGTTTCATTATCGCCATCTATTGCCTTCGTCATCCATGCGTCTACTTTACCTGCTTCGTTGTAGATAAATGAATGCAAAAAAGCAACTCGCCCATTTGCATATTCGCGGGTCTCGATCATTCTCCTGTCATCATTATATCTGTACTGAAAAACCTGCGACTCATCCTCAGCTGTTATCCTCTGAATGTTTGGACCGTTGTAGATGACATAGAATATCATTTCAACGGAATCACTTTGATCATCGATTAATCCGTTTACAATTCTCATGATTCGATCGCTATCATCGTAGTGAAGGATGGTATAGTGGAACTCGCCATGAGACATGGCAATACTTTTCCGTTGTGGCTTTGGATTGGAATCTTCATCGTCGCAGCCGTTAAACATCAAGGCCAGTAGTGCAAGAATGAAAAGGCAGTATGGCGTAATCTTCATCTTTGGATATGTCATGGTTGTACTGACACACCAGATGGCGCCATGGTTGGAATAAGAATTAAGCATTGACGCAGAATCCCTTTACCCGGGGTATGATTCTGCAACTGCTCTCGGAAATCGGTCGAAAGAATTGGCTTTATGCCACTGTATCATACTAATCTACGTCCTACGACAGTTTACTTTTGAAGAATTCAATTGTTCTTGTCCATGCGAGATCGGCCGCAGCCTTGTCGTATCGCGGCGTTGTATCGTTGTTGAATCCGTGATTAACGTTATCGTACACGTAAGCCTGATAAGACTTGTTGTTTGCTTTCAACGCCGCCTCATAGGCTGGCCATCCTTCATTCACACGCGTATCCAGTCCTGCGTAGTGCAGCAAGAGCGGGGCCTTTATCTTTTGAACATCATCCGCAGAAGGCTGACCTCCATAGAAAGGAACAGCCGCAGCCAGGTCGGGAACACGCACTGCCATCATGTTGGCTATCCATCCCCCAAAGCAAAATCCAACAACGCCGACTTTACCATTGCAATCCTTGTTTTTCTTCAACGTTTCAAAAGCAGCAATAAAATCCTCAAGCATTTCGTTACGATCCCGTTTAGACTGCAGTTCTCTGCCCTGATCGTCGTTCCCCGGGTAGCCACCGAGTGGTGTGAGCGCATCAGGCGCCAATGATATGAAGCCAGCAAGCGCCACTCTCCTTCCTACGTCTTCAATATGTGGATTGAGGCCGCGGTTTTCATGCACAACCACAACGCCACCAAGTTTGCCATTAAACTTTGCAGGCATCGAAAGGAGTCCCTTTATCTTTCCTCCTCCCTTAGGCGATTCATATTCAACATAACTCGTCTTGATGCGTGGATCGTCCTTAGGTATTTGAAACCGCTCCTTGTAGTCCGGCATGAGAAAACTCATCAGGGATGTAACAGTCACTCCGCCGACCGCATAGACTGACAATCGCTGCATAAATGTTGATCGGTCAATTCGATTGTGAGCATAATCGTCGTACAGGTCAAATACTTCCTGCTTTATGTCTTCCTTCCGGATGGGATTTATATTTGAGTTCATGGCTTCTAATTTGGTAGAAGATAATAAATTGAATGCCAGTATACCAACCACAGGGAACGAATTTCCTTGGCTGGCTACTTGCTTATCCAGGCGCGTATGCTTTTGCAGTGATGTATATTACCTTGGGCTGTTTCTTCAGAATAAAAACCTAAGACGATGTCATTGAGGATAGTTTGGCCCCTGCTAATGTTGATCTTATGGATGTCCTTTCATGCTACTGGACAACCGTCGACAGTTGAGTTCAAGCGATATGATAATGGACCACGGCTGGATATGGACATCTATCCGCCAAGTCCTTCAGCAGACAAAATTGAAGATGCGTATAGCCCACTGGTAATATGCATATTTGGCGGTGGATTTCTTGCCGGATCGCGCACCGATGCAGTCTACCTTCCATATTACAAATTCCTTACAGAACAGGGCTTTACTGTTGCTGCCATTGACTACCGCCTCGGCTTAAAGGACGCAAAAAAACCACCTTCTCTTTTCAACCGTAAGCCGATCATTACTGCCATAGAAATTGCCGTCCAGGATGTATATGCAGCAACGGATTACCTGTTGAAGCACGCTACTGACTTGAAGTTGGATACCGGCAAGTTTATACTGAGTGGCTCGAGTGCTGGTGCTATCACCGCCCTACAGGCCGACTATGAAAAGCGTAACAACATGAAAAATGCCAAGGTCCTGCCCGCGGCTTTCCAATATGCCGCTGTGGTCTCGTTTGCAGGCGCCATCTACAGCCGCGAAGGCAGGCCCGACTATGACATCGCTCCAGCTCCAACGCTTTTTTTTCATGGAAGCAAAGACAACTGGGTACCTTATAATAAGGTGAGCCTCCTGGGCACCGGCGTCTACGGCTCAAAGTGCCTCGCTAAACGACGCAAAAAACAAGGCTATTCCTACTGTTTTTATTCATTTGAAAACGTTCGCCATGACGTAGCCGCATTTCCAATGAAAGAGTATCAACCTCAGATACAGGACTTCTTTCGCGATTTTGTATTCTCGAAGCGGCCTTTGTTTATCGACATCAACATAAAAGACCTCAATCGTAAAAATTCTTTTATGAGGAACCCGTCCGACATTTATAAGTAACTGACCGAATGTTTCATCGGTTTGGCGAGGCTATTAAGTATTTTCTTTTACTGTGTGCGAATTCTGATTTTAAAAAATTTGCAAGCCCTTAAGCGTTCTCGGTAACACCCTGTAAAACGCTGGTTTACAGCAATCGATGACGTTAAAGCAATGGTTTAAATTGACAGGAATTACCAGTACCTTTACATGATTCACCCATTCCGGAATGCACATCACAAAGGCGTTCATTGTGCTCATCATCCCTCTTCTGGGCTGGACCCTTTCAGTTGGACAGCCCGTCGGTGCCGATAGCCTGGAAAGATCATTAAGAGCCACTAAAGGAAAACCACGAGTGGATCTCCTGAACAAACTAACTTATACCTACATCACAAACGATAGCGCTAAAGTTAGTTCCTACAACAAGGAGGCGTTAACACTAAGTCATGCAATCGGCTATACCCAGGGTGAGGCAAGGGCTTATACCTATCGCGGGGTGGCCGAATATCTATCCGGTCAATTGGAAACAGGGCATTCAAATCTCCGCAGAGGCCTCGCTCTGGCCATGGCTTCTGGTGATAAGGAGCTTGCTGCTTATACCTATCTTCAATTGGGTAATTGCAGCCTCGAGGAAGTACAGATGGATTCCGCCATGCTCTTTTTCAAAAGCAGCCGGGCAATATTAAAGGACGGCGCCGATCCAGTCACCTTATCCAAATTGTATCGTAATATCAGCGCCCTGTATGGCCAACGGTATCAGACGGATTCACAACAATTCTATTTGGACCGCGCAATTGCAATACGCCGGACGCTGCCCAACAAAAACCTTCTCGTTGAAGCCCTTGCAATGAAGGCCGACCTTAACCTGGTATTGGGGAATATCCCTGCAGCCGAAAAACTCACCGAGGAAGCCACCGAGATTATTCGTGATCCTTCAACTGATCAGGAGTTCAAAAATGATGTCCGAAGACTTCACGCGTTATTGCTATTCAGAAAAGGCGACTTCGATAAAGCTTCCGTTCTGTTTGGCTCGGCCCGAAATTACTTTCTGCAGAAAAGTCTCATTCGAAAATATGTCACGCTGTTGATTGATGTGAGCCGCGTATTTACTGAACGCGGAGACTACGAGATCGCACTTGACAATTTGTACAACGGCTTAAAAGTTAGTCAGCTGCACGACTTCGATGCTGAGAGTACCATTATCCGAATTCAGATCGGATGGATCAATCACTTTCTCGGCGATCCTGAGCATGCTGTGCTCATGGCTGACGAGGCCATGCAGAGTAATCCTCAAAAGCTCCTTAAGGGAGACGTTGCCGACGGCCTTACATTGAAAGGTGTTGCGCTCATCGATTTGAAGAAGTTTAATGCATCGTATATCTGTCTTGATTCAGTGCTGCACATCTACAAGCGCTTTGGGAGTCAGCAAGGCGTGAGCGAAACGCATATGCATCTTGGCTACCTCAACCTGCAACGGAATGCCTACACACGGGCGATTGCTGATTACACAGAGAGTATTCAACTTGCCGAAAGAATACCGAGTGATCAGGTGCTTGCCTGGGCATACTGGGGCCGCGGTCAGGCCAAAGTTTTAAACAAAGACCTGAACAATGCACTACCTGATCTTGAGCGCTCGGAGCAGTATGCGAGGCGGTTTGGTGCAAAAGAGGTGATCGTCAGAAACTATAACACACGAAGAAATCTCCTCTCTGCACAAGGCAGGTTTAAAGAAGCACTCTCATTTTCAATACTGGCCGAACAACTCGACGACTCCCTGCGTAAAACCGATATCGCCCGTCGATTTATTAACCTGGAAAAGATTCAGGAGATTGAACAGCGCAATCGTGATATTCAGTCGCTACAACAGGAACAACTTCTTTCCAACAACAAGATCCAGCTCCAGGACGAGAAACTAAAGAAGCAGTCCATCATGATAATTGCCGGACTGATTGGGCTATTGCTCCTCGCTGCCCTCTCGTTTGCTTACTATCGCTTTTATGAGCGCACCAGGCTGTTCAACGTTTCTATTACCGAAAAGAATGCGCGCATACAGGCGCAGGCTGATAAGCTCCAGGAAGTAAATGGAGAATTAAGCAGACTCTACAGTGAAGTATCGGAACAGAAACAGGAGATCCAAACGCAAGCCGAGAAACTTTCCGATAGCCATCAAAGCATCAGCGAGATGAATCGCGGACTGGAACAGATCGTTGCCGAAAAAACCGTCGAACTTCGACGCATTAACGAAGAGCTGATTAAGAACAATAACGAATTACTACAATTTTCTTTTACAGTTTCGCACAACCTGCGTGGACCTGTTGCACGCCTTCTCGGCCTCTCCGATCTTGTGTCACGTCAGGAACTTCCCGCGGAGACACGACAGTTGGTAGACTTCATTGACGTTACCGCTGAGGAACTTGATCACATTATCAAGGATCTGGTTGATATCCTTGAACTACGCAACGACCCAAAATTCAGTCGCGAACATATTGTTCTCGAAGAAGAATGGACGCAGATCGTGGGACGCCTCAAAGATAATCTTACAGGCGTTGAGGAATTGTCCTCCGATTTCAAAAAACTTCCGGAGTTGTATACTGTCCGAAGTCTGCTCGGAAACATACTATATAACCTTTTGAGCAATTCTATAAAGTTCCGCTCACCTGAAAGAGCACTAAAAGTTCAGGTTTCCAGTCATGTAGAAAACGGACGTGCTGTCCTGGAAGTTCGCGATAACGGATTAGGTTTCAACATTAAACAGCATCGCGATAAAGTATTCAAACTTTATCGAAGATTTCACTCACACGTTGGCGGTCGGGGTATGGGATTGTACCTGATCAAAACCCAGGCGGAAGTTCTTCATGGATCTGTCGAGGCAAGTTCAGAACCCGATAAAGGTGCGCTCTTCCGCATCATACTACCACTGAACGGCGAAGAGCACGCATAGAATCCCGATTTATTAATCGATCAATCTCCGATGATAGTTCACCTGGCCAAGATGGTAAGTTAGATGCGTAGCCAGATGGATCAGCATATACTCGATTGAAGTCATCTCTTCAAACACCAGAATTGGAAATTGTTCTTTTAGATCGTTCTCCGAAACTTTGTCCAGCGCGCTATCGACTACTTTAATTGTGTTATCGATCATGCTCAAAAGCTTTTCCCGAGGAACGTCTTTCAAAGCGAACTCTGCGGGCCGGTCGCGAACGTAGTCGGTCCCACCGAGTTCCTTGCCGATGTACGTGTTCAGATTACCGACGAGATGGAGGCAGAGATTTCCACCCGAATTGGCTATGTTCTTTTCAATCCTCCAAATGTTTGATTCCTGATTGTAAGAAGTTATCTCAGTCCTCAGCTTTGCAAGATCCCGGCTAAACAGCTTCTTCAATGTTTGAATTGCCATGATTGGTGCATATTGATGTTAGCGCAAGATAGAAACTTGAACAAATCGCAACCCGCGTTTCGCCTCTTAAAGAGCGTAGTGCTACTTGAATGCCCGGATGCGTTTCTGAACTATTTTGCTCTAAGATATTGGCTAGGCCATTGAATCTCAGAACCGAGCTCCTTGGCTGCATGCAACGGAAAGTAAGGATCGCGCAGCATCTCTCTCGCGATTGAAATGGCGTCCGCTTCCCCGTTTTGCAAAATTGCCTCAGACTGTCTCGCGGTAGTGATCATGCCCACAGCGCTTGTCGCTATGCCGGCTTCCTTTCGGATTGTCGCAGCGAACGGAACCTGATATCCGGGTCCCAACGGAATGACTGGACGCTCAAGTGTTCCACCCGAAGAGCAATCAATCATATCAACTTCCAGTTTCTTCAGCTCTTTCGCAAGGACGACGCTCTGTTCAACGTCCCAACCACCAGACTCGGCCCAATCGGTTGCAGAGATACGCACAAACACCGGCCACTCCTTTGGCCATGCCTGGCGAACAGCAGCAGCAACCTTTAACGGAAGCCTCATTCGATTCTCAAGAGCGCCGCCATAATTATCCTGTCTCCTGTTAGATATCGGGGACAAAAACTCATGTAACAAATACCCGTGAGCCATGTGAATTTCAACCACTTGAAATCCTGCATCCTTTGCCCGGTTTGCTGCAGCAACAAAATCCACTACCACCTGCTCAACTTCCAATGACGACAACTCCCGGGGTACTGGATACGTTGCACTGAAAGGAGTATTGCTCGGCCCCACTGGCGTCCAGCCTCCGGTTTCTATTTTTCCATGCCCCTGCCACGGAATTTTAGTCGATGCCTTTCGGCCGGCATGGGCCAACTGAATTCCTGGAATCGCCCCCTGCTCTTTTATGAAGGCAGTAACGGGTTTAAATGCCTCCTTCTGTTCATCATTCCATATTCCCAGATCGGCAGGACTGATCCTCCCGATATCAGTTACCGACGTGGCTTCAGCAATAACCAGTGCAGCGCCGCCTACAGCTCTGCTTCCTAAATGCACGAGGTGCCAGTTGTTGGGAACACCATCAGTCGCTGAGTACTGACACATTGGAGCTACAAATATCCGATTACGAAAAGTAAGATCACGGATCTTAAGGGGAGCAAACAGCTTTGCTGACATAGGTTGAAAGAAATCAATTTAAATTAAAATCCGGCATATCCTGCAGTTCTCAGAACAGCCAGTTTACAATACTAGATACACGATAGATCGGCACGAAGTTCAATAGACAGCTAAAAAAAGCAATGCCTGCCTTGCAAATTTCCATGCACACGATGACGTTAAAGGTAACGGAATTCCATAGGCCTTACACCTGGCGGAAATATCCTCTTATTTTAGCAATCAATAGGATCGCAGAAGTACCGCCAATCGGCTTGGCGGCTGCATTGGTGAGCGGGCTGGTGCTTAAGAAAAAAACGAAGCAGGATATACCAGAAGCACAAACAGGAAAATGATCACCTGTCAAATTGCATATGAAGCGGCATCATGTAATCATATTCCAGGATCAGTTCTATCTTGCACGACTTAAACACCTGATTTGAAATTCAAGATCGACGGATTCGTGGCCGCAATCATAGTTGTGATAGCGATCGCCTACATGGTTCCTCAGTTGGGTCGCGATGACAGCCCTTTGCCCCTTGATACAATCGGGTCGATCGGCGTTTCTCTGATCTTTTTCTTCTATGGCTTAAAACTCAGTCGTGAAAAGCTTGTATCAGGATTAAAAAACTGGAAGCTTCATGTTCTTGTGCAAAGCACTACGTTCCTTCTCTTTCCGTTGATAGTATTGGTATTCCTGCCTTTTGTTGAAGGTGAACACGCCCATCTTATATGGCTGGCATTTCTTTTTCTCGCGGCCCTTCCTTCCACGGTTTCTTCGTCGGTAGTAATGGTCTCAATCGCCAAAGGCAACATACCAGCTGCTATATTTAATGCCAGTATCTCGGGATTAGTTGGAATAGTGATCACACCTTTGTGGATGGGATTGTTCATCCAGCAAACATCTTCAGAATTCGATCTCAGTCAAATTTACCTTAAACTTACGTTAGAAATTCTTGGTCCGGTTTTGCTAGGTATAATACTACAGCGCTACCTTGGAAAGTATGTTCAGCGGTACAGCAAGCAACTTTCCACTTTCGACAAGTCCGTAATTCTTCTGATTATTTACAGGAGCTTCGCCGAATCGTTTGATCAGAACATATTTGGATCTGTAGGGGTGATTGACCTTCTCACTATTCTGTTCGCATCGCTCGTGCTATTCTTTAGTGTCTATAGTTTCTCAGGCTACTTGTCACGAGTTTTGCGTTTCACACACGAAGATCAAATCACTGCGCAGTTTTGTGGCACAAAGAAATCGTTGATTCATGGAACTGTCTTTTCCAAAATACTCTTTCAGAACAGCGCCCAGGTGGGAATCCTGTTACTTCCTCTGATGATGTTTCATGCGATGCAAATCTTCATCATCAGCATTATTGCATCAAAAAAGAGCGACCAGGGTACTACCATGCGCTGATACGGTCATAACTAACACACGATGTATAGTTCGTTGTGTTATTTAATATTTTAACAACCAAAATGGAGATAAAGCCGGTCATCGTCTTCCATCACATTCAGAAGATCAAGCAGAGCTGTCTTGTCATTCATGGGCAGCATTGTCGTGTCTAGAACCCAATCTTTTGCCTCAATAAAGTCGACAGGCCGGAAGAGGACAGCACAAGGTTCACCGCTAACAAAGTCAACGGCGATACGAAACGCTACCGTTATCTCCTGCCCTGCTATACTAATTCCACCTTCAAATTCCATCCATTTATACCAGAGGGGCTCTTCATCATAGGTGGAATTCCACGCCTCCTCTGATAGTCGAAACGGTGTGATGATAAAATTCATCGACTCGGTATTTATCATTATGAGTGTGCGGGTTGCGCTAAGCATCAGTCTTGAGTTATCAGCCACTATCCTTAAATTCCGGCGGGCTGTCCGAACGGAATGTCGACCGCTGACTTAAAACCTTGCAGATCTGCCAGCACCATCCTTTCGAATGCCGGATTCAAAGCTTGTGCTAATTTCTCACCGGCGAGTCCGGCAGGCGCCCTGTAGGTAATTGTCACATTTACGCGAGTCCTGCCTTCACCAATATCAACGAACTCAACTTTGCCCGCATTGTGCAAGGGAGATCCTTCACTTGACTCCCAGCCTATTGCTTCATCCTCTTTATCGAGCACGATGGTTGCTTTCCAGCGGATATTCATTGGCAGGCCAGGGATCGACGCTGACCATTCAGAATGCTTATTATCAAGTTCCTCGACACGCGTGATATGCTTCATGAATGACGGAAGGTTTGAAAGCCTCCGCCAGTAATGATATACTTCCGACCTGGGGCGATCCACCATTACCGATGTACGTACATTAACATTTCGGGGATAGGTTATTACATGCCCACCCATGAAATTATAAAGCACGCAATTACCAGTGGCCGCGCGATAAAATAAGTAAGCTGCTGCTCCCAGCCCTAATAAGCGCGATGGGCGCGCGAGGACAGAATACAGCAATGCTCCTCCGGCTGCAGCAGAAATCAAACGCTCGGCTATGCTGAGGTTTTGATTGATCGTTATATCATCAGGCACTACCTTAACGATGCCATTTGCATCTGAACTGTCAGCTTGCAGGGCCGTACTTGTTCTTCCTCCTTTGATCCGGGTATTCATGGCGATTTCAACTTGATTGGTTTACAAACTTGATTTTGACCTCACTGAATTATAGTCAATGATCTACTGCGAATAGCGCATGATTGCTACCATCATTCTGCGCATCGGCATTTCGTTTTCTTCCAGCATAAACACCTTTCCGCCCGATAAGACAGTCTTAAGAATAGTTCTATCAATCAAATCGTGGTCCGTCGGCGTTTCCGAAGCGTGAACGATCAGTTTATCATTGATGTCATCAAAAGACCCGTACAATCTCGCACTCTTACTAACAAACAAAGTGTCGATCCTCCGATAATAAGCTGCGCGGACAATATCATCGATGATGTGCGCTGTTAATTCCGTCGCGGATTTATTGCCGTAGTCGTTCAACGCCTTCTTCTTTGCTTCTTCAAAGTATTCATGCATCACTTCCGATGCAGCAGCAAAGAGTTTGTCTTCGTTCTCGTATTCGAGGTTTCCGGTAATGGCCTTATCCCAAACATGATTGTATTTAGTTACTTTCCTGTAGATTGGAATAAGGTATCCGACGCCGGCCAGCAATAGAGGAGCAGTTGAATCGTGGAGCACTTCCTTGCGAATGGTGCTGTCCACCTCCGCCAGATACATCGCAATGTTCTCCTTATCATCAGGACGACTCGAACCCGTACCGTGATAAACTCCACCACCGCCACCACCGCTGCTTCCAGTTCTGAATAAGTTCTCATCGTCCTTTTCTTCGAGATGAACAACATCTTCAATACCGTTTGGCATTTCGTTCAATTGAATGAAAGTCAACCCAAACCTGTCGCCGCGAAACAATTTCGATTGCTTTTTGCTGACGACCAATAAAAAGTAGTGCTGATTATTTGTGAGAAAGGGCAACAAAGGCGAGACAACGAAAGCACTGTTCACCACGGTTTGCTGCTGTGTTGCCGACGGTATGGCTACATACTTGAAGTATCCATCCGAAAGGAAGAATGCGAGCCCGCGGGCAGATTGAGAACTCCAAAATTCCCCATTGCGCAGCAGTTCATAACCTGGCGAAAGCACGCGTTGCATCAGGGCCTTTTCATTTTCCTGCGCAGACTTTTCAGCCTGTTGAAGCGCAGATTTGAAGGCAATTGCGTCCGCCTGCTCATTCCTATCAACAGTCATCTGTTCTGTAGACAGATAGATCGAAATGCATGGAGTTCCTTTATGATCAAACAACTCATTCAGGAAGTCACGGGAAATTTCCGCCACACTTTCCGGTGTTGCGTCACTGGCTGTATTACCTGCTTGCTGATTCCTTACCGTAGTAGATCTCAGTGTGGTTTTTCTTCTTTCGTTCCGCTTCTCCGGATTTCGGTTTGGATGCCGAACCTGGGCACTCGTTATATTGTTTGTATCCGGATCAATACCGTATCGATCTTCAATTTCAATTTGCTTTTCAAGGTTATTGTGGTCAATAGTAATATCCATTGTTGCACCTCGTACTGAGGGCGCTCCACCACTCGGGTGAAGGTTTCCTTCTCTGTCTTTCGCCATGATTCAATGGGTTTAATGTCAGACAATATATTGGCTCGTCATGAAGTTGTAATCCAGCACTTGCGTTGTACGATGCGTATGTGAAATCACCTTTGTTCATTTAAGCCACACCTAATCACGTTGGGTTCAATTCATATGCCATGTAATAATGGCTTTCTGCGAACTGTATGCACATATCGGGAAAAATGAAGTGTGCGGTTGATCCACAATCATTCATCAATTCGAGGAATGACACTATGGTCTAATTTTTGAAACAATAACTATCGCCAATAATCTCCCGATCAAACTGTATCTCTGGATCAGGCTGAATTTTTCTATTCGTGGGTGGCAATATTTGGTTAATGAAACGCTTTCACCAAATTAGATGAAATTGATGGCGCCGCATTATGGAAAACTACACAAACACGCATTGGCCACGTACATCTGAAAGTCTCTAACCTGCAACGTTCCCTTGACTTCTATTGCCAGCTCCTGGGTTTCCAGGTAATGACAACCTATGGCGTTGATGCGGCTTTCATATCTGCCGGCGGTTACCATCATCATATCGGACTGAACACCTGGTACAGCAAGAATTCCCCGCCGGCGTCAAGGGATGGCGTGGGTTTGTTTCATAATGCAATCCTGTATCCGACACGTAAAGACCTGGCGGCTATTTATGTGCGGCTGCATGAGGCCGGCTATCCCCTCACCGGTGCTTCCGATCACGGCGTCTCTGAAGCGCTTTATCTAAACGATCCCGACGGCAACGGTGTAGAATTGTATTGGGATCGCCCAAGAGAAGAATGGCCACTTAATTCGGACGGAACGCTTGTGATGTACACGCGTCCGCTTCGTCTGGATGATTTAGTTGGTGAACTTGCCCGATAGTCTCAAACAAAATTTCTGATAACACAACAATACTGATCAGCTCTCCCACAAAAGGACTATCTTCACACCAAACACCGTAGTCTTGAAAAAATATTTGATCCTCGCATTACTGGGCAACGTACTGTGCAATCTCTCTCTGCACGGACAATCCATTACATCCGATCATGATACGCATATCGACTTTAAGAAGTTCAAAACCTACGCCTGGCTGGCCCCTGGCGATAGCGTACTGAACCGTTATAGAAGAGATAAATTATTCAGTGGTTCAATAACGTATGCAGCGAACGCCGAATTAAAGAGTCGTGGCATGGCAATGGACACACTTAAGCCAGACGCAGTCTTCCTGTTCTTCACAAGTGTTGAAGAGATCACTACCTATTCACAAACTCCAACACTTAGCCTCGGCCTTGGTGTAGCTGGGCCTGGATATTATGTTGCGGGATCCGCTCCTGTTGCCGGTGGCAAGATCATTGAAAAAACTGAAGCCGATGGCGTATTGAAATTTGCCATGTACGACACTGAAACGAGAAAACAGGTCTGGACAGGAATGGTGAATAAAACCTTCAATCCTTCCGACGACGTTTCGGAGTTAGTCATGGAATACACAGCAAAGATCTTCAAGAAGTATCCCCTCAAGAAATCGCGTTAACTTCCGTCTTCAAACTGAATCGATTGAACATGAAAAGCAACATGATGGCTATACGTTGCGCACTAATCATGTGCTCACTTGCCGCATGCCAGGGGAATAGGAATCATTACGAAGGCAAACCTTTCAGCGATGCGCAGAACAAAGCTGCACAGACAATACCTGGCCGGCTCCAGTTCGAGCTTTATGATCTTGGCGGAGAGGGCGTAGCATTTCACGATAATGACTCAACCAACTCAGGAAGCGGAAAACTGAATCCGGCGGATGGAAACTATCTGAATGAGTTCAGGTTGCATGAACCGGTTGATATATCCTACACGAAATTTCGCGACCCTCTGATCGACAACTCTCCATTCAACTTCGTTGAACCGGAGCCGGATCAACTTTATGTGGGCTGGACTGCACCAGGGGAGTGGATCAAATATACTGTAGATGTCAAAGAATCCGGAAAGTATAGACTAGGTCTAATGTATACTGCCAACCAGGATGGGCAGATCGCGCTATCAGTTAACGACGTTGATGTAACGGGCCCAATCGATGTGCCTTCCACCTATGTAGATAAGGATACGATCGCCTGGCGTCAGTGGCATCATTGGAACTATCTCGATCAGTTACCATTCGTTCAATTGGAAAAAGGAACGCAGGTGTTAACGCTTCATACTATAGCCGTGGGACAGATGAACTACGAGCACCTCGATTTTGAGCTTATCAAGTAGCTGGACAGCGCGCAATCTTTTACAGTTCTTATTTTTTATAATGATCCCGGTTCGAAAACACTACCCGAAATCCCTTGTTGTGATTTCTCGAAGTGGGCGACAGTGGATTTCGATACGCATTTCGCGTATTACGCGCGCCGATATCCCAGGCCCCTCCGCGCAACGTTTTGAATCGTCCTTGCGATGGACCTGCGGGACTAAGTTTGGTAGCTACTGAGTAGTAACTTTCATCATACCAATCGCTGCACCATTCCCAGACGTTGCCCGACATATCGTATAGCCCAAGGGTGTTAGCTGGCTTCGAAGCAACCTTCATCGTCCCCTCGGAATGATGTCCATACCAGGCTACGGAATCCAGGACGTTATTGCCACTATAGAGATCTGAAGTGCCACCAGAACCGCCGCGCGCGGCGTATTCCCACTCAGCCTCCGTCGGAAGCCTGAACTTCACATTAGCTGTCTCGGTCAACCAATAGCAATAAGCGACGGCATCGTCCCAGCTGATGTTGACGATCGGATGGTCATCTTTAAAACCAAACCATGGAGCATTGGGCATTGACCGTCCAGTACGCAAGCAAAATAATTTCCATTGAGCAACGGTGGTCTCCGTCTTTGCAATCCAGAAATCGCCTACTTCAACTTTATGAACCGGCTTTTCATCGCGCTCGCCCTGATCACTTCCCATCTCAAATGTTCCACCTTTCACGAAGACCATCTCTGGCACATCTTGTGCATGAATACAAACACTAACAAGAACAGAGAGCAGAATAGCGATGGTCTTCATTTCTTGACGGCATTTATGGTTACTGGCTTGCCTTTCCCAATCCACAGCAGTGAATTTGCAATCATCTTATTCTGGAGTGCATCAGACATAACAGCATCGCCATGTCCCATGTTCATGTAGATCATCCTGTATCGGGTGTTGGTCCACACCACGGGCGTATCACCACCAGTAATAATATCCTTAATGCCCAGGGGATAATTCATCGGATCCAACGTGAGCAGCACTTTAACATTCTTGTTGGCTCGCGGACTTGGCTTCCATTGATACCACTCATTGGTGGGTGATGCCAGAGCAGGCGGTATACCTTTCGTAATCGCATGGGTCGTGTCGTCGACTATTAAGCGGGCGGGCTGCGGCGGCCAGTTGTTCGTATAAAAGACTGCGCCTCCCATAAAATCAACAAACCACGGCCAGCCAGTAGTCTTATCGTTATAACCGGAAACGTGAAACCCTATCCAACCGCCTCCATTATCCATATACTTTTCAAAAGAACGTCGTTGCTGTTCCGTGTGCGGAAAGTCGTTGATCCACATCACCACCTGATAATTTTTAAGGAGCGTATCATTCAGATTGGTCCAGTCTTTCGTGACGTCGAAAGTAAAGTTACGGTCATCAGCAAGCTTTGTATAAAATGCACGTACATCCTTTGAAAAGTCCTGATGGTCCTGTTCAACCTTTGTACTATAAAAGGCCAGCACCTTAAACTCAGGCTGCGCTATACAAACTGCATGAAAAAGAAATGCGGCAACAAGAATTAGCAACGGACGTATCATTTCTTCACCTCCATTCGTTCAGCGCCACCGAGCCATAACAAGCCATCGGTGATCATGTTGTTCTGGTCCTGGCTTGAAAAGATTTTGTTACCATGCCCCATGTTCATATAAAGCATTTTGTACCTGGTGTTTGTCCATACTACAGGCGTATCTCCGTCCTTTATGATGGTCTTCACACCGAGAGGATAACTCTCCTTCGACAGTGACATCAGTACCTTAACATCTTTGTTCTCGCGTGGGCTGGGCGTCCACTGATACCATTCGCCCGTTGGCGAATCATAGCTGGCAGGCAAACGTTTTGTCACAGGATGTGACCGATCATCAACAACAACCTTAGCTGGCAGTGGGGGCCAGTTGTTCGAATGAAAATAAGCACCTCCCAGAAATTCGTTGAACCATTTCCATTTCGAATCCGGAAGATTAAAAGCTGAGACATGGCAACCCAGCCATGCGCCGCCACGACCGATAAAACGTTCGAATGCCTTACGCTGGTCATCTGTTTGCGGAAAGTCATTCAACCAAATCACGACATCGTAATTAGCGAGGTAGTTGTCATTGAGATTCGTCCAATCCGTTGTGGCATCAAATGTAAACTGTTGCTGGGCTGCAATCAGGTCAAAAAAATACAATCCGTCTCTGGCAAAATCCACATGGTCCATTTCGCCCTTCGTGGAATAAAATGCAGCCACCTTAAACCGTGGACTTTGAGCCGGAGAACTGAAAAAGGAAAGCAACAGGAAGAAAATAAACAAAAAGGGATTCGTCATCATATTACAGAGATGCAAGCCGAATATAGTAATTAACTTTAGCGACTAACATTGCAGTCATGAGAAACCTTTCCTTATGCGTGCTCCTCGTATGCTCATTAATCAATGCCCATGCGCAGGACTTTTACGACAAAGAGCTGCTCAACCTGAGCAGCGTCCGGAAACTTGCCGAGTATAGGACCGGAGAAATCGAACAGCTTTCGAGCTACGACCGGACAGGCGGAAACGACGATGGGTTTAGCGGGAAGTATTCCTTTGTCAGAAAAGAAGCAGGAGGTCTGGTAATGGCCGATCTGAAAGGGCCGGGTGTTGTTAATCGCATCTGGACTCCAACTCCTACGAAGGACACTGTCAAGTTCTATTTTGATGGCGAAAAGAAACCAAGGATAGCCGTACCATTTATTGAGCTCTTCACCGGTAAGACGTTTCCTTTCCTTGCACCATTAAGTGGAAATCAGGTTGGAGGTTACTATTGTTATTTACCGATACCATATGAGAAGTCGTTAAAGATCGTGTACGTCGGCACTGAGCTTAAATTTCATCAAACACAGTACCGTACGCTCCGTAAGGAAGATGCTGTAAAGTCATTTACCAACGAATTGGTGCGTACTCACCAGGCAGCATTGGAGAAGGTTTCAACGACCTGGAACAGAAAGGTCTCGCCCGTTGCAGAGTATGGAAATAATGTGAAAGAGAAGAAAATAAACATAGCACTTCGCTCTGGCGTCGAAGAGTCTTTATTTTCACTCGCCAGCGGCGGAAGACTTGTAGGCATTGAATTGGATGCAGGAACGCTGACGCAGGTCTATCGGAAAGTCATGCTTACCGCGCGATGGGACAACGAGTCAAAGAATGCCCTGGACCTTCCCCTTCACGACTTCTTTGGTTTCGCCTTTGGCAAATCGGCGATGCAATCCATACTGCTGGGAGCAAACCTTCAAAAGCTCCACTCATATCTGCCGATGCCTTTCGATCAGTCTGCCGACTTCAGGCTGAAATATGATAAAGGGCAGACAGGTCCTGAAGAAATTCTCGTCACTGGATCTGTATTCTATACTGAAGAAAAGCGCAATCCCGCCAATGAAGGTAAATTGTATGTTCAATCACGCCGTGAGTACAACAGCCCATCCGGAACTCCTCATCTCATTGCCGACATCAAAGGCAAAGGTCACTACGTGGGAACAGTGCTGATATCGCAAGGGCTCGAAGAAGGTCACACTCGGTTCTTTGAAGGCGACGACCGGGCGACCATTGATGGTAAGCTGAAGCTTCATGGTACGGGATCTGAAGACTACTTCAATGGTGGATGGTATGCCGTGATGGATAGATGGGACCGCGGTATCAGTTTACCTCTTCACGGATCGTTAGATTACAATCTCATGAGCGCGCGAACAGGTGGTTATCGGTTTTACATGAATGACAAACTCAACTTCAATGAGTCTTTCAATATGACGATCGAACATCAGCCGGATGCAAAAGAAAACGTTAAGGCTGATTACACTTCGGTTGCTTATTTCTACGGTGACCGTCCTCAGTTCGAAAACAAACCTGTGCTTATCGATGCCTCGATCGGTAAGATCGCACATCGTGATAAACTGACCGCGCAGGGGATGATGGTTACACTCTACTGGCTCGCGACTGCCAGCTATGAAGATCCGGCAATGATCATTTCGATGAAGCGCAGTGACAAGTGGTTTGCCACAATTGATCCCGAAGCGATACCCATGGCCCAAATTGTTCTTAACACACTCCACAACGGGCGATACAAACTATACCTCACATACGGGAGGACAGAAGGCCTTGAACCATTCAGCATCTGGCAACGGTCGGACCAGGTATCGGAGTGGATCGCCGCGGCCAGTGATACGCCGGCCGAGGGGAAAACGATTGATGCTGGAATAATTGAGATTACAGATGAAGTTAAGACGATCACTCTTCGTAAGAAAGCAGGCGATACGTCGGTGAAGATCATGGCCCTGGAGTTTGAGAAGATACAATAAACATTTGACTCCCCAGACTCCTGGAAAACGAGGGATGAATTAGCTGCTCACCAGGCACATTCAAGTAATATCAGGTAAGCCAGATGTTGATAAACGTAATGATACCCAGCAACAGTAGAATTGCACTGGGCAGCATTGCGATGAGTCTGTTGTGCTGAATGAATCGCGACACGCGCTGAGCGGCAAACGCCAACAGCGTCAAGAGGCCAAGAGCACCTAACGAGGTACCCAGGACATAGGCATGAACTCTTCCGGTTGTGTCAAGAACAATCCATCCTTCTGCTTTGAGATATGCGGTCACAGCAATCCACCAGGGTATCGCTTGCGGGTTCAGAATGCTTAGCACCAGTCCTCTCACAAATCCGCTTTCCTGTAGCTTCACCGTTGCAGCCGATGGCTTGCGTGCGCTCCAAAGCCCGATGAGTCCGAGTAGTACCATGACAGATGCCGCCAGTATTTTGAAATTCTCCTGTACAACGGGCGAGCTGGTTACCCAGCCTTCAAATGCAACTGCAATCCAGGCGTAAGGATATTCTACAAGGGCAACCGCCAGAGCAAAATTAAGGGCCGCCTTCAGCTTGTTTTCGAGACCAAGCTGCATAACAAGGATATTTAACGTACCCGGAGGAATCGATCCGATGAAGCTGGCTACGGCGCCTATGATGAAAACCTGAAGTATCAATCCGGGATAAGCTAAGCTATAACCGCGTATATAGCGGCGAAATACAAAGGTAGTCGAAAAAAAATAGGGCGACACTACTGCCGCCCCTGGATAAATGTGGTCCGGCATAACGCCGGAAAATAATCTCAAGCTCACATCATTACGCAATTGCGTCAGCTCGCCAGTAATCTACTTAGAACGCTTCTCAAAATCCTCGCGTCTGATCAAGATGGGAGTACCCACTTGCTTTCCCTTTCTGTAGCCAATGGCCCTGAAGCGATAGACATCCACAGGTATCATGATCTTCCCACCTGTGTACTTCGGATGATATTGGTTTGGAATGGCATTGTCGAGCGTATAGTAAATGTCGAGGTCGTCCAGCTCCGTTTTCATTTCGATGGCATAGACCTCACCCGACTTTGTTATGCTTATACTTGGATCGTAAACACTTCTTGAGTAATTGACACCTGCTGCATCGAAGCGTACAAATTGATCTTCAACACGTGTGACAAAGTTCTTCCAGTCTTTATTCTTTTCAGGCGACCATAAAGTTTCTGACACGGCCAGGGCCCGCGGATAAGTCATGTATTGCAATTGCGCCACAGAAGCGATCTGCTCAGTCCAGATGTTCGCCTGGCCTCCTATTACATAAGATGCATCGATACCTTCAGGCAAAAGATTGAACTTGTACACATTGTCGAGGCGTGAAGTGCCGTACACGGGAACTTCTGTTGACACATCTCCCTGCATCATATCGAGGTACCAGTCTATAGCGGGACTCATTACAACGGGGTGTTTAAGGTGAGTCGCTTCAACCCCGCCCTTCACGCCACGCCATGCCATAACGGCCGCGTTAGGCGCAATTCCTCCTTCCAGGATCTCATCCCATCCGATCATCTTCTTCTTTTGCCCCTCAACGATCTTTGCGACACGCTTCATGAAATAGGCCTGCAACTCTGTACCTGAGGCGATCTTATTTTTCTTCATGAAGGCCTGCGCTCCCGGATCCCGCTCCCAGAATCCTTTGTAACATTCGTCACCACCCACATGGATGTATTCGAATGGAAACAATGAAGCGATTTCACCAAACACCTTCGTTAGAAACTGGTACGTCTTCTCATCAGTCGGATCCAGCGAATTGTCTGTATGCATTACAAAAGTGCCGTTACCCCAGGTAGCAAATGAGCTTCCTGGATTGACACGAATAGTCGTATCGTTAGTAATCGACAACTCCGGGTAAGACGCTATCGCCGCCATGCTGTGTCCTGGAACATCTACCTCAGGCATAATCTCAATGTATCTGGACTTCGCATATTGGATTACTTCCTTAATATCTTCCTGAGTATAGAATCCTCCGTAGGTAGGCTTCTCGCCTGGCTTTGGTGGAGTCATTGTATTAAAAAGTCCGGTTCTTGGAACCCGCCACGCTCCGACGCTGGTTAACTTCGGAAGACTCTTGATCTCGATGCGCCATCCCTGGTCATCGGTCAAATGCCAATGAAGTCTGTTAAACTTGAAGCGCGCCATCTGATCGATGTATGCCTTCACTTCTTCCTTCGTGAAGAAATGACGCGATACATCCAGCATAAGTCCCCGCCACTTGAAACGTGGGTAGTCTGTGATGCTCACCGCGGGTATCCGCCACGTTGTGCTCTCCACTCTCTTACTCTCAATTTGAGGTGGTAGCAATTGTAGAAGTGACTGCACGCCGTAGAACAGACCGGCAGCTGAAAATGCCTCGATAGTTACGCCCGAGGAAGTTGATTGCAATGTATAACCTTCATCTCCCAGCGCACCTTTGTCAGTCCCGCTCTTCAATGAAAGGACAATTCCGGCCCCCGATGTTGTCGTAGTCTTTAACGAAAAGCCGCTTGCGGGGCTGAGCTTTTCTGACAGATAAGCGGCAATCTTCGCTAATTCGGGCTGCTTGTCCGGGACACCTATTGTTGTTTGCTGTGTGATTGTGTACTCGCCATTTTGAACCTGGAGGCTCACAGGAACCGGCGTGATCTTGATTGCAGAGGTTTGAGCGTTTGCTGTCGCTGCCGCACACATGACACACGCGCAAACTAGAAAAAGAAAAATGCGTGACATTTCTGATTGATAAGGTTGAATTAATCTATTGCCAGCTGGCATTCCAGCAATGTAACTCAATAAATCATCAATTGTATAGAATGGGACTCGCAGAAGGCAATTTCATTTGCCATGCAATGCGTAAGTCAGATTCAGATAGTAGAGTCCGCCAATGGCCGGGCCGCCGATGAACGAATAGTAGTACTGATTTAATACATTCGTCGCTCCCAGTTTCGCAATCAACGATCCCTTTAAAAGATCTGCCGTTACCTGTAGATCCAGAGTTCGGTACCTGGATACTGTTCCTGTTGCCAGAGCCGATTGCCAGAGAAACTCAGCCTGCTCCCGATAGTTGATTCCAAAGCCAAAGAACTTATAAAGAGAACTTCCAGAAACAGAGAGATTATATATCCATGGCGGCGTGTTGAACCCGTCCTCCAGCCCGTCGCTTTGATCCTTGTGCCCCAGTTTCGCGTATGTAAAGTTACCGCCAACGGTAAGCTTACGTGTCAATGCATAATTCACGCCGGCAGTAGCCCCGTAGTTATGACTGATCGTCTTGGAGTTCGTCCATAGGCGGTAGAGGTTCTGTTTTGAATTCTGCTGCAGATAGAATGGAATACTGTCGGGCTTTTCAGTCTTGGGAACGTTCGCGTCGATCTGCGCTATGAGATTATCGTAAATATTATAGTAGGCGTCGACATCGATAGTGAGACGATTGTCCAGCATCACAGCCCGGTATCCTGCTTCAAGACTTCGTACACGTTCGGGCTCGAGATACGTGTACGGATTCTCAGCAAGCAATCCCTGCTCCTGTACGATCGCGTTGTTCAAAGTCATGCCTTTGGTATTGACATCACTTTGCACTGCTCGCTGAAATTGTGTTATCGAACTTTGTGTATAACTGTTCTCAAATACACCGTCCGACATCACCCGTAATCCACCAATTCTCTTCCTGCCACCACTATTGATATTCGAGAACGCTTCAAAAATGCTGGGGAACCTATATCCGCTCTGTGCAGACAGGCGGATCGTATGGGTTGGTGCGGGCGTATAGACCATCGCCAGTCTCGCATTCAGTTTGGGATCGAAGTATTGATTCTTCTCAAGGCGCATCACGGCATTGGCTTTAAACTTACCGTCCCACATCAATTTCGTTGCCTGAACAAAGCCACCTGCTTTCCAGTAGTTAATGTTCTTTCCTTCCTCCTCAGGATTCACAAAATAGTTTCCGTCGGGTACAATGTTGTAGTCTCTGTAATCCACCCCGTACATCAGCTGAAAACTATTCGACTTCTTAAACAAAAGGTCAGTGATGTCATGCTGAAATTCCGAGTGGATGAGTGCCGCTTTTACACGAAGTGCTGCACCAACATCCCAGTTATTGATGTCACGCAGCTCTTCGATTTTATCCGTCATTGCCTGTGAGCCGGGCTGAATCCTTCCATTGTCAGTCATTGCACGGGCATGAGCCATGGCGTCCGGCACCGACATTCCGCCCGTTACATCACTGTTGAATTGTTTTGAAAAATCAGAGAACCAGACATTGTCCGGCTTGAAGCTTCGATCAACATTTTCGGCCATGGAACGAATGTTATATGACTGACCTGTATTCTCCTGGGTGACGTAAGCCTTGAATTGAATCGTGTTTGATTTAAGGGAGAACGCGTGCTGCTGCGTTAAGTAATCTTCAAAACGAAAGCGATTCGTTCTTTGATAGATATTGTTTTGGTACGCAGCACGGTAAGTGTAAAACATTTCAACTTTCGAATTCGGGCGGAAGGCAATCGTTGCGTCGCCCTTCATATTCTGCAAACCGTAATCAGCCACCTCTTTTTCTGCGTATCCTGTACGACTCACAACATACTGCTTTCCGCCAAGGGTGAGGGTACGCCGGTTGCTGGATTCGTCACCATATTGGTTCACTACATCGGCACCAGGATTTGACTCACCCGTAAGACCCGTGGAGGAGTTGGCGCTAGGATTCAGGTCTGTCCGATTGTTCGCTACCCAGTCTGTTCCCTTTACAAACGACCCGTTCACTTTGAAGGCCCATTTATCATTGAACGCCTTGGCTATGCGCAGATTTGTTTCACTGAATACTGTGGACTTCGAATCCGGAGAGTTGATGTTGTTAACGCCAGTCTTCTGACTGATGGCGATTCCCTGATATAGAAAGGGATCCTTAGTACTGAAATTTGCAACTCCGTTAATGGCATTCATTCCGTACATGGCAGATGCCGATCCGGGAATAAGCTCTACTGAAAGGATGTCGAGATCGTTAGGACCCAATGAATTACCGATGGGCGCTCCAATGTGCGGAGCCTGATTATCAATGCCATCTACCATTTGAACGAACCTCACGTTTGTGGTGTGGGCAAACCCCCGCGCATTGATCACTTTGAATCCGAGGCTCGGTGTGATCACCTGAACCCCTTTCAGGTTTGTGATGGCATCAAAGAAACTGGGCTGAGGAGATTGCCTGATGAACTGCTGGTTCATCTTCTCAACGCTGGCCGGCGCCTGGAGCAATGATTCCTGATGCCGGCTGGCGGTGACAACCAGCTCGCTCAGGATGGTAGTTTTAACAGAGTCACGGTTCACCTCCTGTGAGAAGGCATAGCATGGGATAATAGTGCTGAGCAATAAGAAGCGTGCCTTCATTTAATCGTATCGGTGTGTACAAATATACATATCGGTTCGATATAGCAAGACGTTCCTAACGGCTGTGGAATCTTCGACGGCCATACGACATAGTTTTATGGATGAATTGCGTCCCTCAAGCCTTGGACAGCCTGAGCCAATTAAAGCACTGTCCCTTTCGTCGGCCTTAATTTTCAGGCATGAAACCAGCCGATTAATCGTTGTTCCTAACGAACTGCGAATCAACCTCCGAAGAGGCGCAGCACTTGTTCGCGAATCGGCTCGAGTACATGAGTTATAAACTGATGATGAAATAAAAGCGGTAAGGGAATAATTAACATCCCAAATACCCATACAAATGCAAAACCCCGACTTTGATTCAACGCCCTTGCAAACGCAGGTCTCGATTCAAGATTCATCGCCACTGCATGAATGGCAAAGTACAGCATCGAAAGGCCATACCCACTGCGAACGGGAAGCGAAATAGCAATCTCATGTAATGCGCCGGACAACAGGAACGACAACATCATTGCCGCTTGTCCTCCAACTTTGCTCTTTAACGGACGATACAAAATCAGTGCAGTCATCTCAGAGAATGCCAGGTTCCATCGCCTTCCCCAGAACTCCTTTAAAGAACGAGACCGATAAGGAGCTCGAAACAGTTCCGGTACATCAGCCCCCAATAGCCGCCACCACGATGCAGAAAGATTCAATAGTCCGAAATGCAGGATCAGGCTGATAGCCGTCAGCAACAACAACTGTGGCACAAAAAGCATTGCCAGAAATGAATACTTACCCGCGGCGAAAGAAATAAACAGCATAATCACGGCCGCGACTATTCTTGAAAGTCCCTTAAATGCCAGTCCTCTGGAGAAAAGCGCTGGTCCCGGAAGTCGCTCAAATAATTTTGGGTTCATTCCAAACCATCCCAACGCGAAGGCTACCCATTGCGCGGGTGAAAGTCTGTTCCCCAAAGGATATGACTCAATACTCACCAATAGCTTCATCGACAACAGCTGCATGAACACTATGATAGCCATTCTTACAACCGGCGGCGCGTCGTTGGCTAATACGCCTGACAGACACACCGTTGCGGCGGCCAACGTCCAGCCGACTATTCTGGAAATCCTCAGAGATGCCCGGCCCGGAAGCACGTATCCAGTTATCAGAAGAAAAAGGCAATACGCAGCGATACCCGTGACATTCATATCCAGGCACAGTTAATAAAGAACGCGAGAAGGTATACGATCGAGAATGCGATAAATGCACTCACCAACAGAACCTCGCCAATAGTATAGATAATTCCTTCAGGAGCTTCCGCGCGATCAAAATAGAAGAACTGAATGCACGTTCTGCTGAGCCAGTAAATGCCAATAAACAATGTCACACACCGGGCAAGGAAAGAAGTGTTCAACAATTCGCCTGCTCCTGCCACTGACACGATGCCAAAACAAAAATTGATAACGAGTATGTATCCGGCGTAAGTCCAGAACATTTGTCTGAGCAATGGCTTTAGGCTGCTCAGCCCCTTTTTCCACTCCAGTGCGGCAGGTACGTAAAGACTGGCCGCACAGAGCCCGAAATGGCCCATTCCTGACCAGAAAATGAGTTTCTCAACCAACAGCCTGTCCATATGATTAGTATTTGATTCTCAAAACACGACATTTAAGATTAAACTTTCAATAATTATTGAAAGTTTAATAACCTATGATTACCTTTACCGTATAATTAAGACAGATGAAACTCGCAGAGGCTAAAAATCAGTTTATTCAGGCCTGGGGCACATTAGGCTCCAAGTGGGGTATTAACCGAACAATGGCGCAACTCCATGCGCTTTTGATGGTGTCTCCAGATCCTCTTAGCACTGAAGATCTGATGGCAGAGCTGAACATCTCGCGTGGCAACGTGAACATGAACATACGAGAATTGATGGACTGGGGGCTGGTAGAGAAAATGCACAAGCCCGGTGACAGGAAAGAATACTTTTCTGCAGAAAAGGATATCTGGAAGATAACGAAACAAGTTGCCAAAGAAAGAAAGAAAAGAGAGCTCGAACCTATTATCAAAGTGCTTGAGCAGGTGAGCAGTGTTGAAGGAGATAAAAAGGACAGGAACGTGAAAGCGTTCGTAGATGGCATAAGTGGAATAAAGCGTATGGCTAACAACGCCGATAAGACGCTTGAAACCATGGTTAAGGCAGAAGAGAATTGGTTCTTCGGGGGAATACTAAAATTGTTCAAGTAGTACTCCCCTTTTTTTAAGTCAATGTTTCATTACATATTGAAAGTTCTGAATGATATGAGACCATTAGATAATAAAGTGATCGTATATGACAGTAACTGCAAGGTGTGCTCATCCTGGAAGGACATTGTCATCAGCCTCACACGTATTCCCGAATCAAAAGTCAAGGCCTACAAGGACCTCAGTGACGGTCTCGACACTAAGGTAGACTTAGCCAAATTCCAAAACGCAATGGCCCTGGTAGATACCAACGGAGGGCCTACGCTCTATGGAACTGAGGGCATCGCATACATTTTTTCAAGTCAGTTCGGGATTGCCGCAGCACTCTTCAAATTCCGGCCCGCTCTGCGTATGTTCGACTTTCTATATAAAACGCAGGCATACAACCGTTACATTATTGCCACTCCTAAGAGCAAATTCATGTGCGATTGCTTTCCCGATAGAATTGTCAAATACCGGATCAGCTATATCGTCATATGTGTCATAATTTCCCTAATGCTCACAGCGCTTCTCGGAGTTTCCCTGAAATCATTTGCCGGAGTTAGTCTTGCTGCCTCGGTTGCGCAAATGCTTTTGATAGCCGGAACCGGCTGGGTTTTGCAAATCTTATTGGCTATTGTGATCCTGAAAGAAAAAGCCCTTGACTATATCGCTCATTTGGGAAGTATTATGGTTACCGGATTGCTGGTGTTGATCCCATGGATTTTACTTCACTGGATAGCCGGAGTTAAATCCTATTATATTCCAATCATTTCAGTCACGATCAGCAGCACGTTGATGTTGTACCTTCATATACACCGCGTTCGACACTTACAATTATCCCAGGCCTGGACCATCAGCTGGTTTTTGTTTCTTCAAGCTACTGCAGTGGCGTGGATCTATACCTTCTATATCCAATAGCACCATGGACTTCTTCAAAAGAATACCGCTGCACTTCACGGGTGAGCTCCACGATGTGCGTCTCATCAACTTCACTGTCGATATGAATGAGGTCGCTTCAAGCGTTCCGGCACACATCAAAGTGAGAGATTTTAATGGACGTGCTATGATCTCGATGGTGGATGTCAAACTCAGAAACATGCGGCCAACCATCATGCCGCTATTACCCTTCAACTATCGGCATGTGGCCTTCAGACTACTTATAGACGACAGTAAACTCAATGACGGAATCAACAAGGGAATATACTTCATAAAAGGGTTCACACAGAATTCAGTGCTTATCGCGGGAAGCACTTTGCTGACGGACTATAAACTAAGTAAGGCAACCATTGATGAAACCGAAAGCTGTGTTACCGTGACTCAGCAGGACAACCATGTAACCTACAGACTGTGCGAAGGCGTTCCTGCCGACAATCAATCGCTGAAAGAGATCGTTGGATCTATCGACCGGGCATACGCCATGCTGGGTGACAGGATGCGCGTCACACAGATACAAAGAGAGAGGTGGCCATTAAAGGCCGTGAACTGCACCGGCTTCGATACCAGCTTCTTCAAGACAGCCCAATTTGTTGGCGCATTTCGGGTGTTCGAAACAATACATTATGATTGGCTACCGTCGAAGTTTGTAGACTAACAGATTCCATCGCATTGATCCATCCATTCAAATACATTTCAAAGCTGTCTGTTAACAGGGATAAAAGACTAAGAAGATGAACATCGTCGTACTTGGTGCAAGCGGGCAAGTGGGTTCAGTCATTCTTCAGGGGCTGAAAAGCGGGCACAACGTTGTGGGTACCTCAAGGCATGGCACAAGCACACTACTGGCATTTGATCCCTTTGCTGACGACTGGGCAAGTCTGGGCAAGCCGGACGTGATCATCAACTGTATTGGGCAAATTGAACCTAAAGTATCTTCAGGTTTCGAACGTATACATGTGGAATTGATTAGTCTGCTTCTGGCAAACCGCGCAACTCTGGGTCGACCTAGAATAATACAGATCTCTGCACTGGGCGCCAGAAAGGATCATGCCGTCGCCTTTCTCCGCACGAAAGCCGTTGGTGATGAACTCTTGCTACAGGTACCCAACACTGTTGTACTGCGTCCATCCATCATTTGCACCAATCGGACAATGCTGGTTAAGAAGATGTTAATACTGTCGGCAATTGCACGTTACACTGGAGTGATTTGCCTGCCCCGCGGCGTTCGTGAAACAAAGTTACAACCCGTAATGCCGGACGATCTTGTCGACGTTATAAAAGTTGTGCTGAATCCGGTAGAGGAAAAGATCATTAACGTGGTTGGGCCGAAAGAAATAAGCTTAAATGAGCTATTAAAGCGACTATCAGTAACAAGACATCAACGTCCGCTACTGATTGACATGCCACAAACAATTATGAACATGTTGATGCGTTATCTCGTCGAGCCCCTCAATCCGCGACTGTTAAATTTACAACAATATCAATTGCTCTTTGAGAACAATGTGGCTGATAGTCAGCAGATCCAAAAATTACTGGGCAGGAGCGCAAACCCTGTCGATGACTTCTTCAACCAAGAGTTTGAATATGCCAACCATTGAACTAACGACAACGATAAATGCTCCCATAGAACGATGCTTTGATCTTTCCAGAAGTATTGAATTGCATAAGCATTCGACAGCAGGAACAGAAGAAGAAGCAATCGCCGGAGTGACATCAGGTCTGATCGGCCACGGTGAACACGTGACCTGGCGTGCACGTCACTTTGGTATCGTTCAAACACTTACGTCAAAGATCACGCAATTTGAGCGCCCTCATCATTTCCGCGATGAGATGACTGAAGGCATCTTTAAAATGATCTGCCACGATCATCTGTTCGAAAGTCAGGGCAAACAAATAACAGTTATGAAGGATGTATTCCGGTTCGAGTCTCCGGGTGGCCTTTTCGGAGCTCTCTTTAACAAAATTATGCTCGAGGATTATCTTCGAAATTTCATCGTGAGGCGGAATCAAATCATTAAGACGGTTGCGGAAAGTAATGACTGGCGAGCAATCCTCACCAGCACTCACGATTCATCGCACAATTGAATTATCAAAGCAACGCGATAAGCTCCTCACTTCACCTGTCCAGATGACCTAATTATAACGTGCACTTAATATAATTGCAATGACTATGAAAATGCCTGAACTCGATGGAATCATCGATCGGCGGATACTCATCAACTACCGCGTTGATCCACTTATTGTCAGCACCCTGCTGCCTCCTCATCTGGAGCCTTTAGTTGTAAATGGCTTTGCAAGTGTCGGCATCTGCCTTCTTCGACTGAAAAACATTGGAATAAAACATGCTCCCGGATTTATGAGAGTCAACTCCGAAAATGCCGCGCACCGATTTCTGGTAAAATTTCGTGACAACGGTCAGCCTGCTGTATTCATACCAAGAAGAGACACCGACTCATTGTTGAATATTGTCATCGGCAATAGGCTTTTGTCGTGGCCGCACTTCCCGGCGCATTTCATCAGCACCGAACGAAACGGATCTTACGCTGTAGCCATGCGAAGCGAAGACGAATACTCGCGCCTCGATATTGAAGCCGAGCTGGCCACAGAATTTCCCGGTAACTCAATGTTCGATTCTCTTGAACATGCATCAAACTGCTTCAATGCCTGTCAGGTTGGTGTGTCGCCCTCGACAAAACCAGGCGAATACAAAACGGTAAAACTCCACACTAAGACCTGGAATGTTCAAACCCTTCGTGTGAATAAACTTCAGTCAAGCTTCTTCGAAGATCGAAAGAAGTTTCCCGGACACACCATCAGCTTCGACAACGCGCTGCTAATGGAAGGAATCGAACACGAATGGTTGTTTAGCTGAGAGATCGTGTTCGGCATTTCACGGCCATGATTCGGCTAACGCCCGAGCTATGTAATTCAATGCAAGGAGTGTGGCACGAGAAGATCAAAGTTGAGATCTAAACTGTACTAAATCTTCCTCAAAGGTTAACCGCAAAATATCAAGCTCTAAATGTAAAGTATAACGTAGGTTCAAAATAGATCCTGCTCAAACACAACGCGATCTACGCCGGGGCCACTGTAATTGCGAACTACCGTGACACCATCCTCGTTAATCTCACCCAGAAGGCGCATGCCAATCTTTTTATGAAAAGCGATGGACTGCGCGTTTGTCGGTCCCGTCATTGCTTTTATTGTCTTACATCCTCTTTCACGGGCGAGTGACATGAAGTGATGGTACAACATGCTGCCCAGTCCTCTTCTCTGCGCATCGGCGCGAACACCCACCAAATGCGCGTACGCCATTGGACGCGTTTGAGCATAAAAGCCGAACATGTATGCCATAACCCGGTTGTTTTCGCGTATCACAAAGGCAGTGTCACCGAATTCGTAAACATACATCGGGTGGTGCAAATTAAGTGTCCGATCACTTCCCCAGAATTCAGAAATATTAGAAATGATCTCAACATAATCATCGTAAGTACAGCGCTCAATATTCATACAGAAGGGGTGCTGGTGAATTTACTCACGAAATTAAAATAAAAAACTCCCCGACAAGCTTTCTCGCCGGGGAGTTCATCACGTGATAGCTGCTATTGCAGGCGTGATTTTCTATAGATATGATAAATATTGTTTGCCTTCTTCATATCCGAGAGCTCCGAACGGGGGATCATTACCGTTTCATCATAGTTCTCGTCCTTTTCTATTGAGGTGAGTCCAGTTGCTTTCGTTACTGCATAGGCATTCCACGCAACGAGAAGGCTATCGCCTGAGACAGCTTCAATCCGGAAGGTTGTATAATTTTGATCCACTTTAACTTCGTACAAGTCGCCCTGCACCGGATTGTTTAAGAATGCTTCTTCCTGCTTCGCAGTGACACCTGAAGCGTAAGAACCATAGCCAACCATTATTCCTATGATTGCAAGACCCACAAAGTTCCAAATTGGAATACGAGTCTCGTTAACAAGGTCCTTGTATGATGTCTTTACAGACTGCGGCATTTCGTTCTCTTTCAGAACATGCTTGCAATGCTGGCATTGCGATCCACCTGTTCTCCCTACAGAGAACAATGGTACCCAAAAAATGTGGGCATACTGGGCAAAAACACTGGCTGTTAATGAGCCGTTGGTACCGCAATGAGGGCACGCAACATGGATGAGCTGAGAGGTTTTTAGATGCGTCGCTCGTCGACCGTATATAATCATAGCTATGTTTTTATAACTGCTTCTGAATACGGTTCAACATAAACATGTAAGTCCAGACAGGAGGCAAAAGCCTTTAGAACAGCCCAAATTGCGGCCATTTTCATCTTCCAGGGGCCGGGATAAAGCACCTTTCGGACGCAATGTTCTGTCATTCGCCGAATAATTCATCAACGACAAGTAGCCTTTTCCGTTAAAGGCATTATCTGGTCGTGCAACGTGTTTTACCTCTTCGTACTATCGATTGCGTTCTTTCTCATGCTCCTCATCGTCTTAAAAAGTGAGAAGTCACTAAGTGATTATGTTCTGTTGATCTGGATGATCCTTGTAGCTGCGCATGTCATGCTTATATATCTCCACAATGAAAGAATTGTATATCATTATCCGCAATTGCTCGGACTGGCTGTTCCATTGCCCGTGCTGCACGGAGCATTACTTTATTTTTATTGCGTCAGCGTCACCCGCGAGAACTTTGCAAGACCTGGACTTATTGTTTTATGCCTGCTCCCGTTTGTTGCCCTGTCTACAACCGTCGTTCCTTTTTTTATGTTGCCTGCTGAGCAAAAGATCTATGTCTTTGAACACCAGAACGCAGGCTTTGGTTGGTTCACAACGATTCAAAGCATTATCGTACCAGTGTGCGGACTTTTCTTTTCGCTGCTTACCATCAATGAGATCAGAAAGCATCGGCGGCGATTATTTCATACATTTTCAAATCACGATAAGAAGATGCTCCGCTGGCTTTTTGTAGTCGCAATTTGCATCGCAGTTATTTGGACGCTTTCTGTGCCATTCAATAATCCCATAATCTTCGACGCTGTCGTGACATTCATCCTGCTGATCGCACTCATGGGAATCAAACAGGCTCCAATTTTTGATACGCATCACAACACAATTGCAACTCCCGGATCAAAACAAGATTGGAACGCTGTTCACGTGCAACATAACCACTTGACAACGGTTGATCATTTGGATTCTTCTTTAAAGACCTATCACGATAAAAAGAATGATGAAAGTGCATCCGACGAAAATAACAAGCTTACAAAGGGCGGATTAAAGGTCGGGAACTTTCGCGGCTTAAGAGGTCGCTTGACGATTATATGAAGCATGCCAAACCTTATAAGGACCCGGACCTCTCTCTTAATGGCCTGGCCACCATGTTGCACATGCCGTGTAATCAGCTATCACAGATCATCAACGCGCTAGAGGGTAAGACGTTTTATCACTATATCAATACTTATCGCATTTCTGAGTTTCTGGAAATTGCATCGCTTCCGGAAAACAAGAAGCTCTCCTATCTCGGACTTGCAAATGATTGTGGCTTTAGTTCGAAATCGACGTTTAATAAGTATTTTAAACTTCGGACCGGCAAGGCCCTGTCGGAGTACTTCCCCGCCTGATCCAGGTCCAAAAGCCTCCGCAGCGGAGATGCTCTGCACTGCCTGTGCACTCGTCCTGGGCTCGTTCTGCACTAAAACGGTCAATCCTGGTTTTGTTGAGGATTCAATTTACTCGGCTTGCCCCGTCAGGGATAAGTGTAAAATGAGACGATCGCAACCCTTTCGACCCTTGAGACGTTTACAACCCCACCCTTACTGTAAAGTTTACATGCAAACGAGACTTCTCCCCGCCTCTCTGGCCTTTGTAATATTGCTATTTATATCCGCCTGCAACAACGACGATCCGGCACCAGTAGGTAACGCTGAAAATACTGTCACCATTGAAGGCGTGGAGTATGAAACGATAACGATAGGAATGCAGACATGGACCAGCTCAAACTACGCTGGACCAGGTGGCATTGCTTTTGACGATACGAACTCAAAACCGGAGTATGGCAAGTATTATAGTCGCATCGAAGCTGAAGCAATAAGAGTCCCCGCCGGATGGAGACTGCCGACAAAGCAGGACTACGAAAAACTTGCCGCATTCTATGGCATAACTTTTCCAACTAACGGTACCCATACTGAAAGCATCAAAGCGCTAACCTCCAAATCAAACTGGAACCACGTATTGGGAACGAACACATCTGGATTCAACGCGCATCCTGGTGGATACATCTTTCAAAACAGTAAGCCCATTCCTGGTGATATCGCCGAGTTTTGGACATCCGAAGGCATAACCCTGAGTATTCAGGAGGCTGGCACTGGCCTCACCAATTTAAGGATCGCGTTCTATCAAAGTGACAACAGCCCGGATTACAAGTTCAATGTTCGGTTTATAAAGGATTAACTTCCTCCGCCAACCTGATTCCATCATTAAGTTTTTCCTTTTAGGTTTCATTGTTTAGGCTTGGTCACTTAAATAAAATCAATACTGCGTATATTGAGGGTAAACTCTCATTGCGTTCCTCCGTATGCACATGGAAAAGCTCCGCGCATTCTTCAGTCACGTTGGATTCGCCGGTCAGTCACTCGACCAGATTGTTGCTTCATTTAAACTCCAGAACTTTGAAAAAGATGAGCTGGTGGTCACGGAAGGAAAGGTGAGCCGCCACATCGGCATCGTTGAAAGTGGAATGTTTCAATACTATGTCGTGAAAGACGGCGATGAAATCACCAGCTACGTATCGGTTGAGAACACATGGCTGGCATCGGTGATGAGTTTCGTTGCCGAACAGCCTTCACTCGAAAACATTCGCGCCCTGACAAAAGGTGCGGTCTTCATGATCAGCAAAGCGGACCTGAAAAAACTCATCAGTGAGGTTCCGCCCTTCAAGGACTTTTACATCGCGTTACTGGAACAATCTATTGTTGGAATTGACGAGAGCCGTCATGATCTCATTGTACTGTCCGCTGATCAGCGTTATGCCAAACTATTAAAAAAGCAACCTCACCTCCTGCAGATGATACCATTGCAGCACCTCGCCTCCATGCTGGGCATCACTCCCCGGCACCTTAGCCGCATCAGAAGTTCTATCCGATGATCCTTTTGGACATTTGTCCAGTAGAATCGGTTTGGCCTGAAAGAGCTTTGTATCGTCAACACAAAACCACGATACATTATGCAAATTCTCCTCACCACCTTCATTTTCGCGATCGCTACATGTTGCGCCACTGCACAAAGTCGCTTTTCTAAAAGGGAAATCAGCGTCAACGGGTTCCGGAATCCCTCAGTAGGATTGGAATATCGATGGAAGCAGATTTCAATGCATGCCGGGTATTATCCAACAGCCTTTAAGGCGGGCGAGAACACTTCATTTTTGAAGATCGGCACCTCATTCTGGTTTCTGCCTGTTGGGAAAAAAGAGAACCCATCATCTTTCTACGCTGGTGTCGGTTACCTGCGAGGCTACAATCGCGAATACGAAAACGAGAATGCCATGTCTATGGAGGCTGGCTTTCGCTGGATGGTCTGGAAAGGACTTAACCTCCGCATTGGTGCAATTGTCGTTGCCGGCGGAGGCGAAAGCGTGAAGATCAATCCCGCCCCAGGCATCAGCTATTCGTTCTTCTTCAAATAGTCTTCCTTCAACAATGGCCCCTCCATCAACTGCAATCTCTTTTGGACAAATGTCCTGCGTAAGGTTGACTGCTCACGCGACCTTTACGGTACAATACAGGAACACAATAAGTGATCCCATTAAAAAATCCTCATAAAGAACGATCCTATGGAAAGAGAACTTCGTCAACAAAAAGCAATTGGTATACTTCTCATTTCTGGTGCAGTCGCACTGCTGATTCCCTACACGATTCTAACAATAACATTCGAGTATCCTGATATATTACGCAAGGATACTGCGACGGTGCTTACAAAGTTTCACCAGGGTGGAGTCCGGTTGATATGGACATGGTTTGCATTTGCAATCACCGGTATTCCTTTGATTCCAGCTTTCGTGATGATGGGACAAAGATTGGAATCAAAGTCATCTATGGCACGAGTTGCCACCAGCCTTGGCGTTGTTAGCCTCATCGTGCAGATGGTTGGTCTCCTTCGCTGGACGTTTGTTGTTCCGGTTCTTGCTGACACTTTTGTAAACGCTTCGGACGAGGCAACGAGGGCAGCTGCTATTGTTGCCTTCAAAACAATTCATCAACTCGCCGGGGTTGCACTTGGAGAACACCTCGGACAATTGTTTACCATTGCGTGGACGATCATGATATCGATCGAGTTTTCAAGACTCAGGATACTTCCAAAGTGGTTCAATGTGCTTGGGTTTATATCGTCGGGCATTTATCTTGTCGCGCAGGCAGAATTGTTTGCAACGGTTATACCAACGTTTCCTGTATGGACCATGGCGGGATTTGTGGGCAGCACGCTTTGGTTGATCTGGCTGATCGTGATTGGTATAAGATTTACCATCACATCCCGCCTTCGATCCATTCGTTCCTTTCAATGTCTTTGATGGCAACCTGCTCGATCCACAAATAGTCATCGTATTGGAAGTCGGTATTAATAATGACCCCGGAAACGACAACGGCGTAGGCAAAATGTCGCTCGTGAACCGCCTTAGCATACTTCGTCATTTCCTGCTGCGCCTCATGAAAGACTATTCGTGTAAGAGTAACCAACGGCTCCTTCGCGGTCAGGATTTCTTCCTTGTGTCGAAAGGCAAGCCGCTCTATGATTTTTTCCTGATAGTCATCTCGCGATAGGCTGTCGGATTCATGCAAGGCATTTTCCTTCAATTTGGTTAACGCAGCATACAATGCGCCACAACACGTGCTTGAATGATGTTGCCCATGTCTGAGAATCTTGCCCCATCCTTCGTCCTGTTTGTAACCAATGTGAGGCCCTACCAGCATCAACGCCGTGCCACCCTCCGGCACATGATGTGAAAAAGCACTTACTCCGGTGATTCCAGTGAACGGAAGTCCTCCGAGACCTCCGAAAGTGAATGGGCCTTTTATCTCAGGATGTATCAGCTTGTTCTTCGTGTTGGTGATGTCATCAACACATGTAGATTGTCCCCAGAGTATCTGATCAGGAGAAATACCCGCTCGTAATAAATGCTGAAGCAACGAATCGATGGCCATATTGAAGGGCATTGCTCCTGGAAATTCGTTTTCAATTGTTTCAGCCACTTCACGAGGAAGAGCTTCATGTGGTGTCGATACAGGCGATGGATATAACGGGTGGGCTACTGGCCTGTCATTCCGCGTACAGGAAGCTAACAACAAAATTGCCACAGCCCATCCAAGGATATTGCTTACTGTTTCTGTTTTCATGATGGAGGCGTGATGAGGATTGGTGATATATATTGCAGCACTGCAAGGGGATTCAGGCTGGAGATATGATGGGGTTTACTAAATATAGACAAAGTCGCAGTCTCAATTACAAGTCGTGGGGATTTAAAATTGAAGGAATTTTATTTTATAGTAAATTGAAAAACACATCACCCGTGGAGCAAAATACATCTCTATTTGAAGGCGAAACCCGCGCGTTGCGGGTATTGTACAAGTGCAACCAGGTATTGCAACGTCGCGACGTACCGGTTCACGCAGTTCTTGAGGAGATCGTACAACTTTTACCCAACTCCTGGCAAGATATCGATTCGACGTGTGCAAGGATAGTCGTTGCCGAAATGGAGTTTGCCACACCGAACTACGTTCAGACTTCAGATGTCGAATGCTTTCAATTTACCAGCAAAGATGGCCTTCAGGGAAGACTTGAGGTTGCCTATGCGGCCGGTAGTAAGACGACCAATGAGCAACGCTCAAAAGAGAAAGAACTTCACACCATGCTGGCGGATATGATCAGCATCTATTTGAGTCGCCGGTTCGATGAAGACATCGTGCGAAAGGCAGAATCCAACCAGCGTGCCATGGTGGACAATACAAACTTCATCGTTTGGTCTGTGAACCGCGATTATCAACTCATCAGTTTTAACAAACCGTTCGCGAACATCATCAAACACCGGTTTGGCACAACGCCACAGGTAGGGCAACGTCTCACCGATGGTATTGATCGGTTGAATAGACTCAGGGACGAATGGAGTCCCTTGTACGACAAGGCTCTTGGAGGTGAAACTTTCAAAATCACCTGGGGATTTAACGAGGTGTATCACGAGTACACACTCAATCCGATCATTGAGGACGCTAAAGTGATCGGCGCTACTATTTTTGGAGAAGATATTACAGAACGTCTCAGGCTTGAAAAGGAAATGCAGATTATGAACAAGCGCCTTGCGGAAAGCCGGCTCATGGCAATCCGCGCGGCTATGAATCCGCATTTTATTTTCAACTGCCTTAACTCGATACAGTATTACATTATGGAGAACGACCAGCGTAGTGCCGTAAAATATTTATCAAAGTTTTCGAAGCTCATCCGTGCAACTCTCGATAACTCCGTTCACAGCAAAGGACGGTTGTCGGCTGCCATCGATCTGATTATATTATATGTTGAACTGGAAACACTGCGTTTTGAAGGCAAGTTTGATTTCAAACTGGAGATTGATCCATCAGTAGATATTGAGTCCATAGAAATACCTTCATTGCTGATTCAACCTTATGTTGAAAACGCCATCGTCCACGGTTTAAATAACAAAAAAGATAAAGGGTCTCTTCGGATATCCTTTGCGTTGCAGGAGAAGATGCTGTACATCGAAGTCGAGGATGATGGGGTTGGAAGAAAGGCCGCGGCGGAAGTAAAGAAGTCGAGTCAGCCTGAACATCGCTCGCTCGGCGTAATGCTGACCGAAGAACGATTGAAACTGATTAACGGAGAAACAGGAGCATTGGTAGAAACGGTTGATTTAGAAAGAAAGGGAGTGCCGTCGGGAACGCTGGTAAAGATCCTGGTGAAAGTAGTAGAATGAAAAGATCTGATCTTATGCTTAGGGCTATTATTGTCGACGATGAATTGAAGAGCCGGGAAAGCCTCAAAAAGATGATATCCACTTTCTGTGAGGGAGTCGACGTGCTGAGTCTGTGCCAGAATGTTGCAGAGGCAAAAGAAGCCTGTTCTCAGCTTAAACCAGACGTTGTCTTTCTGGACGTACGGATGCAGGGTGAAACGGGATTCGATCTCCTTGATCAACTCGGCACCGTGGATTTCAAAATTATATTTACGACTGCATTTTCAGAGTACGCACTCAAGGCAATCAAACTCTCTGCGATCGATTACCTCCTTAAACCAATTGACGCGGATGAATTGCTTGAAGCTGTTGAGAAAGCAAAGCTCCAGAAGAATAACAACGCACTCGACAGAATTCAGCAACTGCTTCAGAATACAAAAGTAAGCGGCTCTGAAAAGTTCAAGATGGCATTGCCCACAGCTGAGGGACTATCATTTGTTGAAGTTCGGGACATCATCTATCTCAAGGCCTCGGGTGCCTACACGGAGATCTTTTTGAATAGTGGGCAAAAGCATTTGGTAAGCCGCCACCTGAAGGAGTATGACGAAACACTTTCGGAACAAAACTTCTTCCGAATACATCACTCCATTCTGGTCAACATTGATCTCATCAGCAGTTATGTACGGGGCAACGGTGGGTATGTGGTGATGACTGATGGATCAACACTTGACGTTTCACGCAGAAGGAAAGAGGCCTTTCTTCAGCGAATTGGATATAAAGACTAGCACTCCAGTCAGCATCAGGTATTGATGGGCCGTCGCTTCTAGCCCACATATACACGAAAAGTAGCCAGTTATTCATTCGTACTTTCGTAACCGTTTACACCGGATACTTTTATGGTATTCGTTCATAAATGAAGGCCATCCTGATTATTGAAGGTTCCACTCCCGTCAGGGGGTTCTGGCAGAGACACTGGAACACTATGGCTATGAAACAATAGCCTCCCCCATTCCGATGCGGTGTACTGGTTTCGTCCATTGAGAAACTTATGTCAGATCAGGTGTCTCAATAATAGAAATGATACCAAAACGCGACGGATTGCACATTCTCCCCGCTTCTCTCCTACTCAATAATTCCAACCACTTGTTCAGCCAAATCGGCCGACAGTTATCCGGTCATTCCTTATTAATAAGGTGATGATAAACTTGCCTGACGATAAAATCACAATCTCATGGCAAGTCTTACTTCGTTTAAGCTGGTTAATAAAAGGCTTATAGAAAGCCTTCAGGAGCGCATTGCTACACAGGATGCCGAAATAACCTCTGCAACGGCGTTTATCAAAGAAATGGAAAAGGGGAACTTGGAAAACCTCAATTCCAAAAATGTCGATGCAAACTCTCTTACCGGATCACTGGTTACGATGGGTAACAAAATGAAAACCATTGCGCAGGATGAAAAAGAACGCAATTGGGTCGCGGAAGGCCTTGCTCTTTTTTCAGATATCCTTCGCTCTCACAGCAATGACCTTCGAGAACTCTCCGATCATATCATTTCAGAGCTTGTAAAATATATGCAGGCAAATCAGGGCGCTCTCTATCTCGTCAACAATAACAATCCTTCGGATGTCCATATCGAACTGATTTCCTGCTATGCATATGATAGAAAGAAATATAGCATCAAGAGAATCGAGTTGGGTGAGGGAATGCTTGGTCAGACTGCACTGGAAAAGGCAACCCTCTACATGACTGAAGTGCCGACTGACTACGTCAAGATAACGTCTGGCCTGGGCGAAGCATTGCCCCGAAACATCGTGATCGTTCCTCTGAAACTGGAAGACGAAGTTTACGGACTGGTAGAGCTCGCCTCATTCCACGTCATCAGGAGGCATCAGCTCAACTTCGTTGAAAAACTCAGTGAGACACTCGCTTCAACCATCGCTGCCGTAAAAACAGCAGAACGCACACAACGACTACTAAAAGAATCTCAGATACAGGCCGAACAACTCCGTTCACAGGAAGAAGAAGTACGGCAGAATATGGAGGAACTTTCGTCCACGCAGGAGGAGATGCAGCGTGTATTGAAAGAAGTGGAGCGGAAAGAAAAGGAAATCAGCGACCTCCTCAATGCAAGCAACGACGTGATTGCTACGGTAAACAGAAGCTTCCAGATTCAATTATTCAATAAAGCATTTGCCGACACATTCAAACGTGCAAACATTGCGAGGGGCACGGACTATCTGAGTCTTTTTTCTATCGAAGAGCAGGCACGCAGAAAGTCACGCTTCCTCGATGCATTCGAGGGCAAAAGGGTGGATAAAGTAGATCATATCAAGAATGCCGATGGAACCGAGCTATACTACCGCGTAAGGTGTGTGCCGATGCTCGACATCAACACAGGTATGGCTCATGCCGTTGCCGTTTATGCAACAGACGTTTCAGAGTTGTATCTGGAAAAAACAAAGGCAGAGCGTCTTGCCAATGAAGCGCAGCAGCAAACAGAAGAAGCGCGGGCGCAGGAGGAAGAGATCCGTCAGAACATGGAGGAGCTTCAGGCCATTCAGGATGAAATGAAGCGCGTAAATGCGGAAGTAGAACGCAACGAAAAAGAAGTGAGCGCACTTCTGGATACATCAACAGATTCCATACTTACGCTCGACAAAGAATTTAGGGTGATTCGATTCAATCGCGTGTTTGCAAGTTCGTTTAATGGATTGAAAGTTGAAAAGGGACTTGACATCCTGACAATGTTCGATGAAGAAGCTGAAAAGACCCGAAAGAAGGCAGTATACAATCAGGCCTTTGAAGGAAAAGTCGTAGAGTCAATCGACCACATTTCGATTGGCGGACACGATTTATACTTTAAGGTCACTCACTCACCTCTCACCGGCGCTGATGGAACGATTACATCCATCGCCATCTTTGCTTCCAACATCACAGAACTCCAAAGATCAAAAGAGCAGGCCGAACAAAAGGAGAAAGCGATATCGGAACTGATCAACGTATCCAGCGATTCCATACTTACTATAGACAAAGACTTCAAGGTTGTTCAATACAACGACATCTTCGCGAAAAGTCTGGGTGGGTTTAAAGTTGAAATAGGATTCGACCTTATGGCCCTTTTTTCGGCAGCCGAGCAAAAGGCAAAGAAGGAGCTCTACAACCGAGTCTTTGCTGGTGAAACCGTCGAGCTTATCGATCATAGCGAGCTCAATGGCATAGAAATGTATTACAAAGTAAAGCACGCCCCTATGCACGACGTTGATGGAAACATCAGCACGATTGCGCTATACGCCTCTGATGTAACCGAATTGTACAAAGCAAAGCACGAGGCGGAAGAAAAAGCCAGGCAGGCCATGCAACAGATGGAGGAGCTTCGCGCACAGGAAGAAGAGATCCGTCAGAACCTGGAAGAGCTTCAGGCGATTCAGGAAGATCTTAGTCGCAAGAATCAGGAGATGGAGAAGATTAAGGCCGTCGAACGTGACCGTGCCGACGTCGTACTCCAATCACACAAGAACAACATGCGCAACATCATGACCAAATTCAAAGAACTTGAATCGGGATACAAGGCGCGTATTGCCGAACTGGAGAAGAAGGTTATCGCAAAAAAGTAACGACATAATCATAGCACAATGGCTGTTTATCAAATCAAGAACAAAAGAATAGCAACATCGGGTCAGGCACTTCAGGGATTCATCAATGGATTAGGAGACAATAAGGCCACTGGACTTGAAATCCTATCGAGACATGGTATCATAGATCCAAAGTCCGATCAATGGTATTCGCTTCACGACTACCTCCAGGCCTTCCGGGAATTGGAAAGCAGCCTTGGACCGGCAGCGTTGTATTCAGTTGGTTCAAAAATACCGGAAGCCGCGGCGCTTCCTCCGGAGATCGATACGCTCGAAAAAGCATTGGCCTCTATCGATATCGCTTATCATATGAACCATGCCATAGATGGCACACCAATGTTCAATCCGGCAACCGGTAAAAAGACCAGCGGTATGGGCGGCTATGAATTTAAAATAACGGGAGATGGGGAAGCCGAGATCACCGCCGATAATCCCTATCCTACATCATTCGATGAAGGATTGATCTTTGCCATGGCGCAGCGCTTCAACACTGCTTCAATGGTACAGGTGATCGAAGAAAGATCTTCCCGGAACAAGGGAGGAGACAAGGATGTTTATCTGGTGCAGTGGTTTTAAAGGGATTGTGAACTCGAACCGTTTAAGCATCCAGGGGCTCCGCAAGGAGCCTCTTCTTTTTTTAAGATACCGGCCTCCTCCCCTTCAGGGTCCCAACTTGCCCTTGGGTCAGTCCGGCATACCCGACGTCCGTTCGTTGGGCACAATCAAAGGTGGCAATTCCATGTACCAACAACTGAATGTGTCTTTAGTTTCTGCAGTACGTTTTGAGTGCAAAGTCACGAAAAGTGCTTCGCGATAATCGCGTTCTTCTCTTTGCGCATGTAATCCAAAAATGCAGCAGCAACAGGAGAATGCTTCTTACCCTTGAGCCATATTAGTCGCCACGTTGTCTTTAAGGGAAATCCATTCACAGGTATGATCCGAAGGTTGCCATTCTCAAGTTCATTTTTCATCCCGAACTGGGGAATGATTGAATAACCAAGTCCTGCCATTACCGCTTCTTTAACCGCAGCATTCGACGTCAGTTCCATCTTCGGTTCAATCGAAAGACCATTTCTCTTCATATAGTCTTCCATAAACTGCCTCGTACCAGAGCCGTGCTCACGAAAGATGATTGGCAGATCTTTCAGTACGCTCTTCGGATAGATATTCTTCCTTAGCTTGGATTCACTGTTGCCCACGAGAAACAATCTGTTCTCCACAAGATCGAGTCGCTCGATGGCAAGTGCATTGGGCAAATAGGATAACAACACAAAGTCAACTGAATTCTGTTCCAGATTTTCTATGACGTGATTCTGATTCGTCACATCCATTACCAGCTCAAGATTCGGATGCTGCTTCATAAACGGTGACAGAAAATAGGGCATCACATAGGCACCTGTGGAAACGATCGACAGCTTTAATCGACCTGTAAGCTTGCCCCGGTATACATCCATTTTGTGATTGATGTCCGCTACCTGATCAAGAATACTTCCCGCTGCCTTTGCTATCTCCTTTCCGAAATCAGTGATGTATATCTTTCTTCCGACAACTTCAGTCAATGGAATTTCAAAATGATCCTGAAGGTTCTTCAACTGAATAGAAACCGCTGGTTGAGTAAGGTGTAGTTCTTCCGCGGCCTTCGTCACACTCAGGGTTTGCGTGATCTTCAGAAATACTTGCAGTTGGTTTAACGTGTAATTCATAAATATTATTTATGCAAGCCATAATAAATATAAATAGAAATTTCCGATGATTTTCCCTCTAATTAGTAATTCAGACGACGCTTGTTGTTGGAAACGGATTACCGCTGGTGAAATCACTGACAAAATATCGCTATCAATTTGTGCTCCTCGTGACACTGGTTGTAGGGTATAGTCAATTATTCTTTCCCATTACGAACGCCTGCGCCATCGAGGCGCCGGATAGCGTCGATCACTACAAATCGCAGTCGGCCATTGCCGGTTGTACGAACCCCTTCTACCTGGAAGAAGGTCGCACCGACGAAGACGACAGGTTTGCGCGAAAGATGGTGGAGCTACCGGGATACAGTTTATCCTTCCTCTATTCAGTCCTTGAAATCACGGCGCGTCCATCTATTCAGATCGCCGTTTATAACACTCAATTACACTCTAACGAGTTACACTTCGCCGCGCGCGTGCTTCGTTTGTGAGCACTGTTCTGCAGCGAACCTCATCGTTTGCCTGACAACTGATTTTTAAGGTCCACACCCTAGCCCAGGAAAACGCGGACCAGGATGAGCTTGCATTTCTCTCTTGAAAAGGGTGAAGAGCCGTCCTAAAAAACCAAACCCGAATTTTCAAAACAAGTTTACTATGAACAGAATCCTCATTTCGATGAGTCTGTCCACCATATTATGGGTGACGGGCTGCGGATCGAAACACGAAGAAAAGGAAGAAGCAACCAAATTTCTGGTCACGAGCCCTCTCCAGAAGGACACCATCACTACCCGGCAGTACGTTTGTCAGATCCGTTCTATTCAGCACATTGAATTGCGTGCACTCGAGCGAGGTTACCTGCAGAAGATCTACGTTGACGAAGGGCAGAACGTCCGTGAAGGACAACAGATGTTTCAAATCATGCCGATGCTCTATCAGGCAGAGTTGCAACGGGCGCAGGCAGAGGTAAATTTTGCCGACATCGAATATCGAAACACCAAGGCGCTTGCAGACAGCAACGTTGTTTCAGCCAACGAGCTGGCGATGACCAAAGCAAAACTGGACAAGGCAAAAGCCGAGCTGACTCTCGCAGATACACATCTGCAATTCACACAGATCAAGGCTCCGTTCAGTGGAATCATGGACCGCTTCTACGCGCGACAGGGAAGTCTCCTCGAAGAAGGTGATCTGTTAACGATCCTGTCCGACAACAGTAAGATGTGGGTTTACTTTAATGTGCCTGAAGCGGAATATCTTGATTATAAGTCGAGCGAGAACAATGAAAGCTTCAGGCACGTCAACCTGATGATGGCAAACCATCGGATGTTCGAGTTCCCCGGAATCGTTGAAACGATTGAAGCAGACTTCAACAATGAAACGGGTAACATTGCGTTTCGCGCAACCTTCCCAAATCCCAAGGCGCTTCTGAGACATGGTGAGACCGGCAATATTCTCCTTACTGTTCCGTTGCCAGGCGCATTGATCATTCCTCAAAAGGCAACGTTCGAAATTCTCGAAAAGAAATACGTATTCGTCGTCACTAAAGACAATGTCGTGCAACAAAGGGAGATAACCATTGGAGCCGAAATGCCGGATATCTATGTAGTGAAAGATGGCTTAAAGGCGGATGAAAGAATATTGCTGGAAGGTCTCCGAAAGGTGGCCAACAACGATAAGATAGAATACGAGTATGAGGAACCGCAGGGAGTGATCGCGCACCTGAAAGTGTATGCAGAGTAGAATCGTGAAATCAAAACCAGCAAGAAATGTTCAGTCGATTTATACACCGGCCGGTACTGGCCATCGTCATATCGCTCGTTATAATCTTTCTGGGAATGTTGGCGATAAAGACATTGCCGACTTCCCAGTTTCCTGAAATCGCGCCTCCCGTCGTGATGGTAAGCGCATCCTATCCCGGTGCGAGTGCCAAGGTGCTTACAGAGTCTGTACTCATACCACTGGAGCAGGCGATCAACGGCGTATGGGGTATGCGTTACATGACTTCAGATGCGACGAGCGCAGGCGAAGCTAATATTCAGATCGTGTTCAACCTGGGCACCGATCCTGATCAGGCGCTTGTACAGGTCAACACCAGGATTGCCCAGGTCTTAAACAGGTTGCCGATCCTCGTTCAACGTGAAGGTGTTATCGTGAACCGCATCATGAACAGCATGTTGATGTATGTAAACCTCTACAGCACCGACAAGAACGCCGACATGAAGTTTCTTTTCAACTTCGCTGGCGTAAACATGATACCTGAACTGCAACGCCTCAACGGCATCGGACAGGCACGTATTCTGGGGAGTCGTCAGTATGCCATGCGCGTATGGCTGAATCCCGATCGCATGAGGGCCTATAATGTTTCAGCCGATGAAGTGATGGAAGCGCTGGCCGATCAAAGTGTTATCGGGTCACCTGGTCGCATTGGCCGTGCCGACGGAAAGCGCGCGGAAGCGCTCGAATATGTACTGACTTATCAGGGCAGGTTTAACAAACCAGAGCAATACAAGGATGTGATCGTTAAAGCCAATTCAAATGGCGAGATATTAAGACTCAAGGACGTGGCGAATGTTGAATTGGGCAGTGAGTACTACGACATCTATTCGAATCTTAATGGATATCCTTCTGCCGCCATCGTATTGAAACAAACCTATGGCAGTAACGCCAGTGATGTGATCGCGGAGGTAAAGGCCAAACTGGATGAACTAAAGAAGGCATCATTCCCACCTGGGATGGACTACGAGATCAGCTACGATGTTTCAAACTTTCTAAACGCGTCTACCGAGAACGTTGTGCACACCCTCCGCGATGCCTTCATTCTTGTTGCATTGGTCGTGTTCGTGTTCCTGGGCGACTGGCGATCAACCCTGATCCCGACGCTCGCCGTTCCGATATCTCTGATCGGCGCCTTCGTGTTCATGCAGGCGTTCGGGTTAACCATTAACATGATCACCCTGTTTGCCATCGTATTGGCTATAGGTATAGTGGTGGACAATGCAATCGTAGTTGTGGAAGCCGTACACGTGAAGATGCATGAAGAACATCTCAATGCATACCGTGCCGTTCAACGCGTGCTGGATGAAATCAGCGGTGCCGTTATCGCCATTACCTTGTTGATGACGGCGGTGTTCGTACCCGTGGCATTTATGACAGGCCCCGTGGGTATATTCTACAGGCAGTTTTCAATTACCATGGCGAGCTCAATTGTACTCTCCGGTATTGTCGCGCTCACTGTAACACCAGTGTTGTGTGCCATGCTTTTGAAGAACGAACACGGAAAGCCAAAGAAGAAAAACTTGCTTACTAAACTTCTTGACAGCTTCAACAACTGGTTCGAAAAGGTTACGGATCAGTATGTAGTACTGCTTCGTAAGATAGCGCACAGGCGCTGGCTCACCGTGACCATGTGGATTGCATTCGGTGCCGGCATATTCGCGTTGAGTAATCTGCTACCTCCCGGATTTATTCCCAGCGAAGACCAGGGCATGATCTATGCGATCATCCAAACACCTCCAGGATCAACACTTGAACGCACAAACGACATATCATTAAAGCTTCAGCAGATCACAGAAAAGATCGATGGCATCAAGTCTGTATCTGCATTGGCCGGATACGAAGTACTTACCGAAGGTCGCGGTTCAAATGCCGGAACTTGTCTAATCAACCTGAAGCCCTGGTCCGAGCGCGACCATTCAGTAGCAGAGATCATCCTTGAGCTTGAGGAAAAAGCAAAGGCAATTCCAGGAGCGACTATCGAATTTTTTGATCCCCCGGCCGTCCCTGGTTATGGTGCGGCTGGTGGCTTCGCCCTTCAGTTGCTGGATAAAACAAACAGTGCAGACTACGATCAACTCGAGCGCGTGAAGAACGATTTCATGAATGCGCTTCATGCACGAAAAGAAATCACCGGATTGTTCACTTTCTTCAGCGCGAACTATCCACAATATGAGCTGGAGATCGATAACCAGCTCGCAATGCAGAAAGGTGTTTCCATCGGAAATGCCATGAACACTCTGTCAATACTTATCGGCAGTACATACGAGCTTGGCTTCATCAAGTTCCAACGGTTCTTCAAAGTGTTCGTGCAGGCGTCTCCTGAATTCAGAAAATTGCCGGAAGACGTAATGAACCTGTATGTCAAAAATGATCGGGATGAAATGGTGCCGTTCTCCTCCTTTATGAAAATAAAGAAGATGCAGGGACCGAACGAGATCAACCGCTACAACATGTACACAACGGCGGCCATACGCGGTGGACCCTCGGAAGGATTCAGCAGCGGTGAGGCGCTCGCTGCTGTTAAGGAAGTCGCAAAGACGCTTCCACGCGGATTTGCGATTGACTGGGCAGCACTTTCATACGACGAGGTACGGCGCGGAAACGAAGCGATCTATATTTTCCTCATTGTACTGCTGTTTGCCTATCTCGTGCTGGCGGCGCAATACGAAAGCTTTATCATTCCGCTGGCCGTAATTCTATCGCTGCCCGCAGGCGTATTTGGATCGTTCATGCTCATTAAATCAATGGGGCTTGCCAATGACATCTATGCACAGGTTGGGCTGGTCATGCTCGTTGGTCTGCTGGGAAAAAACGCGGTGTTGATTGTGGAGTTTGCCATGCAGAAACACAACCAGGGGGCTACCGTACTGGAAGCAGCGATCGAGGGTGCCAGAGTTCGCTTCCGCCCTATCCTCATGACCTCGTTTGCGTTTATTGCCGGCTTGATTCCACTCGTGCTCGCTCATGGTGCAGGTGCCATCGGAAACCGGACTATCGGCGCATCGGCCCTTGGTGGCATGCTGTTCGGAACCATCTTCGGTGTCGTCATCATCCCGGGACTGTACTACATCTTCGGCAAGATGGCTGAAGGTCGCCATCTCATCCGCGATGAATACGAAGATCCGCTCACGGAAAGCATTGCTCACCACATCGACGATTTCCCACAACAAGAAGACGATGAAAATGAAGAAGAAAACAAGTAGTAACCGTTTCGTGAGATGGGGGCTATGGGCGATAGCGTTTCTGCCATCAGCCTGTACGTTACCTCCTCAGTTCGTTCCGAGTGCTGAAAACAGAAACGTACCCGCTACGTTTCCAGCTGTCGCACAGGATACACTAACCACCGCGAAAGTTGCCTGGAAAAAATTCTTCACAGATCAAAATCTTCTGGTGCTGATCGATACTGCGCTCAGGAACAATCAGGAGGTCAATATCCTGTTGCAGGAAATCAACATAACACAGAACGAAATCAGGGCAAGGAAAGGAGAATATCTGCCTTTCGTTTCAATCAATGCTGGCGCAGGTGTCGACAAAGTGGGGAAGTATACAAGATCGGGTGCCGTCGAAGAGAATCTGGAAATCGCTCCGGAAACAAAATTCCCCGAGCCACTTCCGGATTATATGCTTGGAGCATTTGCATCGTGGGAAGTCGACATCTGGAGTAAGCTGCACAATGCGAAACGATCATCACTGCTTCGATACCTTGCAACTGTAGAAGGAAGGAACTTTATGATCACGCAGCTGGTCTCCGAAATTGCGAATTCATACTACGAGCTTATGGCACTCGACAATCAATTAGACATTCTGCGGAAGAACATCGAGATTCAAACCAATGCGTTGGAAATCGTCAGACTCGAAAAGAAGGCCGCAAGGGTAACCGAACTTGCTGTCAAAAAGTTTGAAGCCGAGGTACTGAAGAACCAGAGTCGTCAGTATGACATCATGCAGCAAATCATTGAAATTGAAAATCGGATCAACTTTCTTACTGGTCGTTTTCCTCACCCGATACAGCGAAGCTCGCAGACATTCAATGATCTTGTACCGGATACGGTATACGCAGGCATCCCGTCTCAATTGTTGTACAACCGTCCCGACATCAGACAGTCGGAGCTTGAACTCGAAGCAGCGAAAGTGGACGTAAAGGTTGCAAAGGCAAACTTCTATCCTTCCATTCGTCTAACCGCCGGTGTAGGATTTCAGGCATTCAATCCCTCGTACCTGTTTACGACACCGCAGTCGCTGATCTACTCACTTGGAGGAGAATTGATCGCTCCATTGGTAAACCGGAATGCGATCAAGGCGAATTACTATTCGGCCAACTCCCGGCAGATACAGGCAGTTTATGATTATCAACAAACCATACTCACCGCCTACATCGAAGTCGTGAATCAGCTTTCCAACATCGCCAATCTGCGGAGAAGTTTCGATTTGAAAACCAAGCAAGTGGCAGCCTTAACTGAATCCATTAACATCTCAACCTATTTATTTAAATCGGCGAGAGCAGACTACATGGAAGTGCTGATGACACAGCGCGACGCACTTGAGTCAAAATTCGAATTAATCGATACCAAGAAGCAGCAGATGAATGCGATGGTCAATTTCTATCGGGCCCTGGGTGGTGGCTGGAGATAGTAACCGATCTACATGAGCTTCACGAACAAGCCGGGCGACGACAGCTCCGGAACAAGTCATTCGTGCCATGATGAATAGCGAATTCTATCGGAAGTACCGGGTGAAGTATCCGTCAAAGCTTACGGGCATTGAATGGTGGCAGGTTATTCTGGTCATCGTTGCAGCCGTGCTGATCGAGCCTATCGTAGTGTACAACAAACTACGTCACACGCCTTTTACCCAAGGCTATTACATCGGTCAGGCCAAATACTTTTTGCTGCTAAGTTTACCCGTGCTCGGTTTCTTTGTGTGGATCCGATGGAGAGAATCACTGAAGCGCAGTCGCGGCTATTGCTGGGTTGGCAGGTTCGAGGTTCAAAAGAAACACGCGTCTTTCCTATCGTGTCATCTTATGCTTTCTCCCGGACGAAGGAACAGGGTTAAAGTAAATCGAACTTTTTTCAATAAGGTGAACGAAGGTGATACGGTTATCGTGAGGCGAAATTCGCTTGGCGAAATTGAACGCATGATTCGGATTACTAACCTGGCTGCGAGGCTAAGAAACCTCCGAAGTGGTTCAGGCGTTCGCTAACGTGGTGAGTACACGCCTTCCGAAACCACCCTTCACGATTGACAGTTAACAAGTCGGAACAGGGAAATCTGCATAGACAAAGATGACTATTCCCTGGTACGCGAACGCTGACTTAAGACGGGCGAAAACACGCGTTGAACAAAGGCAAGATCCGCTTTGTGTGCATCGACGGCCGTCATTGTGTTGGACGATTTACTTTCAAGGCATTGTTCGATGACCAGGTGAGGGTAAATTTTTCGTCTGGCAAGTTCCGCAGCGAAGGCATCATAATCAATATCGCCTTTATCAAGCTTCTCAGTCCAGATACCATTCACCGATTGACGAATGTGCAGCTCGATAGTTCTGTCGCCGTACATTTTCACAACATCGAACACCGCTATCTGTGAATTCTTCGATCCACGAAATACCCAGTGGACATCAAAACAGAAATTGACATTCTCCCTCGACGTGTTCTGCAGCACATGATGAAACTCACGGGCTCCAGCCATCAACTCCGTATCGTGAGTATGATATGCAAGTTTAAGGCCGAGGGAACGAAGTGATTTTCCCAACAACTCCATGTTCTTCGCCTCCTCATTCAATTCTTCATCCGACTTCAATGAAGTTCCACTCCAATCAATGGGGCTTGGATTCGTTACGATGATTCGAGTATTATACTTCTCTACTTCCTTAGCAATAGCCAGAATCGTGTCGATGGAATTCTTCGCCTCTTCTTTCTTATGCAAAACACTGTTGACGTAAACAGACGGCATCTTTATACCATGCTCTTTCAGTACTTCAATGGTTGATGACGCTTCAGCTACGGATGACAGACTTGGTTCTAAGGCCGGGATACCCGACTTGACAAACTCTGCGGCACAGGCCCTGGGGTCCTTCCACCACTCTTTTCCCTCCCGCTGATAGAAAGTCAGCCAGGTATAAGCGTTGCAGGAGATCGGCAAAACGCTTGCGGATGACTCTTTAACAGCGCACATGAGAAGCGGCGACGCGGAAAGGGCAGCAATATTTCTAAAGAATGTCCGTCGGGTATGCATAGAAAACGTAAACATTTCACATATCAATCGACAACTACTTTATAAACTCATCCACGTTTTCCCTGGTTATCTTTAGCAAGCCAGTGTTGATCGTTGAGGGAACATTAGTGATTCCCGCCGCGGCATCGCTGTGCGAAAGTCTGTTCGTTTGGTGAACCATGTCGAAAAGAAACTGCGCGCCATACCAGGTAAACAACTCGCGTTTCTGCCCCGCCAGCATGCTGATGGTTCCATCCTTTACGAGGGCAAGATGTTCCGGCTCCCAATCTACGGTTGTTATCTTTACCTTGCCAGCTTTGCCTGCCTCTTTCACTGCAAGCGCAATGCCTGGGCCTGAATTCGAGTCAAAGCCACAAAATCCGGCTATGTCAGGATGAGCCGATAATACGTCTGATGTAATGCGTGCTGCCGTTTCGACATTAGCTTTGTCGTCGTATTTGCCAACGACCTCAATGCCCGGATAGTTTTTAAACACATCGAGCATACCAAGAAATCCCTGCTCCATATTTGTCAGCCCCAGTATCCCCATGTAGGCAACCTTGCCTTTGCTTCCAATCAGCTTGACCATTTCTTCTCCCTGCATTCTTCCGATTTCGTACCAGTCTGTTCCAAGAAAAGCGTGGCGATCAGAGTTGGGAATGTCGGAATCATAAACAACGGTAGGGATACCAGCAGCTACAGCCTTATTGATTGCCTGCGCGATGGCAGGATCTGTTCCATTGATCAGCAAACCCGTTGGACGTGTGCCTATTACTTCTTCGATGGTGTTAATCTGAGCCGGCACATCCCATTCCGCGGGTCCAAGAATAGAAACCTTTACTCCCCGCGCTTTACCCCACTTAATGAATGCCGCCTGATCATGATGAACGTACATCGGCATGGTCACCGCAGTAGTGATCATCACGTATTCTTCGTTCCCGACTCTCACGCTATCGCCCACACTGACTGCGCGTGTTATTGTTGCTGAATTCCTGGGAGGAAGCTCACAGCCGATAACAATACCAGCGATGAGGAAACATATCAGCCGATACCTGACGAGCGATCTAATAAACATATCACGGCCATTCATCATCATCTACAAGTTAAGCTTATATCTCCTCTGAACAAGATTGTCGGCCCACAAGGTCAGGATCAATATGATACCGAGAATGATCTCCTGCCAATAACCGGATACTCTGGCGATGACCATGATGTTAGCGACAACTCCCATGAACAATGCACCCATTAAAGCACCAGTAATTTTCCCGGAACCACCGCTGAGACTTGCGCCTCCGAGGATCACCGCTGTAATCACTCGCAGCTCGAGTCCCCTTCCCATGGTTGGAAGAGCCGTACCCAATCGCGACGACAGAAGAATACCTGCTACACCAGCCAGTGCTGCCGAAAGCATGAAAGCAAACAGTTTCATTCGTTTCACTCTTATACCCGAAAGATCGGCCGCCTTCTCATTGCTGCCGATGAAATAATAGCGTCGGAAGAAGATCGTTTTGTTCGTAAGGAATGCAAACAAAAAAACAACCAGCAGCATATACCAAACCGGCATCTGAATTCCCAACAATCGCGACTGGCCGATGGCATTAAACCAATAGGGAAGATTTTGTATTCCCGATCCACTCACGAGAAGCGCCCCGCCTCTCACAATTCCCATCATGGCAAGGGTCTGGATCATAGGATTGATCCCCTGGTAAGCGATGAGATATCCATTCAGCCAACCGATCATCAGTGCGCTACACAGTCCAAGTACTAACGCAATGGGTACTGGCAGACTGTAAAATTCCATCAGGTATGCCGTTAAGCAGCCAGTGAACGCAACGATGGAACCGACTGAAAGATCAAAGACACCTGAGATCAACAAGATCATCATACCTACGGCTACGATCGTATCAATCGATAAATTCAGAAGAAGCTGACTTACGTTGCCGAAGGTGGGAAACGTCGCAGGGAAAATTATGGCAGCGACAATGCTGACAATTATCAGCAACACAAGCAATGAATAGACCCGATCCCTGATGAGCGTTTTCAGAAACATATCGTCACATAGCTAAAGACAAAATCATTTCTTCCGTCGCCTCTCCCGCCGAAAGCACACCGGATATTTCACCGCGCCGCACAACGAGGATACGATCGCATAAACTGAGCAATTCGGGAAGCTCACTGGATATTACAATCAATGCAAGTCCATTCCTGGCAAGGTCTGTTAAAATATTGTAGATCTCCTGTTTCGCTCCAACGTCTACACCGTGTGTTGGCTCATCGATGATCAGCACCTCCGGGCTTGTTGCGAGCCACTTTGCAAGCAACACTTTTTGCTGGTTGCCACCACTGAGGCTAACGGTCAATTGATCAAGTGAACTCGTCGCTATACTTAAGCGGGTCCTGTAGTCGCTTGCCAGTCTGAGCGCCGCATACTTGTCGACGAAGTTACTTTCAGTCGTGCTTTCCGCCTTCGATACAGCAATGTTATCCGTGACAGTCATTTCCTGGAACAAGCCAAGTTTCTTACGGTCTTCCGTCACATAGCCGATTCCATGCCGGATGGCATCTATCGGGTGAGAAAGCTTAATGGCTTTACCCCTCAGACGCACCTCGCCTTCATTATAATTGTCAATTCCGAATATTGCTCTTGCTATTTCCGTACGCCCGGCACCAATCAGCCCTGCCATGCCAACGATCTCGCCACTCCGAAGAGAGAATGAGATATTGCTGAACTTATGGGAAGAAAGACCAGCAACGTCAAGAATAACTTCACCACTTTCGTCCCTTGTGCGCGGCACTGTTTTAATCTCGCGGCCCACCATGCGCTGAATCAATTCCTCCCGCGACAGGCCTTTTCTTGGAAATGTTCCTTTGAATTCACCGTCCTTCAAAACCGACACGCGGTCAGCGATTTCAAAAATCTCGGCCAGCCGATGTGAAATGTAAATGACAGACGTTCCCCTCTTTTTTAATCTGACGATGATCTCAAACAAAACGCGGATTGACTCATCGGTTAGCGAGGCCGTAGGTTCGTCGAGGATCAGTACCTGTGGATCCTTTGCCAATGCCTTTGCAATCTCTACCATCTGCCGCTGTGCGGGCGACAAACTTCCCACAATTGAAGAAGGATCCAGTTCAATATTCAACTCTTCAAGAAGTATCCTTGAATTTTTATTCAGCAATGCATGATCGATCAATCCAAAGCGATTAACCGGCTGTTGATTTACAAAGATGTTCTCGGCCACACTCACCTCCTCTGCAAGACTGAGATGCTGGAAGACGACGGCAATACCGGCACGAAGTGCATCGCGCGGTCCATTGGAAACAAAGGCATTTCCATTCAAAAATATTTGTCCCTCGTCGGGTTGAAGATTCCCACTGAGAATATTCATCAGCGTACTCTTCCCCGCGCCATTCTCGCCACACAATGCATGCACCTCACCGGCCGCAACGGAGAGGCTGACATGCTTCAGGGCCTTCACTCCCGGAAAGGACTTGCTAATGTCTGCAATATCAATCCGCGGAATTATCATTTGAAGGATGAGAGACGAATCATAGAATTACTTCGCGCCGACGCATAGGCAGCATGTACGAGACGCACTGTTTCAAGATTGTCGGTGCCAATCGTTTCGGCGTTATGTGAGCCTTTGCCCTGTGAGGACTGAAGGCTTTGAAGTATATCGCGATTGCACTCCACTATGCTCGCGTGAACCAACGCATATTTTGGATCAGCCCATGCATATTGAGGTGGCCTGGCAATTAAAGTTTCGGTTCCATCTCGAGTCGTAACCTTGATAACATAATCATGCTGCAACCGAATTGATCCCCCTGATCCCTCAATGAGCACGTATGTTTGTGGAAATGATTCCCGCTCCATGATCGAAGCGTACGACATCTCCGCATAGCAAGTCGAGCCGTCCTTCATCCTCATCATCACATTGGCAACATCTTCACCTTTTATCTTTGAATTGACAGTAGCCACGTTGCAATACAAAGTCTCAGCATCACCAAACAGGAAGCGACACGCATCAAGGATGTGTGAACCGATATCGGTAAGAATGAACTCGTCGAGTTCGGCAAGAAATGGCTGATTATCAAAGACCGGAAACGCGGAGCAAAATGTCACACGACTCTTAAACACCTCACCTATGCGCTTCTCATTTAACAACGTTTTCAACTTACGCATAGGGGCCTGCCAGCGCCAGTTCTCATGAACAAAGAATGGGACATTGTGCTCGCGGCATACATCAACCATCCTTTGCGCCAACGGCAGCTTAGGCGCCATGGGCTTCTGACAAATCACCGGTATACCCCGCTTTGCAACCGCTTCCGTTATTGCGGCATGAGAATCTACATCCGTGATGATATCGGCGAAATCCAATTGCTCCTTATCGAGCAGGCGTTCATAGTCATCATAGACAGCGGATACATTGAATTTTTCTGCCATGGCCGTCGCCTTTGCTTTCGTTCTGTTATATAACGCAACCAGTTCGACGCCACCCACTTCGTTCCACGCCGCGATCTGATAATTGGCCCAAAAGCCCGTCCCGAAAACTGCGAAACGAAGTTTCTTCATGCTCATTCAACTAGTTCCCGTTGATGGTTGTTCTGCTCAATAACAAGCAGTTCTTATGACTTATTATCATTCAATTGTTCCTGGTCGTTTGAAATTCTTTGAGGCATCGTCAATTACGAGCACCCAGTCCTGTCCCGCCTTAGGAGGTGTAAAACTTTTCGTTCCGCTCCCGCTGACACTTTTCCCTTCCGTTGCCTCACCAGAGCGCGGATCGAACCACCAAACATTCTTCTTACTACCCGACACCTTGCTAAGATCAACGCTTACCGATTTGTTTTGAGGAAGGTAAATCATTGCATACGACTTTTCCGAATCACGCGTCGCTGCGACATACTCCAGATAGTTGTCTGCTATTTTCGACTTCACGATGGTTTGATCGCCGATCCGGGTAACATAAGGGCGCGATAACATCAGCTTCTTCAGGTAATGCATTTGTCCCGCAGCTTCAGCCTTTGCCGCTTTCTTCCAACCAATGATCGTATCGCCAATGTTGATCGGCGGATACAAATCCTTATTCAGGAACTGCCATATCTGGTGATGTCCGTACGTAACGCCGCAGCTACCCGCAAATACACCGCGATAGATCCGGGCCCGCACATCATAAGCATGAAAGTATCCACGCGCACGCGTCCACTTATTGTCCCAGGGATTGACAGGATGATCCTCGTAGCATGGCTCCATATCCAGCGTAGGCTTCTGCGGCTTCATCGTCAGGTCTTTTTCCACCCACTTCCACGGATTGGTTTCCCGGGCGCCATGACCGGACTGAAACGCGTTCATGTCCAGCCAGGGCTCCTCGTGAATATAATCTGTGGTTCTGTAGCTGCCACCTGCGGGGTGATAAGTTATAAATGCTTCCTTTCCCAACACGCCTTCAATTCCTTTCGCCATTGCACGCCAGATAGGCCGGTCGTCGTATTGAACTTCTGTTCCGGACCTGTTCGACTTGTAATAGGCGGGACGATCACCGCCAAGCACCCATATGATATTCCATTGCTTCGCATAGCGTGTCGCCAATATTCGTCCATAGGCTTCCGCATTTTGCTCATTGAATATTATGGGACCATCGCCCCATAAATGGGCAACCTTATCACCCCAGGTGGGCAGCAAACCAATGTACATCTTCTTTTCTGCTGCTTTCTGAATAGCGAAGTCAACATGGTCCCAATAGTCGTATTCATAGGGATTATCGGGACTGTTACCCGGAGTGATGAGAAGTTGTGTAGGGTCCTCGTTGTTCAGCGGCCAGTCGCCATAGCGATTAGGTTCGCGCACGCCATTAAACTCAGCCAGAGCCACTCCTTGAAGCACAGTAAATCCCTGTTCGCTCCTTGTGTTCACGAGGTATTCGATCTCCTCACGCGTGAGCCGATGAAACATCTCCCAGTCGGTATCGCCCAACCAGAAGAAAGGCTTTCCGTTTTCCGTGAGGAACCGACCGTTGTCACTCACCTTGATTTGTGAGTGCCCGATGAGACACGACGAGAGGAATACAAGAGTAAACAGTATTCTATGCATGATAGTGATCTTTATGCGATTTGGTCAGTGTGTAATTGCGATGCTTTCTTTTATGCCTTTGTCATTATTTCCACCTGATACTTGACATGTTCAGGGTCCAGCACTTTCTTCCAGTCGTCTCTGAAGATGAGTGGCTTACCGATGGCGATTGCCTTGTAGCACGCATCAGAGAATACACCGCCCGGAATCTGGTCGAAGCAAAGTGCCAGGTCGATGTTAATGTGACCCATAAAGAAATCGAATGCCGCTTCCCTGGGAACCCCCTTGGCAATGATGTCATCAAGTGCCTCGCGCATCGTGAACATCACTGCCCCGAGGAATGTTTCTGCGAGACCAGGTTCGAGCAGGGCCATCTGTTCAACGGTGATCCTATGCGCCCGTGACACAGGTGCATAAAAAATCTTCGCCAATGCCTCTCCTTCAGCATAATGTTCTTCCGGACCTTGTGCCAGGGCACATACAATTGATTGTGTCGCGCTGATGCCACCGAAGTAGTCAAAGTGTTTCTTGCGGTCTGCTTCCCAATTAAATACCGAAGGATGCGTGGGATGCGTGACAAAGTAGGTGATGTCATCGCGTTTTGGAAGATGACCTCCCATCGCTGCAGCGGGATCCAGGGTGATTACGATGCAACCAGGTCTGAACTTCTGCAACAGCGAAGAAGCAACCTTTCCAATATGAATGTCGGGCACGGCCAGTATTACAGCATCGGCTCCACCAATCACTTCTTCTGAAGACACAGCGACACCTCTTTGCATTAGTCGCGATTTTCCCTCGGCACTTACTTCCAGGTATGACACATCATAGTCACGGTTATCTCTCAGATTGTCGGTGATACGGCATCCCATTTTGCCACCAGCACCGACGAGTGCAATCTTGCGTATCATTTATTTATGTGATTTGTCCGTTGAAATTCAAACAGGCTGATCGTCTTCAAATGATTTAGACTCTCTTCCGCCCAACTTTGTTCAAGAGCGATTGTTGTATCGAGGTCGTTCTGAAACGGTACCCATTGTTCCAGCACAGCGCTCGGGCAGCGATGAAATCCCTGAAGTTTTTCCACCAGGGCGAACGTATTTAGAAATCCAAGTCCGGCTGGAACTCCGGTCACGTTGAGGCCCATGGAATGCTTCACTCGCTGTACGGTGAAATCCTTGATATGGAGATTAACTGTATAGGGCGATAGCAACTCTGCCACGTGATCAAGTCCTTCGCCCGCCCCGAGCGAGTTCACTGTGTCCAGGCAGATGCCAACGTGACGGCTACCCAACGACTCCATCAGAAAGACGAGCTCCGTTGCTTTGAAGCGATCATGATTTTCGATGCCAAGCACGATGGATTCCTTTTCCAGCATCGGAATGAAGTCTTCGATGATGTCGGCAACGCTTGAGATAGACGGCTCGTATGGCCCTTCATCGATGACGAAGCGGACCAACGGGGCATTGAAGAACTTTGCGAGTTCTATATAAGTGTGAAGGTGATCTGCTGTCAGTCCGCGGGCACCCAACTCAATGCGGATACCTCCATCGATGATGTTCCGTTTCAAAGTCTCACGGCGGTCAATGTCAAACTGATGCACTGGAAGGTTATCTCCAAACTGTATACAATGAAGTCCATGCTTCCGGGCAATCAGCAACAGGTCATTCTCGGAAAGCGGGTTTACCGACCTGGCATTTTTCACGCCGGCCCACCACCCGTATGCAAAGCTGCTTATTCCCAGAATCATGGTCTTCCTTAATCCTCCTCAAGAATAGTTGCAATTGCAAACCTTTGCATCTGCTATTTTGATTGATATTGATGCTTTTTTTGCACATTTTAGCCTTCCATTCTTTCAGACTGCAGTAATTGTACACAACCCAATGAATCGACTCCCGCAGCGACCTCACTTACTGAAGATTACGCCACCCTTACTGAAGTCGATCGTGGTGAAGGGAGACGAAATCCCTTATAATAATCCCTGGCACTATCATCCTGAAATTGAGCTGTTACACTGCGTCAAAGGAAAAGGAACGAACTTCATTGGCAATAGCATACACCGCATGGAAGAAGGTGAAGTGTTGCTAATCGGAAAGAACGTTCCCCATACCCGTCAACGCGATCGCGCCTATTACAACGACCATCCGCATGAACTGCCCTCCAGCGTTGTTATTCAGTTCAGAGAAGATTTTCTTGGCAGCGGATTCTTTGTTGTTGAAGAATTCAAACCGATCGCCGATTTGCTGACCCGCGCACTAAGGGGATTGAAGTTCACCGGGGCAACCAGCGCGGTTGCTGCGGAAAGACTTGCAGTGCTCGGTAAGAAGAGTTCAACGGAGGCGATACTGGAAACGTTGTCTTTACTTAATTATCTCGCACGCTCTGAGGAATTCGAATATCTGAACGCCGTGAACTACGTGAGCACGGTGCATGAGAAGTCGTCACAACGGATCAATAAAGTATATCATTATACGGTTGAACACTTTCGCAATGATATCACACTTGAAGAGGTGGCAGCACTTACCAATCATTCGCCTGCTGCCTTCTGCCGATACTTCAAAACAAGAACGCGCAAGACCTACGTCCAATATCTTACCGAGTTAAGGATCGCTTATGCGTGTGAGTTGCTTATGCAAGGCAACCTGGACATAGGTCAGGTCTGCTTCGAAAGCGGCTTCAATAACCTTTCTCACTTCCATAAGCAGTTCAAGCGGCACATGCAGACCACACCCAGCGATTATCAAAAACAATCACAGCAGAAGGTGCCTAAGGCCAGATGAATTTGAAGGCACAAGTTCCATAAGACACACCGACACACACCAGGCAGAAGCAACTTAAGATCTCAATTGTAGCATTTATATTGTCATTGAATGCTATTTTCGATTCGCTTATTTGCAAGCTTATCTACGCACTCATGTCCGTCAGACTTCTGTTCATCTCTTTGAAACAAACATTCTTTCTCAGACAAGTATTCAACACTCTCAGGGTGGTATTCCTTTCACTCGCGCATTTACTGTTAGCAGCGCCATCCCTCCTCGCGCAGCAGGATGTTGTCCCGGCGCTGCAGGAATGGACGAGCAAAAAGGGAAAGTTTAGCATCACAGAAAAATCATCAATTGTCGTCGATCCTGCTGTTTTCGATATCATAAAAGAGGATCTGGATATATTCAGCGAAGATCTATTCACCATTACCAAAATGCGCCTGCCTATCAGGCAGGAAGCAATCGCCAGACACGATGGCGACATCAAATTCATTCAATCCCCGGACGCTTCCAATCAACCGGAGGCCTACCGGCTGATAATCGATGGCCAGTTGACTGTCACAGCATCTACATCAAATGGCTTTTTCTACGCGATGCAAACCATCCTTCAAAGTCTTGTTCAAAGTAAAGACAAGCTCAGCCTGACAAGGGGCACAGCTTATGACTTTCCTGCTTATAAAGAGCGCGGTGTGATGCTTGACATTGGACGCAAGTTCTTCGAGGTGGACTATATCAAGAAGACTATTCGCGATCTCTCCTGGTACAAGATGAACTTACTTCACCTTCATTTTACAGAATGGCATTCATTCAGACTGCAGAGCACATTGTATCCGGGGCTCGCAGCTAAAGAATCTTACTCTAAAAAGGACATCGCCGAGATAGAATCCTACGCTAAGAAATATCACGTGATAATTGTACCGGAGATCGATCTGCCCGGTCATGCAACGGCCATCACAAACTACAACCCTAACCTTGGGTTTAGTTGTGCGTCCATGCGTGAGGCCCGATGGCAGGGAGATTCTACCAATGCAAAGGGTCAGGCGTGGATACTCGATGTGACCAAACCTGAAACGAAGATTTGGGTGAAGGCGCTGCTCGATGAATTCATCCCTCTGTTCAATGGACCCTATTTTCATATCGGCGGCGATGAATGGCAGTATGATGATCAGAAGGAAGCCTGTCCGGAACTTATGGAGGCTACACGCAAGCTCGGTTTTAAATATCCAGGCGATGTGATCGTGAACTTCATGAATGAAATGAACGCCCACGTGAAGAGTCGTGGCAAACGCTCGCAAATGTGGACATGGTGGAATTATTCACCCAATGAAAAGCAGCAAAACAAATACAGCGTCATCCCTGATAAAGATGTTGTCATTAACATCTGGAATGCTGAAAGCATGGAGGCCACGCTTAAGGACGGATACAAGTCGGTAGTTACAATAGAATCTGGTGAAGGAGCGCTTTACATAACCCCCGGCTATGGAAAGAAGTTGGGCGACTATGCCTATTTTGATTCGAAAGCCAACTACGAGAAGTGGCAGCCATCACGTCATGAGAATGTATTGGGATTCAAGATTTGTATCTGGGCAGATCAGGCGGAACGCATGCCGTCGGAATGGTTCGATGGCTATGCTGATTTTCCGAAAGCCATCTTAGCGGAACGCATATGGTCAAGGGCTGCGTCGCCGACTGTCGATCAATTTAAACTGAGGGTGGATAAGGCGAAGAAGGCATCGGAGTTGTTCAAAACTAGTCGTTAACTTTGCAACGTGGCAAACGTATTGATCATCGACGATGAAGAGAACCTGCGCAAACTGCTTGCCCGGGTGATCGAACTTGAAGGCTACGCGGTGCTGCAGGCAGCAACAGCTAAGGATGGATTGAAGATCCTTCACAGAGAAAGCATTCACGTGGTGATCTCCGATGTAAAGCTGCCCGATGGAAATGGAGTTGATTTAACTACGACGATCAAGAAAGATTATCCCGCAGTAGAGGTGATTGTTTTAACAGCGTATGGCACGATCCAGGATGGTGTACAGGCGATCAAGAACGGGGCATTTGATTATCTCACAAAAGGCGAGCATCAGGAGAAGATCATTCCATTACTGAGCAAAGCGTCGGAAAAAGCAATTCTTCAACAGCGACTGGTGAGTTTAGAAACGCAACTTCAGTCAAAGTTTGGATTCACGAACATATTGGGAGAAGACAAGTCATTGAAAGCCTGCGTTGAACTGGCTAGAAAAGTATCGGCGACAGACACAACGGTGTTACTACTCGGCGAAACCGGAACAGGCAAAGAAGTATTTGCACAGGCCATTCACTACGAAAGCGCACGCAAGACGAAACCGTTTGTAGCACTCAACTGCAGCGCGTTTCCCAGGGACCTTCTTGAGAGTGAACTTTTCGGTCACGCTGAAGGAGCGTTTACAGGCGCGACGAAATCAAAGAAAGGGTATGTAGAGGAAGCTCACGAAGGAACTTTGTTTCTGGATGAGATCGGTGAAATGAATATCGATCTTCAGGCCAAGTTACTTCGCGTATTGGAAACCGGTGAGTTCTATCGTGTGGGAGAAAGCAAAGTAAGGAAGATCAATGTACGCTTTATAGCCGCCACCAATCGCAATCTTGAAGAGGAATCGGAGAACGGCACGTTCCGGAAGGATCTGTTCTATCGCTTATCAGTCTTTACTATTGCATTGCCGTCTTTGAGAGACAGGCGCGACGATATCCCTGCGCTTGCAAAATATTTCATAAGGCAGTTTTCTCTCAAGACAAATAAACCAGATCCCAAACCGTCGGCAGCATTTCTCAAAGCACTGCAGCAGCATCCGTGGAAGGGAAACATCCGCGAATTGAAAAACGTAATTGAACGAAGCGTGATACTGGCCGATGGAGAACTTGAAGCATCACTGCTTCCTGCGGATTTCAACATCGAGACAGACAACAACTCGCTTGAGCTTGCATCAGTTGAAAAGAGGCACATCATCAGAGTACTTCAGCACACTCACGGCAACAAAACTCAAACGGCAAAACTATTGGGTATAGGGCTTACTACATTGTATCAGAAAATAAAGGACTACGCCCTCGAGACGTTATCGAAATAGCGAAATACGCGCCTACGCACTGCCTCCAACCTTCACTTTGTACATCTGACCATCCGGCCCGGTAATAGCATTAGGGCGGACTTTCTTCTGCGCCAACAAATCGAATAACAGCTATACCGTTTCCGAAATTGACCCTTCGGATTCCGAAGGGTTTCCCTTAGGCACATTCTACAACTCTCTGACTTCCAGGCACCCCTGATTTCCGCACGGCGTTTGGCATCAGGGGGTCATGAATAAAATTGCAATAACCTATGATGACTCTGATGATGCTACTGCTCGGCCTGTTTGGCTTCTGGCTCTTGTTCAAACTCGTTGATGCCTTCGAAAATATTTAAAGATCTGATATGATCACGCTGAAACACTTAAACGCTGAGGTGCTTGCCAGAAACGCTTATAGCTGTGATGATCATACAAAAACAATTAACACTATGATGACCATTCTATTAATCATCGGCGCCCTGGTATTCACTTACCTGGTTTATGCACTGATCAAACCCGAACGATTTTGATCTAACTGTAACTATCATGAACTCTGAAATATTAGGCATAACAATACTCTTTGCTGTAACAGTACTTCTCGCCATTCCACTCGGTAAATATTGCGTGAAGGTATTTCGCAATGAAAGAACGTGGCTCGACTTTATGTCACCTCTGGAGAAGGGGATCTTCAAGCTGTGCGGCATCGATGCAACGAGGCCCATGGACTGGAAGGAAAATCTGAAAGCCACATTAGTGCTCAACCTTATTTTCTTTTTGTGGGCGCTGGCCATTCTGCTGACTCAATCGTGGCATCCCTTCTGGAACCCGGATGGCATTTCGAACATGGAACCGACAACGGCCTTCAATACCGCAATCAGTTTCATGACAAACACAAACCTTCAACATTATAGCGGAGAAACTGGAGCAAGCTACCTCACGCAGCTGATGGTATTTTGTTTCCTGCAGTTTGTGAGTGCGGGTACCGGTATTGCAGCGATGGCATCGCTCTTTAAGGGCATTGTTCAGCGACAGGCAAGCGATCTCGGCAACTTCTACAATCTGTTCCTGAGAAGCTGTACGCGCATACTCCTTCCGTTGTCGATCGCCGTTGCTGCATTCCTCGCGGTGCGAGGTACGCCTTCTACCTTTCAGGGCGCCGCCCAGGTGATCACAATTCAGGGCGACACCGTACAGGTTGCGCGCGGTCCGGTGGCAGCGATGGTGGCCATAAAACAACTCGGCACAAATGGCGGCGGATACTTCGGACCGAACTCAACGCATCCATTCGAAAATCCTGACTACCTCACAAACTTCGTCGAAAACTTCTCCATACTCATCATACCGATCGCGCTGGTGTTTGCCTTCGGATTTTACATCGGAAAACCACGGGTTGCCTATGCGTTCTTCGCGGCAATGACAGTTGTCTTCGTCGCATTTGTTGTCGTAGCTGTCCATTTCGAGTCGAAGGGCAATCCATTGATCACGGCCATGGGTATTGACAATTCTTCGGGAAGCATGGAAGGTAAGGAAGTGCGATTCGGAGCAGCTGCAAGTGCCATGTGGGGAGTATCCACTACTTCAACTTCGAACGGGTCCGTGAACTCCATGCACGACAGTCAGACACCGATCTCCGGAGGTGTCTATATTCTCGACATGATGATCAATGCGATCTATGGTGGAGCCGGTGTTGGCTTTATCAACTTCTTCGTGTTTGTCGTCATTGCCGTATTTATCGCCGGACTCATGGTCGGCCGGACGCCGGAGCTCTTTGGCAAAAAGATAGAGGCACGGGAGGTGAAGATTGCGGCACTTGTGGCCATCCTTCATCCGTTGCTGATTCTCGTTGGCACTGCCATCGCATCACATGTGCATGCACGCGATCCTGAGATCGGATGGATTGCCAATCCCTCCTACCACGGCTTCAGCGAGATGCTGTATGAGTTTACCTCATCCGCCGCTAACAATGGATCCGGTTTCGAAGGACTTGGTGATGCAACACCGTTTTGGAATGTCCTCTGCGGACTCGCCATGCTGTTCGGAAGATTTATACCTATCATCGGTCCATTGGCAATTGCCGGTTCGCTTGCTTCAAAGAAATATACGCCTGAGAGTTCCGGTACACTGAAGGTTGAAAGTCCTGCCTTTGTTGCCGTGCTCTTATCGGTGATCATCATTGTTGCCGCATTATCATTCTTTCCGGCGCTGGCACTGGGTCCTATCGCCGAATACCTATCCATGTGATAAAAATACTAGTACCATGACGAAGAGAATTAAAAAAGATATCAGGCTGTTTGAGCCGGACCTTGTGAAGGCTTCAATCAGCGCATCATTCATCAAACTCAACCCGATGGTGATGATGAAGAATCCGGTTATGTTCTGTGTTGAGATCGGAACGGCCATCATGTTGTTCGTTTCCATCTATTCATTCAGCTACAGCGATCAGGGATCTCCCCTGTACAATGTCATCATCTTCAGTGTACTGCTAATAACTTTACTGTTCGCCAATTTTGCAGAAGCGATTGCCGAAGCGCGCGGGAAAGCGCAGGCAGATTCCCTGCGAAAGACACGGGAGGATACGCCGGCAAAGCTGATCTCGGGGAACAGCATTAAGACGATAGCTTCCAATGACCTTAAGAAAGGCAACGTCTTTCTCTGCGAAGCTGGGGATATTATTCCTTCTGATGGTGAGATCATAGAAGGCATTGCAACTGTGGATGAAAGCGCCATCACCGGAGAATCTGCACCAGTAATCAGAGAAGCCGGCGGCGATAAGAGTTCAGTTACCGGTGGAACGAAAGTTCTTTCCGACAGGATCAAGGTACTCGTCACGACCGAGCCAGGCGAAAGCTTCCTGGACAAGATGATAGCACTCGTGGAGGGTGCCAGTCGCCAGAAGACTCCGAACGAAATTGCACTGACCTTGTTGCTTTCCGGATTCACCATTGTGTTTCTGCTGGTAACCGTTACGTTGAAGCCATTCGGAGATTATGCACATACACCTATTTCGATTGGCGCGCTCATAGCGTTGTTTGTTTGTCTGATCCCAACAACTATTGGCGGATTGCTCTCAGCAATAGGCATTGCGGGCATGGACAGGGCGCTACAGGCAAATGTGATCTCCAAATCAGGGAAAGCTGTTGAAACCGCGGGAGACCTTGACACCATATTACTTGACAAGACTGGAACGATCACCATTGGCAACCGGAAGGCTACGCGCTTCTACGCCGCGAATGGCGTCGCCGAAGACGACCTTATTGAGTCTGCCACCATAGCTTCTCTTGCAGATGATACCCCGGAAGGAAAATCAATTATCGAGCTTGCCGCATCGAAAGGTTTCAGACACCCGGCTGAGATGGGAAGCAACGCCGATCTCACCTACGGGCTGCCTCAGGCAAGAATAATTAAGTTCTCTGCGGAAACGAGAACGTCGGGCATCGACCTCGATGGACGAAGCATCCGGAAAGGAGCCTACGATGCCATCCGAAAACTGATTGAATCCAAAGGACACAAAATTCCCGACGAAGTCAGAAGTGCAGTTGATAGTATCTCTTCGAATGGAGGTACACCACTGGTTGTATCGCACAACGGCTCGGTTATGGGTACCATTGAGCTGCAGGACATTGTGAAGCCCGGCATCACCGAACGCTTCGAGCGACTGAGGAAGATGGGTGTCAAAACCGTAATGGTTACCGGTGACAATCCGCTTACTGCAAAGTTCATTGCTCAAAAGGCAGGAGTTGATGACTTCATTGCTGAAGCGAAACCTGAGGACAAATTAGAATACATACGCAAGGAACAGGCTCAGGGGAAGCTCGTTGCCATGATGGGAGACGGAACAAACGATGCTCCGGCACTCGCCCAAGCTGACGTTGGCGTTGCCATGAACAGTGGAACCCAGGCAGCGAAGGAAGCAGGTAACATGGTGGACCTGGACAACGATCCTACCAAACTGATTGAAGTGGTTGAGATAGGCAAACAATTGCTCATCACGCGTGGCACACTCACTACCTTCTCGATCGCCAACGATGTAGCAAAGTACTTCGCTATTGTTCCTGCTCTGTTCATGGCTTCAATCCCCGCCTTGCAATCATTGAACATCATGAATCTTGCGAGTCCCGAAAGTGCCATACTCTCGGCAGTCATCTTTAACGCCATTATAATCCCGATACTAATACCACTTGCCCTTCGTGGTGTTGCCTACAAGCCTATTGGAGCGGGCGCATTGCTCGCACGAAATCTCTTTATCTATGGACTCGGCGGAATTATCGTTCCGTTCATTGGCATTAAACTGATCGATCTGCTCATTGCCTCAATCATTTAAAGAAGTTAATAAATCCCTGCATCATGAAAACGCATTTGCTTCCAGCCATTAAGATCACCCTGATCACTATGGTGTTATTTGGCGTTGTCTATCCGTTCGTTATTAATGGCATCGCCATAGTCGTTGCTCCAAATGGAGGAAACGGTGAAGAAGTGATAGTCGATGGACGCGTCGTCGGCTTTGAGCTGATCGGTCAAAAGTTTGATCAGGACCGATACTTTAACGGCAGACCCTCCGCCGTCGATTACAACGCCGCATCAACAGGAGGGTCCAATAAGGGACCTTCGAATCCTGAATATCTCGAAACTGTGAAAGCGCGAATAGATACCTTCCTATTGCATAACCCTACCACTGCAAAAAGGGAAATACCCGTTGATCTCGTCACGGCATCCGGAGGCGGACTTGATCCGCATATATCTCCTCAAGCAGCCTTGATACAGGTTGAGCGTATCGCAAAAGTCAGGCACATGGATAAAGATCTCGTGAGCAAGCTCGTTGCTGAACATATTGAGCAGCCTATCCTTGGACTGGGCACTGCACGCGTTCATGTACTTCGATTAAACATTGCGCTCGATCAACTTCAATCCTCAAAATGACATGAGAAATCGATATAGTGCCCGATCAACTCAATTCCGAAAACCGATTATTAAGGATCGATATCTGTTCCTCCTCGCATTTATCGTATCACATGCTGTCTATTCGCAGGACTCGACCAAAACACTTACGTGGAGCGGCTATGTCGAAGCGTACTACAGCTATGACTTCAATCGACCCGCCGATGGAAACAAGGCGCCTTTTATCTATTCGTTCAACCGGCACAACGAGGTGAACGTAAACCTTGGCTTCCTGAAGGCTGCGTATCAGTCGCAAACGCTAAGGGCCAATCTGGCTCTCATGACCGGTACATACGCTAACACAAACCTGTCTAATGAGCCCGGAGTGCTGAAGAATATCCTCGAGGGGAATGCCGGAGTAAGACTGTCGCAAAAGGCAGAACTATGGATCGACGCCGGTATCTTCACATCACATATTGGATTTGAAAGTGCAATCGGTAAAGATTCGTGGAACCTAACCAGAAGTCTTGTCGCCGACAACACGCCTTACTATGAATCAGGTGTTAAAATCTCCTATACAACATCTAACGGTCAATGGTTTGTATCGGGAATGATTTTGAATGGATGGCAACGGATGCAACGACTCGAAGGAAATTCACTTCCCTCCTTCGGAACACAGCTGACCTTCAGGCCAGCGGACGGATTGCTATTTAACTCGAGCACGTTTATCGGAACCGATTCTCCCGACAGTGCAAGACTCATGCGATACTTTCACAATTCCTATGCGATCGTTCAGTTCAACCGACGACTAGGCCTCACGTTAGGCTTCGACTACGGCATCCAGCAAAGTGCACCTCACTCCGAGGGCTACGATGACTGGTGGGCGCCGATCGCCATTGCCCGTCTTACCATAACAGACAGGCTTTCCATGGATGTCCGCGCCGAATACTACGCGGATGAAACCGGCATCATCATAGCGACGGGGACACCCAATGGATTCAAAACCACCGGTCTATCTGCTAATCTCGACTATAAAATTACGGACAACGCGCTATGGCGACTCGAGTTTCGTAACTTCAATAGCAAGGATGCCATTTTCACCAGGGAATCAGAGGCCGTAAAAAGTAATTCATTCATCACTACTTCCCTGGCCATCGGTTTTTAGCTCATGGAACAAAAGGAAAAATCGGTAGAGCATTTTCTAAACCTCATTCGAAAGTCGAAGCGCGGGAAGTTCAAGATATACATTGGCATGAGTGCGGGGGTTGGAAAGACCTATCGCATGTTGCTGGAAGCTCACAGCCTGCTGAAGAATGGCGTTGATGTTCAAATCGGCTACATTGAAACGCACAATCGTAAAGAGACGCACGATCTTATCGACGGCCTGCCGGTCATTCCAAGGCGTAAGGCATTTTATCGGGGAAAGGAGCTTGAAGAAATGGACCTTCAGTCTATTCTCAACGCACATCCGGAAGTTGTCATTGTTGATGAGCTTGCACACACCAACATAGAAGGAAGCAAGAATGAAAAGCGCTGGCAGGATGTGCTGACGATCCTCGACGCAGGTATTAGTGTGATCAGCGCCATGAACATTCAGCATATTGAAAGTCTGAATGAAGATGTTCAAAGGATCACCGGAATCGAAGTCCGCGAACGGGTGCCGGACCGTGTTCTTCAGCTGGCGGACGAAACCGTGAACATTGACCTAACTGCAGACGAGCTGATCACGCGGTTGAGGGAAGGGAAAATATACCACGCGTCAAAGATTGAAACTGCGCTACGAAACTTCTTTCAGGCGGAGAAGATCCTTCAGCTCAGGGAACTTGCATTAAAGGAAGTTGCCGCTCAGGTTGAACGCAAAGTCGACAACGAAATTTCTGTCAATAGTAAACTCCGTCACGAAAGGTTACTCGCCTGTATCAGCAGCAATCACGAAATTGCAAAGATGATCATCCGGAAGACAGCGCGACTCGCAGGCTATTATAATTCCAAATGGTACGTGCTGTATGTGGAGACCAGGCGCGAGGATCCTAACCGAATTAAGCTTTCAGTCCAGCGTCATCTTATCAACAACTTCAAAATGGCGACTGAGCTGGGTGCCGAGGTGATCCGCATAAAAGACAACAACATCCCAAGTGTGATCGCACGGGTAGCGCTTGAAAAACAGATCACAACGGTTTGCATAGGCAAACCACACCTGAGATTGTGGCGCGTAATTCTAAATACCAATGTTTTCAATCAGCTCCTGAACAAACTTTCCAATTCAGATATCGATATTGTTATACTATCATGACAATCAAGACAAAAGTCAGGCTTGGAGTAATTTTTCTCTTCGCCGTAATACTCGGCATCGGCGGCGTTGGACTGTTCTATTTGAACCGGCTCTCCAACGAATCGCAGAACATTCTGGCTGACAATTACGAGAGCCTGCAGTATACGAAGAGCATCATGGACAGATGCGACAGCGCTAACCTGACGTCGGAGAAGAACCTATTGGCAATGGACAGCGTAATGCGCTTTCAGGAGGCGAACATAACCGAGTCAGGGGAAAGGAAATTCACCAGTGAGCTCCGTGTAGTGTTTGAGCGGATGAGGAATGCAGGGGTCAATTCAAAAGATATTAATGAGATGCGCCGGCTCTCATTGGATATTCAGGAGCTGAACATGCAGGCAATCAAGAAAAAGAACGAAACGACCCAGCGTACTGCCAGCAATGCGTCCACCTATCTGATTGTTATTGCTACCATCTGCACACTTACGGCATTCACCTTCATTATCAACTTTCCAGGTTATGTTGCTAATCCCATATCGCAGCTGACCAGGAGTATCAAGTCCATAGCGGGAAAGAACTATGAAGAGCGGCTGCACTTCGACAGGAAAGATGAATTTGAAGAGCTCGCGGAGGCCTTTAACCGAATGGCCGAAAAGCTGGATGAATATGAGCACAGCAACCTGGCTAAGGTGATCTTCGAAAAAAAGCGTATTGAGACGATCATCAATCGCATGAGCGACCCGGTTATCGGTCTCGACCAAACGAACAAGATCATATTTGCCAACGATGAGGCTACGGAAATTCTCAACCTTGAAAGAAGCCGCATTATTGACCATTATGCTCCCGACGTCGCGTTGGAGAACGACCTGCTCCGGAACCTGATCAAAACTGATCATAGCTCTGAGCAAAGCGCACTCATCAAAGCAGTTGTAAAAGGAAAAGAGAATTACTATTCCCGAGAAGCGATCGCCGTGAACTACACCCCTACCGGCGAAAAAGACAAAGTGAACATTGGTACCGTTATTCTGCTGAAGAATGTCACCTCTTATAAGGAGCTGGACCTTGCAAAGACAAACTTTATTGCCACTATTTCGCATGAGCTTAAAACTCCGATAGCGTCTCTTCAGATGTGCGTGAAGCTGTTGCAGGACACACGGGTAGGTGAACTCAATGGTGAGCAAAAGAACATCACCCAAACTTTGAGTGATGAAGTGTCACGGCTTTCGAAGATCACGAACGAGCTGCTTGATCTTAGCCAGGTAGAAACGGGAAACATTAAGCTTTCCATCCGCCCCTCTGATCCCAACGATCTCGTTATGCGTGCTCTGGAGGCTGTAAAGTTCCAGTCGGAGAGAAAGCACATCAGCATTGATTATCCCACCTCCTCCGAAATGCCCCGAATTCAGGCAGATGCCGACAAGACAACGTGGGTGCTGGTGAACCTGCTTACCAACGCGATCCGCCACAGTCATGAAAATGGAGTGGTTAAAGTTATGTGCCAGCAGTCAGATGGGTCTGTACAATTTATAGTTACCGACTATGGCGATGGCATTGAACAAAAGCACCTTGGCCGGATATTCGAGAAGTTCTTTCAGGTTCCCGGCACTCCGAATGGAACGGGACTGGGACTGGCAATCTCAAAGGAATTTATCGAGGCACAAGGCGGTAAGATCCATGTCTCCAGCGAGGTGGGAAAAGGGAGTACGTTCTCGTTTGAATTACTGAAAGCAAACTGATGATGCCTCAGGATTAGCCGGCACTTCCTGTTATTACTCTGTTAAGCTTGCTGTCCCATTCGAAGGCTTAGCAGTGACAATGGGAAACTCCAGCGTAAACACCGTTTGTTGATAGGGAACCGACTTCACACTAATTGACCCACCATGCATGTGCACAATCCTCTTCACCAACGAGAGTCCTATACCCGAACCTTTAATGGTTTTGGTTGCATGTGCCCTGAAGAACGGGTCGAAGATCTTATCCACCATATCGTCAGCAATACCCGGTCCGTTGTTAACGATGTCAAGCACGATGCGTGTTGGCTGATTTGCTCTTACCTTCACCTCCACGCGGTTGTCGTCGGAATATTTACATCCGTTGTCAATTAGATTCACGAGGGCTATCCTCAACAATTGCTCGTCAGCCTGCAACGACAGCGAATCATCGCCGATGCTCATCGGAAGCTGGATCTCAACCATATATTCCGGATGAACTTTCGCCAACTCGTCCTTTGCTTCCCAGAGTATATCATCTATTCTGATAACACCCACATTGCGCATGGGTTTGTCGGAGTCCGTTTGAGCGAGTACCAGCAATTGCGTCGATAAACTGTTCAAGGATTTCAAGCCTCTTAAAACTGAATGCAGTGTATTTACATAATAATCTTTGTCCCTGTCCTGGAGCAGCGCCACTTCGATCTCTCCAGACATCACCGTAATCGGCGTCTTGATCTCGTGTGAAGCGTTGGCAATGAAAGTTTTCTGAGAGGAGAATGCGCTTTGAATACGATGCAACATCCTGTTAAATGTCGCTGCGAGCTTACCTAGCTCATCACTGCTGTTTCCCTGGTTTACACGTCGGCTGAGATTCATCTCTGTAATATTGTCGACATCACTGACGATCCTTGAAATAGGGCGCAGCACACGGCCGGCAAATACCCATCCCATCAAAGAGACAAATACAGCGGATATCAGAAAGACGATTATTAATGTGTTTCTGAGATAATGGAGCGCATCTCCTCCATACACATCGCTTGCTGCTGCAACAATCGCGTAACGTTCGTCCTTGCTTTGAAACAAAAATCCAATCACGTCAAGTTCTTCATATTTGAATTCGACGTTCTCTTTGGCCCGTATCCTTGACAACAGGCGGTCGTCAATGGGAAAACGCTCTGTGTTTTCGGAACGGTATAGTTCCGTTCCGTCATGATCATAAATTACGATGTATTGATTGGGCAAACTGGCCGGATTGTTTTGCTCTATTCGTCTGAGCAGATCCGGGTTAACTTCTTCCACTTCGACCAGTAGCTTGGCCGTGTTGACTGCCCTGTTCCGCAGTCTCCTGAAGAAATCCTCCTTCCTGAAATTTGACGACACGACATAGATAGATGCCGATATCGCCGTCAGCACGATGATCACTATGCTGAAAAATATCAGGGTAAGGCGGGTCCGAATGTTCATTAGTCCTTACTTAAGACGTATCCCAGGCCAATGCGTGTCTGCAGCAATTTGGGTTCGAAGTCTCTGTCGATCTTGTTTCGAAGCATGTTCATATACACCTCGACCACGTTGGTGTTTGTTTCGAATTTCACTTTCCAGATCTTCTCTGCAAGCTCCTGTCGCGGTATAACTCTTCCGGGATTTTCCATGAAGTATCTGAGCAGAGCGAACTCCTTTGCTGATAGTTTGATCACCGCATCGTGACGACGTGCCGTCTTTTTATCGATATCGAGTCTGAGATCTTCGAATCTGAAAACATTGTTAACAGGTGTTCCGGGTGCAGATGGCCGACGGGCGAGTGCTTTGATGCGTGCAACGAGCTCTGCGAATTCAAAAGGCTTAAGCAGATAATCATCCGCGCCCGCATCAAAGCCGGAAACCTTGTCCGCAGTTGTCCCCAGTGTAGTAAGCATGAGGACCGGCATTGAGGGTTTCTCCTTCTTGAATATGGCGCAAAGTTCGAGCCCGTTCTTTCCGGGAAGCACTAGATCAAGGACGACGACGTCGTAGTCGCGACTCAAAGCAAGCCTCTCTGCCATGGCGCCATCGTAAGCGACATCCACGTCGAATGATTGCTCCTCAAGTCCCTGCTTGATGAATGAAGACACCTGCACCTCATCCTCGACCACCAGAATTCTCATTGCAGTCCTTTTTCGGACAATTTCAGCAATAATAGTCGCGGTTCCAAAGGCGTTACTTTCAACGGCAGCGCTACTTGATCTGCATGTTCATCAGGTCGATCATCAGATTGAAGGCATCGAGTGAAGGCGGGCTTTCAAGCTTCAACGGCTTTGTGATGAAACCAGATATGCCAAATTTTGCAGCCGCCATCTTATCCTCCTTGTCATCCGACGTTGACAGTACGAACAGCTTGATATCTTTGTATTCATCCACGCTACGGACTTTCTCCAGAAATTCAAAGCCATTCATCTTGGGCATGTTCAAATCAACCAGTATCAGGTCTGGCCGGTTATGATTGCCGCGGGACTCGTCCAGTATAGCTAAAGCTTCTTCGCCGTTTAATGCAATCTTTAAACGATGCACTATCCCCTTCTTCTCCAGTGTGCGTTGCACTTCCATTTGATCGAGACGATCATCTTCAACCAAAAGAATGTTAATCACTCTCTGCATCTTGGTACTTTTTTGGCCAGGCAAAGGAAAACACTGAACCTTCACCAGGGGCCGATTGAACTTTTATTAAAAGGTTTCGGTCGTCGAGTATCTTTTTGACAATCGCCAAACCAACACCGGTGCTTTCAAAACTATCGCGGGCTTCCAGTGTCTGGAAGATCATAAAGATCTTCTCATGATAGATCTTGTCTATACCCGGACCGTTGTCTTCAACGAAGAACTCATAGTGACTTCCGTTGGACTGATAATAGATCTTCACAAATCCATCAACCTTGTCGTGGTACTTGACAGCATTCGAGATCAAATTCGCGAAGATTTGAAGCAGCGGAACACGCTCCGTCGCGATGATGGGCATGTTCTGCTGAACGCGAAAGTTGATCCCTGCTCTTTTTGGAATGTCTTCAGTTATCTCGGTCACCAGTTCAGTGATATCGACGAGCTCTGTATCACGCACTTCTCTTCCAATGCGAGCGTAGTCAAGAATACCCTTTAACAGATTCTCTGCTCTCACCACTCGTCCTTTAATCAGGTCAAGGTACTCCTTTACTTTTGCAGGAAGATCGAAACTGTGATCCTCCTCAATCCAGGTCACAACATTATCGATGCCCCGAAGTGGTGCCTTGATATCGTGCGAAACAATGTGAGCAAACTGGTCAAGTTCATCGCGTTGCCTCTTTAGCAATGTAAAGTTTGTGTGAAGCAAGTCGGCCATGTGATTGAGAGCCCGCGCAAGCTGACTCATTTCACTCTTCCCGCGATCCGGAAGGTGTACGTTGTAATTTCCCTCAGCTATTGCATTGGCCATCGTCACCATTTTCACAATCCGTCCAGAGATATAGTTGGCGATAAACAACGCGATCATGATACCCGCTATGATCGAGATCAAGGTGAGGGAAAATGAAATGCTTCTCGTATTGCTTACACTTGCTGCCAGCTCTTCCTTTCGTGAGTCGCGAAGACCATATTCATAATTGCTGAAGTCGGAAAATTTCTGCTGCAAGCTACGCTGCACATCCTTTTCCAGGCCTTCAACTATTTTTTCTTTGTAAAGCTTATTGAAGGCTACTTTACTGCTGTCGGATTCACCGCTGTTCTTCTTTGCATCCAGCAGGGGCATCGCCAAATCGGTGACCCAATATTTCTGGAGCTCGCGAATGTCATCGAGTAGTATTCGCTGGTCTGATTTATCCGGCACGAGGTCAGCCATCTCATCGAGGATCGACTCATTCTCAATTATTGCAGAATCATAAGTTTGGATGAAGAATGTTTCATTTGTCAGAATATAGCCCCGCAGGCCACTCACCATGTTCAAAAAGTTTCTCTGAAAGCGATTGCCGCTTCGAAGAACCGTAGAGGAACGAGAGAACTCTTCAGCATTCGAATTGATTAGCTCCGATTGCCTGTAATTAATGAATGTTGTTATTGAGAATAACAGCAGGATGACGAAAAAGCTAAGGAAAATAATGTGTGAGATTTTCATTAAGCCTGAGGTTGGCGTTGAGCTACACGATCAAGCAAAATTAGACCCAGCAGGCGGTGACCGGTCGACCTCGGGTCAATTTTAATGTCGATTTAATTCCGGTTTAATTTGAAATAAGTTAATGAGACCAGCTATCTCCCGAAGGCAATGTTTGATGTACATTCCGGTGACCTTTGATCACGCAATGCTTATCGTTGGCGGAATTAGCGGAACGTCACAATTACTAGAACTGAAAGGCAAAGTAGGTTGAAGGACTCCCGCCATCATTCCGTATAGCATGTGGAACATTTGAACCAAGAAAATATACCACACCTGGCCCGCCTTTGTAGAACTTGTCACCAATCTGCATTTCAGTATCGCCGGAAATAACGAGCACGATCTCCTCTGCAACGTGTGTATGCGGATCGTGACTCTTGAATCCTTTGTTCAAAGTGGTGACATGCATTTCAAGGCGCTTGCACATAGCCGTCGGACGATCAAAGTACCTGCGAATACCTCCTTTGTCATGCGGATGAAAGACGATTTTGTTCCAGTCTTTTACGGTCGATCCACCAGCCGAAGTTCCTCTGGAACGATCGACCAATTTCGCATGATAGCTTAAAAGGTAGAAGGAACAGGTGTCGCTCATTGCATTTCCCAGTTCATATCGTTGGTCGGGCATAAGTAATGCAACGCTTCCTCCTTCGATTAGCCAGGTGGAATCATTCATTGATATCTTCAATGTTCCGTCCTTAACGAGTAGGATGCGCTCTTCGTCGTGAGGCACCCGAAAGGCACGAGTGTCCACTGATAGAAGGGTATTGTAGGTCATCTGCATCATCTCCATGTTGTAGACGGAACCCTTGAAGAGGGTTGCCGACCGGAGATTCTTGTCAGTCTTGTAGTCCAAGGTCTTTAGATCATACATACGCGAGGCTACAGGCTGGGCCTGTATGGCTGACCAGGAAAGGACAAATCCCGACAACAGGATTAACAAAACACGGACACAACTGAAGTTCGAAACGATCTTCATAAGGCGGATTTGGAATTGGGCCAGTGAAGTTAATACGTTATGACGTCTTAATGACAGCAACCGCTGCCCTGTTTGAAACTTAATTGGAGACGCCCCTCAGGCAACAGAGCAATTCAATCGCAGGTTGCGCTTCGACAAAAAATTGGTAGCTTTCTGCGATTTTGAAAAAGGTAGTCTGCATACTGCTCGTCGCTCTGCACCTTATCAACCTGGTAGGCGGATATTGGATTTTCTACGCCTTACAGCAACAAACCCGGGCAACACTGGCCGGCGAACTCGATCTCGACATGTATGCGGGTAGCCAGGCGATCCTCATTAAACTACCCCTGGTCGACCCGGTTTCAGATAAAGAAAACTACGAGCGTGTAGACGGTGAGTTCGAATACAACGGCACCGTTTACCGCATGGTAAAACAAAAGTTCTATAAGGACACCGTTTACATTGTCTGCTACAAAGACGATACCTCTATAGCCCTGAAGGACGCGCTGCAGGATTATGTAAAGACCTTCACCGATACTCCGTCGGGGAACAAGCAGGAAAGTAAGTTTGACTCATTGTTTATCAAGGACTATTTACATCAGGGCAAAGTAAAGTTGACTGTGCATTTCATAGCAATCAACATTGTTAATCATACTGTATACCTCAACGGTTATACGCATCAGTATGATTTTGCCATTGATCATCCTCCCCAACTGATCTCCTGATCATCACTCCATTTTTATTTACCAGTTATCGTTCGCATTGATGCGAAACGATGACCATTCATTCATTTTCATTTTCCACCAACCAATGAACCGATATTTACTATTATCATTTATATTCTATTTGTACGCATTTACTGTCAACGGTCAGGCTGCAGATTCGATAGAGACCAAACGACTTGCCGAAGTGCTGGTTACCGGTCAGCGCGAAATCAACACCGTTCTCCGGCTGCCTGAAATAAAAAACACTTTCATCTACTCCGGTAAGAAGTCTGAGGTGATCAACGTACAGAATCTGGACGCAAATATTACGGAGAAAACGCCACGACAGATATTTGCCAAAGTTCCTGGCATCTTTGTTTACGACATGGACGGCACGGGAAATCAAATGAACATCTCGGCGCGAGGACTCGATCCGCATCGCGGATGGGAATTCAATATCCGGCGGAACGGTGCGATCACCAACTCTGACATGTACGCCTATCCCGCGAGTCACTACAGTATTCCCATGGAGGCCGTTGAAAGGATTGAGCTCGTTCGGGGCACAGGGTCACTGCAATACGGAGCACAGTTTGGCGGTATGCTCAATTATGTAACGAAACAACCTGATTCAACGAAGGCAATCAGTTTCGAAAGCATCAATGCTGCAGGGTCGTTTGGATTGCTGAGTACCTATAATGCGATCAGCGGTACCGTTGGCAAGTTCCAGTATTATGTGTATGCTACGTTCCGTAAATCTGACGGATACCGCGATAACAGCCGAACAGATTACGATGCGCAGTCGGTGATGCTCGTGTATAATGCTTCAAAGAATCTGAAGATCACAGGTGAGGTATCACGATCGAACTATGTATACCAGATTCCAGGGCCACTGACCGATAGCATGTTTCATGCCGATCCACGCATGTCGACGCGGGCGAGAAACTATTTCAATCCGGAGATCTATGTGCCGTCGCTGAAAGCGGAATGGCAAATTGGTAAAGACACGAAAGTACAATGGTTAACGTCGGCGGTGCTTGGCGATCGGAACAGTGTTCAATTTGACCGCACTGCTAACATTCCCGACGCCATCATTCCGGCAACTGACGAGTACGCTGCCCGCCAGGTCGATATTGATCATTTTAATAGCTATACATCAGAACTTCGTCTATCTCACAGCTACGGCTTCCTGAATCATATCAGTACCCTTGCAGGTGGCATACAGTACATGCACAACAACCTGAATCGCCAGCAGCAGGGTAAAGGGACGACGGGAACCGATTTTGATCTGACGCTAACGGATCCGCTATGGGGACGCGATATGCACCTGAAGACTGAGAACATAGCGTTTTTCGTTGAGAACAATTTCAAGATAACCGAGAAGCTATCCATTAATCCCGGCCTTCGTGTTGAAGTCGGAAAGTCGGACTTCTATGGAAGCATCTCTTACTATCCGGCTGATGACATTCCCAACACTATTGAGCATAAGTTTCCTTTGTTTGGTATCAGTGCACAGTACAACTTGAAGACTATGACATTATACGGTGGTTGGTCTCAATCATACAGGCCGGTGCTGTTTAAGGACATCATACCGGCGAATGTATATGAGGAAGTCGACAAAAACCTGAAGGACGCGTATGGATATAACCTCGAACTTGGTGTACGTGGGTCGGTTTACAGCGGAACCAACGCCTTTCGCTGGGATGTGAGCTTGTTTGACCTGCAATATAACAACCGGATGGGAAGCCAGGCCACATACGATGAAACGAATACTTTCATCCTGTACAGGACGAACATAGGAGATTCGAGGACGATGGGTGCCGAGATCTTTGCAGAGTATAGCCATCAGCTGGGGAGAAGGTCCAGCCTGTCAATATTCACGTCTACCTCATTTATGAGCAGCGAATATCAATCTGCAAGTATTAGATCCGGTGCGCAGAATGTTGGTATCAGTGGGAATGAGGTAGAGTCCGTACCTCATGTGATTACCCGCAACGGCGTGACCGTACGCGCGGGGTTGGCCAGCCTGTCATTGTTGTACAGCTTCACCGGCGAATCATATGCTGATCCTTTGAATACGGTTACTCCGAGTGCCACCGGTGCGGTGGGACTTGTGCCATCTTATGGATTGCTGGACGTCAACACTTCGTTCAGGATTTCGGAGGCTATCAAGATTCGTTTCAACATCAACAACGTTACGAACGAGCAGTATTTCACGAAGCGGCCAACAATGTATCCCGGAGCGGGGGTTTGGCCGTCGGATGGGAGAAGCTTTTCGGCGTCGATAGGGTTCAAAATCTAAATAAGGGCTATTGAAGACTGCCACCCGGATTAGCGTTTAATTTTCAATCTGTGCGTGGTTTGCAGGCAACATTCCTTAATTTTTCGATCCTGATGCGAATGGTAAAGACGTTGGTTTTTCTTGTGGGTGCTGCAATGCTGGTGTCGTGCAGTGATCTGGACAATGATCGTGTAGAGGAATTGTTAACTGCTGAATCGGTTTATCCGAGGACAGTTGATATCCGGGTCTATTGCAACGACCAGACTACGGCAAGAGAAGTAGTAGACAATAACCTATCACGTCATGGTTATGTGACGGCGCAGTTCGTGCATACCCCCGAAGATATCGGCAAACCACTGATCACGTTCACAGAGCAGGCAAAACCTTTTCTCCTTGAAACAAACGACACACTGAGGGCGATCGATGTCCAGCGCGTAAAAGTTGCAGACGAGACATTCCGTCACGTGAGAAACATCGAAATCAATCCGAAGGGCGACAAGGCTGTTGTTGACTATACAACGGAACTTGTCAACCGAACTCCGTTCATCGTACTGTACCGGCAGAACGTTGCAGGCGACCAGTTAAGAAGAACGTTCTTTACAAAGAAGAATGACCGATGGACGTGGGACGGGAAGATCGTGAAAATGCAGAAGCCGGAGATGTAGCTCCCTTGTAGTCCGTTATGGTAATCCATGCAACACGGGGTTAGGCGAGATTGAAATGCGGAGGAGGAAGCAGGGGACGCATTCTCCACTGCAGAGACGCAAAGGCGCGAAGTACCGCGGAGATTGTCTTTAGCAGTGCCAGTAGTACCGCTTATTGCCGGGTTTTGATAGTAAAGAGATAATGCCTCACTGTAACAATCAGGCTGGTAAAACGTCTACCGGGAGACAGCAACTACCATGATTAAAAAGATTGGGGAATCATTCATTCTGGCATTCCAGAACATCCGTGCAAGGTTTTTTCACACACTACTTTCGGTGCTCGGCATCGTAATCGGAGTCGCAGCACTCGTGGCCATTCTATCGTTAATCGACGGCATGGAGCAGTTTGCCAAAGAACAGATTTCGACGACCACGTCGTTAAATGGTGTGGTGATTCATTCACGTCCTTCAACGATGGTAAACGATGTAAGCGTACCGAAAGACACTTTCTCGATCATTCACTACAATGCATTCCTGGAAGCACAGCAATCCATAACAAAGCCATCCACCTTTTACCTGCTCCAGCATTCAACCAGCCAGGTGAAATTCGGAGATCACGAAAAAACTATTGGAGTAAAAGTTACTGCTACTGGCGTAGGCATTGCCCCGCAGGTAAAGGATGCAGTGACGGGACGGCTGTTTATTGAAATCGATCTCAATCGGGCAGACTCCGTTGTGCTGGTCAACAGATCATTCATCAAAGCCATTGGACTTGACTCGGTGTCCATTCTTAATCAGGCGATCACCTGGGAAGGGAAGCGGCTAGAGGTTATTGGTGTTTACAAAGGTGTAGATGAAAAGACGCCGCACCTTGTAGTACCCATCACATTGCGATCTCATCAACAGTTGTACGAAAACCCGCCGGAGATGGTGATCGATGTTGCGTCAACGCTTGATGTACACGCGGCAAAGGGAGAAATTGAGGCCTGGTTGGGAAAGCGTTTTCCGAAGGATGAGTTTAGCGTGTTTACCAACGACCTACGGTTGAAACAGGCAGAGCAGGGATTTCTGCTATTCAGAGTGATCATGGGCATGATCGTTGGTATATCTGTGTTAGTCGGTGGCATCGGGGTAATGAATGTTCTGCTTATATCGGTCACTCAACGCACTACGGAGATTGGTGTGCGCAAGGCTGTCGGCGCGAACAGGAAAGACATCGTATTCCTGTTCCTTGCTGAATCAATCACCGTATCAGCCTTTGGGAGCTTATTGGGATTGATCTTTGGAATTGCAGGGACGATGGTGGCCATACCCATTATCAGGACGATAACCAAAGTTCCGTTTCAGGCTATTTATACGCTTAATACATTGCTGATCATATCTGTCATTGCATTGGTTATCGGTATAGTGTTTGGTACCTATCCCGCCTTGCGGGCGTCGAGGCTGGATCCGGTCGAAGCGATAAGAAGGGAATAGGGTTTGGTGTTTGATCGGTAATCGTTGTTCTCAGATGAGTTTAACCGAAAAATGTAAAACTCTGAATGTAAAATGTAAAAGTTGGTTAGTAGTTTAATTAACTGCTAAGCGATATCTTTGAGCAACGTTCTTTGTATTCCTCGTCAAACAGGTGTCTGGTGCTTCCGGGAGGTCCGGAAGACTAAAAAGGAATCGTGTGAGAATCACGAGCAGACGTGCTACTGTAAATGACTTCTGCATAAAGCAGGAACAAGGGTTTGCCCTCAATGTCCATTGTGGCGCGCATCGCGCCATGAGAAGGACCGGCAGATACCGTCATAAGCCAGGAGACTTGCCTTCACCTTAATGACTATGCTTACACGCTGATGAGCATGTCAGGTCTGATTACTTCATTTACCTCCCTATTCAAGGGAAGAGGTCAATCATGTCTTTCTGTTATTGGTGTGCTGCATTCATGGACTTAACAAAGGGCCAGGTTTAATCACTCACTAAAACAAAAAAACAATGGTTGCACACAACCTGGGCTATCCACGAATCGGTAGCCAACGCGAACTCAAGAAAGCCTGCGAACTTTACTGGTCAGGCAAGACAACGTACAAGAACCTGCTTCAGGCAGGCAGGAACATCCGGCAAGAGAGCTGGACATTGCAAAAGCAAGCAGGAATCGACCTGATTCCTTCCAATGACTTTTCATTCTACGATCAGGTGCTCGACATGTCGCTGATGGTCGGCGCTGTACCCGAGCGTTATCACGAAGTAATCATCAGCAAGAACAATTCGGAGCTTGATCTCTACTTTGCCATGGCGCGCGGATACCAAAAAGATGGCCTCGACATCACGGCCATGGAGATGACGAAATGGTTTGATACGAACTATCACTACATCGTTCCGGAGTTCCATAAGGATCAACCTTTCAGACTTTTCGCTACAAAAGTCATCGATGAATATTATGAGGCATTGCAGCTCGGCATTAAAACAAAGCCCGTATTGATCGGACCTGTTTCCTACCTGTTGCTTGGAAAGGAAAAGGAGTCGGGATTCGAGGGCATTGACCTGATCAAGAATCTTGTCCCGGTGTATTTAGAAATACTGAAAAAACTCGACAGGCTGAACGTAGAGTGGATACAATTCGATGAGCCATTTCTCGCCCTGGATTTAACGGAGAAACAGAAACGGGGTTTTACATATGCTTACAGCGAGATTCGAAGGGAGTTTCCCCACCTCAAGACAATTGTTGCAAGCTACTTTGAAGGTCTGAGGGACAATATTAAACTTGCCACCACGCTGCCGGTATGCGCTCTTCACCTGGACCTCGTTCGTGCGCCAGAGCAGCTCGACGAAGTTCTCGCCTATGTTCCTGATAAAATGACGCTGTCCCTTGGCGTTGTGGATGGCCGGAACATATGGAAGAATGATTTCAGCAAGTCATTAGCACACATTGAAAAGGCATTGTCGAAGTTGGGAACGGACAGGATTATGATTGCTCCCTCCTGTTCGCTCATTCACACTCCGTGTGATCTTGATCTCGAAAAGAACGAAAGTCAGCTTTCAAGGGAGATGAAGACCTGGATGGCGTTCGCGAAGCAAAAGCTTACGGAGGTGTCCACGATTAAGGGACTAGCTGTTCCTGCAACGCGCCCTGAGTTCAGCACCAGGCTTGCCGAAAACCTATGGGCAATCGAGAGCCGCAGGACGTCATCATTGATTCACAATCCCACTGTAAAAGAGCGCGTGAGCCGGATCACCGACGCTGATGCAAGCCGGACCAACCCTTTCGCTAAGCGCAAGGCAAAGCAAAAGAGTGAACTTAAACTTCCGCTCTTTCCAACTACGACAATTGGTTCATTCCCTCAAACCACCGAAGTAAGAAGCTGGAGAGCGAAGTGGAAGAAGCACGAGCTCACTGACAGCGATTATGACAGGCTATTGAAAGAAGAAACAGAGAAAGCAATTCGCTGGCAGGAAGAGATTGGCATCGACGTGCTGGTACACGGGGAGTTTGAACGGAACGACATGGTTGAATATTTCGGTGAGCAACTGTCGGGCTACACATTTTCATCCAACGGTTGGGTACAAAGCTATGGGTCGCGTTGTGTAAAGCCTCCTATCATCTTCGGCGATGTATCGAGGCCAAACCCGATGACGGTATCGTGGTCATCCTATGCGCAGTCGCTCACAGACAGATATGTTAAGGGGATGTTAACAGGGCCAGTTACGATACTGCAATGGTCGTTCGTACGTGATGATCAGCCTCGTTCTGTAACGACGAATCAGATCGCGCTGGCTATTCGCGACGAAGTAAGTGATCTCGAAAAGGCGGGAATTAAGATTATCCAGATCGACGAGCCTGCAATTCGCGAAGGGTTGCCGTTGAGGAAATCCGACTGGAAGACATATCTCGACTGGGCTGTGAAAGCTTTCCGTATCTCAGCAAGCGGAGTAAAAGATGAAACACAGATCCACACGCACATGTGCTATTCGGAATTCAACGATATCATCGACAGCATCGGCGCCATGGATGCCGACGTGATCACCATTGAATGTTCGCGATCACAAATGGAATTGCTCGACGCCTTTGCAGAGTTTAAATATCCGAACGACATCGGGCCGGGCGTCTATGATATACACTCACCGCGCGTGCCTTCGAAGGACGAGATGGTGTATCTGATCAACAAGGCAAGATCTGTGGTGCCTGCCGATCAACTATGGATCAATCCCGACTGCGGATTAAAGACCCGTCATTGGGACGAGACCAGAAAGGCACTGATCGAAATGGTGAAAGCAGCTCATGAGCTTCGCTCTCCTGTTGAAGAGAATGCCGTTTAAAAATATAATGGCCGGGCTCATTCTTACCCGGCCATTATAACATTCACGGCTCACCTAACACAATTAACCTATCTCTATACTCTATGAAATTTTAATCTGATCGTGTGCACTATTCGCCCTTCAACGAGTCCACTGGATTAGCATGTGCCACTTTCAGCGTTTGATACGAAACGGTGATCAAGGCGACCAGCAGTAATATTCCCAATGGAAGGATCATAAGGTCAATAGACAGATCGATGCGGTAGGGAAATGTCTCCAGCCAGTTGCGTCCCAGCAGCCAGGCCAAGGGAAGAACAGCGGCACCTGCAATGGCGAGTGGTTTGAGGAATTGTCGGACGAGCAACACAACAATGGAATATGCCGTTGCTCCTAATGTTTTGCGGATACTGATCTCCTTACGCCTGCGCAGTGTAGCAAATGTTGCAAGTCCCCAGAGGCCAAGGCATCCTATGACCACCGCGAGTATTGAAAATACGGTGAACAGCTTTCCGAATATCTCCTCTTCATGATACTGTTCACGATAGAAATCATCAAGAAAGTAATAGCTGAAATCATTATCCGGAAAGTCGGCCTTATACTTTTGTTCTATCTGAGCAATCGCCTGATGCACACTTCCGTTGAGCTGAAGGGAGACGTTGGCACCGGAGATTTGCTCGCACCTGAAGATCATTGGTGTGTAAGGTTTCTTCATGGAGTTCCAGTGGTGGTTCTTCACAACGCCAGCGATACGCGCCGTATCAAAGGGAAGGATCAGTTTCTCCCGAAGTGCAGACTCGCTGTCTCCCAGTTGAAACACGTTCACTGCCTCCTCGTTAATGATCACCGATTCAGGGTCCATTTTCGCCTGAGGATCCCAGCTCTCACCGCTCAGGAGCTCAATGCCATAAAGGTCCATGAAGTTGGGATCGATCCAGTAAAGATCACCTACGCGGTTATCGCTTTCGGGAGCGCCGAGCTTTCGCATACCTGTACTGATTGAAGGATTCTCGCCCGGAACGGAAAACGAAGTGGCTACCTTGTTGACAAAAGGATACTGCAGCAGTTCATTTCTGAATGAGGACATCCTCTCCCGACTATCTTTTGCCTCACCGAGTTCCGGTCCTTTTAAGATGATCGTCTGCTTCGTATTAAATTCCTTATCCTGATCTTTCATGAAGTTCACCTGACGAAAGATTACTGATGTAGCCACCAGCAATAACAACGAGCAGGCAAACTGAAAACCGACCATACCGTTCCGCAGTGACCAGCGGTTGCTTTCCTCCCGTATTTTGCCCTTGATTACTTCTGTTGTTTTGAATGATGATAATACAACGGCCGGATACACGCCGGATACAACTGTGCCCAGGGTAAACAGAATGCCAAGAGTAACGAGCCAGCCAGGTTCACCGAGATCAAGCTGGAAAGACCTTCCTGTAATACTGTTGAGTACAGGCAACAACAGGAGAGCAATTCCGGCAGCGAGCAGCACGCTTACAAAATTGATTAGTCCCGCCTCAACCAGGAATTGAATGACGAGTTGCCTTCTTGACGCTCCGATCGCCTTCTTCACGCCGACTTCACGCGCGCGTTCGATGGCCCTTGCAGTGGCCAGGTTAACATAGTTGATCCACGCAATCGACAGTACAAAAAGAGCAATAGTGGCGAAGAGATAAATCGTCGCAAGATGAGTGTCCGGCTTGTTGAGATCGGGAGAATAGTGAATGTAGGACAAGGGTTGAAACTGCAATGAGGTGTTCGCCCCGATGCCTTTGTCGCTGCCGCGATACGTTTGAATAAATCGTGGGGTGCTGGCAGTAAGCTTATCAATCGCGGCATCGTCCTTTAATTGAACGTAGGTGTGGAAGTTGTCCCATCGTTCATGCTGTCCGCGATAGAACTCCGTTTGCAGAAGCGTGTGCATGGGAAGGAGGAAATCATAGATAAAATGGGTGTTTTCCGGCGGATCCTGGATCACCGCCATAACAATATATGGACCAGGTGCCCAGCCGTCGTGAAGTTGAATGATCTTACCAATCGGATCGTTATCGCCGAAATACTTTGCTGCTATTGATTCAGTAAGGATGATGGAGTTCGCACCTCTTAGCGCGGATGACTGATCACCGCGCGCTATTTTAAATGAAAACATCTTCAGGAAGGCGCTGTCGACAAATAGCATCCGAGGTTCGCGATATCTGAATTCCTTTCCCTGGTCAGTAAAAGACACCATACTGCCATTGCCGTGAATGCGGGTGAACGCTTCAATATCCGGAAACGTCGCGGCCAGTGCAGGACCGAGATCATAGCCATCATATTCATCCTTAACGCTGCCGGTATAAAATGAATCTATAACCCGATAGATGCTTTCGCCCTTCGCATGGAACTTATCGTAGCTGGTTTCAAAGGAGATGTACTTACCGATCAGCAGGCAAACTGCAACGCCGATAGCAAGACCGAAAATGTTGATTAACGTGAACGCCTTGCGCTTTAACACATTTCGCAGGGCAACTTTTAAATAGCTTAAGATCATCGGGTCGAGGGTTAGTTAATGGGTAACGTGTCAGCGTGCTGAAAATTACCCAAGGCGAAAGGACTATAATATGGCGAAAAAAATCAGATGGCCGACCATCAGAAGTCAATCGATTACCGGATACGGCCAAGGGCGCTACAAATTTATTCATCTCATCCCCAAACTATTTACGATCCTGCTGCATCATAGGTCGGAGGGTCAATTATCAGGATGATCCACCGTTAACGGACAGAAAATTTTCACGTTGTCATTGTACATCAACAGATAAAATCACAAAACGGAACAGAGTTTCAGAATTTCTGAGATTTCAAATACTAAACGTCAACAACTATGGGAACGACATTTTCAATATGCCTCGCGGCGGCGTTGGCATTATCAGTAACTGTGTGTGCGCAAGACAGTCTCAGGTCTTCAACCTTGTCGTTCTCGGGTGGCCTGGACGCCACTTTAAGAAAGGATCAGTTAAAACTCCCCTACGAGTATTCCGGAACAAATCTCGCTTTCAACTCTACCTATACACGCTTTCAGCAAAAGGGGCAGCATGTTATTGACTTCACCTATTCCAGTGGTAAAATACACGCCCCCGCTTATCCGGACGGGAACAACAAGAATATCTTCATCAACTACGACTACCTGTTTAATCTCAAAACAAAAAGCAAGAAGTTCAAGCCTTCGTTGGGTATGGGTCTGCATACCATAGTGACGAATGTTGATTATTATCCGGGCATTCCATCCAATCAGAGAAAATATTCATCAACTGGATCCTATTTGACGCTGACTGGAAACCTCGCTTATCAACTTGGCAAACGAAGTACGCTCAGTCTGCAAGTATCACTACCGGTGGTTGGAGTGATTACCCGTAAGCATGATGAAATCTCCGGAGGCAATTTCACAAGCTTTACTTTCGCAGGACAAAGTGTGCTGATGTCGGCCAAGCTGGAGTATTGCTATCAGCTAACAAAGAAATTAGGCCTGATTGCTTCTTACCGGTACAGCTACTTTAAGTATACCGATCCATGGATGCTCAACGTTAATAATAATGGCTTGTTCTTCGGGCTGCGTATTGCGCTTTAGGCATTGGTTCAACCAATATCTAACGCAATGCTATCTCAATAACAATACTTAGAAAGCAATTGCTTCTCAACTCCATTTGCCGAGGCGCGGGCGGCCAGCCACTTCAACACCGGAGACAAAAGTGTAAGCAGTCCTGGAACGCTCATGTCGCTCATTGTTACGATCACCGCCGTATGTGTAAGACTTTTCGGAATAGACTTCTCATTTGTCAAACCATCTTCGGCTAATCCGTAAAGAATACGCAGGGTATTTTCGAAACCTTCATGACCCGGTTGGATCTTCACATTAAAACGTATCGTGGTTTTGCCAGGATTAAAGAATGCGTGAACCTGCATCGGCTTCACCGTATAGCTTTCGCCCGGTTTAAGAAGGCGTCTTTCATTCTTGCCGATTCGAACGCCCAGTTCGCCATCAACAGCAGTGAAGGTTTCCGAATAGGTCTTGTGATAGTGCAATGTATTTCCTCCACCGGGCAGCAAGGTGATCTCGATCTCTGTTAGTCTTTTAGCGGATTCGCGGGCGGTGTTGAGGAAGGTGACGGTGTCTTTGATGACGGGGTTTACGATGGTGCGTTTCATGTTATGGAGGTTGAATAATTTAGTTAAATATTTTCTACAATGACATTTTACGGAGGAGCGTGGAAAGGGACGTACGTTAAATGGAGGATGTAGTACGCGGAATCAATTTTGGAGAGTGGCATTAGTCCTCTGGGATCGGAGTACAAAACCTGCAGGGTCGGATTGCTACACATCCCAGATGCAACTTTAGTGGCGCTTTGCCGTTTGACCTCCCATCTCCCCTCTTTATGAAGCCGCAGTCCAATCACGCTACTTATGATCTGCCGACTATTTCCGTCCTTGACCCAAAGGTTGCGCCGGTGCCTATGGGCAGTTTGAATGTTGTGTACCAGTCAGACGACATGGCAAATCCAATGATGGTGCGTGACATGTACCTGCCACACTATTCAATGCGTATTTACGAAGGGCAATTCAGCCAGGACGTCGTGTTCGAAAATCAGACCGGGCAGGGACTGGATACCGTTGGAGTATGTCTTATGCAGAAGGGAACCGTTGAAACTTCGGCGACCAGGTCGGGGCATCGGATCAAGTCGTTTACCGGCTCGCAGAATTTCAAATACGATCCTGACAACATCTTTATCCACAAGGCGCTCGCCCACGAATACGTAAGAGTTACACATCTTTCTGTCCTTCCTCATCAACTCTTTCCCATGTTGCCTGACAACGAGACGTGGTCGGACAATCTGCGCATGCAAATAGAGAGTGGTCAAAGCATGCTGGGCGATAAGTTCACGCCGATTACCCTGATGCAAGACCAGGCGCTGCACAACATTTTCAATTGTCCCTTCGATGGACAATTAGGGCAAATGATGATCGAAACATCCATCACGCAGATCATGCTGATACAACTGCATACGCTCTTTAAGGGGAATGATCGCGCTGACACGACTCCAAATAAGAAGGGTACTGATCTTGCACATGCGGTGAAGTCTTACCTGATGTCATCGTTCCTGGAAGACCATACGCTTAACTCGATCACGAAGCGATTTGGAACCAATACCAACAAGCTGATGATGACCTTCAGGCGAACTTTCGGCAAAAGCGTTTTTGAATATATCAGTGAGTTGAGAATGGACCACGCGAGGCAGTTGCTTGAAAGCAGGGAACATCGCGTTACCGATGTATCGCGGATCGTTGGCTTTAAGAATCCCAATCACTTCTCTGCCGCATTTAAGAAAAGATTCTCCATCAATCCTTCGGAACTAATGAACTGATATTATGTTAGTCACTTGACATCAGGAATCACTTCGACGAGGATCCTATCTCCTGCCTTGTTAAAATACGTGCAGGTCATCTCTTCAACAGATACTATCCACTTTTCAACACCCAGGCTGGCTGCAATCTTACAGAATGTAAAGTAATTGCTCTTCCCCTGTTGATGGGCCTTTAGTTCAGTCCTGAATTGTGAGTCATCCGACCTGTCGGCGATCGTCAGCGCATCATACTTTGGCGGTGATGAAGCTCTATAATTGTTTATACCGTAGTAGACGGTATGATTATCGGAGACAAATGTTTCATAGTAGATTACACCGAGTTGTTTGATGTCCCGGACATAGGCGGGAAAGTCGGCACCCGATTTAACTTTGCTATGAGCTGCTTTGATCTGATCGATGGTAAACATGTTGCTTTAGTTTGGTTGGATGAACAAATGCCGAAAGCGACCATTTCAAAACGTGTCGTTTGTCAAAACACGGACGATATTCTGATCGCTTGTTGATGGAGCGAAATACAACGACATAAAGTTGCAGCATGCGAAACCGCCGGAATTGTAAAAAGTCGTTTAATTAGAAACCAGGTGATCATTAATTCGGTCCAGCTCCGGTTCATGGCAATTTATATGCCTGGCATGCGCTTGGTATTGCCGGATGTACCGGTCAAAGAAGGCGTTTGAAATTTTCAGGAGTTTCGCCGGTGAATTGTTTGAAGTCTCTGTTAAAGTGAGCCTGGTCAAAGAAGTTGTTGTCGTAGCAAATCTCGGTTAATGATTTTGTCTTATTCAGGCTGGTGATCACGTGATTGAGTCTAACGATGGATGCAAACTTTTTTGGCGTTGTCCCAACGACTTTTCTGAACCTTTTCTCAAGCGGACTCTGGCTAATAGAAAGTCTCTCGTTTAGTTCTTTGATGCGTATACCACCTTTGCTCTCATAAATAAGTCTGACCGCTTCGACGACGAGTTTGTCGTGCTGAATCTCTGTGAGTTGTGAAATCAGGAAATGTTCAACGATGCGGATGCGTTGTTTGTCAGTAGTTGATATCGCCAGTTTCTCCTCCACTTCCATGACACGAGACCTGTCGAAGATATAGTCAAGTGAAACACTGAGATTAAACAACTCATGGGCTGGATGCGAACCGAAATGAGCGAACCCTGTTTCGGTAAAGTAGACGAGGATCGTCCCGATGTTTGGTGAGTTTCTGAAGACTTTATAGGTGCTGGACAAACCGGTAATGCCCGAACGGGAGAGCGTTGACTCGCCATTGTTGTTAACAGATGAAAGCCTGCCGCTGTATTGAAAACCCATGACCAGAGCAGAAGTTGGAAACACCTTGTAGGTTTGCGCAGCAGTATTTTCCGATACAACGAAGAACCTGATGTAGGGCTCCAATTGTTGTGATGGAAAGTGCTTTTCAAACTTCATAATGCAGGGTCGATGTACTTTTGCAGGGCACATTTTCAAGGACTTAAAATAGCAGATTTTCGACGGCTACCCGGGCCGGTTTTATTAACTTATATAGCTTCTTGCTCTGGCCTCAGAGCGCCATTATTGAATGGCGCCGGTCAGAAAGACGGCCCGAATGCAAACGCGTCAAGGGGGACCGCTGAAGAGTCAAGACCCTGATAATCAGTACCCAAACGGCACTGGATGGAATCAATCTTCCATTTTTTTAGCCATTATTTGCGTTTTTACGCACTTAAAACGCCTTTCTAGATTCAATTTCAACGTTTTTGATTAAAAAGCACGAAGGATGAACGAACAGTAAACGAACTGTGCACGGAAAATATATTTCCGGTTTTTAATGGTACCCTCATCCACTTTCCTTATTATTACTATTATGCCAATCGTTACCAATAATTTTCTCCTGAAAGGATTTTCCGGCGCTCTGGGAAAGAACGTCGTGTTCAAACAATACACCAAGCGCGGTATTGTCATTGCGGCAAACTATCCAACGAAGCGAAAGAGCGATTCCGACAAGCAGATCGCTCAACAGCGTGTGTTTAAATATGCTATCGAGTATGCCAGGAATGCCACAGCCCATTCCCAGGTAAGTGCCATCTATTCTAAGGGTGTTGATGCCATCAGGACCAGCGTGAATGCTGTTGCGATGAAGGACGTGCTCACTCCTCCTGAAGTTCGCGAAGTTAATCTATTGACCTACACGGGTGCTCCCGGAGAGCTTATCAGGGTGCGGGCATGGGACGATTTTAAGGTGATGGCAGTATCCATTACGATAGCAAAAGCCGATGGCACTATTATAGAAGAGGGCAATGCGTTGCCAAGAGGCAAAAGAGGATTGTGGCGTATGGCCACCACGGTAAGAAACGATAGCGTTCCAGGAACTGTGTTTACTGTAACAGCCACAGATATGGCGGGGAATAAAGCGAAGAGGACAGTAAGAATTCCACTGGCCGGGCAGGGTGAATCTTTAAAAGAGGAGCACGTGAAAATTCCTCTAATATCTGCTTCGGCCATATTAGAACAAATGCAAGGCTTGCCAGGGGCTTCAAAAAAGGATTCGAACAAGGGCTTTAGCAAAGTCGTATATGCTCCCACCTCGAAGGCGGAAATTGATGCGATGTTGAAGAAAGCATCTGGCCATGCCTCTCCAGGTAGTGCTGCCAATGAGAGTATTAAAAGTGCTTGTCAATCAGACAAACCTGATAACGCAGCAAGTGGTAGTGACGAAGGGCCAACTTAAGACCCACAGCCTGATTGAGGGAAATGAAACTGGACTTATATAGTGACGATCGTCGGTTGGGAAGTGCGTTGGTTATCTCTCAGTTTGCGATTTGACAAATAATAGTGCATCACGATCGAAATTTATTGCGTGCATTGCGTGTCGAATGAAGTTTGTAATTCTTGGAAGGCTCATTTTCGACACGCTTCTCACAGATCTCAATTTGTTGCTATTGATCAAAGATCCCTAACGGGATCTCAAATCCATGTGCTTGCTATTGATCAAAAGATCCCTGACGCGATCTCAAATCCATGTGCTTGCTATTGATCAAAGATCCCTGACGCGATCTCAAATCCATGTGCTTGCTATTGATCAAAAGATCCCTAACGGGATCTCAAATACAAATGCTTGATATAAGTTCCATGCGGATCTCAAAGCCAAAGTCCTTATCTTAGTGTCCTATCAGCACTGTGAAAGTGAAATTAGTTAGCTAAATACACACCTCCCATTATCCACCATTTATTCCAAAGTTATCCTAATGAAGTCGTTCTTATTTACAGCAATTGCACTAGTTCTTTGCCTGGAAGCTTTTTGTCAATCCGATTATCGAAATGGTTTTGTGATTACTCAAAACCGTGACAGCATTTCAGGGCTGGTCAACTTTCGCGATGGCGGAAAATCTCATAGCAGCTGCGATTTTAAAACATCTTCTTCCGCAGAGGCTACAACCTACACTGCAAAAGATCTGATCGCTTATGGCTTCATAGGTGACAAGCGCTTTGAATCAAAAACCATCAAAGACGGCGACAAACTGGAGATTGTTTTTATGGAGGTCGTGGTTGCCGGAAATCTTACTTTGTATCAAATGCGTGATCGCTTCTGGGTACAAAAGAAGGGTGGCGACCTTACTGAGTTATTGAACAACACGAAGGACCAGTATGTGGACGGACAACGCGTTATGCGCTATGACAACATGCACATCGCGACGCTGAATATGCTCATGGCGGATTGTCGCATCGTGACAACTTCATTGGAAAACAGTCGTCTAGAGAAGAGAACGCTTACAAAGGTGGTCAACGACTACAACGAATGTGTCGGCGGATCGTCTGTTGTCTTTCAGGAGAAGAAGCCGTGGGCAGAAGTGAGATTTGCCGTTGGAGGTGGTGTAAACTTTTCATCGCTCAACTTCAAAGACGCGCAAGGCGCTGCCGCAGCAATTGCAGGCACCACAAAGGCCACTGCCGTTATGATTGGTGTCACACTTGACTTCATATCTCCCCGGGTAAGCGAGCGACTTGCTGTGACCGTTGGCGCATACTACTCGCCTATCGCCTACGTGGTTGAAAGCAAGTTTCATCCAGGCAGCGACTATATGAAGATGGATCTGGATCAGTTGAAGGTACCGGTAGGTTTGAAGTATATGTTCAAGGGTCGTCGTCTTGTGCCGTATGTAAACGCGGGAGGTTCATTTAGTTTCAATGTAAATTCAAAAGTTACCTGGTATGAACCAGCACAGTCATCAATTATTGAATTTCTCCAGGCCGACTTCGAGGTGAAGCCTGCCGAGATGGGTTATTGGGGAGGCATTGGAACGAACATACCGCTCAACTCCAGACTTGGAATACAAGTTGAGTTTCGTTACGAACACACGAATGGTGTTGTGCCTGCCTCGCGTGCCTATCTGAAGTCGCCGGTTAATAACCTTCAGGCGTTGGTTGCCCTACGGTTCTAGTCCTGCATCAAAGCTTATAGGGGTATTGTGCATCGACAGATCAGCAACCTAATGCCGACGGATTTAATCCGACGATCTTAGTTTATAAATATTAAGCAACACCGAACTGACTAACAGCAACCATCCAATATAAGCAGCTATTAATAACCTGTTAGCATAACCTACTAAAGCAACCACTCCCACGGGCACCGAGGCAGGAGGCTTCTGACTAGGCCCAAGTACAATACCTGCCTCTTTAAAGCCATTGATCATAATGATCATCGTCACCACTACAAGAACCACACTCATCCATGTGGCATGAGCTGACCAGATAAGCACATTCTTTTTACCCGTCCAATCAGTTTTCTTTCTAAGGTGATATGATACCAATAGGGCGGCAACCACGAATGTGGGAATTCCCAATGTGCCGGTAAGTCCGTGCAGCGGATGATTCACATTGAAGAAAGCTGCCAGTATTGTACCCAATCCTGAAATTACAAGCGCAATCACTCCGAATTTTGCGGCAACTGACGCAACGTAAGGCCACAGCGCAATAGCAAGCGCCCAGCTACTGAGGCCCCAGAAAATAAAGAACACAAAGAGAAGCCATTCGAAGCTGCCATTCGCGTACTCGCTTACCATTCGCCAGGATGGGCCAAATTCCGGACTTAGCACGTGAAGACCAAACAATGCAACAATTGAAATTGAGGCGGCGATAATAGATAACTTCGCGGCGAGCACCTTGACGCCTGAAGTCGTATTTACTTGCGCAATGACTGTCATGACTTTCAATTTATTTCTTTAGCAACTCGTCAAGTTTAGCGTAACTCTGATTCATTCCGCGCTCCATTCCGGAGGCAATCATTCCATCACGGTCTTCGACAGACTTAAATATGCTTTGTATTTTCAGCCGGGTTCGTTCGTGAGGCAATACTTCAAAAAGAGCAATTTCCATGGCGACGTGGCCTCGCTCGGGCAGTCCTTCAAACTCAAAAGTCCGGATTACGCGTTCAGGTGGAGCTACTTCGTGAATAGCACCATTAAACCCATATCTGTTTCCGCGCTCATCGATATGAACGAAACGATAGGAGCCGCCGGAACGGTTATCGAATTTATCGATCTCCATCGTGAGATTGTCGGGGCCAAGCCATTGAACCAGCAAGTCGGGTTCACTGAAGGCCCGGAACACCAAGTCCCTGGGCGCTTCAAATTCACGTTCGATGAAAAGGTCCTGATGACCGGGTTTTGCCACGATCTTTGTTTCGTTTGTTGTAATCATTTCTTTTCACGTTTCATTTTATCCAGTACTTTATCAAGTCTGTTAAACCGATCGCTCCACAGTTTGCGAAACGGTGCCAGCCATTCGTCGATGTCTCTCATCTTTGTTGGATCGAGGTGATAATAGATCTGCGTACCATTTTGTTCCTGCTTGAGTAGTTGGCAGTCGGCAAGAACCTGAATATGCTTAGATACTGCCTGTCGGGTAGTATCGAAATGCTCGGCGAGAGCATTTGGCGTCATAGCCTGTAGCGCCAGTAGCGCAAGAATGGCCCTTCGTGTCGGGTCAGCGATAGCATGAAATACGTCTCTGCGGGCTTGCTTTAACATTATTGAGTGCAACTATATGGTTGCAAACATAAGCGCAAGTAATCACTTGCGCAAGACGTCGCTCATTTTTTTTTAAGATCAGTTGTCTATTTTCTCATGGTCTGGCATACTGAACATCGCGAACCAGGCGACTGTTCTTTCGGCAAATACACCAACCTACTTCAGAGAACGGCAATGTTTACCTCGATGCGTCGACGGCTTCACATTGCAGATTCGGCTCCCGATCGTTTAGTTCAATGACTTTGTCCCTGATGGCCATCGTTACGAGTTGCACAGAGTTGTTGGCTCCAAACTTTCCCAGGAGGCTTCGCCTATGGCTCAGCACGGTGTATTTGCTGACGGCGAGAGTTGCGGCAACGTCACAGGTGGAGTATCCTACAGAAAGAAGCTCCAGGATCTTTTTTTCGGTGGGTGTGATCGGCTTCATTTTGATTAGCTTTTAATGGGTAGGCAAAAATGATCAGGCCAGTCCGCGAGATCTAACGCTAATCCTGCATTCACTAACACTTATGATGCATTTTCAGAAATTTCGATCAGGGAGCTTCCTCGCGAGTTGTGAAATTCACCTATGGCAAATGGATAAATCCAGGGACAGAATGGCATTGAACCCGACGGGGCGGTGGCACCAATCAACTAATGCCGCGAAGTCTTTATTAAATTGCCGCACTCTTTTGAGCACGACAACTCAATACAACTGATGACCGAAGTAAAAGCGGGGCCGGACGCCTTAAAGGCGAAACACCATTTTCTCATTCTCGACGGATTAAGAGGCGTAGCTGCGCTCGCTGTTGTCATCTTCCACTTTATGGAGTGGGTGTTCACGGATCCGAGCACGAATTTTATTGGTCATGGATTTCTGGCCGTCGACTTTTTCTTTTGCCTGTCGGGATTTGTGATCGGATACGCCTACGATGATCGCATAGGCAAAATGGGAATCGCGGAATTTTTCAAAGCGAGGCTGATCAGATTGCATCCCCTTGTGGTTCTGGGGTCAGTACTAGGATTGCTGGGTTTCTTTCTGGATCCATTTGCCTCACCCATCGACTTTGATACTGGCAAGGTAGCATTGCTATTCATTTGTTCTCTCCTTCTCATCCCATTTCCGGTGATGGGAGAGAGATTCTTCAATCTGTTTGCCTTCAATGCTCCTTCGTGGTCTCTCTTCTGGGAGTACGTTGCCAATGCATTCTATGCACTGTTTCTTTACAAGGTGAGCCGTCGTTTGCTCACCGCTCTGACTATACTTGCCGCGGCAGGTATCTGTGTCGTTAGCTATCGGGCTGGGAATCTTCTCGGCGGATGGTCAAAAGATAACTTCTTAGACGGCGGTGCGCGTGTAGCCTATTCGTTTTTGGCAGGGCTGTTGATTTACCGATCGAACTGGATCTCTAAGAACTCACTGGGGTTTGCAGGTCTGTCTGTTCTTTTGTTCCTGGCGTTTATTATGCCATGGTCCAGGCTAGACTGGCTGATGGAAGTGCTGATTGTACTGCTATATTTTCCGTTGATGGTTTCGCTTGGAGCAGGTTCCAGCATATCGCCACGATGGGAGAAAGTTTGCAAGTTCTCAGGAAACATATCCTACCCACTTTATATGACGCATTATGCGGGCATATGGATCTTTGGAAATTACTTCACGAACAGAAAGCCGCAGTCGGGTGAGTTAATCTTAATTATAATTGGCGGCGTAGTGTTCCTGGTGGTATTTGCCTACCTGGCGATGGTATTGTACGATGTGCCGGTGAGGAAGTACCTGGCGAGGAAGAGAATCCAGGGCAAATCCAGCAGTGAGGTTTGATTTGCATTAGAGGGCATTGGCCACTTCATGTGACTTTATTCTTTCACTTAAACTTCCAGGAATTAAATCACTGGATCTTTCTGAGTCGCAAATGCCAATCCACAGTTGTAAGCATAAGTCCTTTGCCACTTTCCGAGAACGTGATTTTTGCTGCCGTTGTATCAACACCATATATTGTGAGACTATCCTCGTCAGATATTTTATAAGGTCCGCACTGGACGAACTCTTCACATTCAATTGTTGAATCATTAAATATATATGAGACTTCAAATTCGTTGTTCGTAACTGTTTCCCATCTGCCAATCAACATAGACTTTGTTTCCGACGGTGAACGTTTCGTGCTGCATGACGCCAGCATAATCAATAGCATCAACGAAGAACGTTGCCAATAATGTGACCTGCTTTCAAGAATCACTTTGTCTTCCAATTTGCAACAATCAATTTATACTGCTCGACGTACGGTTGACTTGCTACCATCCATTGTTTCTTCTCAATTCTTATCCCACAACTTCCGGATTAACTTCAGAATTTTCCGAGGCTGGCTTTCATTTCTTTTAAGCTCTTCAAGTTCTTTATCGGTAAACTTAACAACGTGTGCCGCCGCCCATTCCTCATATGTGGGCTGCTTCAGCTCGGCACCGCCCTTGTGGGCAGACTGAACATAACCCTTTGGCGGTAGAGGCAGCCTGGATTCACATTCGCGCGAACACAGATTTGCCAATAGTGGCAACACGTCAGTGCCTACACGCAAAGAAATCCAAACCTGATCAACTTGATCATATGATAATTCCTTCTTACAAACACTGCATAGGACTAAGTCTCCAGAATATCTCACCGGACTATTTGCAAGGTCAGGAAAGACCATCCTGTTCTTAAAGTTGCCGAACAAGGCGCGGGTACTCACCCTGCTATTCGTAAGATTTCTGCAGTTTGTAATCTCGTAGGGAAACCAGCGCAGGTCGTATGAGGTGTAAGGATCAAAATACTCAAGAGCTTCCATCTCTCCTATCTCGGGAGGGATTCGTTTCAGGCTGCTTCCGTATAGCAACACTCTCTTCACGCTTTTCATCTTTGCAATAGTCTCGGGCAAAGTGTGTATCTGAGCAAACAGTTCCGGCCCCAGTTCTTCGAAGGGAGCAAATTCTTCACGGCGTTCAGCGGCAACCTTATCCACATAGTCACAAAGCTTCCGCCATGCAAGTGAACTTCTGTCCTGAACGTCATTCTCAATCACTGGTACATTGTCGTCCATACTAATTCAAGCAGGTCGGTGGCTTATCTAAAACTCGTGTCGTTACTGGATAAAACATTAATACAAATCAGACACAGAAAATGAATTGCATTTACTTCAATTCAAACAACTCCTTTATCAGGTTGAGGTCAGCTACGCTATTACTTTTAATTGAAACAAAGTACTTCAGCTGCCAACTTTGAGTTTTTTCGCCTTGTTTGTTTGAAGGATCATCCCATGGCGGATAAACTCTGATCCCTCTTTTGCCTTCTTTATTTCCGACAGTTAGTATGCCCTTTTCTACCAGCACTGACTTTGGAAAAATGAACTGGCCGAAATCTACATACCTTTTTGAAGTAATGATCACAAAATCCAAATCATCATTGATATTAAATGGTTCTGTGACACCGGCTTTGTTCCTTCTCCATATCGTTACAAACTGACCGGCTTTCGCTGGTGTAATCTTAGAAGCCCGGTATTGAACCGGCCTGCCGTTTAAGACGAATGAACAGGCATCATATTCTTCACTTTCCACACCTCGTTTGAAGTTCGTCAGAGCTAAGCCACATTTATTGTAGACGTGCTCCTTCAGACGCATCAAGTCGCTGCTTAACATATCCATGGAATGGACTTGCGTGGGTGTCATTCTCAAAGGTAATACTTTGAGGGCTGAATTCAGACTACTAGTGACTCAGGACAAAAGACTAAGGACTAGCAAAAATATGTTCCTATATTTAGTTCGTCCTTATTAAATTCAGAATCGTCTTTTTATTCCGGTTTTGCTGCTCCATGCGCATATTTATAGCGGTCATTTTATCGTCATGTTTCGTAAACACTATCGCACAAACCTACGAGACTATCAGTGTTGAAGGAACGATTCTGTTTCCGGTCATGGATTCGATTCCACAGGATATCATTTTCATAAGGAGCCATCCGAACAATCTGTCGAAAGCGATGGAGGCACACTGGTTATACTTTCAGGCGATGAAATGGACGCAGCCTGATCTGTCGTGGGAAGTCGCGAGGTGCAAGAAGGAAAGCGTAATCGTTGATGGCAAAGAACTTCCTTTTGTCACGCTGATGCGTCCTGGTGAACAGGATTTCTATCTAACGTATGGAAAAATTGTCTTCAAAGTATATCCAGACCGGAAGCCGGAAGTCGCGAGAAAAGAATACCTGTCAGTGTTGCACTTTGCCGGCGATGTGTATGATATCAGGTACTCTAATGAGTCGCCTTCTGATGGTATTCCAATGAGCTTTGAGTGTCTGGAGTGGTAAGGGAAATGATGGTTTTAAGGTCGAAGAGTTTCTTTTTGAAGTGGAGGAATGCAACCGCAAAATGCAAAACTATAAATGTAAAATGTAAAGTATGTTGGTTGGACGACGCCATCTGGCGATTTTTGAAGTCGCGCAACCGGCTTACTTACAACAACTCATTTATACCTTCAATAATCTTCGAATTTGTCGTTTTAAGATCATATCCATTGATTATATTCCGTATTATGCGTTTCTCATCGAGAATAAAGAAAACGGGAACACTATAAATATCGTAGCTCTTCATCACCTCTTCATTAGATTTCAGAAACTTGAAATTGAGTTCGTTCCTCTGTTGATACCTTTTAAGTCCTTCGATGTTATTACTCCACGTCTCAATGGCTACAAATTCAAAATCTTTTGTTTTGTAGTCGCTCATCAGCTGTTTGATAAACGGAATGCTTTGATGACAGGGACCGCACCCGACTCCCGTAAACTGGACCAGCAATACTTTGCTCTTCAGATCACTCAGTTTTATCTGATTTTGATTCATGTCCATGAGTATCCATTCGGAGGCCTTCTTACCAATGAGATTACTCTCAGGTCGCTGACGCCGCACATACTGGCTGATTTCAAAGTAGGCAGGATAGTATTGTCGCTCATTGAAATTCCTGCCGGTAGTGCTAAACCTGGCATTCTCACATGTTTCAAAAACAGTTGTGTGATGCCATTTACTTCGCATCCGGTAAGGCATGCCATCCGTTTTCGAGAACCAGATATCGTACTGCGAAACTTCGTCTTTAGGAATGTACTCGTTCTCGATCTGCTTTGGTTTGATTACGAAGTACATGTGCTTGTTGATGATTTTCAGACCGAAGTGTACCGAATCACCGTAATCCTTAAAATCAGTGACAATTTTATCGTTTGTGCTTAATGCATACTTAATGATCTCATTGATCTGGGTATAGAAGGGATAATAGACGAGCCGGAATGGAGCATGCTGATTTTTGAAACTGTCGATTACCACATTCTGTTTATCCCAATTGATGTCCCCTCGCACTACACCATTGTAGAAGTCGATCAGCCTAGTCGTATCGCTTTCTGAGAAGCTCAGGGTCCTGGAGCCGACGAGACTATCGGCGGGGTTAATAAATATCTTTCTATAGCTTGTTTTCGGCGCCGTGAACTGTAAGCTGTCGCCCGGGGCGCTGGCGACCCTTATTGAAAAGTAAGATGCCGCTTTGATCCTGCCGAGATTGGCGGATGCAGATCTGAGGAAGTTTGTCATCGCTTCCTTTTGCGCAAAAGTGGTTGTGCAGATTATAAAACAGGCAACTGCCGGGATAATTCGTGCTAACATGGTTTTGATTGTTTATTCACTAACGGCTGTGCTCCATTAAAGGGAATTAATTCAGTTCAACACAACGATTTCATCAACAATCTCCTTCGGATCGTGCTTTAAATCAAGTCCGATAAGGAGCATAAACATAAAAAACTCCACCATTGTTATGAACAGTGCAGCAATTACAACGGACTTGATACCTGCCAGTTCTCTGACAACAACGTTTTCCTGTGGGTCGAAAGGATTCACGAAGACCCTTACCTTCGATGCACCACTAAACAGCTCTTCCAATTCTTTTACAAAATCCTGATCGAACTTCGTTCGTGCCCCAAAGAAGAGGGAGTTTCCTCTGATTGTATCAGCCCCGTCCACAAAGGCATACTCAAGGTTTACCTCACCTTTGTAAGCGCTGAATTTTGTGATGGATGCCGTTACTGCAGGCCATTCAGCAGAACTTTGTATTTGAATGTAGGGTCTCGCGATTGTTTTATAGAACATATAAATCATTGGGAGGGACAACACAACAAAAGCAGACCAACGGAGAAAACTCATGCTATTTAAAAGTTTGGATCTGGTCGATAAGTGAACTGTCGTGTGGCACTTCGAACAGGAGAAATATGATCATCATCATAAGGCCAACAAGAATAAATACCATCCCGAAACGCGAAACGAAGTTGGATGAAGGCGCCAGCCCTCTGGCGATCACCGATTCGTTGGGCTTCGATGGATTTACCCAGATTTCAATTTCTTTCGCATCCTTCAGCGTGTTGTAAATTTTAGAGTGAAAGTCGAGAGAACCTGATGGCGTGTACGCAAAACAAATCGTGGCACTCTCGTAGACGGCCGATTGAAACTCGTACTGATATAAAACCTCGACGCTGTGAGTAGTATGAAGATCTGAGTCAGTTTTATCCTTCAGGCTTACGGACCTAAGAGTCGCCGCGGCTTTTACCCATGTATTTGAGCCCCTCCACTTGCGCCTCTCTCTTGAACCCCAACGATACGCATACAGGCCGATCAGGATGAACAGACTAAAAAACAATATTGAAATGAGCGCAACCTGTGTCATGAACTCCATCCAAAATGCAGAACAAATACATCACTTTCAGTTTCAATCAACAGGTCATCATTCACATGGTCTCCCCCGAAAGTCAAACAGGTATTTATTCCTTTCACTGAATATACCTTAACGATCTTCATGGAATCCATGAAATTCCGGAAAGCATCTTTAAATTCCATGAGCTTGTGCGGGTAGTTGTCCGTGATTTTCTCTCTTACATCCAGAGAAGTCCGATGATTACTCCAGTATTCAAGTTTACCATCCAAAGCAGATTGCCAGTCAGTGATTGCCTCGAGGACAAGACCCTTCGGATCCTTGTCGTCAATCAATTTCACAAATTGCCCCTGATCGTTAACGTAAAGGCTTTTGTATGCATCATTGCTTTGCAGATACTTTATGAGTCTATCCCTGATGCCTGTATTCTCCTTCGGAATCTCCAGTTTCGAAAAATGATAGTACCCACCGCTATTGGGCGTCTCGTCCTGCAGTTCGCGAATAAGAAGGTCTATAGTTTTATCAATTGCCATGATAACCAGGGTCGATAAGCCGACCCTTCCAAAAAGAAGTTGACGCACTCAATAGTTCACACATTTCGAGACAAATTCGTGTGATGTATATACGACAGCAATCACCAGCACGATTGCACTCACACATAGTATAAGCAGATATTCCCGTGATTCTGCTCGCTTTTCAAGCTTCCTTTCAATGAGCAGGTTAAGACCCATCATTACCGCCAGAAAAGGGATGTAGCGCAGAACTAGTTCGCCAATATTCTCTGATAATTTAATTGAGATACCATCACAATCCGGGCGACGAAGCATCAGCGAATTTACTACAACAGCCACGAGACACATAACGAAAAGGCCTGCCAGGTTCAGAATGTATTTAATGATTCTGGCAACGACCCCACTTGTTTTCATTTCCTGGCGAACTGATAATCTTACTATCCCCTTACTCCAGATGTTAAATATAAACAGTGTCCGTCTAATTTTTTTGTTTCTTTCCGTATGGTCGGGCAAGCCACTTTTTGGTCAATCCTCAGACACGCTCTCCTATCCTTATAAAATAGAGGGTATCATACGAGATGACCTTGGCAATAGATTGCTCTGGAGCGAACATCATCAGTAAAGGCGATGGTAATATTGTGGAAAAAGAACAAGATTTATAAGAGTAATTCTTGCCCTGAAGCAAGCAGAAACTGAAGCGAACATTCAGTTAAAACAATAAAGCCTTCAGTATTTACCTGAAGGCTTTACAAATATCAATGAGCTGCTCTTCTATACTCCTTTCTTCCTAAAGCTAATCCCCGCGAGTACATTCATCGCGGTCTTCGACCCAACAAGATATCCGGCATCTATAGAAGGTCTGTAGTGAATACCTCCATACAGCCTTGACAAGCCTGCTTCTTTGCCTGCATCGTTAATGCTTTTGAAGTTGCGCGGCGCGAATCCGAGGTCGTCATAGGTATGATCGGTAAACGCAACGTTGTCGCCAAGCGCGTTTGTCAGTGCTGTTGCCGCTGCCATCGACACCGACGCGTGGGCTGCAGGATACTCGGGATGCGCGGGCGTAACGATCAGCGGGTTCCATTCTGTATGACCCATGTGCTTCTGAATGTAGGTAACAGGCCGCAACACGTTGTAGGTATACTTTCCTTTCCACGTTGCGTTAAAGGCATCCATCAGAGCGATGTTCATCTTGACATAGGCGACAGTTCCGGTCATGAGAGACAATTGCTTTTGAGGAACCAGCTGGCTGAAGATCGATGCCCAGTGGCCACCGGCCCCATAGTATTTGCCATCGGGAAAGTCATCCCAGAAAAGGGCCATCGACTTCTGCGCGTCCGTGAGTTTAAGGGAAGTCTGATAAACCTCATCGACCATTGCATAAAATGTAGAACCTGGATCGGCAGAGAATTTTGTCGGAGGCACAGGCAATGTATTTTCTGTGCTATTCTTCACGCATGTACGGTTGTTATAGGCATAGGGTGCGGCCGGTGCCGAAAAGGCCGGCGGTGTTGGTTCCCACAGGCCATCGCCTTTAGGGATTTCGTAAGTGGGCCAGGTTTTGGCTGAACCATCTTCTTTAGCCCAGGACAGAATGTGTGACGCAACGGTTGCCCCATGGTCCGCCCCGGCTTTGATGCTTTCAGCACTAAAACCATTGCGCTCAAATACACCCTGATAGTATTTTTCCAGCGAGTCAATTTTGTGAGCTGCCGGGCTTGAACCATAAAATGACCTCAGCACAGAAGCCATGGCTGCATTGGCACCAGCCTGCCAGCAGAGCTTCTTGTCGGATGCTGCAGCGGGCACAGGCTCGAGTCCCTGCAGCTGTCCGGCCATGGTTAGATAACCTTTGTCGCCGCTTAAGATTGTTTCATAGACGGCAATGCTGGCGTATCCCTGGTGGCGGAAAATCCCGCCCTGACTTAAGCCCTTCGTGGCTCTGATCAGCTTCAGGTGAACGCCGATCCAATCCGTGAGTAGCTTTCCGCTTTCAGGATCTGAGATTTTCTCAGTTTTGGAAACGCGGACAGATTCAAAGCCCGACATTACTACGAATGTGAGGGCCATAAGACAAAAGAACCGATATCCTTTTTTCATAACGTTGTTGTGGGAGTTGATGAATCGAAGGTAGGAAGGTCGTTCGTGCCGGACTTTGCTAAAAGGATCAAAAGAATTGCTGGCAGGATCAACTATTGAATTGGGGAGCTTAGCTTTTGCGAACTATGCGCAGTACCTAAGCGATCGGCAAGTGCATGGCCGGGATTTCCTTTCGGAAATGGAGAGGTGACTTTCCATATTTCTCCTTGAACACACGACTAAAGTGCGAGTTGTTTTCAAAGCCGCTTTCAAAAGCAATTTCGTTCACGCTTTTCGACGTCGAGTTCAGCAGCATGATTGCGTTTTCCAGGCGCTTGTTAAGCAACCACTTGCCAGGCGTGGTATTATAGATGGTTTTGAATTCGCGTTTAAAGGTTGGCAAACTGCGCAAAGCGATCTTCGCGAAATCTTCCATTGCAAGGTTATACAGGAAGTTGTCTTCCATAACGTCCGGGATAGACGGGCGTTCATGCAACTGAATGTTGTTGGCCATCGCGAGTACATCCTGATTGCGCGGATTGTACATAACGTTGAGCAGCAGCTCGCGAAACTTCAACTCGAGGATGCTCTCAGAGGGAGGATCCTGAAAGTAGGCTATCATCGACTGGAAGAAAGCCCTGGTTGAAGGAGTAACATCGAGCTTTACAATCGGATCAATTTCCTGAAGGGGTTGTCGGGTGACCGGCAACTGAGAACGATTTTCGCTGATCACAGATTTTAGGTAGGAATCCGGAATGAAGAATGCCATTACGCAGTGCTCAACGTTCTCGAACTTTTCGAAGAGGTAGGCGCCCTTTCTTCCGAAGATGGCAATGTCGCTGTTCAGGTACCAGCTCTTGTCGCCCTTGTGAATTCTCTTCGCGCCACTGAACGTATAGGAAATGAAATTGTGCTGTGAATAGAATTCCTTTTTAAGGTCCACCTGCGGACAATTGTAATACGCGAACAGCAAGTCCTTGCAGGTCAGCTGCCGGTAATGTGCAGGGTTGTTTACAATGTCTTCGTAAAAGTTGACGGCGGTCATGCTATCTAAACTTAACGAATCCAAAGGAATAAAAAAAGAGTTCCAACTTCCAGCCAGCTGAGATCGGCGGCTGATTAACTGTCTTATTTATGCAACTCAAATCCGTCAAGTATTGCCGCTTTGAGCACTTCAATATTAATGTCTCCGAGCTTTTTGAACTTTATGCAATAGCCCGTCACTCCAGCCTTGCCGATCTTCTTTCCGTACGTTTTTGCCAGGTAAGTCTTGTCATCGATGCCAAGAATATAAACAGAGATGCCAGTTGTATTGGCACTTACACCGATCTGATAAAACTCCCGGGCTTTACCATCGGCGTACTTCCTGGTCTGAAGTCCATACCCGATGTTAGGGTTGGAGACCGTTTTATTCTCACTGTTTTTACCGTCGAGAAACCAGAGCTTACATGCTGGGTTCAGCTCCAGAATTATTTGATGAAGCGCCTGCATATCGCTGAGCTTTGATGCGGGCTGACCAGCTATATGCTTCTTGATTTGGTCCTGGACGTTCATAGCGATGGACAATGCTTTTTGCTTTTCAACGGGACTATCCAAGTTAAAGAACAAGGTCAACATGCTGTTGATTTGAGCATGAAATATGTACTGCGATACGGACCGTCTATGGGTCTGAAGTTATATTAGAATACTGTTGCTCTGGGCAATTAAAGCAAACGTATCGATCAGTTATACTTTGCGTATAACTTTGGGAACAGGTTTTTCAAATCATCGCCATCCTCCTGCCATTGTTTCCCGGTCGGTTCGAAATTCTCCTCGTACGGACGAGGCATCTCCGCTCCGGTCAGCTCCCCGAATACTGTCGGGGCAACATATCCCAGTCCTTCCCATTCCTCACCGACTTCCACATCGATTAGTGTCTCCGGATCTTTAATTGTCTTGTAATAAAAGTCCTGCCCCTGTCCTATCACCCACTCCCGGAAATCACCAAAGCTGTCGTCGCCACACCCGCCATGAATAATGTAAATGGCGCCCCAGAGCTTCCAGGTGTTGGCTTCACCGCGAAACGACCTGAATCTATTGTCGAACTTAATAATCTCCTCCGGAGTCAGCTTACCAAGCTCCTGCGACAGAACTTCCTGCTGCTGTTCAAAATCGTCAAGGGACTGATCTTTTGTTCTCTGGATTATCCTCCAGAATTGCTCCTCGTCCATTGGCGTGGTAGAAGCGATAAAGTCTTTGGGTTTTGAAGGTTTTTTATCCTCTTCACCTTTGCCACCAAATAGTTTATCGAACAGTCCCATGATGTTTCTGCTTTATAATGAAAATACTCTTTGCGAACAGCCTATTTCAGTTTTCGCTCTTTCAAAAGAGTCTCCAGTTCCTGATTGTCGTACTTCGGCTTGTTGATCAGCCTGTAAGCAAAGAACAAAGGGATCAACGTAAGAAATCCCCAACTGTTTTTCATCACGCTGTAAAACACTACACCCAATAGAAACCCAACTAACACAGCATTCATCAAAGCTGTTGATTTTCTCTTCTTTTCCTCTTTTAACAATTCTTCGTCCGTTAGTTCCGACAGGTTTCTCTGTTTCATTCCCGTTTTATTTACAATATATAGTTTCCCTCCCGAAAGGATTTCGAATATTTAATCTTCAACTCGTTCCAGAACGTGTTTCATACTATTCCGACCTCCCATAGGTTCAATAAGTACTATCGTCGCGTTGGTCATGTTGACTATTTCAATATCCGCAGTATCAATTTCCTCATTACGCGAAAACTTAATGTACCAGCGCATTAACTTCTTATTATTGAGCACAGAAAAGCTACCATGTGCTTCTTCGATATTCTCATGTTTAACTTCAGGCTTGCCCCGTTGAAAGGTGGAGTCGCTGTTAAAGACATAAATATATCGCAGATAATTCTTAGCAAGAGCAATGGTGTCGGGCACGTGTTGCCCTTTTGAATTTTCCGCCGGAATGTAAGTGGCATCCACAACTTTCCATTTGCCAAAAATGTTATTGTATTCCGGGATCGCGTGGTTGTTTTTATCCTTGCAGCTGGCGAGCATCAGTCCGATGGAAGCAAGGCATCCAATGGCTAAACGATATATGTTCCTAATTCGTGTCAAGGTTCAGGTCTGCTTGCCGTCAACGTTACTAATCGCTGTTCTGCCAAAGTAATCATTAATCAACAAATGACCTATTCATACCATCATACGCGATGGTAGTCGGGACGCCAGTTTTTCACGGCGCGTTTTATTTCATCCGGTTTCATGTTCTGTTCTAACGCCCTGGCCGTCAAGGCAACAAATTCTTCATCCGAGGCAAACCGAAGCGCAATAATTTGAGGAAGCGAAAGACTTTGATTCAGCCTTTGGCCGGTGAGTATGAAATACCTTAGATTTTCTTCGGCCCGTATCGCCCTGTCCTGAGCTCTGATAGCAAATGATCGGGCGTGTAGGCCTATGCTCGTTATTGCCAACGTCATCACAATAATCAGCAAGGCCAGCAACCAGGGACTGGCAACGAAGAGATAGACGACTGACCCTATCAGCAAAACCACCAGGGCACCCAGGGTGAGGAAATGGAACGATGGAACTAAGTGTCGATGATTGGAGTACTCCTGCTTTACTTTGCTCATATACTTCGTTTATGTTGGTATGCCTGATTCGTATAAATCTGCCCGGCACTACGTAGACGCATTAATCACGCTGATATTTTATCCAGTGGCCTGAAAATTTCGCTCACTTCCGCTCCATTCTGTCCCTCATCTCCAATACCGTCAAGCTTTTAAAGCTAACAGGAAAGTTTATTGTCACCGAGAGCCCAAGAGCGTCAAAGGAATCTTCATATAGAAGATCCTTGTTACTGAACGGTATACAATACCGTCCTGACACAACCACGAAACCAAAAAACGATAATCCTAATTCTGGAGTAAAACTCAATGCAGATCTGTCAAAATCGGTATAGTAAATCAGATTAGCCTTCGCTGTAAAGAATCGAAGAACACTAACCTCATATGCTACCTTTGGTCCAAAGATTTTCTTGTCAAAATCAAGATTGACCTCACAAGCGATTGATGGGCCGGACGTACCATAAAGTTCGCCGGGATGATAATACAAATCCTGATGATACTTTTGTCGCAATATTCCAAGCTCCACATAGTTGCCGGCCTGGTACATGTAACTTGCTTTGACGCTCCATGCGTAGTCCGTCAGCGTTTTACTCAATGCCAGCTTAGTTGTGTCATAACCGTGACCATCATACTGAGCGTAACACTGGATTGGAAAAACCAACAGTGCGACAAATACTATTCTCACCATCACTGCGTAGCCAGGAACTTTCTTCTTAATAAGATTCGCTATTAAATCAACTTTGCACATCGATCGTTACATAAACACAAACAGCTCAAATTAGTCTGGCAATCCCTGCATCAATCCTGCAGTTCATCTAAGAACTCCAACGCTCTGGAGCAGAATGGTATCGCAGTATCATAGATGGGAACATGGTCGCCGCCGGGAATAATCCACAACGCCGCCCCGGGTATAGCGCGACACATGTTTAGGGGAATCTCAATGGGAAAGAAGCTATCGCGATCACCGTGTATAATAAGAGTACGTGCAGTAATGGCTGATAATGTTTGATCGCTGAAGTTCATGTCGTCGTAGTTGTCGTGTAACGCGTTAAACTGAGCAATGAGTTGATGAATCTGTTCATCACCGCGTTTGGCACATTCGCGATACATTTCCCGGACTTGCTGTGGCATTGTACTAAATGATGCTCTCCGCATGATGGTCCTGGCCTGATCGGGAAAATAAGTTGTTGTACTGATAAGCACCATTGAGTCGATGCGTCCGGGCTGGCGCGTTGCCATATGCAACAGTATCATTCCTCCGGTACTCATTCCCATTGCAGAGAAGCGATCGATGCCCAACTTGTCAAGCAAAAGAAAGACGTCGGTGGCCGCCTCGCGATGCGTAAATTTGTTACCGGGATTAGTCGAGTAACCATGTCCTCGCAAGTCCACGACGAGCAACCGGTGCTTTTCAGCAAAGTTATCGATAAAGGGAAGCCAGTTCTGCGAACAACCACCAAATCCATGCAGAAGCACCAACGGAGTCCCTACACCATATTCCTCGTAATAAATCCCGACGTCACCTATCTGAAGTGTACGCCCTCGATTGGTTGACGGTTTAGGAGCGTCCTTTGATTCCATTATTGTATCTCTGACTGAGTTTCGAATGTAACATGAGTCACCTCAAATTACGAGTCATTCACTATTTTTTGGCCACTATGCAGACGAAATTCCAGGCCAGTTCCTAAGACACAACCTCAAACATGTCCCTCATTCATTGTGGCAAATATCTGCAGCGTATCATCCGTCGATGCGTAAAGAATTCACCGGATTTGCGTTCGCAACCCTGATGGATTGATAGCCCACAGAGAGCATCGATAAGACCAACATAAAAAGTCCCGAAAAGAGATACAAAGTCCATTGGATGTCTGTGTGAAAGGAATAATCAGCAAGGTAGTTGCTCACCGCGTACCAGGCTATGGGATATCCAATCATTAAACTAACTACCACAAGAAATGTGAAGTCACGGCAAAGCATAAGCGTGAGGTTAACTACGGAAGCGCCCATCACTTTCCTGATTCCTATTTCCCGCGTTCTCCTCTCCGCCGTAAACGACGCGAGACCAAATAGTCCCAGGCATGAAATCAGCACAGCAATGAAAGTAAAGCTTAATGAAAGCTTTCCAATCACCCTTTCAGTTTGATACTCCTTGTTAAATACATCATCAAGGAAAGTGTATTCAAACGGATAATCCGGATTGTGTTTCTTAAACACCTTTTCGATCTGACTGACTTGTTCAGAAACCGGTGTTTGCGCTGAAATTTTGATGAAGTAATGGGAACCAACATTTTCAGAATACATAAAAATCATTGGTTCAATGCCGAATCTCAGATTGTCATTGTGAAAGTCATCCGTAACACCGACAATCCTCCCCTTTCCGTTCCACATTTCCAACGCTGTGCCTATTACATTCTCCGGGCCAAGGCCCATCACTTCGGCGGCCCTTCTGTTAATGATATAATTTGTCGCATCCTGACCTTCGATGAAATTCCGGCCTTGTTGAATGCTTATATTCATGGTTGGAATAAACGCAGCATCACAACGATAGATCTTAAAACTAATGGAAGAATTTTCCGGTTTGCCAGCCCATACCGGATCAGTGGTGGTGATGGGAACGGTGAAAATATTATTCCCACCAAAGGCTATGTTCTTAATCTGTGGTAGTTGAAGAAGATCATTCCTGATTGTATTGTAGTGTTTAATCATTCCCTCATTCTGATTAAGCACGACTACGTTCTCCTTATCAAATCCGAGATTTCTTTTGCCTATATAGGTTATTTGCTTATCCACGGCAATACTCCCGACAATGAGCACGACAGATGTTACAAATTGAACGACAACAAGGGCTTTGCGCAGGCTTGATCCAGTAAGGCCCGATTGGCCATCACCTTTCAGGACCTTCGCCGGGTTAAATCGCGATAAAACAAACGAAGGATAACTGCCAGCCAATACGCCACATGTTATGGTAATTAGCAGTGTCCCAAGTGCAAGTTCGGGATTTGTCAAATCCAGTTGAATCGATTTCGCGGTGACATCATTAAAAAACGGAAGCATCAACTGAACCATAACCAATGCGAACAATAGGGCAATAAATGACATCAGAATCGACTCTGAAATAAACTGAAATATCAGCCCCGGTCTCTGCGCCCCTATTGATTTTCTAATGCCCACTTCCCTGCTCCTGGTTGCCGAGCGGGCAGTAGACAGGTTCATAAAGTTGATACATGCCATTGCCAGAATCAGTATAGCAATTGCACCAAAAAAGTAAATCTGTTGGATCCTTCCACCACTGTTGACTCCGTTACTAAAATTGGCATGAAGCCTTGAGTTAGCATATGGAAACAAGAATGCTGTTGAAGTACATTCAGGGCAATTCTTTTTGATCAGCCCCGAAAGTTTATGATTTACATCGCTACTGTTTGACTTTAACATGACCGCCGTGCGCAGTCCTCCACTTTGCCAATTGCTCGTCCAGGGATTCTCTTTCAGGAACAGTTCAAATGGAACGACAAAATCAAATTGCAGCGTGGAATTAGCCGGCACATCTGCAAAGACGCTTGTAACGGTGAGCTCATAGGCCTGGCCTATTGACACTGATTTTCCAATCGGATCTTCAAGATGAAACAACTTTGTGGCCATGCGTTGTGAAATAGCTACTGACTTGATGTCTGCCAGTGGTTTTACTATGCTGCCTTTTGCAATCGGGAAGCTGAAAATATCGAACAACTCCGGATCGGCGTAGATGCCGGTCTCGTTGTAACTTCTTTCACCATTCTTAATCAACAGCTGAGTCTCGTAGCTGTAGTGAGCTGCCTTTTCTACTTCGGGAATGTTGGCCTCAATTGCTTCCTTCAACCTCGCTGGCGTTGCACGATAAGTCTCGATCCTTCCATCGGGATAAGTGTTGTTCACCATAACGCTGAAGAGCCGCGCAGAATTCGCATGAAACCTGTCGTATGACAGCTCATCCGTTATATAAAGGAGAATGAGGATGCTTGCAGCAATTCCAATAGTAAGTCCGAAAATATTAATGAAAGAGTAGGCTTTGTGCCTTAGCAAATTCCGAAGGGAGGTCTTAAGGAAGTTCGTAACCATCTATCTATAGGCCGGTTGAGTAGCCTGAAGGTATAATAATCGTACCAAAACGCATCCGGCAAATTGGCTCAATTGACGGTAATCATTCACTTAATCTGTTCTTTACCGAACATCCCTTTCCGGATATGAACATCCAGGGCAGGCTTAGTTTCGTAAGCATTTCCACCATCGTTGGAGGCAGTAAGCAATGTCATTCCCCTGCGAGGCGATTCGCCGGTAGCTTGTGCGTTGATCATCCTCAATTTACCATTATGGGTGATATCTGGCAGATCCCAACCAATCATAATACTATAGTTCAACAATCACTTCTTTCAATGAGCTAACATTGGCAAGTAACGGGCTGGTTGACTATCACTCTTGTACGGTTGACATTTTCATTTGCCCGAGTTGTCCGTCCTCCTTAAGCTGGACAACAAAATTGTAGCCTGACCTAACCGGGTTTAATTAAGATAGTCATAACCAAGGCCGACAGAATCGCCCTCCTGGGATAGTATGAGAATGTCACTTCGAAGTCAGGGCTGCCGTCGGAAGGATTGTAACATTGATAGTTCACCTTAGCCATTGCGACCGTATCCGTTGAATCCAGACCAAATTCATTTAGAAAATGCAAGGGCGGCCCTTTAAACACGTCACTATCAATTTTAAGACTTACTTCTTCCTTGTTGTGTAGATTATCCTTATAGTCGTTCTTTATCTCTTTGGACTGCTTCAGATAAGCAATCAAATTCTTCGTCCCCTTGCAAAATAATTCATTGTCTCCCGGAGAAAGACTTTCCAGCGGCTGTGTGGCTCTGCATGACAATAGCATGAGCAATAGTCCCGCAGCAAATTTCAAATGACTTGTGGAAGCTTGCCTATGCATCATTAGCTATGTTGACCAGAACTGGTTGATTAATGAAGTACGTTACCAGATCAGTGTTTGAAAAACTACTAAACCCAGCCTGTCGTAACATCGTCACCAACTGACCACCATGATACGTGGCATGATTCACAGCGTGCGGATCGTAGATGCTAAATGTAAGGGTCGCCGCGAGGAAATGCGCTCTAAGGATCTGTTGTTTCCTTCTGGTCATTTACATATTCAAGGATGTCGCCTGGCTGGCAGTCGAGTGCTTTACAGATGGCGTCGAGGGTACTAAAGCGAATTGCTTTGGCTTTACCGGTCTTTAAGATGGAAAGGTTAGATAAGGTCAGATCGACTCTTTCGGAAAGCTCATTGAGAGAAATCTTTCGCTTTGCCATCATCACGTCTACGTTTACTACGATTGGCATAGCTTAGATCGTTAGGTCATTTTCAGATTTCATGTCGATCGCATTCTGCAGGATCTTTTCGAACACGGCAGCGGCAGTTGCAATTACGATGCAAACAAAGGTCGTAATGATGCACATGGCCAGGAAACCGGCTGGGTCGTCGTCCTTATGATGAGCAATCATGATATATACCCCTGCCAGGACGATCAGTACACCCAGGACCATGGCACAATACTTTATGCTCCGTAAAGAACTAACCGAACCCGGCGAGAATACTTTGTTTTGCCCGATGTATCCCAACAATCTGAACGCCTTGTAAAGCGCCACGAAAAAAGCGATTGATGCCAGATATCCATATATAATGAATGGATCAGCATAAATGCTGAACAGGTCAAGGTTTGCAGCTCTCCCCTCCAATTGAGGAAACCGGATCAGGATGATGAGCGCCACCACGCCAATAAGCACGATGACCCCCTGAAGAAATATCGTAGAAGTTCTCTTCATGATGATTTTGAATGTTTGAATCGCACAGCTAAAGTAATAAATATTTATCGATAAACAATAAATATTTATCCTTTTTTAAAAAACAGGCTCTGGATGGAGCTTTACGCGGCCTTCATGTGTTTCAATGCAGCTTCTTATATTTTCCGTCCTCAAACTCCAGCTGTAGTTCATGTTCTGCATCCCACGGGCGCCTGAAAAATAGTCCGAAGTACCTTGGCTTGGCGCTTTCTTTACTTCCCTGAGAATACTCGACAACGCTGGCATATTTGAACGTTAAGGCCTGGTAAGCTTCCTCCGCCGAATGAATTCCAAAATATTCCCGGTTAGCCCTCTCGCTATTTCCTTTGTGCTTTCTGAGCAACTCATCAGGCACCACCCCGTAGTCTGAAGCTTTGATCACAATTTCATAGTCGGCAAAGATGTCGGTGACTATCTGATCTCTTTCTTCTTTATTGTACCCGATGACATCATTGACACAATCAACCAGGTAGTCTGAGATTACGATTCTATCATCATCAGAGTCTCCGGAAAAAATGAGCACTTTAATATTTGAGGCGAAGAACTTAGAATAGACCTCCAGTTCGAAGTCATTAGGTCCGGTCCGGACCAGATGCTCTAGTATTTCGGATTTGTTCATATCTGAATTAAGGAGTTCAGTTTAGAGGGTCGTAGCCACCTATCAAAAAAACGTTTACTTCTTCCCGAACTCGTCTCTAACAGCTATTGGAGCATAGTGAAGCTGGAAGCCCTTCTCCAACGATTTCCTTATCAAACTTTTGTACTCTAACCATGCCGTTGCCTCATCGGCACAATATCTGATTTCTCCCTCCAACTTCAGTTCGTTCCCATTTGCAATTTCAAAGATGTCCCACTTTGAATAATTCCCAGGGTCCATGAGACAACATACCGTTTGGGGCCTGAGACTTTCAATCAGTGTGATAATGTCACAAACCTGCCGGTTTAGTTTTCGTTTTAACCAGCTTGCGTCCGCAGTATCTGATACATGAAATATATGAATAGTGTCGTTCTGCTTGTCGAGCAGAACGATCTCATTTGCTCCGTACAAGCTACCGATCTGGATAAAGTTTTCGGGGATGTCGGGTCTGAATTCCCGTTCGAAAATTTCAAGCGTTTCCAGGTCGCCAACAAAACGAAACGGTCTCTCAAACTCGTCATCAAACAGACTTCCTGGAATTGCAAGCAAATCACTCCCAAATAGTCGATATGAATGCAACTGTCTGATGTTCTCCGGCAGCAACTGCAAATCTTTATCAGTCAATTCGGACCCTCTTGAATACTTATCGATTTTCTGCTCGAGCGATTTTAGAAAGGCTTTCATTTTTCGGCTTTAGCTGTCGCCTTGAACTGACTCAGCGGCTTAAATAAGAAATAGGATCGAGGTAAAACATCTTCTTCCACCCTTGCTTCGCCGCATCGGCTCTCCAGGGGTATGGAATCAAAGTCATTATCGAATAGTGCAGATGAGGCGGCTTTCCCTTTGCATTTCCGGTCGTTCCAACTGTTCCGATTCTCTCACCTTTACTGGTCCAGGATAGAAGGCCGGTTTCAATGTTCTGCAAGTGCGCATAGTAATGGAGTCGCCATTTTGGTCCTAGTATAACAACGACCTTTCCGCCTCTTTCAATTTCTCCTTTGAATAGCACCAGTCCACCAGTAGATGAATTGACTCTTGTACTTTCTTTGGCAAAAATGTCGACGCCCTTGTGCGTTCCATACTTGCCCCAGGGATAATACCAAAACGACTTCGGATTGTAACTGCCTTTGTCGGCCTTATCAACGGGATTGTCTAAATGCTGCGGAACCATGAGTCCAATGATCAGGACAATCAAAATACCCAATCCAAATAACTTCTTCTTAGTAGTATATACCATTGACGGTAAACGATGCTTCTTTAATTCCGCAATTACGCGACTTGCTCCAGGATGCATCTGTTGTAGCAAGATAGCATCCAGTCAGCTATTCCAATAAAAACGAAATATCAGAGATGAATACGCCAAGAAAAAGCAACATCAGGATGCAAAAGAACACATGACCAATGGTGTACTTAACTCTCAGTTTCCTATGCCCTTCGTTTTCTTTATAGCTCTTCCAGCTGTAGTAAAGTCCCAACGGTGCAAGCACAAATAAGCTCAGTATTGGCAGGCCGACGAGAAGATCCACCAGGTCCGTTAGTGCGCTATAATTCAGCAGTAGGTAAGGCCTGATGAAAATCGAAACTATAATAGCAAACACAATTAACCCACCATAGATCTTGTAAAGCTTTGCCGACCTTTTAAGGAATTTGGCCTGGACGTTTCTCTGAGTATCAATTATCTCGTTCATGTATTATTCGGCGTAGCGCCGTAATTCGGTAGTATCGTCAAGGTGTGGGGCACACTCTGAAGCAAGGCTCAATTGACGAAGCCCGTAGTGCTATTTGCTGACAAATGTATCGATATATGTTCCTCTCGCAGTCGGGAATTGCAGCTTCATTTCGGTCTCGGTAAGCGATAGTATTTCGTAGGTGCCGTCGAAAAAGGTCAGCCACTTGCCATCGTTTTCAATATTCCAGTTTGAATTTTCCTTATCGGGGAAACCATCGGTGCAAGTATTTGATTGGTTCTGTCTTGATACCTGCCTGGTCCGCTTAAACGTCCAATGATCATCCTTCACGCAATCCGAGAGCGTTTCCGTTCCACTAATGGTGCTGGATACAATCAGCCATGTCTTACTATCCGATCCGGCGATCAATTGTTCAACTATCTCCTCCCTGGAAGGCTCATCATCATCTTTGTCGCACGCAGTAAGGGTTAATGAAATAATTAGGCTCAATACAGCGTAAAACCCCGTCGCCTTCAATAGTCTCAGAACTTTCATGATTTTCATATCACCTGACGTCCAACGGCTAACTCCGGATCCTGCGCCAAAACTGATTAGTAGAATGAAGCGAAGACAGCGTTAGCATGGCACAACTTTATCGTGTTAAAGTGGCTTGAAAGATAGTGCTTTTCGGAATAACCAAATGAGCCAGGGCTCGGGGAGGCGTGTTAATTTGCCTTCGACTTGTAAAGAATACTCTCGGATGTAAGGTCTTATGGGAAAAGGTTGCCTGTTCCTTTATTCTGGCTGATTCTCAAATGTCAATCAAACAGAAGAAGTGAAAGGCAATGCAGACAGTGTTTATTCTGCTGCATTGCCAAACGGTTCTGGCGCGGAAGGAAACTCGCCTGGCCGGGGAACTAGCCTTCGGCCTGACGCCAAACATCAAGGCATGTTGTTGGGTTTCTTCTTTGTAATAGAAACGTTTCCTATCGCGTAGATCTTGGCTCCCGATGTTCCTTGATTCGAAAAACTTATTTGCGGTCTGGCCGGGTTGAGGAACGAGGTCGCGTTAGTGGTAAGCATATTCTTGTTCTGCACTGTTATGGCAGGTCCTGTTTCCTTAAAGATCGTGACGTTGTACTTCAGCTCTCCGGCAAACGTGGTGAACACAATGGTGTGTACCTCATTGCCTACATTTCCGATGATGTCTTCCGTTACATAGGTAAGGTCGCGGGTCAGGGCAACATCTCCGTTTGTATGTATCGTTAAACGCGCGATGGGATGACCACCACCATCCGAGAGGTCCATGTACACATCACTGGACGCGTTATTATTCTGCGCCGAGAACATGAACCATACGGTTTGAGTCAGATCGGTAGAAGCACCTTTAAACGAGATGCCCTTCTGATGACCCGAGATATCGGCAATTGGAGCAAGCGAAAAGTGAAGCGCCTTACTTCCAGCGATTGTCGAGTTCTGAACTTTCAGTCGCGGTTCCATCTCAGTGACATAAAGAAGCTCATCGCCAGTGGGGTCACCTGGTAACGTCTTGTTCGGAGAGCTTCCAACGGCATCCTCCTCGAAAGAGGCCTGCAGGAGTGCAGTGGATTTACACGACGCGAGTACGCTGCATAGCACAGCACCTGAAAATAGAAGGCTGAGGGTTTTCATTGTTTTAGTATTTATATGGCACACAATTAGAAGTATGAGTCAACGCACTTCTTAACAATACTGGTCCCGTTACAATGGCCTGAACGGGTTAACTGAACTGGTAATCAAAATTACATTGCAGCAGGGCGCTGCGAAATCCCAGTTTAAATGTATTTATGTACCTGATTCGCGTGAGTGATTTATAAATGCTATCTCAAAACAATTCTTCTCTTCTGCGAATATATTGTAGCTCGTGTTCAACGGCGAGTCCTTCAAACTTCTTAGTGATCTTCAAACAATCAGCTTTCTGGCCGAAGCCTACCTCTCATCATACTCACCGGTCTCGTGAAAAAATTCAAATATCCGATTCTGAAGCTTGTAATCGCTGTCACGCTCCAATATTAAGTTCAACGAATCGCCGATTCCGTTTTCAGCGATCACTACGGATTTGAAGGTCTCCGGATATCGCGCGGAGTACTCATTCTGTATATAAAACTTCGGAATCGGCAGTAGTCTAAAATTCTTTGTCTCCAAAGACTTCCGCACGTAACTATCCTTAAACATCTTAGGAAAGATTACATTAAGCTCGATTTCCTTTTCACTAAACTCATCATTTCCCTGGTGAACACTCTTATCAAACACAGGATCGGATTTCTCAAGTCGCTCTGCTTTTGCGAAATAGTATTTGTCTTCTGAAGATTCCTGATAGGTCAGCTTTGAACTGAGCTTTGTGCTAAATGTTCGTGCGGACTTTCTGTTGTATTCTTCCTGATCAATCTTGATGTTCAACAATTGCGCTGAGTTAAAGGCCATTTGATTTGGCAAGTACTTTTCCAGCGCATCCTTTACGTATTGATTTACGATAAACTTACCATGAACCGAATAAGAATATAAATCAAAGTCCGAAACGAGCTCAAATTTGTTCGGATAGACCGTCACTCCAAAATGAAGACCTTTATGCTTGTCCGCAATTGAGTCTTTTGCCTGCAAATACTCTTCATAGTTAGATATCTTCCCATCGAACACTCCAAAGCCTCTGACCTTTAAACTCTTAAGGCTATAAAAGTATTCCTGGCCTGAAAACCTCAAGTCCTTAACAAGCCTGTCGTGTTCAATTTGAAGTATAAAATATTTCGTCGGAGTGGTTAGTTTCTTCATCTTTAAATTGACGGCATGGTAAACATGCCCTGGCAATTTAAATTGCTCTAAAACCGACCTGACACTCTCGCTCACGAGCAACGTTGTGTAATAAGAAGTCGCACTTAATCTTGGTACCTCATAAAGCCTGTCTGGCCCCTCCTGTAAAGATCCATTTATCAAAGTCAGTTCGTACCCGATATCGCACAAATCTCTATCCTCATTAAAGACTTCAAAAGGGTTGTCGCCATCAATCGTAAACTCAGGAGTTAACCCGCTAATGTCAACTTTGATGGGTTCCAGAAAATAATATCGTTGCGAATAGTCGAATCTAGTGCCGAAGATGTTTGATAAACCAGCGTTCTCTATAATAGGTAAGAAGACGCTGTCGTACACTAGCTTTTGATTGCTGTGGAATCGATTCGTATTGAGCACCTGTTCCCACCCACCATCAGGAATACTATTGATCTGCTGGCTGTCGTGATTATTTGCGGGCAACACACGAATATTGTATCGCTCAATCAGGTCTTTATTCAACAGCGGGTTATTTTCGACGACAAAAAGTTTCTTTGAATACTTCTGAATAAAATTGTCAGTGATTGGCAAACTTTTGTTTCGCGCCAGATAGTGCCAGTCAAGTCGCTTTTTAAAATGGTCTATTTTGTCCTCGGTCCAAAGAATACTCTCATTACCTGCAAGTTCGTGCCACACAAACCTCGTTTCGTATCGTTTAAGAAATTCTAAGTCCCACTCTATTGCTGTGTTTTTACTTAATGACTTCCAATCAAGCTCGTATTCGTATTTCTCAATGAAAGACTTGTCCAGCGGATAGTACTCACATGTATGTGAAATGAAAATATCCCAGTACTGCCTTAGGATTGTGTCCGTGTTCATCATGTAGTTTGATTATTATCCGGGGTAAGAGTTAAGATTAACGTGCAGCGCATTTTGCATACTGGGACAGGAAAAGTATAGGCTAGGTGTCTGTAGTTACATCGTCCCATTCCTGGTTCAAATAGTTGATAAGCCAATTCAGAGTATGGTGCCTTTCGAACACTACGCCGTCGTCAAGTCCGCTGGGTGCCTGCTTATCATCCAATCTTGCGCTTACGCAAGCCCAGTGCAGTCTCAGAATTAAGTCAGCCTGATCAAGAATCTCTCTCTTACTTCTCAGCTTTGCCTTTTTCCTGAAGTCCTTCTCTTTGAGTTCGTAAATTATTTTCACATCGCTTGCAACATCACACATTTTATCAGGATAGCTTAATGTGTCTATATATCCCAACGCCCATAACAAAACGTGTAATCCCTCGTATCGCCAGTTTGCATCTACTTTCTGTTGCTCTGTAGGTTGTTCTGCTGTTGCATAGTCTCTCTCTTTTGGCGACAGTTTAGCGCTGATGCCATAGTCTTTGTCCATCTGGTCCAGATCATCCTTGCCAAGCCCTTCGCTCTTTAAACCGATATAACAAAGCGCCAGGGCCCTGTCCACAACTTCCTCCTGGGTTCTGATACCAACCTGTTCATCACTATCAACAAACAGTGAGTTAGGATTCTGATATACCGGTACATTCCTGGATTTGCAATACTCTTCCGACTTTGCCCTTCGTTCCTTCTGCTCTTTTGTGGCTGCAATATTTTCAACTGGTTTTGTCATGGGCTGTTGCAATGCGGTCACTTCAGAATTTTTATCTCCTGAATGGCTGCTGTTGCAACCAAAGAATAGCGGCAAAAGACCCATTGCCAATAACATCGAAAGGTGCTGCAGTTTGAACATGTATCGAAGCTTCCCGATTGCTGATCTTTTATTGTTATTCTCTGTTTGCAATGTGGCAGAGCTCAGCATTGGAGTTTTAGTTTGTGGAGGCTCATATTTGATATTCTTCAACAACAATTCTGACATAGCTAAATAATTTCACGCGACAAATAAGTCCGGGTAGCGCTTACGTGATATGCAAGTTACACTGCTCTCACAATCGCGACTTACCTTGTCTGTAAGTCCTTTGTTTGTTATGACCTCCTCAAGCCTTTTACAATTTTCAAAATCTGTCTCACTAACCTCGTAAAGGTTGCCGTCTCTTCCGCCAGAAAATGTGAAATTGATATTCCTGTTCTCAACCCAACAGAAGCATTTAGTACCATGGATTTCAATATGCTTAGGTTGTTCGTATTCCGGAAACTCCCTGATCTCACTTTTAAAAGCTGAATACTCGCCGGAGGTGTATGGCTTTCCCGGAATTGGTTTTGGATGGTCCTTTGGAATTGATTTCAATTCAATGTTTAGTCTTGCAAAGATGTTTAAGAGGTCATGTTTGTCTTTGCAGGTTAGCGCCAATATGAATTCGTCGCCATCATTTGCATGTCCGCCCCAGGCCCTTTTAAAATACGAGTATTTCAGATTATTGATCCATCTTCTAATTTCCGCTTCCGGGTGACGTTCGAACAACCAACCATTAGGAAGCCTCTGAATATCCATGCCTGTGATTCTGATTTCGCTATTTATTCGTCGCTGCCGATTGAAGTGACCTGTAATAAAGACCTGTCAACGCCTCCATATTTACTCTGGCGAATGAAGCACTAATAACTACAGTTCTACCTCCTGCCCGTACAGCCAATCGCTGTTGTCGACAGGAACATATTCGCCACTCAGCACTTTCTTAATCCTTGCGACCCTTTCCCGATTAACCTCCCGATCATCGATATAGTGGAGCTTATTCGGAGAGCGAATCATGGCGACCAGCCCCAAATACTCGTCCCAAGTCAGATCCTTGAACGATTTAGTTAAATAGGTATTGGCAGCATTCTCAAATCCTTTTACTGACTGGCCATTGTGTTGTCCCAGGTAGACGTCGTTGATAAATAGCTTTAGAATAGTGTCTTTAGGAGTCATGGGGTCAAATGCAAACCTGGCAATGAGGCTTTGTTCGATCTTTTGAAGTCCTGGCTTGAAGTTGTCGAAGTAATACATCTTTACCAGGCCCTGGCTTATCGTAGTGACGCCCGTCCCTGGAGTTGAGACATCAAAACCTTTGTGTGAGTAGAAATTTTGATCCTGAATTCGTAAGAGTGCGCGCAGTTGATTAGCTGAAAAGTCACTTAGCTCAAGCTTCATGCGTTCTGAACTCAATGCCTTGTGAACTATGGTTGGTGTCTTTGCACGGGCATTGTAGATCACAACCGTGTAGTATAGCAGGACCGACACAATAGCGAAGCCGATGAGTGATGCAATCTTTCGTATAATATTCATTTGTTTCAGATACTGTATCATATTTGATGTCAACGGCCAATACTCACAACGTTATAACTAATCAAAAATGTATAATACTGCACTGATGCCTGCAACCAGTCAATTAACAATTGAGGTTTCAAACTTAACTCATTTAAGTTGCTCTGCGACAATAACTAACCTCTGAGCAAAGTCCGCATATGCGTAAACAGTTATCCCCAAAATTTCCACCAGGGCTTTGCCTGGTTAATTGGCTTCTCCTGGCTAATTGTTTTTACCTGTCCTGACCTAGTATTAATTTCAGGTGAAAGAGTTAGCTCCTTCGTCCATATCTTATAAATGCGGCCTTTGGCATTTCTATCGTCATCCAATGGATAGGGCAATCTACACTTTCGCAAAAAATCCAGCAATTGCCAATCTTCATTTGCAAACTCATCGTCATCATAGGCTTTTTGACTTTCTTCCGCATTAAGATCCCAGCGAATCAAATAATGTTCGATTTCGGCCGGCGGAAGTCCAATATGCTTAGCTACAACTGATGCGCTACCCTTCCAACTTTGGATTTCTGATTCTGAAACACCATCGTCCCAATAGTCCGGAATAGGATTAAATTGATCAAGTACTTGCCCATTTAAGTACAAGACATACATCCACAAATCACCATCGTGAATATGAAATGAAAAAACGGGCGCATTTAGTTCTTTTGATAAAAATTCAGAGGACCTGTCCCATTCAATATAATCGAATGGGTATAATACAGTAGTGTTGTGGTTAGACTCTTGAATAACACAACAATTCTTGTCGTCAGTTGTCAACTCAGCTTCCTGAAGCCCACCATCAACGCTGGCTGCATATCGAGCGAGGCTATCGCGAACCTCATCTTGCGTTCGACCTATAACCCCTGACAATGAAAGAAACATTCCCATATAATGATCCAATTTAATAGTTTATCCACAACGGTGCTTATGTGTTTATGAGGGCGCTATTCTGACCCTGCCTATAATTCGCCCTTATTGCTGTTCTTTTCCAGCAATAGTTCAACTGAAAAGGGAAGATTTTGCCTTTTGTTTTAAGCAGTCTGTTGTCAAATTTGCAGGAGAATGCTTGCCGAGTAACACGCCTTAATCCAACGGAATAAACTTTCCTTCGCTTATCTGACCTGCTTTCACCGTATAAAGTGTAATACCCGATCGCATCTCAATAGCACCTTCTCCCCCATTGCCCACCACAGCAGCCGCCTGTTCGAAGCGGGTCTTTTGTCCGGTTGACTCGAAGTTGAATACCTGCCTGGAATGGAAATGACCGGCTAACGAAATCGGATAAGGGTGAGTTTGAAGAATAACCAACAACTCCTGAGCATTGGAAACTACATGCCGGTAATGCAACTTACCTTTTTGTCTTTCCAGGGAACGACCAGGCCCCTCCTCTTCAAAGTTGGAAAGGCTCATGCCTCCTGAAAACATCGGCATGTGCGCAAAGGTGACAACCGGAACAGCTGAGGGGACCGCAGCCAAATCTTTCTTCAACCACTCTACCTGTACAGAATCAACATGCCCATAATACCAAAGATCTTCGAAGTCCACATCGTCCAGGGCAATGAAGTGAATGCCACCAAAGTTGAACGAATAATAATTCGGACCCAGATAATGATGAAACATTTTCTTTCCGTACAACGGATTCTTCTTGCTCACCAGGGACGACTGTCGTTCAATACCGAAGTTTTCGTGATTACCGGCGGCACTCCACACCGGCATGGTAAATTTTTTACTTTCGCGTACATACATTTCGTACAAAGAAGCCGCTTCGCTCTCAGGTACTCTCAACGCATCCTTAATCAGGTCTCCAGTCACCAACACGAACTCGGGCTTGAGTGAATCTGCTAACACTTTCAAACGTTGAGTGCGATTCAAACTTGCTTCACTGATATGTGTATCGGAAGCATGAACGAATCTGAACTCAAGGGGAATGGTAATTTTGGTAAGTGGAAAGTCCCACGTGCTGCGGGTACCGGTAGTTGTTAAATAGTATGATTTGTTTGCTTTGTAACCATCAGGTACGCTGATGACAACAAATCCATATCCTTTGGCATCCAGTTGATACAGTCCCTCGGCATTGGTTTGCACCACATCAAACTGATCCGACACGGCTACACCCCTGATGCCCTCCTCACCTTTGTCTCTTACTCCGTTGCCATTCTTATCATGAAATACATAACCTGACGTTGCTATTGCCAACGCGGAAAGTGAGAAAAGATGCATGAGAATGATAAGTGCAAAGCGGCTCATAGGAGTTGATGTTTGGCAATTTGAGGCGTGTCAGTACACAAAATAACAAATTATCGGCAACGGTACGGTATGACACTTAGCTAGTCTTGTGGGCCCTCTCTCTCCAGCCCCTTTTTTCAATTGCCCTTACATTGTCAACGCGCTTCAATGTCAACAAATAATCAAACAGAACTTCCAGTTCACGGTCGCCTGGTTCCCCATTAAACTCTTTGACATAAACTGCATTGCCGAAGTTGTCTCTGGCCTTCTCGGGTGAATCGTCCACTATGATGATCTTCTCAATTCTGAATCCCTTCTTTTTCAATTTATCAAGTCTCTTCTCCCAATAGTAAATATCCTGCTCAAAGTCTTTCCGTTGCGTGCATTTGCTCCTCGACCAGACGATCTCCAATTGAACGTCAATCGGAACGATATTGTTAACGACCTCAGCAACATAGATGTCTCCCGCTGAGGACCATATACCGATTCTAAAGTGCTCACTTACTTGTCGAAGGAAATTGTCTAAGCCAGGTCTTTTATAGATAAAGTATTTCTCATATTGAGAATCCTCGGCTGTGTCGAGCCTATTCTCTGTTGAATATACCAACGTCTCGTCCAGATCAAGTATTATCAAGATATCCGACTTGCCGGTCATACTCATAGGTAGTTCTCATAGGTCAAATTTTTCACCTTAGGTTTCAAACTACTGACCATTTTGCCAATTTGAATTATATCGTTGTTATTGCCGATCAGTACTGCAAACTTATATGTCTCACCATGTTGGGTAACGATTTCCATATAGTTGTTATCTATGTGGTTGGATTGAATTTCTTTGGACCTAAGTCGTATCACTATCTTAGACACGTTAGATATCTGAACTCTTTTGTCCATGAAGCTAATGGAGTGGTCATCGACAGTAAGATTGTTAACTTCCCCAATTGGTCCATAGTGGCGCACCTTGTGGATTACGCTGATAACGGCAGTCACCATTATCAAAGCAAAGGCGATGTATAGTAAATATTTAAATGGTCCCGGCTGGCCGTCGTCTATCAAATACCAAATTCCCATAAGAGCAAAAGCTATCGTTGTCAGAATCCAGGAATATTTCTCCGCCGGATGGTCGCTTTTATCGTAGACCCGAATCTTGAACATTAATAATTTCGTTATATCCCAATGAATTGCTTAGCCATGACTCCATCATCTCAAACGCCTTAATTGCCCTCTGATCTGCGATATGTCCTAATGTTAGCATAATTGCTAATTACGTTTCCAGGAAAGCAATGACATGACCGTCCGGGTCAGCAAAATAAAACTCTTTTCCATAAGGCATACTCCGTAGCGGTTGGACTATCTCAACAGACCTGCGTGAAATCTCCTTATACAAATCATCAATCCCCTCAACCGAAAAAACAATATCGAAATGTTCGTCGTCTCCCTTCCTCATCCCTTCATTAACTGAGGGGCTACCTTCTTTGAGATGGATAGAACAACCATCTTTGATAATTCCCGCATAAAAGTCTTCGTAGCGAAAATCAACATCAAAGTCCAACTCTTTTGTGTAGAACTCAACTGAACGGTCAACATCAGCCACAAGCAGTTGAGGGCTCATTCTTTTAATCTTGAAATGTGTGATGTGGTCCATAAAAGTGACGTTTTATCTTAGGAACAAAATGTCGACAGAGAATGCACTCCGGAATACTAAGTTAACACAGCCCATATAATTGAGAAATATCACTTGAAGCCTACTTAGCCGCTGCCGTAACCTTGCTTACTATTTCTTTCACATCATTGTCGTAAAATCCAGTTCCGTTGAAACAGTTGCATTCTATGATTTTATAACCTGCCCGAGTTTCCGCAACATCAAGTACAAAAATTCGATGCGGCGAGTACTCCCTCGCGCAGTTTTCAGCGAAATCAATCATCTCCTTAGGCACATCTTCACGGGAGACATCCTTCTGTCCATTTAGCATATAACGCGAACTATCAACCACCCTACAGTTTACAATGAAATTCCGCCATTCCCTGACAATTTCTTTGACAGGAGCACCAAGTACTACGACATCTGAATTGACTATCGGACTGTCACCAGAGTTTATAGAGGAGTACCATTTTCTGATGTCCGAGGTGGACATAATCATCCCCGAAAAACTCTTATCATCCCCATTTGGTCTTAGAAACCAGTTTACTTCACTGTCGGTAAGTTTCTCTACAAACGTGCCGAGTGGAGCTATTATGCCGTCAGAATTAAGCATTTTATTTCCCCACCTCTTAAGATAGTTCTCAATCGTGAAATCATGCGGATTAAAAAATAAACCGTTCCTGAAACGCGGATGCTCCCAGGCATTTAACATTAATGTACTTGACCCATAAAAGACGTTTACATCGGCAGGCGAAAATTCCGGCAGCTCCTGCGAAAACGGAATCACGGTTATCTCTTCGAAATCAATCTGCAGCTCTGCAAAAGCCGCGCGAAACTCCGCTAATAAGGAAGGCTTTATTAGATTTTTCTGGACTATCCACTTAATAGTGTTTGATGTCATAGATGCAACCTGGGTTGATCGCTGTTCAAATTCTCCAATCAACTTTCCCACCTTATCGGCCTCCTCTTTGGTTATCCGTCCTCTTGCTCTCCAGCCACCAGAGCATCCGGTGCCAGGTGAAGTTCAGTTTCATTTTTAATCCTCCCCCGTGCAATTACCTTTCTCAGTTTGTCCTCCCTGACATAGCCCTTCGACTTAAGCTTCAGTGCAAACCCTCATCCGTAGTTTGTTGCCAAAAGTACTCGACCGTATCTCAGTGTGATAATCCCCACTCATGATTCAAGTTGGGCTAACCTGCCGTCATCTAATCTTCTTTAACCCAGTCAATGCTCGTGTCCATAGTCCCCGAATCAAAATATGCCATCAATGCTGATTCCATATTTCTTTTATCAATCAGCCATGATTCCGGGTATAAGTCTACCTGTCCATTGGACAGCCTGAATTCCTGTTCCTTGCTTTCGTTTCCAAATACGTTGTTTGATCTGAATCCGCTATCACCTTCATGCCTCAGGTACATTAGGAATACGCTGGTGGCATTTGTGATCACGCACAAAGCACTTTCTCCATGCCCTTCAATCCAGATCTCCTGAAAGTCGACCTTTTTGCATGTTGCTAACATGGACATTAGATGGGCCCTTGACTTCAACGCTGTTCTTTGTCCGTTGACGGAAATAGTTATAACCACTGCTTAAGTATTCTTGTTAGGAGCGGCCTTAGGACTTTCCCAACGAATCTGCTTAGCCCAAATTAAGAATTTACCGGTAATAGCAACATGGCGACCCCGCTTGCATAAACATTACCAGGGAATTTCTCCCGTCTCGGCGTTGTTTTCTTCGCTAAAGAATTTTCCGGTCGGTCCGTCTTTGTCAATCAAAGCATATTTTACAATTCTCTTCCCTGCATCTTCAACGGTCCCCGATCCACGGTGGCCGTTGAAATCCGTCTTAGTATATCCTGGACAAACGGCATTTACTTTGAAATCACTATCCCTTAATTCGTATGCCAAAACAACTGTATACATATTCAGCGCCGACTTTGAAGAAAGATAAACGGCTCCTTTGTAATCGTAGTATTTATAGGCAGGATCACTGTGCAAGGTGATCGAACCCTGACTTGAACTTACGTTCACAATACGAGGTTCGGAAGCCCCTTTCAACAGATCAACAAATGCCTGGGTAACTCTTACGGCGCCGTAAACATTTGCCTCGTAAGTTGCCTTGAATTGCTCTATGGTTGAATTAAGCGCCGCCTGCGGGTACCCTCCGAAAATGCCTGCATTGTTGATAAGGATGTCCAACGAACTTGTTCTCTTCCCTATTTCTGCGCGGGCACTTTTCACGGAGTCGTCATTTGTAATGTCCAGCTGAACCGGCTCTACGTTGTTTAATCCCTCCGACTTCAACTTATTCACGGCCGCTATTCCGTTTTCCAGACTACGACTTCCGAGGTAAACATGGATTCCTTTTTGAGCCAGTTGTCGCGCTACTTCAAGGCCAATGCTTCTGTTAGCCCCTGTTACTAATGCTGATTTCATCTCTTTGCTTTAAGTTAGTGAAAGCAAAAGTAGGTCGCCGGGAAACGGAGGAGATGGACAAATCAGGCTATTGCCTTGACGAATCTTGCTGAGCTTCCAGAAACTCACTTACACTCTTTCCGGTGCATTTTTTGAAAAGCCGCGAAAAGTAGGCAGGGTCATTAAAGCCTAGGTCATACGCCACTTCCTTGACTGAAAGGTTAGAGTAATGCAATTTCCGCTGAGCTTCAATCATTAAACGGCTTGTAAAAAAGTCCTTGGGCGAAACACCTGAATACTCCTTTACAATCCGGTATAAGCTGTTTGTCGTTAACTCCAATTTCTCAGCTATTGTATGCACAGAAGGCTGCTCAGTAAGATGGGTTTCTACCATTAGTTTGAATTCAATAAACTTTGACAGGTTAGTGTTTAAGCTGTTAACTGGTTCATTGTTTTTGAAATAGGCACTATTTAATTCTACTAACAGCGAATTCAGGTAAGCCAACACTATTTCAGTGTCGGTCACAGGTTTATCGGCGTAAAGTATGTGATGTAAAATTTCAAACACCTTCCTCACTCTTTCCCTTGTCACATCGTCAAAAATGATGGTTTGCGAGTTTAAAGGATTAACCAGAAAAGGAAAATGCTGTGGCAGTAATGCGAGTGTGTTTTCATCAAACAATACCTTGAAATACTTAAGGTCCGCAGTTTTAGCCGGAGGTGTGAATACCTGGTTGGGCATTGCAAACAGCAAGTGACCGTCCGTAAGCGTGATATCCTGTAAGTCGATGTTATATGTAATAGTGCCGCTGTCGATCAGCACGATAAAGTAAGAGGATAGCCTACGGGGTTGTAACAGCTTTTGCTGAAGATCGGCAGACAGGTAGGGGCTCTCATTCGAAACAACTTTTATACTCACTCTGTCGTTTTGTGAACCTTCGAATTTTCTGTTAGTATCTTCCATGGTGCCTGCTCAACCCCTTTCCATAAACATCCACCGATGCCCCTCCAAATCCTCAACTCTATACCGGCTACCCGGCCCCCCCTCTTCTACATCTGAAAGGATCACCGCCCCATTATCCTTTGCAGTCTGAAAATGCTTTTTAACGTCATCGACGTATACCAGCACACCATTAAAAATATACGGAACTTCACGCCACCTGGCCATTGACTCGCACATTTCACTATGATGAGCCGGACTTTGATAGTCAGGGCTTGGAGATGCCACCATTATTATACTTTTCCCCATTGCTATCTCGCCATGTGCAAGTCTACCATTATCGTCCAGCATTTTTGTCTTCTCCAGAAAGCCGAATGTCTTACACAGCCAATTCATTGCCTCAACGCCATCTTCATAGGCTAGCATTGGAATTACCTGTTGGTTATTTGAGCTCATAAGTAACGTTTAACGATAGACCTTCGATATAAAATAACGGTCAACATTTGATCAAGTTCAATAGACCCTCAAATTTTATTTGAGTTCTGCGAGTATCAGTTTTCTCTGCGTCAATGTTTTCTTCATTGCTTTTTCTCTTACCGTTTGATTATCGTTATGTATCAATTCAAAATATTCAGTTGGGACAACCTGCCACGATAATCCATATTTATCTTTGCACCATCCACAGGATCCTTCCTCGCCACCATTTTTCGTGAGCGCTTCCCAATAATAATCCGTCTCAGCCTGGTCTTTTGTGTTGACAACAAACGAAACTGCTTCATTAAATTTAAAGAGTGGACCGGCTGCCAAAATACTAAACTCCATTCCTGCTATTTCAATCACAGCTGTTTCTATCCCTGCGTCATTCCCACTTTCGTCACTGCCGAACTTGCGAAAATCCTTCAGCTTACCTCCCTTAAAAATGGATAAGTAATAATCTGCTACAGCTTTGGCATCTTTCTCTACCCACAAATAGGGCGTAATCTTCTGCGAAGTCATATTTTAACACATTTATGAGTTAATCAGCCGGAGTTAAGAACACTATAAGTTTAGTCGCTGGTTGCTTTATTTCAAAATACCCTGCAACGTTATTATTTAAGCAGACAGGAAAGTTGTGATTGAGGGTCTCGCGACAAGTCACCAGTTATGCCTTCAACCTGACGTAAACCATCTTAATACCCTTCTTGTCGGTTCCTCGCTCGTCAACTTCAAATTTATCAACACTCTTTAACATCTGGCCCAGCTTATTATAGCCGAAATTTCTGGGATCAAAATCCTTTTGCTTCTTTATGATCAGATTTCCAACCTCTCCTAAGAACGCCCAACCCGTGTCATCCGCCAAGTCGGTAATTGAGTTAGCAATTAAGAGAATCGTTTCCTTGTTCACCTTTTGAAGTGCCGGCTTATTACCTGGAGCAGTAACCCTTTTTTCCGTTTTATGAGATTCAGACTTTGTCGTTTTGACTGCATCTGGCACCACTGTCACAGGGGTCAATATTTCCAGGTAGATAAATTTATCGCACGAAACAATAAAGGGGTTCGGGGTTTTCCGTTCACCAAGTCCAATAACAATCATACCCGCCTCCCGAAGTCTGGTAGCAAGTCTTGTGAAATCACTGTCGCTGGATACAATAGCAAATGCGTCGACCTTCTCCGAGTATAGAATATCCATCGCATCAATTATCATGGCAGAGTCGGTTGCATTCTTACCGGTTGTATAGCCGTACTGTTGTATAGGTGTGATTGCATTCTCCAGGAGAACACTTTTCCAACCAGTCAGGTTGGGCTTGGTCCAGTCTGCATAAATACGTTTGAATGTTGGAGTACCGTACTTCGCTATTTCCTCAAGCATACCTTTGATGTTAGCTGATGGAACATTGTCCGCATCAATCAAAACAGCAATCCTTATATCTTCTGTTGTCTTCATAGTCTTGCTACAGCAGTCGCATTTGTTAAGAGTATGGTCGTTACCCGCTGCCGTAAGTTATCACCAAATGAGTCCGGAGCGGCATTGCTCGGGTAACATGACCTATCGCAGATCGTATGGCGCCATTGTGGGCCATAACTTCTCGAACTCATGCGTAAACGCCCGAACAGTTCCTGGGTCTTTTGTTACAATAATATTCTCATGATTAAACCGCGCGGCGCCGCGTGTCCAGTTATAGCTGCCGGTAAGCACGCTATGCTTGTCCACCACCATAAACTTGTGATGCATGTGATTCGGACTTGTATCCATGCGCAATTCAATTCCTTCGCGGGCGAGCTGGGCAATATCAGAACCTTTGTCGAACGACTTCTCATTGTCTGTGATCAATCGAATAGTTACACCTCTGCGATGTGCCGCAATAAGCGATTCGGTAATGATGTCATCACTGATCGTAAACACACACACCAATAAATTCTGGCTGGCGGTACTGATCTGCTTTGTAATGGCATTGCGACAGGTGTCGCCCGGACTGAAATAGGCATCCAGGTCAGGTAACGGAGTCTGCAGTGCAGAGGTAGTTGATTTCACCCAATCCAAAACAAATTGAACATTTTCGCCGTTGGCTTTCTGACTGGCTATTTCGAAAACCTTGCTGCGTATAACATTTATCTGATTTGCGTCCAGGGGATGATCTGCAATTAGCTCTTTCAACGTACGCTTCTCCTGCTTCGACAGAAAGTCATCGGCAGTGCTGGCGTGAAGGTATTCAATAATTTGATCCATGTCTTTGCGTTTTGTCAACACCAGGAGAGCCTACTTCGAAGTCTCCGATGTTCCAAAAACCAAATTAAGGAATAACTTTTGATACCTGCGCCGAACCGGCCCGTAGTACGAGCATTTTGTTTGGTGGCGATGACTCTACTCCAAAACAACTTTCTCTCTCTTCGGGTACTTTACTTCGTATTGAAGATTGATGTCCTTTTGTTGTTGTCCATCTATCGTTAACTCCCATTTCACCTTTCCGGTCTTTGGATCAATCTGGCCTGATGTCAACTCTAACGGGCCAACGGTGATATCGCTTACTACCGAGACTGGAATCTGGTCAAAAATTGTGAGCTTAATAGGTTGAGATTTCTTATTCCGTGCAATTATTTTAAACCCGCGCGTCTCAACTACGTTGCTACCGATCGTTTTTCTCTTCGAGAATTGTTCGTTCTTCTCTCTGCCAATCACAATGCTCTTGTCACGACCCAACGATATTGCCAGTGTGTCCTGGAGTGATTTCGCATTCAATATAGTCCTTCCTACATACGCGTCTTCAAAGTACAGGTTAGCTTCACCCTCAAGCAAATTGTATTGGTCCCAATTGATTATTTGTGCAACCAAAAATGCATCCTTATCCAACTTCGGAATGGCATAGTATTCGTACACGGATTCGATCTGATGTTTTTTCAAATCAACCTGAATCTTCTCTCCATTTGACTTCACTGTGTACGGAGTGGCTACCTCAATTTCAACTGTTGTCTGATTCTCAATAACAGTGGTTGGAACTGGTTTGGCAATGCTCTTACTTCCCCTGATTTGTACGCCAGCCATCCGTCCTTGTAAAGCTCTCTCAGCACCGTAACCCGTAACAACGACTTCGGACAATTGTGTTACATCGTCCTGCATCCTGATATTCAAATCAGGTTTTGAGATTGCTACTTCTTGTGTAACAAGTCCTATGAATGAAAACACCAGAGTGGAGGCATTGTTTGGCAAGGTAAGACTGTAATCCCCGCCCGCGCCCGTCGTGGTTCCAACTGTCGTGCCCTTGACGAGTACATTTACCCCCGGAATGGGTTTACCATCGGATTCACTTATAACGATTCCTCTTACGTTCCTTATTGAATTAGACACAGCCATTCCGTAGAGGGAATTTTCATACGTCGTATTTCTGGCATAGTTCAGATTCCATGCATTGAGTTCAGGGACGACACCGCTCTGGTTGGGGTCACCATTTGAAAATCTAAGCTTAACATTTTTCCAATCCACACCAGTATTTTGAAATACCTCTGCTCTATAGGTCAACTCCAGCGGACTCTTAATGTTCTCCACCCGAATGTCGTATTTGGGATACCACCCGGCATTGGCGACCAGATAGCTAATATTCACTTTAGTGTTGACCTGCTGTTCAGCGCTGACTCCTATTTCAACTTCACTAGCTGGCAACGAGTTCTGTTCATTCAGCTCTTTGAGTTGTTGTTCAATTTTGCCATGCTCCTTTTTCTTCAACTCCAGGTGCTTATTCGTACTAATTTCTTCCTCTTTAATTTTTGAAATTTCTGATTCATAAAACTCAATGGCCTGCTTAAGTTGCGTGATCGTCGCTCCTGATGTTTCTCCTCCCAAATTTTTGTTCTCGTTTAGCAGGCTCTGCTTTTCCTTCAAGACGCCTAGTCGCGCGTTGTCACGGGCCATTGCCAGTTCAATGGCGTCTGCGGCCTTTTTCAAACTGTCAATTTTCGCATCCTTCTTTAACTCACTAAGAAAATTAAGCTTGTGATTAACTGACAGGATCGTAAAATCTCCATCAGCTTTCACTTGCAGGCTTTTCTCGTCAAGGTACGGCGATAGGTTCCTGATTTTCAGAATAGTCTTCCCTGCCGGAATAGTTGTGGTCCCCGATTCAAATACCTGCGCTCCATTGAGGAACACGGTCACTTCGTTAATCTCCGTTTTTACCTCTTTCTCCTTAAACGTCTGGGAATACAGTTCTGAAACAATAAATAGGCTGAGGATTGTACACATAAGTCTCATAGGCTTTTTATGCTATGATGCCTTCCGGTCATTTATTCCATAAATAGTTAGTCGAATTTTTTCGGAGCAAATGCCCGAACGTGAAGCTTTAAGCCGTTGTATTGACCGCTCGTTAGCGGTCTCTAACAGTTATAAGTTCTTAATAACAGGATATCAATATACCTTGCTTTACAACGCCCATCATTGCGGACGGAATGCTGATGCATACACAAATCAAATCGCCATATAGTGCATGTCCCAAAAACCGCAAAGATTTTTATGTATTCCGTCAGCTTTGCACTTCACAAACCTACTGGTAATCCGCCGTTGTGAATCCGGCTTTCAAGATTCTGTCGGAGTCAGCTGTTTCGAAATTAATTGCGTCCTCTTGCCCACAGTTCGGACATTTGTCAACCATGCCCTCATTTGAGCTTTTTGGATTCTTAAATAAATCGCCCATCTCATTACATCTCAATGTCAGGAAACCACATTTAGTGCAATAGCAAAATACCGGATAACCTTGTCCGCAGCAAGGGCAAATTTGCTTTGTCTCCCATGTTGGTCTTCCGATTTCCATTTTTCTAATCCGAATCATCCGCGTGAATTGCATCTAACGTTCCTGGCATGCGACGTTGCGGCCTGGAGGGCAGGGCGTTGGTTCATGTCCCCTGAAATGTCACATCAGTCCAGTCATCTTTCAATAAATCATTTATCACATCCACATACATTATCTGCCGATGCTTGATCTTAAGAAAGTCATTCACTGATTCAAAAGCACCTTGTCCTAGCTGGACATTGTCAACAAATGTGAAGCCCTGTTTTAATACAACTTCCTTTAACTCCTCATTCCTTTGAAATGCCCTGGTGCGTTCCGGTACTTCCAAAAAGCTGAATCTTATATCTACCCTGGAATAAATCTCAGCCAATCCAAGGTCGCGATTGAAGAATCTGTCTTTCGGTTTTACTGGCTCAATATAATCTATAAACTTTGACAGGTCATACCAGGCAAAGTCATTCAGGCAAAATATTGAAGAGCTATTATTCTCAATGATTTTCACGGATAGTTTTGTTTCATGCCCCTCAACTGTTTGCCAAAGAAAACTTAGCCAGGTATAAAATATGTTGTCAACTATCTTATAGTACTTCCCTAGTTCAATGTCGTTGTCAATTGTCAGGAAGTTGGCATATGGCCATTCCCGAATTATTACTCCAAGCTCTTTGTCGTTATCATAAACTCCAGTCTTGTCGGCGAGGAAAACCAGAATGTTGTACTCGCCCAATCCCTTGATAAACTCCAAATGCGTGTCGTTTGCAGGGTTCGGGATAATATTTTGTCTATTATCAAAATTGTACTTTTTCTTTATTGCCCTAAGTTTATCCTTTGTCGCAGTAGTGATACTACCAAGGTATGAATTCACGAGTCTAAGATTATGAATAGTTTCCTTCTGTAATTCTTCGGTCTTTGCAACGCTCTCAATTATTTCCTGAAACATTTATCGTTATCGTTCTGGTTGTCGTTTCTTATTTAGATATCAAACCCTATCGGATGATTAATATTGCCGGCAGCAGTACCAACTTCATCTTTCAGGGAAGTCAAGTTTATCCCATAGTTCCTCAAGGGTGTACAGTCCGACATCCATAACATTTCCTGCTTTGTCAATGTATCCATTTCTGGCGCACTCAATTGAATAGTGATTGCAGCCAGCCTCAGTATGCGTTGTATCCCAGGGAATTTTTCGACAACTCTCCCCAATTATCGCATAGTCTTTGTTAAAGGCAGTGGCCTGTTCAAATGCAGGTGTAATCACAACTTTTCCCGTTTCGTCTGCAAACCCTATTTTCCCAGCCTCGTCGACAATTCTTATCCTATTGAAATTGAGTTCATCTGGTGATGGCTCTCCTTCGCTTGTGTTATAAACCTGGAATAGGAAGTTTTCCTTAAAGTCAATTGCCCACCAGCCCTTTTTGTCCTTTGGTGCAACCACCAAAAAGTTTTCGACTGTATCATCAAAACAAACCCAATACTTCTCCGGGTCTAGTTTTAGAATTGTGTCGTTCTTAGAATTCACTATCGAATACAGATAGCTATTTCCAGACGTAGAACTATGAACTACAAATTTCTCGGACTTCAAACTTTCCTTATCAGAACAAGACAACAAGGTTGTTATTCCAATGGCGATTAGTAGTAGTTCTCTCATCCTGTAATCTATGTGTTGCTGCAAATGTCAGTCTATAAAGTTATGCGGTCTGGCAGCTATTGTCATGCGTCTGTGGTTCATTGAAGTCGCTTCAATTCGAAATCCCGTCCATGTTCATGGGTATTCAATCTAACGTCACCTTTTGCATCTATCCCGAACCTGCACTCAGTGTTAAAGCTTTTAAAATAGAAAACATTTTCACTCTCCGGATACAGCTTCAACGACAGGCCAGGGACATCCATAACAATGTCGTCATTTTCTAGTCGTACGACAATCTTATGTTTGGACACCCGCTTATCAACATATTCATACGTGCCCACGTATCGCTGCAGAATTCTCAGGTCAACTTTGACTTCTTTTCTGGATTTCCAATTGTCATAGGGCTCATTGAAAGCAATTGATGTGATACCCATGGCAGTCGCCCAAATATTTTCGTCATAGGTCCCAAAGTTGTTAAGGAGAATAATAATCAATTTAGTTTCGGGATAGTATACAAACTCGGACATGTAACCTGGATATCCGCCTGAATGCCTCACATATCGGTGTCCGGAAAACTCTCCTGTCATCCAACCATACCCATACCCGCCAATCTTGGGTGGCCCTTCAGGAGTAACGGCCACCTTCCAGGAATCCGATGTTAGAATTTGCTGATTTGCGACAGCTCGCGCCCATTTGTACATATCAGCTACCGTGCTGTAAATGCTTCCTGCAGAATAAGCAAAGGTCGAATCATAGTGTTTGTAAGGGATTGCCTTTTCAGAATCCATGAATTCATATCCTTTTGCTTTTAAGGAATCAGGAAGTTTAAGAAAATCAAATCCGGAATTCGTCATGCCCAGGCGACTGAAGATGAGTTCCCGGACAACCATTTCATACGGCTTGCCGGTAACCTTTTCGATTATCAGTCCCAGCAGAAAATACCCGGAGTTATTGTAGCTATATCCCTTTCCTGGTTCAAACCCGACAGGTGCATTCTCAAAAACATCCAGTATCTTTTGTCTTGAGATAGGATGATTCACCAGGGCAGAATCTTCGACGCCAACGGGCTCAGTGTAATTGTATATACCAGAAGTATGCGTTAACAAATGATGGATCCTGATCTTGCGTCCGTTTGGATAATCCGGAAAATATTTCGTTAGTCTGTCCTGGACCGATAGTTTACCATCTTCCTGCAATTTCAAAATCACTGTTGCTGTGAAAGTCTTGGTAATAGAAAGTATCGGGAACCTTGTATCCGGGGCGTTGTGGGCCCTGGTGGTTGTATTACTCCAGCCATAGCCTCTGCAAAAGAATCTCACCGTGCTGAGCTACCAGCACCGAGCCATTAAACCTAAATGCCGTGTTTGCAGAAATAAGATATGTATCGAGTTTATCTGCTATTCCTCCAGTAGTATGCTTTTGCTGTCCGAGTGAAATGCCCGATGCCACGACAAAGTATAGCAGCAATAGAAAAGGACATTTCATAGTCGATAGATTAATTTCTAAAACGGTATTACGTACATCGCCGTAGCACAACGCGGACACCTACTAAACTCCATGAGTAATCAATAGGCTTCGGTGCCTTCTGCGGCTGGTCTCACGGGCATCGTGCTAGTGTCCACCTCTATTTTTAAGAATTGAATCCAACAAAATCAAGATCCTTTCCTTCGATTCATCCGTTTCATTCCAACCATTATTCTTAATCATCTCTTTCTTGATCCGGGGCTTAAACACTTGCTGCAGTCTCCAATTGGTCACGAGACTGCTACTTATAACGACCTTGATGAACCTTGAACTCTGTCGTGGCCGGCCAATGACACGTATTTTCTCATAGCCATCTCCCCATTGAGGTGGGAAGCAGTATACTTTTGTGCCAGGTGAAAAATGTTTTGTACCCGCTCTTAGTTCCTTGTCCACTCCAACCGGATGCTCACCTATAATGTTTCCTACGAGGCACCAGACGAATTCAACGTCACGACTTCTTTTCTCCCTTAGATCCTCTTCATATTGTTGCTTTTTCGTCCGGGTTCGTTCTCCGATTTCTTCTTCGGAGAGCTCCTCCGGCCCGGATCCGTCAGACTTTTCCTTTTTCGGGGTGAGCAAGGACCAAAAGTTCAATAGAAAGTTCTTCATGGGAGCATCTTGCTAGTGCTGGTGTTTGCCGGGGATTTAACTTTGGCTGATTGTTGAAACCAGGGCATAAAACTTAGCTGGCCAGGAGGCATCCGCGCGAAGCACTCTACGGTTGTTTCACGCCAGCGATCCTAACGTTTTTACCCACCCGCTGAGACAAGTCGTCACCCAAATCTTCCCGGGCTTTTTCAGCCAGCGCCTCAAGCTCCTTAACTATTTCGGGATACTCGGTCTTAACGTCGTAACGCTCTCCCGGATCACGGCGCAAGTCATATAGTGCCTTTCCAAAAGGAAAATTCTCATTCAGATCCCCCGGATATCCATCCTTTCCAGGTTCATAATTTTCGTGCGTCCTGCCGGGATGGGGCAGCACCAGCTTCCACTGATCTAACCGGACGGCCTCCAGGTTATTTTTTCTATAGTAATAATAGAATTCCTTTCTGGGCTCAGCAGAGACATCACCTTTAATGATGGGAACAAGACTGACGCCATCAATCTTGTGTGTGGGCAGCTCAAGTTGCAATAATTCGGCGATGGTGGGAAAGATATCGATAGTCGACGACAAACTGTTTGAGATCAGACCACCCTGAATGGTTCCTTTCCATCGCATAAGGCAAGGCACCCGCATACCACCCTCAAAAGAGCTTCCTTTCGCTTCCCTTAACCCACCCGTTGATCCGGCATGATTTCCGTAATTCATCCACGGGCCATTGTCGCTTGTAAAGATGACGATGGTTTTGTTGTCCAATCCATTCTCGCGCAATGCTTTCAGTACCTCACCAACAGACCAGTCGATCTCCATCATCACATCGCCGTATAAGCCCTGTTTGCTTTTGCCTTTAAATTGTGCTGATGCATTGATAGGCACGTGAGGCATATTGTGCGCGAGGTACAAGAAAAAAGGGTTCTTCTTGTTGCGTTTAATAAAATCAACAGCACGCTGCGTATACCTTTGCGTGAGCAGGGACTGATCTCCCAGCGTTTCTACAGGGGTCTTCTTTTCATTGCCGTCGATGAGAAACAAGGGTGGAAAACGATCCTTCTTCCAATCTGTTGCCGGCTTACCTGCATAGTCAACGGGCCACATATCATTGGAGTAAGGCAAGCCAAAGTATTCATCAAAACCATGCTGTAAAGGAAGAAATTCGCGACTATCCCCCAGGTGCCACTTACCAACGATAGCTGTTGAGTAACCTTTCTGCTTTACCAGTTCAGCAAGCGTCACTTCCGATGAATTAATGCCCGTCGGACTATTGGGGAAAAGCGCTCCCGAAAAACCTATCCGGTTTGGATAACAACCGGTAAGCAATCCAGCGCGTGAAGCAGAGCAAACGGCCTGAGCAGTCAGGAAGTTTGTAAAACGTATCCCCTCCATTCCCATTTTGTCAATTGAGGGGGTTGCGTAATTCGTCGCGCCGGTAAGGCCCAGATCCCCGTTACCCATGTCATCCAAAAAGATTAGAACAATGTTGGGAGCCGGAGTGACATGGCTTTGTGCGTAGACATTCACTACTGAAAGATTCAGCAGAATAAGGATGATTAACTGTCGGTAATTCTTCATGGTCCAGGAGCGCGCATGTAGTCTGATGCCGCTGCCAACAAAGCTATCTACTTTTTGGATATTCTGTCAATTTGTATTGGCAGCATATTGGTGATGAAAAAAGCGGATTTAATCTCGTCGCATTGTCACCGTGTCAAACTAAGTACTTGCCAGCAATTATTTATGTACGACGTCACCTGCCGCTTCACTTATACTTTTCTCAATTGTTCGCCTGTATATGTTCGCTCCCTCTTCATTTAGATGAATGCCGTCGATTGTCAACGTTAGTTTTCTTTTCTTGCTCAGCTTTTGAACTCCTCCCTTTTGCCGACATATCTTCTTGTCAAAATACACTGAAGATAAGAAACTCTCTAAAAGATAATCCGTCTGACTACTTTCCTTCAATACTGTTTCGAACGCCTCAGATACGTCGGCAAGAAGGCAATTCGCTTCTTTCGTAATGGCTCTGATAACCTTGTTATACTCAATTCTTATCAGGTTAGTTTCTGAAAGTAGATTTTCATTTATACAGCTAAGAGTAGTCAAAACGATTCTTCCCTTTGTTTTTTCTCTAAGCAGCTTTATCATTCCTAAATATTCCACCCTAAAGTCTTCTACTCCCAACGGCTGGCGTCCGTGTCTAAGCAGGTGACCTAAGGCAAATTGGAACAGCAGTCCTTTCTTATTGAATTGAGGTAAAATGATGTCGTTATGCCCGGCTTCGATTACAACAAAATCGTACTCTGAGCCGTCCGAAAGTATGTTGACTAGTCTGTCAGAGATGTTTTTTAAAGTGTCGCCATCTACTCCTGCGTTATGAATGCTCCAAATCGGATTGTCGATCTGGATTGACGCAACAAAGCTTTCCCCGATCTGCCCCCTGGTTATGCTATTTCCCAGAAAAAGGATTTTCATATTCATGGAAGGTTCGGCAATTGACAGGTAACGTTTGGCTATAACGCGTGCCGGAATAGGAGCGCTAATTAACGGAGCATTAGTGGAATGCTTAGCGCGACCTGCCAGATCTATCGTATGAGACCAAACGTGATTTAAAAGATAATACTTTTCTTTTACTCTAAACCCGGCTATGACCTATAGCTTGTGTTGTAAGGCGTTACTTGTCAGTAGTCAAAATCCTTCGCATTCTTGTCCCAGTCTACTTTTCGTATTCCGTTTTCTATTATTTCTTTAATGCTTCTTTGTCCTGGGTTCTCGTCAAACCAAATAACCACTAGTTCCGATCCCATAAATGACTTATCAATTGGGTCGATTGATGTCAACCAAACCTTATATATAGACGGAGGTAACCAATTTTCGAGATCTTGGCCTGATGGTTCTAACATCAATACCTTTCGTGGCCCCCACTCACTTGGGCATTTTGCCATTCCAAAATTCTTTTATTGGTTTTGAGATCAGGACTTCCCTCTAATAATCCACCATAGGTCCGACCATAGACGAATCCGTCTACCGTAACTTTTCTCCCAGATTCCAATACTATGTCAATCATCTTGCTGGTGTTTAATTCCCTACAGCGTTCGCATGTAAAACGTACCGGCAGTCCAAATTAATTATTAATCATCAAACTCTGGCAGCATGCTGTCCACCGTGACCGAACGTTACTTTGAAAATCTAATACAAATTTGTACCGCGCCTCCGCTGTGGCACGTACACTTTGTTAGCGGCTGGCCATTTTACAACAGCTCCCATCCGCCTTCGTAATTATCCCCAGTAATTGATTTCAATTTCTCGCACATCTTATCCCATTTATCAAAAGCGGCCTCACCGCCTTTTATGGAGACTACATTTAATCTATCAATGTATTCGAAGTCCTCTTCACCTTCCACAACTCCATAGTCTTTGTCCGCAACTGTTAATGCTATGGAAGGAAAATATGATTTAGCCCATTCACTGCTAAGCTTCGGTTCAAAATAATCATTGATTGCTTGTCCTGGCTTAAAGGCAGGCTTACCCCAAAACTCAGTCGACTCGCCAAGAACCTTCGCCTCCGTCAGCTCAGCTATAATTCTTTGAGTCTTTATTTCCTTTACTTCGTCCTTGGGCCAAAACTTCAAAATAACGTCCGACATTGTTGTTGATTATTAATATTTACACTCTTCCCAAAAAAGGCTTGCAGATAATGTCAATGTATAAGCCGTGGTGCTGAGCCAATATAAAAAATGTCCTCCGTGTCAGCGCCATGGAGTATACATTTCGTTAGTAGCTGGCAGCGCAGTCAGCTCTTTGTCGTTCGTGTGTTAAATCTGGGCAATACATTCAATAGACACCAATATCCCCGCAGGAAAAGGCATAACCTGGGGTGTGCTTCTCGCCGGTGCATTTTTAGGAAAAAACTCGACGTAAACCTTATTTATTACTGCGAAGTCATTTCCTGCTACCATAAAAATGGTAGTCTTAATAACCTTTGACATGTCAGACCCAGCATCTTCCAGAATCGCCTTAATGTTAGAAAAGCTTTGTCGCACCTGTTGTTCAAAGTCGGAACTGATAATCTGTCCGGTAGTATGGTCGATTCCCGGGGTGCCCGAGATAAATATGAGGTTATCAGCTATCACTGCCTGCGGAAAAGCGTCACTCATTCTGGGAGCTCTCAAACTGTTGAAATTCCTTCTTGTATTCATTAGAAATATTTTGAGTGTCTAACGTTCCGCGCTGTTGCTAAGGTCTGGTTATAACGCATTTACCTTACCGAAATAACAATACACAAAGCATGGCCAATGAGTTATAACTTTTGTTAGCCAGCATTTATTCGTATCTGTCCACCTGGATCCTCATCGTCCAAATTGAAATTATCCACTCTGAGTAAACGTCTTAAGTGAAAACTATAATCCAACCAACCTGAGCCATTGTAATGTAGTCCAGCGTTCGTGTCGTTGTAGATTCTAACAATGTCTTCTGCTTCTTGTATAGTAAGTTGACTCCCTTGTCCTACCCTTTCCCTGATCATTCTTGCGCACTCAAACTCCGGAATAAATAGTTCTTTGTCGATCGAATGTGCTTTAAAATAGTCCTCGATCCTTTTCATTCGATTTAAGATCTCTTGTCTCTCCGTCATTATTGTGATTATATGCGACTAACGTCAGTATATAATGTAATCGAAAATACCCGTCACGAATTATGAAGTCAGACTTTATTGCATAGGCACCCACTTTCCAGGGCTTGCACACAACGCAGGCATAAGCGCAGTTTAAATTTACCTTAAAAATAAACAACAAAATTTAATATGCGCTTATACATTGTTGGCCGCCGTGCTATGTATACGTGTCCTTCTTTTGAGTGTAGGAATTCCGCTTCTAACTGATGTCTTTTTCACGTTGTCAAACTCAAACTTGTCTAAAATAAATAATTGGTCTGCTAATAGATTGGTCAAGTTAATAACTTCACCGGAAGTGAAATCTATTTGAATATAACCGTACTCGGACCATGGGATTTTATAAGCCGGGTTCTCGACTTTTGTGACCTGTCTGATGTCGGATTTGAGTAGCACCTTTTTTGTTAGTGGAGTTCTAATAATGATTTGATCACTTCCTCTTGTCAATCTTATGATGAGGCCTTTGGCATCCTGCGTATATTGATAGTGAAGGATAATTCCAGGTATCCAAAGCATATTTGCAAGCAGGAACAGCAAGGCGCTTAAAAAGTCGCCAACTCCCGTTGGTCCTTTTAAAAGTGATGATATGAACACAAAATTGCCAATTGCTGCCACGGGTACTCCATACCATAAAAACCAAAGCAATTCCCTAAAGGACCTTTCTCTTGTTAGTTGATAGTCATGATTTTTCAAGAAATAGTCGCCTCTCACATACCTATTATCTTTTGTTGTCTTATTAAGAGAGCTTTCTAATTCATCGATCTCGTTGTTCATGAAGTTGGCCAACGTTTCTTGAATTATATTTATTTGGCTCTTCTTGTGATAATGAAATCTTCGGGATGCCGGCAAATAGTAAGCATCAAATACTTCTTTCCTCGAATGTTCCAGGATTATTGAATGTCCTTGCTTGTTTGTTACAACAATTGTCTCCAGGCCATTTGGTAGGTGCTCATTTGTCCAATGGTCTGATATAATCCTGTCAATTGTCGACTTGTCACAGGGTTTGTAGTCCGAATATTCCCCATCTTCGTCTTTATAATAGTTAAGTCGATACTTGAAATTCATTCTGTTACAGATAGCATTGCGGCCAACGTTCAGCTATAAGGCGTGGCGGCATACCGAAATATAAAAAGTAAACATCAACCGTGCCGCCATGGCTTATAGCTTTTGTTGTAGGGCGTTTTCATTTGTCTACTTTTTAAAGTCCATCCTTGTTTATCCAAGCAGCAAAATCTCTCCGATATGCATAAATGAACGTCAAGAATACGATAAGCGAGAATAATTGAATACCGATCATTATTTCAGCGTCCAATGCGTTGAATGTTAGTCCACCTCCAATGGTCAAAATTGTCGGAGTAAATGCAAGCACGTTTAGCAGCCCTAAGATTAATGTCAGTCCGAGAATTATGTTTGAAATTTTCTTATTTATAAACAACGTCACGAGAACTAAAGAAGTCAGTCCATAGGCAATCCAGTGTTGATGTGTCAAAATTATGTCAGTCGTCAGAACGGTAATTGCTGTATAGATTAATGCAATCACAATAAGTCCTATCGGAATTAATTCTTTAATCTTTTGTCCTTTCATATTTTGTCTGAGGTCTACCTGTCCGAGAAAAAAGCCCTACAACGCTTACATATGCGCATAATTTCATTTTGTCTGCCTCATATTGCGAAATAGGTATCCAGCGGTGTAGACAAATATGAGATACAATGTATAAAACTCATACATCATAAAAGCCTTCAATGGCCATCCTATACCAGAGTTGCTCATTTTAAGCTGTTTTACCCGTTGAACATTCGCGCTCAGCACTCTCCTAAACCTTTCCGTATCGTCCATTCCCTCACTGTCATATCCATAGTGACTCATAAGTAATTCGTTCGAATAATGCGTCCACCAAGCGAACACTATCATAATTGCGAAAGTTATGGCAAACCCCGACGCTAGGTAAAGGAGAAGGTTCCACTTCTTAACAGTTCGCCTACTAAGAGAGACGAATATCATTATAGGTATCAACAGCAGACCCAATAAAAGAAGAATCGAAACACATTTTACAACAATCTCCATCTCAAGCGCTTCCCTTTATTGGTCAGAAATTGCGCATAACGCTGGTTATACGCCGTTGCAGTTTACCTAAATATAGCCAACATAGTAATTTGGCGAATATGTGGTGTTGTGCGCATCAATCTACTGTGTAAAGCCACTCCGTCAAACTGAAGTCATTACTCCACTAACCTTTATCCCTCTTCCTTCCCCATTTTATGGCAGCAGTTAGTCCTCCAAAAAACAGTCCGATACCACCTACGAACATTATTTCATTGGACGAACTTCCCCTAAGTTTTGTAGTATAGCCAATTCCAATCATTAACCATCCCACGACCATTATCCCTATTGAAAGCAGAATTTTGACCAGCCTTCCCATTCTCATACTTCTTTCAGTTTAACAGATTACGCACAACGTTCGGCTATATAGCGTTGCCGGGTTTAGAGCAAATAAACAATGACGATAGGAATGTTTATTGCGACCCGCTCAGTCTGTCCCAAGAAACCGAACATGATTTGAAAACAAAACTACGAATTACTCAAAACCCTGGCAATGATATTGCCCCTAAGTCTTCACGATAATTGGTTTGGATCTCTGAACAGTCAGTCTGAACCCCGCCGATTCTCAGGGGGGGTGGCTCTGGTAATGGTTCAATTTTAACCTTGTCTTTAGTTGAGCAAGAAATTGTGAGCAGGAATAAAAGAGCAGCTAGTCTCACGCCAAATGTTTGTCCGTATAATTCACTTGTCCAAACAAAGTCACAATTGTCCAAAAAATGCATAGCAGTCAACGCTTACATATGAGCCGTTGCAGTTGGTGTTAGCGGTAGTTGTTTCTCCTCGCTAGCGGACATCTCTAAGTGCCCCGATTTTTATTCCTGCCGTCAAGAAGAAATTTTCCAAGTAAACCCATTTTTGATTGCACAAGTCCCCCAAGCTAATCTTCTCTGAACTCAATCTGCTGCCGGTGCACTCAAAACACAATTCGATAAATTCCAACAAATGGCCGTCGGAGTCATAAAATAAGATAGCATTTCGTGGATTATAGCAGCCCACTCCAGACTCAATAAAGATCTCCCCTTTGTATGTAACATTGTATAGGATACTCGTCAACTTCCTAACTTCGTCTTTGCTAAGTGTTTTTACTTCTGTAATTTTTGCAAAATCTATTTCCTTTCCTTTCATAGGAAGTGTATGCTCGATGGCTGAATCCCCCAAGTTGTCAAACGATACTATTTTAATAATATCAGCAGTGTCAAATGGATAAAACCGCATTCTTTCTTCAGCGCTGTACTTTGTAGTCTCTACACAATTATGATTTTCTGAATCCATTCTGGCCTGGCGTTTAGTCAAGGAGCCACTCGGAAAACGATGTCTCATACATTGAGTCAAGCACGAAATGCATAGGACTAAGAATATCAACGTTCTCATTAATTCGCTAGCATCTTTATTACAAACAATTACCGCTAACGCCTAGCTTAATGGCGTGGCGGCACACCGAAATATAAAAATCAAATATCATCGTGCCGCCATGACATATAGCTGCTGTTGTGGCTCGTGCACATATTTCAACTGTTATTTTCTTCCCAGAATCTCCAGTACTTCGTTTTCTGTCCTTCGTATTCATAAATCAAAGTGTCCTCATGAATCCTATATATTCTAACTTTCAATGTGTCGTCAGGATAGTAGAATGTTGCGGAATCCTTTTGTCTCACAAATCGTGCTGTTGTGAAGTGCTCTATGTCATAAATAGTCGAATCATTCTCAATTGAAAACGATGCGTTCGGTCCTGAACCATCAGTCCAAACTCCGTCAATTGAATTTTCAAGTTGGTCAGCTGTCGGCTGGGAACCTGAAATAGATCCTTTGTCAGCGGCCCTCGAACATCCAATTGTCAAGAGTCCGATTAGTCCGATTGTCTTAAGTCTCATATCATATCTGTCCAGTGCACGAGCCACAACGCTTACATATGCGCCGTACAGTTCACCCTTTCAATATAGCCAACAAACTGCAATGGCGCATATGTGGTGTTGTCGGTAGACTTACACCAATCTTACCAGTTTGGGTTTTCCTCTATCATTTCTAGCAAATCCTCTTTATAATAATCCCCGTCTTCTTCGTCAAAGTTGTTGTAGAAGTCCTTCAAGTCCTGTTTCGTGAAAACGGAACTTGCCAACGCGGAATAATTCTGATAATCTCTAACAATTGTCCACATCATCGTTTTGTAGTCGCCGCTTGTACTCGACACAATTTCTTCTGGTCCATTGTCGCAAGCCCAAAACTCATAGTTCCGTGCAAATCTTGCTTCAACGCTTTTGAAAAACCAATCTCTTGCCTCTGCATCTTCGCACCAGGATGTCGAATGGTCACGAAATGTGAAAAGGAAGCCATTCTTGAACTCGTTAACTCTCAGTAAGTCTTCCTCAAATTTCGGAATCCCCCAACTTTCACGATGCTGTTCAAAGAAATATCCTGCTTCCTTGCCGTCGCACTGCATTCGGATAAATGTGGCTCTTGTCTTTGCCGCTTCATTCTGAAACTGTGATAGCTTGTCAGCAAAATCTAAATATACGGTCTTGCTCTCAAGCATGTCGTTTGCCCGTATTTTAACAACTGAATCCAGGTCAGCCGGCAATAGCAGTAGAGGTGAAGACACTGAATTAATCTTCTTGAAGTATGCAGTTCTGTTCATAAGGTTACCTACAACGCTTACATATGCGCCGTTGCAGTTTACAGTGAATATACCAACAAACCGCAATGGCGCATATGTGGTGTTGTAGGCGCTTTAGTCTAGCTCACTTTATCATATTGAATAGTATTATCGAACAATGAGGGTCAACACTAATGATACTATCCAACAGTTTGACGCGAACACAGCAGACCTTCTTAAATTCTCAAATTGTCTTTAGCTGGCACCCGTCAACTCAACAGGAATGACAATTCGTAGGATGGTCTCTAGGTCTTCAACTTTCGAATTTTCTTTAGTTGTCTTTAGGAATTTACTCCTCTTATACCACATGACCAATTGCAAAACACCTGTCACTGTCATCATTATGTAAAATGCCCAGATTGCAATGTTTTGGCTCATCTTTCAAAATTAAAATGCCCTACAACGCTTTTATATAAAACGTGCCGGTACTCCAAAATAATAACTTAAAAATCAACTGTGCCGGCAGTTTTATATATACGTTGCTGTGCGTAGTACGGCACCATCTACTAATTAAACTTGGCAAATAATTTTGGGCAAATCTTTTTCATGCTTTCAGGTCTTTCCTCTTGCCAGGTAAATTCAAATTGCGGATAGGAACCTTCCTTCGTCTTAAAATTCTCGTTGTCAATATAGTCGTATAGGTCTTTTCCAGTTCTATGTTTGAATGCCTCCAAGGCAACATACCAAAAGCTCTCAAAGTCATAAAATTCGGCTCCTTGGACAACTTCACTTATCAGAAAGTCAGGGTTCGCTTTGGCATTGCAATATGTGTCCTTTCCTCTTGAGATCACCCAACACCTAAAGTATTCAAAACCGTCATCAGAGCATCCTCCGTTCATAATATAACCAGCACACCACATTTCAGAATTATAAGTGTGATAAAGCAGATAATCCGTCCGTAGGCGAAAACCAATCATTTCTTTTGGAGTAAGCTTTTCAATTTCTGATATTAGATATTGTCTTAGCCCCCTAAAATCTGCACAGAATTTTCCATTTGGTTTTGTAGTAGAGTACCGTGTTGGTCATCTGATAAG
>NZ_JBBCAU010000008.1:0-418699 GCF_037203685.1 Chryseolinea sp. T2
GAGTAAGTCGTTGCCTATCTTTTATTCTAAAAGCCTCGCCTAAAGCGAGGCTTTTTTGTTTTATACTGGGTGGATTGAATACCGTTGGTGACAAGGCAGATCTGTTCATTTGAATCACCAACACCAGCTAGCCTCTTAAATCAGACCTGTCCAGCCACGGGCCAATAATACCTGGTCCTCACAACCCTTGATGCCAACCCGCTGAACCGCATACCAGCCCGCTATTCAAATCACCAAAGCTTGTCCAGTCACGGCGGGATCCAACAGATCAAGATCAATAAACTCCAGGTATAATCTTCTTCGTCGACTGACGATAACTGAGATACTCATCTCCAAATTGTTTCACCAGGACATCCTCCTCTACTCGTATGCGATTCAAAAACGCCAGGAGCATGGTAATGGAGATAACCATGAGCGAAATCCAGTTGTTGAGATGAAAACCGTAGCCCACAAATGATAGCCACGACGCGAAATAGGACGGATGCCGTACCAATGAATAGATTCCATCAGTCTTGAGTTGATGTCCCTCGCGGATAGCAACGTCAACCGTAAAAAACCTGCCCAACGATCGTATTACCCAAAAGCGCATGATTACTCCAATAATAATCAGAGCAAGCCCGGCATACCTTATCCATGGTGCATTAACAATAGGCATTGGGAATGTACCGGCTATGATTGATACGATGGGCATCGCACACATGATCGCCACCCAGATGATCAAAAGGGAATGTCTGTCGTCGCGCCTGCGGTCCGTCTCATCCGAACGACGCAGACGACCTAACAAAAATTCCGATGCAAACCAGCAGCTGTAAACGACGATGAAATTATGTTCATCTTTCAATATACAAGATTCGTCGACTCACACTTAAGAATCGATCGCTCCACATCAAATCGCAAATTCGCTTTATAAAGTATTGTTGGATGTCAGTGGGTTTTATCACAAGTCTCCGATCAAGCCGAAGCTAACAGATATCCATAGTGGCGGCCCTTTTGTCAATCGTCTTTTGACATTAAAAGGCAACATAGTAAGATGTTTAAAAAAACATGAAACAGATCTCTTGTTGGTCCATCGTCTCACTGATACTTAGTTTCCTACTCGCGCAGATATCCGCACCGGCGACGGCACAACCAATTGGTAAAATTGAACGAAAGCAAATTCATTCAAAGTCTCTGGAGGATAACCTCATCGGCGCGAGTAGTACCCGCACTATCAATGTGTACCTCCCGCCAGGCTACGCAGCTTCCAGTAAAAGATATCCCGTTGTCTATTATTTTCACAATCTTCTGTTCAATGCAGATCGGCTCTTCAATGAAACGCCGTTGTTGACGTTAATCGATCGGGCTATTCAGTCAGATAGGATAGATGAATTTATCCTCGTCGCTGCTGATTTCAGCACACCTCAATTGGGGAGCCTATATGAAAACTCTGTCGTTAGTGGTCGCTGGCTCGATTTCATATCGCGGGAGCTGGTGCCGTTCATAGATCAACAGTATCGAACGATAGATGAACGCGATTCACGCGCTGCCATCGGAGACTTTATGGGCGGCCGTGGAGCTCTCAAACTTGGAATGAGTTATGCAGCACAGTTTTCTGTTGTGTATGCAATGCATCCGGTGGCCACTGGAATCGGGACGCTGCCCTGGGCGGACCTTGATGTCAACTGGAATGCTATACGCACCGCCAGAAACTTTACTGAGCTTGCCGGAAAAGGCAGGTCTCAAATCTTCATTGGTATATGTCAGGCATTTCTGCCCAACGCTTCAAAGCCTCCGTTTTATTGTGATTTCTTCTTCGATGTTGATGGTGTTACTCCTAAGTTGAATCCTGCTAATGTCCAGAAGGCCAAGGGCGGATTTTTACTCTCAGAGACGCTGTATGAAAGTGCCGACAATCTGCGTTCCCTTAAGGGACTGGCATTTGACTGGGGAAGGTTCGATCAGACCGAGGCACACGTCTTTTCGAATCAGGCGTTTAGTCGAATGCTAACAGATCTTGATGTTAAGCACGAGGCGGAAGAATATAACGGTGGCCCTTTCGACAAAACCTGGCTGTACGACGGAAGATTCTACACGCGTGTAATTCCGTTCCTCCAAAGTCATTTGAGATTCACGAAGTGAATGTAAGCGATGCTTTCGAATGAATCTCGTTTATCGTCGTGTATTTACCGTTGCTGCCAATAAGTGAGATGATTGTGACTGAATGCTCTTTCAGATAGCCAGTAGTATCCTTGAGCCGATAGCAATCAGAGAGCCAACTGTGTCTTTCTGGATACTTGCAACAACTCAAGTTTTAAGAAGCCCCTTAAGTGCGGCCACAAGGATGGTAAGCGCATTCTTAAAATGATGATTATTCGGAATAACAAAATCAGCTTTATCCTTCAAAGGACTGATCATGGATTCATAAACAGGCATCACGTGATGCTGATATCGGTATAACACATCATTGAGATCGTAGCCGCGTTCGTCGTTGTCGCGCCGTATTCGGCGACTGAGCTTGAGGTAATCTTTTGCTTCGATGAAGATTTTTAGATCCAGCTCGTTGGCTACCTCCGGGAAATATTGAACAAAAAGACCTTCAACGATAAGAATCGGTGCTGGTTTAAATTCAAGGATTTTCGGGATAGCCTGAGCGTTGTTGAATGTGTACTCCTGCTTGCGCAGCACTTCACCGCGTTTTAGCTTTTGGATGTCGCTAACCAATTCCTCCCGTTGAATGGCATCGGGTAGATCGAAATTCTGAACACCCTGTTCGTCGGTGACCTGTTCCTCCCGTGCCTTGTAATAATGATCCTGAGAAATCAAACACAACTCAGTGGAGTCGAAGTGTGCGGCCAGCTGTTCAATGAAATACGTTTTCCCCGAGCCGCTTCCGCCAGTAATTCCGATGGTATAAGTTTTGGTCATAGGCTGAAGCCGCAATTACGCATCATATAAAGACAATCGCAATCGGACGACAATTGAAGAATCGGCGGGCTGAACGCAAGGGCCGTGGTTTGATTGACCTAATCGCCTGAGTTTGTTTTTGAGCTATGCTGCGGGTTTGAAATTTTCCGTCAGGAAGGCGATGAGCTGCGATACTGCAATCGCACGATGGCTAAGCTGGTTCTTTTCGTTCATCGTCATCTCGGCAAATGTGCGATGATGGCCATTCGGAATAAAGACCGGGTCGTAACCAAATCCGGAAGTTCCCTTCAGCGAAGAGCCTATCTCTCCGTCAACAATGCCTTCAAAAACCACCGGCCTCTTCGTAAGTCCAACCAAAGTGATGACTGTTCGAAATCTGGCAGCGCGATTGGAAACACCCTGCAGATTCTTCAACAGGAGATTAATGTTATCTGTGCTGTTTCGCTGAGGCCCCGCATAACGGGCTGAGTATACGCCGGGATCGCCGTTCAATGCCTGCACCTCAAGTCCGGTGTCGTCGGCAAAGCATGGAATGTTGTACTTCGACAAAACGTACATGGCCTTTTGCAGGGAATTGCCCGGGATGTTGTCCTGCGTCTCAGGCAATTCCTCTGCACAGCCAATATCAGCTAGACTGCTGATGTTTATACCTAACGGTGCCACCTTGTTCCTAACCTCTTCAAGCTTGTGGGCGTTGTTTGAAGCGAAGCAGATGGTCATGATTTGTCCTTACGGATTAACGATCTCTTTGAAATCTATTTCAACTATAATGTTTGCGTTGGCAGGGATCTCCGCTTCGCCATCTTTAGCTCCTTGTGCACCGAATGCGAGCGGTGAAGCCAGGTAAGCAGTTGCCTTCGAGCCAGCGGGAATTGATGTCAGAACTTTCTTCAGGCCATCAGCGATCTGGTCGACAGCACGTGAATCATAATCATCAGTTGGTGCAAAGTCAACGGTAGTGATCGTCTTGGTATCATCCGTGAGAAGCTTGTACGTAAGCGTAAACTTCAATTTGTCATAGAGACCAGGCTTCGCTCCGGAACCCATTTGTGTCACCACATAACGAACACCGGTAGTGTCCTTCTGCGGAACTATCCCTTTGTTTGAAAGGTATGTGTCGATGGCGATGGTGTCTGCGCCAAGGCGTTGTTTTTCAGCAGATGTACGTACAATCTCTTTGAAGCTCATGTCAAACTCGAGAGGAGCATTCCCGGGAATGGAATTATTTCCGCTAGGTCCATACCCCCAGGCTGACGGAATATAGACGCGCGCACGCGATCCTTCTGGCAAGGTGCTCAACACTATCTTCCAGCCATTGATATACTGAGAAACGGGTCCTTTGGCTGTACCCTCGTCAAACATTACGCCATCTGGAAACAGTCGTCCTGTGTAATCCACATTTACGCTGCTTGTTGACTTGGCCGGATAACCTGCTCCAAGTTTGTAGATCACCATTCTAACTCCGGTGGGATCCTTAATGTACGGATTCCCCTTTGCATTTAAATAGGCGTCGAAATTCGCTACTTCTGCATCAAGGCGATCATTCGGATTTTCTGATGACCCTGTATTTGAGCAAGCAACCACCGCCAACGCTACGACTACTGCACTCAGAGCACTCAACACTCGCTTCATCTCCATATTCAATTTTAAATTATTTACATATGCTTGCTCCCTGATCGAAGGTATCGCCCACATTGAGCAGCTTCACATCAAAGACCAGGATCGAATTCGGAGGAATGCCTCCTGGCATGCCCTGAGGGCCGTATGCCAATCCACTAGGTATGTAGAACGTTGCAGAATCACCAACGCCAATCAGCGGAACAGCGTATTGCCATCCACGGATGACGCCTCCGAGAGGAAATGCTGCCTTCGGAGCCTGATCGAATACCTGACCATCTTCGAGCATCGTGCCCTTGTACGCAACTTCAACACAGCTTTCGACAGTTGGTTTTCTGCCACCTTTAGAAGTATGGATCACGTAAGCGATACCGCTGGTGTCCTTTTGTGCCTTAATGTTCTTGTCAGCGAGGTATTTTGTAATTGCTGCATCGTCTTTGCTCTTCTGCTTAACAGAGAGATCGGCCATCAGTTTGTTTTGGTATTCAGCAAATTCCTCACGTGACACAATGTCCTTTACCTTGATATAGTAGGCTATAGTAAGTGCAGTGTCAATGCCCGGAGGCACGGGGCCGCGTGCGATGTCAGAAAAGAATCTTGAAATGTCCATAGATGCTTTAGCGCTATCGCCCTTCGAGAGTTGACGTAACATTTGAACAATGCCCGGCTCCTGCGCCATTGCGCTGCTATCTCCTATAGGCATAGCCGCAGGTATGCCCTGAGCATGCGTGTTGCTCCACACAGAGTCCTTAGAATCCTTCAGCAAAAAATCAAAAACTAGTATTTGATCCTTCTTGGGCAGAACTCCATCACCACTTGCCAGAACGACGTATTTGAAACCGTTGGGAGTTTCCCGCTCATTCTTTGTGCAGGCTGCACACAGCAGTGCAATTCCCAGAAGGACATAAGAATATTTAATCATGCTCTATTTTGGTTAGACAGTTTGAATTTGAAAAAAGTTGTAATGTGTGATTGTTAGATTATTGTGAATTGAAGCGTGGTTTTTGAAGCCGCCGATACGTCTTGCGAACGCAAGGTCTTTCATTCGTCCTTCATCAGCTGTTCTTTATATAGAGGCAACACGCCCAGAAATTTTTCCACGGTTTGATCCAGCGTCAGTGTCGTTTGACCACCTGCTGCGTTTCGGTGACCGCCACCATCGAAATGTGCCCTTGCCATTTCATTTACTGAGAAGCTCCCCAGCGAACGCATCGACAGCTTTATATTCTCCTTGCGATCCGAGATCATCACAGACAGCCGGATACCTTTAATCGAAAGCCCAAAGTTGACAAGACCTTCAGTGTCACCCGTTTGAGAACTAAAGCGCTTTAGCTCCTCCGAAGTGAGTACTATGTAAGCGGTTCGGTACTCGGGCACCACCCGCAGCTTTTCGCTCAGCACATAGCCCATGAGTCTGAGGCGCTCGATGGTATTGGTATCATAAATCAGCTTCGAAACCTGGTACGGGTTTGCTCCGATTTCCACCAGGGCCGACGCCACCTTAAATACTTTATGTGTTGTATTAGAATGCCTGAAACTCCCGGTATCTGTCATGATGCCTGCGTACAGGCAATCCGCCATGCCGGGGTCGATCAGGTCCCTGTCTCCAAGGCTATCTATTAGTTCGAAAACCAGTTCTGCTGTCGAAGCCGCCGTTTGGTCCCATTGCTCAAAGTCCGCAAACTTCTGAGGCTCAAGGTGATGGTCGATCAGCACTTTCGGTGCCGACGATGCATTCACCATTTCGCCCATGTCGTTGATGCGGTGAAGGGCTGAAAAGTCTAAGCAGAAAATACCACCTGCCTGACGAATGATTTCGGCAATCTTTTCGACCCGGTCCTTCTTATAAACAAGGACTTCACCAGGCTTCGGCATCCATCCAATGAATTCGGGGTAATCGCTGGGGGTGATTACGATGACTTCATGCCCCTTTTTTTTCAGGTATCGACTTAGTCCAAGCGACGATCCCAATGCATCAGCATCCGGATTGAAGTGGGTCAGAATGACCATTTTACGAGGGGTACCCAGAAAATCCCTGAATGCTTCGATGTTTTGCATGCCTGCCCTGAAAACAAAACGCAAAAATGCGGATTTTTACCCCATATACAATGCTGAAAATCCGATACTTACCGCGGTTTTCCTCTCTACGCCCAAAATGTCGCCTCTGAACTGGGGACTTTCCTTTTTAATAGTATTTTTGCGCGCGTTTTGAACGAAGCCTTCGTGCTTCGCAACGCGCGATCGCAACGAAAACACGCATTAGAAACGATATGGCAGGAAACAAGACATTTACGATGATTAAACCTGACGCGGTGTCGGCAGGAAACACTGGTGCTATCACCAAAATGATCGAGGAAGCGGGCTTCCGGATCGTGGCGATTAAAAAGACTCAGTTGTCACCAGAGAAGGCAGGCGAGTTTTACGCCGTACACAAGGCCCGTCCCTTTTACAAGGACCTTTGCAGCTATATGTCCTCAGGAGCCATCATCCCGATGATTCTCGAGAAAGACAACGCTGTTGAAGACTTCCGTAAACTCATCGGAGCCACCGACCCTACTAAGGCGGCAGATGGAACTATCCGCAAGCTGTTTGCAAAGTCGATCGAGGCCAACGCCATTCACGGATCAGACAGCGATGAGAACGCAGCCATTGAAGGCAGCTTCTTCTTTTCAAACACAGAAAGATTCTAAGAATACTGGTTGCCGTCCTGGCAAACTGATAAGGGCAAGTGCTTTATGTTCGTTAGACGATGTCTTCGAGCATGAAGTCCTTGCCTTTGCCGTATTTGATAAGGTCTTTTAAACGATAACGTTCCAAAGTCAGCAGGTCTTTCACGCGAAAGTCTCCATCAGAAAGGACCTGTTCGATCACAAAGTCGTGCGTTTCACCATAGTTAGTGAGCCGGTACTTCTTTCCGGTCCGCAGCACGTCAAAAGAAATTCCTGCCATCTTACAGATCCTCCTCCCGTTCAAGCATCAGGATAGATGCCTGTGGAACAATGAAATACTTTTCATTCTCGTACATAACTTCGATGGCACCCTTCTGAAGGAAGATAGCGAGATCGCCCTCCTGTGCCTGCAACGGAAGATACTTGATCTGCTCTTCCCGGCCTTTCCAGCTGTCATCTTCGTCTGCAGGTAAGGGCAACGGATAACCGGGACCAACTTTTATTACGTAGCCGCTTTGTATCTTTTCTTTCTCCTGCACGCCCGGTGGCAGATAAAGTCCTGAGGCCGTCTTGTCGTTTTGCTTTCCCGGCTGAATAAGCACGCGATCGCCAACGACGATTAGTTTCTTCAGTTTATTGTCTGGTGTCAACTTCATTTTAGTCTTTAGTCCTGAGTCTTTAGTCCTGAGTTTGGTCTTTAGTTATTAGTTCTCGAAGGGACTGATACTTTAGGCTCAAATTTAGATAACGAAGCGTCTAAAGTGCAAAAGTCGGAGTAGCTATGGTTAGCTCTACGGGCAATTAGTTTACTAATCAGCTTTGCAACTCTTATTCCTGATTTTAACTCTTCCTTGATTCTGAGTCTTATTCCTGATCTAACTCTTTCCTGATTCCAACGCTTATTCCTGATTCTAATCCCCAGGATGCGAATTACATACGAAACCAGTGGCCTAACAATTTACTAAAATGACTAATGACCAAACTCAGGACTAAAGACTCAGGACTAAGGACTAAACTCAATTTCCACGAGCGGAATCGATAGCAACTCGCAATTCCCTATTTTAGTTATAGATTTTAATCTGCCCATCCTATGAAAATTCTGATCGCGATTTTAATGTTAGTCTCGGCGAGTGCCTGGGCGCTTGATGATCCTCAAACGCTTCCGATAGGATCGCCAGCTCCTGATTTCAGCCTGCCTGGCACTGACGGCAAGACATATTCTCTAAAGGATTTTGCCTCGAGCAAGATTTTGTTGATTGTCTTTACCTGCAATCACTGCCCGACGGCACAGGCTTATGAAGCACGCATCAAACAGCTGGTTACCGACTATAAGAGTAAAGGCGTTGCCGTGGTAGCGATTTCTCCAAACGATCCACTGTCAGTTCGTCTCGATGAACTTGGATACACTGATCTTAGTGACTCGTTTGAAGAAATGAAGCTCAGAGCCAAGGACATTCAGATCAACTATCCTTATCTATACGACGGTGAGAACTCACAGCTCTCCATGAAGTATGGACCACAGGCTACTCCTCACGCGTTTATTTTCGACCAGAAGAGAATACTTCGTTATACCGGCCGCATCGATGATGGTGAAAAGCCTGGCACTGCGAAAACAAACGATGTGCGCAATGCTCTCGATGCTATGGTTGCGGGCAAGCCGGTTCCTGTTGAGAAGACAAAGACGTTCGGATGTTCGATCAAATGGCCGAGCAAACGGGACTATGCCGCCAAAGCTCCTGACGAATGGGCTAAAGAAAAAGTGACGATTGATGAGCTCGACATGGACCAACTCAAAGAACTTCTTAAGAACGATGGCATGAACTACAAGCTCATCAACGTATGGGCTACCTGGTGCGGACCATGCGTTACTGAGTTCCCCGAGTTTGTCAACATGAATCGCATGTATCGAAACCGCGAGTTCGAGCTGATAACCATCAGCATGGATGAGCTGAACCGCAAGCCAAATGCTCTGAACTTCCTAACCAAGAAGCAGGCGTCGATGAAGAACTACATCTTCAAGGGTGACAAGTATGCTTTCATCGATGGACTTGACAAAAAGTGGGAAGGCTCCCTGCCCTACACGTTGTTCATTGCGCCCGGAGGAAAGATCATCTATGGCAAACAAGGACTTATAGAACCACTGGAACTGAAGAAGATCATCGCTGAGAATATCGGGCGGATTTATTGAGATTGCACTTGAGATCCCGGACGTATCTTTGATCTATAACACGAGAAGAGATTGTACTTGAGACCCCGGAGGGATCTTCGATCTGTAGCTGAGCGAATATTGAAGAATATATTCCTTTCGACACGCAATTCAATGAATGAATTTCGATTGTGCGTCGCGTTCGAGGAGCATGTCATTTTTCATTGAACGCCCGAACGTCGTACGCTTTAAATATCCGAATGTGCTATTGATCAGGAATCCCTACGGGATTCTTAATACATCCTATTCAAACAGATTGCCCTGGTCCTCGGCCTTCTTCAATAACGTGGGATCAATCCTCTTGTTCGTCTTTGCTCCGAGCTTACGAAGGTCCTCCACACGTTGAACAAGGTTGCCATTTCCCAACGACAACTTCTTCATCGATTCTTCATAGAATTTCCTCGATGACTCCATCTTACGCCCGAGCGTAATAAGGTCGTCCGTGAAACCAACGAACTTATCATACAGGTCGCCGGCTTTCGAAGCAATATCCAATACGTGGCGTGTTTGATACTCCTGCTTCCAGGTGTTTTTGATCAGTTGTAATGAAGGTATCAGCAGCGTTGGGCTCACAAACACAATTCGCTTCTCCAGTGCTTCCTCGTACAACGTCTTTTCACTTTGTATAGCCAGGATGTATGCAGGTTCAATCGGAATGAACATGATCACAAAATCCGGCGTGGTTTCCGAAATGTTCTGATAGTTCTTCTCACCCAGCGACTTCATGTGAAGGCGTATGGACGTAAGGTGATTTTTTAAGTACATCGCCTTGTCCGCGTCATTATCGGCATTCACGAAGCTGTTGTAAGCACGGAGACTCATCTTTGAGTCGATGACGACCTGTTTGTTTTCAGGAAGACGAATGATCACATCGGGCCTGAGCCGGCCTTCGTCGGTACTGAATGTTTCCTGGATGAAATACTCGCGGTCCTTTTCCAGTCCTGACTTTTCGAGAATGCTTTCCAGGATAAACTCTCCCCATGCACCCTGCGTTTTGCTATCGCCGCGCAATGCACGGGTGAGGTTCTCGGCCTCACGCGTCATCTGAACATTCAGGCGCTGGAGGTTCTCGAGTTGTTCGCGAAGGGCCGAGTTACGACTGATGGTATCTTTGTGGGTGTCCTCCACGCGGCGTTCGAACTCGACGATCTTTTCTCCCAGAGGCTTTAACAGCTCAAAGATGTTTGACTTGTTCTGGTCTGTAAACTTGCGGCTCTTCTCTTCGAACAGGTCATTTGCCAGCTGCTTGAATTGAAGAGTAAACTTCTCCGACATGTTTTCGAACGCAGCGTTTTGCTCCGCCAGTTTCTCCTGGAGATTCCGATAGTCGGCATCGGTAGAGGCGAGTTCACTGTTTGCTTCGAGTACTTTTTTGCGTTCGATCTCGAGCTCCCGCTTTAAGTCGGTTAGCTGATCGAGGATGAGTTTGTTCTTCTCGCGTTCGGCCATCAGCATGGAGTCGCCATCAGCTCGAACCTGTTGTCGAAGGAAGAACCAGGCAGCAGCCGCACCAACAATCACTCCGCCTAATAAAAAAACTGTATCCATCGACCTAAAGATAACAGGTATGGCGATTACGAGGGCAATTCGGTAAATTTGTTGTTTACAGAGCAATGATATGATCGGCACACGCAACGCAAGTCAGGACGCGATTTCACTGGAGGATAAGTATGGTGCACACAACTATCATCCGCTTCCTGTCGTGCTTAATAAAGGTGAAGGAGTTTTCCTTTGGGGAGTAGATGGAAAGCGATACTACGATTTTCTCTCTGCCTACAGCGCCGTAAATCAGGGTCATTGCCACCCGCGTATCGTCAATGCATTAATTGAACAGGCAAAGCAGCTTACACTTACATCGCGTGCTTTTTATAATGACAAGCTTGGTGTCGCAGAAAAGTATGTTTGTGATACGTTCGGCTACGACAAGGCATTGTTTATGAACAGCGGGGCCGAAGCAAACGAGACTGCTATCAAGCTGGCCAGGAAGTGGGGCTATCAGGTGAAAGGCATTCCTGAAAACGAAGCTGTGATCGTTGCTGTGAGTCAGAACTTTCACGGACGGACTACCACTATCATTTCTGCATCCACTGATCCTTCCGCGCGAACGGGGTTTGGTCCGTATATGCCGGGATTCAGAATTATTCCGTTTGATGACCGTGCCGCACTTGAATCGGCGTTGAATGATCCTAATGTTTGCGCGTTGTGGATGGAACCTATTCAGGGTGAAGCGGGAGTATTCATTCCTCAACCGGGTTACCTCAAGGCTGCCGCGGAACTTTGCTCGCGCTACAATGTACTGTTGATGGCCGACGAGATTCAAACCGGCATTGCCCGAACCGGAAAGATGCTTGCATGTGATCATGAAAATGTGCGGCCTGATCTCCTGATCCTCGGCAAGGCATTGTCGGGTGGTATGTTGCCTGTGTCTCTTGTTCTTGCCGACGATGAAGTAATGCTGGTGATTAAACCAGGCGAACACGGTTCCACTTTTGGAGGCAATCCACTGGCGGCAGTAGTTTGTGTTGAAGCGTTAGAGGTGGTAAAGGAAGAAGACCTCGCAGGCAATGCCGCGCGCCTCGGTGTAGTATTCCGTCAACGCATTACAGAGCTGATATCCAGAACAAAACTGATATCGGCTGTGAGAGGAAAGGGTCTGTTGAACGCCATTGTTGTGAACGACACCGCCGAGAGTAGTACTGCATGGGACATATGTATGTCGCTAATGCACGAAGGACTGCTCGCGAAACCTACACATGGAAACATTATTCGTCTGGCGCCTCCGTTGGTAATCACGGAAGAGCAGCTTCACGAGTGCTGTGATATAATTGAGCGCGTGTTTTTGGCCTTCAAAAAGAAATAACATCTCGCTGGCATGACCTTTGCGTTTTCGCACTCATGCATCCCATCGTTGTGTTCTACAAACCGCATGCTATTATAGCAAACGCCTTTTCACTGTTCACCTGTTACCTGTTGCTAAGCTGGGGATCGGTTTACTTTGTCCTGACCCTTCTATGGATTAAACTCTTCAGCAGTGCCTTGCTGGGTATTGTGTTTCATTTAAGTCGCCGGCAGCAGCTTTACTTTTATCACAATCTGGGCTTTTCAACGGCGAGGCTATACACCTATGCAGCTTCACTCGACATCGTACTCTGGGTAGGAATGATAATCGTTACAGTGCAATTCTTATGAGTGATGTTCTTGAGTTTGACGGTCTCGAGCTTAGCTACGGAACGACAAGGATTCTGCAGGGAGTCTATGTTAAGTGTGCTGTTGGAGAAGTTGTCGGTATTCTTGGGCGCAACGGATCCGGCAAATCAAGTTTGTTTAAAGTTGTGTTTGGCATTCAACAGGCAAGCCATCGCTCGATCCGCGTCAATGATCGCCCGTTGCCGGAGGATTTTATTAAGAGGCGCATCATCGGATACCTTCCGCAGGGCAATCTCGTACCACCTCACGTTTCAATCAGAAAGGCGCTTTCACTTTTCAGAGTCGATCCCGGCGTTGTAATGAATTACTTCCCGGAATTCGAAGAGCAGCTCGATCTGAAACCCGACGAGCTTTCGGGCGGTACGCGGCGTGTGATCGAACTCCTGCTCGTACTCAAGTCGCGCGCGCGCTTTGTGATGCTTGATGAGCCATTTTCGGGTGTGATGCCTGTGCACATCGAAGCCATTTGTAACATGATCCAGGACGCTAAGACTGAAAAGGGAATTATCCTCACGGATCACCTCTATCGCAACGTGTTGTCGCTGGCAGACAGATTATATCTACTGGCCAACGGAAGCACTTATGAAATCAAGGATCACGAAGAACTTATCTCGCGCGGATACCTGAGCTAGGGCAATGAGACCTGTTGCTTTCAATGAGGCCAGCTGGTGCTTAAGCAATGAGGCCTGCTTAAGCAATGAGTCCTGCCTGCTGCAATTCAGTTCTCAACTGGCCGGGACTTTGAAAATGAATCGTGGTCAGACCCAACGCTTTTCCTCCTTCGATATTCTTGATGTTGTCGTCAATGAACAATGCCTTTTTCGGATCGATATAATAACGATCGAACAGGATCTTGTAAAACTCAGGAAACGGCTTTCGTGTCTTCTCGACGCCTGAAACAACAATTCCTTCAAACCAATGCAGGAAATCAAAAGTGTTCAGTGCCCACGGAAAAGTCTCCGCCGACCAGTTGGTCAGTGCAAATAGCCGGTGGGTTGGGTTATCCCGGAAGTGTTTGAGGATCTCCACCGTTTCGTGAACAGGGCCGGGAATGGTTTCCTGCCAGCGGTCATACCAGGCGCGAATAGCAACTTCGTGATCCGGAAACTTTGCCACCAGCTCGTCCGTTGCCTCCTGAAATGTTCGGCCCGCATCCTGCTGATCATTCCATTCACTCGTGCAGATGTTGTCAAGGAACCAAGTCACCTCTTCTTCAGTTTCGAAGATCTTCCTGTAGAGATAGCGCGGATTCCAGTCGATGAGTACGCCGCCGAGGTCAAAAATGATGGTGTCGATATCTTTATTCATTTCAGGTATTTTTTGAATTCTGTCAGGCAAGCGCTTCCGACATGCGCCTCACAACTTCTTCGGGCTTAATGAATGTGAGACAGGCAAAGTCGCCGCGAAAACACTTCTCTGTGCCATACACGGAGCAGGGGCGACATGGAAGAACCTCCCGACTGATTTGCAGAATGCTTTCGTTGCCGTAGTTGTAAGGACCAAATCCTACATCGGGATGTGTTCCTCCCCATATGGAAAGCAACTTTGTGCCCGACAGAGCGGCCAAATGCATGTTCGATGAATCAACGCATAACATGAGATCGAGCATCTGCATTAGTGCAAGCTCCTGTTTGATCTTAAGTTCACCGGCGACAACAACAATGTTTTCCGGGAAGCGCTCCTTCAATGTTTCGAAGAACTTAATGTCCTTCTCGCCACCACCGAACATGAAGAACGTGGCTTTACGTTGTGACAGCCACTGTTCAATCACCGTGAAGTAATTTCCTTCGGGCCAAACTTTCGATACGTGCGCAGCAAAGGGGGCGACACCGATCCAAGTCGTGTCTTTCTTCAATGACTTCCCCTGAAGCCAGCTATCGAGCTGTTCGACTGACTGGTTCCTGAGATTGAAATAGGGCGCAGGCTCCGTCAGCTGAATCTTGTCGAAGCCCGCGTGAACAAATGCCTGACGATAGCGTTCGACCGTATGGGGTAACCGTTGAGTGTTTTTGTCCTCTTTCCGGGTGAATTGTTTCTTTTCAGGTCTGCCCTTTTGAAACACGACCACCTTTACCCCAAACAATTTGAAGAGACTGCGAAGGATGATGGTCCGCATGTGGTCGTGCATATCAATGACGACGTCATAGCTCGCCTTTCTCATGAGTTTCCCGAAGAGGTCACGCATTCCCAGAATACCGGTATATGTATAGTCTACATCGGCGGGATAGGGGATCACGCGATCGATATCGGTAAAGAAGGATGCGAACTTAGGACGGGTTACAACCGTGACTTCCACGTCGTCGTAGGCAGCGACCAGGGCTCTGATGACGGGCACCAGTAACACAACGTCACCCATTGCTGAAAAGCGAATGACCAGAATTTTTCTCAATGTCACAGCTGCTGCTTAATGCCGTAAGCTACAAAAAAAGTGAATTGCGTAAATGTTATCATATCGGGATGATGCCATCATTCTGTGACGATGGTATTTGTTGCAGCTGAGACAGATCCCGGGTGCTTCCTATTGTGCTAACTCAGCTGATGTTATTTCGATTGCTTATACAACACCGGATTCAGTGATGGGTCGTTGTACATCTTAACCTGGCGATATACTTTAAAGCGGCGTGTACCATTTCCGATGTCTTCCATCAGTTCATCGAACGCTGAACGCATGTCGCTCTTTTGCTCCATCAGCAATGCGAGCTTGCTCAGGCATCGCGCGATGTGATCAGGTGCGGCATCGGTTCTTCGCGTTTGCTCCTCCATGTGATAGATCTTTAACATCAGGATACTCATCCGGTCCAGTAGCCATGCGGGAGTTTCAGAGTTGATCCGCGCATCTGGTTTTGGCGTTGCGTTTTTAAAAACATCGAGGAAGTAGTCATCGACGCGTTCCACGACATCTGTACGCTCCTGGTTCGACTTGTCAATGCGTCGCTTCAGTTTAAGTCCTTCCACAGGATCGATGTCCGGGTTCCGGACGATGTCTTCAAGATGCCACTGAACGGTGTCTATCCAGTTTTTTCCATAGAGCAGCGCTTCAAAGCTGCCAGCGGGATACGGGTTGCTGATAGCCTTATCGACATCGTCGTATTTGTGATAGTCTGCAACACTGCGGTTGAAGGCATCGTAGCACTGATTTGCGTTCAGCATATTCATCTTGGTTCGGTTGCAAATGTATGAAACTGCGGGGAGACGAGAAGCCGGGGAATTGAGAATTGAAAGTTGAGAATTGAGAATTGAAAGTTAAGAATGGAGAATTGGAGGCGCCGGTCGCGGGCCGTAACTTTGTGCGTTCTTAACTTTGGTGCTATATAATCTTAAGCAATGTCGTCTCATCACTTTGTAAAGGAAGGACAGGAACCTGCTCTGTTTGTTGTTGATGCCATTGCCGATGATCATCTGATGTCGCTACTGGAATGGTCGCCGCTCGTGATCGTTACCGGCGAGGCGATGCTGAAAGTTGCTTCCTGGGGGATTCGGGTGGATGTCATTGTACTTGATTCGCTTGCGCATAATGAATCCGTTGTGAATGACACCGTTGCGCATGTGGGGCATGCCGACATTATTGATGGATCAGCCGGTCAGGCTAAAGCCGTCCTGTCTTATCTGAGAAGCAGGAATCAACATTCATTGCAGGTACTGGTCCGGTTGCCGGAGCGATGTTTCGGGGATTGGGAACACGCAGATGATTTTCAGATTGCGCTCATTGATTCTTCTATGAAATGGTCAAGGATTCGAGATGGGCGTTTCGAGAAGTGGATCGCTGAGGGATCGGCGTTGCTCACGCAAGGTGAGCAGTTGTCAGTTAAGCCGGCAGTTCTGGTGGGGAGTCAGATTACAGCAGTCACATCGGGAATCATTGAGGTGACGTCGCCGGGACCGTTCTGGATCGGGGAACGGCATCACTAAGCCTTGCCCACCTGAAGCCTTGATGAATACAAAATGACTCCAAACTGAACCGGGGAGTGTAGGATGAGTGCAGAATGAGTGTAGGATGAGTGGAGGATGAAAATTTGCAATGACCACCGCAAAAAGGTTGCGGACGCATCCGCAACTGCAGCCTGCGCCGACCATTTATACCGATTCAATGGTTGACGAAACCTTAATGAAACGTAGTTTGAAGGGAAAGGTTTCCCCTTAGTTTTATGAATAATGACGGAGCGAAGCTAGCAGGCCAACGATTTTAATAGGGTATTCATTTTATTATCAGATAGTTAGAAGCCCCAACACTTTTTTAACGCGCATCATAGGGGGAAATCTTTTCTGAATTGTCATACCACTAGGCTGTAATACCGTAAATTTCGCTGATAACACAACCCAAAAGGAGTGGAATTGCAGGTAGATCAGCTCATTACAACGCTGAGGGCAGGCGATATTGCTGCTTTTGAGATGCTTTTTCGGACATACTACCAGTCACTTTGTAACTACGCCTACACTTTTGTCCGCGACCGCGAGGAGGCAGAGGAGGTTGTTCAATCCGCATTCACGAACGTATGGGAGAAGCGCGATAACCTGTCGATCCACACAGGAGTGAAACCCTATTTGTATGCGATGGTCAGGAATGCCTGTTTGAATCAGCTGAAGCATGAAAAGATCAAACAGCAGCATGCGGCCATGGAAATCGCTGCAGGGGAGCGGAGCATCGAATCGGTGGCGCGAACAGTTGAGGCCTCAGAGTTGGAGACGCGCATCATGGAGGCAATGTCGAAACTACCGGAGCAATGCCGGCTAGTATTTAAACTGAGCCGGTTTGAAGATCTGAAATACGCGGAGATCGCGGACCAATTGAACATATCGATCAAGACGGTTGAAAATCAAATGGGCAAGGCATTACGCGTAATGCGCGAGCAACTGAAGGACTACTTGTTGTTTCTTATTGTACTTATTAACGGGCTCTTTGGCTAAAGGACGTGGAAAGGGATCAGGAACAGATGGATGAGCTTATTGCCAAATACCTCGCCGGTGAAGCGAGCCAGGAGGAGACTGCCCATGTCGTGGCATGGCAAAAAGAGAGTGAAGTTAATCGCCAGTACGTAGAGCAGTTCAACGCGATCTTCTCACACGCCGCTTCCGTGAAGAGCTTTCAGAGCTTTGACACTGATGCTGCCTGGTTACGTGTGAAGAGCACGCTGGAGAAAGACACCAAAGTAGTGCAGTTCCCTTCTCCTCAGAAACGGGATTTCAATCTTTACTGGAAAATAGCTGCCGGATTGTTGTTGACAGTGCTTGCCGGAGTCTACTTCCTGAGGCAACCTGTAGGTACCCGTGATGCTGTTGTTGTAGCGTCGCATACCGAGACCGTTAGTGATACATTGCCGGACGGAAGCAACGTGTTTCTCAATAAGGAATCGAAGATCACTTACGCTTACGATAAGAAAGCTGACGAACGCAGGGTGCGACTCAAAGGTGAAGCCTGGTTCAATGTTAAGCATGATAAGGAAAAGAAGTTTGTGATTGACATCGATGGTGTACTGATCCGGGATATAGGTACAGCATTTAACGTTAAGGCACCTGAGAACTCCAACACGATAGAAGTAGTCGTAAGTGAAGGAGAAGTAATGTTCTATACGGCGAATGACTCCGGCGTATATCTGCGCGAAGGAGCAAAAGGTGTTTATGATAAACAGCTGAAGAAGTTTACAATTGAACAACCGGAAGCCAATGTGCTTGCATATAAGACAAGGGTATTCAACTTCACGAACGCCGAGCTGGTCAATGTTGTTCGTCAGCTCAATGCCGTATATAACAAGCAGATTGAGTTGTCCCCAAGTTTAAGATTTTGTCGCCTCACGGTTGGATTCAACAATGAACCCCTGGAAGAAGTTGTTGCCATCATCACAGAAACGCTGGGCCTGAAGGCCATTGAATCGAATGGGAAAATCCTTCTGGATGGTGCAGGTTGTGCGCCCTGATATTGCCTTCATCCATCGCCTCTATGCAGTGCTGTTACTGCTGGTCTTTACCGGCGTGGCACGAGGCGAGACTCCATTGCTGGAGCGCACGGTCACGGTTTCGCTCGTTCAGGAGCGCCTCGATATTGCGTTAAACAAGATCTCACAACAGGCCGGATTTACCTTTTCTTACAGTCCCTCAATTGTTGATGTTTCACGGATCGTGACGTTCAATTTCGCTGGAAATTCCGTACGGGAAGTCTTGGAGATTCTCTTTGAAGGATCAGTACAATATAAAGTGAGAGGGAATTATGTCATCCTCACGCGTTCGGCAAAGCAGCCTGACGAACAGGTTTACAGTGGATATATCGTTGATGAAGCAACAGGTAAGCGACTGAAAAATGTGAGCGTGTACGATCCGCTTACATTATCGTCGGCGGTTACAGATGAGTATGGTTTCTTTGAAATCACGATCAAGAAGCCGACCGCTGATGAGGTAAGGCTTGCCGTTGCCCGCCGCGAGTATGGTGATACTATTGTTGCCGTAAGCCCCGCGAAGAAAGGTCTGCTCAAGATACCGATGAACTTCAACGAAGAAAGGATGAACACTCTTGCCGACAGCGTCGTGGAGAAGTTCAGAAGATTCTGGCACACTCAGGTTCTCTCACCCGAGAACATTAACATCGACAACATTCAGGATACGCTGTACCGAAAGACACAGGTTTCGATATGGCCATTCATTGGTACCAATCATACGCTTAGTGGTAACGTTATCAATGAATACTCCTTCAACGTGTTTGGAGGCTATGCGTTGGGGGTGACGAAGCTTGAAATAGGAGGTCTGTTTAATATCGACCGTGGAGATGTTTACGGTACACAGATCGCCACCGTGTTTAATGCTACAGGAGGTAAGGCGCATGGCTTTCAGGGTTCTGCAATGGTTAACCTCAATCTCGATACTGTAAGAGGTGCTCAGTTTGCCGGCATATCAAATGTCAGTTGGGCGGGCACTGAAAAGTTTTCTGCTGCGGGAATGATCAACTTCACGCATGGCAGGTCGCGGGGAGCTCACGTTGCTGGCATTGGTAATTTTAATCTTGGCGAACAATCAGGGGCGCAGGTGGCAGGTATATTCAACTTTGCAACGGGTATAACCGGCCCTGCGCAGATGGCTGGCATCATGAACTTCACGACGCGCGACCACGTCGGAGGGCAGGGTGCGGGTATCATGAACTTTTCAGCTGCTAATGTAACAGGAGCCCAGGTGGGAGGGCTCTTGAACTTTGCAGCACAAAAAGTGACTGGCGCTCAGGTTTCGGGAGGTCTGAACTATGCCACCAAAGTCGCGGGTGTTCAGGTTGGTTGTGTAAATATATCCGACAGCATCAAGGGCGTGCCCATTGGCTTCTTCAGTTTTGTCATGAAGGGGTATCATCAGCTGGAAGTCTCCGCTGATGAAGTGTTTTATACGAACGTTGCCTTCAGAACGGGACTTCATTACTTCTACAACATCTTTACGGCAGGGGCAAAGCCATCGACATTCAATGATGAGCACACTTACTGGACGGCAGGTTACGGCGTTGGAACGGCACCCAACCTGACCCGCCATCTGCGACTTAACGCCGACCTGACAGCGAACCAGATATTTTCAGGTTATACGCTTGATGCATTAAACATTGTATCAAAACTGTATGCAGGGATTGAGTATCATCCCGTAAAGAAGTTCGGACTCACTGCCGGCGTAACGCTCAACGCGCACTACACGGACAACACCTACACAGAATATCCTGAGCTGTTCACGGACTATAAGCCGACCATCATCCATGAGACAACGTTGGAGAACAACGTCAATGTGAAGCTTTGGCTGGGCGCTAAGGTAGGACTGCGCTTCTTCTGATACAGAGTGAGGAACAGTGTGAGAGTGAAATATTGTTGAGAAATCCAGATAGTAGCCTCATCGCTCTCACACTGTTCCTCACTCTATTCACTTCAGTTCCGCAATAACCGTACGACCGCCCTTGGTAACATCGCCAATCTTTACGACGATCTTAGCATCGAGAGGAAGGAAGAGATCAACGCGTGATCCGAACTTGATAAATCCGAACTCGTCGCCTTGCTGGTAGACCTGATTTTCTTTTACATAACACTTGATGCGGCGGGCCAACGCTCCGGCTATCTGCCTGAAAAGGATCTCCACGCCGTTCTTCATTTTCACAACGACAGTGGTTCGTTCATTTTCAGTGCTCGACTTAGGATGCCAGGCAACGAGATACTTGCCAATGTGATACTTGTAATAGCTTACAGTTCCTGCTACAGGCATCCGATTCACATGAACATTCACCGGCGACATGAAAATCGAAACCTGGCGGCGTTTCTCGTTGAGGTATTCTGATTCAACTGTTTCTTCGATCACGACCACCTTGCCGTCTGCGGGGGCAAGCACCTGCTTGTCATTTTTGGAGATTTGAAATATTGGATTGCGGAAGAACTGAAGGATGATCAGGTAGAATATAATGCTGGCAATGAGCAGCAGATTCTGGATGAACGTGTGGCCAGGAAAGAAATAAGCAACTACCCAATTGACTGCAAACAGAACTATAAGCAGTACAAAAAGAAGCACACGACCTTCTCTATGAATTGTCATTGAAACGTTTGATTAGTGAATGCAATTGATGCCAGGCAGCAAATGCGGCTCAAAGGTAGGGCATAATTATGAATTTACCTTGATGGCAAATGAAAAGGGGCCGACCATTACGATCTGCCCCTTCGTTCGCCCGCCAGCGAGTTTGATAATTAAGGTTTAACTGTAACTCTTCTCTGTTTCAATTGAATCAAGCTGGCGCTTGAGCATTTACTTTTAAAAGTTCACTACTATACTTTAACTGCCGTGATTGATGTTGGCGGACCGTAATGTGACACAGTAAGCGCATCTACGATCTGTGCGATGTACTCCTTGCGGGAGCTTACAACCACATTGCGTTCACCCTCAGCGGTGGCGATACGTACGGCGTATTTATCACGAAGGAGTCCAATGGTGATCACGCCAATCAGGGCAATGATTCCACCAACTGCAAGTGCCATGGTATTTATTCCGATCGCTGTTCCGCCCACATAGATGTCGTTAACTGTGTTAGCAGGAATCCATTCTGCAAATCCAGCAGCCATCAACACGAGGCCAATGAGCACAAGCAGTATTGCCGGCAAACGGCTGGGTCTCATTACATACAGGCCGTGCTTAATAATACCGTTGAGTTTGTAATCCTGCTTTCGCACGTGGAAAACTGAATCGGTTACGGTGACCTTGTCACCATCCGTATATATGACTTTGTCTTCTCTGGTCATAACAAATAGTTCGAATTGGTTTCTTGTCTTAGTGGTTACAAAAAGACGGCCGCAGTCGTGTGAGGCCGCTTTTTTAATGCAATCACGATTGCGAAAGATGTTTCGCTGAGTACTTTTTTACATGTTGGGGAACATTGTGAAAGCAATTCCTCAACTATTGCGTACCAAAAAAGAAGCCTCCGTGGGGAGGCTTCCGAATTCGACCTTGCTCAGTTTAGGAAAGATAAGGCCTCTTCGACTCTATTTTGAATTGAAATTGAATCCTTAATATCCGCCGCGGAACTTATAAGTCTTGGCTACTTTGTCGATAGCCACCATGTATGCAGCAATACGCATAGGCACATTATATTGTTGTGCAGTCTTATAAACATTCGTGAAGGCATCCTTCATGATCCGATCCGAGCGACGATTAACGCGGTCGGCGGTCCATTTATAACCCAGTCGGTTTTGCACCCATTCGAAATAGGATACTGTTACTCCACCGGCATTCGCGAGGATGTCGGGAACAACCATTATCCCCTTATCATTGATAACGTTATCCGCCTTCGAAGATGTTGGACCGTTTGCTCCTTCCACAATCAGTTTGGCTTTGATGTTCGAAGCATTTGAGCTGGTGATCACATCTTCAGTTGCAGCGGGTACCAGTACATCTACCGGCAGTGTTAAAAGATCGTCGGCTTTGATTTTCTCTGCACCGTCGAAACCTTCCAATGATCCCTTCCGGTTATCGCGATACTGGATTGCCTTGTCAATGTCGATACCTTTTTCATTATAGTAAGCCCCTGACAGATCACTTACTGCCTGAACAGTCAAACCCCTTTCGTTGAGCAAGCGTGCCGCCCATGAGCCTACGTTGCCGAAGCCCTGAACAGCAGTTGTTGCTTTATAAGGATTGATCTTCAGTTTCTCCATAGCTGCCATGGCAGACACCATAACACCACGACCCGTTGCCTCGGTACGTCCCAGAGAGCCCCCCATTACGAGAGGCTTTCCGGTTACGACGGCGTGAGTGGTCATGCCTTTGTTTCTGGAGTACTGGTCCATCAGCCAGGCCATTTCACGAGGGCCTGTTCCCATGTCGGGTGCCGGAATATCCTGGTCTGGACCGAATACGTCGGCCATTGCCTGGGTGTAGGCGCGCATAAGTCGTTCGATTTCACCTGACGACATCTCGCGCGGGTTGCAGGCGACACCGCCTTTTGCTCCTCCATAAGGAATGTCGACGACAGCACACTTCCAGGTCATCCAGGCGGCCAGTGCTTTTACCTCGTCCAGGTTAACCTGTGTGTCGAAACGAATGCCACCTTTAGATGGTCCCAATATGGTGGAGTGGATGACGCGGTATCCTTCGAATACGCGAATCGCTCCATCGTCCATAGTGACGGGCAGTGATACAATTACCTGCCGCGCGGGATTCTTAAGTACGTTGTATATTTCTTCTTCAAGTCCAAGTATCTGTGAGGCCTTTTGAAACCTCGACATCATTGCTTCAAATGGGTTCTCCTTGTCTTTAAGGGGAGCCGGTTCTAGATATGCCATATAGTTCTCCTCGTCCTGTTAAATGTTGTGTTTCGGATGGCGTTTTATGGACCAAGCAGCTTGTGGAAAGCCGGGCAAAAAATCATTCCCGAAAACGGTTGCAAAGTTACCTGAATTTCCTTCCGGAGGATGCAATTTCCTTTAAAAAAGCGACTTATGGCGCTGAGCCTAAGAACATTCCGGCCAATTGAATGCGGCTAAATTTTGTTTGGTAATGAGCTTAAACGATCAAAGGATATTTGGCGCTAAAATATCTCCAGGTAGGCCACAATGAAGGGTGCGGAGATCAGCAGCCCATCGAAGCGGTCGAGGAAGCCTCCGTGCCCCGGGATGCTGGTACCTGAATCTTTGATCTCGATGCTTCTTTTAAGAAGCGATTCAACCAGGTCGCCAAAGGTCCCGCCGATGATGATGATGAGGGCAACGACCATCCATTGAACGAAGGTGAGGGTATGTAAATACACCGACATTCCGTAAGCGAATACCAGCGCCAGGGCGGCGCCTCCAAAGAACCCCTCCCATGACTTTTTAGGGGAGATGCGTTCGAATAGTTTTCGTTTCCCAAGGAATGTTCCTGCGAAGTATGCACCAGTATCACTTGCCCATAATATGAAAAGGCAGCCGAAGATGATTTCAAAGTTGTACACGCCATTGTCGTCAAATACGGCAACATTCAGAAGAGCAAACGGTATGGCTACATACACAATACCCAGAAATGTGAACGCGATGTTTGTAAATGGTTTGCGTTCAAATTTCTTGTACAGTTTGATCATGTACACACACGATACGATGGGAAAGATCAGAAAGTAAAAGCGATAAGAGACTTCGCGCTTTTCGATGAAGAATGATAAAACAAAAATGGCTACACCGCATAATGTGCCGAACCACTTCTGCGGAACGAGTCCATCGAGGCCCGCGAGTTTGTAGAATTCAAGGAGCGAGAACAACACGATGATAAAGAACACGGCACAGTACGTCCACTCGCTTACGCAAACCCCTGTAATGATTGCCGCAGAGCCTAGCAACCCCGTTATGATTCGTTGTGTAAGGTTATTGTACTTTTGAAGAGGCGTGTTCACTGAAAAAAATTAAGATCAGGTTAATAGGGCTCGTGCACCGTTTCTGCCCGTTCATTTGAACGCTTTTTATGAAGCTGATAGATCATTACAGCGGCAATAACGGCGCTTACGATCACCAGACTCCACGGCGCGGCATCGTCTTCTGCTACGTCGGTTGAGATGGCTTTAATATTGTACAGATATCTCAGGATCACTCCAAATGCGTTGTTTACAAAGTGCGCAAACATCGGCACAAGGAGATTGCCTGACCAATAGTACAGATACCCAAAAAGAGCGCCCAGCAAAAGTCTTGGAACGAACCCAAAAAACTGCATATGGATGGCACTGAAGACGAACGCCGAAGCCCATATAGCAAGGTGAATATTGTTTGAACCTCGCCAGAGTTCATTCTGAATCAGACCCCGAAATACAAGCTCTTCGCCAATGCCGGCAATAACGGCCATAATGAAAAGAGCGATCAGAAGACCGCCGATCGTGTCGAAGCTGGTAACTGCATCGGTAGCCTTTCCCAGGAGCTCCTCCTGCTCACGTGCCCATCTTTCGAAGCCGGCCATGAATTCGGGAAACTTCATATGCGCATTCCATTCGGCCAATGGGGAAATGGCAAGAGGGAAGGCGAGCCCGAGAATCAAAACAAGCGAAAGCGTTTTACCGAGGTCTTTGCGATTTTCAATTAAAGGCCACAGAGGCTTATGTTCGAGCGCTGTGATGTGTATCAGCGGAAAAAAAATAAAAGCCACGAAGCTCATGAGTCCCTGGGCGATGAGAAGTGGCATGGCCATTTCGGGATCAATCACTTCGTTTATAGTGCTTATGTCTTTTTCGTAAACGAGTGAAATGATTGCTGCGACAAGAAATGCCGCGGCGATATAGCCGGCGAGGAGAGTAAATGTGATTCTCAGTAGCGACCAAATGGGGGTTCTGTCTGATATCAACGTGCCTGGTCTTAACATTCTCGAAAGTCGCGCTATCTTTGCACCCCAAAGATGGTAAAAATAGGCAACATCGAGTTGGATGATTTTCCGGTGCTTCTGGCTCCTATGGAGGACGTCAGTGATCCGCCGTTTCGTATGGTCTGCAAGGCCAACGGTGCTGATCTTATGTACACGGAATTCATTTCGTCGGAGGGGTTGATCCGCGATGCGGCCAAGAGCAGGCAGAAGCTGGACATCTTTGAATATGAGCGACCCATCGGCATTCAATTGTTTGGCGGCGATATCGGAAACATGGTTCGTTCGGCTGAGATCGCTGCCGAGGCCGGTCCTGATCTCATCGACATCAACTATGGATGCCCCGTGAAAGCCGTTGCCTGCCGGGGTGCAGGAGCAGCTCTCTTACAGGACATCCCCAAGATGGTGAAGATGACTGAAGAGATCGTGAAGGCCACCAGCCTCCCCGTTACCGTTAAGACCAGGCTGGGTTGGGACGACAGTACACGAAACGTTGTTGAGGTTGCCGAAAGACTTCAAGACATCGGCATTAAGGCATTGACGGTGCACGGTCGCACCAGGGTGCAGATGTACAAGGGCTTTGCAGACTGGACTTTGATCGGAAAGATCAAAGAGAATCCCCGTATGCATATTCCGATTTTCGGGAACGGAGATATTGATACTCCGCAGAAAGCTGTCGAATACAAGAACCGTTACGGTGTTGACGGAGTGATGGTGGGGCGTGCGGCGATCGGCTATCCGTGGATATTCAATGAGATCAAGAGGTTTGCAAAGTACGGGGAAGTATTATCCCCTCCGGATATACAGGAACGCGTTGATGTGACCAGACAACATCTGCTGTTTTCGATTAAGTGGAAAGGCGATCGCCTTGGCATTTTCGAAATGCGCCGCCATTATTCAAACTACTTCAAAGGGCTTCCCGATTTTAAACCTTTCCGCACACGTCTCGTTGAACTGGAGAACGAAAAGGACATACTTGCTGTTCTCGATGAAGTGGCCGACACCTATGCAGCTACGCTCATTGGTGGTTAGGCCTGAGTCCAACATCGTTAACTATTAAAAATCACCCTCCGTGACGGAAAATCAAACGCGCAGTAAAGCTTATATGCTTTTGGGCATACTTGCGTTAATCTGGGGCACGTCTTTTATTCTTATCAAACAGGGTCTGAAAGTTTTTGACGCTGATGAAGTAGGCGCACTACGCGTATCAGCGGCATGTCTTTTCCTGCTTCCGATGGCATTGAAACAGGTGAAGGGCTTGCAACGCTCTGACTATTGGAAGTTGTTCGCTGCGGGAATGATGGGAATATTCATGCCGGCATTTTTGTTTGCTGCCGCGCAGACTCATATGGATAGCTCTGTTGCAGGCATATTGAATACACTGACTCCACTGTTCACTTTGATTATCGGTACGATCGTATTCAGGCAACGCTTTGCTGTGAACGCAGTGCCTGGTATACTGCTTGGACTTGTTGGGGCGCTCACACTAATTATATCGCGCAGCAAAGGAGTGATTGGATTCAATGCCTATGCGCTGTTCATCGTGCTTGCATGCCTTTCATACGGGAGCAACCTCAACTTCACGAAGTACAAACTACCGCATCTCAAATCAACAACTATAACAAGTGTAGCGTTGCTATTGATCGGTCCCCTGGCTCTTTCTTATTTGCTGCTCTTTACTGATTTCACAACGACAATTACTCATGCTGAAGGAGGCTGGAAGGCCGCGGGCTTTGTTGTTCTGCTCGGTTTGATGAGTACATCGGTGGCGACTCTGCTCTTCAATGAACTGGTCAAGATTTCGGGCCCGATGTTTACGAGCTCTGTAACCTACCTGCTGCCTATCGTTGGTCTCCTCTGGGGACTTGCCGATGGCGAGGATATTGGCACAGGCCATTTTATTGGACTCGGTGCCATCATGATTGGAGTTTACCTTGCTAACAAGAAGCCAGCTGTAGCACGGACACCGGCGCGAACTGCATAGTACGATGCCTTTTGGGTTCCCTCAGCCGTTTCTGAAGTGAACGGCGCTCCTGGTTACTGACCAAACACGATTGATGTTTAACGACAGGGTTACTTCGACAACTCAACCATTACTGGCAAATGGTCTGAAGGGTAGTACTTCCCATCGTTATCCGTTATTGCTTTGTAGTTGTTAGCCTTCCATTCAGAAGTATGGAATACATAATCGATGGGGCGGCATTCGATCGAGTTGACTTTGAAAGTGCAGAATGTGCCCGGAGCAGGCGATGGAGCCGGATCAAGCAGCTGTAAGCCTTCTTTTGACATGATAGCAGTGTAAGGAGGTTCCTCCCTCGTGCAATTAAAGTCTCCTGTTACGATAACCGGAAGTTTGCCCGCAAGTTCAGCACCACGCTTTTTAATGAGGAGCGCGCTTTCACGCCTCGCTTCTTTGCCCATGTGATCGAAGTGAGTGTTCAGCATAAGAAACGACGCACCTGATTTCTTGTCCTTCATGACTGCCCAGGTGGCAACGCGCGTAATGGCCGCGTCCCAGCCTTTGCTTCCGGCAACGGTAGGAGTAGGCGAAAGCCAGAAGGTTCCTTCTTTCGTGATGGTAAATTTATCCTTCCTGTAAAGAATTGCTGAAAATTCGCCTTTCGTCTTTCCGTCATCGCGACCAACGCCGACGTAGGCGTAATCTTTGAGGTTTGAAACCAGGTCGGTAATTTGATTGTATAAAGCTTCCTGTACGCCCAGAATATCCGGGTTGTATTTTTTAATCAAAGCGTACACTTTCGGCGTGCGTTTGCCCCATTGATTGACGCTGTCGTTTGGTGTGTCATACCTGATGTTGTAGGTCATCACCTTTAGTGATTGCGCATACATTGAAGTTGTCATGAACATGACTGCGAAGCAAATCAGGATTTGGAAGAAGCGGAGCATAGGTTGATGTCTTTAACAGGTCAGATTGTTGACTGCTGGAAGCTTTGTAAAAAACATCCGGCAAGATTAAACCCGGGAACAAACTTTCCCTTCAAAGTCCAAATAACAAATTATTATTTATTTACTCTACAGATAATAATGCGAATGATTATCTATTGGCTTCATCGGTTTGAAAGCAATGCAAGACTTGGGATAATGGCGAGGCAGCCGCCTTATCTCGCCGATGCTGGACTTAACAACGGTCCAAAGAAGATCGCATTCATGAAGATCCTGTTCGTGCCAAACCAGAATGCTCTGAAGCACATGTTGTCAGTGAACCCAATTACACGGCCCTGACCTGAAACACTAACACCCGCGACGGAGCTCTGCTTTGCAAGAGCATAATTCTCTTTCGAAACGTAACCGCTCATCAGCGGCGACGCAGTATACACTATTGGATTGCTGTATGAACCTTTCGCCTTCTCCATGAATAAGTTGTTTGACTTAAACATTGGCAGCTTCTGTGAAGTATATCCATACAACAACGGATTGGTCAGGTCAACTTGTGACTCGAAGATCGCGCCACTGGTTTCCTGCGCACCGGTGTATTCATCGATGTCAGCATAGGGACGGGGCTTCTGGTCCTTCTTTTCGTCTTCCTTCTTCATATCGAATTTTCCAAGACCCGCGCCGCTTAACCAGTTGAGTGCATATTCAAATCCAATGATGGTACCACCTTGTTGCGTCCAGCTTCTCAGCTTTTCTTTTGTGCCTTCTGAAATGCCGGTGGAGCCCGAAGTCGCCGGCATGATAATAGTCGTATAGCGCGAGAGTGATGCGCGCTCGAGAACATTTGTAGGAATAAGCGTAACCGGGATGTTGAAGCGCGTGTCGAGCAGGTGCCAGATCTCACCAGCATCAGTTGCTGATATGCCATCTCCCACGATCATTGCAATGGATGGTTTCTTCAATGGCATGAAAGAACTGCTACCGAGGCTGACGCCCTGGTAGTCCAGTCCGGTTTTAAAGGCATAGATATCGATACCGTCCTTGTTGACGATGTCGTTGAGGAGGAGTTCGATTTGCTCGGCATTCTTGTCCTGTCCGCTGACGGGTATCAGTATGGATCCGCGTTCAAAGCGTTTGTTGTCCGTGTTGTAAAATGGATCACTCGCAACCTTAATTCTGATTCCATGGCTAAGTAATCGGTACATGGCGCGCGGTGCATAATAGCCGAATGGCTCGAACACGTAGGCATATTCTGATTTGTCTCCTACGCGTTTACCGAGAGGCATTTTCGGCTCCGATAGTTTTTCGCCCAACTGGGGCACTGTACGCAATTCCTCATAGTCGACACCGAAAGCAAGAGGAAGCGTCCAGCTGGAAATGTCGTAGAATAAACTATCCTTAAACGAGGTACGCTTTTCAAACATGCTTTTGATGAGCTTGTATTGTCGCTGATTCAGTGGCACAACGTAGCTGTTATTTGCGGCGAAAGTTTTTCCGTTCTGATTGATGTTCGAAGAAGGTTTGTATACATCGATAGCCTGACGAGTCATTACTTCGGCAAGATGAAATGCGCGCAAGGCATCGTGTGAAGCACCAAATATGTAGGCTTTGGTAGCATCCTTGCCTGCTTCGGAAATGGCATCGCGATAAAACTGACGCTGGTAGTTCAGAAGATCTTCGCGCATTGCATTCACTGCCTTCAGTGAACTGAGAGCGGTAACAAACTGATTTCGTATCGTGAAAGGAAAAGTCAATACACCATTAATGCTTTCCTGTGAGTGACCGCGCGAACTGGCTTGCTCGAAGAGAATGCCAATGGAGCCCTGTACATCGGGGAAGGTAGACCCTTTTCCATAGTAGAAGTCGTCGTATCCTTCCTGTGTAAAGTAGTAGGACCCGATTTCATCCAGTGCTTTGGCATGATATGTTCCGATCTGTTTTGTGAGTTCAAGGTTTTTTGCCGGCGTCAAGGGATGCATTCTGGCGGGCACTCCCGGTTGAAAGAAAAAGCTTGAGTTCGTTCCCATCTCATGATGATCGGTGAGTACATTAGGTCTCCATCGTTGAAAAGTTTTTACGCGTGCACGCGACTCAGGGTGTTGTGCAACCAGCCAGTCGCGGTTCAGGTCGAACCAATAATGATTGAATCGTCCTCCGGGCCAGGCTTCGTTGTGTTCTGTATCGTTTGCATCCGTTGAAGTCATCACGCTTTTGCGCGAATTCACCCAACTGCTGAAGCGTTGCATACCATCTGGGTTGTAAGAAGGATCAAACAGGATTACAGTATTGTTGAGATAGTTTTCAATTTCGGGACCTTGAGCTGCTGCGAAATAATATGCAGCTAACAAACCCGCATTGACGCCACTAGCTTCATTGCCATGAATGCTGAATCCGATATAGAAGACGGCCGGCATGTTTTTCGTATCGACTGAAGAGGCGCGAGACGGATCGGACAGTGCAAGATGTTGTTGACGGATATCCTCAAGTCGATCGTGGTTTTTTGGCGCCGTTATCGTTAGCAATAGCAGTGGGCGGCCTTCATAGGTGTATCCGGTGACTTCAAGGCTGACGCGATCTGATGCCTTATCGAGCGCATACATATAACTGACAAGGCGGTCGTGTGTTACATGCCACTCACCTACTTCGTGACCAATAATAGACTTTGGTGTTGGAACAGACGGATGAAAGGTGATGTCGTCCGGGAGGTAATAGCTAAGGTCGGGCTGACAGTTTGCGAGCTGAACAAACGATGTAACCAGGATGAAAACCAGAAGAATCTGCCGCATAGGGTTGAGTATAGGTAATAAACTTTGGCGCTAGTCAAATAAAGCATTAAAGGAGGATTGAAAGCCTTCTTTTTTATGAATGGGTTTTAGCATACGATCGAGGGAAAATGCGGCAGCTTCCCATACGTTCACTGTTAAGTCTTTGTAAATAAATTGTTGAAAGATTTAAAGCGGGTTTAAAGCTTAAATGTACGGCTTACGGTACTTTTGCCGCTATCAATCTAACCTAAATTCATCATATGAGCAGACTTCTACTGATTGCAAGCTTCATGTTTGCGTCGCTTGGTGTGTGGGCTCAGGTAACAACTTCTTCTTTATCGGGCATGGTCACTGATACCAAAGGAGAAGCGTTACCAGGTGCTACCATCGTGGCAACTCACACGCCTTCCGGCACAAATTATGGAACGGTTTCACTCGCAAGCGGAAAATACACAATACCCGGTATGCGTGTTGGCGGTCCTTACACTGTCAAGGTATCCTTTGTAGGTTACAAAGATCAAACGTTTGAAGACATTTACCTTAGTCTGGGCGTTGCGGCAAACGTAAATGCGCAGTTGCCTGACGTAAGCACTGAATTGAGTGAAGTGGTGATCACATCGAGCCGCAACGACATCTTCAGTTCCGACCGTACAGGAGCAGCTTCGAATATCAACAATCGCACAATTCAATCTGTGCCAACAATCAGCAGAGGATTGCGCGATTTCTCCAAACTCAGTCCCTTTGCTAATACTGCGGGAAACGGAACTTCATTCGCAGGTACGAGCAACAGGTACAATCAATTTGCAATCGACGGTCTTGTAAGCAACGACGTATTTGGTCTGAGCCCTTCAGGAACAAACGGTGGTCAAACTGGTATTGAACCAATAAGCCTTGATGCAATCGAAGAGTTCACGCTTAACATTGCTCCTTATGATGTACGTCAAAGCGGATTTACTGGTGGGGGAATCAATGCAGTAACACGCAGTGGTTCCAATACGTTTCAAGGTTCAGCATACTATTTCGGCAACAATCAAAGTCTCGTTGGCAAGAACAATCCCAATACGAATGTAGAAGCTAAGTATCCGGACTATACAGACTATCAGGCTGGTTTTCGTGTAGGCGGGCCAATCATTAAGAACAAATTGTTCTTCTTTGTAAACGGTGAGATCACGCGCCAGAAGACACCATTGGCATTTGAGCCAGGTACACCTGAATCGAACATCACCGTTGACGAGGTTAACAGAGCCCTATTCACGCTTGGTCAAATTGCTCCGGGTTATGATCCAGGCTCTTATCAGGGCATCAGCGATGAGACCAACAGTAACAAGTTCCTTGTAAAACTGGACTGGAACATTTCGAGCAAGCATAAACTTTCCGTCCGCCACAGCTACACCTACGGTGAGAACATCGATAACAGCAGAACACCAAACCAATTGAGATTCTATAACAATGGTGTTTATTTTCCGTCGACAACGAACTCTACCGGCATTGAGTTGAACAGCATTTTCGGATCCGGCATCAGCAACCGCTTACTGGTTGGATATACCCGGGTGCGCGATGATCGCGAGCCATTGGGAAATCCGTTTCCTTATACTTTGATAAACCTTGGTGCGGCACCTACGGGAAGAACAATCATTTTTGGTGGTGAAAATTCCTCTGTCGCGAACCAGCTTGACCAGGATATCACAACCATTACCGATGATGTGACGCTTTTCAAGGGCAACCACACGCTCACATTTGGAACGCACAATGAGATCTATAGCTTCTACAACCTCTTTGTGCAGAACATCTTCGGAAACTATGCCTTCAAAACGCTGGAGGATTTTGAAACACAGGCGTCCGCAACACCGGTTGCACCGACGTTCTACCAGATCGGTTATTCATTTGCTGACGATGGTGCTTATCAAACCTCAGGTGGAGCTTCCTTCAAGGCGCTGCAACTGGGTCTCTATGCGCAGGATGAGTTTCAGGCAACACAAAATGTGAAAGTCACCGCTGGCCTCCGTCTGGACCTGCCGATCTTTCCTGATTCACCGGAAGCTAACGACGACTTCAATAATAAGTATGGCAGCGAAGGCATGACCGGCGAAGTTCCTGAAACAAGAATTCTGTGGTCACCCCGCGTTGGTTTTAACTGGGACGTTAACGGAGACAAAACAACACAGGTACGTGGCGGAACCGGTCTCTTTACCGGACGTGTTCCTTTTGTTTGGGTGTCGAACCAGTATTCAAACAACGGTATGCTTAACGGAACGTACAGCACAGGTAGCTCTGCATCAAGTGCGAACCCGCTTACAAATGGTATTAAATACAGCACCGATCCATTCAATCAGCCAACAGCTGAAGACATTGGCGCTACACCAGGCCGCGGTGCAATCAACGTAATTGCAAACAACTTTAAATTCCCTCAGGTTTTCAGAAGCAACGTTGCAGTTGATCAACGACTACCTGGCGGGCTTGTGGCAACTGTCGAAGCCATATTCAACAAAACGCTCAACAACGTAAACTTCACAAACCTTAACCGGGTACAGCAGGAGGGATTTGTTCTGGCCGGAGTGGACACAAGACCCAGATACACAACTACAAGCACGTCGCCCACTAACTCCGGATACAACAGCGCTGCGCGCGTTGATGGAACATATGATGAAATTATCAAGATTGAGAACACGAACAAAGGCTACACCTATAACTTCATGGTTCAGCTGGTAAAGGAGCTTGAGCACGGATTTTCAGGGTCTATAGCTTACTCATATGGAGATTCATATGATCTCAATTCCGGAACTTCGAGCGTTGCTTATTCAAACTGGAGATTTGCAAACAATGTAAACGGACTTAACGCATTGCCTAATACGCGAAGCAACTACAGCCCCGGATCAAGGGTAGTAGGTCTCGTATCTTATCGCAAGGAGTACCTGGACAACCATATGGCAACCCAGATTTCCCTCTTCTACAATGGACAGTCCGGCCAGGCTATCTCATATCGTTACAATGGTGACCTCAACTACGATGGTACATCGAACGATTTGATTTATGTGCCCGCGTCACAGTCTGAAATCAACCTTGTGTCTTATACTGTTGGCAGTGGAGCTGATCAAAAGACAGTTACCCCGGATGAGCAATGGGCACAACTTGATGCATTCATCCAGGGAGATAAGTATTTGAATGAACGCAGAGGAGAGTATGCAGAACGAAACGGATCACGCATGCCATTCCAGCATCAGTTCGATCTGAGAATTCTGCAAGAGTTCGCCATAAAAGCAGGTAACTCCTCGAACAAGCTTCAGCTTTCTTTTGACATTCTGAATGTTGGCAACATGCTGAACAAGGATTGGGGCAGGCAATACCTTCTTGCAAACCAGGAATTTGCACTCATTAACTACCTTGGTCTGACTGATTCAGATCCGACTGCAGGTGTCAACTATTCGTCAAATACGCCGCGGTTTACATATAACCCAGCGTTGACGAATGGTGATGCATGGAGCGCGTCTGACCTGTTATCTCGCTGGAGAGCACAGTTTGGAATCCGCTACATCTTTAACTAGCCCCGGAAGTCAATAAATTTTCATCAAGGGTGGCCTCACAGGCCACCCTTTTTTATTGCGTGTTTGGCGGCTTTAATGCATTTACAACGGCATGGCTACCTATCGGAGGGCGATGACACAACTCAATTTGTTGTATTCTGCGTCGCTCAATCGTTTACAACGGTAGGGCTTGTGGTTTTTTGTTAACGCAGAAATCCGTAAATTCGGAGTTCTATGAAGGCTTTTTCAAAGATCTTCGTGACTGCTGGACTGGTGCTGATTTGCTTTTCATGCGAAAAAACACCGAATTTCCCTGTTTTTGGGGAACCGCAAGTTCAATTGGACTTGGACGCAATCGTCAAACGAGGGTATATAAATGCTCTTGTCGATAACAATTCCTTCAGTTACTTCATTTACAAAGGTCATCCGCTCGGTTATGAATACGAGCTGCTGCAATTGCTGGCCAAACAGTTGAATGTCGCGCTCAAAATAAAAGTTACTTCCGGTGTTGAGACTGCTATTGAACAACTGAACCTCGGCGAATGCGACATCATTGCATTTCCGCTTACAATAACCAAGTCGACCCGAAAGTACGTTGAGTTCTCACGGCCTCATTATAATACCTATCCTGTTCTTGTGCAGCGCAAGCCACAGAACTGGAGGAAGCTTTCACTCGATGAGATCAATAACAACCTTATACGCGACCCGGTAGACCTTATCGGAAAGCACGTTTACGTAATGGAGGGTTCAAGTCACCAGGTGAGATTGCAACACCTTTCTGAAGAGCTCGGTGGCGACATCGTGATATCAACGGATTCATTGACAGCAGAGAGCGAATCGCTGATCCGGCGCGTGGCATTGGGTGAAATTGATTATACAGTTGCCGATCATATCATGGCACGGGTCAATTCGGCTTATTATCCAAACCTGGATATCAACACCGTGTTGAATGTCCCTCAGCAGGTAGCCTGGGGAGTTCGAAAGAATGCACCCGGTCTGAAGAAGGCCATCGACGACTGGTTGGTGAGGATCAAGCAGCAGCCAACGTTCATGGTTATCTATAACAAGTACTTCCGTAATCCTCGAACAGCACTTACGCATTTGCAGAGTGATTATTCATCCCTGGGAGGAAATAAATTGTCGCCGTACGATGACATGATTCAGGCTGGTGCGGCGCAGCTTGGATGGGACTGGCGTTTGCTGGCCTCCGTGGTATACCAGGAATCAAAGTTTGATCCTGTAGGCGAATCATGGGCCGGTGCCCGTGGTCTGATGCAGCTTATGCCTGAAACGGCCAAACGATTTGGTGCAACCAACGTGAATGATCCCGAAGAGAGTCTCAAAGCAGGCGTCAAGTACCTGGTGTATCTTCAAAAATACTGGACCAAGAGAATTGATAAACCTGAAGACCGGATCAAGTTCATACTTGCCTCATACAATACCGGTCTGTCACATATTCTGGATGCGCGAAAGCTTTGTGTGAAGTATCAGCGTAACGAACAATCCTGGGCTGATGTTGAGGAGTTTCTTCTGAAGAAATCAGATCCGAAATATTATAAAGATCCCGTGGTTGTAACGGGCTATTGCAAATGTGAAGAGCCAGTTAACTATGTACGTGATATCCTCGCGCGATATGAGGAGTACAAGATTCACATTAGTCCCCCATTATTTGATGCAGGATCGGTTGGAAGTCTGACGTCTGCCAAATAGCGTCGATGTTAGGGATCTGCATTACGCGGTCCATGATCTTCTTTTGCTCCTGACCCTGCCTTACAGCTTCGGAGTAGCGAATCTCTTCGTGGAAGGTCACCATTGAATACAATGGAATCCAACGTAATGGATATAGCTCGTGAATTTTTGCCTCTATCTTCTTACGCAATAGAAATTCTGGATCTGCAACGAGGTCGCGCATTTCGATGAAGTTGTCTAAAGCGAGGCCCGCGATAGCGTCTGTATCCGGTTTGCGACTCTTTTCAAATTCCGGAAGTACCCGTTCAAGGTCATTGTTGAATTTTCCCAAAAGTTCGTTCAGCACTCTGCAATCTTCAAAGCCGGCGTTCATTCCCTGTCCATAGAATGGGACAATGGCATGTGCTGCATCTCCAATGAGAAATGTTTCATTGACATGCCATGGATAGCAACGCACTGTTACGAGTGAAGATGTTGGATTTTCTATAAACTGATCGCGCAGGTCAGGGATGAGCTTGAGGACATCGGGAAACATCTTCGAAAAGAAGTCTTCAAACAGTGAGGCGTCTTTCAGACTTTCGAAGGATGGCGTTCCCTGGAAGGGAAAGAACAGTGTGCCGGTGAATGAGCCATCAAGGTTAGGAAGTGCAATCAGCATGTAGCTTTCCCGCGGCCAGATATGCAGGGCATTCTTTGCCATAGCGAAGTCGCCACCGGCGTTCGCAGGGATATGAAACTCTTTGTAGCCATGTTCGATGTAGTCCTGGCTATAATCAAAGCGATCCGTCAACTGCATGGCCAGACGCGCTGTCGAGAACGCGCCATCTGCACCAATGATAGCATCCAGCTTTTTGTTAAACGATGATCCTCCGTTTTGTAGTGTGAGCACAGATTGATCCATGTCAACATGGAGACAACGATGGTCGAAGAAGAATTGTATGCCTCTTGATTCGGCGGCATCAATCAACAGTTTGTTTAACTCAGTGCGTGAGACTGAATTAATAAACTGTCCTTCTTTGCCATAAGGCTGAAACGTGAGGTTGCCTTTAAGGTCGTGCATCATCCGGCCTGTCATAGGAATGGCAGTTTGCTGCAGTACATGGCCCAGTCCGACTTCCTCAAGCGCTTTGATGCCGCGTCGGCTAAGCGCCAGATTAATAGAGCGCCCGCCATCGATCTTATGAATGCGTGGATCTTTTCGTCGCTCATAAACACTAACCCGGTAACCACGTTCAACGAGGTAGAGTGACATCAGTGAACCCACAAGGCCACCGCCGATAATACCAATTTGTTTTTCGGACGTCATTTCCTGTTCACTATTCACCACTTCAGTTTATCTATCTCTTTTTTGAAAGTTGTAGCAAAAACATATACATCTTCATACGTATTATAAAACGGCACCGGGGCAGCGCGGATCACGTTGGGTTCTCTCCAGTCGGTAATAATTCCATTGCGCAGCAAAGCATCTGATATCTTTTTGCCGTGACCTTTCATGAAGATGGATAGCTGACATCCGCGTTGCTTCGGGTCATCAGGGGTTATGATGCTGAAGTAGCGATTATCAGCGTTGATCTTTTGCAGCCAATATTCCAGGTAGCCCGTGAGTTGCACACTCTTCTTTCGAAGGGCGCTCATTCCTGCGTTGTCGAATAGTTCGAGAGCTGAGAGAAGTGCCGCAGCCTGGAAGATAGGTACGTTTGAAACCTGCCAGCCGTCAGCCCCGGGCATAGGAATAAATCCCTTCTTCATCTGGAAACGTTCGCCCTCGTCGTGCCCCCACCATCCAGCGAGCCGCGGAAGCGTTCTGTCATGTGCGTATTTCTCGTGTACGTAAGCACCTGCCAAAGCACCTGGTCCAGCGTTCAGATATTTGTAGCTGCACCAGACAGCGAAGTCGACGTTGTCGCGATGTAGCGATAGAGGAACATTACCAATGGCATGTGCGAGATCGAATCCAGCGATAGCCCCAACGTTGTGCGCCGCTGCTGTAATCTTTTTTATATCGAAGAACTGACCAGTATAATATTGAATTCCGCCCAGTAGTACCAGCGCGAGCGAGTCGCCATTCTTAATGATAGTGTTTACTATGTCACTCGTGCGCAATGTATTCTCACCTGCACGAGGTGAAATCTCGACCAGTGCATTTGAAGGATCGAGTCCGTGCCATTTCAACTGAGTTTCTAATGCGTATTGATCAGAAGAAAATGCGCCTGCCTCTGCTATTATCCTGAATCTTGATTTCGTTGGCTGGTAGAAACTGGCCATCATCAAGTGCAGATTCACCGTCAATTGATTCATGGCCACCACTTCAGAGGGCCTAGCGCCAGTCAGGCGGGCCAATGATTTTTTGGCAAGCCGGTGGTAATAAAGCCAAGGACGTTTAGCATGAAAGTGACCCTCAACGCCAAGGTTGGCCCAATCATCAAGCTCCTGCCTGATATACTGACTGGTGCTTTGAGGCTGAAGGCCCAAAGAGTTACCCGTGAAATAAACAGAGTTCTTTCCCTTGATCTTCGGTATTTTGAATGAAGACCGGTAAGATCGAAGAGGATCGGTGCGATCGAGCTGCCGTGCGAACTTGAGACTGTCCTCGAATTTCATTTGCCTGTCAGACAAAACGGGGATCAGCTTCCATTACAGTGCCGCACTTTTTACAGGTGCGAAATTCTTTTGATCCATAGAATTCACGGAAGCGTGGAAGAAAGTCCTTCTCTATGTTGTCAAGATGGAAGCGGTATTCGTGGAGGAGGTTGTTACACTTCTCGCAGTACCATTGCAAGCCATCAAGCATATTCGGGTCTTCTCGTTTGCACTCAATCACCAGTCCTACGGTGTTAGCCGGACGCGCTGGCTGATGAGGAACGCGGGATGGAAGCAGGAACATTTCCCCCTCTCTGATTGGAATCTCAACGGCTTTGCCGTCCTCCTGAATGGTGACTTTGATATCTCCTTCGAGCTGATAAAACAGCTCTTCTGTTTCGTTAAAATGAAAGTCTTTGCGCGCGTTTGGGCCACCGACTACCATCACGATGTAGTCGCCCGCGTCTGCATAAAGATTCTTGTTGCCAACGGGTGGTTTGAGCAGATCGCGATTGTCTGCAATCCATTGTTTTACATTGAAAGGTCTGCGTATGGCCATGGTCTAAAAGTTCTATGTCGGATGGCATTCAAACCGACATTTATTCACTAAAATTACTAAGTTTTTTCGGAACACTTTATTTGTCGATTTGATTTCGCAGAACGTGCGGCAGCGTAGCTGCTGGCTCCAAATCAACAAATCAACAGGTCAACAAATCAACAAATAATGAATCTGGATCTGACGGGCAAGCGGGCAATTGTGTGCGGAAGCACGCAGGGAATAGGAAAGGCCAGTGCATTGGAATTGGCGTCAATGGGAGCGCATGTTACGCTGATCGCGCGCAACGAAGAAAAGTTGATTGAAATTGCCAGGGCGCTGGACACACGGGCTGCACAACGGCATGGATACATCGTGGCCGACTTTTCAGATCCCGTCAGTCTTAGGGAAAGAGTTGATCGCTATCTTATTGATAACCCTGTTCAGATTCTGATTAATAACACTGGTGGTCCACCGCCAGGCCCTTTGCTGGATGCAAGACCGGAGGCCTTCATTAAAGCATACACAGAACATCTTGTTTGCAATCAATTGCTGGCACAGGCAGTGATTCCGGTGATGAAACGCGAAGGCTACGGGCGAATTATCAACATTATCTCGACTTCTGTTAAAGCTCCTCTCAGAAACATGGGTGTTTCAAACACGACGCGTGGGGCTGTAGCGAACTGGGCAAAGACCCTTTCTTTTGAGGTAGCACCGTTCAACATTACTGTGAATAACGTATTGCCCGGAGCAACGCTCACACAGCGGCTTGAATCTATTATGGAAGAGAGGGCTGGCAGAGTTGGCAAAACATTTCAAGAAGTCAAGGCACTTACGGCAGCTGAGGTTCCGGCAGGACGTATAGGCACTGCTGAAGAAGTGGCCGCCGCCGTTGCATTTCTGGCGTCGCCCGCTGCATCGTATATCAATGGTATCAACATACCTGTTGACGGAGGGCGCACAGGAAACTTGTAAGAATGGAGCGTATCTTGAACTATATACACGGGGACCTCGTACCTGCAGCATCGGGTGCGTTTATGGACAACTATGATCCCGCTACGGGCAGAGTATACAGCGTCGTCCCAGATTCCGAGTCGCCTGATATTAACCGCGCCGTTGAAGCTGCGCATGCAGCATCTGCGCGATGGCAAAGCATGGGCATCGCAGGTCGATCAAAAATTCTTAATAAACTTGCTGATATGCTCGAGGGAGATGCGGAATCGTTCGCTCTTGCCGAAAGCATGGATTCAGGAAAGACGCTTACGCTAGCCCGGACGTTAGACATTCCACGTGCTATTGCTAACATTCGCTTCTTTGCATCGGCAATTATGCATGAGTCCAGCGATGCACACATCACCGATCACACGGCGATCAATTATACCGAACGGGTGCCAGTTGGTGTAGCAGGATGTATCTCTCCGTGGAACCTGCCTCTTTATTTGTTCACATGGAAAGTAGCGCCTGCCCTTGCGGCTGGGTGCACCGTAGTGGCCAAGCCATCAGAACTTACGCCAATGACTGCCTATCTTTTCTCAAAGCTATGCGCCGAGGCTGAGCTTCCACCCGGAGTTCTGAATGTAGTACACGGAGCAGGCAGTAAAGCGGGCCATGAAATAGTAGCGCATCCTGGTGTGAAAGCTGTATCGTTCACTGGCGGAACGGCAACCGGGAAAAAGATTGCCGCAGTTGCAGCGCCGACGTTCAAAAAGCTGTCGCTGGAACTCGGAGGGAAGAACCCTTCAATCATCTTCGCAGACTGCGATTTTGAACAAGCGCTGAACGTATCGGTGCAGGCGTCTTTTACGAACCAGGGCGAGATTTGCCTTTGTGGGTCCCGCATTCTCGTTGAAGCATCAATCTATGAACGCTTCGTGAAGACATTTGTTGAGCGCGCCAGCAAGCTCACCGTTGGTGATCCATTACACCATGACATTAATGTTGGCGCATTGATTTCTTCTGCGCATAGGGATAAGGTTATGTCCTATATTTCACTTGCAAGAGAAGAAGGCGGCTCTGTGCTTTGCGGAGGAGAGATTGTCCATGTATCCGGCCGTTGCTCAGGCGGCTATTTCGTTGCGCCAACAGTTATCACAGGCCTTACTCAGCAATGCCATACCAATCAGGATGAAATATTTGGACCAGTAGTAACGATAGCTCCGTTTGAAACAGAATCAGAAGCGATTGCGATGGCCAACAGCACGCGCTATGGCCTTGCCGCCTCCATATGGACAGAGAACCTTCGAAAGGCCCATCGTGTTTCTTCTGCAGTGCAATGCGGCATCATCTGGGTGAACTGCTGGTTGTTCCGCGATCTTCGCACTCCTTTTGGCGGCATGAAGGATTCGGGCGTAGGACGAGAGGGAGGCTGGAATGCGCTGAACTTCTTTACGGAAGCAAAAAATGTGTGCATCAAACTGTAAATACTGATACGTGAATTTCTTCGACATCAAAAACGTCCTGTTTACAGTTTTGGGATATGAGATGAGCTACCTGGAGTTCTTCGCTGCTCTTGCCGGGCTCATCGCGGTATGGCTATCCGCACAGACAAACATTTGGAGCTGGCCCATAGGTATTATCAATGTGGTGCTGGCCTTCTTTCTCTTTTACCAGGTTCAACTTTATCCGGATATGTTCCTGCAGGTATTCTTCCTTATTACCAACATTATAGGATGGTGGCGTTGGGCGAATCCCAGGCCTGGAGAGGAAAACAAACGCAACGAACTACGAGCAAGTTTTATGGGCTGGCAACGCTTTTCAAAACTCACAGCGATCGGCGTTGTTGGAACTTATTTACTTGGAACATTTGCCGAGAATCTGCATGAGTTACTGCCCAGCTTGTTTGCAATTCCGTCCGCCTATCCCTATGCTGACTCCTTTGTTACTGTGATGAGCATTGTTACCACATTCTACATGATTGAAAAGAAGATTGAATCATGGATTATCTGGATTATTGTTGATGCCCTGGCCACGTACCTGTATTTTTCCAAGGGAATAAAGCTCTATGCGCTGGAGTATCTGGTCTTTTGCATTATCGCATCTTATGGACTGTGGAACTGGATTCGCGAAAAGAATACACCGAGGGTCGCGCCGGCGCAGTAGAATCAATTCAAATTACAACAGCTGATGAGCATACGTATAAAGTCGTTCTGGCCTGGGATTGTTATGTTGATAGTAGCGACAGTATTGTTTTGCATTCCGGGTAATCAGTTGCCTGATGAGGATTGGCTGGGCGAGATCAGTGCAGATAAGATCGTTCACGTTGGACTCTTTGCTGCCCTTGTCGCACTGTGGGGACTTCCTTTTGTTTATCGCTCTGCCTCTGGTGAAATCCGAACGCTGAAACGAGCTCTGCTGCTGATAGTCGTAATCGCCATCCTGTACGGAATTGCCATTGAGTTTATCCAGGGTGCCTATATCCCCAACAGAACCTACTCGCTGGCCGACATGGTGGCTGATACCTTGGGCAGCCTTATTGGTGGAGTGTTTGTCAATCGCCAGGTGCCGAAGAAGGCGAATCACATATAAAAATAGTTTCGATGGTCCGTGGCCTGGTCATTGGTAAATTCATGCCTGTACACAAGGGTCATATCGCCCTGGTCGAGTGCGCGTGTAGCCATTGCGATGAGGTGATAGTTTCAATGAGCTATACCCCTCATGATCCAATTCCCGGTGATGTTCGTTTCGATTGGGTACGTAAGTCCCTTGCTCATTTGCCGAAGGCAAAGTCGTTTAAGGTTCTCGATGACTTTGATGACGAAACACTTCCACTTGAAGATCGCACAAAAATCTGGAGCGACTTCATTCGTCGTACTTATCCTGTCGTAGATGTGGTGGTGAGCTCCGAAGAATACGGTGAGCCGTTCGCATATCACCTGGGCGCAAAACATCTGCTATTTGATAGCGACCGAAAGCGAATCCCTGTGTCGGCAACGATGATCCGATCGAAGCCATTGACCTATTGGAATTTCATTGCCGAGCCCGCGCGATACTATTTTGTTAAGAAGATTTGCGTGTATGGCGCAGAAAGTACAGGTAAATCAACACTTACAATCCGGCTCGCTGAACGATTCAATACTTCATTTGTGCCGGAAGTTGCGCGGGAGATGCTCATCAGTAACGATTTCAACGTTAATGATATCATAGAAATTGGAAAAGCTCATGATAAGCGTGTTGAGGAAAAGACACGTGAGGCAAACAGGCTGCTCTTCTGTGACACGGATGTGATCACCACGCAAATCTATTCTAAACACTATCTCGGAGTTGTACCACAGATACTTTTAGAGCTGGAAGAAAAGACGAGCTATGCATTGTATTTCCTGCTTGATGTCGATGTGCCGTGGGTCGCAGATGGTCTCCGTGACCTGGGGGACCGGCGCGAGGAGATGATGGAGCTATTCCGCACCGCGCTCACTGAAAGAAACATTCCTTTTGTCGCCATCCGCGGCGACTTTGCCGCGCGCGAAGCGTCTATGGTTGCCGTTGTAAACGACGTATTGGCGAGATATTGATGAAAGTTCGGACTGCTTTAAGGCGAGCAGATTTCTTTCAGCATTCGAAGCAGTAAGACCCGAAGCTTTATCATAACAGCGTTTCGCCTCGGTTTCATTTCCGCTGCGTGCATAGAAGTCGCCCATGGCAGCATGATAAAGATAGTGATCGTCTAATCCTTCAATCTGTTTCAGCGCTTCCAGTCCCGACGATGGCGATTTACTGTAGCCTGTTGCGATAGCAAGGTTCAGCGACACAATCGGACCGGGCTTCATGCCGGCCAGAATCGCATACAGTTCAGCAATAAGGGTCCAGTCGGTTTCTTCGAAGGTTTTAGCTCGCGTGTGGCAGCCAGCTATAGCCGCTTCAATGTGATAAACCGAAACATGATCACCGCCGGCGGACTGTTCAAGAAAATACTTTCCACGATCGATAAGTGATGAGCTCCACTTTGACCGATCCTGGTCCTTCAACAGGACGATTGATCCATCAGAACTGATTCGCGCATCCTCACGCGACGCCTGAAAGCAAAATAGTGCGAGTAGTGCACGAGTGTCGGCAGTGTCTGTGATGGCATTTCGGGTGAGGAGAATACACAAACGAATTGCCTCTTCACACAAATCATGTCGGATTAGCTGGTTTGGATGCGAAGAATTGTATCCCTCGTTGAATAGCAGATAAAGTGAATGAAGGACAGCATCCATGCGTCCGGTCATTGCAGCAGGCAGCGGCGCCTCCAACGAAATCTTCTCGTCCCTGATTTTTTCACGTGCCCGATAGAGGCGTTTTGTGATTACGTCCTGGGATGTAAGAAAGCAGTTGGCGATCTCCAGAATACTCAGCCCGCACAATGTTTTTAACGTAAGGGCTATCTGGGACTCGTATGGAATCGCAGGATGGCAGCAGGCGAATATCATTCGGAGCTGACTGTCTTCAATCTCATTCTGCAGGAATGAACTATCCAGTGTTGGAGTCAACGTCCATTCGGAACGCAATGCCTCGTGAATATATTCTGAATGTTGAGCCTGAAGCCGATGCTTTCTAATGGCGTCAATTGCTTTTCGCTTTGCAACAGTGTATAGCCAGGCTGATGGATTGTCAGGAATGCCCTTGAACTTCCAGGCCGACATCGCTTTTAGCAACGTATCCTGAACAATGTCTTCCGCCAGATCGAGAGATTGAAAGCCCAGCAAACGCGTCAACACGGCGGCCATCTTTCCCGCTTCGTGCCGGAACAGATGGCCGATAAGTTGATTGACCTGATTATCGAGCATTCATAAATTTACTCATTTTCGAGATCATAGTAGGTCGCATCGCGAGTGATGAGTCCGTCATCGAAAGTGAGTACCGTAATAATAGGCAGGCTGAAAGATGTACCTCCGTCCATAGTGCCATGCGAGGTGAATTGAACGATCACCGCTTCACCGTCAACATGTACACTGGTCACCTCGTCTTTAATATCCGGAAACATCTGTTGCATACCCTGATACTTATCAACGATTTCTTTGTGCGACTGCTTTACAAAGCTTTTACCCAGCGATGGATCAAGAAAGTCAGCGCCCTCGGCGTAGTAGTCAGCCATCTTTTGCCAATCGTGTTTGTTAAAAGCATCGAACATGGCCAGAGCGGTTTCCTTATTGGTGTCCGGGGATTCTACCTGTTGCTGTTCGCGGCAACCGGCAATCATCATCACGACGGTGATCAAATAGATGCCAGGATCGAAGTCCATAGTCAAATGATCTTAATCAAATTTCACTACCTCCCGGACTTCTACGATACCGTTGAGTTCGTAGTCTGGACAATCCTTTGCCAGCTTAGTTGCCTCATCGAGGTCTTTCGCCAGAATAACAAAATAACCTCCCACTACTTCCTTGGATTCAGCGTATGGACCATCCGTTACCACCTTTTTGGGGCCGGTTACAGTTTTGCCGCCTGGCATGAGCGCCTCACCAGAGACATAACGTTTTTCATTTTTCATTTTCTCCACCCATTCGAACCACTTCTGCATGTGTGCTTGCTGCTTTTCAGGTGAGAGGTGACTGGGGTCGCCGCCCAGGAACAGGAACATGTACTTTTCCATGATTAAGAGTTTTTGGTTGATAATAATTTACTACATGACGGTCCAATCCTCTGCATATGGACAGTTGTCAGAAAATATTTTTTAAAAAAATAAGGGCCCTCACGGGCCCCATGCACTAAGTGCTATTAATCGATCAAAATGACTTTAATATTAAATCCTAAGCGGTCTTGCCAGCCCTGTGACCCTTGAGAGCAAAGTACAGGATGTACAAATAGCAAGGGATCATCATTACATACGCGAGCTGCGACGAGCTGTGCAGCGAAAGCCAGCCATAAACCAAAGGAAGGATGGCGCCACCTGCGATACCCATCACAAGCAATGCCGAACCGATCTTCGTAAACTTACCGAGGCCATCGATACCCAGAGGGAAGATCGCAGGCCACATCAGCGAATTGGCAAGACCAAGGGAGGCGATAAAGAAGACTGAAACGTAACCGCTTGTAGTTACGGCCAACACGGTAAAGATTACCCCAAGGATAGCGCACCACTTCAGGGCCGCCGACTGCGAGATATATTTTGGAATGGCGAAAATACCTACGACATATCCCAGGAGCATGAACGACAGGGTGTATTGAGTGAAGAACCTCGCATCAGCAATGCTTATTCCGAGAGAAATACCATAGCTGATAATCGTATCACCAGCCATAACCTCAACTCCAACATAAAGGAAGATAGCGGCCATGCCAAGGAGTACGTGTGGAAACTGAAACACACTTGTTTTTGTCGTGGATAGTTTGGTTTCAGGTCCTGCATCGCCTCCGTCATCCTGAATGTCGGGAAGATTGGAAAAGAGGATTGCGACAGCTAGAAGTACTAACACGCCGGCTATCATAGCATAAGGCAAAATGACGCGGGATGCGAGCTCGTTCAAGGTTTCAACCTTCGTGGCAGCATCCATTGTTTTCAGACTTTCAACCAATGTATCGGTATTTTTCAGAGCTATTGCGCCGAAAATCAGACCCGCCAGGATACCAGCGACCTTATTACAGATACCCATCATGCTGATCCGCGACCCTGCGCTTTCAATCGGACCGATGATAGAGACGTATGGATTCTGCGCTGTTTGCAGTAGCGCTGAACCTGTACCAAGTATGAACAATGCTGTCAGGAACATGCTAAAGTTTCTGCTCTGTGCCGCGGGAACAAACAGAATTGCACCCAGCGCCATCACCATCAGGCCCGCAGCCATCCCCTTCTTATAGCCAGTTGCCTTCAGAACGAAAGAAGACGGAATTGCCATCGCCGCATAGGCTATAAAGAAAGAAGTAGCGACCAGGAATGATTGCAGGTCGGTCTGTAATTCACACGCAATTTTGAAGTAGGGAATCAGCGTTCCGTTCACCCAGGTGACAAATCCCAGCACGAAGTACAAGGCACCGAGAATGATCATGGAAAGGGCGTAGGACGACTTTGGTTGCGCACTCATGGCTATTAATTTATAAGTTTTGAAAGCGTAGTTGCCGATTAACGTGGAGGACCATTATCGGTAAATTGAGTTAAAAGTATATTTTTGCCCCCTGATCAATACACTTTTTGGAACTGATCATAAGAAAGCGGCATTTTTTTGGGTTGCCAGATCACTTGTTCAAGCGCCCTTTAGCCGCGTCAAAACTTACATGTTTGCGCAAACACCGTTCAACTCGAAGTTGGAAATAAACTAAAACACAATGGACACACCAAATAATCGTGGAAAAAAACTCGCTTTACTCGTACTGGCAGCTGGCATTGGTAGTCGTTATGGAGGCATAAAACAAATCGATGGATTCGGTCCAAATGGTGAAACCATCATGGACTATTCGCTTTACGATGCCGTAAAGGCAGGATTTACCAAAGTGGTGTTCATAGTTCGCGACGAGATTCTCGATGCAGTAAAGGAAAAGTTTCTTCCAAAGCTTCAGGGGAAGGTAGAAGTCGAATTTGTTGTCCAGTCGCTCGATAAGATGGTGGATCCCGAGTTCCGCAACCCGGAGCGGGCGAAGCCCTGGGGAACTGGCCATGCAATGCTCTGTGCCAGAAATGTCATCAACGAACCATTCGTCGCAATCAATGCCGACGACTTTTACGGACGCAAGTCATTTGAATCGGTAGCCTCTTTTTTCAATGGCGATAAGTCAAAGGACAACGCCATGGTGGGGTATACTTTGAAGAACGTCTTGTCGGAACACGGAAGCGTATCGCGCGGTTGTGGAGAGCAGGATGCCGCCGGTTATCTTACATCAGTTGTTGAACGGACGACAATTGTAAAAGAAAACGGAAAGATCATCGCGAAAGAAAAGGAAGGCGATCTGGTTATGAGTCCCGAAACTCCTACGTCAATGAACTTCTGGGGATTTCAACCCGATCTTTTTGATTACACAGACAAACTGTTCCGCGATTTCCTGAAGAACAATAAGTCAAACCTGAAAGCGGAGTTTTACATTCCTATCATCGTCAATGAGCTGATCCATTCGAATAAAGGGCGCGTCAAGATTCTGGAAGGAAGCAATACCTGGTTTGGTGTTACCTACAAGGAAGACAAGGAGGAGGTTTCAAGACGGATCAAAGAACTCGTGAACTCAGGGGAATATCCCAAAGACCTCTGGGGTTAATTCGATAGTTACCACCTGAATGAGGAGGACACGTTTCACTTTTAGGGCTGTTAGTTAAATTAGAATTATTTCAGGGCTGATATTTTGATTAGCAGATCTGCAACGTATGGAGTAACCGCACTAAGGTGATCCCCGGGCAATGGCGTAAGAGAAACAATGTCAGTACTGGTGCCATTTCCAATTAAAACGTCATAGGTATGTTTTGAATTTTCAAAAGGCACGGTTGTGTCAGATGTTCCGTGATACATGAACATCCGCTTCGTGGGTTTCCAGTCTGTCAGTGAATTCTGCTTAAACGCATCCGCCAGATACTTATACCTTGTATCTGTAAGCAAACCTGTTCGTAATTCCGGTTGTATAAGGGCCCCTACGTCAGTGGTTAATTGACTGTTGATTTCACCAAAACCCTTTAGATTGTCAAACAGGCCAGGCATACGGCTGGCGTACGGCTCCTGGAAAAAATCTGTAAGTACAGTGTTAAAACCATAAGTATGCTGATAAGCCAGGGTTATGTATCCAAGATAAAATGGATATTCGTATGTATTCATCGCAAATAGACGCTCTTGTATGTCCTGCAGGTCGTAAGCGCCGGCTCCAGGAAAAGAAGCGGTAAGTTCAAGGTACCCTACGCCATCGGCCTCAATGGCTTTATGAGTTGCCATCGTGACGTATCCTCCCTCAGAATATCCGGCCAGAAACAATTTCTTGTCGAGCGTTACATTCTTTTCTTCTGCGAGCTCTATTGCCGCATGTAACATGTCTATAACTGAAGCAGCGAGGGCGTCCTCTACAAAGAACGGATGAAAGGTTGATGATGTCGAACCGTATCCAACGTAGTCTGGGATAACCGTAACAAATCCGGACGATGAAAAGGCACCCGCTACCAGAGTCTCCGGCTTGCTAACAGAAAAATTCGATGGCGCATCTGCGTCGCGTGTGATGGTTGCATGCTGATAACTTATGACAGGAGCTGCTGCGCCCGACTTAGGGAGCGATATCAAACCCGACGCAACGAGGTTGACACCTTTGTATTCTGTATTGTACTTCACCTTGTAGATATCCACATCGCCCACGAACTCGCTGACGTTGATATCAAGCCCTGAAAGCTTTGCGATAGCCTGGATCTGAGTCGCGGAAAGCGTATACACCAGCGTCGCGTCAACTAACGCATGGGGTTCCTCAGATTGTGGATCATTCCCATCATTCTGACACGCGACAGTGCCTAGAAGAATTGCTGCCAACAGGACGCAACGTACAAAGTCGCCGTTGTATCTGTGTGATATATGAAGAACCCGTGTAATCATTGCATTTTCAAAGTGACCATTTAGCATCTCAATCCTCTCTTTAACTTTCTTGTCCCAAGGTTATCGTCTTCGACTTTTCACCTGACTCCGCTTTTGCAACTCTCCATAAAATGCTTCAGCACTTCTCGCATCAAACTCTTTTTTCTTGTCGGCCTTCAAACTTTCTTTCGGGGAACACACTCCGGCGATCTCGTATTAAAAAGCTGAGTTGCCTTGCGTTGACATCAATTAAAATAATCGTCAAAAAACGAGCCAGCAAAACGTTGTAATTTTGCAAATGCTGCAGTCTGAATCAACCGCACTGATAAAAATGAAGGCACTCGAGCTGGGTTTCAGCTTCTGCGGCATTTCAAAGGCTGAATTCCTTGAGGAGGAAGCTCCACGCCTCGAAGACTGGCTGAAGCGCAGCTACCACGGAGAAATGAGTTATCTCGAGCGTAATTTCGATAAGCGGCTCGATCCAACATTGCTTGTCCCTGGTGCCAAGTCTGTCGTTAGTCTCATCTACAATTATTACCCCGCGAAAGAGCAGCGCGCTGATACATTCAAGGTGGCCAAGTATGCATATGGAGAGGATTATCATTTTGTTGTACGCGATAAGCTGAGGGCCCTCATGGAGACCATCTACGAGAAGATTGGAATGGTTTCGGGCAGAGTATTCGTCGATTCGGCACCCGTAATGGAGAGGGCCTGGGCAAAACGCAGCGGCATTGGCTGGATCGGAAAGAACAGTTTGCTATTGAACCGCGAGATGGGCAGTTTCTTTTTCCTTGCCGAGCTGGTGATCGACCTTTCTTTGGATTACGATTCACCTGTAAAGGACTATTGCGGAACCTGTACCGCCTGTATGGATGCCTGTCCAACGGATGCTATACCCGCTCCCTATGAAGTGAATGGAAGCAAGTGCATTTCCTATTTCACCATTGAGCTTAAGGATCAGTTACCTGGCAACATGAAGGGTAAGTTTGATGACTGGATTTTTGGGTGCGATATCTGTCAGGAGGTGTGTCCCTGGAATCGCTTTTCAAAGCCTCATCAGGAACCGAGATTTGAGCCAGACGATAGTATGTTAAGAACGAGCAAACGCGAGTGGAAAGAAATGACCGAGGAGGTTTTCGATATTGTTTTCAAGAAGTCGCCGCTGCAACGGTCGCGTTATGCGGGATTGATGAGGAATATAGATTTCGTTGCCGGTGACAAGGAAGCAGCGAAGTAGGGTACAATAGGGGTAAACTGATGTATGAAATCTGAAAAGCCTATAAAAAAGAAAAGCTCCCGGTCTTTCCGAGAGCTCCTCCGAACCTGCTGGTTCATTTGAAACTTAAGCAACCACGAAGCAACGATTTAAAATGTCTTCGTGTTCAGATCCGAATTTAGTGTAACACCAATTTCGGAGTTCGTTCAGTTCTTCGCCGATCATCATGTTGATCGCTTTGCGAAGCTCTTTCTCGAACAACAGCGCACTGAAACTCACCTTGGTGAGCACGATTTTAACGTAATTGAGCATGTCAGTCAAAAAAATTAGTCCCTAACAACTGTTAAGATAAAAAATTGTCGGCCGAAAGTAAAAGAATCTTGATAAACTTTTCTTTACGATTGTCGGGAGACGGGCTATTTCCCGGTCGTATAACCGAAAATCAAGACTATTTTACCGGCGCCGAAGGCATTTTTCTCACCTTAACAGCGTTTTACATAAGTTTGTAACGAGTGAAAGGTGCCCGGATTTTATATGAGGTCCAAAATATATTTAAAATTTGTTGTTGCGATCAGTCTCGTTTTCATGTGCCAACATGTATTAGCGCAGACTGTTCAGGTTACTCTCGGTCCTAATGAGATCGGAGAAAACCAGGCCTGGACGATTACCGTGACGGTGCAAAACGACCGGCTTAAGAGCTTCGATAATTTTCCTGACATCGCCGGATTTCGGAAAAGGGGTCAGAGCACGCAGTCGACAACAAACATCGTTAATGGGCAGGTCTCGTCTTCGCAAAGTGTAATCATGACCTACCTTCCCGAAAGACAGGGGACGTTTACCATTCCTGCCTTTTCAATGAAGGTAAACGATAAGCCGATAAACGTGCCCGGAAAAAAGGTAAAGGTTGGACCTGCAGCTCAGCAACAGCAACAGCGCGACCCATTCAAGAGCTTCTTTGATAGAAATACCGATGATTTCTTCGGCAACAATGGCGATCCTGAATTCGTCGACATTAAGGAAGACGCGTTTCTAGCTCTTACTACAAGCAAGGATGAAGTCTTTGTTGGTGAAGGATTTAATGCAACACTTTCGTTCTATGTTTCCCAGGACAATCGTGCTCCACTACAATTCTATGAATTGGGAAAACAGCTTGCCGACATTCTGAAGAAGATAAAGCCAACCAATTGCTGGGAGGAAAATTTCAATATCGAAAACATAGATGGCGAAAGTGTTCGGATTAACGGCAAAGACTACACACAGTATAAGGTATATCAGGCTACCTATTTTCCTCTGAATGCAGAGCCTATCAGTTTTCCTTCCGTAGGGCTGGAGATGATCAAATATAAAGTGGCGAAGAACCCGTCGTTTTTTGGACAAAACCGACAGGAAGACTTTAAAAAGTTTTACACCAAACCGAAGGGTATAAGAGTTAAGGAGCTGCCTCCACATCCCATGAAGAATGCTGTTGCAGTTGGCGACTATAGGCTTGACGAAAGAATCAGAACCACAGAACTTCAAACAGGGCAAAGCGTCGGCTACATGTATAACATATTCGGAGAAGGTAACATCTCGGCAATTGAACGTCCCGCTACAAAAGCAGATGATAAGTTTGAATTTTATGAACCAAGTGTAAGGCAAGACATCAATCGCCAGCACAACCGGGTAACGGGCAATAAATCGTTCAACTACTTCATGATCCCTAAAGAGCCGGGCAAATACAAGCTCGGTGATTATTATCAGTGGGTATTCTTTAACCCAAAGACGGCAAAGTATGATACCCTGAAATCGAAGCTCACAGTTAACGTAACGGGTGAGAGCAAAAAGAATGAAGCAATTCTCGCGAACGACGCAGGCAATTTTTATAACAAGATCGGATCACTGGACAATCACCTCCTTGCATCTGCAGAAACCAGTTGGATCAAATGGGTCTTCAATGGTTTCATAGTGGTTATGTTGGGTGCGTCGGTGTATCTTGTGATCAAAAAATAGCCAGCGGTCAGAGCGATTGAACTATGGGGAATTCATACGGAACATTATTCAGGATAACAACATTTGGCGAGTCTCACGGGCCTGCCATAGGAGTGATAATCGATGGCTGCCCGGCTGGACTAGAAATTGATGAGGCTTTTATTCAGCATGAGCTCGAGCGGAGAAAGCCAGGACAGAGTCGGATAACCACGCAGAGAAAGGAAGACGACACCTGCAAGATCTTATCTGGGGTGTTTGAAGGTAAGTCCACAGGAACTCCAATCGCTATCGTCATAGAAAATACTGATCAGAGGAGTAAAGATTATAGTCACATAGCTGAAACGTTCAGGCCTTCACACGCAGACTTCACTTATGATGCCAAGTATGGCGTTCGTGATTATCGTGGTGGTGGTCGCAGTTCTGCACGTGAAACTGCGGCCCGTGTGGCAGCCGGTGCGATAGCTAAATTGCTGTTGCATCATGAAGGGGTTTCTATCAATGCTTATGTTTCGCAAGTGGGCGGAATCCAGGCTCCACATTATAAGGAGCTTGACCTGTCGAAAACCGATGATAATATCGTGCGATGTCCCGACCCGGCCACAGCGGAGCAAATGATCGCTCATATCGATCAGGTGCGGCTTAATCGCGATACGATTGGTGGCATTGTGACTTGCGTGATAAAAAATACACCTGTTGGTTTAGGAGAACCGGTGTTTGATAAACTGCATGCCGAACTTGGAAAGGCAATGCTCAGCATCAATGCAGTGAAGGGTTTTGAATACGGAAGCGGCTTCGAAGGCGTAAAGCTTTTGGGCTCACAGCATAACGATTCCTTCTATAATGAAGAGGGTAGAATCAGAACGCGAACGAATTTTTCAGGAGGCATTCAGGGCGGCATTTCAAACGGCGAGGATATTTATTTCAATGTCGCATTCAAGCCGGTCGCTACGATAATGCAGGATCAGCAGACTGTTGATGTGCATGGAAGTGAAACTACTGTAAGTGGAAAAGGAAGACACGATCCATGTGTGGTTCCACGGGCAGTTCCTATTGTTGAGGCGATGGCCGCACTGGTAATCGTCGATTTCCTGCTTCGCGACAAAACGGCAAAGCTAACGGCCGCGGTACCCGCGGAGAAATGAGACAATCTTAGCGTCAGTCGAAATTAATGTCGCCTTCGGGCTCCTTGTATTCGCCTTCCCATTTGGCCACGACAACAGTAGCCAGACAGTTACCAATAACATTCACGGAAGTACGCGCCATATCCATCAGCTCATCAATACCCAGTATTGCCATAATGGGCCACAACGGTAAGCCGAATGACGCTGCAGTTCCCAAAAGGATCACCAAAGTGGCGCGGGGAACGCCTGCTACACCCTTGCTGGTGAGCATAAGGGTGAATACCATCAAAATCTGATCACCGATACTGAGATCAATGTTTGCGGCCTGCGCAACGAAAACCGATGCCAATGCAAGGTAGAGGGTGCTACCATCGAGATTGAACGTATAGCCCGTAGGGAGTACAAAAGAAACAACCTTACGGGGCACGCCGAGCTTCTCCATATTTTCCATGGCTTTGGGCAGCGCGGACTCCGAGCTCGTTGTTGCAAAGGCAATTGACACCGGCTCGGAGATGGCTTTAATAAATTTGCGAATAGGCACTTTTACCAGGAGGGCAACGGGCAATAACACAAAGGTGAGGAATACAATCAGTGCACCGTAAAGAGTAAACAGAAGCTTAAGCAGCGATGTAAGAATATCAATTCCCAGGTGACCCACTGTAACTGCGATGGCAGCTCCAACTCCAAACGGTGCGAAGTGCATAATAATGTTCGTGAACTTGAACATTGCTTCCGCCAGACTCTCCGTAAACTCCAGAAGAGGTCGTTTCCTTGCTTCCGGTAATAGCGCAAGTGATATTCCGAAAATTACGCTGAAGACAACTATGGGGAGCACATCTCCATGGTAAATCGATTTAACGAAGTTCTCCGGAAAAATATGGAGGACAACATCCTGCCAGCTTTGGGCTTTCGCTTCCGGAAGATCTTGTTGGAAATGTTCCGGAAGGACAATTCCGGATCCTGCCTTGGTAATATTGATTGCCAGCACGCCGATCAGCAGCGCCAGTGTCGTTACCGCTTCAAAATAGACGATCGACTTCCAGCCCATGCGTCCCACCTGCTTCAGATTTGAGTGCCCCGCGATACCGACAACCAGAGTGGCAAAGAGGATCGGGGCAATAATAGTCTTGATGAGCCGCAGGAAGATCTTGCTAAGGACGCTTAGGTTCTGTGCAAACACGGGGAAGTTCAACCCGATCTCTACTCCGATAATCATGCTGACAAGGATCCAGGTTGTCAGTGACTTCTTGCGAACTGCGAAAATAATTACGAAAAGCCAGGTTATCCATCTTGACCCCACAAGCATCAGATGGGGGACGGAAACGGATGCGTAAAAGCTAAGCAGATGTGCTACCGCGGTGATTCCCAGCAGCACAAAAATGATCTGAATTATTCTCTTCTGGCTCAATTTCAGTCCTTTAGACAATTAACAAGGGGGCAATATAACTTATGATTTTTGGCCGGTAGCCTCATGCCGAACTTAAATTCCGTAATTTTGTTGAGAATAATAAAAAACAGCATCATGCTACAGGCAGCTCCCAAAAACGTCCATATATACCTGGAATCGAATCCAAATCCGAACTCTTTGAAGTTTGTAGTGAACGACATGCTCGTTCCCGATGGAATGAGTTTTGATTTTCCAGATGTGGCGAGCGCATCCGTGTCACCTCTGGCGCTGGAGCTATTTGCCTATCCATTCGTAGACCGGGTTTTCTTTGCCAGTAACTTTGTTACGGTAACCAAAACTGGGGATGTTGAGTGGCTCGAAATCCAGCAAACGCTCAAGGATCACATCCGAAAGTTCCTCGAGGCAGGCAAGCTGATCATCGATATCAAGGAACCGGAATCGGAAGTTGTTTCTGAGGAGGAAACAGACACAATCAAAAAGATCAAGACCATTCTTGACGACTATATACGCCCCGCAGTAGAGCAGGACGGTGGGGCTATTACCTATCATTCTTTCCGTGATGGAATAGTGAAGGTTAAGCTTCAAGGCTCCTGCAGCGGCTGCCCGTCTTCAACTGTGACGCTTAAGGCGGGAATTGAAAATCTCTTTACCCGTATGATGCCGGGTGAAGTTCAGGCCGTTGAAGCACTTTAGCCGGGAAATTTCCAATATCCGCGACTCCGCAAAAGCTGGTCGAAGATTTCATCAAACAGAGTTCAAGACCCCGCCTGTGTTTTTGGCGGGGTTTTTTCTTTATTGATGAAAAAAACGGGTCGTCCCTCCATGTGGTTAGTGCGAATTATCTCGCTGTTCTGTGTGCTGTCTCTTATGGCATTGCAGGCGATGGCACAAGAGCCAGCGAAAATCGACACTTCCACAACCCTGGAAGACGTGGCCAACCGAAGCAAGGTATCCAGAGAAATACTCGGAGCCATTAGCAGGCAACCTCCAAAGGAGGGTGTATTAAACCTCAAAAGCGAGGAAATCTTTCTACCCTACGACGGCAAGATCATTCGTAAAGTGATCGTCAATCATGTCGGATTCGAAAAAAGTATCACCGACACTACTAATAACATTAAGAACTTTGGAGCGAAGGTCGCGAACGCGGTTCATAGGAATTCGCGCGAGTGGTTGATCCGGGACCACCTTTTGTTCTCGGAGAAACGCCAGTTGAATGCCTACACGTTGGCGGATAATGAGCGCTTTCTGCGCGATCTGGACTTCATAGTTGACGCGCGGATTTTCGTGGTACCACTTTCAAGCACAGAAGATTCTGTCGATGTACTGGTGCTTACTCGTGACGTCTTCAGTATTGGTGGTCGTGTAAGTCCCAGGGGTACCGACAAATTCTCCTTTCGGGTATATGATGTGAACGTGGGAGGCGCGGGTCAGCGCATGCAGTATAACGGCTTATATGACCACGATAGAAACCCTGGTTTTGGTAATTCATTTTTCTACAGGAAGAGCAGCGTTGCGGGAACGTTCATCAATCTAACGGCCGGGGTCACGCAACTGAATGAAGGTGTAAGCCTGGGCGATGAATATGAATCTTCAATATACTTTCGCTTAGACAGGCCGTTGGTGTCGGCGTATTCACATTTTGCAGGCGGCCTGGAGCTGAGCAAGAACACTGCACATAACTATTACAACAGACCTGATTCAATATATAAGAATTATGGCTACAACGTCTACGACGTATGGCTTGGCTACAACCTGGGAATAAGAAAGAACAGGCTCAGTCGAAATCGACACTTCGTCAGCGGAAGATTTTATCAATTTGATTTTACCGAACAGCCGGAGCGCGTGTATGAGCGAGCCAACCCGATATTTAACACTCAGACAGCGGTGCTCGGGGCCTTTACAATATTCCAGCAGGAGTTCTATAAGACCCAATACGTCTTAGGTTTCGGTCGTACGGAGGACGTGCCGTATGGTCATTCCTATGCGGCCCTTGCCGGATGGCAACGACTCATGGGAGTAGACAGACCATATCTCGGGATTGATATTGAAAAGTCATTCGTCCGACCCAAAGGTAACTTCTATACCTTCTCGTTGCGAACGGGTTCTTTCATCAATAAAACACGCATGGAGGATGCGACGATTCTGCTATATGGACAATTGTTCAGCAGACTTTACCACTTCAAGCGGTTTATGCTTCGCCGCACAATTACAGCAGACTTTACCTACGTGTTCAATCAGCGATTGAATACATTGCTGGATATAAGAGATTCGTACGGCCTTGAAGGATTTCGCGCTGATAGTGTTCTTGGTACCAAGCGGCTACATGCGCGTTACGAAACGACATTGTTTACGCCCTGGAAGTTTCTGGGGTTTCACTTCGCGCCACTCGCGTTTGTTGATCTCGTCCTTCTAGCACCAAAGGATAAATTACTTTGGTTTGATGCTCCCTATGCCTGTCTGGGTGCAGGCATCCGCACGCGAAACGAAAACCTTGTCTTTGGAACTGTTGAGCTAAAGGTCTTCTACTATCCGCGAACACCCGAAGACGTGTCGTCTTTCAAAATTCAGGTTACGTCAAACCTGAGAATAAAGTACAGTGCCAGTTTTGTTCGTGCCCCGTCTTTTATCACCTACAATTGAACATTAGTCTTTAGCACTTAGTCGTTTCACAAGAAGAATTCAGGTATTCATCTGCAACACTGCTGCGCCCTTGGTTATTGCGGTGGCAGATGAATAATGGGAATTCCATGAACGTCATTTGCAATGCCTCTGTTTGCTGGATCACTAGTTCCCAACTTGCTATCTTTACACATATCGTATCCTATGAGAAGAGAATTCGTCACAGTCAGCATTATCGTCACGCTGCTGATTCTGGTATGGGCATACTTTTGGCCATACGCTCTGTTTGCATTTCTGTTAGCAGGCCCGGTAATATTTATGGGCGTCGCCGACATGATTCAACGACAGCAGTCAATAAGGAGGAATTTTCCGGTATTGGGCAGATTGCGTTACGTGTTCGAGGACCTGCGACCAAAGATTCAGCAATACTTTGTTGAGTCGGATACAGATGGGAAACCGGTAAGTCGCATCGACCGATCCGTAATCTACCAGCGTGCCAAAGAGCAGATCGATACTACTCCGTTTGGAACACAGCTCGACGTATATGCCGAGGGTTATGAGTGGATGAGTCACGCGATGGTGCCACTCGACTTTCATACGATCGACCATCATCCCAGAATACACGTTGGTAATAAAGATTGCAAGCAGCCTTACAGGGCAAGTGTGCTCAATATTTCCGCCATGAGTTTTGGTTCTCTGAGCGGTCGCGCCATTGAAGCATTGAATGCTGGCGCTGCAATTGGCGGCTTTGCTCACAACACCGGAGAAGGCGGAATCAGTCCGCACCACTTGAAGTATGGCGGTGATCTGATATGGCAGATAGGCACAGGATATTTTGGTGCTCGTACGGAAGACGGTAAGTTTTCTCCTGATGCTTTTGCAAAGAATGCCGCGTTGCCTCAGGTGAAGATGATCGAGCTTAAGCTTTCCCAGGGGGCCAAGCCTGGCCACGGCGGCATATTGCCGGCGAAGAAGAACACACCTGAAGTGGCCGCTATACGACTCGTGAAACCTGGAACCACCGTATTTTCTCCTCCTTATCACAGCGCATTTGGCACGCCACGCGAACTCATTAAGTTTATTCAACAGCTGCGCGAACTTGCAGGCGGCAAACCTGTCGGCATGAAGCTTTGCGTTGGACGCCGAAGTGAGTTTATATCCATTTGCAAGGCGATGGTCGAGATGGACAGCTATCCCGATTTCATTACAGTTGACGGTGGCGAAGGAGGCACTGGAGCCGCGCCCCCGGAATTCTCAAACTTCGTCGGCATGCCTATGCTCGATGGGCTTGCGTTCGTCGACAACATGCTGAAAGGGTTTAACATTCGCCAGCATATCAAAGTAGGAGCATCCGGTAAAGTTCTCACAGGTTTTCATCTTGTGCGTGCTATTGCGCTGGGCGCCGATTTTTGTAACTGCGCACGCGCAATGATGATGGCAGTGGGTTGCATTCAGGCTTTGGAGTGTAACAGGAATACATGTCCCACCGGAGTAGCCACACAAGATCCCGAACTGGTTGCTGGCCTCGTCATAGATGATAAGAAGGTGCGCACTGCAAACTTTCATAAGAATACAATTGAAAGCTTTGTTGAGCTCCTTGGTGCTGCCGGCCTGTCTGATCCCGCAAAGTTGAACAGGCATCAGATCAACAGGCGTGTGTTTATGAATAAGGTCATGACGCTGGAGGAAATCTACCCTTCAATACCGGTCGGTTCGATGTTGGGTGATGTGGTGCCGGAGCAATATCGAATGTCGCTTAGTTCTGCCAGCGCGGAACGGTTTTGACTAGCGCCGAATGGCGTCCTTTGCCTTTTTTGCTGATGCCACTGGTTTATCTTTCCAGTTCCACCACTTGAGTTTCTCAGGCTCGTGCTTCGTGTGTTCCGCATAATAGACGGCACATCGGAACACATAGAGAAGACAACGATCCTGAACAACTCCTGCGAAGCGATTCGACAGGTCGAACAGGGAGTCAGGGTCCTGCTTCTTCAGGTCCTCCACTTTGGTAATCCCAATATTCCAAAGATCGGTGGCAATGGATTTACCGACCCCCGGAATTGTCATCAGATCTTTGACCGCCCCGGCTTTCATTGAATTGACTGGCTTTGACATTAGGAATGTAAAGTTTGGACTGACAGAGTCATTGTAAATCAGATTCGGACAAGTTCATTAGTGAGTATTTGCGGTTCCGAACGAAAGCATCATTATCCGATCTGCGCCGACAATGTTTATGGTTAGAACGAAAAAGCCCTTGTCAGGATCAACTGACAAGGGCTTTATAATTTAACTTGTCCTATTCGGGACTAAGCTTGACTTCAATCAGCTACCGCAAGCTTCGCAGGCATCCGGATTATCCAACGAGCACATCATGTCAGAGCGCTTCTGATCGTAGTCAGCTCCCTGCTCGTAAGGAATGCTTTGTTGTGCATCGTCGACAACTGCGTGTTCTGCTCCAACTTCAGCTTTAACAGGTTCGGAATTCAGAGCAAGTGCTACACCAACACCCGCTGTTTCCTGGATCGCTGATTTATCAAGCGTAAACTTGATAGCATCGGCTGCAGCCGTAGAGCGCAGGTAGTACATGCCAGTCTTCAAACCTTTCTTCCATGCGTAGAAGTGCATCGAAGTGAGCTTTCCGAAGTTAGGGTTTGTAAGGTGTATGTTCAGGCTTTGTGACTGACAGATGTAGGCACCGCGATCGGCCGACATGTCAATGATTGCCTTCTGTGAGATCTCCCAAACAGTACGGTAGATATCCTTAATGTTCTGAGGGATTTCTGCGATATTCTGAACGGAGCCATTTGACGCGATGAGCTTCTGGCGCATAGTTTCGCTCCAGAGGCCCAGGCTCATAAGGTCTCTCATCAGGTGCTTGTTAGCGATGATGAATTCTCCTGAGAGCGTGCGACGAGTATAAATGTTCGAAGTATATGGTTCGAAGCACTCGTTGTTTCCGAGGATCTGAGAAGTAGATGCCGTAGGCATTGGAGCAACCAGCAAAGAGTTGCGAACGCCATGTTGCTTTACATCGCGCTTCAGTTGTTCCCAGTTCCAGCGACCGCTCTTAGGTGTAACTCCCCACATGTCGAACTGGAAGATGCCCTTTGATACAGGCGAGCCTTTGAAGGTCTCATATGAACCATTCAGTTTGGCAAGTTCCATAGAGGCTTCCATCGCTCCGAAGTAGATCGTTTCGAAGATCTCTTCATTAAGAGCACGTGCTTCCGGAGAATCGAAAGGCATGCGGAGCATGATGAAGCAATCAGCAAGTCCCTGAACGCCAAGTCCGATCGGGCGATGGCGCATATTAGAAGTACGTGCTTCAGCTACCGGATAATAGTTGATATCGATAACCTTATTCAGGTTACGTGTTGCCACCTTGGTGATCTCGTACAACTTCTGGTGATCGAACTTGCCCTGAGCAGTGATAAACTTAGGAAGAGCAATCGAAGCGAGGTTACATACAGCAACTTCATCAGCAGAGGTATACTCGATAATTTCAGTGCAAAGGTTGCTTGACTTGATAGTACCGAGATTCTTTTGATTTGATTTCCGGTTAGCAGCGTCCTTGTAAAGTATGTAAGGTGTTCCGGTTTCGATCTGAGACTCCAGTATTTCGAACCAGAGATCCTGTGCCTTCACCTGGCGACGTGCCTTGCCTTCTTTCTCGTATTTCTCGTACAGTCTTTCGAAGTCCTCACCCCACACATCACCTAGTCCGGGAGCTTCGTTAGGGCAGAACAATGACCACATTTCATTGCCTTCAACGCGCTTCATGAAGAGGTCGGAGATCCAAACCGCAAAGAACAAGTCGCGTGCGCGAAGTTCTTCTTTACCGTGGTTCTTCTTAAGGTCGAGGAAATCGAAGATATCGGCGTGCCATGGCTCAAGATAGATAGCAAAGCTGCCTTTGCGCTTGCCACCGCCCTGATCAACATAGCGTGCAGTCATGTCGAAGTTGCGCAGCATGGGCACGATACCATTTGAAGTACCACCTGTTCCCTTAATATATGAGCCCTTAGCGCGAACATTGTGGATGCTCAAGCCAATACCGCCAGCAGATTGAGAAATCTTAGCGCATTGCTTCAGCGTATCGTAGATGCCATCGATGCTATCGTCTTTCATCGTGAGGAGGAAGCACGATGACAATTGTGGCTTAGGCGTGCCGGCGTTGAACAACGTCGGTGTAGCATGCGTAAACCATTTTTCTGAAAGAAGGTTGTACGTCTCTATGGCACCTGCAATATCCTCACCGTGTATCCCTACCGCTACACGCATGAGTAAATGCTGAGGACGTTCGATCACCTTGCCTTCAACTTTCATCAGGTACGAACGCTCAAGCGTTTTGAAGCCAAAGTAATCGTAGCTGAAATCGCGGTCATAGATGATAGCTTCATCCAGTTCAGCGGCATGGTCTTTTATAACTTTCCATGTTTCCTTAGAAATGAGCGGTGCATTTTCACCGGTCTTAGGATCAACGTAAGTATAAAGTCGTTTCATCGTATTAGAGAACGACTTGCTGGTAGTCTTGTGCAAGTTGGAAACGGCGATGCGTGCCGCCAGCTTGGCAAAGTCAGGGTGTTTAGTCGTCATTGTTGCAGCAATCTCTGCAGCGAGATTGTCCAACTCTTGAGTAGAAACACCATCATACAGGCCATTGATCACCTTCATGGCCAGTTCAACCGGGTTGACGAACTTCGGATCTAATCCATAACAGAGCTTTTCAATCCTCGCGGTGATTTTGTCGAACTTGACAGATTCTCTGCGTCCGTCGCGTTTTAGTACAAGCATCTTTTAGGTAAGGGGTTGTGGTAAGAAGAATAGGTTAAAAAGTGATTGAAAGTAATCAAAAATCCTCGTTGAGTGAAAATTTAGGAGCGGTATCTTTCTCCATACTGTTCATTACTCCGGCTTTTTGATATTCAGCCACGCGTTTTTCAAAGAAGTTGGTTTTACCTCTCAATGAAATCATGTCCATGAAGTCGAATGGATTAGCTGTGTTGTAGATTTTCTTACCCACAAGTTCATTGAGAAGACGATCAGCTACGAATTCGATGTATTCGCGCATTTGTGCAGCATTCATTCCGATGAGGTTAACGGGGAGTGCGTCGGTGACGAACTCTTTTTCGATTTCAACGGCATCGCGGATGATGTCTACGATAGTGTCAACAGGAAGTTTATTGACCACGTGTTGAGTGTAGATGTGGCAGGCAAAGTCGCAATGCAATCCTTCGTCGCGGGAGATGAGTTCATTCGAGAATGTGAGGCCGGGCATCAGTCCGCGCTTTTTCAACCAGAAGATTGAGCAGAATGATCCGGAGAAGAAAATGCCTTCAACGGCGGCAAATGCGATGAGGCGTTCCTGAAAGTTGCCCTGGTTAATCCAGCGCAATGCCCAGTCGGCTTTTCTCTTAACGCAATCCATCGTTTCGATAGCATGGAAAAGTTTGTCCTTTTCCTTGGTATCTTTTACATACGTGTCGATCAGTAGCGAATAGGTTTCAGAATGGATATTTTCGATCGCTATCTGAAAGCCGTAAAAGAATTTAGCCTCAGTGTACTGTACTTCTGAAACGAAGTGTTCAGCGAGGTTTTCGTTTACGATGCCGTCGCTGGCGGCAAAGAATGCTAATACATGGGTGATAAAATGGCGTTCGCCATCGTTTAAGGTTGCCCAGTCACGCAGGTCGTGACTCAGGTCAATTTCCTCTGCCGTCCAGAAACTCGCCTCGGCCTGTTTGTAGAACTTCCAGATGTCATGTTGCTGGATAGGAAAAAGCACGAAGCGGTCTTTGTTCTCCTTCAGAATCGGTTCCTCTTTCATGGCATGGCTCATGGCAATAGGTTTTAAAAGTGAAAAAAAGCTCAACAGGGTACCGGTTTTTCACCAGTTCCCCGCTGTCTCCTGTAAATTTGTTTGTTTGCTTGATGCAGAGTTGTAACCGCCCCTGCAGCGTCAAGTGTACAAATGAAATAGAATGGTTCTAATTATCAAAACTGCGATTCCGGCCCATATATACCGATTGTGGACAACTTGTGGAAAACTTGTGGACAGTTAAGTAACTGTAAAATAACGTCTTAATCGCCGCCATTTAGCGGATTCTGTGAGCTAACGTAGGAAAAGATTTTTTTTTGAAAATTTTCAGAGCATCGTCAAAAGCCTTTTTTCAAAATATTCGAATTCCCCATCTGACTTTCTTAAATCTTTGCCTACCTTTGCAGTCCAATTTTTCAGAAAAGCTATGTACGCAATTGTAGACATTGCCGGCAAACAGTTCAAAGTGGCTAAAGATCAATATATCTACGCTCCTAAAATGGAGGGAGAGGCAGGCGCAGCAGTAAGCTTCGACAAGGTCCTCCTTACCGATGACGGAACGACAGTTAATATTGGCGCCCCTACTGTGAGTGGCGTTACCGTGTCGGGTAAGATTCTCGAGCACGTAAAGGGCAACAAGGTCATCGTCTTCAAAAAGAAGCGCAGAAAGGGCTATGCCAAAAAGAATGGCCATCGCCAGCAGTTTACCAAAGTTCAAATCAACAGCATCGGGTAATCGCTGATTCCCCTTATTTACCAAAAGCAAAAGACATTAAGCCATGGCACATAAAAAAGGTGAAGGTAAAGTAAAGAACGGTCGCGAATCAGAAAGCAAACGACTGGGCATTAAGGTGTTTGGTGGTCAGCAGGTTGTTGCCGGCAACATCATCGTTCGCCAGCGCGGAACCAAGCATCACCCAAGCAAGAACGTCGGCATCGGCAAAGACCACACTTTGTTTGCCCTGACTAACGGCGTTGTTGTTTTCAAAAAGAAAAAAGAAGGTAAGTCTTTCGTATCAGTTGAGCCCGTTGCGGAAGCCTGATCGAATTACATCCATTGCCCGAATACGAAAGCCCTGCACTGCGAGGGCTTTTGCTTTTTCCTCCAATCCACCGTACCTGCGCTACCCTCCTACCTCCCGAATCAGGGGATTATTTGTTTACAAAATTGACGTCATATGGGTTAGTTGCTGACCCTTTGGTATTTGTTGTAAGAGATAAAGCCAACATTCCGGCTTTCTGCATCGCCTTTGGATTTTCCTGCTGAAATAAGGTTCTCACGACTCTTCCCCTGAAAGATCAAACGTTAGCGGTGCAAACGCTATGAGTCAACATGCTGAGCGCCAATCCAAATACCCCATAACGCGTGTTTTGACTGGAAGCTACCTCACGTAGGTTTAGGTGTAAGGAAATTTTTCACCTAACCTAACCTAAACCTATGAAGAGACTTGTACTCATGTACATGTTACTCGCTTCTGCGCTTTCCGCTTTTGCACAGGAGCGAACGATTTCCGGAAAGGTCACATCCGCTGATGATGGATCCGACCTTCCCGGTGTTAATGTCCTCGTGAAAGGGACCACTGCCGGTGCCGTTACCGACAGCAATGGATCCTTTAGCCTGTCTGTTCCGGAATCAGGATCCGTCCTCGTCTTCTCCTTTATCGGATTGAAAACACAAGAGGTCACCATCGAAGGCCGATCGGTAGTGAATGTTCAATTGAGCACTGACGTCACACAACTTTCGGAAATCGTTGTAACCGGCGTCGGCGTTGCAACCGACAAACGCAAACTTGGAATCTCTGTTGAGTCTGTCGCAGCAAGCGAACTGCCTCAGGCACCGACGGCATCAATCGACCAGGCACTCGTTGGCAAAATTGCCGGTGCTCAAATCAGCAGCGTTAGTGGAACGCCTGGCGCTGATGTGAACATTGTGCTTCGGGGTATCAACACAATCAACCGTGGTACTGCGCCGATCATTCTTATCGATGGCGTTCAGGTGGCGGCAACGAACCTGAATACGATCGATCTTAGCACGATCGAACGCGTTGAAGTCGTGCAGGGCGCGGCGTCGGCAACCATCTATGGTGCTCAGGGCGCGAACGGAGTTATTCAACTTTTCACGAAGAAGGGAAAAGCCGGAAAAGTAAACATTGACGTCTCGAGCAGCGTCGCGAACAACACCTATCTCAATGTGGGCAATTTGCGGAAGGCACAGTATCACGCCTTCACCACGGATCAGAACAACGTCGTTATAGGTACGTCGGGAAATCCACTAACACTGGATCCCGAAACGCTTGTCTATAGTGAGAACGTTCAATACAATCCACTTGCGCTCACCAGCAAACTCGACAAGCCTTATGATCAAAACCTAAAGTATTATGATCACTATGATTTTTTCTTCCGCCCTGCTAACACTTTCAACAACAGCGTGTCGGTATCGGGCGGAAGCGATAAGATCGACTTCATGGTGTCGGCATCGAACAACTATCAGGAAAGCAACATCATTGAGAACGGCGCCTTGAATCGTACCAACTTTGTAGCAAACCTTGGCTTTCAGCTTGCCAAGGGTCTTACGTTCCGAACAACAACTCAACTCGCTTACACCAAGAATACAATCAAGACTCTTGACAGGACTATCATCTACAGTGTAAACAACGCGCGGCCATTTGCCAACTTTGATGAACTGGATACTGATGGTGACGTAGCAGCATACTTCGGAGATGCCGTTGGCGTCAACCACTTCAACCCTTTGTATTATCAACGCAATACAAAATACAAAGACAACAAGATTGATATCATTCAAAACTTCAATCTGAATTACAAGTTTCCGAAGTTTGTTGAAGTCGATCTGAAGTACGGCCTCAACTGGCAACAGCAGGAGCAACAAACAGTTTTCCGTAATCAGTCGGACAATAACAACGCAGTGGCTACACAATCATATGTGTCCAACTTTGCCACCGACTATTATGGTGAAATCGACAACTATGCCTTTCACAAAACATTTCAAAACTTCCTTGGAACGGCCATCCTGAAACTTGATTTCAAGAATGACTTCAACATGGATGTTCCTATTGTCGCCACTACTCAGGTGTCTTACGATGTGCGCAAGACCGATTACCGTCATTACATTACTTATGGACTCGGGCTGCCTACGTATACGCCATTCACAGCGAGTCAGGCAACAACCTTTGTCATTCCAGCGGCCGATGTAACGCGGCAAAAGACCGACCCAGTATACTATGGTGGGGACTATACAGAGCCCTTCTTTACGTATGGCTATCTTGTCAATCAACGGTTCGAGTTTGGAGAAGTGGCCGGAGTGTCAGGTGGATTCCGCAGCGACTATTCTTCTTCGTTCGGCAAAGGATCGAAGCCATTCACCTTTCCGCGAGGAGATGCTTATTTGAGAATTTCTTCACTTGGATTCTGGCAGGGCGCAGGTATATCTGATGCAATGCCCGAGTTTAAATTACGTGCTGCGTATGGAGAGGCGGGCATTCAACCAAAGCCTTTCGATCGATATTTGAAATTGGGTACGAAGAGCCTGGGTGAGACAAGCTCATTCTATACTCCAGCGGCACAGCCTAACCCGGGATTGGACGTGGAAGTGTCGCGCGAGTTTGAGATCGGATCTGATATGAACTTCGCTGTGAATGCGAACTCAAACTGGCTTAACGACATTGGACTTTCAGTAACGTGGTGGAAACGCAGTACCGATAATGCGATCTACGATGTGAACGTTGCGCCGACAACCGGCATAGGAACTTTACTGGACAACGCATTCTCTATTGAATCGCGCGGACTTCAGGCATCGTTGAACTTCCAGGTTTTCAATAACAACGCATTGACCTGGAATTTTGTCGCCAACTTCAGCAAGCAGACATCGGAAATAACCTCTACCAACGGACAGGAAATAGTTGTGTTGTCCAGCGCAGGAAGCACTAACTATGTGCTGAAGCCTGGTGAAAAGATAGGACAGCTGTACGGTCGCCTTTCGTTGCATCAGGTTGATGCGCGCGACGCAAACGGTAACTTCTATATTCCAGAAGCCGATCAGGCAAACTATACTGTGGCGAGTAACGGGTACGTTGTAAGTAAATCAACCAAGCAGCCCTATTTCACGTCAGGTCTATACAGTTTCGGAGATCCCAATCCGAACTTTAACATGTCGTTTATCAACGACCTGAGCTTCCGAAATCTGGTCAACCTGTCCTTCCAGTTCGATTGGATGAATGGAAGTCATCTCTACAACCAGACCAAGGAGTGGATGTATCGCGACGGTATTCATAGCGACTATGAAAAGCCAATTACGATCGACGGAGAAACAGGTGCATGGACTGCATTCTATCGGGGAGTATATGCGCAGCGTCAGGCCAACGGTACGAAGGACTATTTCTACGAAGATGCGTCTTTCCTTCGTCTGAGGAACGTATCTGTAGGAGTTGATATTTCCAAGGTGTTTCATATGAATGCCTTTCGCAAGCTTCAGCTTGTACTCACCGGAAGAAATCTGCTCACGTATACGAACTACACCGGAATGGATCCCGAAATCAGCTCGGGTACCGCGAACTCTTCGTTCGACAGAGGCACCGATCACAATACGATGCCCAACTACAAGTCTTATCAGGTTGGCTTGAACATTGGTTTTTAACAGCAACGACTATGATGAATAAGAATAAACTAGCCTATACGCTGATAGCATTTCTTGCAGTGACAACTTTTGCCTGCAAGGACGATCTTGATATTGAAAACCCTAACCAACCTGGGCCTGCCACAGCGGCCACGGAGAATGGAATCATTTCCCTTGCGCAGGGTTCAGTCTATGTCAATGGATTCAAGGAATTGAAATATTACGATGGTGTACCCGGTTATTATTGGACGGGTGCTATGGGTTTCCATGAATTGATGGGAGACGTTATCGGCGAAGAGGCCGCGAACATCTATGGCAACCAGATAGGCTGCCCGGAATATGTTACTCTCGACAACAATTCCAAGGTACTAAATCCAAACGCACCGAATACGCAGCGAAGTTTGCTGAAGCTTGTAAACGTGAATGCCAATGCCGGCCAGAATACACTTTTTTATGAATGGGCATACATGTACGCCATGAATAATGGCTGCAACACTGTGTTGACAACAATCGAAGATGTAGATTTTACTGGCGATGCCGAAACCAAGAAAAAGGTAATTGAAGCGTGGGCACACTTTTGGAAGGGCTATGCCTATTCCCGTATCGGGTCAACTTATTATGCCGGAATCATCAACAACGAATCAAATGCTTCCAACAGTGATTTCGTGACCAAGGAGGAGATTATTGCCGAGTCAAACGCAAACTTTGATGCAGCTGCTGCACTGCTGGCAAGCACGACTGACAACGATGCCTACCGGTCAACTCTTGGGCTACTGATTCCAAGCTTTAACCAGGCCGGAAAGGGTGGCGTTCCGAGTCCTGAAATGTGGACCAGGAGCATCAACACAATGAAGGCACGAAATCTTCTCGTTAATACAACTGTCGCTGTGATGACTCCTGCCCAGTGGAACGAAATTATCTCACTTACCAACTCTGGTTTGCAGGAAGACGACATGGTGTTCACAGGCAGGGCCAACAGCAATGGCGATTTCATATCAGCGACCTCTGGCGCAATAGCACCTAAGTCAACAGGAAATCCGGGCAGCGGGATCACTTATAAAATCAGCGAAAGGTTGATTCAGGAGTTTAAGCCTGGAGATAAGAGGCTTGAGAATAACTTTAATCAGCTGGCGGCACCATGGCGTGGAGAGTCTTCACGTGGCAATTCTTTTAACACGCGTTGGGAGCTTTTGAATGGTGGCGACGGTATTGAAGGAACCATTGTGATGAGTAGTCGTGAAGTAGGCGAGTATGAGCTCTATCTGGCAAGTACACATGAAGAGAATCAGTTGATGAATGCTGAAGCCAAAATAAATACGGGTGACATCGAAGGTGGTCTGGCTATTATCGATGAGATAAGAACTCTGCAGGGTGCAGGTCTAGCTGCCGTAACAGGAACAGGACTTTCGCTCGCCCAGGCAAAGGAAGAGCTTCGTACTGAGCGTCGTATTGTGATGGCTTTCCGGGGCCTGTCCTTTTATGATGCACGGCGATGGGGCGTCATTCGGGATATCAGCGACGGCGGTGGTCGCACAGGTGCTGTTGTGGTTGATGCGACCGGTAAGGTGAACTTCAACGCAACTATTAACTATAACTTCGTCGATTACTGGGATGTTCCTGACAATGAGCTGGTCTACAATCCGCCATCTGCAGATAGCAGTCCCGTAAAAAATCCTGACGGTCAGTAGAACATTTTAATGACTCTTTTAAGAAAGCGGCTACTTATCGTGCCGCTTTTTTTTTGGGCATTTTTGGATGAATGGCAAGAAGCATGTTTAAACTTATGTTGTGTTTTTATGATGGTGCTGAAAATTTTTTTTGAATGATCCTGGGGTAAAGAAAAAACCCGTTTCCACTGATAATTAACGTGATTTCAGTTCAACCGGGGCTTTTTGAACATGGGTAGCTCATTATGTGGTATTTCTTTTTGTCGATTACTCCCCTATTTTAGGGTACCAATTAACCTAACCTAAACCTATGAAGAAACTTCTACTGGCGTGTAGTGCGTTGGTCTTTGCGCTCAGTGCATGGGCGCAAGATCGAGTCGTGTCAGGGAAGGTGTCATCCGTCGAAGACGGAACTAACCTACCTGGCGTCAACGTCGTTCTCAAGGGTACTACTAATGGAACAGTCACCGATTCCGACGGTAAGTACTCCGTGTCTGTATCAGGCACAGATCCAATCCTCGTATTTTCATTTATCGGCCTAACTACCCAGGAAGTAACGGTAGGGCAGCGCAGCGTTGTTGATGTCCAGCTTCAGCAGGATGTTAAGCAGCTCACTGAAGTTGTCGTGACCTCTCTGGGTATGGAGCGCGAAAAGAAGTCGCTCGGCTACTCTGTCGCGACCGTGGGATCAGAAAATCTCGCCCAGCGCTCTGAGCCCGATCCACTGAGAGCACTTTCTGGTAAGATGCCAGGCGTGAACATCACCGGTGGTGGTGGCGCACCGGGTCAGTCAACCAAGATCAACATCCGGGGTATGTCCTCGTTCACCGGCAATACCCAGCCGCTGTTTATCGTAGACGGTATCCCCTTCGACAACTCTACTAATAGTACAGATCCAACCGGTTCTACCACGAATTCAGGTTCAAACACCGTTTATTCCAACCGCGCATTTGACCTTGATCCAAACAACATTGAAAGTATATCTGTATTAAAGGGAGCAGCAGCTTCTGCATTGTACGGATCGCGGGCAACCAATGGTGTTGTGGTCGTTACTACAAAGGCAGGAAAAAAGAATTCCCGTAAAGGACTTGAAGTGACCTATAATGGTTCATTGAACTTCGAGGAACTTTCTGGTATCCCGGACTATCAGGACGTTTACACACAAGGTTCAAACCAGGTGTACAACGGAACATTTATTGGTAACTGGGGTGCTCCCTTTCCTGACCACGTAGATGCCATCAATGCGCAGTACGGCACTAATTACACTAAAACTTACGGTGCGTATCCGGATGGTGTGCCGTATCCTGAAGGCTATGCACCAAACCCTATCGAAATCAGAAACGTGCAACTCGGCCAATCTGGCCTATTTCCTGAATTTGTTCAGCAATACACGCGCACTGACGACGGAAAGACCGTCAGCGTACCTGCACCTTACAAAATTGAACCACACGACATCATCGGCGGATTCTTTAAGCAGGGCAAACTTTGGGAGAATGCAATACAGATTTCATCCGGAGGAGAGCGCGCAAATATTAATGCCGGCTTTTCGAGAATGGATCAGGAAGGGATCGTTCCTAACTCGGAAGCAGATAGGACAACGCTAAGCTTCGGGGGCAATGGTGAGCTTGTGAACGGGCTGAGCATTTCAGGAACCGTTAATTACGTTAACACAAACCAGCAATCGCCTCAGTCCGGTGGTAGTGCATTCAATGACTACTTCTCACAAAATGGTAGCTTCATCGGTGCGACCTCAATCTATTCTCGTCTCTTCTACCTGCCACGGAACTTTGACCTCAACGGACTTCCATTCGAAAACCCTGTAAACGGCAACAACATCTTCTACAGAGCACTTGATAACCCACTCTGGATTGCCAAGTATAACCTGTACAACAGCAAAGTGAACCGCGTATATGGTAACATGACAGTTGGTTACGATGTCACCTCATGGTTAAATCTGTTGTTCAAAGGAGGTATCAACACTTACAGTGAAAACCGCCGCAATATTGTTCGTGCGGGGGGCTCGACCATTCCGCTTGGCCAGGTATACACTGAGGATATTACCAACACTGAGCAGGACTATAACTTCCTTGCGACTGTTGATAAGAACCTGGCTGAAAACTTTAACCTTACTGCTATTGTCGGTATCAACGCTAACCAGCGCGACCTCAGCAGGCGCAAAGTTACAGGTACGGGTATAATCTCGTCCGGGCTGAACCTCACAGATGCGACCTCAACTCAAATCGTGGATTATGACTACCGCCGTCTCAGAAGACTGTATGGCGTATATGGTGACATCCGCTTTTCTTATAAGGACTATCTGTTCCTTAACCTGGTTGGTCGGAATGACTGGTCTTCAACACTTCCTAAGGGAAATAATAGCTACTTCTATCCCGGCGTAAGTTTGTCAGCGGTGTTCAGTGACATGTTTGAACTACCTACGGCGATATCTTTCCTGAAAGCACGTATATCGGCAACAAAAGTTGGTAACGATGCTAGCCCGTACCTTGTAAATTCTGTTTACAACATTACAACTCCATTTACAAACACCAATGGTGTTTGGAACATGGCAACACTCTCCGCGACTTTAGGCAACAAGAATTTGAAGCCCGAATTCACAACGGAATATGAAGGTGGTGTCGAAGCGCGATTCCTTCAAAACCGAATCGGACTCGATCTCACCTACTTCACGCGAGTTTCAACAAGCCAAATTGCATTTGCTGATGTGGCCCGCACCAGTGGTTTTAGCCGCGAGGTGGTTAACATAGGTGAACTCACCAATAAGGGATGGGAGATTGGACTTGATGTAACACCAGTCAGCATGAACAATGGATTCAAATGGAATATATTCGCGGCATACACCCGCATCCGCTCTGAAATTGTTGATGCCGGGCCTTCCGGCGAGATCATCGTCGGTGGTCCTAGCGGAACGCTGGCCACGATTCACCGTAACGGCTATCCTTATGGACAGATTTATGGGAGCAAATATGTTACTGCAGAAGACGGAACACTTTTGATCGATCCAAACACCGGACTTCCGTTCCTTGGCCCTGAGTCACAGATTGTCGGAAATCCTAATCCAGATTTCACCCTCGGCCTCACAAATACCTTTACGTTCAAAGGCCTTACGCTTCGCGCTCTGGTTGACTGGAGACAGGGTGGCGAATTCTATTCATTCACAGGAGCATCATTACTTCTGAGAGGACAATTAGCCAACTCCGTAGACCGAGAGGCGCTACGGGTTGTACCTGGTGTTCTTGGCGATGTTCAGACTGGTCAGCCAATACTGGATGAGTCGAATCAACCTATAAGGAACACAATTCCTATTACTGCCTTCGACTCTCACTTCACAAACGGCTGGGGCGCTTATGGTTCAGATCAGGTGAATATCTACGACGGAACAGTAATACGTCTTCGCGAGATCAGTCTCGGCTATGCAATTCCAAAATCGATCCTTTCTAAGACGCCTTTTGGTTCAGCGCAGATTTCCGTCTCCGGAAGAAATCTTTGGTTCAAAGCACCCAACGTACTCGATGGCTTAAACCTCGACCCGGAAGTGCTTGGAGAATCAGCTGACTCTAACGTGCAGGGCTTTGAATACGGATCGGCGCCAACCGTGCGTCGCTACGGTGTGAACTTAACGCTAACCTTCTAATTGATTAGCAACATGAAAAAGTTTAGAAATAAAGGAGTAGTCCTCTTTCTCTCGATATTGATGGTGTTCTCGGTATCGTCGTGCGACATCTTTGATCTGGATGTTAATACCGATCCGAATAACCCGTCGCAGGCTTCCCTGAACTTGTTGTTCTCGAATGCTATTTTGAATGCGTCATCGACCTTCGCTGCAGATTTGAATGACTCGGCCATGGGTTTTATGAGTCTCACTACTTCAAGTGATGATCATAACATGACGTACAGCACCTGGAACACACAGTGGAATTATTTGTATGAAAATCCACTAACCGACCTTGATCGTATCATCGTTGCCGCAAAAGAAGCGGGAAATGTTCCCAAGCAGCTTGGTGCAGCACAAGTAATGAAGTGTTACTATTTTACACTTATGGTTGACCTCTGGGGTGATGTTCCATATTCTGAAGCATTCCAGGGTGATCAGGGTGTTAAGACACCAGTGTTCGATAAAAGCAAGGATATATACGCAAATCTTCTCGCCACTTTGGATGAGGCGATTGCCAATCTTAGCGCAACAAGTTCCGCTGCAATTGGAGGCGACCTGATCTACAACGGAAACGTTACGCGCTGGATCAAGGCCGCAAACAGCCTCAAGTTGAAATTGCTGGTGCAATCAAGACTTGCAACCGGAGCTAATGACATAGGAGCAAAGGACCAACTTGTGGCATTGATTGCTGCCCATAAAGCAAAACCAATTTTCATCACGAGTCCTGCCGACGATTTCCTTTTCCGTTTTGCGAAAACGCAAAACCCTGATAACCGTCACCCGGCATACCAGGACGGATACGCTGGTGGCGAGGCAGCTTATACTTACTTCGGATCTAAGTTCATGGCTGAAATGCTTGCTAACCGCGATCCACGTACGCCATTCTACTTTAAGAGACAAACGGACAAGGTTCTTAACCTGGAAGATCCTGCGCAGAAGCAAACAGCTCCCTGTTCGCAGCGCGATGATTGCGTATATGGATACTTCCCCATTAGCAACTATGTATCCAACCTGGTGTTTCAAAAGCCTGTCGGTGACCTGTCAGCTGATGAGAAGGATTACCTAGCAGGCTTCTTTGGAAGGGATAGAGCCGATCCATCAGGAGTACCCAACGATAACGCTATCCGTACTACTGTAGGTGCATATCCAGCTGGCGGCTTATTCGACGATGAGGCAGAGGCTGGTGGTAACAACCAGGGCTCTGGCGACGGTATTTTCCCGATGATCACCTCATGGATGGTGAAGTTTTACCTGATCGAGGCTCAATTAACTGTTACTGGTGCAGATGCTGGCCAAAGTAACGAAGATCTTTTAAAGAGCGCGCTGACAGATCAATTCGCGCGGGTGATCTCTCTTGGATCGGCCGCAGATCCCGATGCATCCCCGGAATTGGCAAAGTGGGGCGAAATATACGATTGGCCAATCGAATATACGCTGCCCGAAGATTATATCGAGGACGTAGTATCCGATTACACAGCATTTACTGGAAATAAGCTGCAGTTTGTATTGAAGCAAGCATGGTTTGCAAACTATGGAAACGGATTTGAAATATATACCGCCTTCCGTCGTACCGGATTCCCTGGCGATCTGCAGGAACCACTTCAGATCCCACGACAGTTTGCACTTCGAATTCCGTATGGACAAAGTGAGGTGAACCTGAATCCAAATACGCCGGTCCTGAATTATGATGCGCCTGAAAATGCGTTGTTCTGGGACGTGCTTCACTATCAGTTCTAAAGTCGAGAAACCATGAGAAAGATATATCAATACTCAGCACTAACACTTATCGCCGCGCTATCCTGCGTTTCCTCCTGTAAGGATGAAGACCGGGTAATCGTTCCTGAATGGGAATCCGGCGTGCATGGTCTTGGCGAGTTCGCAGCGACCACCGCAGACGTAAACTTCATCAAAGGTGATCCATCTGTTGACCTTACAATCGACCTGTTATGGAATTCGATAGATCACAAAAATGAAGTAACAAAAATCGACCTGTACATTGCCTTTAATGAGGCTTACACCGATCCATCTGGTAATCCAAAGACAGCGAAGCACGGTGGCGACCAGGGCAAATTGTATAGTTCGATGGAAGGATCAACAGTCCCTAAGGACAAAGCAGTAACAACGTTTACCATCTCGCAAAACGATGTTTATGCGCTTTATAAGGATGATACGTATGACTACAAAGAAGATGGCAACCAGGTTCCTGTTTGGAATAATCCTGATCGTCCTGACCGTACCACGGGCGACTTTAAGTTCGTCGACGGAGATGCTTTTCAGTTGAAGTGGGTATTCACAACAGCGGATGGCCGCGTGTTCGATAAATGGGGCGTTTCCGTTTGTACAGAATTTCCCGGGGCCAACTGTTCAGTTAACTGGGCAGCAGTTTGCTCTCAGACCATCAAGAAACCCGCAGGTGACTGGACCATTAATTTTGTAGACTCCTATGGCGATGGCTGGAACGGAGCTGCCATTAAAGTGGTAGTAGACGGAGTCGGCACAGACTACACCCTGGATGACGGAGGCGAGGGCAAAGAAACAGTTACCGTTCCTGACGGCACGGAGACACTCACGTTCGAATATGTGTCTGGTGACTATGACGAAGAAGCAAGCTTTACTATCGTATCGGCAAAAGGCAATACGATTGCAAAAGGTGGTCCTTCTCAGGCTGCTGGCACACTTACATTGAACTTGTGTAAGGAGAACGAATAATACAGATCACCAATTGCCAAACCAATACGGAGGCTGTCTCTTAATCGAGGCAGCCTCTATTGTTTTTAAGAACAATCAAATTTTAACGAGGATTGCCTTTTGAACACGATTCTACATTCATAGCGTCAGCGATTTGCAACTTGCAATAACTCTAACTACGAACTATCCCTGCGATTTAGTTTCTTTGAGGCCTGGCCCGAGGTGACATATCAATCAAGAACTCTTCATGAACCGGATCAACGTTTTAGCAACCACCTTCATTCTGTTGTTTACCGGATGCATTCGGCAAAGCCTCGATCCGAAGATCAGCTTCCATAATAACAATGTGTTGTTGCCAACGCTGGAATTCTCGACATCAGAAGACACAGAGGCCTATGTGGAATACTGGCCAAGAGATCATACCGATCGGCTGCAACGGTCCGGCCAATCAACAGGCAAACATCACCGGATCATACTTGTTGGAGTAACTCCATCAACAACATACGACTACACGATACATACGTCGAACCCGGAACGCGTAACCAATACTCTCACGTTTTCAACATCACAGCTTCCAGCCGGAGTAACACAGATCAGGAAACAGTTAATCGACACAACACAGTTTAACGGATACGTTCTTGTACGCCGCCTTTCTCCTCAGGGTGTCGATGTGATGCTCAACAATGCGGGGGATATTGTCTGGTATCACATGTACGATTCTGTCGTGCGCCGGCCTTTTAACTGGACATCCAGGAATACTGTTCTATCGGAGGTTGATACTGCGCGAATAGTTGAGTACGACCTTTATGGCGACGCGGTCTTTGACATGGACCTGAAAGACTATAACATTCCAAACATGCTTCACCACGATGCCGCATTTGATGCTAAAGGGGATATAGTAGCTCTGACACATGATTCTGTAAAAATGGACCTTCGGAAGTTTGGTTATGGTAACGAACAATTCATTCGTGGCGATGGCATCGTAGTAATAACAACAAAAGGGAAGAAGGTATCAGAGTGGAACATTCTGAATGTATATGATCCCCACGACCATCCCAACCGAAAACTTGACCTCACTCATTCGCTTGGCCATGCTAACAGCCTCGCTATTGCGTCGGATGGCAACTACGTTGTTTCATTCAGGGATTTTTCACAGGTGTGGAAGATCAATGCTTCGGATGGATCCATCATGTGGACTCTTGGCGATGGGGGAGATCTCAAACTCGCTAAAGAAGGATTCTTCCTCCGTCAGCACGCGGTCTGCTTTAACGATCAGGGCGAGCTGATGCTGTTTGATAACGGCGATCGAAAGATCAGGCCCGAATCCAGAGTACTTTCGTTTGTGATAGATGAGCAGAAGAAGGAAGCTGTATTAAAAACAAAGGTCGTACTTCCCCGCGAGCTGTCTGCCGAGAAAATGTGCAGTGCTGTTTCGATTGAACCAGGCAAGTATCTGGTGTGTACCACCAAAAAGAATGGGATAATTACAGTAGTTAACGACTCTGCCGAGGTGCTGTGGCGTGTGGATCTGAGCAATCCTTCATACCGCGCATACTATCTTGATGATCCGTTTACATCCAAACGGACCACAGGAAAGTAACGCCAGAGTTTATCGATTTCGCTTAATAGAAAATCAGATCATTGACTGAGTTTGGAATACAAGTCGACCTTTCACCGGTATTTTTATCTGTTCAAGACCTTTTTACTGATCGGTTCGACGTCGTTCGGTGGATATATGTCGCTCATTGCAATGGTGCGCAACAAGATGGTTGTACGCGACAAGACAGTTAACGATGACCTGATTACAGAGGGCATTTCGCTTGCCTCGATGTTGCCTGGTCCCGCCGCCGTTAACGTCGTGACATACGTTGGATTCAACATAGCGGGACTTCCAGGAGCTTTGCTGAGCATGCTTTCGGTGCTGCTTCCATCTTTTGTGTTGGTACTGAGTTTGACCTATTTCTACCTGTACGCCGGTGATGCCGTACAAATTGATGACATTCTGAAAGGGATTTTTCCGGTTGTGGCGGGAATCATTTTCTCTACAGGGACATCCATGGGACAAAAGATCTGCACCAACTGGAAGCATTATGCGATTGCCGCAATAAGCTTTGTCGTTGTATTTCTGTTCAAGTCGTACTGGTCGATTGTCATGGTGTTGGTACTGTCGGCTGTAGCTGGTATCGTAATATTCAGAACGCATGTGGACGTCCCGTTGCGTCAGTCGCGCGAATGGAAACCGGTTGTGATGTGGCTATGCGCATTCACCGCCGTGCTGGTGGCCGTCAGTTGGTTATCGTCCGGCACCTTGTTGGGCGATATCTTCAGACAGTTTTCGACCGTGAGCCTGTCCCTATTCGGCGGAGGATATGTAATGATACCCATCATGAAAAGCGTGCTGGTTGATCAGTTGGGTTGGATTACGGACCAGGAATTCATTTATGGAATTTCCATTGGACAGGTTACTCCTGGCCCCATTCTCATTAGCGCTACCTTCTTCGGGTTCAAGCTGGCGGGCTTCACCGGTGCGGTCGTGGCTACCCTGGCGATATTCGCGCCATCGGCAATTCTTATGTTGATGTTGTCCGTCATTTTCGACGTGCTGAAGCAGAATCGGTTCGTTCAATCCGCGCTCATGGGTATCAAGCCATGTGTGGTTGGCATGATCCTGTATTCAGGCGTTTCCATCGTCATCACTCATATTGAGAATACCTATGCGTTGGTAACTATTACACTCACGGCGCTATCCTTCTTCCTGGTGTTTCGCTTCAATACTTCCAACGTGCTGCTGATCATTGGAGGTGCTCTCGCCGGATATCTGTTATATTGATGTCACACGATGGAAAACAAAAATATTCTTAGAGCCATTCAGTTTATCGGGACACAGCGCTCTGGTTCGAATCTCCTGCGGTTGATGCTGAATCAACTACCAGAAATCTCGGCTCCTCATCCACCACATATCCTGAAGACATTTTTTCCAATACTCCCCCGTTACGGCAACCTTGATGAAGCACAGAACTTTCTGCAGCTCGCCCTGGATGTTTGCGCATGGGTTAACGCGAATCCGGTACCATGGGAAGGCGTTACCTTTCATGCGCACAAGATCGTAAGTCAATGCAGGCGACGCTCCCTGATAGAGTTGTTTCGATGTATTTATGAAGTAAAGGCAGTTCATGACAACGCGAAATACTGGTGTTGTAAAAGCATGGAGAGTGTGAATTACGTTGAGCAGCTGGAACAGGAGGGCATCGAACCATACTACATTCACATATATCGGGATGGACGTGATGTAGCGCTTTCATTCTTAAAAGCAATCGTTGGACCCAAGCACGTATATCACCTCGCAAAGAAATGGGCTGAGGAGCAGACGGCCTCACTTAAAGTGAAAGAGAAATTGGGCCCCTCCAGAGTGATTCAGGTTCGTTACGAAACGCTTATTCATGATCCCCGTTCTGAAATGCATCGTATATGCCGCGCGCTGAATGTTCCCTATTCGGATGAAGTGTTCGAATACTATCATTCGGCCGAATCTTTAAATACAGCTTCGTCCGGTCAGATGTGGAAGAATGTGGTAAAGCCCATTATGTCCGGCAACCATGATAAATTCAGGCGTGAATTTTCGGAAGAACAGTTGGTCGTGTTTGAGCGTATAGCCGGGCCGGTGCTTAACGAACTCGGATATGAAAACATTTTCTGGCCAAACGTTCCTCAGGCTCCCTTTACAGCGGCTGAACTTGCGGATTTCAAACATGCTGCGGAGGAACGGTACGAGGAGGTTATTCATGACGCAGAACAAGGCGAACTTGAACGCAGAATACCACAAGAACAATTGATGAAGGAGATCCTGTCACGGCCTCCATCGCAGATGTAAATAGTATCACAGATGTGAACAATCCGGTGGCCTTTTAGTCCTTAATCAACAAGCAGCAAGTCAGTTCTCAGGAAAAGCAAGGGTGATTTCAATTGTGGTTTGCCGAGTACGGGTCAATGTTTTCGTCGCCCGGTTTATAAACAATATAGAACAAAATCATATCGAGCATTTCGCTCGCCGTTTCCCATCCATAGGTTACCGTCTTGGGCGGCCGCGTTGGATTGGCGGGGTTTTGCATCGTATTGTCAAATGTAGCTTCAACAAAAATACTTGATCCGCGTGGTATCTTTTGAAGCTTGCTGAATTGATAGGTCTCCTGCCAGTTGAAATCCCAGTTGTCGATCTTGATCAGAAAAATTGCATCTCCCTCGGGGGTGACGGCAAATGCTCTGAAAGTTTTTCCGAGAAAGTGCATGTGAGGCAATACAGCAACGGCCGAAATGTCAATAGGGATCGGACCAAACTTGGAATAGAAAGTTTTTGATTCGTCGGCTGGAATTACAAATGGTCCATTCGTTATGTTTTGTTCTGCGATAGCGAGCGAATAGACCTCGCGTAGCGAATCCTCTTCGGTGAAGTAAAAGTTCACGGTCGACTGGTCTTCCTGATTTTCGCGCCGGTTTGGTGAGTAGTGAATGTTTACAATAATATCCGAATCTTTATACAGCTTCTTGCCTGTTCCTTTGGGGAATTCAATGGCGAAATTACCGGGCACCCAACCGTAAAGGAACTTGTCAACAGGTGGATATTTTTCAAATTGGTTCACCTTTGGATCATTTGCAGAAAGTCCATGGATGTCGCGTACCTTATGAGTGGTGTCCGTCATCAGTCGGCTGTGATGAACAAGTCGTTTGTTTCCGGGAAGGAACTCTATCTTTCGTATATACTTATCACTGCCCAATTTGGATTGTACATTAAAAAAGCGAAAGTCGTCCGTTCCTGTTGCCGGTATGCGATAGGGCTCTGCAATTTTCAGGCTCAGATCGGGACTGTCGAACGGCGCTTCTTCGTAATGGTCTTTTCGCTTTTTCGGAGCTTTGCCCTTTGGCATTCCGCCGCTAACCCAGGATTGAATTAAGTTGATCTCAGTATCGGTCAGGCTACGCGCATTCCGGTATTGCTGAAAGCCAAGGTCAGCTTTCCACGGCGGCATGTAACGATCCTTCGTAACGCGGGCAATGAAGTCACCCTTGTTCGAAACGTCCTCGAAAGTTATCAGGCTGAATGGCCCGGCCTGTCCAGGCCTGTGGCACGGCGTGCAATTCTTAGCAATTATAGGTTCGATGTGCTCATAGAAGGTCACCCTGCTAGTCTGCGCGAGGGACACAGACTTACTGCCAATAGATAAAAGAATCACGGCAATGACTCGTGGCAAATGCGAAACCTTCTTTTTACCTCCAAACATTGTCGAGCTGAGCCTACCTTTCTTAACTTTCGGCCCCCATGCAACACCGTTGAGGAGGGAGCAGAATCATGCTAAATATATTTATTTGTGCTCAATTTTTGGCTGGTTTTTGCCTCGCGTTTGCGCATGAAACAGTCCCGCAACGGAGGGACAAACAGGCATTGCGGGTTTACGTATTTCTGGGAACAGATTGTCCCATCAGTCAGGATTACGTGGGTGTATTGAATGAAATGACTGTCCGTTATAAGGATAGGGTGACATTTATGGGGTTTGTGCCGGATACAGGCCGGGCTGACGAAATTAAAGAATTCAAAGACGAGTACGAGGTAAAATTTGACCTCGCCTCAGACAAAAATATGTCGATGATTAAGAGCTACAATGTTCATTCAACGCCTGAAGTTGTGCTGCTTGACAATGACAACGTAGTGCAATATCAGGGTGCCATTGATAACTGGTACTACTCATTGGGGAAACACCGGCAATCGCCAACTGAGAACTACCTTAAGGATGCGATTGAGGGTTTGTTGTCGGGTAAGGCTGTGGAGATTAGAAGAACTGAAGTGGTAGGATGTATCATCAATATGACTCATGTGCATTGATTAACCTCATGACACGTGAGCACTGATGGATGAATAGAAATTCACACGGGCATCGATTATGTGGCATACGCTTGTTGAAATCTAATATACTCATCGGAGCAAGTTCAAGGATGCAGGCGGAATTATACAGAGATAACAAAACAAATAGTTAAGAAGATGACTTTGAGTAATGACCTACTTTTGAAAGCAGCGAAAGGAGTTCCCACCGATCGGACGCCAGTGTGGCTCATGCGTCAGGCAGGACGCGTGTTGCCTGAGTATCGCGTCGTTCGTGAAAAAGCGAAAGACTTCAAAGTAATGGTCAAAACTCCGGAGCTGGCTGCAGAAGTTACTATTCAACCCGTCGACATACTCCAGGTCGATGCAGCTATTATCTTCTCCGACATACTGGTCATCCCCGAAGCCATGGGCTGCAACTATCTCATGGAAGAGAATAAGGGTCCCGTTTTTCCACAACGTATCCAAAGCATTGCAGACCTTAACACATTACATGTATCTGCAGCGGAAGAGCTGGACTACGTTTACCAGGCCATCAAGCTTACGCGTCGTGAACTGAATGGAAGAGTTCCATTGATTGGCTTCGCCGGTGCTCCCTGGACGATTTTTTCTTACATGACAGAAGGAAAGGGAAGCAAGACGTTCAGTGCCGCGAAGAAGATGCTGTATCTCCAACCGGAATTCTCACACCGGTTGCTCGACATGATTACCGAAAGCACGATCAATTATTTGAAAGGGCAAATCAAAGCGGGCGCGGATATCATACAGATCTTTGATTCATGGGCAGGCGTGCTTGGTCCCGAACAATACAACGAGTTCTCACTGAAGTACATTAAGAAGATCTGCGACGCCATAGAGGAGGTACCCAAGATTGTGTTTCCCAAGGGCGCATTCTTTGCGCGCACTGAACTGGAGAAACTCAATTGCCAGGTCGTTGGGCTCGACTGGAACATGGGCATAGCAGAATCACGTGCTCTTATGCCATCAAAAGTATTACAGGGCAATCTTGACCCATGTGCATTATACGGAACACTTTCTGATGTGAAAGCTGAGGCGCGCAAACTGGTCGACGGATTTGGAACCAGTAAGCATATTGCCAATCTCGGTCATGGTTTGTATCCGGATACTGAAGTGGATAAGGTGAGATGTTTTATTGATACAGTGAAGGAATATAGCACTTCGAAGAAGTCGGCGAGGGCTGGTGTTTAGGGTACACGCAGTTAACAGAATGACTCAGCCGTGAAATTAAAACCCTGGCAAAAACCACTGGTTCTGAAATTTCAAACCCTATCACAAATAAAAAGAGGCTGCCTGATGCAGCCTCTTTTTCTAAAGACAATCTGTTACTATCTCGGATTTGTCGTCGGAGCGCTTCCCTCAGCCGGAGGGTTGTAAGCAAGCTCGTTGTCCGGAACATCCCAATAGTCAAGGAAGTTGTATTCAATTGTTGTATTTCTGAATACGGTACCCGTTCTATCCAGAGCAACGGCTCCGGTTCTCCCACCGCCGGAAGCAAGAGGATCAAGAATGCCCCATCGACGTGCATCATAGTAAGAGAGTGCACGGAATACCAATCCTATACGGCGTTCACTCTTAAGTTCTGCAATGGCCTGTTCTTGCGTAAGGCCAGTTCCGGAGACAGCTGCAAGACCTGCGCCCTGCGCTGTGCGAACCTGATCAATCAATGTAAGCCCTTCGTCTACCGACCCTTTGAATATGAGTGCCTCGGCGCGCATAAGAGCATTCTCTTCGTAAGAAGATGCCATGAACAATTCGTAACCACCGGCACTTTGGTTAGACCACTGAATTACACTGGCGAGGCCTGGAGTTGTCGCCCGGTTGATCAACTCCCAGCGGGTAAAGAAACTGTTGCCGCGTGATACTTCACCGATATATGGCGTTACACCACCCTGTGCATTTACTCTTAGCTTAACATTGTTTTTGAACCTGAGGTCTGCTGTAAGCTCTCCACCTTTGAAATCCTGTACGAGGCGTTCCGTGATCTTGTAGGTATTGTTTGGTCCGGTTGCTTTAAGCGATACCGTTCCTGTTGTAGGATCGAGGAAGTCTGCAGTCGTGTTCGATCTGCCGGTAAAGACAAAGTCTGAGCTTGTTACACCTTCGGAGGTGAGTGCCAGGATTTGGTCCCACTGTGTAGCGGTCATAGCAACAAGACGAGAGTTTACAAGAATGTTCCTTGCCTTTAATGTGTTGATTGTTCTGATCCACATAGCTGGAGTCAGAAGTCCGCCTTTTCCGACAAGGTTGAAGCTTGGAATCAAACCTGTTAAGGTCGAATTGTAGTCCGCGTTTTGCGTCAATGATCCGAGAATTGAAGCTGCTTCATCAAGGTTGCGATTTGCTTCTGCGATCACGGCTTCTTTGGCGACGTAGTTACCGTTTGTTCCATTGATCACCTCGCCATTCGGTTCATCCACAATTAAGCCCGCATAGTACATGGAACCGATTCGGGAGTATGCAAAACCTTTCCACCAGCGTGCCCATGCCTTCAGGACGTTCTTCTTTGTCTCTGCATCGCCGGTAAATTCAACTTCATCTACAGTAGCAAGAATGGTGTTGCAGGCGTTGTTCAGACTGTACATATATGCCCATTCGAAGTACAATGAGTTTTGTCCAGCCGTCGAGTTGAGGTTTGAAGTGATACGAATGAAATCGACCTGCTTGTTTGGCGAGTTAGGATTTAACAGAGTCGTACCATTGTCAAACGTAACTTTATCGGGACAGCCGATCTGATTAATGAAGATGTTGGCGATATCTGTTCCAATAACATCGGCCATAAGCTCGTGATTACCAATTGCACCAGACCAGAAGTGACCTGGAACACCGTCGTAATATTTAATACCCAGGTTGGTGCCACCGAGAAATCCAGACTTGTAGATGCCAAGGCCAAAAGAGATGAGACCTGTTTCAGTCTTAATAGCATCAGGTGATGGCTGATTGGGATTCTCCACATCCAATTGCTCGGAGCAGGAGAGAGCGGCTGCCGAAAGGAGCAGAGTAAATCCCAGCGTTCTTAATTTATGAATGATGTTCATAATGTTCTTTGATTAAAGGCCAATGTTGAGTGTAACCTGATAAGACTTGAAGTTGGGCATTGTGTTGTGGTCAGTACCACGATCCCATGCTGAGCTACCTTCAGCAGAAGTATCAGAGCTGATTTCAGGATCGAAACCAGTGTAGTCTGTGAGCGTCCAAAGGTTGCGTCCTGACAACACAAGCTGAAGCTTTTTGAAAACTGGCATTGTAAACATCTTGGCCAGATCGAGACCTACAGATACGTTACGAAGGCGGAGAAATGTTGCATCTTCATAGAAGTAGTCCTTTGTTCCGTTGGCTATGCGTGCAGCATAAAGTCCACGATAGAAAGCTGTCCACGCCTGAGGCTCTTCACCCTCGATTGAAAATGTTTTCGTGTAGTCAGAGCTGATACCGTCACGGAACATCCATCCTTTTGTCTGATTATACAAATGGCTCTTGTATACCCAGTCGAACTGAAATCCAATGGAGAGGAAACTCTTGTAGTTGAATTCATTGATGAATGACATGTTGAACTTCGGATTGGGATCGCCGAAGCTATACTTCTGAGCAGTGAGATAGGGTTGCTTCGTTGTCTTATTTACAACGTACCCGTTACTAGCCACTGCATAGTTGGCTTGCTGCGCCTCAGGGATGAAATAGTTTCCGTTTTCATCTACCGCATCAACTGCATGCAGCATCTTGTTACCATACAACTGACCAATCTTCAGGCCTGGCTGAAGGATATAATTCGTGCTGCCCGCCGCCGCTGTCATGAGGATCGGTTGATTGCCAACTACAGACAAAATCTTGGATGTCTGGCTGCCGTAATTTACAGTTGTGTTCCAGGTGAAATTGGATCCACTGTAAACTGTTGAGTTTAAAGAAACCTGGAATCCATGCGAGCCGATGCCGAAGGCGTTGTCTTTTACTGTTCCAAGACCTACTGAAGGAGCAACATCCACGTTAAAGATCGAATTGTCCGTTCTTCTGTCCCAGTAAGTCGGGCTTATCGCGATGTCGTTCAGCCACGGTGTGTTTTTCAGAAGACTCACTACCATATCGATGCCGGCTTCAAACTCTGACGACACTTCCACCTGTAATGCCGAGTTGCTTTGCTGATGGGTGTAGAAGAACGCAGGGCTAGTTCCAACCGTTGTCGGGTTGACGGTGATATATCTGTCGAAGGGTTTGGGCTGTATACCGGCCTGGCCATACGCCGCGCGGAGTTTGAATTCCGGAATCGCCTCCGAGATGCTGCTGTTCTCCCAGAAGCCCAGTGCCGAGAGACGCAAGTAGGCATCCCCACGGCCGAAGATGAAAGGCTTGGAGCCTTGTCCGAATGCCGACGAGTAGTCGCTGCGAAAACCGCCCGATACTCCGGCGAAGTCGTCATAGTCGAAACGCTGATTCACCAGGTAACCATACGTAACGAATGGCTCTTCATAGTCGCGGTACACGCGCCACGAGCTTGTGTTCGCTGCATTATAAGGCTCGTATGTAGCAGGGAGTCCGATGGCTGCAGTTGTAAACTCGCGGATTACGTTCTTTCTGAAATCAAACATTACCTGCGTCGAGGACTTCAATGGCAACTCCATGTTGAAATCATCCTTGAAGTCGAAGGTAAAAGTTGAGCTCGCAAGGAAGTTCTGGAACGTGATTGAGTTATTGTACTTTGTGATATCACCAGTGTTCGCGGTATTGTAGTTTGAAATGAACTGCTGGCTGTTTTGGCTTGCCCAGTAACGCACGTTCTGGTTCTTAGACTGGTTCATGTATTCAAGGCGACGCTCCTGAACCTGATAGTTCAGACCGTACTTAGCGTCAAGTTCAACAAACTTTGGAAATTTGTAGTTGAGGTTGAAGCTTTGAATAATATCGATCTTCTTGTCGTTGTTATCCGTATACTGCTGACGAAACAGAGGATTACGTGAGTTGATACCGATCGTCTGATTGAGGTAGTATGGGATAGAACCATCGGTCGTAGTCGCTTCGAAGTCTGCGAAGGGATAAGCGTTCATCATCTGATAGATGATGTCACGATCGCGGGTCTTTAGCGTGCTTTTTGTAAAGGCAACGTTGGTAATGGAGCGAAATGAAAGTCCTTTTGCCAGAGTAGTTCCGACATTCGCTGTAAAATTGCTGCGGTCCCAGTAGCCATTGTTAATCACGTTGCTTTCCTGATGGCTGTTGGAAGCTGAGATAGCAAAGTCCATCTTTTCGCTTCCCCCGGATACCGATACACTGTTGTTGATCGTGTTGGCTGGGCGAAAAAAGAGCGACAGGTGATCATGATACTGAAGATTCTGATCATACTCCTTGCTGTTGGTGACGGTCGGGTCCAGTGAAAAGTACTGAACATTTTCAGAGTAGGCTCCCGTCGCCGGGTCTACGGTTAACGGGTTACCTGATGCACCTATAACAACATTGTCGGAGTTTGTGACAAACGCATGCTTGTCTGCCTTATGTACATTACCAATGTTCAGGTACTCATTTCTGGCAACACTTGACGAGATGTCAACGCTTAAGCGGCCAGCTTTACCTCGCTTAGTAAAAAGCTGGATTACTCCATTTGCACCCTGCGCTCCATATATCGTTGCTGCTGCAGCTCCCTGTACTACTTCAACCCGATCGATAGTACTTAGATCAATAGTATTCAGTGCAGTAGCACTCATCTGAACACCATCTATAAGGATCATCGGATTGGTTCCTTTGTTAATGGTGTTAATGCCTCGTAACAGAATGTTAACGGGCGCGCCAGGCGTACCGCTTGTGCTGGAGATCTGTGCGCCGGCTACTTTTCCAACAAGTGCCTGGTCGACAGACGCGGTTGGCGCCTGAGGAAGTTCACTTGATGAGACAGACGAAACAGAGATGGCAATCTTGCGTTTGTCGGTGGCTACACCGACACCTGTCACTACGACTTCACTCAGTTGCCGAACATCGGACATCATCTTAATTGAAAGCGTATTGCTTTCACCAATGACTACTTCCTGAGTTGCAAGACCAATAAATGAGAATACCAGCGTGCCGCCGGTCTGCGGTACTGCAAGTGAGAACGAACCGTCGGAGTCAGATACAGTTCCGACGGTTGTTCCTTTAAGAATAACGTTTACTCCAGGAAGGCCGACTTCGGCCTCATCAACGATTTTACCTGTCAGGTTCCGGTCTTGAGCGTAAGAGCATAATGCGCATACCATTCCTAACAGGAAAAGTAGAGATCTCTTCATGTGTGTGGGTTTAGGTTAGGTGACTAATCTATAGAGAATAAGACACACCAAAAAGTGAGTTTAAACACTCACGACTATCAACACATGAATCTTAGTGAGAGGTGTAACATGCAGCTACAACGATTGAATGAACAGGAGTAATCGTGTTCGAAGCGACGAACTGACAATCAAAAAAATAGTTATAACATTTTTTTAAAAGAGCCATCCACGTAAGACATTTTCGTCTCGACGACGCCGAGTCTTTTAACTTGATGGGGTAGGGCAACCGTTAGATGCTGTATCCCGGGCGTTGGTGAACGGGCGCTATTCGCTGCGCAACGACTTTACCGGATTTACCATGGCGGCCTTTATGGATTGATAGCTTACGGTGATCCAGGAGATAGCCAACGCGGCAAGTCCAGCTACCACGAATACCGTCACGCCAACGTCGACTCTATAAGCGAAGCCGCTAAGCCACTGATCCATTACATACCAGGAAGCGGGAATTGCCAGTACTAATGCAACAACAATGAGTTTCGAGAATTCGACGGAGAGCAATAACACAACACTTCCAACGGTGGCTCCAAGGACCTTTCTCACACCGATCTCCTTTGTTCTTAGGCTGGCGGTGTAAGCGGAGAGGCCAAAGAGTCCGACGCAGGCAATGATGATAGCCAGCGATGCAAAGATGGCGAACACTTGTCCTGCCCTGCGTTCCGCGTCGTAGTGTGCCTTCAGATCCTGGTCGAGATAAGTGTATCGGAATGTCTGCTCAGGAGCAAGCTGTTTCCAGTTCGCCTCAAGGTCCTGAATTATCCTTTGATGATCACCGGGTTCAACACGCACATAAACGTGGCCAGCTCCTCCACCGAAGCTTTCATTGCTTTGAATAGCCAGCGGTGTGATAGGATCATGAAGCGTCTGGAAGTTAAAGTCTTTGATAACCCCGATGATTGTATATGTTACTTCGACATTGCCGTTAGGAGTTCGCTGTAATGCAATCAGCTTCTTGCCGATTGGATCTGAAATGTCCATTGTACGTACAGCCGATTCGTTAAGGACAATGGAAAGAGAATCGTCGGTAGCAACGGAGTAACCATGCCCCGCTATGAACTCAAATCCAATTGCCTCTGCAAAATTATCGTCTATAGCTGTCGTTTTCGTTGTGAGGATCTCGGTTGAGCCCTCCGGCTTATACTGTGCTCCGAAGAACTCGTCTGCGCGACCCAACAATGAAAAGCTGGTTCCCACTTTCCGTACTCCTTTCAAACGCTCAGTTTCATCAACATAAGTTTGTAATTTGTTGTTAAGTGTAAATGCACGCATCACAACAATCACCTGTTCTTTGTCATAGCCAAGTGACTTGGATTGCATGAAGTTCATTTGACGAACAACCACAAGCGTGCCGACGATGAGCACGATCGAGATGAAGAACTGAAATACCACCAATCCATTTCTTAACCATGCGCCTTTTGCACTTGAAGTGAATTTCCCTTTCAACACAAGTATGGGATGGATCGAAGACAAAGCGAATGCCGGATAGCTACCAGCCATAAATCCAACGACTGCGGCCACGCCAATCAATACTCCGAACAGCAATGGAGTGTATCCTATTGAAAGATGTTTGCCGGCGAGTTCATTAAATGAAGGTAATGCAAGCTGCGCGAGACCAACTGCAATAAAGGTTGATAGCAATGCAAGTAATACAGACTCTACAAGGAACTGCCAGACCAGCTGACCTTTCATTGAGCCCATTGTCTTACGAACACCAACTTCACGCGCGCGTTCGGCAGATTTCGCGGTCGCCAGATTCATAAAATTGATACAGGCAATCGTCAGTATTAACACCGCTACGAAAATCAGGAAGTAAACATAGTTGAGGTTCCCTCCGGGTGTCAGCTTGCCTTCGATGTTTGTAGGATCCAGATGGATATCCGCTAACCCCTGAAGACTATATCGATATCCATTGCCTTCTCTTTTGTATTCCTCCCATGACTTGCCAAGGTCCCGTTCAATTTGCGCCGAGGCATAAGTGTCGACCATTTTTGGAAACTTTGCTTCGAGGGCACGAACATCAGTACCTGGTTTCATTAGTACATAGGTGTGTGCAGAGAAGGTTATAAAGTTTTCACGTTCTCCGGGCGCGAAGATATTGGCGTCAAACTTTGTAAGGAAGTCGAACTTCATGTGCGAATTGTTCGGCACATTTTCACAGATGCCGGTCACGCGAAATTCTCTGCCAAAGAGAGTCATTGACTTTCCGACTGGATCGGCGTCGCCGAAGTAACGCTTCGCTGTTTGTTCGGTAATAACAAGATCAGATATTGTCTTCAGAACTTTCTTCGAATCACCTTTCAGCAATTGAAGCGAGAATACATCGAAGAAGTTTGAATCCGCGGCGAGGACAAACTCTTCTTCAAACTGTTTTCTCTCCTGGCGTTCATCTATATAGCTGACCTGGGTTTCGTTTGGGCCGGCCAGCCTTACCGTTGCTTCAACTTCAGGGAAGTCACGCGCGATCGCGTCAGCATAAGAATGGGGGATGATCGCATAGTTGGTAATGTGGTTTGGATATTTTCGCTCGAGCCAGACTTTATAGATTCTATCTGCCTTTGCATGGAATCGATCGAAGGAAAATTCGTCGAGTACAAAAAGGGTAATGAGAAGGCAACTGGCGATACCGACCGAAAGTCCGAGGACGTTAATGATCGTGTAGGCACGTTGCTTGAGAAGGCTACGAAGGGCGATTTTCAGGTAGTTCTTGATCATGGGCCAGGCTTTATGAGGATGGCGGCTTTCCAACGGCACAGGCCTGAATCAAGAAACGAAATCCATCCGCACAACCCAATGCCCAAGAATGAAATCGCTCGCCGATCGAGCAAATCCAATCCTCGTGCCATAGGCGATAACCGTTAAATATCTGAGTATGACGGGATTCTCAGCCAAATAAAGAAAGAAGAGTGTCCGGAAAAGCGCGTTCGCGTCCGTAATCGAACTGGTGCAATGACAATTTCGAACTCGCTTACTGAAGCATTTTCAGCAGTGTGGAAAGCCGCGATTTGAGGTTCCGGCGATCGACGATAAAGTCGAGGAAGCCGTGATCCAGTACAAACTCGGCACTTTGAAAACCTTTGGGAAGGTCTTTGCCGATCGTTTCGCGGATAACGCGGGGACCTGCAAATCCAATCAACGCACCAGGCTCCGCTATATTAAAATCACCAAGCATAGCATAAGAAGCAGTAACGCCGCCGGTCGTAGGATCAGTTAACAATGAGACATAAGGAATGCCTGCCTGATCCAGCTGCGCGATCCGTGCACTGGTCTTAGCCATCTGCATCAGCGAGAGGCCAGCTTCCATCATACGCGCACCACCTGATCTCGAGATCATCAGAAAAGGTTTCTTATTCTTGAGACTGTGGTCCATGGCACGGGCAATCTTTTCACCTACAACGGAACCCATAGAGCCTCCGATGAAGCTGAAGTCCATGCAGGCGATCGTGATGTCGAGACCATTTATTTTACCATACGCAGTGCGTACAGCGTCCTTCAATCCGGATTTCTCCTGGGTCTCTTTTATACGCTTTGGATATGGCTTTGTGTCTTTGAACTTCAATGGATCTGCTGACTCCATGTTGACATCAAGCTCGGTGAACTTGTTGTCGTCGAACAATACTTCAAAGTATTCTTCAGAGCCGATGCGTACGTGGTAGTTCTCTTCGGGCACGACATACGCGTTGTTCTTCAACTCGCGCGTATGAACGATCTTACCGGATGGAGATTTGAACCAAAGTCCGTCGGGAACTTCACGCTTCGACTCGGTTGGAGTCAAAATTCCCTTGTCACTGCGTTTGAACCATGACATGTGTGAAACAGTATTTAGTATTTAGTCCTGAGTCCTTAGTCCTGAGTTTGGTTATTAGTATTTATAGTCAGGAGTAAAACTCAATTATAAATACTACGAACCACTCAGGACTAAGGACTAAGTACTCAGGACTATAATTACGCTACGTCAATTGCATTATCCAGGTATACGTCCTGAATTGATTGCAGGATCTCTACACCTTCTTTCATCGGACGCTGGAATGCCTTACGACCCGAAATGAGGCCCATACCACCAGCGCGCTTGTTGATGACGGCTGTACGTACTGCATCCGCCAGATCGCTGTCTCCTTTGGATTCGCCACCTGAGCTGATCAACCCTGCACGTCCCATGAAGCAGTTAGCAACCTGGTAACGGCAAAGATCGATAGGGTGATCAGTAGTTAGTTCGCTGTAAATTCGCTCATCAAGCTTACCGTAGCTGCTGCCACCAGTGTTGAGGGCTTTGTAGCCACCGTTGTTAGTAGCAAGCTTTTGCTTGATGATGTCCGCCTGGATAGTTACACCGAGGTGGTTAGCCTGACCGGTAAGATCGGCAGATGTGTGATAATCAACGCCATCTTTCTTGAATGCGTTGTTACGGGTATAGCACCAGAGGATAGTTGCCATGCCGAGCTTGCGTGCTTCTTCGAACGCTGCCGACACTTCCTGGATCTGGCGTGTTGAATTGTCTGAACCAAAGTAGATAGTAGCACCAACTGCTGCTGCTCCGAGATTCCATGCATCGCGTACTGAACCGAACATGATCTCATCAGCCTTGTTAGGATAAGTGAGCAACTCGTTGTGGTTGATCTTTACGATGAAAGGAATCTTGTGCGCATACTTACGTGATACAATGGCAAGAGCACCAAATGTAGTAGCCACTGCGTTGCAACCTCCTTCGAGAGCAAGCTTTACAATGTTTTCGGCGTCAAAGTAAATTGGGTTCTTGGCAAACGATGCACCGGCACTATGTTCAATGCCTTGGTCGATCGGAAGGATTGAAAGGAAGCCCGTGTTAGCGAGACGTCCTGTTCCGAATAACAGCTGCAGGTTTCTCAACACCTGAGGGCTGCGATTGCTGTTGATAAAGATCTTGTCTACGAAATCGGATGAAGGCAGGTGAAGTTGATCCTTCGAGATGGTTTTGCTTTTGTGCTTCAGCAGATAGTCAGCCTCTTTACCAAGAAGCTCTGCGATGTTTCGTGCCATAATTGGTTTTTTGTGCGAGGGGACAAAGTTATTAATTATTTGATTTTATGCTAACTACAGAATATTTCGTCCGTGCCGTGCCATTGCAATCGTATACAGTTTGTCGGAACGAGCATTTTTCCAAATGAAGACGACTTTGAAGGCAGAGATTTTTTCTAAGTCAACTCGCTAATTTTTCGGTTTCAACAGGAGCGTCATCCATGACAATCAGGCAGAAACAGGCCTGGCGCTTGCAAGGCTTTCATGCAGGTGATTAGCCATAAACAGGTGAATAGGGCATGTAACCTGAGATGTGACTTCGAACGAAACCGATACCAAACAAAAAAGCCATCGGCCTGGTGGCCAATGGCTTCCTATGAAAATGCTTTCTATGCTTAGATCTTCTCCTTGATACGGGCAGCCTTACCTTGCTTGCCTTTCAGGTAATAGAGCTTCGCTCTTCTTACGCTACCTGACTTTAACACTTCGATCTTATCGATCGTAGGAGACACCACAGGGAAGATACGCTCAACGCCAACTCCGTTAGACACCTTCCGGACAGTGAATGACTCACCATTCGTTCCACCGCCTTTGCGCTGGATTACAGTGCCTTGAAATTGCTGGACACGCTCTTTATTACCTTCTTTGATCTTCACGTGAACGTTCACGGTATCGCCTGGCTTAAATGCTGGCTGGGTTTCACGAACCTTTGCGAATTCTTGTTCTACGAGTTTAATGAGATCTGCCATAACTCCGATGGTTTCAAAATTGGACTGCAAATGTAGGGAAAGAATTGATATTTGGGAAACGCAATCCTGATACTTTGTGAACTATTCACAAATCGCCCTTTTTGAGCAGTTCAGGCCTCTTTTTCCGGGTTCTTTCGAGCGACTGCTCGTGTCTCCAGGCCTCAATTTTGGCCTGATGACCCGACAGCAACACGTCCGGAACCTTCCAGCCCTTGTATTCAGCGGGTCGGGTATAAACGGGCGGCGCGATGAGATCGTCCTGAAAGGAATCGCTAAGGGCCGATGTCTCATCAGACAGTACCCCGGGGATCAGGCGAATCACGGAATCGGCTATTACGGCCGCAGCCAGCTCGCCCCCGGACAAAACGTAATCCCCGATACTGATCTCCCGGGTCACCAGGTGTTCTCTTACCCGTTCATCAACGCCCTTGTAATGACCACATAAGATGATGAGGTTTTGCTTGAGACTCAATTCGTTGGCCATAGATTGAGTCAGACGTTCGCCATCAGGACTCGTATATATAATGTCGTCGTACTGCCGTTTTGCCTTTAATGCCGTGATGCAATTGTCGATGGGTTCGATCAGCATCACCATGCCGGCACCTCCTCCAAACGCGTAATCATCCGTTGTCCGGTGCTTGTTAGTAGCATACGCCCTCAAATCAATAATGTCCACCTCTACAATGCCCTTTGACTGAGCACGTTTCAAAATTGAATCGGAGAACGGGCTGGCCACAAGATTTGGGAGGCAAGTGATTATGTCGATGTGCATCGGATCGTTCTTTAAGGCCGCAAGCTAACGCGAAAACGGCATATGCCAGGCGTCGAGTGTTCAATTCGTCGGAGGCCGGATGCTGATACAATTGCAGCCGGGATTTATCGCTGTAACATCCAACGATCCTGACCGTCTAAGTTCCGGATTTGATTGGCAACAGATATGGCATGGTAACGGACGACCTATGTTCAATACTGTACATCGCCCAGCACGTGAACAGCGCGGAATGCTATGGAGACAATCCATTTCCCAACGGCACAATTCTTGGCAAACAAGAGAACAAAAACAGATACCTTCAAGTAACCACCGCCTTCGGGCGAAGTATTCACCAGCGACCCTTCAACAAAAACCATGATCAGGAACTACTTCGTGACGTCACTGCGTAACATCCGGCAGAGCCCTCTGTACGCATTTATTAACATCTTCAGCCTCTCGGTTGGACTGGCGGCATGTATCATCATTTACCTATTCATAAAGGACGAGCGAAGTTTCGATGCTTTCCATTCGCAGAAGGCGCAGATCTACAGGCTTGATGAAGTTCAGAACTTCACCGGCACCAACGTGCAGAAGGTTGCTTTATCGATGCCTGGCATGGGCCCCAACCTTGCAAGAGAATATCCCGAAGTGCTGAACTATGCTCGTTTCATGTGCCGTCCCAAACAACTTGTGGCACGTGACGATAAGCAATTTCTCCTGCCTTACCTCGCCACCGTTGACAGCACCTTCCTCGACATCTTTGACTTCCCTGTTCTCCAGGGCGACCGTTCGAAAGCACTCGACGAACCTTATTCAATGATGGTGACCGAGTCTACCGCCCTCCGGTTTTTTCCAACGGTCGACAAGGCCATGGGCGAATCGCTGAAGTTCAGAGACAAGGAATATAAGATCACCGGCATTCTTAAAGACGTTCCCGAGAACTCGCACATGCAGTTCGATGCTCTGGTGTCGATGACCACCATCACAAGCGAAGAGAAGCAATTCAATGATCGCTGGGGAAGTAACTTTCTGAACACCTATCTGGTGTTGAACCCAAATACTGATATACACGCATTGGAGGAAAAGCTTCCTGCATTCCTTCGTCGTCACATGGACAACCCCGACATCAACAAAGCCTATGTTCTCTTCTTACAACAACTGGAAGACGTTCATCTTGCTTCAACTGATATCGAGCACGATTATAACAATTATCGAAAGTTCAACGGGTCTTACCTGGGCGTGTTCTCGATCGTTGGCATTTTTATTCTGATCATTGCAGGACTCAACTTCATGAACCTGACAACCGCGAGGTCATCACATCGCTGGAAGGAGATCGGCGTACGCACCTCCATTGGAGCAAAGAAGTTTCAACTGTTCAGCCAGTTCATTTTTGAATCAACCTTGCTTGCTGTCTTTGCATTGATGATGGCTGCGTTGATCAACCTCATCTTCATACCTGTTGTGAATACGCTGATAGACCGGCATTTGTCGCTGACGACGCTGGTGACGGAACCTTTGAACATTATCTACCTGATCGGAGTGACGCTGGGCCTCGGACTACTCACCGGCATCTACCCGGCATTTTATATGACGTCGTTCCCGGCGTCGAAGATTTTGAAAAGCGCGCAGGCAAGCGGACGCTCTCTCTTTCGTAGTAGCCTGGTGGTAATACAGTTCGGACTTGCGCTCGCCATGATCGTCAGTACCCTTATCGTTGTGCAGCAATTGACATATATGAAGAACCGTGATCTCGGTTTTAATAAAGACCAGATGATGCTCATCGACATGAATGGGGAAGCCAATCAGAAATTTGAGATGCTGCGGACGGAGCTCAAGCGTAACACTTTAGTTAAAGGCGTAACGGCCAGCGGTCAGAGACTCGGGGAGAACTTCCATCAATCTGGATTTAAGGTGAAGGCTGATACCGGAGTATTTTCAATCACACCGTCGAATGTCAATGTCGATTACGAATATCTCGATGTGTATGGCATCAAGATGAAAGAGGGACGGAGCTTTTCAAAATCGATTCCCACTGATAAAGACATGGCCTTCATTATCAATGAGTCGTTTGCCAAGGAATTGGGATTGAAGGAAACAATTGGAACACAGGCCGGTCACGGCTGGTATCATAACGATTCACTGGGAACAATTATAGGTGTAGCGAAAGATTTCAACTTCAATTCGCTGCATTACAAGATCAACACGTTGCAGATGTCGGTTCATCCCGAATGGGGCTACGATGAGATGTCTGTAAAGATAGACGGAAGTCGTGCAGAGGAAGCCATTGCTTTCATTAAGCAGACGTGGGAGAGCAACATCAACTATCCTTTTGATTATTCATTCCTCGACGATCACTTTGAACGATTGTACAGATCAGACAAACAAATGAGTTCTGTTGTTACAATTATGGCTGTACTGGCGATCCTGATCTCATGTATGGGGCTATTTGGACTCGCGGCCATTACTACAGTGCGAAAGACGAAAGAGATCGGCATTCGAAAGGTTTTGGGGGCGACCGAGGCGGAGATCACTATACTGCTGTCAAAGAATTTCGCGCTGCTCATTGCTATAGCATTTGTGATCGCGAGCCCGGTAACTTATTGGCTGCTGCTGAAGTGGCTTGATGGCTTTGCCTACAGGGTAGAAATCAATCCACTGCTCTTTGTTCTGGGTGGAGTATTGGGTCTGGCGATTGCGCTGGCGACTATCAGCTATCACACGATCCGCTCTGCAATGGCAAATCCGGCCAGATCTCTAAAGTACGAATAGTGTAGTATAAACAGCGCGCCGGCCAGGATGGCGGCTGAGAACCCGTAAACGATCGATAAGCCAGGAAAGGCACTATACAAGTTTGAAGGAACCTGACGCTGGTGAACATGCTTTGATTTTCATAGTTTTATGGCATGTCATCAGCGATTAATTTCCCTTCGGTAGTGGCTTGCCTGATGGATCCTCAGGCACCACAACAGCAGGTCCGTGCTCAAAAATTCGAACGCACTGGCAGCAAAATACTTCCCTATAGCCGCCGGGACTACTACAAGATCTGGATTACGATGGGTGCCGGAAGCATCAGCTATGCAACGGAAACAGTGGAGATCAATCAACCTGCTTTGATCTTTTCGAATCCACTTGTTCCCTATGCCTACACGAGTCTTGAGCCTGCCGGAGGATACATGTGCATCTTTACGGAGGATTATCTAAAGGTTCATGGTCGAACGGAAAGTTTACAGGAGTCGCCGTTGTTTAGGATTGGCGCTAAGTCTGTTTTCTTCCTCGATGAGAAGTTGCTGGCTTCTGTTTCGGGCATATTCGACAAGATCATTTCGGAGTTGGAAACCGAGTACACATATAAACATGATCTCGCAAGAAATTATGTGAACCTCCTCATTCACGAGGGTCTGAAATTAGAGCCGGCGCTTGCGTCATACCGCTACCACAGCGCCTCAGAACGTATCGCGAGCTTGTTTCTTGAATTGCTTGAACGTCAGTTTCCGATAGATTCTTCGCATCATGCGCTCCGTCTAAAGAAGGCCAGCGACTATGCTCACAGCTTATCTGTACACGTGAACCATCTTAATCATGCCGTGCGTGCTGTTACAGGAAAGTCCACTACGAAGCATATCGCCGACCGTATCGTGACCGAGGCACAGGCACTTCTTCGTCACACAGACCTCACGATTGCTGAGATCGCCTATGCTCTGGGCTTCGACTACCCCAACTACTTCAATAACTTCTTCAAGAAATCAACCGGCCGAACCCCGCTTTCCATCCGGAAAGAACCATCGATACTTTGATTTTTATACTTTTTACTTTGATAGTTGCACCGTAGCAGCCTCTGCTCACTGATAATTTTGTTCTCATTAACATGATGAACTAAAAGGAATCCATTTATGAAGTACAATTTATTAGGACGCACCGGCCTGCTGGTGTCGGAGTTGTGTTTGGGTACGATGACTTTCGGTGGCAAGGGAATGTTCAAAGTTATCGGTAGTCAGGGTCAGGGAATTGCAGATGAGCTGGTCAGGAAATCAATTGATGCAGGTATCAATTTCATCGATACAGCAAATGTGTATTCAGAAGGCTGGTCTGAAGAGATTACCGGCCAGGCTATACGTAATGTCGGGCTCAACCGACATCAGCTTGTACTGGCAACGAAGGTAAGAGGTACGATGGGAGCAGGCCCGAATGAAAAGGGTCTGACGCGCGCGCATATCATGCACCAGGTGGAAGAGAGTCTGAGAAGGTTAAACACGGATTATATCGACCTCTATCAGATGCATAGCTATGATCCCTTAACACCTATTGAGGAAACAGTTCGCACTTTTGATGATCTGGTTCGAAGCGGCAAAGTTCGTTACGTGGGGGCATCCAACGTTGCAGCGTGGCAGCTCATGAAGGCGTTGTCTTATGCAAAGCACAATAACTTCGAGCCGTTCGTTTCGCTTCAGGCATATTATACCATTGCCGGTCGTGATCTGGAGCGGGAACTCATTCCCTTACTGAATGATCAGAACGTAGGACTGATGGTCTGGAGCCCATTAGCCGGAGGTTTTCTCAGCGGCAAGTACAAGAGGAACGCGACAGGCGAAGAAGGTCGCCGTACCGCGACATTCGATTTTCCTCCATTGAATAAGGACAGGGCTTTCGATGTTCTCGATGTGTTGACGCCAATGGCAGCCGCTAAGAACGCAACAGTGGCTCAACTGGCTCTTGCCTGGCTACTGCATCAAAAGGCTGTCACCACAGTGATTATTGGTGCTAACAAACTGGAACAACTTGATGATAACCTCAAGGCAACCGACATCAAGTTTTCAACTGAAGAACTTAGTCAGTTAAATGAAGTAAGTAAACTTCCGATGGAGTATCCGGGATGGATGTTTGAGCGGACGGGATATGACCGGAAGAAAGAATAGTCTTTAGTCCTGAGTCTTTAGTCCTGAGTATTGGTTTATTAGTAGTTTTAGTTCTTTAGTATTGGCATTAGTAGTGTGTAGGTCTTTAGTACTGCTATTCAGTAGCGCAGTTCGTAAGTATTGGAAGGAGTAGTTGGCCTCAGAATAAACTACTCAAAGACTATTTTCAAACTACAAACCAAGCTCAGGACTCAGGACTAACTACTCAGTACTACTTACATATCAAGGTAGCCATCGGGCAGCTCGACCGTGACCGTTTTCTTCGACTTATTAATAGACTTGATGAAGGGGCCGTTCACGGGTATAAGTACTTCCTTGTCGTTGTGTTCGACGGCAATCAGTTTGTTCGGGCCTGCGTCAATCATCTCTCTGATCTTGCCGAGAGTGCCCAATGTTTGATCTGTAACAATGAAGCCTACGATTTCATCGTCGTAGAACTCTCCTCTTCCTAATTTAGGGCGAAGGGATTTTTGAAGGTGTAGTGATTTCCCGACGAGACCTTTGGCCTGTTCAAGTGAGTCTACATCTTCCAATTGGATCAGGGCGCGATCTCCTTTCAGCGAAAGCTGCTTTATAAAGTAAGGAATCAATCGGTTGTCCAGTTCAATGAAGAGTGCGTTGAAGTCTGCCTCGGGCAAATCAGCACTGATCACACAAGTAAGCTCGCCTTTGAGGCCGTGCGTACGCTGAACGAAGCCAATCTGAAAGCAATCTTCTTTTAGCATCTGTGATAAAACGTATCAAAAGAAAAATGCCAGTGCACCTAAATGCACTGGCACCATTTTACTATGGGCAAAGTAATTCTTAAGCCTGTTCTGTTGCTTCGGCAGCAGGAGCTTCTCCTTCTGCAGGGGCTGCTGGTGTTGCAGCTTCGGCAGCAACCTGTTGCTTCTTGCGGATGGCCTCAGCACGCGCTTCGCGAACTTTGGTTTCTGCAGCCTTACGTGCTTTAGCATCTGCTTCTTTAGAGGCAGTTGCCTTGCCTTTCTTGGCGTCGATTTTCTCGGTCTTGTCTTTCAACCAAGCAGCCAGTTTGCTGTCTGCCTGATCCTGAGTGATAGCGCCTTTGATAACACCGATCTGGAGGTGTTTCTTCAGCATGATGCCGCGGTATGACAGCATCGCTTTAACCGTGTCAGAAGGCTGTGCGCCATTCATCAACCAGGTGAACGCTTTATCATCGTTCAGTTCGATTGTTGCAGGTACGGTAAGGGGATTGTAAGTCCCGATCTTTTCAATGAATCGCCCATCGCGTGGAGCTCTGGCGTCGGCTACGACTACATCGTACAGTGCCAGTTTTTTGCGGCCTCTGCGGGCCAGTCTGATCTTAACCATTACGTTAGTTTGTTAATTACGTGGATCTCGTCCAATTTTTAAAGGCTGCAAAGTTAAGGCTTTTTTGAGAATTGAGAATTGAAAGTTGAGAATTGACAATTTAATTGGGCTGCGTCGGGTCAACAACCGGGCACCAGAACGACGAAATTTGCGTTAACAGGCTATCCTCCTGCCCGTGCGCGGAAACACCTCAAGGAATATTTTCTGAGACAGAAAGGCCAATAGAAGGTTAAAACGGCTGAAATCGAGGGCAAGTGGCGAACATTCGGCCAAGCGAGTACGCAATTTTTTAATCTTCAGCGCCTTCTATACCTTTGGCTACTTTTTAAAAATCATGGATAATTACTCATATATATCGAATGCAGACGTAGGATACCTCGATCAGCTCTATCAAAACTACAAGAAGGATCCCGCCTCTGTCGACATCACCTGGCAAAAGTTTTTTGAAGGCTATGACTTCTCCAGCCAGCGCTACGGTGACAAGACCAACGGAAACGGTGTAAAAACCGATGACTCGCTCTCCATTAAGGAAACACAGGTTCGAAACCTGATCTTTACCTACCGCTCTTTCGGACACCTCCAGTCAAAGACAAACCCTGTTCGTGAGCGCCGGAATCACCACGTCAACTTCGACCACAAGAATGTCGGTCTTACTGACGCCGATCTGGACACAGAATTCGATGTAGGGGCGGAAATCGGTATGGGCCGCGCGACCCTCCGCAAAATCATTGAACGCCTCAAGACAGTATACCTCGGCGCCATTGGCGTTGAATACAACTTTATACGGAACGATGCTGTCAGGGCATGGTTCTTCGAGAAATTTGAAAAGGAATGGGTGAGCTACAGCCCAAGCCTCGAGGAGAAGAAGGGCATTCTCACCAAGCTCAATGAAGCAGTGGTGTTTGAGAACTTCCTTCACACGAAGTTCCTCGGACAAAAGCGATTCTCCCTTGAAGGTGGAGAGAACACAATTCCCGCCCTTCAAACCATCGTCAATAAAGCTGCAGAGCTTGATGTGAAGGAGGTCGTAATAGGTATGGCCCACCGCGGTCGCCTGAACGTGCTTTCAAATATACTCGGCAAGACCTATGAACAGATCTTCACAGAGTTTGAAGGAAACGTGAGCCCGGAACAAACAATGGGCGATGGTGACGTGAAGTATCACCTGGGTTATTCAAGTCACATCAAGACGCCGTCCGGCAAGAAGATATATCTGAAGCTTTCTCCGAACCCGTCTCACCTTGAAGCAGTTGATCCGCTTGTGATTGGATATACACGCGGACAGATCGACGACGAATATGGAGGAGACCTGACGAAAGGTATGGCCATCCTTATTCACGGCGACGCGGCCGTAGCAGGACAGGGTATAGTTTATGAACTCCTGCAGATGTCAGGTCTCCCTGGATATACGACGGGTGGAACGATTCACTTTGTCATCAACAACCAGGTAGGTTTCACGACTGATTATGACGATGCACGTACCAGCATTTATTGTACGGACATTGCCAAGATCGTTGATGCTCCTGTATTACACGTGAATGGGGATGATGCTGAAGCAGTAAGCTTCGTTTCCAAAGTAGCAGTTGAATACCGTCAGAAATTCAAACAGGATATCTTCATCGATCTCCTTTGCTACCGTCGTCACGGTCACAATGAAAGTGATGAACCGAAGTTCACGCAGCCGAAACTCTATAACATCATTGCCAAGCACGAGAACCCGCGCGAGATATACGTGAAGAAACTTGTGGAGCGTGGTGATGTGGATGCGGCACTGGCCGATGAGATGGATAAGAACTTCAGGAACCAGCTTCAGGACCGCCTCAATGAGGTGAAACAAAAGCCGCTTCCTTATAAGCCTCAGAAGATCGAGGAGGAGTGGGAACAAATGCGTTGGGCTAAGCCGGAGGATTTCGATAAGTCACCGGACACCGCGATCAAGCAAAGCGTTATTGATGCAGTAGGCAAGGCGTTGATCACGATTCCGGAAGGATTCAAACCACTGAAACAGATTGAGAAACTGTTGAAAGACAGGAGTGCAGCTTTCTTTGAAACAAAAGAACTCGGCTGGGCGGAAGCAGAACTTCTTGCTTATGGTTCGCTTATCCTGGAGAAGACACCTGTGCGTATGTCAGGACAGGATGTTCGTCGCGGAACGTTCTCTCACCGTCATGCATATTTCTTTGATGCCAATACCAACGAGCCGTATTGCGGCTTGAACAATATCGAGAAGGGACAGCAAAAGTTCAGCATCTATAACTCTCTGTTGTCTGAGTTTGGTGTACTTGGTTTTGAATATGGCTACGCCATGTCAACTCCCCGCGCATTAGTATTGTGGGAGGCGCAGTTTGGTGACTTCGTTAACGGTGCTCAGGTAATCATCGACCAGTTCTTATCCAGCGCTGAATCGAAATGGCAGCGCATGAATGGCCTGGTAATGCTGTTGCCTCACGGATATGAAGGTCAGGGACCGGAGCACTCGAGCTGCCGTCCTGAAAGATTTCTTCAGTTGTCGGCTGAGTACAACATGATCGTTACGAACCCGACGACGCCAGCTAACTTCTTCCATTTGATGAGACGCCAGGTAACGTGGCCATTCCGTAAGCCATGCATCGTGTTCTCGCCGAAGTCATTGCTTCGCCATCCTGCTGTAATATCTCCGGTCAAGGATTTTACATCAGGAACCTTTGAAGAGGTACTTGACGATGCGAACGTATCAGCTAAAGAAGTGAAGCGCGTCGTGTTGTGTTCAGGAAAGATCTATTACGATCTCGCAGAGACACAACAGAAGAAGAAGATCAAGGACACAGCGGTCGTTCGTCTTGAGCAACTTCATCCTTTCCCTGAAAAGCAATTGAAGGCGGTGTTGAAGAAATACAAAGATGCCAAGTTGGTTTGGGCTCAGGAAGAGCCTGCTAACATGGGTGCTCTTTCCTATATACTTCGCATGATGCCTAAGTATGAGCTCGAAGTTGTATCGCGCAAGGCCAGCGCTTCGCCGGCAACAGGATACTCAAAGGTTCATAAGATTGAGCAGGAGAAACTGGTAAACAAAGCATTTGAAATATAATAGTGGCAGGCCCGTTGAATGACGGTGCTTGTGTACATAATAAAATTATAACTAATGGCAGTACAAATTAAAGTCCCCGCGGTTGGTGAATCTATCACAGAGGTCACCATCGCCAACTGGTTGAAGAAAGATGGTGATGTAGTGAAGATGGATGAAGTAATTGCAGAGCTTGAATCTGATAAGGCAACTTTTGAACTGACGGCGTCAAGTGCTGGTGTGCTGAAGATCGTGAAGCCGCAGGGCACAACGGTTCCCATAGGCGAGGTGCTTTGCGAGATCGATCCTAACGGAGCGGCCGCACCTGCCGGGAAAACTGCAGCAGCACCGGCGGAAACGAAAGCCGCGGCGGCAGCACCTGCAGCAAAGCCGGCGCCCGCAGCTGCACCTAAGGCAACAGGTGGAGTGAAGGAAATGAAGGTTCCTACTGTAGGGGAATCGATTACTGAAGTGACGATTTCAACGTGGCTCAAGAAGGACGGTGATCTCGTTAAACTTGATGAGATCATTGCTGAAGTAGAATCAGACAAAGCAACTTTTGAGTTACCTGCTGAAGCGACGGGCATACTGCGCATTGTAGCTAAAGAGAAAGAAACACTGCCTATCGGTGGCCTGATATGTAAGATTGAGATCACTGACGGAGCTGCTGCGCCGGCTACAGATGGCAAGCCATCTGATCAGGCTGCCACAGCCCCCGCCGGCGACAAATCATATGCAGCGGGTCATCCTTCACCTGCTGCTGCAAAGATTCTGGATGAGAAAGGTATTGCTGCTAACAACGTGGCGGGTACTGGTGTAGGTGGAAGAATCACAAAAGATGATGCACAGAACGCGCAGGCTCCTGCCAAGCAACAGGCTCCGTCGAAGGATACCAAGGCGCAGACTCCGTCCGGACCTCCGGTAATTACCTCAGGTGGTGGAAGGAATGTCCGCAATGAGAAGATGACTTCGTTGCGCAAGACCATCGCGAAACGACTCGTGTCTGTAAAGAACGAGACTGCGATGCTTACTACTTTCAACGAAGTGGACATGAAGCCAGTAATGGATCTTCGTTCCAGGTACAAAGATCAATTCAAGGAGAAATATGGCGTGGGCCTCGGCTTCATGTCGTTCTTCACGAAGGCAGTTTGTGCCGCATTGAAGGATTTCCCTGCCGTGAACGCATCCCTCAATGGAGATGAAATCATTTATCACGACTACTGTGATGTCTCGATAGCTGTTTCAACGCCCAGAGGTCTCGTTGTGCCGGTGATCCGCAATGCGGAATCACTTTCGTTCAATCAGATCGAGGCAGAAGTTATTCGCCTCGCGACACGCGGACGCGATGGCAAGCTTTCAATAGATGAAATGACAGGCGGAACGTTCTCCATCACCAATGGTGGTGTGTTCGGTTCGATGTTGTCGACACCAATCCTGAACCCGCCTCAATCGGCCATCCTCGGTATGCACAATATTGTTGAGCGTCCGGTGGTGAAGAACGGCGAAGTGGTGGTTAGACCTATCATGTACGTCGCTTTGTCGTACGACCATAGAATTATCGATGGAAGGGAATCGGTGAGCTTCCTTGTTCGCGTGAAGGAACTGCTTGAGGATCCGGGAAGATTGATCCTCGGTGTCTGATTCCACTTATCTCAACTAAAAACTTACCATGCAATACAACGTCATTGTTATAGGGTCAGGCCCCGGTGGATACGTGGCGGCCATTCGCTGCGCACAACTGGGATTCAAGACGGCCATCGTTGAAAAGTATAAGACACTGGGCGGTACCTGTCTTAATGTTGGCTGCATTCCTTCAAAGGCATTACTTGACTCATCAGAACATTTCATCAATGCCAAACAACATTTCAAAGAGCACGGCATCGAAATCCCCGAGCCGAAGCTGAACCTTGGGCAGATGATCAAGCGCAAGGGAGAGGTTGTGAAAGCAAACGTGGATGGCATTGCCTTCCTCATGAAGAAGAACAAGATCGACGTTCATACGGGCGTTGGATCTTTCGTCGATAAGAACACGATCAAGGTTACTGCTGAGGACGGCAAGGAAACGACACTGACCACTGAAAAAGTGATCATTGCTACTGGATCGAAGCCGACACCGCTCCCTTTTGCACCATTCGATAAGAAGAGGATTATTTCCAGCACGGAAGCACTTGAATTGAAGGAATTACCGAAGCATCTCATCGTCATCGGTGGTGGTGTAATTGGTATGGAACTCGGCTCTGTTTTCGCCCGCGTTGGTTCAAAGGTTACAGTTGTTGAGTTCCTCGACAGCCTTATCCCAACCATGGATGGCACCATGGGCAAGGAGTTACTAAAGGTTGCCAAGAAGCTGGGCATCGAATCTTACCTCGGACACAAGGTCACTTCGGTCGAGAGCAAGGGTGACGAAGTAACTGTGAAAGCTGAAGGCAAAGATGGAAAGTCGATTGAGCTCAAAGGCGATTATTGCCTTGTGAGCATCGGACGCCGCCCTTATACTGATGGCCTTGGTTTGGATAAGATAGGTATTGAGACGGTAAAGGGCCAGATCCAGGTAGATGATCACCTCAAAACCAAAGTAGATAACGTATACGCTATTGGCGATGTGGTTCGCGGTGCAATGCTCGCTCACAAAGCTGAAGAAGAAGGTGTATATGTAGCTGAAACAATGGCGGGACAGAAACCCCATGTTCATTACAACCTGATTCCTGGTGTTGTGTATACATGGCCTGAAGTTGCCAGCGTAGGTTATACGGAAGAGCAATTAAAAACACAGGGCAAGGCATATAAGGTAGGTAACTTCCCTTATAAGGCGTTGGGTCGTGCACGCGCGAGCGGCGACACTGACGGACTTGTAAAGATACTTGCTGACAAGACTACTGATGAGATCCTCGGTGTTCACATCATTGGCGCGCGTGCTGCAGATATGATTGCTGCTGGTGTTACGGCGATGGAGTTCAGGGCATCTGCTGAGGATGTGTCGCGGATGTCACATGCGCACCCGACCTACATGGAGGCCGTGAAGGAAGCTTGTCTGGCAGCCACGGCGAACCGGCCGATACATATGTGATGTATGAATGGAGGTTAGGCAATTCTAATTGCGTTTTATTATATTGACTAATAACGCATCGCCACCCTCCACATGGACAAAGCACGAATTCTGAGAATCACAGTTTTAGGTATTGGTCAGTCTGTTCTAATCATTGCCAGCGTTCTAATTGCTGCGTGGGTTGAGAATCTAAGAGAAGAACGTCAAAACCGTGAGATGGGCAGAAGTCTCCTAAGCGAAATGCTTCGGGAGCTAAAGGACGATGCGGCCAATTTAAACAGAGATCTTCCCTCTGTAAACAAACAAAGCGCAGCTGCGAACCGAATGGTGAGCGCCCTGGTGACGACTCGCGTGCCGGATGATTCTATAAGGAGAATCATTGCCCGTCTTAATTACTACAACGCTTATCAGTTTCACTCGGCAACCTTTGAGACATTCAAGTCGGTTGGTTTCAACTTAATTGAAAATGATAGTCTGCGGATAAGAATCATGCAGTTTTATGAGTTTAGAGAGCAACGAACGATCAATCTTGCTCAAGTCAGCTATGACCAGGTTTTCAATTATTATGTTCCAATACTACACGAACATTTTAAAGACTTTTCAATGAATGAGGGCGCTACTCCGGTATCCGTTGAGAAGCTGGCGCATAACAACAAAGTCATAGAGTTTTTTCGTGTCTGGCGCGATTTACTTGAAGTAGAATATCTTGATTCTGGCACCATTCTTCAGCAAACTAAAGATTTGATCAATATGCTGGAGAAAGAACTAGCAAAATACCATTAGCTAATCCTACAACATCATCTCCTTTGCAATACGCGCTCTTGTGTAAGCGCCTCGTTTTCTAAGCACAAACTGAATGTAAGAACGCACCATCAGCGCGGTTGCTAATGGTATGAGTGCTGTGTTTAATTGTTGTGGAAGGAAGAACCAGCCAATAATCAACGCCAATTGTATCAATGCGGTTAAAAGGAAATACCATTTCAGCCAACGGGGTTGTGCGATCATGGCAAAGACTGCAATTAAGTGTGTAGGCAGTGCCCAGATCAGGTTAAGGTTATCGGCTGCGGCCTTGTGATCGGTAAAGAACCATAACAACAACAAAATAATGCCGATGAAGCCAGTAACTCCAAATAGTAATGCATCAAACCATGTCGACAGCTGTTGTTTTGAGAAGTCGCGGCCGGCGAGTACCAATGCGATCAGGGCAATCAGTCCCATCACATAAATTGGATGCGGTATCCATGATGCTGGAAAGGGCTTCGCTTCGTAAACAACACGCTTCTTGCCCACCAGCGGAACCGTTGCGCTATCATTCATTATCGTGGCATGATCGAATCCTGATTCGATATATGCGGGCAGATACATGTATTGATACGGAGTGGCTACCCGATCGATGGGCATGCCCTGGCAAATATCAATTCCAAGATTTCCCCAGGGATATGACTTTGCATAAAGATCCTTCAGCTGGCGGATTGTGTACTTAGTACTGATGTACGAGCCATCAAATTTTACGCTGTCGCCGAACACCTTTACAAATGCATCGCGAACACGGGTCGCACAATTGTCGTAGTAGGGATCGTACCAGTAGGCGCGGTTTGCAGGCATCGAGTTCCACACGAGGAACTTGTAGAGTCGTTGACGCTGATCTAATGTGAGGTTGAGCGATTGTTCATGCAGAAAGCGATTGTCTTCGATGTACGACTGCTCGAAGTATTGATAGTCGTACGCACCGAGCAGGTAGTTGTTGGAACCGCGGGCGAAGTCCAGGTAGAAATTTGGTTGGGCAAAATCGAATACGCCGTAGTTGAATACGTAGTCGACACCCAATGACCGATCAACCATGCGGATGGCACTGTGACCAAAGGCGAGATATACGGGACCAGGATCCGGGCCGCAGGTGATGATTGAGAATTTCGAACTGTCTGTCAGGTGCTGGCCGTATCCGAAACTGAAGATGAGGGCTGCAACCAGGCTAAATAGGAAGTTCTTCATGACCTAATATCACTGCAAGATAAGGCAGTTTCCATAACCCGACTGCCGAAAATCTGATTACTTTGCCCTCGCATGGTTGCGCAACTTCGAGACTCGTGGAATTTGGCGAAAGGGCTCACTGCAGAGCGTATGGCGAATGGTGCGCGAATCTGGTCCAGTTATCAGTATTCGCGTTTGCGGGGCCGGCCGACTATTGCGGGATTACCTCTAAGTATATCCATTGAGCCCACAACATCGTGCAATCTCCGGTGCCCTGAATGCCCCAGTGGTCTAAGGTCGTTTACCCGCGCAACGGGTATGCTGAAGCAGGATCTTTTCGCGAATGTGATCGATCAGTTAGCTCCCACACTGAATTATCTGACGTTTTATTTTCAGGGTGAACCGTATTTGCATCCGGGCTTTCTGGATATGGTGGGATATGCATCTAAAAAGGGCGTGTATACAGCAACGTCAACCAATGGACATTATCTGAAGGATGAATCGGCGAGAGCAACTGTTGAGTCTGGTCTTGATCGATTAATTATCTCTATCGATGGAACGACGCAGGATACTTACGAGTCTTACCGTATTGGCGGAAGTCTCGAGAAGGTGCTCGAAGGTGCGTCGCGGGTAATACATTACAAGAAACTGCTGCGAACGCATACCCCCCACGTTATGTTTCAATTTTTGGTTGTGAAGCCCAATGAACATCAGATCGGAGATGTTCGCGCGCTAGCAAAGAAGCTCGGTGCCGATGAGCTTGTGTTGAAAACTGCGCAGATATACAATTATGAGAACGGCTCCGATCTCATACCTGATGATGATCGGTATTCGCGTTACCGGCGGAAGGACGATGGAACGTACGAGATCAAGTCGAGGTTTTTGAATGAATGCTGGCGGATGTGGCAGGGATGTGTGATCACGTGGGATGGGAAAGTGTTGCCTTGCTGCTTTGATAAGGATGGAGCTTATGCGATGGGCGATTTGAAGACGACATCGTTTCGTGACATCTGGTATGGGGAGAAGTACAATGAATTCAGAGAGTCATTGTTTCGTTCGAGGGCGGAGATTGAGATGTGCAGGAACTGCACTTCGAATTGATAATTTACAATTGATAATTGATAATTGGGGAGGCGGCTTCGCCGCCTTTGTGCGAATCGGTGGGGTTCGAAGTTCAAATCAATGTTCTTGATTCGAAGATAAGACAACTCAGAACTTCTCGTTCTTGCGGATCTGGGCTTCGATCTTGTTCAGATCGATTGCTCCGCATTTGCCGCAGCCGGAAGCGCAGCCTGTTGACTTGGCCTTGAAGCTTTGATACAATATCCTTCCCAGGTAGCCAACGGCACCCACGAAAAGCAATCCGACCAATAGCTGCTGAACCATAGCTCAAAAATAACGCATTTCAACGGCATCCCGTTCGTTCCTGCCGTCTTTTACTGGAGCCTGATGATCGGAACCGGACACCACTTTTTCGATCCGAACAGCAAAAACGACCAAACCTAACTATCCAAAGTTCGTTTCTAAAACGGAATCGCCTCTTTTTCGGTTAACGATCAAGTGGCACGATCTTCAATACTAAACCGGGAATCCGGAAAAACCCCTTCGTTATGTTCAGGAACTATCTCAAGACCGCCTTCAGGAACCTTCTACGCGAAAAGAGCAGCGCTGCCATAAACATTGCAGGCCTCACTCTTGGAATCACTTGCAGCCTCGTGCTTTTTCTCCTGGTGAATTATATGTCGAGCTTCGACAACTTCCAGTCTAAGCGCGACCGCATCTATCGGGTGGTGCATCAGTCGGAAGGAAACAACGGTACCGACTACACGTCGGGGATACCTTCTGTGTTGCCCGATGCTTTCAAACTCGACTTCCCGGAAGCTGAAGAAGTTGTGTTTACTTCTTACCGGTCCAACAGCACTATCATTATTCCTCAACCAGACGGAACCATCAAACCATTCAGCGCTGAAAGAGGAACGGTATTTACACAATCCAACTTCTTTAAAGTGTTTGATCGGGAGATTGTTACGGGTGATAAGCAACACGGACTTGACAATCCAAATACTGCAATCATATCACGGAGATCGGCAAAGAACTATTTCGGACGGGAAGATGTGCTTGGCGAAGTTGTGCGCTTTGATAAGAATGAATACACGATCACAGCGGTGATGGCCGATCCGCCTAATAACACAGATCTTCCATTTGATTTGATGTTATCCTATAGCACGATCAAAAAGCAAACCGAAGAACATGGATGGAACAGCATCTGGAGCGACGAGCATTGTTACTTTCTTTTGAAGGAGAGTGTTTCAATTCAAACGCTCGAAGCTCGCATGCCTGACTTTTTCACTAAGTATCTCGGCAAAGACAATAAAGGAAAGGCAGCGTTCACCATTCAACCATTTACGGATATTCATTTTGACGATCGCTATGGAACGTATACATATGATACAGTAAGTCGCGCCACATTATTGACATTTGCTGCCATTGGAATAATTCTGATTGTTACGGCATCTATCAACTTTATCAACCTTGCAACGGCGGAGGCCATCAAACGCTCGAAGGAGGTAGGTATACGCAAGTCACTGGGTAGCACAAGAGGTCAGCTCATTCGTCAGTTTCTTGGTGAGACTACCATTGTTGTCGTCATTTCTATGCTCCTTGCCCTTGGGGCGGCACAACTTGCCATCACGTATGTCAATCCGTTCATGGAGGTGAGTCTTTCACTTGACTTTGCCACCAATCCATGGCTTTGGATATTTATTGTGGGAGTGACAGTCAGTGTTGCATTGCTGTCGGGGCTGTACCCGGCGCTCGTTGTGTCAGGGTATAATCCAGTTATGGCGTTGAAGAATCTTGTTGGCAATAAGAACTCATCGGGATATGCCTTGAGACGCGGACTTGTTATTACCCAATTTGTCATTTCACAGTTCTTCATTTTTGGGACCATTGTTCTCATTTATCAGATGAAGTTCATGAATGCAAAAGACCTTGGTTTCAGAAAGGATGCCGTGTTAATGGTACCCATACCGTTATCGGAGGAAGTCGGACCGGGAAGTGCGCCAAGCAAGATGCTTACGCTTCGTGATGAAATGTTGCGTGTGCCTGGTGTAAACGCAGCAAGCTTAAATGGTTCTGCTCCATCTTCGGGAAATGTTAACGGCACTAATTTCAAAATGGCCGGCACAGAGCGTGATTATGAAACGCAGGTGAAACAGGTCGATGGTAACTATATACCGTTGTTTGATCTGAAGCTTGTCAGCGGAAGAAATCTCGATGATCTGGATACAGCCAATGGCTTCGTTGTAAATGAAAAGCTGTGTGAAGTAGTTGGCGTTACGCCAGACGATATGGTCGGCAAGGTCATCCATATGTGGGGTAAGGACCTTCCTGTTGTAGGCGTATTGAAGAACTTTCACACCGTCTCACTCGAGAATCCAATTGAAGCAACCATCCTGTTGAACCGTCGGGCGAGATATTCTGTCCTCGCGCTACAGATAGATCTTACCAGGACGCAGTCGATTATCGACGCTCTTAAACCAAAGTGGGAAGCTGCCTATCACGAATCAATATTTGAGTACGATTTTCTCGACAGCCGCATTCAGCAGTTTTATCAGGGCTATCAACGGATGTCGATCATGCTCAGTGTATTCTCTGGCATTGCCATTTTCATAGGATGCCTCGGTCTGTTCGGATTGGCGACGTTCCTCTCCAATCAAAAGACGAAAGAGATCGGTGTGCGGAAGGTCATGGGTGCATCTGTGGAAAGCATCGTGTATTTGTTCTCGAAGGAATATCTCAAGCTGATCGGAATTGGATTCCTCATAGCGGCTCCCATAGCGTGGTTCGTGATGGGTAAAGTTCTTGAGAATTTTGAATATCGCATTAACATCAGTGCATGGATCTTCGCAGTCGGATTTGTCGCCACCATTGTTGTGGCATTATTAACGGTGGGCTACCGGTCGATCAGGTCGGCCGTAGCGAATCCAGCTACCGCGCTGCGATCGGAGTAATCCGGGAGCGACCGTGAATTGATTTAAGAATAGCTGTATGGAGTGGTGCCCGTTACGCCGTCGAGGTGTGCCGGGCATCTTTTTTTGCACGCATCTTTTTTTTGGAAGGTGTACTATCTAAATGAAAGTGCGTTAACTTTCCTTTTTACCCCCTGAATCATGAAGTATCTACTCATTCTGCTCGTCGCGGTCTGGTCCCTCCCCTGCGCAGCACAGAAGCAGCTCAAACCTTCATCGTTATTTGAAACAAAACAGGTAAGCAGTCCCGAGGTTTCTCCGGACAAGAAATGGGTGGCTTATGTTGTGTCATCTGCCGATACGACCGAAGATACCTTCGACGACAACGTCTGGATGACTGCCGTCGATGGTTCGGGATCAATACAGGTTACATATTCAGATAAGGATGAAGGGCATCCCAAATGGAGTCCTGATAATAAGTGGCTGAGCTTTACTTCGTCGAGAGGTAAGCCGAGCAAATCTCAGGTGTGGCTACTCGACAGAAGAGGAGGTGAGGCAAAACAGCTGACAAAGCTTAGGGCGAGTGTCAGTGATTACTTCTGGAGTCCCGATTCGAAGACTCTGTTGTTGCTCATGCACGATCAGATCAATCGTCCCGACAGCATGAAGGAGAAGCCGGCGGATCCAATTGTGATCGATCGTTACCAGTTCAAGGCTGATGGAAGCGGCTATCTCGAACATCGCTATTCGCACCTCTATCTTTATGATGTTGCCAGCGGACGACTGGACACGCTTACCCGCGGGAAGTTTGACGACATCGAGCCAATCTGGTCGCCCGACGGAAAGTATATTGCATTTGCCAGTAACAGAACGGAGGACTCAGATCGAAACCTCAACAACGATGTATGGATCATAGAAGCTAAACCCGGTGCTATAGCCCGGCAGTTAACCACGTGGGAGGACTACGACCGTAACCCGGTTTGGAGTGCTGACGGCAAGACCATCACCTATCTTCGATCGATATCTCCAGAGGGCGATACCTATGACGAGCCGCTGCTCGCGTCACTTCCGGTTGGAGGAGGCACTCCTAAACTCCTTACGCAAGCTCTCGACAGGCCTATCTCGAAACCAGTTCTTGCCTCTGATGGCAAAAGCGTGCTGGCGCTTGTTGAAGACGATCGCAGGCGTTATGTAATCTCCGTTGATATAGCCACCGGGCAACAAAAGAAGTTGTCATCGGGTGATAGGAGCATCACGATTGTAAAGCCGTTGGATGCTTCAAGAAGCATCGTTCTGATGAGTGAACCCACGAAGCCATCAGAGATCTACGTGCTTCAAAATGATCAGTTCAAAAAACTCACCAACCACAATGATGAGTTTATTTCAAAGTACAGACTTGCCACTGTGGAAGGATTTACGTTCAAGAGTGACGCCAACACGACGGTTGGCGGCTTGCTCATCCGACCCAGTGACAAGCCGAAGGATCAGAAGCTTCCTCTTATACTTTGGATTCACGGCGGGCCGGTGTCGCAGGATGAATATGAATGGGACCAGACACCTCAGTTGTTTGCAGCGCATGGTTATGCCGTTGCGTGTATTAACTACAGAGGAAGTAATGGAAAGGGATATGCTTTCTCACGGGCCATCTTTGGTGACTGGGGTCATTATGAAGTAGTAGATCTCCTGGCAGGTGTCGATCATCTTATTAAGACCGGCGTTGCCGATCCGAATCGGTTAGGCATAGGAGGATGGAGTTATGGCGGCATTCTTACAGACTACGTAACGGCATCCGATTCGCGCTTCAAGGCGGCTGCCAGTGGTGCAGGCAGTGCACTGCAGATCACCATGTATGGGACCGATCAATACGTTCAGCAATACGAAATGGAACTCGGTGTTCCATGGAAGAACATGGAGAAGTGGATGAAGGTGTCGTATCCGTTCTGGAAGGTTGACAACATCAAGACACCAACATTATACATGGTGGGTGAGAGCGACTACAACGTACCGGCTGCTGGCAGTGAGCAGATGTATCAGGCGTTGAGATCGATGGGCGTACCTACTCAGCTCATCATCTACCCCGGGCAGCATCATGGGCTGAACGTGCCCAGCTACTTAAGAGACCGGTGGGAAAGGTATTTGGAGTGGTACGGGAGGTACTTCAAGAATTGATAATTGACAATTGATAATTGATAATTAGGAGTGGGCTTCGCCCTGGTTGCACGACACGACCTGCGGTCGTGGCTTTCAATCAGCAGAGGGCTGGCGGCTAATTCTTAATTCTTAATTTCTTTCGGTCCTGCGGACCTTTAAAAGCAGAAGGCCCACCTTGTGGCGGGCCTTCGTATTTAAAACTAATCGAACAGGAATTACTTCTTGTCGTTTACTTCTTCGTATTCAACGTCTGATACATTGTTAGGATCAGCTGTTGAACCCGTTCCGCCTTGTGGGCCTGCGCCTGGATCACCCGTTGCTGAGCCACCGGCGTTAGCACCAGTCGCTGCATACATCTCGGCAGAAGCTGCCTGCCATGCATTGTTCAGCTTTTCAAGTGCTGAATCGATCGATGCAAGATCCTGGCTCTTGTGAGCATTTCTCAAGCCTTCAAGTGCGCTGTTGATCGCTGACTTGTTGCTTTCAGAAAGCTTGTCACCGTATTCCTTCAGCTGCTTTTCAGTCTGGAAGATCAGTGAATCAGCCTGGTTGATCTTTTCGGCGCTTTCCTTCGCCTTACGGTCGCCTTCGGCATTTGCCTGAGCTTCCTGCTTCATCTTTTGGATTTCGGCATCAGTCAATCCGGAAGAAGCTTCGATGCGGATCTTCTGTTCTTTGCCTGTTCCCTTGTCTTTTGCAGACACGTGGAGGATACCGTTGGCGTCTATGTCGAACGTTACTTCGATCTGAGGTACGCCGCGTGGTGCAGGCGGAATATCGCTGAGGTGGAATCTTCCGATCGTTCTGTTATCCTTCGCCATCGGACGCTCACCTTGCAACACGTGGATTTCCACTGAAGGCTGGTTGTCAGATGCTGTCGAGAACACTTCAGATTTCTTAGAAGGAATCGTAGTGTTAGATTCGATCAGCTTCGTGAACACGCCACCCATTGTTTCGATACCCAGCGAAAGCGGAGTAACGTCGAGGAGCAACACGTCTTTTACTTCACCAGTCAACACACCACCCTGGATCGCTGCACCTACTGCAACAACTTCATCAGGGTTAACACCTTTCGAAGGCTTCTTGCCGAAGAACTTTTCAACCTCGTCAACGATGCGGGGGATACGAGTAGAACCACCCACAAGGATCACTTCGTCGATCTCTGATACGTTTACACCGGCATCAGCAACTGCCTTGCGGCAAGGCTCGAGCGTACGGCGCACGAGGTCGTCTACAAGTTGTTCGAATTTCGAACGGGAAAGTTTCTTCACAAGGTGCTTCGGAACACCATCAACCGACGTTACATAAGGAAGGTTGATTTCAGTTTCCTGAGAGCTTGACAACTCGATCTTTGCCTTTTCAGAAGCTTCCTTCAAGCGCTGGAGCGCCATAGGATCTTTGCGCAGGTCGACGTTTTCTTCCTTCTGGAATTCGTCAGCCAGCCAGTTCATGATGCGCATATCGAAGTCATCACCACCGAGATGAACATCACCGTTGGTAGATTTTACTTCGAATACACCGTCACCAAGTTCGAGGATCGAGATATCGAAAGTACCACCACCTAAGTCATAGACGGCGATCTTCATGTCTTTGTTCTTCTTGTCGAGACCGTAAGCCAACGCAGCGGCTGTAGGCTCGTTGATGATACGCTTCACATCGAGACCGGCGATCTGACCAGCTTCTTTGGTAGCCTGACGTTCTGCATCGTTAAAGTATGCAGGAACAGTAATAACGGCTTCGGAAACTGTTGTGCCGAGGTAGTCTTCAGCAGTGCTCTTCATCTTCTGAAGGATCATTGCTGAGATTTCCTGAGGCGTATACAACCTGTCACCTATGCGCACGCGCACGGTATTGTTGTTACCAGATTCGACCTGGTAGGAAACCATTTTCTTTTCACTAGATACTTCACTGAAGCTTTTGCCCATGAAGCGTTTGATGGATGATACAGTATTCTTGGGGTTGGTAATAGCCTGACGTTTTGCAGGATCACCAACCTTGCGCTCACCTTTCCCGTTATCCAGGAAGCCAACGATCGAAGGTGTCGTGCGACGGCCCTCGCTGTTAGCTATAACCACTGGTTCGCTGCCTTCCATCACGGCAACGCACGAGTTGGTGGTTCCTAAGTCTATTCCAATTATTTTTCCCATATGATCAGTTTTTGAAGTTCTAAACATCCCCTCACCTTCAATGTTTGTGCCGGGGGGCATTTAGAGGCATTTATATGACACGTTGACAGGTATTTTGACAGGGTTTCCGGAATGGGCCCGGGGGAGGGATAAAAAGCGGTCAAATTGATAATTGACAATTGATAATTGATAATTGATAATTGATAATTAAAGGAGGGCCGACAAGCGGCCCGGATTCATTTGTCGATCTGCTGATTTGTTGATTGGAAACGGCAGCCCGAGCATGGGTGCCGCTGATCCTTATGGATGTACGGCTCCGTCGTGATGCTCCTCGACCCGATTGGTACGTCCTCGATCTGACAGCTATGTTCCCCTCCCTGATGGCTACGCCCTCTAAGACCTTCCAAATCAACAATCACCAAGTCAACAAATCAACAAATGGTTTTATTGTGACCACTCTGTAGGCGTGCGGTCCCAGCGGTGATCTTTCAGCTTCGCTAACAGTGATTTATCCAGCTTGCCTTTGTCGCTGGCGGCGGTGTTGGCCTCCACGTTTCGGAGCTTGCGCATGCCCGGGATGATGGTATGGACGTCATCATTAGATAAGATGAAGCGAAGCGCCATCTCCGGCATTGTCATTCCAGCAGGAATGAGGGGACGAAGGGCCTCGGCATGATCTACGCTGGAATTCAGGTTTTCGGGAACGAAGTAGGTTGAGCGCCAGTCGTTCTTTGGAAAGGTAGTCTCCTTGGTGAGCGTGCCGGTGAGGGTACCTTCGTCGAATGGAACACGGGCAATCGTTGCCACATCGTGCTTGCGGCACATAGGGAAGAGGTTGTCTTCGGGATTCTGGTCGAAGATATTGTAGATCACCTGGACGGCGTCTATGAGTCCCGTTTGAAGTGCCTCCAAAACATTGTCAGGTTCCCAACGGTTTACGCTGATGCCGAAGAACTGAACCTTGCCGTCCTTTTTGAGTTTCTGAATGCCTTCTTTCCAGTCGTCGTGGCGTGTCCAGCTATCATCCCACACGTGGAATTGCTGGAGATCTATTGTATCGGTTCCGAGATTCTTCAGGCTCTTGTCGGTGTACTCGATGATATGCGACAGCGGATAGCAGTCTTCGGCTTTGTACTCCGGCTTAGCAGGCCACTTGAAATTCTTTGCAGGGATCTTCGTGGCGCAATACAGTTTTTTGTTCGGGTTTCTCCTGACGAGGCGACCGAGGATCTCCTCACTTTTTCCGGCCGCATAGGCCCAGGCGGTGTCGTAAAAATTGCAGCCCAGTTCGACGGCGCGGTCGAGTGATGCTTCAATTTCCTTTTCATCGTTTCCGGTCCAGCCTGCAAGTCCCCACATGCCATATCCTATATCGCTTACCTGCCAGTTGGTTCTTCCAAATCTTCTGTACTGCATAGGTGGTTTTAAATTAGATCAGAAAGATAGGGGAGAAGTAGTTAGTCCTGAGTACTTAGTCCTGAGATTGGTTACTGGTATTTTTTGAGAGTAGTTAGTCCAGAGTATTTAGTCCTGAGATTGGTTAGTGGTATTTTGAGTTTATTAGTTGGGGCCGTAGGTTCAGCGGGATTTGTCATTAACCAGGGTAATTGCAATAAAAGGGTAATGGCGGCTACGGGTATGGGCTTTGCGGTGAGCCTGAGGGCACCTTTTCAGGACGGATATTTCGTGCTACTTTTGCGCCCTTATAAGTCATCATGAGCCTGGAAGAAGAAATCGAGAAGCGCCGGACGTTTGGAATCATCAGTCACCCGGATGCGGGGAAGACGACGCTGACGGAGAAGCTGCTGCTGTTTGGGGGCGCGATTCAGAAGGCGGGGGCCGTGAAGTCGAGCAAGATCAAGGACCACGCCCGCTCCGACTGGATGGAAATTGAAAAGCAACGCGGTATCTCCGTGGCCACGTCGGTGATGGGTTTTAATTACAAAGACGTCAAGATCAATTTGCTCGATACGCCAGGTCACCAGGACTTCGCTGAAGATACGTACAGGACGCTTACGGCCGTTGATAGCGTGATCCTGGTGATCGACTGTGTGAAAGGTGTCGAGATGCAGACGGAGAAACTGATGGAGGTTTGCCGCATGCGGAGCACCCCTGTGCTTTGCTTCATCAATAAGCTGGATCGTGAAGGACGCGATCCATTTGAGTTGCTCGATGAGATCGAAGAGAAGCTGCGCATCAAGGTGCGCCCGTTGAGCTGGCCCATCAGCATGGGTAAGACATTCAAAGGGGTGTATAGTCTTTATGAGAAGAGTTTGCACCTGTTCACGGCCAGTAAGATCACTGTTGAGGAAGGGATACAGATAAAGGACATTCAGGATCCGGAGCTGGAGAGCTATGTAGGTGAATCGAATGCTCGTCAGCTGCGTGCAGACGTAGAGTTGATCGAAGGTGTTTATCCCGAGTTTAATGTCGATGAATACCTGTCGGGCAAAGTTGCGCCGGTGTTCTTTGGAAGTGCTGTCAATAATTTCGGAGTGAAGGAATTGCTGGATACGTTCATCCGTATCGCGCCGCCGCCGATTCCGAGAGATACAACGGTACGGATAGTGGAGCCGAATGAAAACAAATTCACGGGCTTCGTTTTTAAAATCCACGCGAACATGGACCCCAAGCACCGGAACAGGATTGCGTTCATGCGCATCTGTTCGGGACAGTTTGAAAGAGGGAACAACTATTATCACGTTCGTCAGGAGAAGAGCATTCGTTTCTCCAATGCCACGGCGTTCATGGCCCAGGACCGCGAGACAGTCGACGAGGCATGGCCTGGTGATATTGTCGGTATTTTCGATACGGGTAATTTGAAGATAGGGGATACGTTGACAGCAGGCGAGAAGCTGATGTACACGGGTATTCCGAGTTTCTCACCGGAGATCTTCAAAGAGGTGGTGAACATGGATGCCATGAAGACGAAGCAACTCGAGAAGGGTTTGCTTCAGCTGATGGAAGAAGGGGTGGCACAGCTGTTCTCCTATGAACTTGGGAAGAGAAAGGTCGTTGGTGTTGTTGGTGCGCTGCAGTTCGAGGTAATTCAATTCCGGTTGAAGAACGAATATGGCGCCACCGTTCAGTTTCACTCGCAGAGCATTTACAAGGCGTGCTGGATCAGTGCAAAGGATCCGAAGAAGCTCGCGGAATTTATAGAGAACAAGCAGCGGCACATTGCCCGTGACAAGGATGACAAGCTGGTGTTCATGGCCGAGTCGCGTGCGTGGCTGCAGATGGTACAGGATAACTTTCCGGATATAAACTTTCATTTTACATCGGAGTTTAAGGACTAATACCAGACGGCTGTTACATTTTACATTTTACATTATTTTACATTTAGGGTTTTAGATTTTGCGGTTATCTATCCGGTGTTTGGAATGCAACCGCAAAATGTAAAACCCTAAATGTAGAATAAATGTAGAATGTAAAAGTTGTCTGTTAGCTTGACAGTTTGTCCCGAACCTCCATCAGCGCGAATCCCAATAGATTCAGGCCCTTCCAGGTTTCAGGATTATTAACGAGGGCGTTATCCTTTCCTAATCCAATGCCCCAGATGTTATCCACCGGACTTGCCTCAACCAGGACTCTGTCCTGTGTGTTGACGAGATATAGTTTCAATGCAGGGTGCTGTGAGAACTTATGATAGTTGCCTTCGACAACAATGCCGAATCTCGCGTCTTCCCACTTTTGCTGATCGAAACCGGCAACCTTTCGCCCGAGCTTTTTGGCTTCCGCGGGAGTCTTCGAGTTGATGATTTTATCTCGTATACCGCTATCGTTGAATAGCTCCGCTTTCTTTGCCATCATCCAGTGTTCGGCAGTCTTGTAGATTATTCCGTCAACATTAAACGGAGCTTCCCACCATTGGCTGAAACACGAATTGGTTATTTGGTTGTCTTTACTGGGTTGATGTCCCCAGAAGAAGATGTACTTAAGCGTCTCTCCCTGGTTGATCCGGTCTATCAGATTTTGTGTGGTGTACATCGCTGGCTTTTGAGTCAGTAAGATAACATATGCAGAGGCGTCACGAAAGTTGAAAGTCATCATTGCCGTTGGTTATATTGCGCCCAATGTTAAACGAGGCTTTCGAAAGTTATAAAGATCAATGCGTAGAGCACCTCTCTGTATTGCAGGAGGAATTTATGAAACTATATGACATCGAAAGCTATGAACACTGGTTTTACGACCATGGCATCGGTGCGTTTCATTTTAAATCGGACGATGGGAGGAACCTGTATTTCAAATATGTTGAGGTCGGTTCATTTTCCACTGAAAGAAACACATGGATGTGGTCGTGGGAAAATGATTCTGTTCCCAAACATGTGATCAGGGGCATTGAAAAGGTGAAGGCCTTCGGGCAACAGAGAGGATTCAACACGTTGCTCGAAGGCGTTGTTGCAGACGGAGATGATTACACCGGCTGGGCGCTGACGGCGATCACAGCTAAACTTTTGAGTGCTATTGGGGCGTATCGCGCGCCGCACGAACACTTGCTCATATACTTTGTGTTCACTAACGAGTTGACGCAGGAGCAGTATGATGAACTGAAGAACAAATACGTCGAATGTGAGGCTCATGGGATGAGCCGTGTTGCCTTCGTGTGCCAGCACTTATTGAAGGGATCGAACCTTGGTTTTCATGAGACGATCGAATCCAATCCTTTGACAGATCCTGACGACGACTACCAGGCGTGGTGCGATGATTGCGAGATTGCCTGGATACGCGAAGGCGAATGGAACGCCACTTTCAAGGCATTTGTCGATTTAAAGATCGTTTGTGATCAATGTTATTTTGAGAGTAAGCGACGGAATATTTCTGAAGGAGGTTGATTATTTTAGAGACTATAAGCCCCTTTATTTTCCCCCTTTCACTAAGCCGATACTAATCTTACTCAGAACGGTTTGGTTTATGTTATCCCGCAGAACAACAATGGTAACGTCATGACTCGCATGGACGTCTCCGCCGGCGGAGGAAATCCTTTAAATTTTTTTATTTTAGCAGCAGACTCATTCAGTTGCCCGCAGTTAAATGGACGATTTCAAAGCCGCTGTTAGACTTACCGTTGCGCTATTTGTTATTGACACGATGATTCTGTTGCTATTCCTTTTCAATCAGACACCATTTATTTTAGTTCTCTTCTACATCTTTGGTGTGGTGTCGTTGTTAAGCGCAATCGTCCGATTAGTCATATTAATAGTCAGGAATGCAACCGGTAAGATCGAACTGGATACTTTCCTCAAGTCTGCGTGTGTAATAGCCGCCATTATCCCTATGGCGATGATCTATGGGTATGTGGTATTTACGTTACTGGAGCGGCGTGCATAATTTCCAGGATGTATCAGCTTCTTCAGAAGCTGGCATTAATCAATGGCGTTGCTCTCCTGCCAATTCTATTCCACAATCCAAGCTGCACTCCCCGCATCTCATGAGCATGATTAAACAATGCTATCTGTACGCCGTTTGCCTTCACTGCAAGATTCAGGACGCCTGATACTGCGAGCCCGTTGAGGTTTTTGTGTTCGGCCCACATTCCTGACACAGACAGGCCATTTTGCCTGTCAATGAATTGAGCGAATACGGTAATGTGTGCGCCCTGAAATGACCAATTTTTCCCGCCTTCAACAAAGCTGATGGACAGGCCATTTAATTTATGGTGAATCGCTAATGGTTGGCGTAATTGTTTTAGATCAAGTTGCTCCCTGAACTTCTCCGGTTGATATACGGTAAACACCATAGCCATGCAACCCGCGATGGCAGCAAAGGGCGATGCGTTCAGGTGAAGCCCGTTGATTCTGACCGAATCCATATGATCGCAATAGTCGTCCACTGAAATAAGCCATCCCATAGCCAGACCGTTTGTAATCCTTGCTTTGGAAGGAATAAAGCCAAACCCGTTGTGCGTCCTCTTCATGCATACATTTCTGTATGTCAAAGAGTCTTCACAATTGAATTGAGCATTGGACAGGTATGGTGTCAGCAGACATGCAGCAATCAATGCAGGACGTGATATCATTCAACGGGGTTTATAGTGCACACGCGGAGCATTCCCCTGGATGATAATAGCTATTTTGTCCAACATGTCCGTGGAGATATGTTGCTTAACGCCAGGGAATGGAAAGTAATAACGATGAAAATCGTTTGCCAGTACATCGCCCGTTGAAGATTTGATAATGGATAGTTGGCGGCGATCGTTGACATGTGCGGTTGTTTGTGTGTTGGTGAATGGTGATGGTATGGATGAAGCAATGACTTCCGATGGCGTTGTTATATCGGATGTCGGCGTTTCATCGACGTTGGGATGATCATGTTTTGGCATGTCCGCGGGCGGCGACGCATGGCGTTGGGGCGACGCGTATTGTGGAGACGTGTGTTGTAGAGACGCAATGCATTGCGTCTCTACGGCGGTGGAGGCGAACGTTGGGTCATCGATCGTGCGAACAAACACCGTTGTATCCGTGTCGTTTGATTTCGTGGTGTCCGTGGTTCCGGGAATGAACGCAACATTATTGGTTGCCGTTTGCTCAACCGTTGTGTTGAACGTATGTTCGGATGACGCATTCAAACCATTAATAGCCTGTAACATTTCGGATGCTTTTGTCATTGTCTTTTGTAATTCCTGAAGACAATGGTTTAGTGCATTCGTCATGTCCGCGAGCTGTTGCGTCATTGGGTTAACATTACCTGCGGAGGCATTGGCGTTACTGCCTGCTGCGAGTAGCGCTTCGAAGATGTTAGCCGGGGCGTTAGCATGAACTGAAGCAGCCGAACTCTCCGTAACTGGAAGGCCAGGCGCTTCGCCTATTGTAGCCTCAGCAATGAGTTCTTCAAAATCAGATGGATTCGCATAGATCGTTCGCAGCGCGTCACGCCTAGCCGCAGTGAGCGCATTGGGCGACTTTCTCGACTTCGCTATTGCCTTATATCGCTCCAGCTCTTCCGGGTTATTTAACCTTTGCTGCGCCAGCATATTCGCGACCTTGAATATACGGCGCGAGCGCAATTGCTTCGCTGACGGCGGTTTACTGCTCGGTTCTGGTTTTTTTGAAATGACGATCTTGCCGTCATAGTCTTTAAATACTACAGTATCGCCGAGCATGCCGGTGACCTTCTGTATCAGAGGGTTGTTGTTTCCTAGTGCCATGAGAGTGGTCTTTAGTAGTTATGTTTTGTTAATAGTTTTGTTTTAAATACAGTCAATTAAGTTCATAGTCCAGTTAATACCGCGAGCGGCGAAAGGTCACGGCGATATTTAAAGAATTGCAAATTTTTAATTTCGGCATTCTGCTCCGATGTAATTCCTGCAATCGCGAGTCAGGCGTTAATGCGAGAATCTCAAAGCTTTCCAGTCGACGTTAAAAAAGTCAACTGCACACTTATAGGATGCGGTCCTTTTCGTACTACTTACAATTTCCCAACGTCACAGGTGGACACGCGTTCCTGTGTCCTATGATAGTCGGATGGGGGAAGAAATTATTTTATTTGATTATTAACCAGTAGCATACTGGCAGCTGACTGGTTGATGCCGCCTCAACAAACCGGAGAGTGTACGATGAGTGTCGGATGAGTGAAGGATGAGTGTAGGATGGGGTGGGGTGCTTGCTTTGCGCAACTCGTTGCGAGAGGGAGTTGCAGGAAGGAGAGAAGATAGGGAGAAAAATTAAGAATTAAGAATTAAGAGTTAAGAATTAGCTGGCCGGCCTGCGGCCGTCTGGTAGGGCTTGGAAGATTTTTCCGACTGCGTATTCAGTCGAGAAGTGTGATGAAATATTTTGAATTTTAAAGCAGAGTGCTGCTGAAGTGATTCGTTCTCAGCAAAAATTGATTGTGTGCGAGAACGCTGGGGCGAAGCGGGTGAGAATTAAGAATAGTAATTAAGAATTTGCTGGCCGGCCTGCGGCCGTCGGTATTCAGGGGGTTAATTAAATGTGGGGTTTTGGTCTGAGTAGTAGGTGCCATCTGACTTTACTTTTGTGTCGGTCAGAACTTTGTTCTTTTCGAAGTCGGCGTAGATTGGTTTAAGGTTTTGCCAGAAGGAAATGCGTGAGGCGTCATCAGGGAAATCGCGACGCAGGCTATTCATGCCGTTGTCGTCCATTCTGCAGGGAAAGATGTGCACGGGAATACTGGCCTGACCATTGGATTTTGCTTCCACCGCGAGGATGTACAATTCCTTAATTTTATCATCGGTGATGGGAATGCATCCAACAGTAACGCAATTGCCATGAAGATAAATTTCACCCCCGGGATGATTTTTGTCGCTTAGAATTTTATCGGATGCGTTTGGATAGTTAAGGCCCAGCGACAGGTGGAAGTTGCTTTGAGGATTGAAATGATTGATTGCATAAACACCTTCGGGCACCTGCAGATCGCCTTCCCTTCGCTTCGGGCCCAGAGTGCCTGACGATGAGCAGATGTCGTAGGTGTGCAGTAGCACATACTTCGTTTTGTTATGTTCCTTTATCCAAACCTCGAGCTGCCTTTCTTTCTTGAAAGCGCGAATGAAGAGACTAAATTTTTCGTCCGATAATTTCTTCTCGTGGAAGTAACCTCTCACGGTTTCTTCCTTTTGCTGATAGGCATCTCTTACGCGGGGATGCTTCTTTTGTTCATTGCTAAAGCCTGGATTCACCAAGAGCAGTATTGTTAAGCAGATCAACCTCATAAAGGCAGGCTATTCGGGGGCCTTTCCTCTACAACGGATGGATACTGTTAGTCGTTGTATTTGTGATAAGGTAAATTTGGTCATCATCTAATTTTATGCAAGGCACTTCCGAAGCAAGTCAATTTCAGGAGCAGGAATCTCAAGAGAGGCGCCTCATTCATACTTCAGCGACGTTGCCGGGTTAATCCTTGCCGCCCTTACTGTATGTAGCCCTACGGTTAGCCACGTGAACACAAGCGTGCATGCAGATGAAATAATGAAATACCAATAGTTCAGCGGAATACGATAGGCGAATTTACCCAACCATTCCTGTGCCATGTAGTAGCTTAATGGAACCGCGATAGCTATGGCAATAACAGCCATCCAGGTAAACTCAGACGTAAGCAGCTTAATGATACGCCATTCTCCTGAGCCGAGTGTTTTCCGGATGCCGATTTCTTTCACGCGACGATTCGTTGCAAACGCTGCAAGGCCGAACAGACCGAGGCATGATACAACGATCGCGATACCCGCAAAGTAGCGGGACAGTTTTCCCACCTGAAGTTCAGACGCATATAATTTGTTGAAGTCTTCGTCGATAAAGTGATACTCAAATGGCAGCCCTTCGTTGAACTGATTGTAATACTTTCCTATGGAGGCAAGAGCTTCCTGTTCGCGTCCGTTCTGAAGTTTGACGAAGACAGTCATTGCACGCTGATCAGTATAACGAATGAAAAACGGACCGACAGTCTTATACATGGATTCAAAATGAAAGTTGTCTACTACGCCAATGATCTGTTTGTCGCTGCCCCACATTTTGACCGTTTGCCCGACTGGATCTTTTAATTGCATGGCATCGATCGCCGCCTGGTTGAAAATCACTTTGTCCTTTTCGTTGCTGTTGGCGGAGTTGAAGAACCTGCCTGTCAGCATTTGAATATTCATTGTAGATGCAAACGCGTCGTCTGCATCGATGCCTGAAAATTCAATCCCTTCATCGGGCTTTTTACCCGGCCAGTCGATGCCACCGCCGCCGCTGTGAAGACCAACGAGATCGCCCATAGTAGCTGATGCATTCACTACACCTGGAAGCTTCTTAAGAGAAGTCATGAATGCAGGAAGTCCGGTGATCATCTTTCCATCAACGGGAAGGCTAATCACATTATTCTTGTTAAAGCCCAGGTTGCGTGATTGTATGAAGTCGATCTGATTGTAGATGACGAGGACCGCGACCATCAATACCACCGAGACCGCCAGTTGAAAAGCAACAAGACCCTTTCGCAGAAAAGCCTGCGTGAATTTGCCCGAATAATTTTTCAGCACACCCTTCAATACGGATGTGGGATTGAAACGCGACAGGTAAAATGCCGGATAGCTGCCGGCCATAAGACCTGAAAACAACGTGACCCCTACCAATACTTGAAGAAAGTCCTTATCGGGAGTGAACGTTAATTGTTTTCCCGTGATCAGATTGAACTGAGGTAGAAGTAATGCGACCAGCAAAAGGGAAACGCCAAGAGCAAGAATTGCCATCAGCATGGATTCTGTTATGTACTGACCGATCAACTGGACCCTGGAAGCGCCGACGACTTTCTTAACGCCCACTTCTTTAACGCGTCGTGTAGCCTGGGCGGTGGACAGGTTCATGAAATTGATACAGGCCACCAGGAGAACCACGACGGCAATCACTGACAGTACCTGGATGTAATCAATTCTGCCTCCGTTGGGTACGCCGTTTACGTAGTTGCTGTTCAGGTATTTGTCGGCATAGTTCTGAACATACATCATGCCTTCGTATTGGTTGATTTCTCCGTGTGCCTGGATGTATTTCTTATTTGAGAAGTCTTTGATTTTCGCATTGAAGTCGGCTATGTTCGTTTCGTTACGCAGAATCACATAGGTTGACGGACTGTTGCTGTACCACTTGTCCATCCCATACTTGTCTCTGAAGGTGTCGTAGTAGAGGTCAAACGGGAGCAGGACATCGAACTGAAGTGACAGATTGTGAGCTGGGCTTTCGAACACGCCAGCTACAGTGTATGAGGCATCGAGCCCTTCGCCGGCCCACTCCAGGGACTTGCCAATAGCCGCCTCGTTGGAACCAAAGAATGTTTGAGCAAGCTGGGATGAGATGTACATGCCATATTTGCCGGAAAGTGGCACGGACTTGTCCTGCGCGCGCAAAGGGAAAGAGAATACATTAAAGAAACTCTTTCCGGCAAATGCCACTTTTGTTTTGACGCGCTTGTTATTGAGGGAGACGACACCAAACCTTCCTTTGATGACGTTGGTAGCGAATTCCACTTCGGGAATTTCCTCTTTCATCGCATCGGCTAATAGTGACGGCGTTGTTTCGTGCGTATGAACCGAACCATCGGAACCGAGCGACGTCTTGATCACCTGATAGAGCCGGGCAGTATTATTAAAAGAGCGATCGGCCTGATATTCATCGTTCACCCAAAGGTAGATGAGCAAAGTGCAGGCGAGACCGGTGGATAGTCCGACCAGATTGATGAGGAACGATGTCTTGTGTCGTACGAAGTTCCGGTATGATAGTGTGACGTTGTGCCTTAACATAAGAAGAGGATTATGTGTTTTGAAAAGAGATGATTTGATGAATTCGGGCCTCAGGTAGCGGAGTATGAGGAGGAAAAATCTTACACGCGCAGTTTTGGGATGGTCGGAATGTATTTTTATAAAGACTTCGTCCAGATCGCCTTCGAATTCTTCTATGAATTCATCGTGGCAAAACCAGCGAAGGAATCTGACAGCGAACTTTGGGGGGTGAACGGGTTGCATGATGCTGATAAGTTTAGGCTAGCTGAAGGAAACTTTCGTGATCTCGTTATAGAGGCTAATGCGGAGAGCATAGGTTTCATCGAGCATTCGCTTTCCCAATGCGGTAACGACGTAGAATTTTTTCCGGCGGCCACCACGCTCGGCGGAGATGCCTCCAAACTTCGATTTCACGAATCCTTTCTCTTCGAGCCTCTTTAATGCTACGTGCACGGCGCTGATATTCATTTTCTTTTGCAGTCTCAGCTCGAGGTTCTCCAGAATGGAGACGCCATACGCTTCGCCATGCAAAGCGGCAACCATTAGCAATACCAGTTCTTCGAATTCTCCGAGAGTTCGTTGCATGATTTTGAATTACTTAACAAAAGTGAATGTAATCAACAAGTTTCCCATAAGAGCCAATATCTTTCACATTGGTTACAGAAATAATGACAATTTTTTTAAGGAGCTTCGACCGGTCAGGTTAGAATGGCAAAAATCCGTCAGGAATTCCCGGTAGCTATTTTTTGGAGCGGGCCGGCATCAACCTTTATCTTCGATTCATCAGCTGATAATTGCCCGGCAGCCAATACCGGGGCGTTGTGTTTTATTGTTATACCATAAACTGTTGATTGCTATGGATCCACGTGATGCAACACGCATCTCGCTGGCTGTCTATCTTGATCGTCATACCACTCGATACCCCATATATTTAATGCTGGCGGTAGTCACGATTGTTGTGATATCAGTTCTGCCCTTTCTCAAGGTTGAAGTGAGTGTGGGTAGTCCGGGGATAATGCGGCCTGTTACTTCGGTCACGCCCATAAAGGCGTTTTCGTCGGGAATAGTCACGGAAGTTCGCGCCAGGGAAAATCTGCGGGTAGGGAAGGGGGACGCATTGATCTCGGTGCATTCTGCTGAGCTAAGCGATCGTCAGCAAAAGGCGACTGCCCGATGGACTGAAGTAACGGATCTGTTAAAAGATGTCGACGAATTAGCGACGCGTATTCATGGGGATAACAGATTGATGTGGTTTAAGTGGAAACCTGTTACCGCTTTGTATCAACAACTGCTTGGAGAATTTGGTCAGCGCTATCGGGATGCGGTGCTTCAGGCCGAGCAGTCCAGGCGGGAACATCGGCGAAGCCGGACGCTATTTGAAAGTGGAGTAATAGCCGCGAGTGAAATGGAGCAGGCGGATGAAGCCCTTCGAAAGAACGAGGAGGCGGTTTCCAGGCTTGTGAACACACACATGACTGAGTGGCAACAGACCAAACTGAAATATGAGAATGAACTTACTGAGCTGAAGACTATAATAGAAGAGGCAAAGCATGCTGTTGAACAAAATCAGATTGTTGCTCCTGTGAGTGGAACGATTCATCAGCTTATTGGCCTCTATCCCGGGAGTAACATTTTCTCCGGGCAGGAAATTGGCTATATATCTCCGGATACCACGTTGATTGCCGAGGTGCATGTTGCACCGGACGATATTGGTAACATTCGAAAGGGACTGACAGTGCGCCTGCAGATCGCAACGTATAACTATAATGAATGGGGATTTCTCACCGGAGTGGTGACTGATGTATCCGATGATGTGGTTGCCATTAAGGACGACATCCATTACATCGTTACCTGCAGGCTCTCACGCGAATACCTTCAGCTGCGCAATGGGAATAAGGGTCCGGTAAAAAAGGGTATGACGCTTCACGCGCGATTTGTTATCGGCAGGCGAAGCATATGGCAGTTGTTGTATAATAAGACGGACGACTGGCTGAATCCAGTAAGCCGGTAAAAGGGAACACGATGTCGATCAAAGTAAAACAACACGATGTCAGCGATTGTGGCGCTGCATGTATTCTGTCCGTTGCTTCACATTATCGTTTAATGTTGTCTATTGCCCGCATCAGACAAATGGCCGGTACGAGTGGAAAGGGCACCACGATTGCCGGGCTTGTTGAGGCGCTCACGGCATTGGGTTTTGATGCGAAGGGTGTTCGCGGAGATATTTCGGCGCTTATGAATGTGCCGAAGCCAGCGATAGCTCATGTGATGCCACGCGCAGGGTTTCATCATTACGTGGTGATTTACGGGGCGGAATCGAACCATGTTGAGTTGATGGATCCTGCAGATGGAAGAATCCATCATTATTCGAATGATGAATTTCTGGAGCAATGGACAGGTGTAATGGTTCTTATGCTTCCGAACGACAAGTTCACACCGGGTAACCGCAAGACACCGGCGTGGCGTCGTCTCTGGAATTTGATGAAGTCACACAAGTCTGTGATGTTGCAGGCACTTATTGGATCGCTGGTCTTTACCCTCATTGGATTGTCGACATCCATATACGTGGAGAAGATTGTAGATCATGTGCTTCCGGATGGAAACAGGAATTTGCTGAACATGATGGGTGTCATCATGATCATATTGTTACTCGTTCAGACCTTTCTTGGCAATTCGAAGGCCAGGATGGTTTTGCAAACGGGGCAACATATAGATGCGCAACTGATTTTGGGGTACTATTCCCATTTGATCCGGTTGCCACAGGCGTTCTTTGACAGAATGAGAATAGGTGAAATCACCTCGCGGATCAATGATGCGATGAAGATCCGGTTGTTCATTAACGATGCTGTTGTTAATGTAGCGGTTAACGTATTTATCGTAGTGTCTGCGTTTGTTCTGATGTTTACGCATCACTGGAAACTCGCGATCGTTATGATGTCGGCGCTGCCAGCATATGCCTTGCTTTATGTTGTGTCTAATCGCCTGCATAGAAGGGTGGAAAGAGAACTCATGGAGCGCAGCGCCGATCTCGAGTCACAGATAGTGGAATCACTCAGTGCGGTGTCCACCATAAAGAACTTCTGCATGCTGAACTATGAAGACCGAAAAACGGAATCGCGGTTTGTTCCAGTTCTTCAGTCGGCTTATGCTTCAGGAAGGAACAGCATTATTGTTGGTCAGGCGGGGGAATTTATATCGAAGATGTTCACGATCGTATTGTTGTGGACAGGCGCGGGATTTGTTCTCAATCACGAAATGACGGCCGGAGAGTTGCTCTCCTTCTACGCGTTGTTGGAATATTTCAGTGGTCCGGTTGTAGGACTCATCGGAATGAACAAGACGTTTCAAAACGCAATCATTGCCTCCGACCGGCTGCTGGATGTTATGGATCTTGAACCGGAAGAGCAGGCTAGTCGTGCGATATTAACTTCGGATCAACTGGGAGATATTGTATTTCGCGATGTCGGGTTTCGCTATGATGCAAGTCTTCCAGTCTTTCAACACCTGAATCTGTTGATCAAACAGCGTGAGGTAACAGCCATCGTAGGGGAGAGTGGTAGTGGGAAGTCGACGATAATTTCGATTATCCAAAGATTATACCCTGTGCAGGCGGGTTCTGTGAAGATTGGTTTTTATGATCTGAGGTATCTCGATCTTCAATCGCTGCGCACGGTTGTATCAGTTGTGCCTCAGCAGATAGATCTGTTTGCCGGCACTATCGTAGAGAACATTGCTGCAGGCGTGCCTGAACCTGATTTGGCGCGGGTGATCGACATATGCACCATGCTCAATATTCTGGAATTCATTGAGAAACTTCCTCAGGGATTGTTCACGATGATCGGGGAGCACGGTTCGACGCTAAGCGGTGGTCAAAGGCAACGAATTGCCATTGCCCGGGCACTCTATCGTGAGCCAGAGATACTGGCACTGGATGAGGCTACGTCTGCCCTGGACGCGGGAGCGGAGCAGTATGTTCATCGGATGATCGATCTGATGCGCGAGCGACGTAAGACGGTAATCATCATTGCGCATCGGCTGAGTACGGTTATGCGGGCAGATAAAATAATCGTGCTGTCAGGAGGGCGTGTCGTTGAAGAAGGGACACATGAATCGCTAATGGCAAGTGCGGGACATTATCGCAAACTATGGATACAACAATTTCCATTGCCGGAAAATCATCAGCATGAGTTTGAAGTGCTACCTCTTCCGGAGCCAGTCGATAAAGAAGTAAACGCCAACGCCTAAGCAGATCACTCCAGCGATCCAGAACCACGCGCCCAGGCCGCCAAGTATACTAAGCGTGATACCCACGGCGGCAAATGAAATGGCTACGATCAATTCGTTATCAAGCTTTTGTGTAGCCTCGTCGTGAAGTGGAGCATTTGACTTCAGGTTTGTCTTATTGCGCAAGTCCTTACGGAGTTGTTTGAGCGCGCTGATGAGTTCCTTTCGGTTTTCTCTCAATGTATGTTTAGAGACACGTTCATTTGAGAGGTGTTTACTGTACTGCTCGTCACTATTGATTACAACTTCATGACTATCCTGCGTTTGTCTGATCGCAAAGTGCTCATTAGTGTCGACGGTTAACTTGTCAAGATCAACGACTTTCTGGTCGGCTACAACTTTCTGCCCGGCGTCGATTTTAGGTTCGGCGCCATTAGCATTCGCAGCAAGGTCGGCTGTTCTGATGTCTAATGGTGATGGTGTGGATTCTGATGGTCCTGAAACTTTTGAGTTCGCGCCCGGAGTTACGGTATAGTGATCAAAGTAGTAGTAATGCTTTGGTGCTGCGCAGCCCGTGATGAGCAGCACAATGAATGCTGTGATTCTTTTCATTTCGATTCCTGGTTCCCCTCTCGTTTTCTTCCTTTAAACATCCTGCCGAACATCCGCTTCTCGAACTCCCAAAAGAACGTGAACTGACCAAAGATAAAGCCATAAGCCAGCAGAATGACATTGTACAGCGGCAGTATGAAAATGTAGTAAAGTATAGTGGCAAGCGTGGAGTCGCCTTTTGGTCCAGCGAGAAAATTCAGGATAGGCTTCTTTAAGAACAGCACTGTGAATCCAGTGCACGCGAAGACGATGAGCACAACAACAACCTGGAAAGCGCTTCCGAGTTTCCACCGCTGCTTAAGTCGTTGTATCCAGGTAGTTTGCTCCATCAATATCTGGTCAAGATACAAAGCTAAACCAAAACCATTGCGGCTTACCAAAACATTTGAATGGTCAGGACATGGATCGGAGGCAGCTGAACAAGCTAACCTTCAAAGGTCCTGAAGAGCTGCCATAGTCCGGAGTTCGGTACTGAAGCCTGAAAGGTCATGAGCTCCTTCTTAACAGGGTGCACGAATGAAAGTCGTCTTGCGTGAAGATATATGCTGCCATCAGGGTTTGCCTGTCGGTCACCGTATTTCACATCACCGGAGATAACACATCCCATGGTGGCAAGTTGTACTCTGATTTGATGAGGTCGGCCGGTAATTGGATTGACTTCGAGAAGCCACCGGTCTTCGACATTAGCAAGCACGCGAAAGTTAAGTTCGGAACGCAATGCGCCAGGTGTTTCCTGTTTGTAAGCCGTCGTCTTGTTCTTCTTCTCGTCCTTCAGAAGCCAATGCACAAGAGTGCCTTCCGACAACACGGGGCGTTCTTTCACAATCGCCCAGTAAATCTTTTTCGTTTCCTTCTCGCGAAAGAGAGCGTTCATGCGCTCCAGGGCCTTCGTTGTACGCGCGAGAACAACCACTCCGCTAACCGGACGATCAAGTCTGTGCACTACCCCGAGAAATACTTCGCCAGGCTTTTCGTATTTCTTCTTGATGTATTCTTTAGCAAGTTCGGACAACGGAGCATCACCTGTTGCGTCGCCCTGTACGAGTACGCCCGCGTCTTTGTTAACAATCAACAGGTGATTGTCTTCGTATATGACTGAGAATCCGTTGGATGCTTTTGACATAATTTGAGATTGAGTCGGCCGATACTTAATGTCGACATCAGATCAAAGAAAAAAATTGAGGCTGTCTTTGGGACAGCCTCGTAAGTCATTATTTCGAATCCGGGGACCGTTAATCTAATCAGCTCGCCAAACCAGTAGCGAGAACGATAACCCTGTTCTTTAATACTTCAACAACGCCGCCGGAGATTTTCACGTTTTGTAATCCTTCTTTTCCTCTGTATTCCACTGCTCCTTCTTTGAGCAGACTGATCATAGGAGCATGATGATCCAAAACCTGAAAGGAACCTTCCGAGCCGGGGAAAGTAGCGACAGACACTTCGCCGTCGAATACTTTCTTTTCAGGTGTTAATATTTCCAGGTGCATGCTAGTCCGTTATGAGGCGCTATACTTATCCCTTTTCAGTCGATTACTTTCTTGCTTCAGCAAGCATCTTCTCGCCCTTCTCAGCGGCTTGTTCGATGCTTCCTACAAGGTTGAAGGACATTTCAGGGAGGTGATCGTATTCACCGTCCATGATCGCGTTGAATCCTTTGATTGTGTCTTTGATGTCAACGAGAACGCCCTTAAGACCTGTGAAGGCTTCAGCAACGTGGAAAGGTTGTGAAAGGAAGCGCTGTACGCGACGAGCGCGGTGTACCACCTGCTTATCTTCGTCAGAAAGTTCATCCATACCGAGGATGGCGATGATATCCTGCAATTCCTTGTAACGTTGAAGAATGCTCTTCACACGCTGAGCAGTGTTATAGTGTTCGTCACCCACAATCTCAGGACGGAGGATACGTGAAGTTGAATCCAATGGATCCACCGCAGGATAGATACCTAATTCAGAGATCTTACGAGACAATACGGTTGTTGCATCCAAGTGAGCGAAAGTCGTCGCAGGAGCAGGGTCGGTCAAGTCATCGGCAGGTACGTATACCGCCTGAACGGAAGTAATTGAACCATTCTTTGTAGACGTGATACGCTCTTGCATCGCACCCATTTCAGTTGCGAGTGTAGGCTGGTAACCTACGGCAGAAGGCATACGACCAAGGAGGGCCGATACTTCAGAACCTGCCTGTGTGAAACGGAAGATGTTGTCGACGAAGAAGAGGATGTCGCGGCCTTTTCCAGAACCGTCGCCATCGCGGAAGTATTCAGCGATCGTCAGACCTGAAAGGGCCACGCGGGCACGTGCTCCGGGAGGCTCGTTCATCTGTCCGAAAACGAAGGTTGCTTTTGAATCTTTAAGTTTATTTTCGTCCACTTTTGACAAATCCCATCCACCTGCGTGGAGTGACTTGAGGAACTCGTCTCCATAGTTTACGATACCGGCTTCAATCATTTCGCGGAGGAGGTCATTACCTTCACGGGTACGCTCACCAACGCCGGCGAATACTGACAAGCCAGAATATGCTTTTGCAATGTTGTTGATCAATTCCTGGATCAAAACCGTCTTACCCACACCGGCACCACCAAACAGACCGATCTTACCACCCTTTGCATAAGGTTCGATGAGGTCGATAACTTTGATACCAGTGAACAATACTTCTGTTGCTGTCGAAAGATCTTCGAAAGCAGGTGCATGACGGTGGATTGGGAGGCTTTGAGTGCCTTTAGGTTGTTTCACGCCGTCGATAGCGTCACCCACAACGTTAAAAAGGCGGCCTTTGATATCCTCACCGACAGGCATCTTAATAGGAGCGCCGGTATCGATTACCTGCATACCTCTTACAAGGCCCTCAGTTCCTTCCATTGAAATGGTACGAACGCGGTCCTCGCCAAGGTGCTGCTGGCACTCGAGAACGACTTTTGTGCCGTCGTTTTTGGTCACTATTAAAGAGTCGAGAATGTTGGGCAGCCTTGCATCGTTTTCAAAGGCCACATCCACTACGGGTCCGATTACCTGAGTGATCTTACCAATATTTGCCATTTATCTGTCTGGTTTGAGAATTAAAGGTCTGAAAATCGACCGCAAAAGTAGCCGAATAACGACGAAGAACAAAGGCGGGAAAGGGAATTATATATAGTATTTAATGATGATGAAAAGGGTCGTTTTTTGGTTGATTTCGAGGGTTTTGAAGACGCGCAATGAAAGGCGCATGTTTAACGTCCAGCACAGCTGTAGCTACTAATTCATTACAGTTATCCGGAATGTGTGTTGTGCGTCTGTCAGGCAGCATTCAGGACAATCCTGAAGGTAGTGCCGAGGTTTTCCTCAGACGATTTTACGAAGATCTTACCGTTGTGGTAGGTTTCAATAATGCGTTTTGCGAGTGTGAGGCCCAGTCCCCAACCCCTTTTTTTCGTCGTATAGCCCGGTCTGAAGACGTGGTCGATTTTGGAACGGGGAATTCCTTTTCCCGTGTCGGAGATGTCGATGAAGATCTTACCCTCGTTACCACGCAATATCTTGATAGCAATGGTGCCGGTGTTCCCCATGGCGTCCACGGCGTTTTTCGAAAGGTTTTCTATTACCCATTCAAACAGAGGCGCGTGCACATTGGCGGATATGTTTTCAGAAAGTGTAAACACCTCCATTCGCACCTTAGAGGAAACCCTGGGTCGCAGGTAGTTTACAACGTTGTTGATTAGGGAAACGACGTTTTCTTTCTTCAGGGCCGGGACGGAACCGATGCTGGAAAAGCGCTCTGTAACAATGCGCAGCTTCTGGATGTCCTTTTCCAGCTCCTCCACCATCCCTTTCTCCTTCATGTCGGGGTCGTCGCGAATCACTTCCATCCATCCGATGAGGGACGACAACGGTGTGCCTAGTTGGTGGGCCGTTTCTTTTGCGAGGCCCACCCAAACCCGGTTTTGTTCTGCAGCCCTGGAGTAGTTGAAGGCGAGGTAGGCGATGAAGCCGAATATGGCGATGACAGAGAGTTGTATATATGGATAGGCAATCAGCTGACGAAGCAGCAGCGAATTCTTGTAGTAGACGAACTGCGTGCCGAAAACCTCGCCTGTATGCGGATCCCGAAGCGTGACTTTGATAGGATCGTACGTTTCCTGCATCAGCTTGAGCTCTGCTTTGAGGTGCTCTTCGCTTCGTTGGTCCGTCCAGGTTGTGTCCATGATTACGTTTCTGGAAGCGAGTACGCGTCCGCTGTCACCCACGAGAATAATCGGGATGGAAATGTTTTCGAAGAGGATCTCCTGTGCGATGAAGTTAACGTCTCCGAAGGTATCGTCGCCGTTGGCAGTGTACTCGATGGCGCGTGCATACAACTGCACCTGCTGACGCTCTCTTTGCTTGAGTTGAGCGACGAGTATATCGGTATAATAGATGGATCCGATACTGATCAAAACAGAAAGCGCCAGCACGACCCACTTGAGGTTGGAATTATTCCGATAAAAGTCTGCGGAGGGAATGATGGCCTTCTTGCTCATGGAGCAGAAAGATAGAGAAATTAAGAATTAAGAATTAAGAGTTAAGAATTAGCCGCCGCCCTAATGGGCAGGCGTGACCACGACCTTTGGTCGTGAAACCGGCGGCGACCAGCCGGTGGCTAATTCTTAACTCTTAATTCTTAATTCTTAATTCCTCTGGAGGAACCACTTGGCCATCACCTTGTAGTTGATCTTCGTGCCGTGCATGAGGATGCCGACGCGGTAGATCCGGCCTGCGACCCAGGCGGTGAAGATGAAGCCGGCGACCAGCAACACCATCGACAGAGCCATTTGCCAAAGAGGTGGATTGAAGGCAATGCGTCCCATCATGGCAATAGGGGATGTGAAAGGAATTAAGGAAAGCCAAACACTTGCGGGTCCGTTGGGATTATCCAATACGAAGGTGAAGAGTCCGAAGTAGGAGATCAGCAACGGTATGGTTATGGGAAACATGAATTGTTGTGCTTCCGCGGGGCTGTCAACTGCAGAACCCACGGCCGCGAACAATGCACCATAGAGCAGATAACCTCCGAGGAAGTAGAAGAGGAAACTAAAGATCACGTAGCCAAAAGGTATCTGACTAAACATCTTGAGCGCCTGCACAGCGGCTGGATTTTGCATTGCCGCCCTGGTCGCCGTATTGTGCGGCAAGTTCAGGTGACTGCATCTGCAGGCCGAATGCGCCCAGCACTACCGTTGAAACCGTTGTAATGAGGACTATCCAGATAATGAATTGCAATAGCCCTACCGATGCAAGGCCAATAATCTTACCCAGCATCAGTTGCAAGGGCTTCACTGATGAAACGATCACCTCGACCACTTTGCTGGTTTTTTCTTCAATCACTCCCTGCATGATCTGCGCACCGTAAATGAAGATAAACATGTACATAAGAATACCACTGGCCATACCTACACCTGACAACAGGCGGGAATCGGATTCCTTTTCCTGTCCTCCTGCAAGACTGAGGCGTTGAATGTTCACGTCCGTTTTGAGGCTATCCAGTAGCTGCTGCCTGACATGAAACTTTTTCAGCTTTTGGTCCCGCAGTTGATTTGCAAGCAACTGTTCGAGGTCTCCCACCGCACTGGGTGAAGGGTCTACATTTGTGTACAGGGCAATACCCTTTGGGTTGGAGAGGTCGAACTGGGGAATATATAGGAGACCGAAACTTTCGACGGCGGTGATGGCGCGCTTGGCATCATCGAGAGAACCGTTGAATTGCTTGAAGTGGAACTTGGCAGTATCGGGAGCAAAGTATCCGCTCTCGTCGATATAGTATACAGTTTCCTTTGTTGCGTTCTTCTTCTGTTCGATGGCTACCCAAACGAGCACGGCCATGATTGCGGGAAAGATAAGAGGCAACAGGATTGTTGCAATGAGGAACGACTTCTTCTGAACACGGTTCAGGAATTCGCGCTGTATGATCAACCAAATCTTATTCATCGCTTCCTCCTTTCACCAGTCCAATGAAGATCTCACTCATAGTTGGAATTTTTTCTGCGAAGCTGTGCACTTCGGTGTTGTTGGTTAGTTCACGTATTAACACGTTCGGCGAGGTGCCGTCTGTTTTGACAACGGAACGATAAAAATCATCCTCCAGAGACTTTTGTTCCAGGACGTCAAATTGTCCGGCGACGCTGTTAAGCCTGCCTCTATGCTCAACCCAGAAGCTATTGGTCCGATAGTTTTGTTTCACCTGTTTCTTGGAGCCTTCGAGCACCTTTTTCGACTTGTTGATCAATGCGATGTGATCGCATAAGTCTTCAACGGTCTCCATACGGTGCGTTGAGAATATGATGGTGCAACCGCGTTCTTTCAGTTCGAGGATTTCATTGGTAATCAGCTGCGCATTGACAGGGTCGAATCCGGAAAACGGCTCATCCAGGATGATGAGTCGTGGTTCGTGCATTACCGTGCTGATGAACTGTACTTTCTGGGCCATACCTTTGCTGAGGTCTTCGACTTTCTTGTTCCACCAGTCTGTGACCTCAAACTTCTTTACCCAGGCGCGACTTTTATCTACGGCCTGCTTGCGGCTAAGACCTTTTAATTGGGCCAGGTATACAAGTTGTTCTCCGACCTTTAGTTTTTTGTACAGTCCACGTTCTTCAGGAAGATATCCGATGGTGCCGATGTGTTTTGATTGAAGGCGTTCGCCGAACAGTGTAATCTCGCCGCTGTCGGCGTTGATGATCTGGTTGATGATCCGGATAAGGGTAGTTTTTCCGGCTCCGTTCGGTCCCAGGAGCCCGAATATGGTTTTGGCCGGGATGTTAATACTGACATCGTCCAGCGCCAGGTGATTGGTGTAGCGCTTGGTGACGTTACTCGCGGTTAGTGCTGCGTCCACAGGCAAGGTTGTTTGGCTAATTAGTGTCGGAAGATAGGGACTAATTACAATTGCCGGACGGATTCTTTATCTTTAGTAGCTCTCTAAATCGATGTTTAGAAGCTGCCTAAATCTTTAGTATATGCCCCCGACAGTTGCCGGCCATCAATACGATATCTTTATCAGTTATCGCCACAAGGATAACAAGTACGATGGATGGGTCACCGAGTTTGTAAACAACCTCCGCAATGAGCTGGAGGCGACCTTTAAAAGGGACTTGTCAATCTACTTTGACCAGAATCAACACGATGGGATTCATGAAACCAACGATGTTGCAGATTCTCTGAGAGATAAGATAAGGTGCCTGGTCTTCATTCCTATTCTATCAAGAACTTATTGTGATCCGGAGAGCTTCGCGTGGAAACATGAGTTGCTGGCATTCCGCGACCACGCACTTAGCGATGAGTTTGGTCTTAAGGTGAAGTTAAAAAACGGGAATGTCACGAGTCGGATTCTTCCGATACGAATCCATGAACTGGACCAAAGCGATCGTAATCTCTTTGAGGCTGAGACCAAGGGCGTACTCAGACCTGTTGATTTCATATACACTTCATCCGGGGTTAATCGTCCACTCAGGTCGCATGAGGATGAGCCTCGTGAAAATCAAAGTCATACTTTTTACCGCGATCAGATCAACAAGGTGGCTATCTGCATCAGGGATATCGTGAATTCGACAACCGTTTCACAAAGTGAAGCAAATAGCAGGCGAAGAGAAGTTAAGGATGAGCGAAGTGAGGTGAATAGGGATGATAGAAAAGATGATATAGCAGAAGGGATTGATCACCCTAAGCAAAAGGCGCGTGTTTCCAATTTGACAAAGGTGTCGATTGTTGCAGGTGCAATTTTGTTGCTGGCACTTGCGTATTTTGTCTATTCGCGATCACAGGCGAGTAGTGCAGCCGTTGCAGCGACATTTGGGTCAGCACCAAGTTCAATAGCCGTTCTCCCGTTTGTAAATATCAGCAACGATCCTGAGCAGGAATACTTCAGTGATGGCGTTACGGTGCAGATCATCACGGACCTATCTCAGCTCAGGGACTTAAAGGTAATTGCCCGGGCGTCGGTGATGAAGTACAAGAAGACGTCGAAGTCTATTGCTGAGATTGGAAAGGAATTGAACGTTACACACGTATTGGAAGGCAGTGTGCGGAAGTCAGGAGAGAAGTTGCGTGTGACGGCGGAGTTGATTTCGGTCTCAGACGAATCACATTTGTGGTCGGAGGATTACAATACGAACCTGTCGGACATCTTCAGTGTGCAGGATGAAGTGTCATTGAAGATCGCGAAGTCCCTCAGGCATCATCTGCAAAATGAGGACCAACCGAGAATGCTTGCGCGACCTTCAAATCCGAAGGCCTATGAGCATTATCTCAAAGGTCTGTTCATACATGACAGTCGCTATCAGCTCTCGCATCGTCTACCTGACTTTCTGGAAGCAGAATCCGAATTTTCAAAGGCGATTGAACTCGATCCGAAGTATGCGATTGCCTATGCCGCGTTGGCGGACCTGTACGATACGCACAGCTGGTGGGCATCGGATCGGGCTAACTATTTGAAGCTCCGTGACTCGCTGGCTACCATCTCTTACCGGCTGGATCCCAAGTCATTTTATTCGCTTCTCGTGAAGGCTTTCACATTTACGAACAATTATGTTCAGAATGAATTGCGCGAGCAACCTGACAGTATCTTCAAATATATGTTGATGGCTTATCAACGAAGCCCCAATGATAACACGGTGACGGAGGAACTTTCTTTATTCATGAGACGACATGGACTATTTGATAAAGCACTCGAGCTTGCAGAGCTCAGTATTACGTTGGACCCACTTTCATCAAACGGCCACAATCTCGTGGGTGGATTCCACTTTGGGAACGGCAACCTTGCGAAAGCGGAAGTGTATTTACAAAAAGCGTTAGCACTTGAGCCGGATAATGTGAACGCGTTGGCCGATTTCGCGGGTGTGAAAATCGTTTCAGGTGATTTTAAGGCGGCTGACCAGTTTATCGACCGAATTAGGCCGCTTAATCCCTACAGAGCTGATGTTATGCATGCATACAGGTTGGCAGCCAGCGGCCAGAAAGACGCGTTAAATTTGAGACGAGACGAAATAACCTATACACTTCTGGAAATGAATGATGAGGCTATCGACTATCTGAAGAAGAATCCTAAAGATTATTTGTATCTGAAAAATCATCCCGTGTTGACGAAATTGCGCAGTGATTCGAGGCTTCAGCCAGTGCTGGCAACTGCCAGGGAAGTATATGAACAAAGCCTGAAACGATTTTCTTTTTCCAATGCTCAGTGAATGCGTGCGTTATCGAGTGAATTGACCTGTTAGACATTTCCTGATTCAATCTGAGGAGCCCCCGCCATGAAGATATTCAAACGAATTGTTATTGGACTCGTTGTAGTGATCTTTGCAATCATCATTGGACTCTATTTCTATTTACTGTCTACGGCCCCTGATTATTCAGGAACCGTCATACTTGACGGATTGAAAGCAGAAGTGCAGGTTCTCTACGACAATTATGGAGTGCCTCACATTTATGCTCAAAACGAAGAGGATGCATACTTTGCCCTTGGCTATGTGCACGCACAGGACAGACTATTTCAAATGGAAATGCTGAGACGCGCTGCAGGTGGAAGGCTCTCTGAAATTTTAGGTGAAGATTTGATCAAGGTTGATAAGTTGTTCCGAACGCTTGGCATTAATCAGTTTGCAAAAGAGCATGCACGGAAGTTTCTCAATGCGGACACTGCAGCTTTTCAAAAAGATGCGCTTGCTTATCAAAAGGGTGTTAACCAGTATATCAAGACTGGCAAGACACCGATCGAGTTTACCATCATAGGAATACCCAAAGAAGAGTTTAAACCTGAAGATATCTATCTGGCAGTCGGCTTTATGTCTTTTGGCTTCGCGGAAGGGCTACACGCAGATCCAGTGTTGCAAAAGATCAGGAGCGAATATGGCGATGAGTATCTCACAGACTTCGCCGTACAGACGCCACCGGATGCAATTAAGATAAAGAGCTATAAAGGAGCCATTAAGAATTCACCTGGTGATTCGCTCATTGCTACCATAGATGAGGCGTTGAGTAAGATTCCTGCTCCTCTCTGGAGCGGAAGCAACGGCTGGGTTGTTGCTGGCAGCAGAACGGAAAGCGGATATCCTATCCTTGAGAACGACACGCATATTGGATTTGGTCAGCCAGCCGTCTGGTACGAAGCGCACATGGAGTATTCAGGCAAGAGCTTCTATGGTCATCACATCGCTGGGATACCATTTGGATTGTTGGGCAACAACCGTCACTCGGGTTGGGGACTTACCATGTTCGAAAATGACGACGCTGATTTTTATTTTGAGACGGTGAATCCCCACAAAGTAAATCAGGTTAAGTTCAGAGATCAATGGGAAGATTTGTCTGTTCGAAAGGAGATTATCAAAGTAAAGGGGAGGCCGGATGTTGAACTGGAAGTGCGTTCGTCGCGCCATGGTGCGTTGATCAATGGCATCATGGAAAATGCTCCAGAAGAGCAGGCAGTAGCCTTATCGTGGATTCTTACCAGGGAAACAAACGAAGCTTTGCAGGCTGCGTGGCTATTGAATCATGCGCAGAGTTTTCGCGACGCGGAAAAAGCAGCGGCCACCTTCTCAGCGCCGGGACTCAATGTGATGTATGCGGACGTTGACGGCAACATTGCGTGGTGGGCCTGTGCTAAATTGCCTGTTAGACCCAAGCATGCAGTAAGTAAACTATTCTTAGATGGGGCAAGCGGAAACGATGAGTATCAGGGTTACTACGACTTCACGAAGAATCCACAAGTTATCAATCCACCCTGGGGCTATGTGTACTCGGCAAACAATCAACCGGACACTGTTGATGGCGTGCTATATCCTGGCTATTATTATCCGAAGGCAAGAGCGGGACGGATCGTCGAGTACCTGAGCAAGGATAAGGAGTGGAAGTCCGACGACATGAAGGAGGTCAATCTTGATGTGGTTTCAATCAGCGCTCCGGAAGTTGCAAAGGAGATGGCAACGGTATTGAAATCTTTGAATAAGGAAGAATACGCTCCGCTAATTGAACTGCTTCAGAACTGGAATGGTGATCACAAGAGTACCGACACGGCGCCTTCTGTTTATTATAACATGTTGTCGCAGATCTATTATCTCACCATGAAAGATGAGATCGGAGCTGACGCGCTACATTCAATATTGGCCACGTCGGTTCCCAAGAACTCGGTGAACAAGTTTATCAAAAATGAAAGTTCGCCGTGGTGGGATGATATTCATACCAGGAGCATAAGCGAAACACGCGCAATGATTTTTGATAAGGCAGCGCAAAAGACGTTGACGCTGTTACATGAATCGTGTGGAGACAAGCCTGAGGATTGGGTATGGGGTAAAATTCATACCCTTAAGCACAAGCATCCACTTGGAGTTGTGAGTGTGCTCGATAAACTGTTCAGCGTTGGGCCGTTCCCGGTGGATGGAGGAAATGAAGTACTGAATAATCTGCATTTCGAACTTGATACCACAGGCTACTTCCATGTTACCGGAGGACCAGCACTTCGTAAGATCATGGATTTCGGAGCTATTGAAAAAGGCGAGACGGTTTCGCCGTCAGGGCAGTCGGGGAATGTGATGAGCTCGTATTATTCTGATCAGGCGGAGATGTACGCAACGGGGAAGTTTAGAAAGATGTTAATGAATAAGGAGGAGATTGAGAAGGCGAGCGGGAATAGGTTGGTTTTGAAACCGCGGTAGAGGCAATGTTGTCGTGTCAACGCAATGCGTTGAATCGTAGAGACGCAATGCATTGCGTCTCTACCCCGTCGTTTGTTGTATGAGATCGTCCGTGAATTATTTAAACACAATATTCCCCATCGACACGTCGAGGTCGAAGACGAGGGCATTCTTTGCTCCCTTGGAATAGGCGCGATTGGCGAATGTATTTTCACCGACCTTCTTGAGGTCGGAAGGAATGTTTACGCTGCAAAGCCATGAATCCTGGATCTTAACCAGAACAGGAGTTTCTTCTTTTGGAAGGATGATGGTAAGGTTGCCAGCTCCAACGCTTCCTTTGATGCGGTTTGAAACAACCGGCTTATTGCTGAAGTCGAGGGTCATGTTTCCGAAACCGACATCGGCCATCACACAATGGGTGCGGGAAAGGCTAATGTTCTTAACGTTTACCGATCCAAGGTCGACCTTCACAAAAAAGGTATCCATGTCGACCTGGTTTTCGAGGGCAGAGTAATAGCCCACGTTGACGTCGGCGCTGCCGGTGTTGATCTTCAGTTTTTTTACAGCAAGTCCGGACAGATCGATGTTGGCATTTCCAACGCCGTAGTTCAGTTCGAGCAGATAGGGTTTGGAGTTGGTGAGGTACATTTTCCAGACCTTGTCGTCGGCGGGCTTGTCGCTCGGGCCGAAGAAGCGGGTAGAAATCGTCTGGCTAAGACCTTCGGCCTGAACTTCCTCCAGGTTCAGGACCACCTCGCAGGTTTTGCCCTTTACCTCTTTGCGAAAATTGTGGGCGTAGCCCGATTCAGACTGGTTGCTGTATACGTTAAGGATCTCTGGATTCTGGCTTGGTTTGATGAAGCAGTTGCCACTATTCGCCTTCAAAGTGAGGCTAATATTCTCACAGTAAGGGGCGTCCTCTACGGTGAATTGCTTTTTGATCTGCCCACACGCCAACCCCACGATCGCAATTGCCCAGCCTGTAAGCCAATATTTCTTCTGCATGACGAATATTTACGGCCTTGGCTCCCACGAAGTTACGCAGTGTAAGATTTAGCGTTAAATCGTAAAAAAGCCTCGTCTAATCAATGTTAAACGAGGCTCAGTGGAAATAGTTGAGTATTTCTGACTAATTGAAAAACTCCTTCATTCGTTCAAAAAAGCCCTTTTCGTTGGCATCCGGGTGGGGTTCGAAGTTGGGGGACTGCCTGAAGCTCTCCAATTTTGTCCGTTCTTCTGCCGTAAGTTTTTTCGGCGTCCAAACGTTTACATAAATCAGCTGATCTCCAACCTCATAGCCGTTCACATCTTTGAGGCCTTTTCCCCTCAGTCGGAGGATTTTTCCGCTCTGGGTTCCGGGGTCGATCTTGATCTTTACCTTTCCATTAACCGACGGTACTTCAACTGCGGTACCCAATGCGGCATCCACGAAGCTGATGTAGAGGTCGAACACGAGGTTATTTCCATCGCGTTTCAGCTGTTTGTCTTCCTGTTCTTCGATTACTATGAGCAGGTCGCCGGCCACGCCACCAGGTGCTTCGTTGCCCTTTCCGGACATTGACAACTGCATGCCGTCTGCAACGCCAGCGGGGATCTTCACAGAGATAACTTCTTCTTTCGATACAAGTCCTGAGTTATCGACGCCACTGGGACGCTTATCGATCACCTGACCTGCGCCGTCGCAGGTAGGACAAGTGCTGGACGAAACCATCTGTCCAAGCATCGTATTGACCACTTTGCGCACCTGGCCGGAGCCCTGACAGGTTGTACAGGTCTTGAAAGTGACGCCCTCAGCTTTGATGAGGCGATTGACCTTCAGTTTCTTTTCGACTCCATTGGCGATTTCATCGAGAGTGAGTTTCAGCTTGATACGAAGGTTCGATCCTTTACGAACACGGCGACCGTTACGGGTTCCGCCGCCTCCACCGAAGAAGCTTTCGAAAGGACTTCCGCCGCCACCGAAGATGTCTCCGAACTGGCTGAAGATGTCTTCCATGTTCATCTCATGGCCGCCGCTATATCCACCGCTGCTACCCCTGGAATGACCAAAGCGATCGTACTTAGCACGCTTGTCGGCGTCGCTAAGGACTTCATAAGCTTCAGCTGCTTCCTTGAATTTCTCCTCGGCTTCCTTGTTGTCAGGGTTCTTATCCGGGTGAAATTGGATGGCCACTTTTCGATAGGCCTTCTTTATCTCCTCCGGCGTTGCTGTCTTGGCGACACCCAGTATTTCGTAATAATCCCGTTTCGTTGACATGTAAAATTAGGTGATGGGGTGCTGTTCCGTTACTTGCTTCCGACAACGACTTTAGCATGGCGTACCACCTTGTCGTTAAGCATATAGCCCTTTTCGACAACGTCTACGATCTTGCCATTCAATGCATCATCGGTTACCGGAACCTGGGTGATGGCTTCGTGCAGGTCGGTGTTAAAGTCCGATCCGGCCTTCAGGTCCATTACCTTCAACCCGCTTTGTTCCAATACCTTTTTGAATTTGCTGTGGATGAGGAAAAAGCCTTCCAGCTCCTTGTCCTCCTTGTTCTGAAATGACTTCTCCGCGCGTTCGAAATCATCGACGACAGGAAGAAGCGTTTTCAGCAGTTGTTCATTTGCAGACTGAATCAAATCCAGTTTCTCCTTGGCCGTACGGCGGCGGAAGTTCTCGAACTCTGAATACAAGCGAATGAACTTGTCTTTTTGTTCGGTGAGGTCGTTCTGCAATTTCGTCACCTCGGCAGCGACGTTTGCTTCAGCGGTGGCAGTGCCGGAACCTGCCACATTTTCGGGCGTGCCGTTATCTTCGGAAAGAATTTCTTCGTTTTGACTCATTTCTAATGTGTTTTTGGAGCCGCCTCAGGACGGCAATTCAAATGACGGGCAAAGGTCAACAATTTTGCCAAAGACGGAGGTAGTGCCAAAAAGACCGGAAAAATATGATAGTCCTGAGTCTTTAGTCCTGAGTCCTGAGTGGGTAACGAGTCTTTTAGCAGGCAAGTAGATTTAACTACTCCAGGAGTGGCGGTGGATCAGGGGGCCGGTTTGAGCGAGTTTAGTGCAGGTTTTTCCAGATCAGGTCTTTCAGGGGCATAATGCCTTTTCCCGTTACTGAAGAGATGAAGACTGCGGGGAGATCGGCGGGAAGTTCCTTTGAAAGGGCGGCCTGGAGTTCGTCGTCGAGCATGTCGGATTTCGAAATAGCCAGAATGCGCTTCTTGTCGAGCAACTCCGGGTTGTATTGGGAGATCTCACCTAACAGGATGTCGTACTCCTTCCCGATGTCGGCGCTGTCGGCGGGAATAAGGAAGAGGAGAAGTGAGTTTCGTTCGATGTGACGCAGGAAGCGAAGGCCGAGGCCCTTGCCTTCAGCTGCGCCTTCGATGATGCCTGGAATGTCGGCCATTACGAACGATTGATCCTCGCGATAGGACACAACGCCCAGGTTAGGCGTCAACGTTGTAAATGGATAGTCGGCGATCTTTGGTTTGGCAGCAGAAACAACTGACAGCAATGTTGATTTGCCGGCGTTTGGAAAGCCGACAAGGCCAACGTCGGCAAGCAGCTTCAATTCAAGTATGATCCATTCCTCACGTCCTGCTTCGCCCGGCTGAGCATGCTGAGGAGCCTGATTGGTTGACGTTGCAAAAAAGGCATTTCCCTTTCCGCCGCGACCACCAGGTGTAAGAATGTATTCTTTACCGTCTTCGGTGATTTCAAAAAGCACTTCGTCGGTCTCGGCGTTGCGTGCTATAGTTCCGAGGGGAACTTCGAGAATTTCGTCCTTACCGCTTGCGCCCGTACGGTTCTGCTCTTCTCCGCGATTGCCCGGAGTAGCAATGACATGCTTCCGATACTTCAGGTGAAGGAGCGTCCACAGCTGACTGTTGCCCTTGAGGATGACGTGACCCCCACGACCTCCGTCACCACCATCGGGACCGCCGTGCTGAATGAATTTTTCCCTATGAAAATGAAGGTATCCAGCCCCCCCGTTGCCCGACCGTGAACAGAACTTTACGTAATCGATGAAATTGGGGGACGACAATTCAATTAAGAATTAAGAATTAAGAATTGAGAATCGGAGATGGTTAGTGACCATAGACTACAGCAATAAGCTTTTGTCGACCTCGCGACAGATGTTATGGAAAATGGCATCGATCTCACCAACACCAACCACAGACGCATAACGTCCAAGGTTTTTATAATAGCCTGCCACCGATACGGTTTCTGCTTTATATACTGAAATGCGATTGTTAATCACTTCCGGTTTGGCGTCGTCGGGGCGATTTTCTTTCAGTGCCCTTGACGCAAGACGCGAACGAAGTTCATCTTCGGTTACTACGAGCTCAACAAGAACCTTGATGGGAGCTCCCAGGTTTGCGAGGAGGCGATCGAGTGCCTCTGCCTGAGGAATAGTACGCGGAAATCCATCGAAGATGATGCCTCCGATGCCGGGGCTGCTTTTGATCTTGTCATCCACCATGTCAATCACAACCTGATCAGGTACCAGGTTGCCCTTTGTCATGTAATCCTGGGCAAGTTTACCAAGAGGAGTACCTTCTTTCAAATGTTTTCGGAACAGGTCACCTGTTGAAATATGAAGCAGAGAATACTTGTCGATGAGCTTGGCACTTTGCGTGCCTTTACCCGCGCCCGGAGGTCCGAAGAGGATAATGTTAATCATGCATTAGGAGTTGAAAGTGTTCGAAAAGGCGGGTGTTCCCACCAGTTTAGCCGACGAAGATAGTGAATGCATCCCACAATTTATAAAGCCGGATTTTCGGAATTTGTTGGTTTCATACGATAGATATCGGTCAAATTGCGTCCATGGCCGTCGTAGTCTAATCCATAACCGAGTACAAAATCGTTCTCGATGTCGAAGCCGACATATTTAACATCCATCTTTTTTTCGCGGGCAGGAGGCTTCCTCAGAAGAGCGACAACTTCCACGGACCGTGTACCCAATTCTTTCAATTCGTTCACGATCTTTTGTAACGTGAGGCCGGTATCGACGATGTCTTCGACTATGATCACATCCTGATTGAACAGGCTGAGCTCCAGACCGACCAAAGTCTTAAGCTGGCCCGTGCTCGCCGTGCCTGAATAAGAGGATACCTTCACAAACGATATCTTATTAGGAACATCGATTTGTTTCATCAGGTCGGAAGCGAACATGAACGACCCATTTAATATGGGCAGAAACACTGGCGCTTTCGACTGGTAGTCGGCATTGATCATTTCAGCCAGCGCCTTCACCTGTGCCTGAACTTTCGTTTTGGTTATGAATTTGACGAACTCGAGGTCCTTAACGATCATAGGATTTTCCAAAGGGATTGCAAAATTAGCAGAATCCGGGACATGGGCAGAGATTCCCGCTCAACTGTTAGCAACGGGACCCGATGCAAACGAATCAAAAAGTCAGATGGCTCATAATTGACACAAGCATTGATTTAAAGGTCTTTATTTCTGTAACTTGTGGTACATGTAAACCAAAAGGCGATGAAAACAATGCGCCATCTGTTAGCTGCGATTATCGTTGTGCTCATATTCAGTTGCCAGGATGACAGGATAAAATTACCACCTGTTATGGCGAGCCCGAGCATTGTAATCTTAAGGTCCGACTACCTTGAGCAGTACGTTGACCTCTTTGCCAGTACATCCGGCACTATCCATTGGCAGGTGATCTATAAGCCCGAATGGGTTGATGTAAATCACATGAGTGGAGTAGTGAATGCGGGGCCCATTGTCATCAAGGCTGATATAACGGGTCTGCTGCCACAGACACTTGAAGACAACGTTGTTTTCAAAACTACCACGGGCGACCTTACCATTCCGGTGAAAGTAACGATAACTACATCAACAGCCTTCAAAATTTCGCCTTCGCCGATGGTTGTAAATTTCGATGAATCAACAATGAAATTCACCATTAGTAACGTGAGTACTGAATCTGCGACGTGGCAAATTACTCCTTCGGCAGCCTATGTAGCTGTTACACCTTCATACGGTTCATTAAATGCCGGAGAGACGTCGACGCTGACCCTGGATGTAGACAGGAGCACACTCGAAGCAAAAACCTATAGTGCTGTTCTTGATCTCAGGTTGGATGGTTACTTAGCTTCTGAAACGACGGTTACTATCAACAATTGAAAGATGGTACATCGTTGCTGAAACATATTCGCTGAAAGTTAACTAGTCATGAAAACAGCCTTAGCATCGTTGCTTGTCATATTATCGTATACGCTACACGCCCAGAATTTAAACTCCAGGCATAAAATCAACATTGGATTGGGTGTAGGCATGGACTATGGAGGACTGGGAGGGCGCGTTACTTATCTGCCGATAGAAAGATTAGGGCTATTTGCCTGTGCCGGGTATAATTTAAACGGCGTAGGCTACAATGCGGGAGCACAATTTCTGTTTCCCAAAAACAGGCATGCATTTTATCTCACCGCGATGTATGGTTACAATGCAGTTCTCGTGATGACCGGCGACAGCAATGACGGAGGTATCTACTACGGTGTGACTGCCGGGGTAGGTTATTTATTTAAGATAGGCAGCCGCGGAAACTTCTGGAACTTTGAGCTGCTCGTGCCGTTCAGGAATTCTAATTTTTATGATGACTACGACGCGCTCAACTCAATGGGCACGAATATGAGCGCGGCATTGCCCGTTGGCTTTAGTGTGGGCTATCATTTCAGTGTCCGATAGCAGAGAGTGTTTTCCCGCACGTGATCAGCAGTTGTTTGGAATGTATCAAGTTAACGTGCAGGGCTGCCGCGAATAAAATGCAGGGTCGGGAGTCAAGGGAGTTTTAGAGTTTTCGGGAGGTGCGTTGATTTGAGAGGTCTTCGCGTTTGCTATGGTTTTATTTTGGATAGTTCTGTTCTTCGTAGCGGGGTTAATTCCGAGGAAGGGGAGACTGCGGCTTTGCTTTCCCATACTTTAAATAAAATACCAAGTTAACGTGCAGGGCTGGCGCGAATAAATGCAGGGTCGGGAGTCAAGGGAGTTTTAGAGTTTTCGGGAGGTGCGTTGATTTGAAAGGTCTTCACATTTGCTATGGTTTTATTTTGGATAGTTCTGTTCTTCGTAGCGGGGTTAATTCCGAGGAAGGGGAGACTGCGGCTTTTACTTTCCCATACTTTAAATGAAGTTCCGATTTCACGTGCAGGGCTGCCGCGTGTTATCGTTCAAACCTATTGCATTAACATCACAAACCTTACACCAGCAAGGAATGCGAGAATGGATCTCTGATATTTTCTGCATTGGTGGATAGATTTACATACCCCTTAATTCTTAAACCGTTAATCCATCATGATAAAACGCCTTGTTGTACTGCTATTATTAATTTCAAGTATTGCCTCCGCCCAGGAAACGAGTGATGAAAAGGAATACAAAGACAAGTATGCTCTGGAGGATGACTATGCAAAATTCACGTTGGGTTTTGGAATGGGTCTCGACTTCGGAGGTTTCGGAACACGTCTGACCATTTCGCCCGTGAAGAGCCTCGGACTTTTTGCAGGCATGGGTTATAACCTGGTTGGCTTTGGTTTCAATGGTGGCGCGCGATTCAGGTTTGCACCTGACAAAAAAGTCAATCCTACACTGCTTGCCATGTATGGATACAATGGCGTGATCAAGGTTGTTGATATGGATGAATACAATGGCTCGTACAACGGCTTTACCATTGGCGCAGGTATACAATTAAACTCGAGGAAGAAGCTTAACTACTGGTCATTTGAATTGCTTGTTCCGTTCCGCTCTCAGGAATTCTATGATGACGTGGATATGGTGAGTAACGATCCCCGGGTCGATATGACGGACCCGCTGCCAATAGCGATCAGCGTGGGTTATCACCTTAATCTGAACTAGGTATCAACTGTCATTCTCAACAGCAGGAATCCCTGTTCGACTTCCGCGTTTCCTGGCGTCAACTGGATCTATTGACCATATCGGTAGTGTCCTGTAATCGCTTGCTGGGCAGGCAGCCCAACGGAGTGTACCAAAAGGAACACAGTCAGGATAGTACGCATGGGCGGTGGTCAGTGGCAAAGCTACAAAGTATATAACGGTGTGACGTAGATAGTGTCACCTAATACGAATCACCTGTGGCAAAATCGTTCTTGCGATACATCCACTGTCCTTTTGTGAAATCCGGAAATTCTACCGTTTCGCCTCCAAGCCTTATAGATGATTCCGATAGCGGAGTGATTGCGCTCCAGGTAACTGCATCATAAACATCCTGAGGAGTGTTCGTCTTTTTCTTTACTGCTTCAATGAATGCATTCAATACGAACCAGTCCATTCCGCCGTGGCCTGCGCCCGCGGCGTCGTTGCCATATTTCTTCCAGAGCGGATGATCGTATTTATCAAGCCACTCTTTTGCGTTGTCCCAGTTATGCGGCTCCTTGCTTTTTCCCTCGATGTAAATCGAGTTGTTCACATCCATCCAAATACCATTCGTGCCCTGAACGCGGAATCCAAGCGAGTAGGGACGCGGAAGGTTAGTGTCGTGCTGTAACAGAATCGTCTCGCCTTTCGCAGTTTTGATCATTGTGGTCACAATGTCACCCAACCTGAAATTCACCTTTGCGTTAGGGTGGTTTTCTCCTCCTACCTTAACGATGTACTCATGCAGTCCGCGTGACTTCGTTGAATAGGAAACCAGTTCAGTAAAGCGATTGCCACGGTTGATGTCAACCATCATTGCTACCGGGCCGATTCCGTGCGTAGGATACAGGTCGCCATCGCGTGTTACAGAATGAAACGTACGCCATTTTGCCTCTGAAAATGCTTTGTCGCCGAACTCAACGCCTCCGCCATACGCCTGCTTTCCATCATTGAATTTCACGGCACGAAGATCGTGCTGATAGCCGCCCTGCAGGTGAACGATTTCGCCGAAGATATTCTGACGCACCATATTCAATACGGCCATCACGTCGCGGCGATAACAAACGTTCTCCAGCATCATCAGCGGCATTCCCGTTTCTTCGGAGGTACGAACGATTTCCCAGCATTCTTCTATGGTCATGCCGGTAATCACTTCGCAGCCAACATATTTTTTTGCCTTCATTGCGTCGATGCACATCACCGTATGCCATTCCCATGGTGTGGCGATCACAACGGCATCGATGTTCTTATTCTCCAGCAGTTTTTTGTAACCATAGTCGCCATCCATAATGACCTGAGGCATTGGCTTACCCGACTTTTTAATCAGCTCTTTGCTCATGTCGATCATGCGTTGTTGCACATCGCATATTGCCACTACTTCAACATCATTGCGTCTGAGTGCGAGATCGAGGTGATTTTGTCCGCGCAGTCCGACACCGATAAAGCCCAGTCGCACTTTTGTATCAGCGGTTGCTGCAAACAGATTTTCGGCTGAAGCCAATGAAAGGCCAGCACCTGCAATTGCAGTGGTTTTAATAAAATCTCTTCTGGAAGTCTTCATACGATATGACTAATAAATAAATGCTTACGAGGTGATACTCTTTAACCGAGCGGTTAAAGGTGGTGAAAGTTGTATTCTTCGGAAACAGTTTTTTTCTAAAGATCTTTCATCAACCATTCATACAGTTGAATCATGGCAGCGATGTCGCGTTTGTGCACGCGCTCGTGCGGAGTGTGTGCGTGTGCTTCAGGTGCGCCAACGAAACACCAGTCGAATGGATACGGAGATGTTTGAAGTTCGCGACCGTCGCTGGAGCCTGCACCTTCAACCTCGAGCTGGAATTCGACCTTTCTTTTTCTTGCAATTTCAATGATGCGATCTACGTACTTCTTACGAGGTATGTTCCTGTCGCGCATGGAAATAGCGACGCCCTTGCCTGGCAACACGCCTTCAGTAACCCACGTGATATCGGAGACCAGCGCCTGCGTGACATTCCATTTTTCTGCAATGAATTTTGCAAGGTAGGGTACTGACCCACCGCCGTGTTCTTCCCATGCGCTGAAGACAATGACGCCATCGGTGAGAGTCTCGGCGACCTTCAGCGCGTTGTACACTCCGAGGCGGTTATCGAGATATGCCGATTGAATATAGTCTTTAGTTTCTGTGAAGTTGACCTGGTAAGTAAGTCCGGTGCCGCGATCGATCTGACGTCCGAACTTGTAGAATGCGTGGTTGTCGCGATCAAACTCCAGCTCGCATACAATGGGTCCCAAAGAGTCGGTGCCAACGAGTTTTGTGCCTGCTTCAGCGTCAGGACTTCCAATTGGAAGCAGCTGGTTATGATACCTGACGGTGAAGCCAATGCTGTCCATATGGGCGAAGATCGCCGTTCGTGGTTTGCCAAACTTCAGGATGAGGCAGTCCTGAAACTCATCGCCATGAAAGAGTTCGGGCTTCTTCTTCCATTTCTTCATTTCCTTCCGGATATAGCGGAGAAGGAAGTCTTTCATTGGACTTTCGTCGCCCGAGGGCGCATGTATTTCACAAAGCTGCTGAAGGATCTTCATCGATTATATTGAATGTTCGAAAGTCTACCCTGGCATTCAGGTGCAGAAGTTGGTTCTTCTTGCAACTTTATTCTAAATTTTGATTAGAAAAAAGCACGCAACATGGTTTTCAACCTTAGCACCGGGAATACAGTAGCCAACCATTTTATTGCGCAGTTGCGTGACCGGTCCGTCCAGGCAGACAGAATGAAGTTTAGGAAGAATCTTGAGCGGCTGGGGCAGGTTATGGCCTATGAACTATCAAAGAAGCTCGAATACGATACACACCGTATCGAAACGCCACTTGGAACGTCGACAACTATGCTGTTAAAGACAGAGCCAGTACTCTTCACAGTGCTACGGGCAGGGCTGCCGTTCTTTCAGGGGTTTCTCGATTATTTCGATCGCGCCGACTGTGGCTTTATTGGGGCCTATCGGAAGGAAGGCAGTGAGGAGCTCGTTATTCAATTGGATTATGTCGCTTCTCCGACTGTGACCGGCAAAGATGTTATCATAGTAGATCCCATGCTGGCGACCGGAAAGTCCCTCGTACGCGCCATTGATGCGATTTCAAAAGTTGGATTGCCAAGACATATCTATATTGCGAGTCTGGTAGCAGTTCAGGAAGGAATCAATCACATCGAACGTCATGTTAGTGTGCCTCATTCGATTTTTACCTGTGCAGTAGACCAACAGTTAGACGAGCGTTTCTATATTGTACCCGGTCTGGGAGATGCGGGAGATCTGAGTTTTGGCGTAAAGTTGTAATAAACTGCCGATAATAACAGATAGCTTGTGCATTTGAAAGCGTTGGAAGAATTGTTGACAGAGACATTCAGTTGCAAATAACAGACAGCATTTGTAGAATGAACAACTATGTGGGATGAATTGCTGAAAGCGGTGCCGGTATACTTTTCGTGTATGCTCAAATTCTTTTTTGGGCCACTGGGTGGCTATGCGGCAGGGCTTACGCTGCTCACTACGATATTAACGACCGTAGCGGGTATGATGACCGTTGTGCTGGTGTTTGCCTTTTTTGGAACGTTCATCCGCCAGAAGATCGTCGCCAGGTTTATGAGGCGGAAACGTCGCTTTACGCCCAAGAACAGAAGGCTGGTTCGCATATGGCAGCGTTTTGGAATCTTCGGTGTGGCCATACTGACACCGGTATTGTTTACACCAATTGTGGGCGCAGCAATAGCGGTGAGTTTTGGCGTACCGAGGCAGACTATGATTCTTCACATGTTCATTAGCGCTTCAATATGGTCTGTACTGGTGAGCGTTATCGTTTATGTATTCGGGCAGGAGATTGTGACACGATATTTCAACTGAGGAGAGTGCCCTTTGGAAGACTGAAGTTCCGTGACTTTCTGAAATACTCAACCTGGGAAAAAAGTGTTGTTAAGCTACTTCAAACATGCGCTTCGCAGTCTTCGACGACGGAAGTTGTATTCAGCCATTAACGTATCGGGATTAGCTTTCGGCATTGCCGCGTGCATGCTCATCTGGCGATATGTGGATTTCGAAATGAGCTACGACAATTTCCATAAGAATGCTGACAACATCTATCGGACGGCATTTACCGAGTATGGCAAGAACTGGAAGGATGATTGGTTCACTGAGTTCGGTTATGGATTGGGACAAGCTTTACAAAGTGAAATACCGGAAGTGAGGAACTACGCGCGGGTTCATCCATTATATGGTGATGCAGCGCTTGTGAACATTGCCAACAACAACGGAAGCGCCAGGATATTTCACGAGGAGAACGTTCTGTTTGCAGACCCTTCTTTTCTAAGCATTTTTAGTTATGAAGTATTGAAGGGAGATGCGTTGCACTCTCTTGATCAGCCTTCTTCCATTGTAATTACTGAATCAATGGCCAGGCGTTTCTTTGGGAACGGTGATCCTATTGGAAGATCTGTTGAAGTAAAGACCAGGGATTGGGTTGACGGCACGTATGTAGTTACGGCAGTACTAAAAGACGTACCGGCCAACGCACATCTGCAGTTTGAAATGCTTCTCCCGATGCATAATCTGTTACAGATTGAATATTACAGAGAGCCTGATGCCGCCTGGACTGCGATGAACTTTACCACCTATGTGGAACTCGTTCCGGGAGCCGACGTAAAATTGCTGGAGTCAAAGACGAAGCGTTTCATGGATGATCGTGTTGGAACGGAGCCGTTGGGCGTAAGGCTTTCATACCAGCCGCTTCGTGAGTTAAATTTGTCACCTGATCTGAACAGGGCCAACAGTCATCTGATAAGCCTGTACTTCTTCATTCTCATTTCCATATTCATTCTGTGTATTGCATGGATCAACTACGTTAACCTTTCGACGGCTCGGGCAATTGAACGAGCAAAGGAAGTTGGTGTCAAAAAAGCGATGGGAGTGTTGAAGCGTCAGCTTATCGCTCAATTTATGTGTGAGGCGATAGTTATCAACTTTATGAGCGTGGTGCTTGCGTTTGCCATCGCCAGCCTGTTGCTGCCGGTACTGAGTAGCATTGTTGGGAAAGAGATTTCATTCAATTACTCTGACCCGATAATGTGGACTGCATTTGGGGTTCTGCTCGCGTCGGGAGCATTTGTCTCGGGTATTTATCCGGCATTTATTTTATCGTCATATCAGGCTGCTGACGTTATCAAGGGAATTAAGAAGAGTGAGCGGGGTTTTGGATTGCGTCGCGCGCTTGTTGTATTTCAGTTTTCGTCGTCCTTGTTGCTGATTGCAGGAACTTTCATCATATACAGTCAGCTCGATTATATGTTGAAGAGCGACAAGGGATTCAAGACGGATCAAATGCTGATCTTAACCGGTCCGCAGATTATTGACGAAGACAGAAGGAGCGAGCGAATGCTATCGTTCAAGCATGAATTGATGAAGATCCATTCTGTTTCGGCCGTAACATCGTCCGGGGCAATACCAGGGGGAGGTTATAGTTTCACGACGGGGATGCAGAAGGCAGGAATTGCCGAAGATAAAAACAAGTTTCGGGAATCGATCCATGTGGTGCTGGTAGATACGGATTTCATAAGGACTTATGGGATGCAGGTTTTGTCAGGGCAGCCCTGGAATCCGGAAAATGCTTCAGAAATGAAAGCGGTTTTTCTGAACGAAGCGGCGATGCATCGCATGGGCATCAATACTCCCGAAGAGGCGCGTCACGAGAGAATCATCGTTGGTGATGGTGAACCGGTGGCGATTCAAGGTGTGATAAAAAACATTCACTGGAATTCGCCGATGTCTGCATATGAACCAATGATGTTCATGCCACAGTCAGCAAACAACAGCCTCTACTCTGTTCACTTGAACGGAAATATTCAGGAAAGCATACATCAGATTGAAGGCATCTATGAGAATTTCTTCCCGGCAAATCCGTTCGAATACTATTTCCTCGATGAGTTCTTCAATATGCAATACCGGGAAGTTCAACAAACGGAACGCATCTTCGGCATATTTGCAGTTCTGGCAATTGCTATTGCCTGTTTGGGTTTGTGGGGGCTCGCTTCGTTTACCGTAGCAAACAGGCAGAGGGAGATCGGTATACGTAAGGTGCTTGGTGCAACGGTTGGTGGAATCGTGTCATTGCTATCGATGCAGTTTGTAAAACTGGTAGCTATTTCCGCAGTGATTGCGTTGCCCGTTGCCTGGTACATTGCTGATGAATGGATCAGCAACTTTGCTTTTAGAGTCCGTCTGACATTCGATTTGTTTGCAGTGCCGTTACTGACGCTGTCAATCTTAGCGTTGGCTACTGTCAGTCTGCAGATATTCCGCGGGGCGCGTACGAATCCAGCCGACACACTACGGTCGGAGTGATTGTGAGTGATCGTTGCAGTGTATATCAATTACCATCAGGCAGAATTTCGATATCGTGAATTAACACTTTCCGGGCAATTGCCTGTCCCGTCTTTGTGGCTGCGAGCCCACCCTGTGCCGTTTCCTTGTAACGCGATTCCATGGACGCACCTATTTCTCCCATAGCTTCGATAACTTCATCAACAGGTATTACACTGCTTACGTCGGCGATGGCGATCTGGGCTGAGCTGTTTGCGATAGCTGCGGCACTTGCATTGCGAACAACGCAAGGCACTTCCACCAGGCCGGCGACAGGATCGCAGACCAGGCCCAACATACATTGTACGGTGATGGCAATCGCGTTAAAGATCTGATCGGTGTTTCCCCCGAGGCAATGTACGATTGAAGCCGCACCCATGGCAGCCGCTGTTCCCGTTTCGGCCTGACAACCGCCCACTGCGCCAGCTATCGACGCCTTTTGTTCCATGATCAGCGCAGTGCCCGCAGCCAGCAGCATAGCATCGATGATCATGTCATCATCAATCTGATGAATCTCCTGCAGCGTAAACAGGATGCCCGGCATGATGCCGCTTGCGCCTGCAGTTGGAGCTGCAACAATCCGGCCCATGCAGCTATTCACTTCTTTGGCAGCCAACGCCCGGGATACTAGTCGCTGGAATTCAATCGAAAGAACTGCCGTTGGATGCCGGTATACCTTCTTGGCGCCGTTGTTGATCATTCCCGACCGCGACACCATATCTTCGTTCAGGCCGCTGTTGACCGCTGACTTCATTACTTCCCAGGCAGCCTTCAGGCCTTTCAGCGTCTCTTCATGGCTACGACCCTTTTGTTCGAGTTCATAATCAAGCACCACTGTAGTCAGTGACTGTTTATTGTCGATGCTATATTCTTTCCAGCTTTCAAACGAATCAAATAGAAAAGCCATATGCTTTTGATTTACCGGTTAATTGCAACTGCGACTACGTTCGATCATCCCGAATGACTTTTGCGGAGTCATCATTCTTGACTACTTTCCGCATGCAATTTAGACCTTAGAAGTTACAGACGTTTAAGGATAAAACCTAAATGAGGCCTTCATTTACAAACCGATACACCTTCACTGTTATTGCGATGAAATTGCGAGTGTTAGTCATAGTCATGTTTGCCATGTTTTCACTGCCGGTGGCAGTTCACGCGCAGACATCAGATGCTGATGATGTTAAACTCATATTTGACGAGGCGCTTCGGAACGGAAAGTCGTACGAGTGGCTTCGTTATCTAACCACTCAGATTGGACCGCGTCTTAGCGGTTCCGCGGGCGCGGCCGAGGCGGTGAACTGGGCGAAGACAGAAATGCAGAATATTGCTGACACCGTTTGGCTTCAGCCTGTAATGGTTCCACATTGGATACGTGGCAGTGAAGAAGATGCGTACATCAAGGGATCGAATAAGAAGAGGAACGTTGCTGTAAATGTTTGTGCGCTGGGCGGTAGCGTTGGCACGGGTTCTGGTGGAATTACTGCAAAAGTTATCGAAGTGAAGAGCATCGAAGAACTGTCTCAGTTGGGAAGCCATCGGATCAAAGGGAACATCGTATTCTTTAACCGTCCCATGGATGTAACTCAACCGAGAACATTTGATGCTTACATGGGTGCTGTTGATCAGCGTGCCATGGGGCCGTCAGCGGCCGCGCGTCATGGTGCCGTCGGCGTAATTGTTCGTTCGATGGGATTGAATGCAGAGGACTATCCACATACGGGTGCGCTGCGCTATGAGCCGGATGCTCCGAAAATTCCTGCTATTGCCATCAGCACACGACATGCAGATCTTCTCAGTCAGTCATTAAAGGAAGACAACGGGCTACAGTTTTATTTTGAAACTCATTGCGAGATGCTGTCTGATGTTCAATCGTATAATGTTATTGCTGAACTAAAAGGCAGCGAGTATCCTGAGCAGATCATCGTAGTGGGCGGACATCTTGATTCATGGGACCTCGGCGACGGCGCTCACGACGACGGTGCCGGTTGCGTTCAATCCATGGAAGTCCTCAGGATCTATCGTGGTTTGGGACTATCGCCGAAGCACACCGTGCGTGTCGTATTGTTTATGAATGAAGAGAACGGTTTGAATGGTGGCAGGGAGTATGCCTTGCAGGCAGAACAAAGGAAGGAGCAACATATTGCAGCCATCGAAGCAGACGAAGGGGGCTTCACGCCGAGGGGCTTCTCAATGACGGCAAGTCCTGAATTTCGCAATAAAGTTATTGGATGGAAGCCCGCTCTCGAGCCTTACGGTCTCACGGATTTCTCACGCGAAGGTGGAGGTGCAGACATCGGGCCGTTGTCGAAGTTTAATATACCACTGATTGGCTACATGCCGGACTCACAACGCTACTTCGACTATCATCACACCAAAGAAGATACGTTTGATAAAATAAGCAAGCGGGAGCTTGACATGGGGGCGGGATGCATGGCGGCGTTGATAGGGCTGATTGACAAACACGGAGTCAATTAAGAATTAAGAGTTAAGAATTAAGAATTATCTAGCAGCCTTCGGGCTGCCTTTGACCACGACCAAAGGTCGTGTCATTTTGCGGCGACTAGCCGATGGCTAATTCTTAACTCTTAATTCTAATTGTACGTCATTACGTCGAGCACAATTTTCCAGTCTTTTCCGTTTTCCTTTTTCCAAATGCGCAGGTAGGTGGCGCGCTTTGTTTCCTCGTTGCCATTCACCATTGCCACGACGTTGGCTGTACCATACACGTAGCCGAGATCTCCTGAAGAGGCAATGCCTCCGTCTACTAAAGTCTGATGCGAGTAGAGACTTACTCTTTTTAAGAATTGCTCTTTGTCTGAGGCAGTGATAATAGGTTGCTCACCCTGGCGTGCAAACCGGATTTCTTTCGAGGCAACGGGACCATAGGCGGCCATGCCGTTCATTTTTACGGCGGCCAGAAAGGCTTTTTCCTGATTCATCAACGATATAGTAGCGTCCAGTGCAGGCACTTTCACAGCAGGTACTTTCAAAGGTATCGAGGTAGTGTGCAGTTGCTCAGGGACAGTCAGAGAGTCGTGCGAGATCCCGATATCGAGCATATTCTTCCAGGTACCATCGGGCTGCTTCCTCCAGATAGAGTGGAAATGTCCCCATGCAACGGGCACGCTATCGGCTCGAGTGGGATAGAATTTCCAGGGACCGGTGTCATAGCCAAGGTCGCCTCCGGAAGAGATGTCGCCGAATGCAACTTCCCATGAAAGTAGTGATGGATTGGGTGGCTGTTTCCTGATTCGTTCTTTTCCGGTAGCTGGTCCGTTAGAGTCGGTTGTGACTGCGTCGTCGTGAAGGAAATAGAGGAAGGCATCACGCGTGTTCTTGTCTTTCGCCATCTTGATAAATGCGTTCTCTGCGGCGACCATTGCGTTGAGCTCCGGATTGGCGAACTGAGCTCCGGCGCTTGTGCAGATAGCGGCGGCGATAAGGGCGAAGGCTAGTCTTTTCATCGTTATTACGGGATGATACGGCAATCTACGATCAGGGTTTTTATTAAGCCGGATTGGAAGTCGAAAATCAAGGGCAACCTGATAAAATGCTCCGGAAGGGGGTATATAAAAAGGGTCGTCAGTGCGACGACCCTTTTCTTTAGTTCCGGATCCTGAGGTTTCATTGTTATTAAACAGGGCGTTCAATCCGTTACAATGCCCATTAGGTAAGGTGATTCCTCAAGGGGCCAAAGCTGAAGCTTTGCTGTTTAGAGCTGAGCCGTAAGTTCTTTGTTCGTGTATTCTTCAATAGGCAAACAGCTGCACACCAGGTTGCGGTCGCCATATGCGTTGTCGATGCGACTTACTGAAGGCCAGAACTTGGCGTCCTTAACAAAGTGTAAAGGATATGCTGCCTTCTGGCGTGAGTACGGACGATTCCAGCTATCGGCAGTGACAACGGCTGCTGTATGCGGCGCATTCTTCAAGACGTTGTTTTCGCGATCTGCCTTGCCTTCCTCCACTTCGCGGATCTCGTTCCGGATCTCGATCAATGCTTCGATAAAGCGATCCAGTTCTTCTTTAGGTTCGCTTTCCGTAGGTTCGATCATCAACGTTCCGGCTACCGGGAAAGATACAGTAGGAGCATGGAAACCATAATCCATAAGGCGTTTTGCAATGTCTTCCACTTCGATTCCGGATTTTTTGAAGTCGCGGCAATCCACAATCATTTCATGGGCACAACGACCGTGGGTTCCGGTGTATAGGATTTTGAAGTGACCTTCCAGTCTCTCTTTGATATAGTTGGCATTCAGGATTGCAAACATGGTTGCTTTCGTAAGTCCTGATCCGCCCATCATTGAAATGTAAGCGAAAGAGATTGTGAGGATGCTTGCGCTTCCCCAGGGAGCAGCTGACACTGCATGAATAGACTTCTCTCCGCCAATGCTCACAACAGGGTGACCAGGCAAATAGGGTTTGAGTTTATCGTTGCAGCAGATAGGGCCCATGCCAGGACCGCCACCACCGTGAGGTATGCAGAATGTTTTGTGAAGGTTCAGGTGACAAACGTCAGCGCCGATGTTGGCAGGTGATGTCAGTCCAACCTGTGCGTTCATGTTGGCACCATCCATATAAACCAATCCGCCGTGTTCGTGGATCGTCTGGCAGATCTCGATAATAGATTCTTCAAACACGCCGTGTGTAGAAGGATACGTTACCATAAGACATGATAACTTATCACTGTACTGAACCGCTTTCGCTTTCAGGTCTGCGACATCGATCTTGCCTTCCTCATCGGACTTCACCACAACGACCTGCATACCCGCCATTACGGCGCTTGCCGGGTTTGTGCCGTGCGCCGAAGCAGGGATAAGCGCTATATCTCTTTTGAGATCGCCACGATCTTCGTGATAAGCGCGGATTACCATCAGTCCGGCATACTCGCCCTGAGCACCGCTGTTTGGCTGAAGCGAAACCCCAGTGAAGCCGGTGATCTCACACAATGCGCGCTCCAGTACATCGATCATCTCGCGATAGCCAACCGTTTGCTCAGCAGGGGCAAAAGGATGGATGTTGCCCAGCTCAGGCCATGTAACGGGAATCATTTCCGTTGTTGCATTGAGCTTCATAGTACAAGATCCCAGGGAGATCATCGAGTGCACCATTGACAGGTCTTTGTTCTCCAGTCTCTTGATGTAGCGCAGCATCTCATGTTCGGAATGATGCATATTGAAGACGGGATGCGTAAGGTAGGCGGATGTGCGTTCGAGGCCGCTGCTCCATCTCATTTCCTGGCCGTTGGAGATAACAGGCGCAGACTTTTGTCCTGACGCTTTGGAGAATATATCCAATATGATGTTTACATCTTCAACTGTACATACCTCATCCAACGTGATGCCTATGTGATTGTCACCGAAGTCGCGGAAGTTAACTTCCTGCTTATTGGCCTCAGCAGCAATGGCCGTCTTATTACGAACTTCAACTTTAAGCGTATCGAAGAAATTCCTGTTCACCTGGTTAAAGCCAAGTGCCTTAAGGCCGGCATCGAGCGACAGTGCGAGGCCATGAATACGACCGGCAATCTTTTTCAATCCGGAAGGTCCATGGTATACTGCATACATACCAGCCATTACCGACAGAAGTACTTGTGCAGTACAGATGTTTGATGTCGCCTTTTCTCTACGGATATGTTGTTCGCGGGTTTGCAGCGCCATGCGATAGCCTGGATTTCCGGAAGCATCGATGGAGGCACCGATGATGCGGCCTGGCATCTGCCTCTTGAATTCATCACGTGTTGCAAAGAAGGCGGCGTGAGGACCACCGAATCCCATGGGTACACCAAAGCGCTGGCTTGAACCAACCACCACATCGGCGCCCATTTCACCTGGTGACTTCATTAACAGAAGGCTCATCAGGTCGGCGCCCATAACGACGTACACATCGCGATCGTGAGCTTCCTTGATCAGCGCAGTGTGATCAGCGATAGCACCATTGTTGTCCGGATTCTGAATATATACGGCAAACAGACTGGAGTCTGTAAGATCGAGCTTGCTGACGTCTCCTACAACCAACTCAACGCCTATGGGCGTCGCTCTTGTGCGGAGTACATCAAGTGTTTGCGGAAAAGTGTTCTGATCGACAAAGAAGCGATTGGCAGTTTTCCTTTTGCGCGAGGCCAGCATCAGGTGCATAGCTTCAGCGGCGGCAGTTCCTTCGTCAAGCAGCGAAGCATTGGCGATCTGCATACCGGTCAATTCGATTACCATCGTCTGGTAGTTGATCAGCGCCTCGAGGCGACCCTGCGCGATTTCGGCCTGGTAAGGTGTATAGGCTGTATACCATCCTGGATTTTCAAGAATGTTTCTCAGAATAACCCCAGGTGTGATCGTGTTATAATAGCCCATTCCGATGTACGAGCGGAAAATCCTGTTCTTCGAAACCATAGCCTTGAAGTCCTGAAGGAATTCGTATTCAGATTTGGCCGCAGGAAGTTTAAGGCCTTTTTTCAATCTGATGTTTGACGGAATGGTTTGGTCGATCAGTTCATCAACAGAAGCGGCCTTTACCACCTTCAGCATTTGTGCAACGGCCTCGGCATCGGGTCCAATGTGTCTGCTTTCGAACTTTTCCGCGTACTGGGAGTCTATTTTCATTGTCTAGTGATTATATCGGTTAATGAGCTTGTTTTCACACTTGCAGGTCAGCACTGGTAAAATGATACAACCGAAAGAAAGACGTGTTTAGTTCGGGGTACACATTTTATCAGTTTCCTGATGGGCATTCATTCGAAGATTTTGATTTTCAATCAATTAGAAAGCCAATCGAGAGTCGGCCTGAATGTGCAAAGGTAAATTATTTCGAACATTTTTCGAGTGTGCGGACCAGGCTTCCGGACATTTAATTGTCAGGAATTTGTTTTCAGACGGTATTGATGGAATCAGATAACGTTTTCATCTTGCCGCCCCCTTCATTATTAACAATTGAACATATCGATTTACTTATGAGGCGCCGGTCTTACATGCTAGCTCTTGTCGTTTTGTTTTGTGGGTCATGCTTGCGATTGCAGGCACAGGACACCTTAATGCAACACTATGCGAAGGAAATTTCGGAAGCGGGACTTAAAGAAAATCTGACCATACTGGCCTCCGACTTCATGGAAGGAAGAGAAACCGGAAAGCGCGGACAGCGCATGGCAGCTTCGTTCATAAGAGCACACTTCAGTGACAACAACCTGCTGGCACCAGTCGCTGGCGATTATCTGCAGCCGCTGGAATTGTATCGCGTGACCGCGGGAGAAACATACGTACAGGCGGGTAAAACCAGGTTAGAAAACTACAAGGATGTTGCCTTCTTTGGTATGGAGGACAGCGGTGGAGAGATGAACATGCCCATCTTATTTGTTGGCTATGGTGAGGAATCTGTCTATCAGCAGCTGGACGTCCGGGATAAGGCAGTGCTCCTGCTTTCGAAGAACACCTGGGTTGGTGGAAGCAAGGAAGTGATGCTTGCACGCGACCGGGGTGCAAAAGCCGTCTTTGTTTGCAACACGGAAACGGAGGCTGAGTTTACGCGGGTACTTGCACAGGGCAAGCGTTATGTTGAGCGGGGCCGGCTTAGTCTTGAAAAACCCAATACATCCGAGCACGTTCGCCCAGGTACCTTCGTTGTATCTCCCCATGCCGCGGGAGTGATCATGGGCACCACGTTGTCGGGTCTTAAAAGTGCCGCAGAGAAGAAGTCCCTGAAAAAGATCAAGTCTGCATCAATACAATTCAGGACCTCAATCGAGGTGGCATCTGTTCCAACGGAAAATGTGCTGGGCTTAGTTGAAGGCACAGATAAGAAGAACGAGATACTGCTTGTTACTGCGCACTATGATCATGTCGGCATAAAACAGGATGGCACAGGTGATGTTATTCACAATGGGGCCGATGATGATGGTTCGGGTACCGTTGCAGTTATGGAGCTTGCGCGGGTATTTGCCAAGGCACGCCGAGAGGGTCATGGTCCAAGGAGGAGTATTCTGTTTATGCTGGTTACGGGTGAAGAGAGCGGACTATTGGGTTCGGAATTCTATGCCGAGCATCCAGTTTTTTCACTGGAATCAACTGTGGCCGATCTCAATATTGATATGATTGGAAGACGCGATCCGAAACATCAGACTGGTAATCCCTATTTGTATGTTATTGGGGCGGACAAGCTATCGTCGGAGCTCAACGCTATCAGTGAACGAATGAATTCGACCTATAGTAAGCTGGACTTTGATTATACGTACAATGATCCTTCTCATCCTGATCGCCTATATTATCGTTCTGATCACTGGAACTTTGCAAAGCGGAATGTTCCAATCATATTTTACTTCGATGGCATTCACGAGGACTATCACAAGGTAACTGATGAAGTCAGTAAAATTGACTTCCCTCTGTTAAGACAACGTGCACAATGCGTGTTCTATACGGCGTGGGAATTATCGAATATCGAAAAGCGAATTGTGAATGACAAAACGTCTAATTGAAGATAGGCTTAGAAACTTCCTATAATTAAAGAGGCTGTTCAATGGAACAGCCTCTTTTGTTTACAGAATATTTCAGTCGTTTGTCCAGGGACAAATGGTCATGCTTAATGCAGCACTAAACAAAATCTGTAGAGTTCGGTTTCGCTTTAAGGTCGGCGACGAAGCGACGGAATTGCTCTTCCTTGTCCTTTTCACAGACGATAATAACGTTACCGAATTCGCCGACCAGGTATCCGTTCAATCCCTGAACAACAATAAGTTTGTCGGCAGAACCACGGATGATCGAATTACGCGTATCATACATTTGAGCATTGGCGCGTATTGCATTGTTGTTGTCGTCTTTGTCGGAGATCTCATGGATAGATGCCCATGAGCCGAGGTCAGACCATGTAAAGGTTCCCAGGCAGACATATACGTTCTGCGCTTTCTCCATGATTCCGTAATCAATAGAGATGCTTTTGCATTGTGGGTAAGCGCTGTGAATTACATCTCGTTCTTCGGGTGTGTTCAATTTGGATTTGATGTCGTCGAATACTTCCGACATCTCAGGAAGAAATTTGTGGAATGCATCGAGGATGGCCTGAACACCCCAGATGAATATTCCTGAGTTCCACACGAAGTCGCCGCTTTCGATAAATTTCTTGGCAAGTGAAAGCTCCGGCTTTTCCGTGAACGTTTTAACCTTTTTAATGAAAGGCTTTTCGGGAAGGTACTGGATATAGCCATATCCCGTTTCGGGACGGGTTGGGGGTATCCCAACCGTTATAAGTTTATCCTGACCTTTAGCGTGTTCGCTGCTGGTTCTGATAATGTTCTGAAACTCATCCTCCTTCATAATAAGATGGTCGGAAGGTGTCACAACGACAACGGCATCAGGGTTTTTCAATGCGATTTTGTAGCTGGCGTAGGCAATACACGCAGCAGTATTTTTGCGCATAGGCTCAGAGAGAATTTGCTCTGGCTTAAGCGTAGGCAGTTGCATTCTTACAAGATGCTCGTGCTCCTCATGAGTTACAACGTAAATGTTCTCAATAGGGCATAAGGGCAGGAAGCGATCGCAGGTTGACTGCAAAAGGGTCTTGCCAGTACCTAAAACATCAAGAAATTGTTTGGGCTTTGAATTGCGACTGTATGGCCAGAAGCGTACACCTACGCCACCAGCCATTAAAACAACGAATAAGTTTTTGTTCATTTAGCTATTTGACAAGAAAGTTTGGTAAAAAACGGAACTCACAGAATCTTTTAAAAGTGTTTTCTGCTTTTTATACTATCCCCTCCCGAAGAAGATCGTGAATATGGATGAATCCTACGACTATATCGCCATCCACAACGATCACCTGGGTAATATCATTCTTATGCATCATCTGCAGGGCTCTGACTGCATACTCATCCTTTTGTATGGTTTTGGGCGACGCGGTCATTATATCAGAGGCTTTAACATGGGAAATATCGACGTTATGCTGCAACATACGACGAAGGTCGCCATCTGTGATCATTCCCAGCAGACACGACTTATCATCTACGACGGCAGCACACCCCAAACGTTTGGACGAGATTTCAACAATAACGTCGCGCAGCGTAGATGAAGCGTGTACCATTGGTGTCTCATTCTGCTTGTAAATGTCAGATACTTTTAAGTATAACTGTTTACCAAGAGACCCTCCCGGGTGATATTCCGCGAAGTCATGACTTGTGAAACTTCTGAGTTCAAGCAGACAAACAGCCAACGCATCACCCATTGCCAAGTGAGCAGTAGTACTTGTTGTAGGTGCCAGATTATGAGGACAAGCTTCTGATGCAATCGTTGCATTTAATACAAAATCGGCTTGTTGAGCGAGATATGAATTTGTGTTACTCACCATTGCAACAAGCTTAACGCCGCGACGTTTCAGTAGTGGAATAAGTACTTTGATTTCTGGTGTGTTGCCACTCTTCGAAAGGCAGATAACGATATCTTCCGATTGAATCATGCCGAGATCACCATGTATAGCGTCAGCAGCATGCATGAACAAAGCAGGTGTTCCAGTTGAATTAAATGTGGCGACAATTTTATTGGCTATAATGGCACTTTTGCCAACGCCAGTTATGACAACACGCCCTTTTGCAGAATAAATTTCCTTGACGCAGTTTTCAAAGGCATCGTCAATGTAATTAGTTAGATTTTCTATTGCCTGAGATTCATTTATTAGAACCTCGCGTGCAATGTTTTTGATATTTTTTACTAAATTCAATTCCTTTTCAAGGTTAGCTTTGTTATACGAACAAAGATACAATTTTAGGTTTATTAAGACTGAAAATGATGTTGGTTGAAGAGAAAGATGCGCTTAAAGAAAAACTAAAGCAGATATTTGGTTACTCGCAGTTTCGAGGCAATCAGGAGACTATTATCCGGAATTTACTCGACGGAAAAAATACGTTTGTAATTATGCCGACAGGCGCGGGCAAGTCGCTGTGTTATCAGCTGCCCGCGATGATGAGAGAGGGACTCGCTATTGTGATCTCTCCACTCATAGCACTCATGAAGAACCAGGTTGATCAGATGAATGCGTACGGTGTTAACGCACGCTTCCTGAATTCGACATTGGGCAAAGGTGAGATCACACGCCTCAAGAAGGATTGCATGAACGGACTGGTGAAACTACTTTATGTAGCACCTGAATCACTTAACAAGGAAGAGACGATTGAGTTTCTGAAGAAGGTTAATGTGTCGTTCGTAGCTATTGATGAGGCTCACTGTATTTCTGAATGGGGACACGACTTTCGTCCGGAATACCGAAAGATCAAGACGATGATTCAAAACCTTGGCGATATGCCTGTGATCGCGCTCACTGCGACGGCTACTCCTAAGGTTCAGCTCGACATACAAAAGAATCTTCAGATGGAAGAAGCAGATGTATTCATCTCTTCTTTTAATCGAAAGAACCTTTTCTATGAAGTTCGTCCTAAGAAAGAGACCAAGAAACAGTTGATCAAGTTTCTTAAGGACAACAAAGGTAAGTCGGGCGTGATCTATTGTCTCAGCCGGAAGAAGGTTGAAGAGATCGCGCAGCTTATTAATGTGAATGGTTTCCGCGCTGCTCCTTATCACGCTGGTTTAGATCCTGATGTTCGCATGAAGAACCAGGATGACTTCCTCAACGAAGAGGTTGATATCATCGTGGCAACTATTGCCTTCGGTATGGGTATCGACAAACCAGATGTTCGATTCGTAGTTCACTATGATGTCCCCAAATCACTTGAAGGATATTATCAGGAAACTGGTCGGGGCGGACGTGATGGACTTGAAGGCCACTGCCTCATGTTCTACAGTCACAACGATCTGAACAAACTTGAGAAGTTCAACAAGGATAAACCTGTTCAGGAGCGCGAGAACGCGCGCGTGCTGTTACAGGAGATGGAATACTACGCCGAGTCACCAGTTTGCAGAAGACGACAACTGCTTCACTACTTCGGAGAAGAGTATAAGCAGGAGAACTGCGGCATGTGCGATAACTGCGTGCATCCACGCGAACGGTTCGATGGAACCGATGCAGTTCGTTTGGTAATTGATACAGCCAAGAAGACGAATGAGCGTTTTGGCCTCAATCACCTCGTGCACGTTATCCGCGGTATCGAAGATGAATACGTGAAGAGCTATGGACACTTCGATCTCGACGTGTTTGGGAAAGGCTCGGACGAAGATGCTGACTACTGGAAGTCAGTAATACGGCAGGCATTGATCTATCAATACCTGGAGAAGGACATTGACAATATAGGAGTGTTGAAGATCACGAAGAAAGGTCTCGCATTCCTGAAGCATCCTCATACCATCGAACTTGCTCGCGATCACGACTTCACAACCGCGGTCGATGAAGAGGAAGAATCAACGGAAAAGCCCGTCCTCAACAAATCATACGACACCAAGTTGTTTGAAATGCTGAAGACACTCCGTAAGAAGATTGCCAAGGAGAAGAATCTTCCGCCGTTTGTTATCTTCCAGGATCCTTCATTAGAGGAGATGGCGACAACCTATCCTACTACCAACGATGAGCTTGCACAGGTTAACGGTGTGGGTACTGGAAAGGTGAACAAGTTTGGTAAGGAGTTCCTTGCTGTTATCCGTAAGTATGTTGATGAAAACGATATTGAAACTGCTAATGAAGTAGTGATCAAGTCTTCTGTCAACAAGTCTAAGACAAAGATCCTCATCATTCAGCAGATCGATCGCAAGGTAGATCTCGAAGAGATTGCTGAGAAGGCACGTCTGTCTTTCGAGGAGCTATTGACGGAGATTGAAAATATCTGCTATTCCGGAACCAAGCTCAATCTGAACTACTACATCGATCAGGTGATCGACGCGCATAAGCAGGACGACATTCACGACTATTTCATGAATGCGGAAACTGATAGCCTCGAACAGGCTTTGGGCGATGGCACCATGTCGGATTACTCTGAGGAAGAAGTGCGTATGATGCGGATCAAGTTTATGTCCGAGTACGCCAACTAATTCCGAGCAGCAACTAATACTGAGTGGGTCGGAGCCATCCAGACCCGCGTTTAAGAAACGTGAATGAGCTCTTCATTCACGTTTTTTTATTTATAAGCCACCAACGGCATTGGGCAGTCGAGGCAAAATGGCCCTGGGGATGCAGAACCGTGTTTTATTTATGTTAATTCACGTTATATTTGGCGTTGAACCGAAAAAGTATCCATGAACATCCTGGTAATCGGCAATGGCGGAAGGGAACATGCGCTAGCATGGAAGATGAGACAGAGTCCGCTCTGTCAAAAGATCTATGTCGCGCCTGGCAATGCCGGAACGGCTTCTGTTGCTGAAAACGTGTCTATAGGAGTGGATGACTTTGCCCGACTCGGGCAGTTTTGTATCGACAAGGCCATTGATTTGGTGGTGGTTGGGCCCGAAGGCCCCCTTGTAAACGGTATCCGCGACTTCTTTGAGAACGATGCTGCTTTGAAGAATATCCTGATGGTTGGACCCGGGAAGATCGGCGCACAACTTGAAGGCAGTAAGGACTATTCTAAGCAGTTCATGCTTCGCAATAATATCCCAACAGCAAAGGCACGTACGTTTGCAGCCGGAGATCTGGTCCAGGCATTAGATTACATATCTGAATGCAAGCCTCCGATAGTACTCAAGGCTGATGGATTGGCTGGTGGTAAAGGTGTTGTCATTAGTCTGAGTCAGGGGGAGGCAAAGGCCGTTATCAAAGAAATGCTTGTTAATAAGCGATTTGGTGCAGCCAGTTCCAAAGTACTCATTGAGGAATTCCTGAATGGCATTGAGTTATCGGTATTTGTTCTTACTGATGGTAAAGACTATGTGTTGCTACCTGAGGCAAAGGACTATAAACGTATAGGTGATGGCGATACTGGTCCGAACACGGGCGGGATGGGAGCCGTATCACCGGTGATATTCGCCGACAGCGTCTTCATGTCGAAGATTGAAGAGCGAATTGTGAAACCGACTATAGATGGGCTTCTGCGCGAAAAGATCGACTACAAGGGTTTTATTTTCGTGGGCATTATGAATGTTGGAGGTAATCCATTTGTTATAGAGTACAATGCCCGCATGGGAGATCCGGAGACGCAGGCAGTAATGCCTCGCATCAAGAGTGACTTGGTTGACCTTTTGGCTGCATGCGGCAAAGGACAGCTGGCCGGAAAGAATCTTGAAGTCCATGATGATTTCGCCGTTACAGTTGCTTTGGTTTCCGGAGGATATCCGGGTGAGTATGAAACCGGCAAAGTAATCAGCGGCCTGGATCACCAGGGAGACTCAATAGTTTTTCATGCAGGGACGACGAAGCATGAGGATGATGTTATCACTCACGGAGGACGCGTGCTTGCTATTTCCGGAAGCGGAAACTCATTGGAGCAGGCTCGTGCCCGGGCGTACAAAACTGCGTCGGGGATAGACTGGGAAGGACTATATTATCGAAAAGATATCGGCCAGGACTTAATGAACTATAAAGGTTAATCGAGATGGGATGTTCATGTGGCTCGGGTAAGAATGGATCGGTAGCGGGGTGTCGTAACAACGGCGCCTGCAACACGGGCGGATGCAACAAGATGAATGTATTCGACTGGCTATCGAACATGGAGATGCCACGTGAAGACAGGTTCAACATTGTTGAAGTAAGGTTCAAGAATGGACGGAAAGAGTTTTTCAGTAACCCCGATAAACTTGGTCTTACTACCGGGGATGCTGTTGTAGTGGAAGTTCCAAGCGGACATCACATCGGATACGTTTCGCTTCAGGGCGAGCTGGTGAGGTTGCAAATGCAAAAGAAGAAGATCTCGGCCGACGGTGACATTAAGAAGATCTATCGCATTGCTCATCAAAAGGATCTCGACAAGTTTGAGGAAGTGAAGAAGCGCGAGATGCCGACGTTATACCGGACACGCGAAATCATTCGGGACCTCAAGCTTGAAATGAAGTTGTCGGACATCGAATACCAGGCTGACAACGCCAAGGCTACCTTCTTTTACTCAGCTGACGATCGCGTCGACTTCCGTGAGCTGATCAAGCTTCTTGCCGGTGAGTTTAGAATAAGGGTTGAAATGCGGCAAATAAGTTTGCGCCAGGAGGCTGGTCGCCTCGGCGGCATCGGTGTTTGTGGTCGCGAGCTTTGTTGTTCAACCTGGTTAACGGACTTCAAGAATGTTGCTACCAGTGCAGCTCGTTATCAAAATTTGTCACTCAATCCCAGCAAGCTTTCTGGTCAGTGTGGTCGTCTTAAGTGCTGTCTTAATTACGAGCTTGAGACTTACATGGAGGCCCTTGAGCACATACCAAAGATCGAAGGCCCGCTTTTAACAGAAAAAGGAGAAGCTACTCTTCAGAAGACAGACATCTTCAGGAAGATCATGTGGTTTGGCTTCGTAGCTGAGAACACATGGTATCCATTGAATATTGAAAGGGTCAATCAGATCCTCGCGATGAACAGGGAGGGGCGCAAGCCAGCGAGCCTTGATGTTGACGTCGTAGCAGAGAAGATCCCTGTTGAGACTTTGAATAGTGATCTCGCGCGGATGGATCAGAAGTTCAAGGGCAAGGCGAAGAAGCGCAAGAAGAAGAAAGGTAGCGAAGGACAGGCGAGTGCGCCATCTGGTCAGCAGCCAAAAGCCAATGCCGGTCAACCACAGCCTAAGCCAGAGGAGGGTCAGGCACGTAGAGAGAGATCGGGGAGACCTGAAGGGCGTAACGAAAATCAGCAGCGGGGACCGAGGCGCGAGGGAGGTAATGAGCAGCGCACTCAGGGCGAGCCGCGCACTCAGGGAGAACAACGTCAAGGAGAACAACGTCCTCAAAGAGAACAGCGTTCTCAGGGAGAGCAACGTGCTCAGGGTGAACAACGTAATAGGGGCGAACAACGCAATCGGGGAGAGCAGCGGAATCAAGGTGGTCAACCGCGGGGACAGTCTGGCCAGGAAAGCGGTCAGCAAGGCAGTCCGGATTCAAATCAGGGTCAGCCAGGTCAGCAGGGAAATCCTAACAGAGGGAATCGGAATCAGGGCAGGAATAATCCTGGTAACAAGGGCAACCAGCAGCAGAACCGAGGTGGTGGCGGAGGTCCGCGTCCAGAGAAGGGTAATTCTGAGCGGGGCAATCAGCCCCGGGGCAATAACGAGCGACGCAATTCGGATCGAGATAATTCAGCAAAGGGAAATTCTGACGAAGGCAATACAGATAAGGGAGAATCCCGCAATTCAAAACCCGAGAATCAACAATGAGAATAACTTCTGCATTGTGCCTGTTAGGCGTAGTGTTATGGGCGTGCAGCGATAGTCGCGTATACGAGCAGGTAATAGACTTCGATAAACAAGAGTGGATTGTAACAGACAAGCCGTCGTTTGAATTCGAAATCGACGACACCAACAGCAAGTACAACATATTCAGTGATCTGCGGAATGCAGTGTCTTATCCTTACGCGCGGTTCTATTTCACTTACTACCTGCAGGACTCGTCCGGTGTAGAGATTCAAAAGAAATTGATAGGCCAGTATTTGTTTGATGCGAAGTCAGGCAAGCCTTCCGGGAAAAGCGGCATTGGCGACCTTTATGATCATCGCTTTCTGTTGCTGCAAAACTTTCAGTTTCCACAAAAGGGCAAGTACAAGATTGTTCTGGAGCAGTTTATGCGCATGGACACCCTCCCGGGTATTGTCGCTATCGGCGTGCGGGTGGAAAAGGCCGAAGCAGGTAAGACTCCTGAAACTTATTAGGCATTCAAGTCCCGCTTCTTCACAACCAGGGACCGCTTAATTCATGGGGCGACAATCCATGATTTAGCTGATTAGTGCTTTACATTTTCTTTCTATTTTAGTCGGCAAATGTTATCGGCTGCGAAAGTTGTCGTCGCCGAGTTCCTATGTTTCTCATCAATCAAACTCCTTCATGAAAAAACTCTTTGCTTTTCTGATAGCGATCAGCTGCTCACTGATTGGCTATACGCAGGTTCGGCTTCCAAAACTTATTAGTGACGGTCTGGTAGTGCAGCGGAATAAGCCAGTTGTTGTCTGGGGATGGGCGAGTCCGGGTGAAAAGATATCGGTTCAGTTTCATGGAAAGCAGGGAAAGACAACAACGGATAAATCCGGTCACTGGCGATTGGAGCTCAGCCCGGAAACTGCCGGCGGGCCATATCAAATGATTGTGAAAGGCAAGAACGTTATTACCATCAATGATATTCTCGTGGGTGAAGTTTGGGTTTGTTCCGGACAATCCAATATGGAGTGGCCTCTTCGCGCGGCAAAGAATGCAGAAGAGGAAATAAAGGCTGCAAACTTTCCGCAGATCAGACAATTCCTTGTAAAGAAGGAAGTGTCAGCGAAGCCCGAAGAGGATGTGAAAGGCGGAGACTGGAAGGCGTGTTCACCGGAAACTGCGGGCGACTTTACGGCCGTTGGATATTTCTTTGCGCGTTCAGTTTACAATGAGATTAATGTACCAATTGGTCTTATCAACACATCATGGGGAGGCACCCATTCTGAAACGTGGACAAGCCGGGAAGCATTTATGTCAAATCCTGAATTCAAAGACATGATTTCGGGAATGCCTCAACTTGATTTTGAGCAATTGGCAAAACAAAAGCAGGCAGAGCAAATCGCGAAATTCAAAGCCATGAACATCATCATTCCGCCCGCAGGAGTTGATCACTGGAAGGACGCATCGTTTGACGCGAATAGCTGGAACGAGATGGAGTTGCCTTCGCTATGGGAGAACCACGGACTCCCGGACTTCGATGGCGTAGTATGGTTTAGAAAAACCGTAACGCTGACGGAAGCCGAAGCAAAAGGAAATGCAACGCTTGAGCTGGGGGCCATCGATGATGAGGACGACACTTACGTTAATGGTACGATGGTGGGGTCAACAGCAAGTTATAATGAGCAAAGGGTTTACAAACTTTCAAGTGGTGTATTGAAAGCCGGTGACAACGTGATCGCTGTGCGCGTGGATGATACTGGTGGTGGAGGGGGACTCTACGGGCAGCCCGATCAGCTGAAACTCACGACAGGTTCCGGGGCAAAACACAGTCTTGCAGGTAAGTGGCGCTATTCAATAGAGAAGTTGAATGGTAGCGCCGCCGTTGGGCCGAACAGCTATCCAACGCTGTTGTTTAATGCCATGCTTAATCCACTTCTGCCCGCACGCATCGCTGGTGTTCTTTGGTACCAGGGCGAATCAAATGCGGGCCGCGCCTACCAATACAGGACGGCATTTCCTTTGATGATCAACGACTGGCGTTCGCACTGGAAGGAAGGAGATTTTCCTTTTTATTTTGTTCAACTCGCAAGCTTTAATGCAAGCCATGGCACGAGCGAAAAAGGAAGCACGTGGGCAGAGTTGCGGGAAGCGCAGACTATGACATTAAGTTTACCTCACACGGGTATGGCCGTGACCACCGATATCGGCGAAGCCAACGATATCCATCCAAGGAACAAACAGGATGTAGGAAAAAGACTTGCAGCGCTGGCACTTAAGAATGAATACGGTAAGAATGTAGTTTGTGCAGGTCCATCATACAAATCAATGAGCGTTGAAGGAAACAAAGTGCGGATTTCCTTTAACGATCTGGGATCGGGACTCATGGTTAAGGACAAGTATGGCTATTTGAGAGGGTTCGAGCTCGCCGGAAGTGACCAACGGTTCCACTATGCGAAGGCAAGTATCAATGGTAATGAAGTTGTTGTTGAGTGTGATCAGGTTCAGACTCCGGTTGCCGTGAGATTCGCGTGGGCCGACAATCCTGAAGATGCCAACCTATTCAACAAAGACGGATTTCCGGCTGTGCCTTTCAGGAGCGATAACTGGGACGGTATTACTAAGGACGCCAAGTTCAAGTTTCAATAGACTGAGCTTATTCTGACAATGACGGGTTGGAAGCGACTCGCAGCAACTGCTTTGATTGTTATTTCACTGATGGATGGCCTGGCGCCATTCTTCACATTCAAGAAAATCAATGACTGAAAATAAAACCCATTCTTTGTTCACGCGGGTTTCCATTCTGATTATGATCACGGGATGCCTTACATGTTTTTCATTGTCATGTATCGCACAAACCGGACCTATTGATAAGAAAGCCACGGCGGAGACGATTAACCTTTACCAATCGCTGTGGAAGCTTTCGGAGAAGCATACATTGTTTGGGCATCAACATGCTACTGAGTATGGCCATGGATGGAGTGGTGACAAGGACCGGTCGGATGTGAAATCAGTAACAGGATCGCATCCAGCCGTGATCGGTGTTGACATTATGGGTTTCTCCGGGAGGCCTGAAAGTGAGATCGCTGAAGCGAAAGTGAGGCTAAAACAGAATGTGATTGCCACCTACGAACGCGGAGGAGTGACCACTGTAGCCTGGCATTTTTTCAATCCTATTTCGAAGGGTGCTTTCTATTGGGTAGATACCCTTTCCAAACCAGCAGTGGCCGCCATAATTCCCGGTGGTGTGGCACACGAGCAATACAAAGCGATACTGAAAGGTATAGCGGATTGGGCCAATGATCTTCGAGCCAAAGACGGTAAGCTTGTGCCCGTGATATTCCGTCCATATCATGAGTTCGATGGCAATTGGTTCTGGTGGGGTAAATCGCATTGCACGCGTGAGGAGTTTATTTCTCTTTGGCAGTCTACCGTAAGCTACCTGAGAGACAGTTTGCAGGTACACAATTTCCTTTATGCGTTTTCTCCCGACAACAGGTTCTCCTCTGAAGCAGAATATCTCGATCGGTACCCGGGTGATGAGTACGTTGATCTGTTGGGAATGGACAACTATGGAGATATGGGTCGCGATCGATATGATCTCACTAAGGCAACGGCGAAGTTGAAGATTCTATCAGATTACGCGGTAAAGAAGGGCAAGCTTGCTGCGTTCACAGAAACCGGTCTTGAGTCGATACCTAATGCGACGTGGTGGACTGAGACACTTTTAAGGGTGATCAAGACTGACAACCTCCGTCTCTGTTACGTGTTGGTATGGAGAAATGATCAGAATAGTCCTACGCACTATTACGCACCATTTCCTGGCCAGGTGAGTGTGCCCGACTTCATGAAATTCTACAATGATCCTTATACACTATTCGAAAAGGATCTCAAGAACATCTACGGAAAACGCTAGCCTCTGGGTTGTGAGGACAAACTAACAACTACTTGCCATCCTTTTTCTGATTTGCAAGGAACTCAACCATGTTCCGAATCTCGCGTTTCGACATCAGCGTGCCCATCGGAGGCATTGCGGATGCCATGTTTTCGCGTTTGTTGATTCGGGACAGGTTTACCTCCACCGGCTCTGCATCGGAAGTCTTTATGATCAGCTCATCCTTATTCTCCTCCATTAAAGTACCTGTGATGACCTGGCCGTCCTTCAGCGTAACCTTAACGGTACCATATCCGGGAGAAAGGCGCGCACTGGGTTCCACCATAGCCTGCAGAATCTGTTCACGCGTAAGTTTATTGCCAATGTTTGAGAGGTCGGGTCCAACAGTGCCGCCTTCACCGCCGATAGCATGGCATCGTACGCATTGTCCGGTTGAGCTGCTTCTGAAATACCACCATGCGCTTCTTGCATCGCCGCCGTAGAGGGCATCGAGGTATCCGTCAGTTTTCGTGCTTGTAGAACGCAGCGGACCGAGTTTGGTCAGGAGCTTGTCCGAATGAGTAGAATCAACAGCTTCGATAAGATCCAACGTGATGGCTGGAGCAATCTTCTTTGATGCGAGCTGATCGATGAGTTTCTCAAGAACGGCTTCTGTTCTGTCGGCGGGCATCTCACCCAATACGCGGAGTAGTTCCTGTTGCTCCTGTACAGATCCGTTTTTAAACACAGGATCGACAATAGAAGGAAGTTTTTCCTTGCTGATATCAAGGTCGCTGAGCAGCCCGACCGCAGTTGTGCGTACGGAAGCTTCGCGATCCGCCATTCCTTTATGAATCACGTCCTCGATCTTATCGTATTTCAATGTTGAAAGCGCGATGAGCATCGCCGATCTCACTTCCGGTGAGTGGCTGGAGCCAAGCAGGCTTGCAAAATTGCTGTTGAAGTCCTGGATTCCAAGATTGGCAATCATCTTTGCACTGGCGATAACTACTTCAGGTTCATTGCTCTTCATGAACTCGCCGGCGAAGCTGCGTACTTTTGCCGTCACGACGGCGGGATCGCGTGTTACTTTGCCGCGCAATCTTCCGTCGACACGATCGAGCGTTGAAGGATTAGGCCACACACCAAGAGTTGCAAGTGCTTCTGCGCGTAGCTCAGGCGTTACATCGGAACGCTTTGCAAAATTGATGAGCATATCCATCTCTTTCTCGGAACCTACCCGCAGGCATGCATTAATGGCCCGGCGCAACAGAGGTTCACTTTTGAATCTGGGGTCGTTTAAGACCCGGGCCAGGTCAGGCAGTGATTTCTCAATTGACAAATCATCATTGATAGCGCGTGCTGCTTCCGTGACAACGTACTCATCCGGATCCTGAAGAAATAGCGATACCTTGTCGCTGTGCAGTCGACGCAGTACTAACACTGCGGCAATGCGCAACTGTTTCTTCGGACTCTTCGCCAACAGGGCAATCGGATCTTCTTTTCCTATGCGCGCCAAAGCAACGACTGCGGCATGGCGTATGTAATTGTCTACATCGTTGTTCTTATCGATCAGCTGAATAAGTGGCTTTATTGCGTCCTCGTATTTGAGTCTTCCCAGTGCCTGTGCGGCAAAGAAGGCAGCTCTCGGATTCTCGCTTTCGAGAAGAGGGATGAGATCGGCGGCAGCAGCGTCGAAGCGAACGTCGCCTATAGTTTTTGCAGCCTGAGCAGCAATCTCAAGATCGCTGTCGTGAAGAAGTTCCTGCAGTATCCTTCCATTGATCTTGTCCTTGCGTGTTAACTGGCCTACGCCCCAGATAGCATGCACCCGGGCTAGCTGGTTGTCACGTTGAGCAATGGCGTTCTTGAAAGCATCCATACCTTGTCCGTCGCGTGCGACCAGTTCAAACTGTGCCTTTTGCCTGATGCGCATATCGCCGTAGGACAGAAGTTTCAATAGTTCTTCTACGCTTTGACCGGAATAATCAAGCTTCATCAGTCGCTCGGTTTCAACACGTTCATTTTTCAGGTCGTTCTTATCAGCCGAAACGTCGAGCTTCCAGATGCGTCCGAAGTTCTTGGTGCCCCAACCATTGATCCAGTCGGCAACATAAAGCGCACCGTCGGGACCGAAGCGAATGCCAGTCGGCAGAATTCCACTCGCTACGTCAATGTCCTCAGTCAATGAAAATGAAGCACCATTCGGTTTCAGGCTGAATGCCCAGATGTGCGAGCGGCTGGGACTTCCAACGAATTCCACCAAAAAGAACTTGTTCTTCCACTGCGAGCCAAGTGCAGTGCCCGGATTATAGACCATGCCTGTAGGTCCGTTGTGAAAGTTTACAATTGGAGGGATGATGTATGCGGCCTGGCCATCCCACCGAGGTTTGTACAAGCCTTCATCCATCCAAACTTTGTATTCGTTATTGCGCGGATCAACATACTTGCCATACTGCCAGTTTGATCGCCATCCCTGATCGGAACCATCAACGAGATAGACTAGTCTTTCACTTTCGCCAGGATGATCGCCATCATTATCAGAGCTGATGATGTTTCCATATTCGTCGAATACAAACTCATGAGTGTTTCTGATTCCTGATGCAAATACTTCGAAGTCGCTTCCGTCGGGATTTGATCTTACAAGAATTCCTTCGTTAGGATAAGAGTGAACTTTGCCATCGGGAGCTGTAATGTTGGCGCCTATGTCGCCGATCTGCCAGTATATTTTTCCGTCTGGACCCTCCGTTGCGCCTGACATACCATGCCCGCTAAATCCAATGTGTACAGCGTATCCATGGCTGATGGATTTCTTGTCGTCGATTACCCCGTCGTCGTTCGTATCGCGAAGCCGCCACATATCAGGACCAATGGTATAGAAGATGTCTTTGTCGCGAACGAGTATGCCGCCACCAACATCGGTGACCTCGTCGTGAAAATCATCCAGAATACGTGTTGCCAGGTCACCATAACCATCACCGTTGGTATCCTCAATTTTCCAGATCTCGTCTTTTTCGACGGCGAGATCACGCCAGTCGTGACTTCCATCGTTGTTGAGATCAGCGAGCCATTCGTTTTCCTTGCTCTTACCGGGAGCAAATGTTTCGTGGAGGAAGGCACGTCTTTCTTCTACAGATTGGAGACTGATCGAAGGGATCATCCAGTCGCGATGACCGCGGATGTCAAACTCTGAGTTTTTCTGGCGGTTGGTCCGGGCGATATAAATCTTACCATCATCATCGATGGACATTGCTACAGGGTCCGGAGCCAGTGAGTCAGAGGCCCAAAGTGTAAGCGTAAGACCTTCTGCCAGTTTCGCAGGAGTGTTTTTTCGAATTTCAGAGGCGACAGTTGCCACCTGACCCGTATCGTGTTTCGTTAAGGGCTGCTCTTTGGGTTTCTCCTCCTTACAGGAAAAAGCAATGATCAGCATCAAACAGACCAGCAGAAGCGAACGTGGCGATGTCATAGACGGAAAATAAGGGCGATAAATAGTTAACGAAGAACGCAAAAAAGTCCGGGCTTTCTAAAGCCAGGTATTACCAATGGCAGATAGTAGTTATTTCGTTTGCCAGAATTCATAGGATGAATTCCGCGCTAATTTATTCGCGAAACGACAGGTGGGTGCTGCAGAGCTCGCATGAGCGGCTATTCGCCGTCTTTAATTGCTTCGGGTAAACCTAACGGGAAAACGTAGTTTGGTTTGAACTGTATGATGATCACACCGTTGCGACCCTTAAGGCCATACCTGGAAAGAGCTTCCTCGCCGGTAATCATCTCCACTGACTGTACCCAACGGGCGTCAACTACAGATTCAATGGCAGGCATGTCATTAGTTTCGGGATCAACAATGACGGTCTTGTCGTCGGTGCGGAGCACGAGGAGAAATTCAGGTGGTGCCGGTGGTGGAGCGACCTGGAATTCAGATACCGCAGTGTTGGAATCCTGGGCACAGGCAAGTTGCGCAACGCAGGCAATCAGGCCGATGAGGAGTATACCTTTGAAATTCATGATTGAAGCCATTCCCGGGTAAGGTACAATTTTGACGCAGGCCTTCTAACTGTGACAACGATTTTTTTTTCGACGAAGCGTCGAAAATGGCGATAAAGCGAAGGGCCGCCTTTTTAAAAAGCGGCCCCTGGTATAAGATTTTGTGGAAATCGGCTCAATTAAACACCTGATTTAAAAGCCGGCCGCTGAGCGCCGGGCTTTGCGATATCCTGGAGTTGGGAAAGCACCGTATCACGATTCTGGCTTCCTCTGATATATTCGGACCTGATCCTTTCGACGTTTTCAAGATTTGTGCTGTCAAAACTTGGCGGCTTAGGAATGATATACATGTCTCCACCGTCAAGGAACCTTGTTGCAAACTCGTGAATGTGCTTCAGGGTGACGTATTGCTGAACATCCTGATTGACAAGGACAAATACCTTGTTCTTGACAATACGCTGCCTGATTTTCTGAAGGATGTTCATGTCGCTCTGGTGATAGCGGACAAAACCCTTAATCCGGCTGCTGATTCCTGTAATCACAAGCATCCGGTGCGCATAAAACCCTGAATTGACCTGAAACGAAAGTTCTTCACCATCGATTTTCAGTCGGATACGATCCAGTAGCAACTCACAATACACATTCATAGAAATTGGGTTTGCGTGTATAATAACGAATAGTGAAGGTCCATTCTAGTCGACAAATATTGAACCGAAACGAGTTCTCTTTCCAACGTGACCCAACGATGTCAATCGAATATAGAGATTTTGACGTTTGAAATCAACCGTTCAATCGGTGGCGACGTGACAATGAGCGAGTTGAATTTCCATGTGCAAACAAGTTACTATGCCGTCGGTGCAGAGAGACCTGTTTCGTTAAACGCATGGAGTGTGAAACTGGTGCCACATAATCGCACCTATCGTTCCACAGTTTAGGTAAACGGGTGACCTGGACTTTTTGTTCGTATCAGAATTACCGTTCTGCCGTCAGCACAAGTTGAATTTTTTCAAGAACCACAACCTGATCAGCCTCATTAGGCACAAACGACAATCGATAGTAATACTTACTTATATCGTCGTAAGCGTCGCGTCGTTCGACTATAGCGCAGTTCCTGTATTCAATGGTAAAGGAGGGGTCGACCTTTTTTGTAACAGGATGCGGCGTAAGATTTCTTACCGTGTCGGCCCTGCAGCCTTCAAAGTTCAGGCCCAGTTTTCTAAACAACGAATTTGATAACAGCGAATCACTAATAAACGGCGTTCGGTCATTCAGAAAGAACTCCAGTGTATTAATGGTCTTCGTTCCCGGCGATCCAAGAATTCGGAGCGTGTATCCTTCACGTTTTATCACACTTTCGGCGGTGCCAATAGAATCGGCAATTTGCTTTCTGTCCTTCACACCCAGAATGCGTTTGATGTCATGAAAGTCCCCACGAGCTGCGACTGGCCGGGCGCACTTCTTACAGGGCCTGAGATTTTCAACATTGGATGTCTTTCGAAATTTGGCCCCGCTGCAGAGCTGCAGCAACGCACAGGATGACCGATCGTGATAGGTGCCATCGTTCATGATACACACGTAATGGGTCGACGGTGTAGCCTGAGCAAGGCAGCTGTTTGCAGACAGACAAACAGTCAAACTAAGCATCAAAAGAGAAAGGAATGGTGAGTGGACCTTCATGGCGTACAAAATACGAAGTTAGTTTTCTGCACCAACTATAGCATTCGATCCTGAATCAGCCTACGGCAATCTGCAGTAATTGTTCTTCCTGGAAATGTCGGTTGGCAACCTCCATCAGGTATTCTGCTGAAATGGCGTCAATGCGATGAATGAGTTGCTGATAGTACGTGTCGGGGAGCCCAAAGATTTTAATGTTCTTCACTTTATCTGCGTGGGCAAACGAAGTTGTGATCTCGAGTTGAAGGCTTCCGATAAAATGGTTGCGTGCTATCTCAAGTTCTCCAGGATCGATAGCCTCCTCGCGAAGGCGTTTCATTTCTTTACGGATCTCGCCGAATGCCAGTTGAACATTTTCCAGATTTACATCTGCGCCAATAACAAAGTGATTGCCATGAAGCGCCATTGAAAGGGAAGAGGATATCCCATACGTCAGACCCTTCTCTTCACGAATATTCTTCATCAACCTGGATCCGAAATAGCCACCCAGCATGTGATTCAATAAGATAGCGCCAGCGTAATCGGCATGAAGTCGTCCAAAGAACGGTTTTCCCATTCGGATCGATGCCTGCACGCTGCCTTCTTTTGAAATGATTTCGCTCGTGACATTCAGAACAGGAATTGTAGCGTCGGCGGGAGCAATCACCTGTTGTTTCAGAAAGCCTAACGACGACACAATGTATTGCTGCTGTTCCTCGCTCACTTTCCCTGAGACAATTACAGTTGCTTCTTTGAAAAACTCATTGAAGTGTTTAACAAGTTCTGCCTGCGATATCCGCTGCACATCCGTATCATCCAACTCTTTACCATAAGGGTGAGAAGATCCGTACAACGTGCGGCGGAACAGCACCGAAGATTGGAAGCTTGTTTTCTCTTTGTTGATCCTTAAGTTCTGAAGGTAGATCGTTTTAAGCTGCGCCAGTTCCTTCTCCGGAAAAACTGAATCCAGCAGCAATTCTACAAGCAGTTCGAATGAGGACTCCAGTTTCCTGGTCAAACTATAGAGCGCTACTGAGACAAAATCTGCGCCTGGATTGATTTCAAGGTGCGCCCCCAGCTGATCAAAGGCCTGGGCTATCTGAAAACTTGATTTCGTTTTTGTTCCCTTGGAAAGCAGTTGGGAAGTAAAGTATCCGGCTCCAAAAGAGCGTTCGTTCCAACGCCCCGCCTGAAACAAGAGTTCTATCTTGCAGACATTTTGTGATCCGCCCAGGACAAAGAGTACCTCGGCGCCACCTGCGACGGTGGTTCTTTCAGGACGGATGAGATCAAATGATGAGCTTTTTACGAATGAGGGCGCCTGGGTTCTGTCGAGCATCAGCGATTATTGTTCGGTCACAGTCTCTACAGGTTCGGCATTGTTCCAGGGTGCCTGGAAGAGCAATGTAAAGCGAAGCGTTTCAGCAAGCGGACTCTCTCTGCGGTTGACAGGCACGATATAAGCGACGTCAATTCCGAATGCCTTTCTCCTGAAACCCAGCCCGACCGTCATGTACTTCCGGTTGCCCTTGTTTTCGGCTTCATTAAAATAACCTATGCGGGCGGCAAACGTCTGGTTGTACCAGTACTCGATGCCCACTGAGGTCACGATCTCCTGCATCTCTTCCTCGAAGCCATTTGGTGCATCGGTGAACGACCCAAACATTCCACTCAGCAAAGAACGATCATCATCTTTGCCATAAACGATTGACCCGTCAGTGGCGCGTATGGGGGGCGTTGGAACCATCAGTTTACTGAAGTCGAGAATGAAAGTAAATGAGTTTACAGGATCGAGTTCAATATTATATGCGCCGCCCAATCGCAGGGTTGTGGGGATGAAGTCTTTGTTATTATTATCAGTATAGGACATTTTAGCACCGATGTTAGAGATGGCGCCACCAAGTGAAAGCGTAGACGTGCGAACCCGTTCGAATGTTTTCGTATAGTAAACGCCGATGTCAACGGCCACGCTATGGCCCGGTTTCGCATCGACGCCGGCAAAGGCTCCGGTCAGATTTGAATATATGTAGCGGGCGGTAATGCCGACGCCAAATTCATTGGAGAGTTTGCGAGAATAGGTTCCGTCAAAGGCAAACTCACGAGGATGAAAATCACCAAGCGGGTTATTGTTCCCGTCCCTGAAGCTGATGTCTCCCAAATCAAAATATTTGATCGAGGTAGAAACTGCCTGTTCTTTTGTGAACTTATAAAAGCCAGTCAGGTAGGAGATGGACATGTCGTTAACAATCTTTCCTAACCATGGCGTGTAAGAAAGAGCGCCGCCATACTTTTTATCTATGAAGGCAAGCTTGCCAGCGTTCCAGTAGGATGAGTTTGCATCAGGACTTGTTGCTACCCCAGCATCACCGAGTGCTGCGTGCCGCGCATCCGGGGTTATGGCTAAAAAAGGAACGGCAGTTGTGATCGCGTTTTGGGCACCTAATAATTCATCAGGATTGGCAACGACACCTTGAGAAAAACCTGAATGAAACTTTACTAGGCCTATCGCCAATAAAGCCAATGCGCGGTACGACATTAATGATAATTTCAAAGGCTCAAAGATAACTAATTAACAACAATTAATTTTGTAACGCGCTCACTTTTAGAGCCATTCGTTACTGAACGAACGGCAAGCCGCGCCAAGTATACTCCACCGGGGAGTTTTTTGCCAAACTCTGCAAAAGCGTCGATATCCAGCAGATCTACCTGGTAGCCGCTTTGCGGTATGTCAAATTCGTAAGTTTTAATCACCTGACCGGTGGCCATGCACAGCACCAGCATAGCCTGAAGATCGTCGCCCGAGCGATTATGTGTGAAATATACACTAGTCTCGTTCTGGAACGGATTGGGATAGTTTGCAAAATCCTCAATCACAAGTTCCTCGCCGTCAGTGACTATGAAATCCACGGTTGCCTCGGCAGGGTTGTTAAACGTGTCCCAGGCATAGATCGTAATTGCATGACGCCCGGGAGTCAGCCCTTCCATCGGGAAGTGTACCCAACCTTTTGAATAGTTGTCGGTTGCGGCGACATAGTATTCCGAGAGCGAAAAAGTTTCGGCCCCGTCCAGCACCGCAGTAAGCGAATTTCCAACCCCGTATTCTGAGATGTTGATTCCACTGGCATCCTGAAGTTTTACGACAAGCACAGTGTTTGGAATGACCACGCCGCCGTTCAGGAACGTTGTGTCACCCATAAAGCCCTGAACGATAGGAGGTGTAGTGTCTAAGGGCGGTTTCGGGTCGCTGCCACCAACCACCAGTCTTGTGGAACCACCTGCGTCCCGGCCGGAAGACAAGTCTGAAGCGTAAAGACCGATCTTGCCTGGACCGTATTCGTAGGCGATGTTCTTCGGCACGACGAAGCTGATTTGAAACGTGCCATCGACGACAGATGCCTTACCCCGAAACAGTGCATTTTCCCGCTCCGTAAACTTGTAAGGGGGGTCGTTCTTTCCGATTGTCACCTGCTCGGTGACTTTGTCGAACACCGTCATTTCCAATGTGCCCTTGAAGTTTGTAAGTGGAGTATTCAAATCATCGCGAATCTCACCGGTCATCGTAACCGTCGAGAGTGCTTTCAGGGTATCGGACCCCGCAGTTGTATTGACCGAGGTCACAACAATGCGTTCGACAGGTAAGGCAAGGGTCGCTGATGGATCCCCAATCAGTGAGAAGTTCCTGTTTGCAACGCCGCTCACGCTGTTGTTCTTGGTTTCACGAAATACCTGGCCGATCGTCCGGTATGATCCATTGGTACGGGTGAAGAGCGATGTATAGAACTGTTGATTCAAAAGAAAGTTTGTGGGTGAGTTGACCGGGCGTGCAGAAGTAAGAATGCCAATAGCCCCGCCGTTAGCGCGCAGCACACATCGCTCGGCGCTTGAGATCAACGATGGATCGTCCTGCCTTCCAAACTCACAGGTGGCTGTCACCATAAATGGATATAACTTATTATCCAGCAAGTCGATGTCAGCTTCGGTGAAAACGCGTTCGTCGGCCAAAAGCTTCTCGCTGCCGTGCCCTGTATAATTGATTATTAAAGCGCCGTTTTTAAAATGACCGCGTATCTCTTTGTTGATTTCGGGCATCACTTCACCATTTGATGTCGCAGTCTTTGTGTAAGTGCCGAGGAAAATCTTCTGTGTATCGAATGATGGATAAAGAGATTCAATACTCTCTGCCATGGAATTGGCCTGCGATTGATGAACCGACGTAAATCCGTCTGAGTTACTTCCATCATCAGCCACAAAAACGATGTCCTTTCTCCAGTAACCATTGGTGCTTGCCAGCGCATCGTAGGCGATTAGCTTGTCTACGACCTGTCGGGCTTCGCTTTCAGTTTTAACAGTAAGGCGACCAACTCCGATATCAAGTGTATGATGCTGAACAGGACTTTCGCCCCAGTTGCCTTCACCGGCCTCCAAGAATGCAAAGAAGTCGTCCGATGAATATGTTTCCAGCGGGGAGAGCGAATTCCTCGACTCATAGGTGGGAATAAAGTTTGTGTTGTTCGGCATACGATCTTTGTAATCGTACGATCCTCTTCCAAATAGAATTAGCGCCTGCAATCTTGAGGGGTTCTTTAGATAGATGTGTCTTACAAAGTCGCGAATTGCAGACACGTCCTGCCGTCCCGATGAAAATTCATTGTAGATCTGGTCTGTGGTAACAACGTGCACAGCTGCTCCGTTGTGTTGTTGTCTGTGACTGGCCAGACGTTGCGCCTCCGATAAAAACGAAGGGTGAGTAACCAGGATAACTTCAGCAGGCGAAAGTGCGTGAAGGTTCTGATTGGACACCTCTCCAACCATCTCAGGAGAAGAAATATCGTTTCCAAAGACTACAAACTCCCGAAGCAGTGACGCATCGGCGGAAAATGTTGCAACCTCCCCGCTAGTGGAGGTAGTGTGAACGCGCGCATTTGAGTAATCGGTGACGTCCCAGACCTGCAAAGGAGCTCCGGCTTTCCCGATCTTATAGGTGACCTGCGATGCGGTTAAACTTTTGGATGATCTGAAAATAGTTTGTTTACCGTAGAGGGCAAGTTTTCGTTCGAACGAAACGAGCATCAAATCCAGGAAGCCGACATTCTTCCCGCTTGAGGATTTTACATATTCGTAACGCAAATCCTGTGAAACAACGGCCGGCGCACCAACTGTACCGGATTGAAAACTAATGGTATCGCGCTTGTGCCTTCCCTTTACTCCATACTGAGTATTGTTAATCACCGGCACAATCTGTTCGGCCACCTGCGTTCGGTTAAACTGGAGTTTGAAACTGGATCCATTGAACGATTGTGCCATTACGTCTGAGATCCACGTGACAGACGTGTTGTCAACAATACCCTCTATGTCGAAACGGTAGGAATAGGTGGTGCTGATATCATAACGTTCACCAAACCATTCCCTGCCCGACTTCAATTCATTGTATTCGTCGGATTCATGATAGACGTAGTCGTTGAAAGTATCAATTACAACGGATGGGGAGGGCGCATCGACTGCGGGACTTACGCGCTTCCCGGCGTCTGGCCCTACCGTAATGAAATAGTAGTTCAGCTTGCTGTACAGGTTGCTTTCATAAAAGAAAGTGTTTTTGCCGGGCTTAAACTGAACCAGATCAGGGCCCTCGGCAAAGAAAAGGATGTAGTCATTCTTGTCAAATGATCCATCATCGCCCGTAGACACCAGAATGGCTATTTCGGTGAGATCATTGGGCCGAACCTGATTATTTTCCTGAGGGAGCATGCCCCCAATGTTGCCGTACATCTTAATGTGCGCAGGATCGACATTTGAGCCAAATCCCATCTTTTGCAACTGATCGCCGCTGATGCGATAGACACCCCGTTGTGCTATGCCCACTTTATACCAATGGCCCGATTGCAAAACGCTTTGAGCATGTGAAGCGACAGTCACCCATGCGAGGAGACACGAAAGCAGCAAACTTGCTTTTTCAAAGGGTGACACGGGACGGTTCAATCGCCAAAAAATTCAACTCCTACTCCTGGAAAACACACTTGATCCTAACGACAGCCCGATGTACAAAAGTATAATCAGAGAGATGGCCGCCTGCTTAAAGATCAACAGTAAAATACCTGCAAGTATCAGGAAACTATATCTTAATTTATTATCGGCCCAGCCGAAGCTTTTGAATTTCAGGGCAAAGAGCTCGAATCTGGAGACGAGAAGGAGTGAAAATATCACCGTTATCGCGATGAGCACAACCGTGGGGACATTTGCAAGCCCGCCGCCGACGAAGTCCAGACTTAGAATATGAGGTAAGCCTATGATAAACAAGGTATTGGCTGGTGTTGGAACTCCCCTGAAAGAATCCGACTGAGTGGCGTCATTGTTGAAAACCGCCAGTCTAAGTGCAGAACACACGACCAGCAGGAAAGCTGCATAGGCAATTGTATCAGATGCGCCTGTTTGCTGCAGCATCCAGTACATGAAGAATGAAGGCAAAACCCCGAATGTCACCATGTCGGCAAGCGAATCCAGGTCCTTCCCTATTGGAGATGAGACTTTTAGCAACCGGGCTGCAAAGCCGTCAAAAAAGTCAAAAATACAGGCCGCCCACATGTAGTATTCAACAAGGCCCGGTTCGTTTCTCCATAGTGCAAGCAGACCCAGGCATCCACACACCAGGTTAAGGCAGGTGAGCGTGTTTGGAAGATATCTCAGAAGGTTCAAAAAATGGCAGTTTTCTAAAAAGAATGAAGGGTGAAGGTAGGCAGAAAGAATGAAAGGTGAATGTGAGTCTCGTCAGGCATGAACAAAAGGATTCGTCTTTTTTTCGAATCCGATTGTGGTTTTTGGGCCGTGTCCCGGATATACTGTTGTATCATCTGGGAGGGCATACAACTTCTTTCTTATGCTGTTTTCCAATACCTCGAAATTCCCTCCTGGCAGATCGGTTCTGCCTATGCTATTGTAAAAGAGAACATCGCCGCTGATCAGAGATTTGCTTTCAGAGTCATAAAAGGCAATGTGCCCGGGAGCGTGACCTGGAACAAATAGTATCGACAACCTGACGTTGCCCACTAAAAGCTCGCCACCTTCCTCCAGGTAGCCATCGACACTAGCAGGTTGATACATATTGAATCCGTAGTTCGGAGCGTACGAACCCACTGCTCTGAGAACAGGTTCTTCCAGCTTATGTATATGTAGGCCCACGCCATAAGTCTGTCTGACAAACTCATTGCCCAGTACATGATCAATGTGACAATGCGTGTTAACCAGTTGAGTCACGCGCAGGTCGTTGTTGCTTATAAACGCCTGGAGCTCGTGACGTTCATCGGGCTCGTAACAACCAGGATCTACAATTATGCATGAACCCGATTCATCATATAACACATAGGTGTTTTCCTGAAACGGATTAAAAGTCATTGAAGCGATTTGAAGCATTACAATATTTCTTAAGGTTCAAAGTTAGTAGTTTCCCCATTAGTGAATTGCCGGTCACAATTTTCATGGTGACCGGCTGATTGCTATTGGGGATTCTGTTATTTCACGGAGATATACTTTTGATTCAGTTGAGCACCAGGCAGCATTTTGATTACATAGTTATTGGTTTGGGCCTGGCGGGAGCCGCAGTAGCCCTGAAACTTCATCAGCTGGGCCGGAAGATCCTCGTGGTAGACTGGCCGGAGGGGAATACGTCATCGAGGATTGCGGCAGGAATCTTTAATCCCGTCACGGGAAGGAAGATGACAAAAACCTGGCTTGCCGATCAATTGTTTCCGTCACTTGAAAAGCACTATTCCGATGCCGAAGGTTTGACGGGACGGAAGTTTTTTCATCCTAAGCCGATCTATCGGCCGTTCCACAGCATTGAGGAGCAGAACGAGTGGATGGGTAAAAGTTCCGATCCTGTGTATTCTCCTTTCATTCGGGACGTAAAAAAAGGCCCGTCGCTGGATGGCGTCATTGATCCCCTTGGTGGCCTGCTACTTGATAAATGCGGATTTGTAGACACGAATGCATACGTTGACGGGGTGCGGAATCTCCTGTCAAGACATCAGACATATTTAGGACAAATGATAGAGGACTCGTTGCTGGTTTCCGGCGAATCATCTGTCCGGTACGGGGAGTATGAAGCGGATCATGTCATCATTTGCACGGGTGTTCACAGTACTTCATGGTTTAAGTGGCTTCCGATCCGTCCCTTAAAGGGCGAAACGCTGCAGATCCAATCGGCAGTTGAGCCACAATGGATTGTAAACCGGGGTGCATATCTGGTTCCGCAAATGGGAAGCTGGCGGGCCGGGGCGACATACAGTTACACCGACAATAACCCGGGTACCACAGAAGAATCTCTTCATGAACTAACTGCTGCTATCAAAGAACTAATACATTTGCCATTCACGGTCGAGAGTCAGCAATGGGGTTTCCGGCCGACCACGCCGGATCGACGTCCACTGGTGGGGCGGCATCCCGGGTATCACCGGATGTGGACTTTGAACGGACTGGGGACTAAAGGCGTAAGCCTCGCACCGTTCTTTTCGGGCGAACTGATTTCGGCCATAGAAAATGGAACGCCGTTGAACAAACTCGTAGATATTGAACGTTATAAATCACTATATTGGACTTCCCTGACATGACTATGAACTTGCGAAGAGGATATTTCTTGTTGCTATGGTGTTTATTTTTAGGACTTGCAGAGGCACAGGGGCAGCAATCAAGGGAGGTATTTGGAAAGAACCGTATTCAATACAGGCAGTTTGACTGGCTGTACCTCAGTGGCGAAAATTTCGACGTCTACTACTATGACGCCCGCAGGCAGGTTGCGCAGGAAGCACTGGAGTACCTTGAAAGTGAGTTCGACCGCATCACGGATCTCATCGGTTATCCACCTTATTTTAAAACAAAAGTCTTTTTATATAATTCCCTCAGTGATCTGCGTCAAAGCAACGTAGGTTTGAATCACAACGTGTTTAACGTTGGGGGTGAAACTGAATTCATTAAGCCGTACGTCGAGGTGGCGCACATGGGTACGGCGCAGGAGTTTAAAGACGAGCTCCTCTTTCAGATATCCGATCTGATGGTGAATGAAATGATGTTCGGAGGAAACCTCAAGGACATGTTTCAAAGTTCCATTCTGATGAACCTTCCGGATTGGTTTATCGACGGGGCCTCTTTATACGTTGCAAAAGGATGGAGCATCGAAATGGATGACTACATCCGTCAGCTGATGGTGACTCGCAAGTCACGGCGTGCAACGAAGCTGGGAGGGAAGGACGCAGGCCTGGTAGGACAATCGATGTGGAATTACATCGCCGAGAAATACGGTAAAAGCAGTGTAGCCAACATCCTTAATTATACGCGCGTAACGCGCAACGAGGAGAAGAGTATTTATATCACGTTAGGCATTAGCTTCCGCCAGCTGATGGCGGAGTGGAAGAAGTTCTATACGGATATGGAGCATGCAGTAGATAAATCTTATGTATCTGCGCAGGACTCACTTTCATTCACACACCTTCATAACAAGACGACTGAATTCACAACTGTTAAGATCAGCCCGGATGGACGTAACATCGCCTATGCTGAGAACGATCGCGGCCGATACATAGTGAAAGTGAGGTCGCTGGAGAATGGTCGGGAAAAAACGATCATATCCGGTGGAAGCAAAGTAATCAAACAACGGGTTGACTACAGGCTGCCACTGATAGCCTGGGCCGATGCCAATACTCTTGGCGTAATCGGCGTAAAGAGCGGCCAGTATGTGTTCTGGCTTTACGACTTTACGACCAAGTCCAAGGTGCCACGGGAATTGGAGAGGTTCAGCAACGTTCGCAGCTTCGACTTCTCGAGCAATGGCCGTCTGGTAATTCTAAGTGCAGACTTTGAAGGTAAGAGCGATCTGTTCTTGATGAGCTCAAAGCGCAACCGAGCGCCCCGAAGATTAACAAACGATCTTTATGACGATGTTGATCCTGTATTCATTCCGAATACGAATCGCATCTTATTCAGCTCCAACAGGACGACGGATACTTTACGCACTACAGCAAAGCCACAGTTCGAGCAACTAACCAATGTTTACAATCTGTTTGTTTACGACCTCGACAGCACGAAGTTCCTGCTGAATCGTGTAACGAATACGTTGAGCAATGATCAGGCGCCAAAAGCTCTCGACGAGAACACCTTTTACTATCTCAGCGATCAGCGTGGAATTGTCAATCTTTTCAAGTTCAACAGGTCAACCGGCATCTATTCCCAGGTTACGAACTACGCTTCAAGCATCAAGGACTATGATATCAATTTCGCCAACAATACCATGGCGATGGTGCTCACTCAAAATCTGAAGGAGAACATTTATGTTAATCGGACCTTTAACTTTGATAAGCAGGTGTTCACACCAGCAACTCGTCGTAAGGACTTACAGCAGGCCCGCATCATTCGCGATCGCAGGAAAGTGCAAGCCGAGGAAAACAAATCAATGAGCATTAAGGACCTCCTGAATGCACGTCTGCGTCAGGGTCAGCTTTCAGATTCAACTGATGCAGTGCAGCCGGACAGTTTACGGTCGAAAGCACCGGCTCCTGTTCATGTTGACTCAGCAAATCACATTGCTCCTCTGGATTCGATCACGGCACATCAGGGTCAGCCGGATTCAGTTAAGGACACTACAGGCGTTGCAAAAGTTGATACATCGAAATCAACAGTGCCTTCTGCTAAGAAGGGAGAGGTCAATACTGACAATTACGTATTTGAGGACGATGCTGTAAAACAAAACCAGGTTACCGAATCTTTCCTCAGCAAGTACAAGAAGGCCCGTGAGAAAAGCAGGATTACCGGACCGTTCGGCTATGAGTCGAAGTTCAGTTCAAATAATCTCGTGACATCGCTGGTAGTGGATCCGTTGCGCGGCCTCGGGATTTCTATCGAGACGCAAATGAACGACATGCTGGAGAACTACCGTTTCTTCGGTGGATTGATGACGAGTGTTGATCTCCGTAACGGTGATTTCTATGGTGAGTTCCAGTACCTGAAATCGTTGATCGATTTCAGCGCACGCATAGATCGGAAAGGCATCAGATGGGAAACTGAGCCAGCAGAGAACGGTGCACAGGGAAATCTATATCACTATTCGCTGAATCGAATTGAAGTAAGTGCTTCACTTCCTGTTTCAGATAGAATTCGTTTTACGCTGAAGCCGTTCGGCGCATTGGCGCGCTCAGTGCCTTTGGGGCCTGCTGATTATCCTTCAACACCACCGTCTGGTGATCCGACCAACAATTACTATGGCGGTTTCAAGTCTGAAATTGTGTATGACAACTCTGTGTCTACGGGCCTGAACCTTATCGAAGGTACACGCGCGAAGGTTAGCTTCCAGCATACTCAGGGATTGCAGAACGCTCAGCTGAGCTTCAGCCAGGCATCTATCGACATTCGTCACTATCAAAAGATATATAAGGAGATCGTATTTGCTGTTCGGGGCTTCGGTGGTACTTTCTTTGGCAATGCACCTAAGCAGTATTTGCTGGGTGGTATGGACAACTGGTTCTTCAATAAGTCCAAGACCAATGGAAAGTCCAGCACCGGGGTGCCGAATCCTTTAGGGTATACGGGCGAAACACAGGACTTGCTATTTGTGGAGTTCGCAACTTCGCTTCGCGGGTTTGATTATGGGACATTGTTTGGCAACAGCGTATTGATGGGTAATGCGGAGTTCCGGGTGCCTTTGATTCGTGCCCTGTCAAGTGGTCCGATTTCCTCGAACTTCCTGCGCAATATGCAATTCATTGCCTTCTATGACATCGGCACAAGCTGGTCGGGCAAGGCGCCATTTAATTCGCAGAACAGCGTCAGCTACGAAGAGAAGGAAAGTGGTCCGTTCACTGCGCAGATAAAGAACTATCTCAACCCCTGGCTGTATAGCTATGGACTTGGCATGCGCACTGTTTTGCTGGGTTACTATATTAAAGCTGACCTCGCGTGGCCGGTAGAAAATTATGAAGTGATGAAGCCACGTTTGTTTGTGACGCTGGGCTTCGACTTCTAAGACTTTTACTCTCTGAGAGACATTAGACCAAGTTTGCTGCATTTAAGTCGCGCAATATTGTCGGGTGTTTAGCATTAATCAATTCATTCAAACCAACATCGATGATCAAATCAATGACGGGATTCGGTCAGCACTCCCTTGACGATGGGAATGTGCAGATCTCGGCTGAAGTCAAAAGTCTGAACTCGAAATTTCTGGACCTCAACCTTCGTCTCCCGAAGATCTTCTCCGACAAGGAAATTGAAGTTAGGAATCTGATCAGCGAACAACTGGAACGCGGTAAGGTTTCGCTGGTGATCGACTATCAGGAATATGCCGACGTAGAAGTCCGGCAGACTTACAATCAAAATCTCTTTGTTAGTTATTATAATGAACTCAAACGACTAGCTGATCGCGTCGTAGCACCTTATGATAACCTGTTTGAGCTCGCGTTGAATTCCCCGGATGTAATACAAAGCAAACCCCGCGAGACCTCGTCTGAAGAAGCATGGAAAAAAGTAAAAGGCTGCCTGGTAGAAGCGCTCACTAAATGCGAGCAGTTTCGACGTGACGAAGGCAAGGTGCTGGGCAACATGCTCAAGGATTGTATACAGGTTATTGCGACTCAATTGACTCATGTCGGTGAACTCGATCCAAAGAGAGTGGAGCGAATACGTGAACGATTAAAAGGTAACGTGGTCTCGTTTCTAGGCGAAGAAGGTTATGATCTGAACCGACTGGAGCAGGAGATCATTTTTTACATTGAGAAACTCGACATCAACGAAGAACGCGTTCGTTTAAAAACGCATCTCGACTATTTCAACTCAGTGCTCGCTGAGAAGCAAAGCAACGGCAAGAAGCTTGGCTTTATTTCGCAGGAGATCGGACGTGAGATAAACACGATCGGTTCAAAGGCCAGCGATGCTGCTATTCAAAAGCATGTCGTTGTTATGAAGGAGGAGCTGGAGAAGATCAAAGAACAACTGAACAACGTGGTCTGACAATCTTTAAGGCATGCGCATCAGCAAAACCTGGAGAAGTGTCATAATCTGGTCCATCATTTCTGCCGCATTTATTGGTCCTGGTTCTGTTACCACAGCGGTGGCAGCCGGCGCTCTTTACAATCTGGATTTGATGTGGGCAGTGACATTTTCAATCGCTGCCTGCATTGCCCTACAGGAAGTTGCCGCGCGTCTTACAATTGCCAGTGGCCTTAATGTTGGACAGGCCTTAATCAAACTCTTTGGAGACAGAAGCGGGCGCCGCCTTCAGTGGTTCCTCGGTGTTAGCGTAATCGGTGGTTGTGCCGCCTATGAAGCTGGAAACATTGTAGGCGCAGTTGCTGGCTTGCAACTCATGACCGGACTTGGTGCTGTTGTTACCACGGTCGTCGTATCTACGACATGCTTCATTGTTTTATGGAATAAAAATCCAGCGTGGATATTTAATCTCATGGCGTTTCTTGTTGCTTTGATGGGTGTTGCGTTCTGTGCCCTCGCTGCAACTCAGGAAATCTCATGGGGATATGCGGTTCGGTCATCTGTTGTCCCAGTAATACCTGAAGGATCTCATCTTACTATTCTCGCGCTGGTAGGAACGACCGTGGTACCTTATAACATCTTTCTCGGCTCCGGAATAAGTGAAGGTCAAACGGTTCCCATCATGCGTGTCGGCCTGATCATTTCTATCCTGATGGGTGGACTTATTACTGCAGCTATCCTTATTGCTGGCACTACTATCACAGATTTTTCTTCATTTGAAAGTCTGTACACTGAGCTTGAGACAAAGGTTGGCTCGTTAGGTGCCGTGGCCCTTGCACTCGGACTCTTCGGTGCAGGCTTCGCCTCGGCAATTACATCACCTTATGCAGCTGCTGTTATAACACGAACAGTGTTTGAGGTGCAGAATGAAAGAACAGTCAAACTTGTTTGGATTGGCGTACTGCTTACCGGATTCATAATTGGCGTCAGCGGATTAAAACCAATTCCGGTGATAGTAGTAGTTCAGGCCGTGAATGGTTTCATTCTGCCGTTTATGGTAATCTTCCTGCTGCTTGTTATAAACGACCCGGCTATCACCCCAAAGGAGTTCATGCATGGATGGTTGTACAATGCTGTTCTACTTATTACCCTGTGGGGCTTTTGCATGATCAGCCTGGATAATATTGATAAGTCCGCGCTCGATGCCATTCATATAACTCGCAGTAACCACATCGTTGCTTCTGTTGTGATATCAACAGTGGTTACGCTTGCAACTATGTTCTCAATAGTCAGGAAGCTGAGGAAGCTATAGTGCCGGTTGGCATGTTATCAGGGTCTACCTCAGATCAACTTTGCAATCATATTGATGTATCGCTCAGGAACTTCTCCTTTAATGGCTGTCTGGTAGTCGCTATAACTACAAGGTACGATGCTGTTGCGTGAGTAACGATCGCGGCCATGCGGGTATGGCACTTCGAGCCACCACTTTTCACTGGCCTTGCTCTTGTAGAACGTAAGTATCGCCGGATCCGAAGGCATCGACACCGAATACTTCATGAAGTCATTGCTCTTGAAGTTCTGTTCATTTTTCCGGTGATAATATCCTTCTATGAAATACCATATCATTGTAGCCAGCACCGAAGCCGTAGAGCGGTGTACATTGTCGAAGGAAGGATTGTATTCATAGAATCCTGCGGAGCTCAGTTTTTCATTGAGGCCCGCATACCAGCATATCTGACACGCCTCTTCTCCGGTTAGCCCGAATGGCTGAGCGTTGCCGTTGCCAGGTGCATCAGATGCCCGTACCGAAGTCATATCAAACGACAACATGTCGGCATTCCTGATGGTGGGTTCCATCTCCTGAAGGTTCGTACGCATTTGTCCAATGCGAAACGCTTCAAAGTTGAGCTTCTCGAGAACGTTTACTGACGCCGGATCGATCAGATAACTTTGATACGCAAGATGCGTGTAGCTGAAGAGATAGTTTGGCTCGTGCATCAATATCTTATGAATGTGCTGATGGCTTTCCGATGACTCTTTCTTTTCGTCGAGATCAAGCAATGCATCCACGTTTAGAAAACTCACGAGTTTTTCCATGGTTTCATAGGAAGCGTATTGACCGTAGTCAATATCCTGCGTTCCGCCGATGATTACGGGCAACACGTTGAATTCCATCAGCATCCGACATACTTCACTCACACGTACATAAGTTTCATTGAGATCATGCCCTGCATTGAGATTTCCGAGATCAACAATCCGGTAAGATCCCGCGCCACGCTTGAGATGATACAACTTTTTGCGCACCTCATCTGGAGCTTCAGCTGCACCTTTGTTCTTCACTGTACCACGATCTTCACGTACACCGAAAATAGCAATGTGTGCACCGCGATAATCAGGCATTTTCTCTCCGAAAATGTGAATGTTCTTGTAGAAACTGGAAGGTGACGTAATGTCCGTGTAAAGCGATTCGTCGATTGGTGAAAAGAGAATGGTAAGATCCATGTTGCGATTTTCCTTGCGTGAAGATATAACAATCATCTAACCCCCAAAAAGTGCGGCTTGGCCATTGAAAGTCGTATGCTGGCTGAAAGGGACGAACTACCACAACGAATTGCGGTATATTAGATTGATAATGAGTTGATTCATTTTGGTAGATAAACTTTCGCTTAAATATAAGCCAGACCTTAAAATTATCGGGGTTGCGCTTTTGTACTACCTCTCTGCCAAGCTGGGTTATTTTTTTGCCTTCGATAAGACGATGGCCATCCCCGCCTGGCCACCCGCGGGAATCGGGTTTGCTCTGCTCATACTGCTGGGCAGAGCAGCCTGGCCCGGAATCACCATTGGTGCATTACTGGCAAATGTGTTGTTGTACTGGAACACGCCCAATGTTTCGGCATCAGTAATCATTTCAAGCAGCACCATGATTGCCATTGGCAACACACTGGAACCAATGCTCGGCTGCCAGCTGCTCAGCCGTTGGATTAAAGATCCATACATTTTCAATACACCACGCAATGCATTCAGATTCCTTTTCATCACACTGGTGATGAGCGGAGTGGGTGCATTTATAGGCACACTTTCGATGTATCTGAACAATCCGAAAGGCGTCGAAGTTTTCCTCCGCATAGGCTACTCGTGGTGGGTAGGTACAGTTGTTGGAATTCTGTTGTTCACTCCTTTTATCCTCACTATAGTTCGTCGTACGTACTTCAGGTTTTCATCTGACAAAACCATTGAGCTGGGCATATTCCTTCTGAATGTCGCTGGCATTTTGTTGCTGCTTCGTGTTGAGTATCTCCGTCCAAGCTTGATTCATGCAATGCCATTTCTGATGCTGCCATTATTGTTGTGGCTTGCGTTCAGATTCGATCTTATGATAGCCCTGGCCGGTGTTCTTGTCGTTTCAATGGTGTCAATTCATCTGACAAAGTCTGGAATCGGTCCCTTCGTCCTGAAAAATTCATATAGTTCAATGCTCTTGCTGCAGATCTATGTTGGCGTGATGAGCATTTCTACCATGATACTTTCTGCCACGGTAAGGGAGGTGGGTGAAGTCCAGCGTAAGCTGGAACTGTTCAATGAGAACCTTGAGGAAATGGTAATGGAACGTACGCGTGCACTCAATGACGAGATATCTACGCGTAAGGAAACTGAAACCAAATTGCTTCAGACGAATGTTGAATTGAGCAAACGGAATACGGAGCTCGATAATTTTGTATACAGTGTTTCGCACGACCTTCGCGCGCCTATTGCATCGGTTCTTGGATTGATCAACCTTGCAAAAAAGGACAAAGATAAGGCTATGAAGGATGTGTATCTCGACATGATCCACAAGAGCGCTGTAAGGCAGGATGACTTCATTAAGGAGATTCTTGATCAATCGCGTAATTCACGTCTGGAAGTAAAGTGCGATGAGATCGCATTCGAGCAACTCATTGAAGAGACATTCGCGCATCTCAGTCATGCTACCAATCCGGAACAACCTGTTCAAAAGGATATCACTGTTACTCAATCTGCACCTTTTCATTCTGACCATTGGCGCCTGAAGGTGATTCTCAACAATTTGATCTCGAATGCTATCCGATACAGAAACGGAAAAGATCCTGTTATCAAAGTCAGCGTTAATGTTGATTCATCATCTGCCAAATTAACGATTCAGGACAACGGTAAGGGTATCAGCAGTGAACATTTGCCAAATGTGTATAAGATGTTTTATCGCGGCACCGATGATGGTGCGGGCTCGGGCCTCGGTCTTTATATCGTGAAGGAAGCGGTCGATAAGCTTCGGGGCTCCGTTGATATTGAGTCAGAAGTTGGCAAAGGTACTTTGGTTACTCTGGCGATACCAGCACTGAGCCGGTCAGTTGCCCTGATCACCAATCCCAATCATGAAGAACAATAGTGAACACTATTGAACAGCTTCAAGTGCGTTAGCGTACATATTTTGCGCAGCACATTCTCCTATGACCTTATTCTGGCTATTTGACCGAGTGGCATAGCCCTTGGTGGTGTTGTGAAAAAGGTCGTCAATGTTTACTCACTATTTTCGATTGGCAGCACGCAATCTTCTCCGCTTCAGGGGAGCGTTTATCATTAATGTGTTTGGGCTGTCCATCGGCCTGGCTTCAGCGATTCTCGTATTCCTATGGATTCGTGATGAATATCGGATGGATACCTTCAATGACCACGACGAAACACTTTTCCAGGTAATGCTGCGCAGTGCAGAAAATGGAGGCATCCATGTTACCACAGAAATGCCGCCTGTACTTGCGGATGCTTTAGCGAAAGAACTTCCGGATATTGAAACAGCTGTTACGGAGGCAATACTTCCCGTAAAAACTGCCATCGCGTACCATGACAAATCTTTGAAAGCTGATGGCGCATATGTCGATCCCGGATATTTTGAACTGTTTTCGCTGGGCATTGATGAGACGAAGGATAGTTCTTTGTTACAGCATGAGAACAACATTGTCCTTTCTACTGAGCTCGCTAAGGCACTATTCGGATCATCAGTCGACGTTGTCGGACAAACAGTCACTTTGGATGGAAAGGCGGAAATGATGGTTGCGGGCCTCTTTGATTTTCCTGCGAATTCATCCCGGCGATTTGATTTTGCTTTGCCCTTTCGCAAAATGTTCGCTCAGCAGTCGAACTTCAAAAACACGTGGAACAACAACTGGCCGTCGGTGTATGTACGGCTTCGAAAGGATGTGGATGTGCAGATACTTAATCAAAAGATTACTGATTTCTATTCCCACCATTCCGGCCGAACTCATCAACAGATTTTTCTGGAGCGATTCTCCGAACGTTACCTCCATGGCAACTACAGCAATGGTGTCCGTGCTGGAGGACGTATCCAGTACGTGCAACTGTTTTCGGTAATCGCCCTGGCGATCCTCGTTATTGCTTGTGTAAATTTCGCTAACCTGGCGACCGCAAGAGCTACAGAGCGCCTTAAAGAAGTCGGTGTTAAAAAGAGCTTTGGGGTAAGCAGAGCATCATTAACTGTTCAATACCTTTTGGAATCATTGGTGGTATCAGGTGCGGCGCTTCTCGTTGCCCTGATTGCTGTGCGCATGCTTCTGCCGTCGTTCAATCTACTGACTCATAAACAACTTTCGCTGACATTTGAAAGCTGGTTTGTTTATGGGTGTATTGTCGTCACCGTGATTACTGCATTGTTGTCCGGTCTTTACCCGGCATTCTATCTGTCGGCGTTCAACCCGACCGTTATATTTCGTGGTAATCTTAGAACGTCTAACAGATCACTAGTAGTAAGAAAAGGCCTTGTCGTACTGCAGTTTTCATTGTCGATCATATTTGTGATTTCAGTGATGGTTGTTTACAACCAGATGAGCCTGATTCAAAATGGGAACATGGGATACGCGCGGGAAGGTGTGGTGTACTTTGAAATGGATGATCAGATCAAAACGCATCAGCAGGCATTTCTGGATGGACTGCGGAAAGTCGACGGGGTCAAGGAGGCGTCTGCGATCTGGTGGGGATTTCTTGGCCAGCGCAACAGCACCTCAGATATCGTGTGGACAGGAAAGGAGGCTTCGGTAGAAACGTTGATGCAATATCGGCGGGTAGACGACAGGTTGCTCGAAGTCCTCAACATAGAGTTGGCAGATGGCAAATCCTTTTCGAATGAAGAGGTTGCAACTCATGGGGGTATCATCTTCAATAGTGCAGCCATTGAAGCGATGGGGCTCGACAATCCAGTTGGAAAAACGGTCAGACTTTGGGGTGCAGAGCGCGAAATTATCGGAGTGGCAAAAAATTTCCACTTCGAAACTCTCTATTCGGAGATTGCGCCTCTGTTCTTTATCTACAACCCCGAACGTACCAACACAGTGATGTTGCGTATAGACACGTCGCGGCCGCAGCAAACGGTTCGGAGCCTGGAACGGTATTATGCTTCGATAATGGGTAACACGCCACTTGATCTTAGGTTCCTCAACGACGATTTCCAGGCACAGTATGCTGCCGAGAAGCGCGTAGAAGTGCTGGCGAAATATTTCACCTTAATTGCTGTGCTTCTTTCATGCCTCGGTGTTCTGGGCCTCGCATCATATACGGCAGAGCGAAGAACCAAAGAGATGGGAATACGAAAAACTCTTGGATCGAGCGAACTTGATATCGTGTTTCTGATGACCCGAGATTTTGCAATTCCTCTGCTTGCTGCTGTAGCTATCGCAGTACCCGTCGCCTATTTTATAATAAGCGACTGGCTTGATGCGTTCAAACTGCGCGTAGACCTGACGTGGTGGTACTTTGTTGCAGGTTCAGCTGTGGCCGTTTGCTTCTGCTGGATCACGGCCGGCACCCAAGCGATCAAAATAGCGCGCATGAATCCCGCCCGAGGGCTGCGTTCAGAATAGCATCTTACGGTCGCCCGATTTAGGCAACTGTCAGAGCTTTCTTGTCCTGGCGCGACGGAGTCAGCTTGGCATTCGGTGCAAGGATGATTCCAATGCCGTCCTGCTTCGACCATGCTGCAAGCTTTTCCAGTGACACTTTTCCAACCATGTATTGTGTGCCATTGGCCGCGTAACCTGACTGGAACTCTTCAAAGTCGCTGATGGCAATCTTGTTTGCTTCAGTAAAGCTTACAAAGGCTTCGACAGTCAGCTTGTTCGAAAACTGTAAGTCGTGAAGCTGATGCAACTTCTTGTATTCGTAACGATAGTCGTATGTGAGAGCTGAGATATCAGAGAGGACAGCAGAGCCGGTGGGATAACTTCCTGCACCCTTGCCAACAAATAACTGTTGCTCTGCGAAAGCACTCTGCACCTGCACAGCATTGTATTCGTTTCTCACAGCATACAAAGGATGTATAGTTTCAACAAATTGTGGTGCCACGAAGCCATACACACGATTCTCCAGCTTGAATGCGCGCGCGATCAGTTTAATACCGTAGCCGTTCTCGCGCGCAAACTTCAGGTCGAGGTCAGAGATCCGGTCGATGCCAATGTTGATGACATCCTCCGGCTTTATGAACACACCAAACGTATGGGCGATGGCGACAACAAGCTTGAACTTAGGGTCAAAGCCTTTCACATCGAGACTTGGATCTGATTCAGCAAAGCCAAGCTCCTGAGCCTTCTTCAAGGCCTCAGCATAGCTACTGCGTTCATCAAATACTTTTGTGAGAATGTAGTTTGTTGATCCGTTGAAAATTCCTTCGATACCCGTAAGAAGATCGTTGTCGTAGTATTCTTCCAGATTGCGAATGATGGGAATGCTTCCACATACCGATCCTTCATACAATACAGGCTTGCCGTATTGTTGTTGCAGACGATATATCTCTTCGAGGTGCTCCGCCAGCATTTTTTTGTTTGCCGTTACCACGGCCTTTCCGTTTTCGAGTGCGCTCTTCACAATCGCGAAGGCAGCATCGGCATCGTCAATGAGTTCCACCACAACATCAATGTCCGGGTCGTTGAGAATATCTGCAGCTTCGAAAGTGAAGAGATCTTCTGAAAGCGGTCTTGCCTTACCCCGATGCTTCACACAGATCCGTTTTATCTCAGCCTTGATCCCAGGCGTTTCCTCAAGTACATGATAGAGACCCTGGCCCACGCAACCAAAACCGAACAAACCCAGCTTAAGATGCTTGTGAACTGTGTGGGGCGCCTGTGGAACGTTATTAGTCAATGACATAATTGTGGTGGTATCAGTAAGAAATTATTTTCGTTTTATTTCAACACTCACGAGATCTTCCTGGAAGAACTTTCTGATGTGATTACTTAGTTGCTCGAATTCGACAAGGAAACCATCATGACCGTATAGTGAGCTCATAATCTCGAGGCGGGCATTAGGTATGGTCTCAGCGAGATAACGCTGTTCGCCAAGCGGAAAGAGAATATCACTGTCGATACCAACGATCAGCGCCTTTGCTTTGATCGAGCGAAGAGCGTTTTCAACCCCGTTGCGCTTCCTGCCAACGTTATGGCTATCCATCATCCTGGAAAGTCCATAGTAGGTGAAAGCATTAAAGCGATTGGCGAGCTTCTGTCCCTGATATCGTTGATAGGTCGAGGCACGAAACTCTTCGAGTTTATCGTTGTTCTTCTCACCCTGAGTTTGACCATAGGTGTCGTAGAACCGGTAAGAAAGCATCCCTATTGCGCGGGCAGCTTTGAGTCCCTCAGAACCTGCACGCAAATCATTTTGCTTCCAGGTGGCATCAGCCTCGATTGCCATTCTTTGTGCTTCATTGAACGCGATTCCCCAGGGAGAATGCGAAGCATTTGTGGCAATCGGGATGATGTGTTGAAATACTTCCGGCTGTTCGATTGCCCATTCCAATACCTGCTGGCCCCCCAGAGAACCACCGATCAACGTGTGTACCTGTTCGATTTGAAGCTCCTGGCGAAGCAGATCAAAGGCGCGCACAACATCGCGATTGGTAAGAGTCGGGAATGAATGAAAATACGGTTTGCCGGTCGCGGGGTTTAATGAAAGGTGCCCGGTTGATCCATAGCAACCCCCAAGCGCATTTGCACAGATGATGAAGTACTGACTGGGATCGAAGAACCGTCCTTCGTCGAACAGTCCGCTCCACCAGTCTGTAAAATCAGGACTGCCCGTTAGCGCATGGCAAATCCAAATAACATTCGATTTCTCGGCATTGAATTTTCCCAGCGTAGTGTATTTAAGCTGGAAGCCCTGAAGCGAACCTCCGGCTTCCAGCTCGAATTTTCCCTGATAATGAAATGTGTGATCGTGTTTTTCCATTGCTTGTTTATTCGCTGATAAGCTTTGTCAGCTTACCAACTCACCTTCGAAAACTTTCTCAAATGCCTGTTGAAGATCTGCTTTGATATCGTCGATGTGTTCAATACCGGCGGAGATTCTTAACAAGTTAGGCAGAACACCAGAAGCAATCTGCTCCTCTTCGCTCAATTGTTGATGGGTTGTGGCAGACGGCTGAATGATCAGTGTTTTTGCGTCCCCAACGTTGGCCAAATGGCTTACGAGTTTCAGATTATCGACCAGTTTGGTTGTGTTTTGCTTTGTACCCCGTACTGCAAACGATAGTACTCCACCGAAGCCGTTGCGCAGATACTTCTTAGCAAGTTTATTGTAAGGACTGCTTTCCAGGCCAGGATAGTTTACTTTTTCAACGAGGTCGTGCTTCTCAAGCCACTGCGCAAGGGCAAGAGCATTATCAACAGAGCGCTGTACGCGCAATGACAAAGTTTCGAGACCCTGAAGCAGCAGGAATGAATTGAATGGACTCAATGAAGGACCGAAATCGCGCAGGCCTTCTACACGAGCACGAATGATGAATGCAATGTTTGGCAGTCCCAGAGGATTGTTATAACCAAACACATCCCAGAATTTCAGACCGTGATAACCTTCTGAAGGCTCCGTGAACTGAGGAAACTTGCCATTGCCCCAATTATAGTTACCACCATCAACGATGACGCCGCCAATAGTCGTACCGTGGCCACCGATCCACTTCGTAGCGGATTCAACAACTACGTTGGCTCCGTGTTCAATTGGTCTGAAGAGGAAACCAGCAGCACCAAATGTATTGTCGACAATCAATGGAATATCCTTCTTCTTTGCCAGTGCGGCGATGGCTTCGAAATCAGGAATGTTGAATTCCGGGTTGCCTATGGTTTCGAGATAGATCGCCTTCGTTTTGCTGTCGATAAGTTTTTCGAAGTCCTGTGCATTGTCGCCTTTTGCAAATCGCGCTTCTATGCCGAGACGTTTGAAGGCAACCTTGAACTGATTGTATGTACCGCCGTACAGGAACGAAGTGGAAACAAAATTCTCTCCCGTTTGCAAAATGTTATTGAGAGCGAGGAACTGTGCAGCCTGACCTGAACCTGTGGCGAGAGCAGCAACGCCACCTTCAAGAGCAGCGATTCTCTTTTCGAATACATCGGTAGTCGGATTCATAATCCGCGTGTAGATGTTTCCGAATTCTTTCAGTGCGAAAAGATTGGCACCGTGTTCTGAGTCCTTGAATGTATATGATGTGGTCTGATAAATCGGTACTGCGCGTGAACGTGTTGTTGGATCGATTTCCTGACCAGCGTGAATCTGAAGGGTTTCAAAATGAAGATTAGACATGGCATTAAATGTTTTAGTGAGAGTTTTTGATGTAGTTTAATTGGAATGTTTTTGTGCGGGGATTAGCCGTAACCTGAGCTGCCTGTCACCTGGCAGGGTCATAAGCTAACGTGTTGCTGGGATCGGAAACCGGTCGGTTGGCAGCAACATCATGCAGGGCAACAACACATGCAATAACGCATGCTGCGCGCTCCGTTGATGTTCTGAATAATAATGTGGATGGCGTCGTTGAAATAAGCACCGATTCCTTCCAGGCCCGTAGTCCGAGCAATGATACTAATGATGTTTTTCATTGTATTAACCAATTTATATTTTCCGCTTTTGGCGGATCAGGATTTAGCACCTTACTGAGTTTCAGGAGGTTGCTAGCGTTTCTTAGAGCCCGTCTCTCCACGCTTCTTTATAAATCGATAAAGCGGGTGTGCTTATTCGACTTTGAGATCACAAACGTAGAGGGTAGGGGTTTGGTTTCCAAGGGATGACACAAAATAATTTCCACTGACGTACGGACGTTAGCGGCTAATTGATAATTGACAATTGATAATTGATAATTATGGAGCCCCTGCCGGGGCTTGGGCTCATAGGGTGAGGAATGCCTTTGCCTTGATCAGCAGGCAGTTCAATCGTTTTATTCCTTTTCGATTCTGCTGACCTAAAGGGACAGAACACCGGACAACCGAGTGCGCAATAACCGCTGGTTAATCCAATGAGAGTCCGAGAACAAAAAAGGGGCGAAAGCCCCTCCAAAATTATCAATTGTCAATTATCAATTATCAATTCGTTCCCGGGCTCTAAGTCAGCATCGCCCCATCAACCTGCAGCACCTGGCCGCTGATGTAAGACGACATATCCGATCCCAGGAACACACAGGCATTAGCTACATCATCCGGTTGTCCACCACGCTTCATAGGTATCGCCTCGCGCCAGCCCTGCACAGTCTTCTCATCAAGCTTTGCTGTCATTTCGGTTTCAATGAATCCCGGAGCAATGGCATTTGATCTGATGCCGCGCGAACCTAACTCGAGGGCTACTGATTTTGTGAAACCGATAATGCCCGCCTTCGACGCGGCGTAGTTTGCTTGTCCGGCGTTTCCTTTTATACCGACTACTGAAGTCATGTTAATGATCGAGCCACTCTTTTGTTTCATCATCTGCTTAGTGGCGGCCTTTACAGTATTAAAGCACGACTTCAGGTTCACAGCAATGACTTTATCCCACATTTCTTCCGACATACGGAGTAATAAGGTGTCCTGAGTTATACCCGCATTGTTGATCAGGATATCGAGCGAGCCAAAATCGGCAATAACGTCGCTGACCAGTTTTTCCGCTTGTGCAAAGTCAGAAGCATCAGACCGGTACCCTTTGGCCTTACCCCCCTTCGACGAAAGTTCTGCCTCCAGTGCCTGACCTTGTTCAACGCTCGACAAATAAGTAAATGCCACATTGGCACCATGTTCCGCATACTGCATGGCGATCGCCCTACCTATTCCTTTTGAGGCGCCAGTGATCAGCGCCGTTTTTCCCGCTAATAATTTCATAACATCTGCTGCAGCCCACGGCAGGCTGAGGGGTTTAGTGATCCGTTAATTTTTCAAAAATAGGTAAATCTGCCAGAATTCAAGGTTGCTATCGCTTGCAGACTTCCGGCCCGGACTTCAAAAGATTTTGAAAGCGCGATCTGGGCTTTATATTTGGCGACGAATTCTAAATCCATTGCTATGTCGAAATATGATATGATCGTGATCGGGAGTGGCCCCGGTGGATACGTTGCTGCCATACGCGCTTCCCAGTTAGGCATGAAGGTCGGTGTCGTGGAGAAGGCCGAGTTGGGAGGTATTTGTTTGAACTGGGGATGTATCCCTACGAAAGCGCTCCTCAAAAGTGCGAGTGTATTTGAATATCTTAAACACGCATCCGACTACGGTATCGAAGCAAAGGATTTCAAGGCTGACCTCAACGGTATGGTGAAACGCAGCCGTGATGTAGCTGCCGGCATGAGCAAAGGCATTCAGTTCCTGTTTAAGAAAAACAAGATCGATCACATCGCCGGAACCGGTAAACTCAAAAAGGGCGGAAAAGTGGAAGTGACCGACAGCACAGGAAAGAAGTCCGACTACGAAGCTAAGAACATCATCGTTGCTACTGGGGGAAGATCACGTGAACTGCCTGCCATGAAGATCGATGGCAAGAAGATCATTGGCTATCGCGAGGCCATGGTTCTCGATAAACTTCCGAAGAAAATGCTCGTCGTGGGCTCCGGCGCGATAGGCGTGGAGTTCGCTTACTTCTATGCCACGATCGGTGTCGAAGTAACGATCGTTGAATTCCTCCCTCGCATCGTTCCTGTAGAAGACGAAGAAGTGTCGAAAGCACTTGATAAGTCTTTCAAGAAAGCGGGAATGAAGATCTATGTGAACAGCGAGGTCACCAAGGTCGACACTTCTGGTGCAGGATGTGTTTCCACGGTGAAGACTCCGGATGGCGAGATCAAGATCGAAAGCGATATCGTCCTCTCTGCGGTGGGAGTATCTACGAACATTGAAGGAATAGGACTTGAAGATGTGGGCGTGAAGACAGAAAAAGGTAAAGTTATCGTCGACGACTTTTATAAAACCAATGTGTCGGGCGTATATGCCATCGGTGATATCGTGAAAGGCCCTGCACTTGCCCACGTGGCATCAGCGGAAGGCATCATTTGCGTTGAAAAGATAGCAGGTCAGAATCCTGAACCTTTGAACTATAACAACCTTCCTGGCTGTACCTATTGCTCACCGGAGATCGCTTCTGTGGGTTATACTGAAGAGGCTGCTAAGAAAGCCGGCTATGAAATCAAAGTTGGTAAATTCCCATTCAGTGCATCAGGTAAGGCGAAGGCCGCAGGTGCTCCGGATGGATTTGTTAAGGTGATCTTTGATGCCAAGTATGGTGAATGGCTGGGAGCTCACTTCATCGGCGCGAATGTTACGGAAATGATTGCCGAAGTAGTTGTCGCGCGTAAGCTGGAAACAACTGGTCACGAGATCATCAAATCTGTACATCCACACCCTACAATGAGTGAAGCAATTATGGAAGCGGCCGCCGCCGCTTATGGTGAAGTAATACACCTGTAGAAATACTGCAAATTGTAATATCGAAAGGCTCCATTGCAGGAGCCTTTCTTATTTAAAAGCATCTGAATTTTAAGAAGCATCTGATTGCCTTCTCATTAAAGCAGGCGTGAGCCACTCCTGACCAGCATGCCGTTCGTTTCAAACTTCTATAACAATCTTCCCGCAGAAGTTGCCGGATATGAAATGGCGGAAGGCGTCAGACACTTTGGTGAGAGGATAAGTGCTATCAATAACTGGCTTCAATGTACCTCCTTCAATCAACTGCGTGATCACTTCAAGGTTAGTATTACCTGCGTGATAAGGCATAATTCCCAATTTCATTTTTCGGGAACGGGATAACAATGGTTCAACTGCCATCATTCGAAATAACAATCCACCCATGGATCCACCAATCATTGCAAACACGCCGTCGGGGTTAAGGACCCGTTTGTAGTCAGCGGTACGGCGGTGTGCAATAACATCCAATATCTTGTCATATTGAATGCCTGTCTTCGTATAGTCGGTCGTTGTGAAATCGATCAAGCGATCAGCGCCGAAACTTTGCAGTGTACTAAATTTTTCCCGACGATCGACACAAGTGACATCTGTTCCCTTTGCTTTTGCATACTGAAGCGCCAGCGTTCCTACTCCACCACCAGCGCCATTAATCAGTATCTTTTGCCCCTTGCAAATGTCGCCGTAAAAACGCAGGCCTTGTATAGCCAGCAATGCAGCCTGAGGCAGCGAGGCGGCTTCTGTAAATGAAACATTTGTCGGCTTAGCAGCAAGAAGTTTCTCAGGCACAACACCATATTCGGCAAACCCACCAAAGTGTGCTTCGGCAATGTCGCCATATACTTCATCGCCGGCACGGAAGCGTTGCACATCTTTTCCAACTTCTTCTACTACTCCCGCGATATCTGCGCCCAAAATCGTGTGACGGGGTTTAAAGAATCCGTTCAGTGCACGGATTATCCAGGTATCACCTTTCAGCATGTCAGCGTCCCATGAGTTAATCGACGACGCTTTGATTTTTACCAGCACATGGCCATCCTTCACCGTTGGTTCAGGCACCTCTTCAAGGTGAAACTGATCCCACGATCCGTATTTATGATATACTGCTGCTTTCACTGGGTTATGCTTTCGATTCATATATACGCACGAAGCCTGTAAAATGATTCCGTTGAATGTTGCGCTTATCTTCATAATCAGGACGTCCGACTTTCATTAAATTACAACGACTGTTATGGACAAGGAAAAATATCTGAAACGAATCGGGTACAATGGAGCAATGGATCTTTCCGGGGATACGCTGATGAATCTTCACAGGCAACACGTGTTTCAGGTTCCATTTGAAAACCTCGATGTTTACTACAAGCGAAAATTCGATCTGGACCTTTTGAGATTGTATCAGAAGATCGTTGTTGAACATCGCGGTGGATTTTGCTATGAACAAAATCTATTGTTTAACTCATTGTTGCAGTGTATTGGCTTCACAAGCCGGATAATAGCAGCGCGTATTTTCAACGAGCAAGGAGATCTCGGCCCGCCATTCGACCATATGTCGATATCCGTAAAAGCAGAAAAGGACTTTCTGTTGGATGTAGGGTATGGTGATCTTTTTGTCACGCCGCTTGAGATCAAAGAGGGCATTCAATACGACGGACGAAACTACTTCAGAATTGAACAAAAGGACAGCGACAATTACATTCTTTCCATGTCGCCTGATAATATCGTCTACGCGAAAAGGTATACGTTCAGCCTGTCCGTTGTTCAGGCGCATTGTTTTGACTCCCCCTGCCTCGACAAGCAAACAAATCCGAACTCATACTTTGTTCAGAATGTCATCTGCACGAAACCAACGGCGACTGGCCGCGTTACGATTTTTAACGACAAGCTGGTTGAAAAGCGTGGAGAGCTAAGGATGATTACACCTGTTGAGGGAGACGAAAACTTGAGAGAGTTGCTGAAAGATAAGTTTGGTATCGTAATCCGCGGAGATGCATGATGTCGCCTAATGAAAGCGACGGAATTAATAATGAGAAGTGTATTAGACAGCCAGACTCATAGACCACAGTCAAAGCTTTAACTCAAGATTAGCTCAAAAAAAAACCGAAGAGGTAGTACTCTTCGGTTGTTTATCGTTTTTGAAGGGTTCAACCCTTTTTGCCGATTTGGCGGGATTGCGAGCCCGGCTTGTTTTTAAAGCGGCCTTTGAGCGGTATACTATTTCTTTTCCGGATTCAGAACGACTTCAACGTAGTTCTTCATGTCGAGATATTTCTTTGCAGCCTCCTTCACCTCATTGGCTGTTAGGGCTGCAACACGCTTCTCATAACTGACTAACTCTCCACCTGTCGATCCAGTTTCTACACTGGCCAGCAATTGTTTTGCCCAGAATGAATTGTCCTTGATGTTTACCTGATACTGTTGCTTCCAGGTCTCTTTAATCTTTTCCATGTCGGCAGCCACAGGACCATTGGCTTTGATCTTTTCAATCTCGGCATGAGCTGCTTTAATGAGCTTGTCAACATTCTCAGGACCACAAGGCAGCGAAATACCCAATGAATAATTGTTGTAAGGATTCTTGCTCAGGTTGCCATACATACCGCCACTGTAAATGCCCCCCAGATCCTCACGCAGCGATTCAATGATTTTGATATTGAGTATGTCGGCCAGCGCCTGGATCTTTAACAATTCAGCTTCCGAATACGGTGCTTCTCCATTCCAGAACATCCTGATGAAGCTCTTGTCTTCAGTGCCCTTGTTGATCACCTTCTTTACTACTCCTTTCACCGGACGAAGTCCGACATCCCTGAAGGTACTCTTTGTCTGTGAAGATGGAAGCGCGCCGAGATAAGTTGCAACCAGTGGCTTTATCGCATTGAGATCAAACTTTCCTACCAGTACAAAAGTGAAGCCATTGGCATTGCCAAAGCGTTCCTTGTAAATCTCGAGTGCACGGTCTTCATTGATTTGTGCGAAGTTCTCAGGTTTGGGAAGTTTTGGTGCCCACGGCTGTTTCTTGTATAGCGTCGAGATGATTGAGTCCTGGAAAGTGAACTGTGGATCGGCCGCCATGTTGCGATAGAGGTCAGACTGTTTCGTTATGAAGGACTTGAACAACTCATCGTCTTTTCTGGGCTGCGTGAAGTACAGGTATGTAAGTTGAAGCATCGTCTCGACATCAACGGCACTACTTCCTCCGTTTACAGTCTCGGCGATTGTGCTTAAGCGTGGAGCAACGTTAGCAGTTTTGCCCGCAAGCACTTTACGCAGATCAAGAGGTGCGAACTGAGCAACACCCATTTGTGAGACAACCGTTGAGGCGAACTCAGCGTTAAAACGGTCTTTCGGATCGTAGAGGTACTGTCCTCCAAATCGTGAACCCATCATGACAACCTGGTCATTCTTGAAATCTGTTGGCTTCAAAATCACTTTAACGCCATTAGACAACGTCAGCTCCGAAGTGCCCAGTTCTTTGTTTTCTTTTTCGCCTGTAATTGACCCGGCCTTTGGAGGAGTCTCCATGATGGAACTTGCAACAGCCTTCTCTTCATAGGGAGTCACTTCAGCCTTACCTGCAGCTTCCGTTATTGCCAGAAGCTCTGCATTCGAAGGAATTTTAAATTGTGCCTGCTCTGGTCCGGTAAAGCTCACCAGTTTCTTTGCATCAGGTGCTGGAATGGTTTTCGCTGTGTAAGCATTCAGCTCCTCAAGTGTGATACCTTCAAGATATTTCTTATAGTAATTGTATTCATTGGAGATGCCTGGGATGGGCTCCTTCGTGAGGAAGTTTCTGATGTACTCTTCTGCAATTTGTGACGATTCAGTTTTATCACGCTCGTTGTAGCTGCGCTCAATGTTTTTCATCAGCCCTTTCTTTATACGATCCAATTCGCCGGCAGTGAAACCAAACTTTCTTGCCCGCTCATTTTCCTGAACCAACGCCTGAATTGCCGGTTCAACACCGCGGGTTCCCACATAAGCGAATGACTGAAACTCTTCGAAGCCTCTGGCCCATCCACCAATATTGCTTCCGCCAAAAAGAAATGGTGGATCTGCTTTCTGAGTCAGCTCCTGCATGCGTTGGCTGAGCATTGAAGTGAAGAGCAGTCTCACAAGCAGCTGGCGATAGTCACCGACGGTTACCTGCTCGTCGGATTTCTTATAGCCATAGTCAATTTCAACCACATGATTAGTGGCTTCCTTATCCAACACCACAATGCCTTCCGACTTAGTACGACCCGGTACGTCGGCTAGTTTTCTCGGACGTGGTTTAGCCGGGTTCTTCAATTTTTCAAAATGCTGCCTGACAAGTTTCTCTGATTCGGCAACGTCCATATCTCCAATTACAATTACGGCCATCAGGTCAGGCCGATACCAGTCCTTGTAAAAACGTTTGATGACATCATACTTGAAATTCTTCAGGATATCATCCTTGCCGATCGGTATTCTGTTGGCGTAAAGAGATCCCTCGAACATTTTGGGATACACCACGCGGAACATCCTGTCTTCTGCACCTTTGCCCCGACGCGATTCCTCTAAAACAACACCCCGCTCTTTATCTATCTCGGCACCTTCAAAGGCTACGGTGCTTGCCCAGTCTTCGAGGATCTGGAAACCTTTTTCAACGTTCTCCTTTTTCTCAGTTGGTATAGGAAGAATGTAGACCGTTTCATCAAAGCCTGTGTAAGCATTGAGGTCGGCACCAAACTCTACGCCTATGGTTTGGAGAAATGATACCAGTTCATTCTTTTTGAAATGAGCAGAGCCATTGAAAGCCATGTGCTCGGTAAAGTGGGCCAACCCCTGTTGATCATCATCCTCAAGAATGGAGCCTGCATTGACAACGAGACGCAACTCCACTTTCTTTTCGGGACGCGAATTTTTCTGGATGTAATAGGTCATGCCATTGGATAGCTTGCCCATCTTAAGGCGATCCTCGACTGGGAGCTTGTCGTTCAGATTGTCCTGTGCCTGAACATGAAAGCCCAAAAAGATGAGCATTAAAAGACTTAATCTTTTCAACATCATTGAGTTGGTTTAAAAGGTGATTGCAACGTAGTATTATTGGGTAACAGCTTTGCCCTGGCGGCAAGGAATTGTTACATCTATTTCCTGTTCCACTGCCCCTGAACAACTGACAGCATTTCTGACTGAATATGACTGTTGGAGGCGCATAGCTCGCCTCCGAAAAGGCAGTTGTCGCCACCTTTGAAGTCGGTTACTTTTCCTCCTGCCTGGCGAACCAGCACAAGTCCCGCGGCAACATCCCAGGCATTGAGATTATATTCGAAATAGCCCTCAAGGCGCCCGCAGGCAACGTACGCCAAATCAATTGCCGCACTTCCCAACCGCCTTATGCCGTGAGACTTTTCTAAAAAGTCTTTTATGATGTCCAGGTACGGGTCCTTTTTTTCTGAATGATAATAAGGGAATCCGGTTGCCAAAAGACTTTCCTGCAGCGTAGGAATCTTCGACACGTGGATGATCCGACCATTGCAATAAGCGTTGTCGTCTTCAATAGCATGAAAACATTCGTTGCGGACGACGTGATAAACTACTCCAAGAATGGGTACGTTGTTTCTCGTCAATCCAACACTAATGGAATAAATCGGAAGACCGTGCAGAAAATTCGTGGTGCCATCGAGCGGGTCAATGATCCAGTTGTATTCATTGCTCTTTGATTGCTCAACTGTTCCTTCTTCCGTGATAAAACCTGCATTGGGTATGACGTTTTTGAGAACACGCACAAGCCGTTGCTCCGCCTCTTTGTCGACATACGAAACAAGGTTATTAAAACTTGTCTTTTGTTCTATTCGGCCCCTGTCGAAGTTTGTTCCTTCGGTGTAAATGAAGTCTGCCACTTCAGTGCATACTTCAATTACATTACTCATGGCAATTTTAAGATCAACTTTCATCTCTCAAATCCTTATAACTCCATTTACACTTCACACTCCAAACCATCAAAGGCCCGGGCACAGTATTAACTTTTTCAAACAGTTCCTTCCGTGCAAAAAGCCACGCCACACTTAAACTCACATGCCCTGCGACGGATCATAAACCCGTCGGAAAAGTGAAGATAGCGATCGATCAGGAACCTCAGGCAGCCATCTGGAAATTCTTTTACTGCCGCTGTTAACACAGACTGCGAAAGATCGCTCATCCATCGGTCAATGTATGAGGAATTATTCAGGTCTGCCGGCAACGACAATTACAATTTCGCCTTTTGCTTCCTTTTCAGTGAAGTACTGGAGCAATTCTGAAACGGGTCCGGTCTTTGTTTCTTCATAAAGCTTCGTTAGTTCCCTTGAAACTGAAACAATTCTGTCAGCCCCAAAGTATTCCGCGAATTGTTCCAGTGTCTTTTGAAGCCGATAGGGCGATTCATAAAAGATCATCGTCCGTGTCTCGTGTGCGAGTGTTTTCAAAGCAGTTTGACGACCTTTTTTATGAGGAAGGAAACCTTCAAATATGAAACGATCAGACGGCAGTCCAGACTTTACCAAAGCTGGAACGAAGGCTGTTGGGCCTGGAAGACATTCGATAGTCAATCCGGCCTTGAGCGCCTCTCGCGTCAGCAAAAATCCCGGGTCAGAAATACCCGGAGTGCCCGCATCGGAAACAAGAGCCATCACTTCACCATCCTGCATGCGCTTGATCAACGCCCCAAGAACCTTATGCTCGTTGAAATTGTGAAACGACTGCAGAGGCTTTCTAATGTCGTAATGCTTTAACAGAAATCCGGACGTGCGTGTGTCCTCTGCCAGTACCACATCAACAGACTTGAGAATATCCAGGGCACGAAGAGTTATGTCTGCCAGATTACCAATAGGCGTCGGCACCAGGTAGAGGACTGTCTTTTCCTGCATCGCCTTTATTTTAAAAACGCGAATTCCTCCAGAGATCGATCTTTTCGTACCAGGTATCCTGATATTTTTTATCGCGGATCAATACAAAGTTATCCGGATCAAAAAGTGTCTGTGAACGAACAAAGTTGAAGGTTGCGTTTAGAAACTGGTTCTTATAAGTCCACACCTCGCGATCAGAAAAACGGTACAGCTCATCAGGAAGACCAAATAGTATATAGATCATCCCCCGGTCGGTTTTCCAGCCTTCTTTATACGAAGTGAAGTATGCGTTCGCCCATTCCACCCGCTTGTAGTAATTGCGCATAAAGTCTTTTGCGCGTTGAGAGCTTCCGGTAATGCCGAGAATGATCTTATCAAAAGCCTTCTTGTCGCCCTTGGCTTCCTTTACCCGAACAAATTCCTGCTTCGTGCAGATGTATATCAAGGGATCAGCCAGACTTTCAATTCGGGCAAGCCGTGGATAATCGTCTTCAATCCGAAAAGCAAAGCCTTCGCTGCTGCTCGTGTCCTTCTGTACCAGGTAGAGCCCGCGTTTTGTGAAAGTAACCGTTGCGTTTACCTGGATGTTGTACGTTGAGTCGGCCACCATACTGCGCGACACCCTTGACATTCCCTCCGAAAAGGGAGGAACCGCCGCCGGGAAATCGTCATTGTAATAAGATACAACGCTCGTCTCAGCTATGCCTGCCAGCTGCAATGGCTTTCCAGCATGGGCAAACGGAACCTGCACCGCTTTCCCTTCCGAAATCAGATAGCCATTTGATGGATAATTCGGAAGCAATGCTTTGTAATGTATCCACACCCGCTTAACCCGATTGTTTAGAATTCTCAGGGACACGTATTGCGTCGCCGTAGACAACGGTACCTTTACTGTTCCTTCGACGCGCGTTCGTGTAATGTGTTTCTGAATGGCATCAGTTGTGATGGTCGTTCCGGACTTTTCTTCCAGTGAGGTCCGGATGTCCCAGGACATCGCGTATTGATCCGCTGTCTGCGACGTATCCTGAAGCACAAGAGAAAAGTGTACAGCCCATCCGTCCTGCCCCCGGATTGGCTTGACCGTCAGCACAAACGGCTCGTCCGGATCATAGAGATAGCTGTAATTGATATCCCGTAAAGCCTGACTCAATGCCGGCGTCAGACTAACCGCTACTATTATGATGGCAAGACTGAATGCAGTCCTGAAATTCTTTAACATGTATGGCTTTCCTCAGTTTAACAATTCGACTCGCGTCCGATCGGGTATGTACCGCGTGGGGCTAAAATCACTATTTTTGTGCCGATGTCAAAGGTATACACGACGGAAATCACCAGTGAGGAGCTTGTTTCGGACAATCCGATACATCAACGATTGTTCAAGGCTTATGTTGCATCAGAACCGCACATTCATGGAAACGTACTCGAGGTGGGATGCGGCGAAGGACGTGGCATACCGGTTATTCTGCCGCGGGCTACTCAATATACGGCCGTAGACAAGATCGAATCCGCGCTGGCAGTATTGAGGAAAAAGTATGGCAATTCCACGTTTATAAGCATGAACATCCCTCCCTTCGGAGGATTGATGGACAATGTTTATGACGTTGTTCTCAGCTTTCAGGTTATTGAACACATTGACGATGATCTTGGGTATCTGAAAGAGATTCATCGCGTGCTGAAACCCGGTGGCACTGCGCTGATCACCACCCCAAACCGAAAAATGTCACTAACACGGAACCCATGGCATGTCCGCGAATACCTTGCCGAAGAGTTAACGGCCCTGGCGGCACGTGTGTTTCCCAAAGTAACGATGAAGGGAATCACGGGAAACAATAAAGTGATGGCGTATTACGAAGAAAACAGACGATCAGTACGGCGTTTTACCCGTTTCGATATTCTGGATCTTCAGCATCGCCTGCCGGCATCTGTTTTGCGCATACCCTATGAGTTGCTCAACCGGTGGAACCGGAATAAACTTCAATCTACCGACAACAAACTGGTATCGGGAATCCACCACAGTGACTATATTGTTGTTGATGATGCAACCGATGCTTTGGATTTGTTTCTGATAGTGAGCAAGTAGCAGACTATTCAGCTTTTTCTTTACCCCCGACGCCGTCTTTAAATTCCTTTACACCCTTCCCAAGTCCCTTCATGAATTCCGGGATCTTCCCGGCTCCAAAAAACACAAGCACAAACAGTGCAATAAGGAGGATCTCCTGGAAACCAACGCCGCTTAGAAATAATAGGTTAATCGTATCCATTTCGTTTATGTATTAAAGGTTAAATCGAATGATGCGGGCCGGAAGCGTAACTAACCGGCCCGGCATCATTACCCACTTACCAACTTACGCCACTATAAATCCACCGGCAATTGCCAGTACCTCGTCTGGAGTCAAAGGTTCATCAAACGCCTCTGTTGCGGCAGCAGCTGAATAGCCTAGGCCTGTAATACTTGCTCCGCCCTGCATCACATTGTCCTCACCTGCATAAATAGCGGCCGGTAATCCACTGTTGCTGTTACCGGTAATCCAACCTTTTTCTGCACGAAGTCTCCTGACCATGCTCGCATGTCGCGCTTCAACGGAATGGATCTGCAATGCAGCCGTTAGAACTGTTGCGTTACCTAACAACTCACCTGCGCGACCCTTGTATGCCCTAACGCCGGTATCCTCAAACGCCTGCGACAAGGCAAGGAATGTCTGATAGTTTGTAAATACATCGGCGAACTTACCACCGGCCGTGAAATCGAACTCGGGTTTCGAAACTGGGGTAGCTGACAATTGCATCAACACAGACTTCAGAAACGCAACGTGTGCGCTTTCATGCTTGCTGATCTGTTGAAAAATCATTCTTCTGTTTTCCGGAATCAAACCAGCTGCATCAAGACCGGATCGATAAAACTCATCTTCAAGGTATTCCAAAGTCAATGCATAGTTTAGAATGTCAGGCACGGCCGATGATTGAGCATATGCTTTGTTGAGCGCAGCGCCAAAAAGAAAAGGTACAGCAGCTGCGGCAAGCTTCACCCCATTTCCCGACAGATGCTTGAACATAGCGCGCCGTGAACTCAGTTTCTCGTAGACTTCAGGGTCTACCTTTCCAATATCTGATATTATTTTAAGCAGATTCATAATGTATTGTAGTTAAGGTTAAGAGGGTAGCTTGTCAAAGTTTACGGTGTTCTTTACGAATGATCCCGCAGCGGATAATACTTCTGCGGGACTCTTCGCGAGATCAAGTCCGTTAGCCACAGCAATCACATCATCGCCGGCATAGTCGGCTGTAAAGGGATTGAGGAGGTCCCGGATGGCGGATGCGTGCCGTGCCTCAACGGAAACAATTTTGCCGGCAAGTAACAGATATTCGCCCTTGACAAGCAGTTTCCCTGCACCATTGTACGCAGAGACACCCAGGTCTTCAAAGACTTTGGCGGTGCCCAACACACTGGCGCGACTGTTGAAGTCGATAGAGGAAAAATCAAACTCCACAGTGGTGATGGCACTTGAACCAAGTGCCGCCTTAAAGAAGTCGCGGTGAGCTTTTTCGTGATCTCGGATGTCCGTAAGAATCGATGTTTCGGCTGCACTGATACCCGAATATGGTGTCGACACTGCCATCTCATAAAAGGCCGCTTCGAGTTGTTCAAGCAAATAGGCATAGTTTAGAATGCCTATATCGCCGCTTCCCAGATCGACTGCTGATGCGTTCATGGAAGGAGCATCATCATCGTCGTCACATCCGGAAACAATAATTGCAGATACCGCGGTTGACGCGCCCAGGTATTTTAAAAATCTGCCGCGGCGCATCGGGCTCATGATTCTCTTTTCAAAGTCACTTATCGAATCATGACTCTTTGATTGGGTCTTATTCATAACTGAATTGGTTTAAGTTGATTCGTCATTAGTTTAATTCAACTACGAACAGATTGACCAATCCGGATTTCACTGCATTACGAAAATCTATTATTCTTTTTACGGGCAATATTCTCTACACTTTTCGCAACGGTGTATATATGCGCATGAATTGCAAATACGATCAAATTTCAAAATGAAGTAGAATCCTGCACGCACTCCAGGTATTCGCAACGAACTCGTTAAGTAAGCGCTACGAAGATTGTCACTGCCTGGATCTCTTTTGAGACAACATTTTCTTTACGCGATGAAAGATCAATAGCCATTGTTTTTTTGATACATTCGTGAATTAACCACCAGGTATCTCTACTACGTACAAACATACCGGAGAGGATTCGCTTGTCGCGGCACTCATGAGTCGCGATCAGAATGCGTTTGCTTATCTCTACGACAGCTACGCAGGTGCACTTCTGGGTGTGATCGTACGAATAGTACAAAAGGAGGAAATGGCCGAGGAGGTACTACAGGATGTCTTCCTCAAGATCTGGGACCGCATCGGGTCGTACGATCGGGAGAAGGGAAAACTCTTTACGTGGATGGTTAACATTGCCCGCAATCAGGCAATCGATAAAACACGATCCAAAGAATTTAGCAAGGACAAGCAAACTGGTAACATTGGAAAGTTCGTAAATAGGATTGATGCGGATGACCACATCGAACTGGGAGTGGAGGCTATTGGCCTTAGCGATCTCCTCCATAAACTTCCCGAAGAACAACAATTTGTAATCGAGAAGCATTACCTGAGGGGTTACACGCAGTCAGAAATTTCGGAGGAATTCAATTTACCTTTAGGGACTGTAAAAACCCGAATGCGCCTCGCCATGCAATTACTAAGAAACCTTTTGGTCAAGTGAACATCGAAGCATACATAGCGTCGGGTGTACTGGAAGCATACGTGCAGGGACAACTGTCGGCGGCAGAAATCGCCGAAGTAGAGCAGAACCTTGTTCGCTATCCTCAACTTCGGTCGGAACTTAAAGCCATTGAAGATACCCATGAGGCACTCCTTCAACAAATGGCAATTCAACCGAAGCCATCAACGCGACAGAAATTACTTACTCAAATTCAGAAGCCATCGACCGGTAAAATTGTGCCATTGAAAAGTGAGGAAGTAATCAATTACCGTTGGGTGGCCGCGGCAGCTGTATTCATTGCCCTGGTGGCATCCTGGTTTGCTTTCGATTATAGAGGAAAATGGAAAGACTCCCAGCGCGAGCTCACCGATCTCATAGCACAAAATCAGCAGGTAGCTGATAATTACAATACAGTGAATGAACGCCTCGACAGGCTGGAGACCGATATCAAAATCATCAACAATCCGGCATTCAGGAGGGTCGTGCTGAAAGGAACTGAACAGGCACCTTCGGCACTGGCTTCAGTATACTGGAATGAGACCTCTAAAGAAGTATACCTCAGCATTCAGGAAATGAAAGAGCTTAGTGCCGAGAATCAATACCAGCTTTGGGCGATTATTGACGGCAAGCCCGTTGACGCCGGCGTATTTGATCTCACCAAAGGGCGGCTTCTCCGGATGAAGGATGTGAAACCAGGCGCCACCACTTTCGCGGTCACTATCGAGCCGAAAGGTGGAAAGACAGCGCCTACGCTCCAGACCATGCAAGTGGCGGGGAACGTCATCGAAGGCTGAAGCGAAAAACGTTCTACTAACGTGGAAAGCTTACATTGGTATATATCTTCCGACCAGTGACTTAATCCTTGCCCCGAACGACACGCACAATCTGCAAATGATTGGTAAATTTGCTGTTCACCTTGCTAACGCTATGAGGGCACTTTTTTTCGCGTTTGGATTTTTTCTTGTCTCCGTAACCCTTCTCGCTCAGAAACCAGAATCCCAGAAACAGGATTCAATCATGCGTGTGAATTGGGAGTCAGGCCTCAGGAAACTTTCTTCCAATGATTACAACGGCGCCTCCCTTCAGTTCACACAGTTGATCAACTCCGGGTTCACCAACAAGGAAGTTTACGTAAAAAGGGGTATCGCCTTGTACATGACGAAAGACTATGAAAAGGCGAAGTCGGATTTCGATGAGGCTGTAAAAGGCCGCATTAATACCGCAGAGTTGTTTGAATATCGTGGAAATACACGATATCTGCTCGAAGACATTGACGGAGCATCAACAGACCTTGAAAAGGCCGTCAGCATGGGGGCTAAGGGTGCCGATACATTCGCGAACCTTGGAAACGCGAAGTTCAGAATGGACAACTTCAAGGATGCCATCAGCAATTACGACAAGGCAGTAGCAGCAGGTAAATCGGATCCTACGCTGTATAACAATCGCGGTAAAGCAAAGGCCAACCTGCAGGACTTTAAAGGTGCATTGACCGACTACGACAAATCACTGGAATTGAAACCCGGAGTAGCAAATACCCTCCTGAACAGGGGTGATGCGCGTTATAAGCTCAGCGACTGGAAAGGCAGCGTGGAAGACTATGACAAAGTAATCGCCTCGGGTAGATCAGATGCCGAAATTTTTCAGCGGGTTGGAACCGCGAAGTATAATCTCCTGGACTACAAGGGCGCTGCCGACGCGTTGAAGAGCGCCGTTGATAAGAAGGTACGCGACAAGGAAGTATTCACCATGCTAGGCCTTTCACAGGTGCGTTTGAATAACTGTGCGGAAGCTTCAAAAAGTCTTTCTGCCGCTGTGTCAATGGGTGCTGCAGGCAAAGAAGTTTTTTCAGCCCTTGGACAATGTCAGTATCAGAATAAGGAATATGCACCGGCTCTTGAAACTCTGGGTAAGGCAATAGCGGCGGGAGCCACAGAGAAGGAAATAATTCACGCTCATGGCATGTCGGCATTTCAGCAGAAGCAGTTCGCTGTCGCCGCGCCGGATCTTGAGAAAGCCGTGGCCGCTGGAATTGCTGATCTCTCTACTTATGAGGCGTTGGGAATTTCTTATCTGAGTACACAAAAGGAAAAGGAGGCACTTCCTGCCCTCGAAAAGGCCGTTGCCCTGGGTAGTAAGAACAAGGACTTGTACTATCAACTCGGTAATGCACGGTTCAAGCAAAACGATTACAAGGGCGCCATTGAAGCCTACGACAATGCCATTAACCTCGGAGCAAACGACGAGGTGATTTATAACAATCGCGGCAAGTCCAAATTGTCACTTGGCCAGGCAAAGGAATCCATTGCTGATTTCGATCGTGCCATGGGAATTAAGAAGGATTACACAACGGCTACACGCAACAGGGGCGCGGCACGCTATCAGCTGAATGACTATGCCGGCACAGTGGCGGATATGGCTATCGTTGCGTCGCGGGGCGAAGTGACACCAGATGACCTTGCCATGTTGGGTAAAAGCAAGTATCAAACTAAAGACTACGCCGGTGCTGCAGCCGATCTTACAAAAGCAATCGACGGATCAGCAAAGGATAACACTCTATATGCAGTTCGGGGAAATGCCTACTTCGAGTTGAAAGAATATGAAAAAGCAATCAACGACCTCAACAAGGCAATTGACGCAGGCCAAACGGATAAGGCACTGTTCTTCAAGAGAGGCGCAGCAAAGTTTGCCCGTAAAGATTATGCCAGCGCACTGACCGATCTTGACAAGGCAATAAAAAGCGGCATTGATGAACCGACTGCTTATGACATGAGAGGCTGGTCGCGATACGAAACCAAGGCTTATACTGAAGCATTGGCGGATTTCGACGAGGCCGTTACGCGTGATAGTAAATTGTTTATTGCATACTTTCATCGCGGCGATGCCCGAATGGTGACCAATAATACTGCTGGTGCGATTGACGACTATACAAAAGCGATTGGTGGAGGAATAACGGATCCTGTACTATTCAACAATCGGGGAAAGGCGTATATGTTGCAGCAGAATTATCCTGCTGCAATAACCGACTTCGGAACAGCGCTGCAAAAAAAGCCCGACTACGTTAAAGCATTCGAGAATCGCGGCCAGGCTTACATCAGTCTCAAGAAATACGATGAAGCGGTGCGCGACTTTCGCGATGTTGAAAAGCTAACGGAGAAGCCAGGCGCCGACCTGTATCTTACACTTGCCGATGCCTATTATGCGATGGAAAAGTTTCCCCCTGCGTATGAATACTATGGAAAGGTTATCGCTGCAGGTGTAAAGGATAACAAGACAGTATACATTCGTCGCGGCCTCATGGAGATTGATACCGAGGATTACCAGACTGCTTTACAGAGCCTGGAGAATGCACAGAAGGCAGGGGAGAACAGTATTACACTTTTTCTGAACAAGGGAAGAGCTTACGCTGCACTTGAAGACTATAAGAAGGCTGTTGGCGAATTCAACAAAGCTGTTGATCTGGATCCGAAGAGCGTCGATGCGCACTTCAACAGAGCACTGGTGAAGGAATCACTCGAAGATTATGAAGGCGCCATGCTTGACTACAATAAGGTGATTCAGTTCAATCCTGAAGATGGAACCGCGTACTACAATCGCGCGACCTGTAAATCGCAATTGGACGATTACGGCGCGGGCGTCTCAGATATGGATGAGGCAATACGAATCGAACCCAAGAACGCTTCATATTACAAGCAGCGTGGTAACTTCTACTACCAGCTGAAACAGCAGGACAAGGCATGCTTTGACTGGCGCCGTGCCGTTGAATTTGGCGACGGAAAAGCCAAGTTCCAGATTGATCAATACTGCAAGTAATTCCCGTTTTGATGCTTTGAAACTCCCAATTTGGTACTGAAAGTTGGGGCAAGCTCGTTTTTCACACGATTTCGCAAGCTGTTTACGGTGGTGATGTTTTTGTATACCAGAAAACATAACTCCACTTGTCAAACACCACTTGTATGAAAGCCATTCTCTGTTTCTTTCTGTTATTCGTGGCGGCAGCAGCTCCCGCAACCACGATGGAGGGCAAGGTTACCCGAATCATCGATGGTAACACCCTCGAGTTTATCTCAAACGCCGGCGAAACCTACATTATCGTTTTGTCCGGCATCGACTGTCCGGAACTTACTCAGGCCTATGGCGACGAAGCGCGCATCTGTCTTGAAAAGTTGGCACTGAACAAAAAAGCAACTGTCACTGTGAAAGGCAAGGACCGCACAGGTAACTCTATCGCCGAGGTGATGGTCGATGGAAAGAAGGATCCACGCATTCAGCTTTTGAAAGATGGACTTGCCTGGACGCAGGAAGGCACATCAAACGAACTGGAGTCATATAAGGTAGCATCACAGTCCAAAAAGAAGGGCCTTTGGAAGGACGAAAATCCAACACCGCCATGGACATTCCGCCGCCAGCAATCCATGATGACCCCAAAGAGTAGCTAATAATTTGTTGTTTAGGTTGGTTTTGAACTGCCTGCCGGGAAACCGCGGGCAGTTTCTTTTTTTCAGGATAATCTGCAGCCCTCGTCGTTGAATTGCAATTCTACGATCGTAAGAGCAGTATTTCCGGCCTTTCTTTTGTATGCTTATTCAGTCGCCAAACAATTTTTAATAGGGATTTGTAGTTAATATATTTGAATCCTCTTGCAGAATGAAACTACTGCTTTCTATACTATTCGTCACGATTGCGCTAACGTCTTACGGACAGGATTTAACGCGTAAGGAAAAAAAAGCTGCCCGTCGTGGTACGGCTGTCGATCAGCCGACAACGTTGAGCCCTGGCTCTGACGATATGGATTTTAATGCGCCCGCAGTAAAGGAGAGGAAGCAACGAAAGAAATCAAGTGGTCTCACCTACAATTCGCAGAAGGAATATGAAGATAGAATGTCTGCGCGTGCAAAAACTTACCGTTACAACGAACGCATGCTAATGAAACCTCAGTATGCAAACCCAGCATACTTCGGCCACAAGCGAAAACCCAAGAGACATGCACCCGGCAAGATTAAGTATTGCAAGGAGTGCGGAATAAGACATTGATTTATTTGTTGACTTGTTGATTGAAGTCTTGCGATTTGTTTTTAAGTAACTGCGATCTTTTCTGGTTCTTTATTGGTTAATTTGAGTGGGTTGGCTTCCCACCGAATCATCATGCTACGGAAATCGTTTTCGTAGAACTGATTTGTTTGGTTGTTCGGCCAATTCCGATATTAACCAACTTTCTAAAGGACCTTCTCTCATGATTAATTTTCCCTCTGAACAATCTATCCCTGAGCAATTCCGGATCAATCAGCGCATCGAGCAACGCGAATACCTTATTGATGGTGAGCTGAAGCAATGGCCTGGCACCCTCAATCCTGTTTTGAGTCCTGTGTTTATCAGGGAAGGCGATAAATTAATTCAGAAAGACATTGGCAGCACACCATTGCTTACCTCTAAAGAATCATTGGAGGCACTTGAATCTGCCGTGCGCGCATACGACCTTGGAAGAGGGCTATGGCCAACGATGAGCGTTGCTGACCGCATAGCACATGTTGAAAAGTTTCTTGCTGCGATGCGACAAAAACGCGACGAAGTTGTAAAACTTCTGATGTGGGAGATCGGCAAATCACTAAAGGACTCGGAGAAAGAGTTCGACCGCACGTGCGACTATATTGTTGATACCATCAATGCATACAAAGAGCTCGATCGTAATTCTGCCAAGCTTGTGGAAGAGCAGGGCTTTATGGCGCAGATCAGACGCGTGCCAATAGGCGTAGCGTTGTGTATGGGTCCGTACAATTACCCATTGAACGAAACGTTCTCAACTCTGATCCCGGCATTGATCATGGGAAACAGCGTTGTGTTCAAACCTGCGAAGTATGGTGTTCTTTTGATACGTCCATTGCTGGATGCTTTTTGCAGCAGCTTTCCCAGAGGTGTAATCAACATTATCTATGGCCGCGGCCGTGAGACCGTTGGCGCCCTGATGGAGACAGGCAAGATAGATGTCTTCGCATTCATAGGAACCAACAAAGGCGCCAATGAACTGAAGAAACTCCACCCCAAACTCCACCGACTTAAAGCTGTCCTCGGCCTGGATGCAAAAAATCCCGGTATTGTATTACCGGACGCCGACCTTGACGTCGCTGTGACCGAATGCATTACCGGATCTTTATCGTTCAATGGTCAACGATGCACGGCATTGAAGATCCTATATGTACATGACTCCATCGTAAATACGTTCATTGAGAAGTTTAACGCCGCCATACAAAAACTGAAACCCGGAATGCCGTGGGACCCTGGCGTCTCCCTTACACCATTGCCGGAACCTGGAAAGGTTGACTATCTGACCGGACTCGTAGAAGATGCAAAGAAGTTCGGAGCACGAGTTGTAAATGCGAATGGTGGCTCAGTGGATGAAACATTTTTCTACCCTGCCGTACTGTATCCGGTAAACGACAAAATGCGCATTTACAACGAAGAGCAGTTTGGACCAGTGGTGCCTATCGTTCCCTTTAGCGACGACGATGAGGCAATTGACTATGTACTTCAATCGAACTTCGGACAACAGGTTAGTATATTTGGAACAAACTCTGAACGTGTAGCGAAGTTAATGGATGCCTTTGTGAACCAGGTAGGCAGAATCAATCTGAATGCTCAAAGCCAGCGTGGACCTGATAACTTTCCTTTCAACGGCCGGAAGGATTCAGCAGAAGGCACTCTTTCAATAGCCGATGCGTTGCGCGTGTTCTCGATACGTACGATTGTTGCGACTAAGTCAAATGAAGAAAATAAGCGCGTGCTGAGCGAAATTATCCGAAATCGCGAGTCGGCCTTTCTCAGTACTGATTATATAATGTGATCACGGGTGATCAATTCTAACTATGACTAAGCATCTTACCTTCATCGTCAGTGGCAAAGTGCAGGGAGTTTTTTATCGGGCCTCTGCGCGCGATGTTGCAAAAAGCCTCGGACTCACAGGTTCCGTATGGAACCTTCCGGATGGTAGTGTGCAGATCGAGGTCGAAGGCGAACAGGAAGTAATCAATAAGTTTTATTCATGGTGTCTTGAAGGACCACCGCGCGCAACCGTAAGTCGCATTGATGTGCAGGAAGGAACCATTAAAGGCTATAGCGAGTTCACCATTGCACGTTAGCGACGCGACGATTACTTGCGCCTGCTATACTTGCGATCAAAAAAGTCACGCAGCGATTCGATAATCTCGTTCGGATTTGTTGAGTAAAGCACATCCTGACTCTGTTGATTAAACAGTGCCAGCGCGCTATAGTATTCTGTTTCGGAGATGTCGTGATCAAACATGATGTCTTCTCTGGTTTCCTGATCGTTGATCACCTGGATATAGGTTTTGATGCGGTCGTTTTCATTGATCAGCTTTACTACTTTTCGCCTCTCCTTCTGGTCTCGCGAGAAGTAAGTCCAGGGCGAAGAAAAAGCCTCCGCTGTTGTCATCTTTCTTGGAGCCGTTCGCTGAGTCCTGACAATATCGCTTTCAAACAGCCTGTTGCCAGATATCGTTACTTCCTGCAATAGCTGATAGCGTTCACCCATTCGGATCATCAGATCTTCTTCCTCGAGAAGTAACGGCACCAGGGTGGTTGTGTAACCGACCATCGTTAAGACAAGTGTGTCGGTATTGGCTGAGCGTATCTGGAAGGCTCCGAGACTTCCCGTCACAGCAAAAACATCCTTACCCTTTACGCGTACGTGTACGCCAGGCAGTGCCTTCAGTGTGGCGGAATCAACAACGATGCCATGCGTCAGCTTCTGAGCGCATAATGGCAACGACACAAATAAAAAAAGACAAAAAGTTAGTTCCCAGCGCTTCATTTACGCATTCAGTCAAGGGCCCATCCCCCATCAATAGGATGAATGCCGGGTCAATTAAGTTTTATTGGCAAGCTGCCCGCATGCCGCATCAATATCCTTGCCACGGCTTTTTCGAATGCGTGTAGTTATGCCGTTCCTCTCAAGGATATCCATATACATATTCAACGCCGCCTCGCTCGCCTGCTGAAACTCGCCTTCGTCGATCGGGTTGTACTCTATCAGATTCACTTTCGAAGGAATAATCTTACAGAATTTGAGCAACGCCTGAGCGTGCTCTTCAGTATCATTAATGCCTTTCCACACGACATACTCGTAAGTCACCTTACGCTTAGTTTTCTGATACCAGTACTTCAGCGCGTCACCGAGCTCCGACAATGGATTGGTGTCGTTAATAGGCATGATTGCAGAGCGGGTCTTGTCCAATGCAGCGTGTAACGACACGGCAAGATTGAACTTCACATTATCGTCTGCCATCTTCACAATCATCTTGGCCACACCTACGGTCGAAACCGTAATCCGTTTGTTGGCCATGTTCAGTCCCTTCTGAGAAGTTATCTTCTCAATGGCAGACATCACGTTAGCATAGTTGAGCAGAGGCTCGCCCATACCCATGAAAACAATATTCGTCAACGGCCGCCCATAATAAAGCTGGGCCTGCTCCTTGATAGCAACCACCTGATCATAGATCTCATCAGGGCTCAGATTTCGCTGACGCTTAAGTCGCGCAGTAGCACAGAACTTACAGGCCAGACTGCACCCTACCTGCGATGAAACACACGCAGTAATCCGCTTCTCAGTTGGAATCAGCACGGATTCTACCACCATGCCGTCGTAAAGCGTTACCGCGTTCTTGATCGTTCCATCAGAACTGCGTTGCATGCGATCGACATTGATGTGATTGATCGCGAAGTTCTGTTTTAGCATCTCACGCAACCCAACTGAAAGATTGGTCATTTGATCAAAGTCCTTCGCAGACTTGTTCCAAAGCCATTCATATACCTGCTGGGCGCGAAAAGGCTTCTCGCCGTGCTCAACAAAAAATTGTTTGAGCTCGTCAAGCTTTAGTTTTCGGATGTCGCGTCTGGACGTTTCAACCATGACTGAAATTGCGCCTGTGCAGGCATTTAACGCGGTTTCGCGTCAATGCATCCTGCAAAGGTAGCGAAAGAAGATTAATTGGCGAGTTCGCCGGCACTTACGCCAACTGCCTATTTAATACGCACAAAAATCCTGGTCTCGCAAACGCGTGATGCGTTGCTGATGATGAGCGAGTCTCCTTCCAGCTTTTCGACCGTGTATCCTTCTATAATGGTCTTTGACTTCTTATCCAGAAAGTACAGACCGTTCTCATTGTAACGATACATGAAAGACTTGGAGTTATACGACTTCTTTTTGCTGATGATCTTGGTGCTCTCCTGACCGGTGTTGTTGTCTTTGAGTTCAAGAACCTGGGGCGTAGACCCCGACATTGACTTCATGTCGTCTACAAGTGCCTGCGCGTCATCATCATCTCCTCCTAATTCATCTTCAACACAGCTGCTCTGCTTAACAAGTTGCCAGCGACCGACAATCGATTGTGCCTGGCCTAACAGGGTATACCCGGTTAAAGCCAACAATAAAATAAGCTTTTTCATGAACGTGCCTTGACCTGATGGTCATTAACCAAATTTACTCAAAAATTGAGCCGGTTAAAAGGGATTGATTTAGTGCAAACCAGCCTTCTGACTGTGAGCATCATAAATCACAGACCCAAGAATCATCGTTCGCGTGATCGTGAAAACTAATTGGATATCTCACGCTGCCCATTCTTTTGAAAACTCGCTTTATTGAGCGAAATTTTAGCCCTTCAATTCTAATCCATGGAGAAAAGCACCGCGATCGTGCTCACAGGCGGATATCTTGCCTCGAGCAACGCAAAAACTGCCCACGGACTTATCCGAGGCACCGATAGGTTTAAAATACTGGGATTTGTGGACGACAAGTCTGCCGGCCGGGACGCCGGCGAAGTACTCGACGGTAAGAACCGGAGTATCCCCGTTTATGCAACTGTAGCCGACTTTCTGAAGACCGGCCAGCGCGCAAAGTATTGCGTGATTGGAGTTGCTACCAAAGGTGGAGTTATTCCTGAATCATTACGCGTGCTTTTGAAAGAAGCACTCGAGAACGGATTCAGCCTTGTGAATGGCTTGCACGAATACATCAGCGATATTCCAGAGCTCGCTTCCCTCGCTAAGGAAAAGGGATTGGAGATTATCGATGTTCGTAAACCGAAGAAGGCAACAGAACTTCACTTCTGGTCAGGTCAGATAAAAGAAGTGAAATGTCCCAAGATTGCTGTACTTGGAACCGACTGCGCCCTCGGTAAGCGTACCACCACCAGGTTCCTGGTCGAGACTATGCGTGAAGCTGGTTTTAAAGCCGAAATGATTTACACCGGGCAGACCGGATGGATGCAGGGTGCCAAATATGGTTTTGTATTCGACTCAACATTGAACGACTTTATCTCCGGTGAAATGGAACACGCGGTCGTGAAATGTTACGAAGAAGCAAAGCCCGATATTATTTTCATTGAAGGCCAGTCGGCGTTACGGAATCCAAGTGGCCCTGCTGGCGCTGAGTGGATCGTTTCTGCCGATGCCGACGCTGTCGTGCTTCAACACCATCCTGCAAGGAAGCAGTATAAGGACATGGAATATTACCCCGCGTATCTCCCTGAACTTCGCGATGAGGTAGCATTGATCAAAATGTACGGTGCGCCTACTGTAGCCATTACCTTGAATACTTCAAAAATGGCTGAAAGCGATGCACGGGCAGCAGCCGCCAGATATGAAAAGGAACTAGGAATGCCGGTAGTCTTACCGTTGGAAGACGGATTGAAGGCACTGGTGCCGGTATTTGAAAAACTCATAGCAAAGAGTGTTGCTAAAGTCTGAACTTTATAAAACAAGCCGTCATTACACTTTACCGTGGCCTACACGATATGAAAATTAAAGAAGTAAAATCCTGGAGTGCAGACCTTGGAAACACCAAGCCTTACACTATAGCCTTTAAGACTGTCGACGAAGTACGCAATGCATTTGTCGAAATCACACTCGAGAACGGCATCACTGGTATAGGAGCTGGCAATCCAAGTGAGTATGTGGTAGGGGAGTCCTTTGAACAATGCCTCGATGCATTGAAAGAAAAAAATCTCGAGTTTCTCATTGGGAAGGACATCCGTGAATTTAATTACCTCACCTACGAGGTATGGAAGAGATTTCCGGAAAATCCATCGGCACGGGCGGCAATTGATATTGCGCTGCATGATGTGTTCACCAAGTTCCTGGATGTTCCTCTCGTGAAATTTCTAGGTCAGAAGATCAAGAAGCTTCCAACCTCAAACACCATCGGAATAAAGAACGTGGAGGAAACATTGAAAGAGGCTGAGGAGTATAAGAAGCGTGGCTTTAAAGTGATCAAAGTAAAGCTGGGCCGCGACCTTGAAGAAGATGTTGAACGCGTGATGAAACTTCGTGAGAAGTTTGGAAGCAGCATCGGTATCAGAGTCGACGCCAACCAGGGGTATACCCGTGAGCAGACCATTCAATTCTATGGTCGTTGCTATGACCTGGATATTGAACTGATAGAGCAGCCGTTGCCAGCCAACGAGATTGCAGAGATGAAGGCGCTTCCAAAAGAAGTTCGCGAGGTATTGGCAGCCGACGAATCACTGATCACGCCGGAGGATGCAATCGAACTTATCAAGCCACCAAAGGCAGCTGATATCTTCAACATCAAACTGATGAAGTGTGGCGGTGTGAGCCAGGCATTGAAGATTGCCGATATCGCTCAGGCCGAGGGCGTGGACCTTTTCTGGGGATGCAACGATGAAAGCATTGTTAGTATAACAGCCGCTCTCCACGCGGCCTTTGCCTGCGAGAATACAAAATACATCGACCTTGATGGAAGCCTTGACCTTGCCCGCGACGTGGTAAAGGGAGGATTTATTCTGAAAGACGGAATGATGTCGTGCTCGGACAAACCGGGGCTGGGGGTAGAGAGGATTTAGCACTCCGTCGGGGGAATTAAGAATTAAGAGTTAAGAATTATGAATTAGCTATCACGACCTACGGTCGTGGCGGGCAATCAGCCAACAGGCCGGCGGCTAATTCATAATTCTTAACTCTTAATTCTTAATTTCAATTTGTCCAGTAGTCAACTACCGTTACTTTTTCCAGAACCGGTCCGACTATGGCACCAAATGCTTTGTGATCGGGATGCACCAGGTAATCGTCTCTGTCTTTGTCGCTGGAGAATGTCAAAAAGAAGCAATGGGTCAGGCCCTGGTTCACTCCTTCGGGACTGCTGTTGGTTCCCCACTCAAAATCCTTGATCGTTTTAATTTTCCCTGGCAGGGCAATGAAGGCTTGCTCCACCTTCTTTATATCCTCTGGCGTTGCAGTGCTTTTAAAAGCAAACAGCACCACGTGTCGCAGTACTTTACCCTTTTTCGATTGAGCATGTGTATCAGTTGTTGCCATAGCAAGTAGTGTACATAACGAAAGAATGAACAGTCCCTTCTTCATAGATTATCTAATTCTAAATTCAATTCTTAATTCTTAACTCTTAATTCTTAATTGGCCTCAGTAACCCCACTTCTTCATGATGCCGTAATTCTCTTTCATGGCATCAAGTGGCGTTTTTCCCTGGTAAGATTCCTGCTCAATGATGAAGTGCTTCGTGCCACCCGACTTGCGTCCGAGATCGATAACCTCTTTTGGATTCACGATGCCTTTGCCCAGCACGCAGCTTTCGTATTCGTGATTGCCACCCCCTGATGCCTTGATCTCATCCTTGACGTGCATGGACACGAATCGGCCCGGCCATTTTTTCACAATGTCGATTGCTTTAGCACCACCGTTGTACAGGTTGCCAATATCGAGTTGCTGAACAACAAGGTTCGGGTCTGTTTCCGTAAGCATGATGTCATACATAGTCTGACCATCCAGCTTTTCGCTGAATTCGAAATCGTGGTTGTGGTAGCCAAACTTCATTCCCGACTTCTTGCAGAGCTCGCCCGACTTGTTGAAGATCTCCATGTAATGCTTAAGGCTGCTGGCAGTGCTGCGAAGTGTCTTGTCCAGGGAAGGTGAAATTACATACTGCTGACCCACCACGGCGGCGTCTTCTACCGTATACTTCCACAAATCGGTGAAATCTTTTGTCGCCTCGTCCCAATGCTGTTTGCCCATAACGGTGTGGCCACTCGGCATCTTCAGGCCGAGGTCATCTAATATTTTTCTGAATTCCTTCGGAGCATAACCGTAAAACTTTCTTTCAACATAGTTTGCATGCTCTACGTTCTTGTAGCCCATTGCCGACAACTGCTTTAGAGTCCCCATGGGGTCTTTCTTCATATCGTCGCGCACAGAGTACAGTTGCAAACCCATTAATTCACCGGTCGCCGCCGCACTGGCTTTTGGTGCGGTTAGCCATGCCGTGGTGCCCAGTAAACCAAGTGCACCTTTTCTCATGAAATCTCTTCTTGAACTCATCTGATGTAGATTTAAATATTGGTGGTTGAAGTCAGCTTTATCGAAACCGGTGCTCATCCCTCGATTTTAGCACGAGAACCGCCCACACGGCATTCCGAATATATCAAATATGGTCAATTTTGCACATCAGGCCTCAACCTTTGTGATGAGCGCGCGATTAAGCCTGATCACATCCCAGATTCCATATAAACAGCACTGGAAACAACCTGCAAAACCGCAAGGTGTTCCTTAATTCTTAATTACTTCCTCATACGCATCTGCGTAGTGCTTAATAAGGTTTTGCCAATCAAATATTTCCGAATGACTCTCCACATTGTTGCGCTGCATAATCCGCTGCCGCATGTTCTGTTGAAGGAAGTCATACAGGACGTCAGTAAGCTGGTTCGCCGACCAGTCAAACGTCCGCTTGCCACGCTCGATAACAAACAAGCCGTACTTTTCATGATCGTTAATATGATGTATCACATAGTCACCAAATCCCGATAGGTCGCTGGTCACAGAGGGGATGCCGCTGGCCATACATTCCAGGGGCGTGTATCCCCATGGCTCATAGTAGCTGGGGAAAATGCCCAGGTGGCATCCTCTCACAAACTGATTGTAGTCCATTCCGAACAGGGGATTGCTTGCGTTGATGAAATCCGGGTGGTAAACGATTTTTACCGGGTCATCGGGTCCGTTGTTCAGCTTTCTGCTGTGAATTGCCGCCAGGATCTCGTCGCTTGATTCATGCACCAGCCTGTGCGTTACCACCAGTGGATTCTTCTTCGACCTCCAGGCCTGCAGTGTCCGTCGATAGCGGAGCTTCCAGTATTCATCTACAAACGAATTAAGATCAGGTAAATGATGATCCTCCTGTGACGTGCTCCGATAGAAAAGCCGCTTGCCCACCTGCTCCTGAATAGCCCTGGTCGTTTGCAGGATCTCCTGCATCATGGCCATGGATTGAAGCACTTCGGGATAGATGCTATGATAGTCCTGCCTCGTTACCACGAACATAACGACCGTAACATCAGAACCTTCTTTCTTCAATCGTTGATTGAGCCTCGACAACGCTTCAATGGTAAGATCATATCCCTTATTCTTGAATTCATACCTGCCTGATGTGAAGAAATACATCGTTTTGTCGAGATCAAAAGAATAAGACTGAAAGAAGTGCGCCATCACAAAATGGTGGATCTCTTCTTTATATTCGACGTGCTTATTTTGAAATTCATGCAGCGCTTCGAAACGCTCAATACTTAATCCGTTTGGCAGTATAACCTCTGGTTTGCGCTTAAGGAGATGCTTGCATTCGCGCGCGGTCACGTCACTTACGGTTGTAAAGAGATGAGTACGCTGGGCACAGGCATATTCAATTGAGGCTTCTGTTTGAATTCCAAACCTCCTCGCTTCTTCTTCCCACTTGAAAAAAGGAAGATGAGCATAGAACATAGGTGAATTGATTGCGAGATGCCTTCCCAGTTGAGTCGCGTGCGTCGTGAATACCGTCTTAACCGGCATCTCTTCTTTCCTGATGTCCAGTATTGGAAGGCAGGCCATCCACTCGTGAAAGTGCGCGATGATTGGCAGATCGGTCAGTTTAACAAGCTCATCAAAGAATAGCTTGGTGAGGTATCCGAATGCGACTACCTGATTAATGAGTGGATTGTCGTTTGGCGTGCTGATTCCATGATTCTTCCAAAGCAGATATTTAACAACATTGAGTGCCTTATCCTGAACAACATTGGGATTCAACAGGACAACGCGTGGCTTACCCGGCACAAGCCACTCTGCATAGTGAACGTCAAAACCGCGCTTTCGCAACGTGGCGGCTGCCTGTCCGAAAATGTCCTCCGCATCGTCAAGCGGCTCCAGCTCGGCCTGTATGCCACGCCCCATATAGGGGCCGATCATGCAAAAAGGTCCGCTGGCATGCCTCACCATGGCAGGGGCCTTCGATCGGATAACAGTATAAATTCCGCCAACCTGGTTACATACCTCCCAGGCAATTTCTACAATACAAGCCTGGGGGAACTTGTTCTTAACATCAGACGATCGTTTTGGCATCTTTTAAGCCAGAATGGCCGTTTTAGGTCCTTTTCGCGTCATTTCAAATGTCAAAATTTCTGAAATTAGGTCTCTGCTTTTACTGGATTATTTTTTGATCAAACGGACCTGAGACTAAACATATGAACTTCGAGAAATACACAATAAAATCACAGGAAGCACTGCAGAAGTCTGCTGAGATTGCCATGAACAATCAGCAACAGGCTATTGAACCAGGGCACCTGCTAAAGGGCATTCTTGAAATTGACGAGAATGTTTCCAGTTACCTTTTCAAAAAACTGAATGTAAACGTTGGCCTGCTTGAAACAAAACTCGATGACCTAATAAAGTCCTATCCACACGTTTCAGGGCAACAACCTTATTTGTCGTCTGCAGCGAACAGCATACTGCAGCAAGCCGAGAAAGAACTGAAGGAATTCAAGGATGAGTTCATCGCTGTTGAACATCTTTTGCTGGCAGTGCTTTCTTCAAAGGATAAAGCGTCGGGCCTGTTGAAAGATGCTGGCGTCGATCGTTCCGCTTTGATTAAAGCCATCAAAGAACTTCGCGGTGGTTCCAAAGTGACGGATCAGAATGCTGAATCAAAATACAAATCACTCGAGCGTTATTCTAAGAATCTGAACGAGCTTGCCAAAGCAGGCAGGATAGATCCGGTAATCGGCCGTGATGAAGAGATTCGTCGTGTATTACAAATTCTCAGTCGCCGTACCAAGAACAATCCAATTCTGTTGGGAGAACCTGGTGTAGGTAAAACAGCGATCGTCGAGGGAATGGCCCAGCGAATTGTCGATGGTGACGTGCCGGAGAACCTGAAAACAAAAGTGCTGATATCACTCGATATGGGCCTGCTCGTTGCCGGTGCGAAATACAAAGGTGAGTTTGAAGAGAGACTCAAAGCTGTCATCAAAGAAGTAACGGATTCAAATGGAGAGATTATCCTTTTCATCGACGAGATCCATACGTTGATTGGCGCAGGCGGTGGTGGAGAAGGAGCAATGGACGCCGCGAATCTTTTAAAGCCTGCACTGGCACGGGGTGAGCTTCATGCGATTGGGGCCACTACTTTAAAAGAGTATCAGAAGTATATAGAGAAAGATAAAGCGCTTGAACGCCGCTTCCAGTCGGTAATGGTTGATGAACCTTCTGTTGAAGATTCTATCTCCATACTGCGTGGTATAAAAGATAAATACGAATTGCACCACGGCGTTCGCATCAAAGACGATGCAGTAATCGCCTCTGTTGAGTTGTCGAATCGCTATATAAGCGACCGTTTTCTTCCCGACAAGGCAATCGACCTCATGGACGAAGCTGCATCAAAACTTCGCCTGGAAATGGATTCGCTTCCGGAAGAACTTGATGAGCTTAACCGCCGCATCATGCAACTGGAGATTGAACGTGAAGCAATTCGCAGGGAAAAGGATAGAGAAAAGGAAACCATCCTCACCCGCGATATCGCGGATCTTTCAGAATCCCGCAATTCATTGAAGGCAAAGTGGGAGAGTGAAAAGGAAGTGGTTCATGGTATTCAAAAGGAGAAAGAAAATATTGATAAGCTGAAGTCCGAAGCCGAACAGGCAGAGAAGGCCGGCGATTACGGAAAGGTTGCCGAAATCCGTTACGGTAAAATAACTGAGGCGGAAGCACGTCTTAACTCTTATCATCAAAAGATGAAGGAGATGCAGGGCGAGAAATCTTTGCTGAAAGAGGAAGTCGACAGCGAAGACATTGCCGAAGTCGTTGCCAAGTGGACTGGCATTCCGGTTTCACGCATGTTGCAAACTGAGCGTGAGAAACTTTTGAATCTTGAAGAAGAGCTCAGCAAACGTGTGGCTGGTCAGGAAGAAGCGATTCGTGCGTTGAGTGATGCAGTTCGGAGAAGCAGAGCAGGACTTCAGGATCCAAAGCGTCCAATCGGTTCGTTCATATTTATGGGAACGACTGGTGTTGGAAAAACAGAATTGTCGAAAGCTTTGGCAGACTATTTGTTTAATGATGAGACAGCCATGGTTCGTATCGACATGAGCGAGTACCAGGAACGCCATAGCGTAAGCAGGCTGATCGGTGCACCCCCAGGATACGTTGGCTATGATGAAGGCGGGCAGCTAACAGAAGCAGTAAGGCGCAAACCTTATTCTGTAATTCTGCTCGATGAAATCGAGAAGGCACACCCGGACGTGTTCAACATATTGTTGCAGGTTTTGGATGATGGAAGACTCACCGATAACAAAGGTCGTGTCGCCAACTTCAAGAACACCATCATCATTATGACGACCAACATCGGATCGCATTTGATCCAGGAGAATTTCGAGAAGATCACTCCTGAAAATTATTTCGATGTGCTGGAAAGTACGAAAGACGAAGTGATGACGTTACTACGCAAAACAGTACGACCAGAGTTTGTCAACCGCATCGACGAGATTATCATGTTCAGGCCGCTAAGTCAGAACGATATCCGTAAGATAGTTGATATACAGGTCGACCAGGTGCGCAAACGTCTTGAAGAAGCTGGTGTTAAACTTGATATCGGAGAGGCTGCACGCAACAGGCTTGCTAAACTTGGATTCGATCCTCAGTTTGGAGCAAGACCTCTGAAACGCGTGATGCAACGTGAGATTCTGAATGAACTCTCGAAGCAGATACTTGCAGGAAAGGTGCACAAGGATTCAATAATCTTCGTGGACCTGAAAAATGAAAATGAATTCATATTCGAGAACCTTGAGGCGGCGGAAATTGTTGAGTAGGTAAATGGTTTAAGGATTGGTGACTCCCGCTCACTTAATAGCGGGAAATAGATTGGTTGAGGGGTTTGGTTTGAAGTCGGCGCTTAACGGCGCCGGCTTTTTTTATTTGGAGATTTGCTGATATTGGGATTTGGTGATCAGGTGTCGGCGCGCTTCGCGGCGCCGGATTAAAGGGCCCTTTTATTCGAGGTGGCTCTGGACGCCTGGCCTACAGATCTGAAACGAACTCCTGACCTCCCTTTCCTCCCGACCCTTCATTTTTATTCGCGGCGGCCCTTAACCGCTTAGAACAATGCACCTCCGCTTGAAACTCGCAAACGGAAAACGCTACTTCAGCCCTGGATTTTAAAACTAAGCCACGCCTCACACCGTCTTTAGATTCGAATGAGAGCTGATTTTGAGACCCTGGTAAACTTCATACGAAAATATTCGTATAAATTCTTGCGCCGTTCGGTTGCAGTGACTACCATTGTAATACGAAATCATTCGTAAGTATGAGCGAGAAACCAATAAAGACGACCGAAAAAGAGCTCGAAATCCTTCAAATCGTGTGGGAAAAGGGCTCCGCCTCCGTGAAAGACATCCACGAGGCCATGGGTGGGGACGACGCAAACGGATATACAACCATCCTGAAGTTTATGCAAATCATGCACGAGAAAGGCCTCGTGAAGCGGGAGAAAAGCGGCAAGCTCCACTTATATAGTGCTGTGCCCTCGCTGGAAAACACACGCCAGCAGCTCCTCGACAAGATGATCAACACCGTGTTTCAGGGATCGGCAGCGCAGTTGGTAATGAGTGCCCTGGGAAACAACACATCTTCAAAACAGGAATTGGACGAGATTAAAGCTTACCTCGAAAAACTCGTGCAGGATGGAGACAATCGTTGAAATGTTAAATGGTCCCACAGCCCACGCGATGGGCTGGACATTGCTCAACTCGTTATGGCAGGGTGCACTCTGTTATCTCTTAGGCATAGCCATACTTCGCTCAATTCCAACGAAACGCTCAGAAGCCCGCTATGCTGCTTCCGTGGCAGTGATGTCGTTGATGCTGATCAGCTCAGCAATCACCTTCATTGTTGTGTATACTCCGGAAGTTTCTGCAGTTTCAAAAACCGCATTCGTAACTTCTCCAGTCGCGTATAGCCAAACCGTAATAGCCCCGGTTGCGACGTCTTCGCTTCAGGCAATTATTTCACGAATGAGTGAAGTGGTCGGACGACAGATGGGATTGGTATCCGCAATTTGGCTTATCGGCGCTGTTGCTTTTATGCTTCGTATTATCAGTGGCTATTGGTATATCGGATTTATCCGGCGCAGCGCACAACCGCTTGGATCATCGTGGCAGGACCAGGTAAATGAACTGGCCGGCAAGCTGAACATTGACCGCTTCGTGGAGGTTGCACAATCCGGATTGATCAATACTCCCATGGTTTTGGGTTATATCAAACCAGTCATCATGGTTCCCGTGGGTATGTTCTCAGGGCTCACAACGGATCAGCTGGAGGCCATTTTCGTTCACGAGCTCATGCACATCCGCAGAAGGGACTATGTGGTCAACCTTATTCAAACTATTCTCGAGGCTATCTACTTCTTTAATCCTTTTGCCTGGATATTATCGGCAAACATCCGCCGTGAGAGAGAACACTGCTGCGACGACGGCGTCGTGATGAATCAGGGCAATGCAATAGCATACGTCCGCGCTCTCGCTATGCTGGAAGAAGTAAGACTTTCAAGAACAGGAGTGGCACTATCTCTCGCCGAAGACAAAAATCAATTACTACATCGAATCAAACGCATTATGGAAAAGTCTGTACACAACTATTCCAGCCGCGATCGCTTTGTGCCCGCTATCTTGCTGGTGATCGGCCTCATGTGCGCATCATGGCTCACAATTCAATCACGGGATCGCAAAGCTGCCATCCTGGAATCAGATAAGATTCAGGAAGCGGGCATCGCTCTCGTTTCAAATGGCGATACTACTGTCAAACAAAAATCAGGAGCCTACTATCATTACAGTGTCACCACTGTTGATAAAGATGGCAAGGAAGACACTCACGTTGTTGAGGGGTACTCCGAAAACGGCGATCCTCGCGATGCAGTCGCTGGTATGCCAAACATGCCGGACCTGGATCCTATTGCACCGATCGCGCCGGTTGAACCGATCGAACCCATAATTGTTCAGATGGATCAGTTTACTAGTCCTGTCATGGTTCCCTCTGTTCCGATTGGGCCTGGTCCAGTAGTTGCCTACATCCCTCAGCCATTGGTACCCATGCAATTTGAAATGCCCGTTCCTCCTGCATTCAACATGGCGTTCTTTGACACGATCCCTTCCATGCACAATGGCTCATGGGAAGAATTTAGCCACGAGTTCGAAGAGACTTTCAAAGAACGATTTGAAGACTTCTACAAGGAGCATGAATCTGACATGAAGCAAATGATGAAGGAATTCGAAGATCGTTTTGACGATGAGTCCTTCAGAAGAATGGGTGAAGCTGAATTTCGTAAGGAGGAGGCTCGCGTTCGCGAACGTGAATGGTCACGCGCTGCAATAGACCTCGCACGTCGTGGCGATGATATGCATCTTCAAAGCTTGAAGATTGACGAAGCCCGACATGGTGCAGACCTGGCACGCGTGCAGGCCAAGATCGACAGAGCACGGATGGTCGAATTGAAAGATCTTGACAACGAGATGAAGCGCCTCGATCAGTCCCTGAAAGAAATGGAACGTCGATTACAGGAATCTCAGGTAAAGGTTCAGAAGGAAGCGATCAGGGACGGATATTTAAAGAAGGACGAGAAGATCAACTCCATCAATATCAACAACGACTCAATGGAGATCAATGGCAAGAAGATAAAATCTTCTGACGCGAAACGCTATCGTGAAATCATGGATGCCGGAGATTTACACCATCCTCACCGCGACTGATCACGCTATCATTTCCCATCATATCCAGGGAGGCTGCCACACGGCGGCCTCTTTCGTTTGCTGCCGATCTTCACTATCAGTTCTGATTCATCGTCAAGCCAACCAATGCTCATCCGTCATGATATTCTCTCACCCGAGCTGCGGTAGCTGTGAGGGTATCACCTGTAAATCACCACATCATTTACACCTTTCCTATAAAACAACTTCGATTTATCTGTACTTCGATACAAATTCAGTTGCCGGCCCTATCACCGGAATGATTAACTTTTAAGTTCAGAACACACCTCTAAATTCAGAACCCACTTCGATGTTTCGCAGCTATTTCAAGATTGGCTTTCGTAGCCTCATCAAAAACAAGGTCTATACATTTATCAATGTAGCCGGTCTCTCAATAGGAATAGCCTGCTTTATCCTGATTGCCATCTATGTCAGGCACGAAACTGGCTACGACACGGAGTTTGCAAATGCTTCAAAGATCTATCGCATCAATACGCACGTCGATGTAAATGGCATTTCCAATCACTATCCGGCGGCACATTATCCCGCTGCGTTCGACATGGTCGATGATTATCCTGAGGTCGTCAATGCAACAACTCTGTATCGTGCGTTCTATCTTTCCAATGTGCTGCCAAAGATCCGTTATGGCGATGAGGTCTTTGAGGAAGAGAAATTCTACCTGGCGGATTCCAGTTTCTTTTCAGTTTTCAATTTTGAATTCAAATATGGAACACCGGAACACGCATTCGATAATAGCTACTCCGTTGTGCTGACTGAAGAAACTGCCCGCAAATATTTCGGCGACGAAAACCCTATGGGTAAAATGATTCAGTTTCAGGATACAACAGCATTCAAGGTTACAGGGGTTCTGAAACCTCATGGAAAGACGCACCTGGACTTCGACTTCCTCGCTCATTCGAAACTGATGCTAAATCAACTCATCGGATTCCGGGTCGACCATGCCTACCTCGGACTTTGGTATTACAGCTATGTGGTGTTGCGTGAGGGAAGTTCGCCAGCAGCATTGGTATCCAAACTCCCTGCCTTCGTCAGGAAGTATTATCCACCGCGATACACGGAGAACAATGCGCGACTTACAATTCAAAACATTCGGGACATTCATTTGTATTCCGACTTTACCGTCGCCGATATGTCAGTCAACGGGAACATAGGATACGTGTATACATTGGGTTCCATCGCAGTGCTGGTGCTGCTGATCGCTTGTGTGAATTTCATGAATCTGTCCATCGCGAGATATTCCAACCGCGGCAAGGAGGTGGGCGTTCGGAAAGTAATGGGTGCTGAGAAACAAAACCTCGTGATGCAGTTTTTAGGCGAGTCAATTCTTGTCGCGCTTATAGCCGGTGTGTTCTCCATTCTCCTCGTATTGCTCGCCGTGCCAGTATTTAACGACCTTGCCGGTGTTCAATTGGGCGCGATTGAGTTGCTGAATGCTCCGACGCTTGCAGCAGCCGTTGCAATCATGGTGGGAACAGGGACGCTGGCTGGTTTATACCCTGCATTTGTGATGGCGGCATTTCAGCCTGTACGTGTGTTAAAGGGTCTTCATAAGTCGGTGGGTTCAAAGGTAAACCTGCGCAAAGTTCTCGTGGTAGGTCAGTTTGCCGTGTCACTGATTTTACTCATGGGCACGTTGGTAATATCTGAGCAACTCGGATTCATGCGAAACAAGAGCATGGGCTTTGATAAAGAACAGATTGTGACGATCCCAGTGGGCCGCGTGTCGACTATGCGACGTGACTACCCAACCTTCAAAAACAAGCTGAGCGCATTGTCTTCCGTCAAGTCGGTAACAACCATCTCTCACGACATTGGCCAGGAGGCGCTTCCCTATTTCCCAATGAAAGTAGAGGGAATGCAGGATGAACAGATGTTGCCAATTATGTACGTGGGCTACGACTTCCTCGAGACGTTCGGAATATCAATGAGCCGGGGACGCTTTTTTAATATTCAGAATCCTTCCGACAGCACGCTCGCATTTGTGATAAACGAATCTGCAGCAAAAGGCCTTAATTGGGGCGAGCCCATCGGTCGCAAGATCTCTTTTGGCGTCGGTGGCAATGAGAACAGCGAAGTGATCGGCGTGGTGAACGACTTCAACTTTGATCCATTGCGAACAAAAGTAGGGCCGCTCGTTATTGCCTTCTCGCCCGCGCAGGGAAACATAGCCGTTAAGACCAACGCTGGCAGCTATCAACAATCCATTGCCGACATCACAGATGCCTGGACAGCAATGTTCCCTGAGGTGCCATTTGCTCATACACTGCTGAATGATGCTCTCGATAAAACTTATGAGACCGAGGAGCGGCTGGCAGACGTGTTTACCTATTTCTGCGCATTGGCAATCTTTGTTGCCTGCCTCGGATTATTTGCGCTGGCTTCGTTCAGTGCCGAGCAACGACTAAAGGAAATCGGCGTAAGGAAGGTTCTGGGTGCCTCGGAAACCGGTCTGGTTCTATTGCTGTACAAAGAGTTCATCATACTGATTGTGGTCGCATTTGTCATAGCCAGTCCCTTGGCCTATTACTTCTTCGACCGCTGGCTCGATAGCTTCGCCTACCGCATCGATATCGGCCCCCTCACATTCCTGATTGCTATGGCCGCCATCGCCGCTATAGCATTCATCACAATAGGATATCAATCCATCAATGCGGCACGGACAAATCCGGTGAAAGTGCTGAGAGCAGAATAGAAATTAAGAATTAAGAATTAAGAGTTAAGAATTAGCTATCACGACCTACGGTCGTGGCGAGCAATCAGCCCCTAGGCTGGCGGCTATTCTTAATTCTTAATTTTTTGCTCCCTTTCCTGGTGGCGCCACAACTCCTGAAACGCAGGACTTTGAATCCGAAGCGCCTCAAACGTTCCTTCGTCAATCACGCGCCCGTTTCTGAGAACATAGACATAATCGAAGTACTTGAGCAGGTACAACCGGTGAAGGCTTGACACAACAACCTTGCCCTCGCATTCCTTAAAAAGTTTCTCGTAAATCTCAACTTCAGTTTTCGGATCTACACTGCTTGTCGGTTCGTCAAGCAGAATAATATCGCTCGACTTTGCCGCCAGGATGCCGCGGGCGAGAGCAAGACGTTGCTTCTGTCCTCCGGAAAGATTAACACCCTTCTCCTGTATGTTCGACTGAAGTCCTTTAGGAAGCTGGGCAACGACATCATCGAACCTGGCTGTTTCACAGACCTCCATGATCTGCGACGATTCAAAGGGAAGCCCAAGCGTTATGTTGTTCTCTATTGTGTTTTCAAAGATCTCAGGCTCCTGGGGAAACAACGTTATCGAGCTGGCAAGACTTCCCATGGTAAAGTTGTTGTCTTTATCGACTGAAATGCGAACTCCCGGCTGAGGTTCGTAAAGTCCGCGCATAAGGGCCATTAATGTACTCTTTCCACTGCCACTGGAGCCGATCAACGCAATGCGCCTGCCCTTCGTTAAGTCTATGGAAATATCGTGGAGGCTATGGGCCACTTCAGTCGTCGAATACAATTCCTTATGCGAAAAGTTAAGTCCCGAAATAGCAATGTCTTTCCAGCCTTCCGGCAACGGGCGGACTTCATCCGGAAGATGCTTCTCACGGTATGCCTCGAAAATCGAGCGGGCCGTCTGCACATCTGTGTTGTATTGAACGATCTGTGTATACTGCCATGCCACATCGTGAAATACACTCGTGAACTGGTTAACAAATCCAAGCAGGGCAACAAGGTTCCCCACAAGGAACACCTCGCCAGGTACCCAATGCTGATACACATAACCAACTAGAGTGATCACGTATATGCTGGCAACCATCATGTCCGCTACAAACCACTTCCATTCGTTGATCTTCACCGTGCGCATAAAAGAGGGAAAGACTTCCATCACCTTTTTCAACAGGCTGTTTTCCATGCGTTTCTCCAGACGAAGGGTGATCACAGTGATAATGTTCGACAGACTGTCGAACAGCGTACTCGATACTACGTGTTCCCTTTCATTCGTTTCGTCAAGTGCCTTGATAAATGGTTTGTCGAATCGGAAGATGATCAGCACTGTCAGCACGCCCATAGCCACACCGATAGCGCCAAACAATGGAGAGAAAACAATCATGGCAACAAAAGAGAACGAGAACTTAGAAATGGCGTACATGTACAGGAAGCCATTTTGAAAGAATTCTTTCAATGCTTCATAGGCTTTTCGGATGCGGTTGATGGTAGCACCACTGTGATGGTCCTGATGCCAGCGCACAGGCAGGTGCAATGTCTGATGATACAACTCCTGCAGAAAGTTCCGGCTCAGGTTGAAGGCGAGCTTCCTCTCGAGCACGCGTGCTGGTCCATGGAATGTCCACTCCGTTAATTTGAGACCGAGATAAGCCCCTCCATAAATCCAGGCATAGTGCATGTGCTCAAAACCGTCTTTTTGAATGTGATTGATGAACCATCCATAAAGTAAAGGGAACATGGCGAACGTTCCGCTGGCGAGAATAAAAAGAGAATACGTAAGCACATACTGCTTCTTCTCATGTCTGGCATAGTGCCAGGCGGTACGCATTAATGAAATATAGGGATTGGCCATGTCGTGTTGGTCGGGACAAAGGTAACGACGTTGATTCGCGTAAGGTTCGAAGTGATAACATAAATTCTCCCTGAAATCAGGTAACAAAATTTTTGGCGTGGGGCAATGGTCTCTTCTTTGCGATTTTAGATATTACTGATCATGACAACGTCAACATTGTTCATCAGAGAGGCCACGGAGGCCGACTCGCAATCCATTTGGGAAATCATACACGAAGTCATATCAAGCGGTGACACATATGCGTTCGCGCCAGATACATCAAAGTCTGATATGCTGGGCTATTGGTTTGCCAATGGCGCGCATCCATTTGTTGCCATGATTGATGATAAAATCGCGGGCACTTATGTGATTCGAAACAATCAACCTGGCTTAGGCTCTCATATTGCCAACGGTGCTTTTATGACCTCTTCAAGGTTCAGAAAGAACGGCGTAGGACGGGCGATGGGAATGCATTCACTGAAGGCCGCAAAACAACTCGGCTACATGGCCATGCAGTTCAATTTCGTTGTAAAGAGCAATACCCGGGCCGTTGCACTTTGGCAAAGCCTCGGGTTCGAGATCATGGCCGAAATACCCAATGCTTTTAAGCACACTACGAATGGCTTAACAAATACTTACATTATGTATCGCAATCTGGACGATCAGTCTTCGTAGCAACCATATCAATTGTTCAAAACCCCATTTACCTCCAGATAACCTATTTACCTGAGATTGTTGACTATGAATATTCGGAATATCCGCCTTATCATTGCAGCGCTCATCGCCCTGTCGTCGGTCAGCTGCAACCCCCGCAAAAACGAAATGAAGATGTCAGAAGAGGCCCTCGCTCCAAAAGCGGAAAGAATTCCGCACGAGATTACTGCAAACGGAAACACGCGTGTCGACAACTACTACTGGATGAAGCTGTCGGAGGAGCAAAAGGAAGACACCGTTGATGAACAGACGCGTAAAGTAGTGGACTACCTCACCCGGGAGAACCGGTACCTCGAAACAAAAATGAAACACACTGAGGGCCTGCAGGAGAAGTTATACCAGGAGATTATTGGCAGAATCAAACAAACTGATGAATCAGTTCCCTATCGTGATAACGGTTTTTGGTACTATACAAGATTTCAGGAAGGGCAGGAGTATCCAATCTACTGTCGAAAGAAGGGCTCGATGGATGCGGCCGAAGAAATCATTCTGAACATAAACGAGCTCGCAGAAGGGCACGAGTTCTATGACGAGGGAGGCTTCTCAGTGAGCGAGAATAACAAGCTCATTGCATACTCCGAAGACACAGTTGCCCGTCGTCGCTACACGATCTATGTCAAGGACCTTACAACGGGCAGGCTGATTGGTGAACCGATCCTGAATACCGAGGGCGATATTACCTGGGCCAACGACAACAAGACTTTTTTCTATTCACGAAAGGACTCCGTGACCCTGCGCTCACGATGGATCATGCGCCATGTGGTAGGTACCGATCCATCTACAGATAAGATTGTATCAGAGGAGAAGGACGAAACATTCTACACAGGTATTTACAAAACCAAGTCAAAGAAGTTTCTCGTGATCTGGGCGGGCAGTACGCTTACCAATCATTATCAAATTCTCGAAGCCGACGAGCCAATGGGAACCTTCCGCGAATTCAGTCCGCGGGAGAAAGGCATTGAATATAATATCGATCATCGGGGCTCAGTGTTTTATGTGGTAACGAATCTCGATGCTGTGAACTTCAGACTGATGGAAACTCCCGATAACCAAACATCGCGGGAGCACTGGAAGGAAAAGATTCCTCATCGGAAAGATACTTTGCTGCAGGGCGTCGAAGTGTTCAATGACTATCTCGTGCTCAGTGAGCGCGCCAATGCCAATACAATGATGCAGGTCATCAATCTCAATTCCGACGAACGCCACTATCTTGATTTTGGAGAGCAGGCTTACACCGTCTATGGTTCGGTAAATATGGATATGGATTCCAAAATCCTTCGGTATGGTTACACTTCAATGACCACTCCAAACTCGACCTATGACTACGACATGCAGACGCGGAAGCGCACGTTGCTCAAACAGCAGGAAGTTGTCGGTGGATATAATTCATCTGAGTATCAAACAGAGAGGCTGTGGGCAACTGCGAAGGATGGTACCAAAGTCCCTATGTCAATAGTTTATAAGAAAGGCATGGTAAAGAATGGAGATAACAATACCATGCTGTATGGCTACGGCTCTTACGGTGCGAGCATGAGCCCAACCTTCTCATCGGTTCGGTTGAGCCTGCTCGATCGTGGCTTCATCTACGCAATTGCCCACATCCGCGGTGGTCAGGAGATGGGTCGTCAATGGTACGACGACGGCAAGATGTTCAAGAAGAAGAACACGTTTACCGATTTCATCGATTGCGCCGAATATCTCATTGAAGCTGGCTTTACAAAACCGGAGAAACTGTTCGCAAGCGGTGGAAGCGCAGGCGGCCTTCTTATGGGCGCCGTCGTTAACATGCGCCCCGATCTGTTCAAAGGCATCATCGCCGACGTTCCGTTCGTCGATGTGGTTACAACCATGCTCGATGAGGATATTCCTCTTACCACCGGTGAGTTCGATGAGTGGGGTGATCCGAAGAACATGGAATCATACATGTACATGCTGGAGTATTCGCCCTACGATCAGGTTAAGGCGCAGGCCTACCCGAACATGATGGTCACCACCGGGCTCCATGACTCGCAGGTCCAGTACTGGGAACCAGCCAAGTGGGTTGCAAAACTTCGGGAGCTGAAAACCGATAACAATACTTTGTTGTTGCGGACAAACATGGAGACGGGACATGGCGGCGCCACCGGTCGCTTTAAGGTGCATCGTGAAACCGCTCAGGAATACGCCTTCATACTTGATCTTGCGGGGATAAAGAACTAATCGGCCGCCTGCAAAGAGGCCAGTGTACTGGCTCCTATTTGGCTTGACTTATATTCAATAACCCGTAACTTGGACGGCTGTAATCAGTTGAGTGATGCATCTGCGCACAAGACTATCAAATAAAATAACAGTTAATAGAAGATGAAAATCGAATTTCTTTTTTCCACAGCCCTGATGCTGCTGGCAGCTACGATGACTACTGCTGCCGATGTAAGCGGACGCTGGCTTGGTAAGCTCGGCAATAGCGAGCTGGCCTTAAACCTCAAAGTAGAAAGCAAAAAACTAACCGGAACAATATACACTCCGGATGGCGATGGGCCGATCAGCAACGGTAAGGTTAGTGGAAACACCATCACATTTACGTACTCTACCAACGGTGTGACTATGCCTTTTACCGGCACACTTAATGGCGAGAACCTTGAGCTCGGCGCGGTTATTCAGGGCAAAGAAACCAAAGGTACTTTGTCACGCGTGCCCGAAGGACAAGCGATCCGCATTACTCCGCGCATGCGTCCCGGCATGACTGAATATTGGGAACCCGTACCAAAAATCGTAACGCCCGGTCCTTATCCCGGAATGGTGCCGCCTCCGTCGGATGCAGTCGTTCTCTTCGATGGCAAAGATCTTTCCAAATGGAAGAGCCGTGACGGTAGCGAGGCAAAATGGAAAATTGATAACGGCGCATTCACTGTTGTGAAAGGTACTGGCGATATCACAACAAAGCAGAAGTTCGGTGACTATCAGCTCCACATCGAATGGAAAATTCCAGAAGATATTCAGGGCGAAAGCCAGGCTCGCGGCAACAGTGGAATATTCCTCCAGGACATGAGCGACGATCTGAAGATCGATGGATACTGGTACGAAGTTCAGGTTTTGGACAACTTTAACAATGCTACCTATGTAAATGGACAAGCAGGTAGTATCTACAAACAAAATCCTCCTCTGGCGAATGCGATGCGTAAACCAGGCGAGTGGAATGTTTATGATATCACATACACCGCTCCCCGCTGGAACGAAGACGGCCAGCTGTTCTCACCTGCGCGGGTTACAGTTTATCACAACGGCGTATTGGTTCAAAACAACTTCGCCATCCGCGGCCACACTGCATACATTGGCCATCCAAAATATTTCGCTCCCCATGGCAAGGCACCTATCTCGTTGCAGGACCATGGCGACCCAAGCAAGGCAATCAGCTTCAGGAACATTTGGCTGAGAGAGCTTTGAGAATTGATAATTGACAATTGACAATTGATAATTTTTTAGACCCCTTTTTAGGGGTCTTTTTCTTTTTGGGCAAGCAGATTCCGATCCCGTTAGCAACTGCATTTGGATCCCGTTAGGGATCATTGATCATTAGCAGATGAATGATCTTATGGAGCGTGTCGAAGGAACGTTTAATCAGAAATACCCGTGCTCACGACACGCAACGCACGACATAGATCAGATATAAGTCAGTCTTCTGGAATTGGTAATTTAAGCTTAAAACCCTCGTTCCTATGCCAGAATGACATATTTTAGCTCTGAAATATCCTTGACCGAACCTTAATAAACCCTTGACCGAAGGTCAATGAAACCTACACTTTGAAAAAAGCATGGCCGAAACATCGTTGCGAAGCTGAGTTGCATTGAAAAAGTGACGTTTAGTCAGCTGATGCTCATTCCAGAACCTTTAACTGCACATTGCGAAAGTCCACCGGCTGGCCTTCACTCTGCAATGCAATGTATCCTGACGCCAACGGCTTTCCCGGGCGCCACAGTGATGTATCATAACGGTTGGCAACTCCTCCACCCATCGTAGGCTTCGAATACTGCAGCACCGTATCTCCATTGATGACGTGCATGATCAATGAATCACCATATACAATCAGCTCAGCCTTTACCCACTCATTCTTATCCAGCGTGGGCGAAGTAGAATTCAAACAATGTCCGTCATACAGTTTGTCTTCATACACAATATCAGTTCCGGGCGAGCACATGTTACCGGTCGGACGCGGCTTTCCATCTCCAAGACCTGCTAAGAATTGCATCTCTACTGAGATCGGCCAATCCTGTTCTTTCAACATCGTGCGCGGGTCCTGTGAATGATACATCACGCCACTGTTCAACAGCGTATACTCGGGAGCACCAGGCTGTAATTCACCTGTGAAGTGATATTCGAGCTTCAAATGAAAGCGGCTGTACGGCGTGTTATAGTACAAGTGTGCAAACTGATCATTGAAGTCGCCGTATTGATCGTAGCGCACTTTGATTATGCCGTCTTCAACACGGAACGTGTTTCCAAAATTTACACCTGTATCATGATGATGGATCTTAACTGTCCAATCGTTAATGTCTTTGCCATTGAACAACTGGATCCAACCATCGGCGGTGGAATCAGCTTTTGAAAGATTCGATGTACTATCCTCCGTTGACTTTTTAGTACACCCTAATGCGACAAACGCGATAATTGATAAAAGAATGATACGATTCATAGTAGAACCCCTGACTTCAGGGGATTGTCTGAAAAATCAAATTACGATATTTTTGATTGTATTCGGATAAAGAACCAATCCACTTGAAAGAAGAAAGCCGCCCCAGGGGACGGCTTTTCTTTTACAATCTCAATTTGAAAGGATGCAGATCTTATCTCTTACCAGCGGCATTTGTTGTGCTTTCAAGCACTCCATCCACCGAATAAGTTAGGACTACCTTCTCTCCGTCTTTCTTAGCGTTGTATGTGTAGCGCTGAGGAGTGAAAGTAGTTCTTCCATTTTCTGTCTTCTCAGTGTAGAAAAGCTTCCAGTATCCCTGGTCCTTCAAATCACTGTGCTCTTGCTGAAATGCCTTCACAACGGCCACCGGTACTTCACTTTCAGTCACCTTCTTACTCTTGTCAAATGATGACTTCTGAGCAAAGGCTGTTCCTCCGAATACAAACAATGCAAACAATGCTACGATCAATGATTTTTTCATGGCTTAAAAAGTAAAATAGTTGCTCAAGTAAACGATTGCTGAGCATGAACGTTCCTTGATTTCTGACCTTTTCAATGAGTGGAACTATGCAGATGTAGTCGGCGCGTGAATCAAAGCATGCACTACGACCATATGAATGATAAAATAGGTGGCAATAGCACCCGACGATGGTATATTATTACCCTCAATGATTTTGATTTCCTCGTCAGTATGAGCTATCGGGGTCTGTCAGACCCTGCGAAAGCTGAAACATCCACTTTATTCACTCCTCAATGAATGTACAGGGTTTACCCTGGCTGCCTTCCACGTCTCATAGCTCACTGTGATCAAAGTAACAAGCAACAGGCCGAGGAGACTGATCATAAACATCTGCATGCTGATTTCAGATCGATACACAAATCCCTCGAGCCAGTTGTCGGCGAGGAAATATGCAAGTGGAAGCGCTATCACACTGGCGATAATAAAGATCTTCAAAAACAACCAGACGAACATTGATACGACTTGTCCGACGTTGGCACCTAAAACTTTACGAATGCCCACTTCTTTTGTTTTCTGTTCCGCAGTGTAAGATGCAAGTCCAAAAACACCAAGTACCGTTATCAGTATAGCAAGTACTGCGAAGGCTTTTGCCAGAGATGCAACACGATTCTCCGACAGATACATTCGGTTAAACTCATCGCTGACGAACCAGTAATCAAACCCAACACCCGGAAATATTTCCTTCCAGTTCTTTTCGATGGCAGCGATGTTTTTTTGGAAATTCCCCGCAGGGAGTTTCACATATGCGATGCGATCGACGAAATGTATATGAGGATTCAGCATAAGCGGATCAATCGCGCGATGCATCGACTCATACGGAAAGTCTTTCACAATGCCGATCACTTTCATCGATCGGTAATCAGGTGCTCGCAATGCCGGATTGAAATAGCGCTCACTCACGGTCGAGCCAATAATCTTTTCGACAGGTTGATTCAATGCTTTCACTGCCGCCTCGTTCAATATTACCGATGATGTATCCGCAGGGTTGCCGATTTCAAAATCACGACCTGCGATGAATTCAAGACTGTATGTCTTCGGAAAATAATAGTCAACATTCAGTTGTTTCCAGTTGAGGTCCTTGTCTTCGAATTCGGGAAACTTTACCTGCGCGCCAATGAATCCAAAATAGTCAAGTCTCGGCAGGTGATTTCCCATCGTTACGAGCTCGATGTCTTTGTTCTGCAAAACTGCCTGACGGAATGCTTCAAATTTTCCCTGCGGTGCCGTGCCTCCATACCGGATGGATAACAACTGACTTCCAGCCTGATTGAGTTTGCTGGTTTGCATGAAGCTCATCTGGCGAATCACAACAAACGTCGAGATGATGAGCACCAGTGATACCGCATACTGAATCGTAACCAGGCTTTTTCGGAAGAGTTCGGCACCAATACCACGAACTACCTGCCCCTTCAGTACTTCTGCAGGACGGAAGCCCGACAGATAGATTGCAGGATAACTTCCACTAATCAGCGCCATCGCTATCAATACTCCCGCGACAATAGCAATCATTAGTGGATCCAGTAAAGAACCAAATGTGAAACTCTTGTGGGCAAGATCATTGAATGGTTGCAAAAAAATGATGACGAGAATTAATGCCATCACGAGCGAGCCGGCAGTCATCAGAAACGATTCATAGAAAAACTGCCGCGCGATCTGAGAGCGTTGGCTTCCGAGCGACTTGCGTAGACCGACTTCTCGTGCCCGCCGTGCTGATCTTGCCGTTGCCAGGTTCATGTAGTTAATGCAGGCGATCAGCAGAATGAGAAATGCTACCGAGCTGAATATGGCGAGGTATGTTTTGTCACCGCGCGTGCTGTCATTCTCCCATAGGTTTTCAGGATCGAAATGCAGTTCACTCATCGGCGTCATAAATGCCGACATCTTGAAGCCCTGTGCGCGAACTGCCGAATCGTTTTCAACCATTGCTGCAGCATACTTTTTCAAATCTTCTTCGAGAGGTTTAATGTCTGCACCAGGTTTCAATACAACATAGGATTCAAAAAATGATACATTCCTGAAATTCGCGCCTTCCAGGTAATGATCGAAGTCTTCAACGACACCCCTGAACGCATTGATATTGATGAGGTACTTTGCCTTAAAATGTGAATTCGATGGGAAGTCTTTGTACACACCGGTAACCATCACGTCGATCTCCTGGCCATTGGTAGCGAAGTTGTGTTTGATCGTGAGTATTTCGCCCAGCGGATCTGCTGAACCAAAGATTCTCTGTGCACCGCTTTCACTGAGTATTATTGACTTGTGGTTTTCAAACATCTTGTCGCGATTTCCTTTCAAAAGCTCGAATGCGATGATGCGATCAAATCCTGGTTCTGCCCACTTGATCTCTTCAGTCAAAATGATCTTATCTGCTTTCTTATGATGAACCGTCGTCGGATATCCGATATAATCCACACGCGCGATGTCCAGAACTTCAGGACGTGTGTCGCGCAATGCACGAAGCAGATAACCAGGAGCAAAGGTGTTCGTGTTCGTCTGTCCCTGTGGATCCGTAAATATTGTTCCGATCCGGTACGTATTCTTTGCGTGCGGATGCATGGTGTCGTACTGCAGCTCATCGCTGATGTATAGAAAGATGAGTATCGCACTGGCAAGTCCGAGTGCGAGGCCAAACATGTTCAGTAACGCAAACATCTTCTGGCGCTGAAAATTGCGTAGCGCAATGAGGACATAATTCCGGATCATGGCATGAGGAGTTGGGTAATTCTAATTACGAGGAACTACGGCTCTTGTGTTATCACCCACATAGCTGGATATTAATCGACCCTTTCTGACCAGTTAAATATTCTTGACGAATGGCTTAAGGTCAATGGTTACGCGTAGGGAAAACAGGAACGGAGACCGGACTGTTCTTGAATGGCGCGTTAATGCGCGTAGTCCTCGCTCTTCTGAAATGAATAGAACAGGTAGTACAATGCGGGAAGTATAAACACACTGCCAATAATCAGCGCCCATCCTAGTGACTGCATCGTCTTTTCCGGCGCCCCCGATTCGCTAAGCGAGATTGCGGTCCCGTCCGCCAGTAGGATAACATTCGGAAAATGTGCGAAGGTGATGGCTAACAGGATCATCGTTACCTGAAACGCAACGAGCACTCTGAGAATAGCCGGACGCTTTTTGTTGATCCACTGCCAGAGTACAACCAGGGATGCCGACGCAGCCATCACTGCAGTGAGGCCAACGGGATTTCGAAACAACCATTCGGTAAGAGGAACCTTTTCAATATGAGCCGAGGCGAAAACGAGTAGTCCGAACCCGACGGCCAACAGGTTGGAAATTTTTGCCTTTGTCACAAAACGTTTCCGATCGTGTTCGTTATCCGCTTCTCCAATCAAATAAACAGCCGCGAGGAATCCACACAATGCAACGGTGAATAGTCCTATGGATATGGAGAAAAGGTTAAACCATGGATAGATGTAAGCATCGAAGAAGTTACTAGCATTCGGATCGATGTGACCAGCAAGCGTGCTTCCGGCAAGAATCCCCAGGAACAACGGCGTGACTACACTCGAGACTACAAAGATCTTATTGTAAACATCCTGCATGCCATCCTTGATAGCATCGTAATGCCGGAATACGAATGCCGTTCCGCGGGCAATGATTCCCATCAGCAACACAAGTAATGGAATGTGCAGATGTATTGACAGCAGGCTATATATAGACGGAAACCCAACAAACAGAATTACTATGGCAATGATGAGCCACATATGATTGGCTTCCCATATAGGACCGATTGCCTGATACAGCGTTTTGCGTGTTCGCGTCACATTCTTTTTGGACGTAAACATTTCGATAATACCCGCACCAAAGTCGGCGCCGCCGAGCAGAAAGTATAGTAACACCGAAAGACACAGATAGGCAGTCACAATCGTACTCATGGGGCAACGGTTTTATCGTAGATGATTGGAACCACTTTGATCTGCCGGTGTAAAAGGTATACAACGACAAACGACAGCGACAAATACACCGTCGTAAAGAGGTAGAACGACCATGCAATACCTGGCATGGGTGTTACAGCATCGGCTGTTTTCATGACACCATAAATGATCCAGGGTTGTCTTCCGACTTCTGTGACCGTCCAGCCCGCCTCAACAGCAATGAATCCTAACGGCGTGGCTAGTGTAAAGAGGATGAGAAACCATTTCTGAGTCAGCCACTGCGATTTTTTGAGCGCCACAAAGAACAGTAGCGATATCAACGCCAGCATGCCACCTATTCCAACCATTACCTGGAATGCGTAGTGGACGACAGCTACTGGCGGATGGTAATTCTCAGGTATATCATTGAGGCCTTTTACTTCAGCCTCTGTATCTCCAAACGCTAGCCAACTGAGCATGCCTGGTAGTTTTATGGCATGATCAACAGTCTTCTCCCGGACATTTGGAATGCCTCCAACGATCAGGTCAGCTCCACGTTCAGTGTGGAAGTGTGCCTCCATCGCCGCGAGTTTTGCAGGTTGTCTTACGGCTACGTCTTTCGCGGAGTGATCACCACTCAAAGGCTGCAGCAGGGAAGCGATGGCAGCAAACACTCCTGCGATTTTGAACGCCTTCATATGGAAGCGAACATTCTTTTGCTGATAGATCATTGCTGCATGGACACCCGCGACGGCAAATCCGGTAGCTGCAAACGCTGCTATCGTCATATGGATGGATTGTGAAACCCATGCATCGTTGAACATCGCGGCAATAGGATCAATATTGATATACTCTCCGTTAACGAAATCAAAACCGGCTGGACTATTCATCCATGCATTGGCAGAAACCACCAGTATCCCACTCGCTAATCCACTGAGTCCGACTACAACACCCGTAAACCAGTGAAACCATCTGTTGAAAATGTTCCATCCATAGAGAAAGAAACCCAATGCAATTGCTTCAATGAAGAAGGCAGTTCCCTCGAGGGAAAAAGCCATTCCGAATATCGGTCCCGCATGTTTCATAAATGTTGGCCAGAGAAGGCCAAGCTCAAACGATAACACGGTACCGGATACAGCACCGGTTGCAAAGAATATGGCTACTCCTTTGCTCCAGGCTTTTGTGAGATTCTTGTAAATATCATTGCCGGTTTTTATCCAGAGAAGGTGACTCGCCGCCATGAAGAAAGGCATCACCATGCCGATGCAGGCGAATACGATATGAAAGCCCAGCGAAAGAGCCATTTGCAATCGCGCCGCAAGAATATCTTCCATAACTCGTGGGCTATGGCACGAAGGTAAGAAGTCTTGAGTCCTGAGTCCTTAGTCCTGAGTAGTTTTTTAGTTTTCCCCCTCAATCTTCCCAAACTCCCAACCCAGAATTCCCTTCTTCCGTGCCGGTGACCAGCGATATTCCGCAAGAACGCCATCCTTGCGTATAACCCTGTGACAGGGTATGAGGTAAGCAAGTTGATTCGCCCCAACAGCGCTTCCAACGGCCTGTACTGCACGGGGTTGTCCGATAGCTTCAGCGACACCCTGATACGTGGTAACAGATCCCATAGGAATGCGCAGCAATGCTTCCCACACTTTCAATTGAAACGTCGTTCCCTTAACAAACAAATGCAATGGTCCCGCTTCCTTTTGTGAGCCATAGAAGATCCGATCAATCAATGATGCTGTGATGAATGTGTCTTCCCGGAACAGTGCATTGTGCCAGTGCCCTTTCATCTGTTCAATCGAATGTTTGGGATCTTCATCCGATGTGATAAATGATATCCAGCAGATGCCACGCTCCGTTGTTCCCAGTAAAGCCATTCCAAAAGGAGTCGCGTGAATTCCGTATGAAACCTGGATACCCTGGCCACGCATCCGGTACTCCTGTGGCGTCACTCCTTCCAGCGTAGTGAACAAATCATAAACACGCGACTGGCTCGATAGCCCTGCCAGTTCAGTAGCCTCCAGGATACTCTTCGATGATGCAAGTTTGTCTTTAAGGAAATCGATCGTGAGAAATTGCAGAAACCGTTTGGGAGTTACTCCGGCCCACGAGCTGAACATTCGCTGAAAATGAAACGGCGACAGGTGAACGTGTTCGGCTACTTCATCCAGTGAAGGCTGACGACGAAAGTGTTCCTCCAGATACTGGATGGCGCGTTCGATTCGTACGTAGTTGATATCGGGTTCTTTTGCAGTCACAAGCATAAAACTATGAATTTTGTTGAGTCAAAGGTCGCTCTGGAGAGGCGCGGGTTCAACCCAGTTCTTGCTCACTTTCCATCTCCCCGGAAAAAGTTGGTTATCAATCTGTCGCACGCATCAGCGTTTTGCTTAATTTCATTTCGATACTCCTTGCGGCCCAGGCATGGGTGTCAATCACGAACCCCTCTCTGCATGACAACGTTGACCTATGCTGCACCCGTCGCTCAGTCGGAGCGCATCACACTTCTCGATAGTATCAGAGGTATGGCCATCCTGGGCATTCTCCTGATGAACATTCCGTACTTTGGCATGGCTTCATGGCTGTCGGCTGATCTCCGTCTTCGCGATGAGCTGGGTACCATTAATGAATGGGTCTTTTGGTTCGTCGAAGGTGGGATGGCTGGCACGCAACGCGCATTGTTTTCAATCCTGTTTGGCGCCGGCATTCTTCTTTTTCTGGGACGACAGTCGACACGTGTCGAAGGACTCGCACCCGCCGATTACTTCTTTCGTCGCCAGATCTGGCTCATGGTGATCTCGATGTTTGATGTTTATGTTCTGTTGTGGAGTGGGGACATTCTATTCGATTACGCTTGTTACGGAATGATCATGTTTGTTTTCCGGAACCTCACTCCCCGAACATTATTGATTGCCGCCGCTGTATGCCTGGTGTTTAACGTGACAAGAAATACAGTTGATATCAGACGCGCGAAGGATGTAATTCTCAAGGGCGAAGAGATCGCAGCTATCGACACGACTAAAGTTAAATTAACTGAAGAACAGAAAACTCAGCTGGAGGATTTCGAGGCTATGAAAAAACGTTCGGATCCTAAGGAAAAACTAAAAAAGGTGGATGAGGCCAACAAGAAAATGCGTGGCTCATATGCAGATGCCTACAAGGTTCGCTCGGAAGAATATATGGAAGGTCTGATCGAGTATCTGTATCTGCAGGCCTGGGACGTTTTCCTTTTCATGCTGATGGGCATGGCGTTCTTCAAACTTGGAATTCTTACAGGAGAGGCACCGATCCGCGTATATGTTTGGTTCACGATTGTTGGTCTGGGTGTTGGGCTTGGGATGGCGTATGGGCGGATAATGTTCTGGAAGGCAATCAACTTTGACTTCATTCAATTAGCCAAAACCTTGTTCATTGATCCCTATCAGATCGACCGCGCGTTCAGGTCGATCGGTTTACTTGGATTGATCATGTTGATGTTCAGATCGGGAATTTTCAAATGGCTCTTTGCAATGTTCAAGCCGGTGGGCCAGATGGCACTCACTAATTATCTATCGCAATCGCTCATCTGCGGCATCTATTTTAACGGGTATGGATTTGGTATGTACGGACACCTGGAACGTTATCAGCTTTATCTGTTCGTGATAGCCGTATGGGTGTTTCAAATCATATTCTGCAACGTCTGGATGCGTTTCTTCTTATACGGGCCATGTGAGTGGGTATGGCGTAGTCTTACTTATTGGAGGGCGCAACCGTTCCGGCGCCGGCAAGCGGCGGTTGCTCTTGGTTAGATGCAGTTGAATTGGAAGATCCTGGTAGTTAATAAATGAAGAATCCCTTCGACCAACCTGCGCGTTATACGCAGTGATCGAAGGGATTCATTCTTATATCTGCAAAAGTTACTGCTTAGGTAATATCGTTATGCGCTTTCGTTCAGCCTTACATCGAGTCTCGAAGTAACATAACCAGACTCTGTCTTTGGCAGATTCGCTGCGCGGTCTTTCATCTCGGCATTTATTCGCGCTAACGCTTCGATTCTATTTGCTTCAAACGTATGCTCTTCAACCTTCAGCAGCTGATCGTAAGGACCCTGCCCTGAAATGAGCTTCACAAACACAGGCGCGGTTTCAACAGCAATGAAAAGGAGAACCATAAACCAGTTCGCCCACCAGATGGCATCGCTTTGCTTTGTTAAACGATCAAGTGCCTCCATACGTGCAGCAGGTCCATCAAGCTTTTGTTTTCCAAGAGCAACGATTTCGGCACGGAGTGTTGAATCGAGGGCAACTATTCGTCTGGTCTTATCGTGGATCAATTGATCGTTCTTGGTAAGGAGAGCCTGCAATTCAAGTTCTGCCTGGTCGGCATTTGCCTTCTTGATCTTATAAATGGGACCAGCATTGCGCTGCTTGGTTCCACCGGTGCCATCGGCTTCATCCTGTGCCGCCTTCACCATGGCATCGCGCTTTTCGGCTTTGGAAGCGATCTCCGTTTTCAAAGAAGCGATTTCCTGAGTGAGCGTCTCACGGTCATTTGCAAATCGGCCCCGGATTTCATTCTCCTGAGCGGTATAGGTTTGCTGTTCCATGATTACCAGCTCGCCTTTGATTTCCTTTTCGAAGATTTTCAGTTCAAGCGGTTTGGCTATAACCAATGAGATGAGTACGGCAAGGGCGATTCGGGGCAATGCCATTCGAAACTCGCGGCCCGTGTTTCCTTCCTTACGCATGCTCGACACAATGTATCGGTCGAGATTAAAAATCATCAGACCCCAAACGGATCCGAAAGCCATAGCAATCCATACACTGTCGAAAACGGTGTACAGCGCGTACGACGCTGCAATTGCAGCGAACAAGCCGGTAAAAAAGATCGTTGCACCGATGCCGACGTAACGACTCGAGTCTACCTCACACTTCGTGAGCAAGGGGATGTGAACGCCCGAGCAGAGCCAAAAAAACCGCTTCAATTTTTCCATGAGCGAATAACGCGACTTAATGATTTATTATTGCTGTTGATCTTTCCCAATGGACGTGCCAAAATGAAGTCTGGCGACAACCATCCGGAATTGGATACTTTTATAATGAACTGTACAATTGTGAACAGCGTTTATGTTCACAATTGATTACTCATCAACGACTGAAACAGCTTCAACTGATATAACTAGCTCATGGAATTTGTTGTTGCCGCTCCATTGGAATTTAGCTTTGATCTTTGTGCCAGCTTTCTGAAGCGTTCACCCCGCGAGTTGCTTCATCGGTTTGAAAACGACCGGGTACGCAAGCTGCTTCACCTTAAAGACAGGCCCGTCCTCATTGAGCTCTGTGAGTCAAAGGATTTATCTCCCGCACAACGGGGGATCACGATCCGCGCGCTCAACACAACTATCAATACCGAGGAAAGAGCTCAACTTGAAAAGTACGTCCGTGAATGGTTTGACCTGGATACAGACCTTAAGCCCTTTTACGAGAAGGTATCTGCCGACAAACTTCTTGGCGAACTCGTCACAAAGTTTCACGGCTATCGGATTGTTGGACAGCCCGACCTGTTTGAATCCTTGGTTTGGGCCGTACTCGGCCAGCAAATCAATCTGGCATTTGCCTATACCCTGAAACAACGGTTTGTGGAGCAATTCGGAACGAGTTACGAATTCGAAGGGCAGCACTACTATGCATTTCCGGGCCCGGAGGTTGTCGCCCAACTAACGGATGCAGAACTTCTTCCACTCCAGTTCTCCCGCCAAAAGAGCAAGTATACTGTGGAGATCGGAAAGGCTTTTGCCGAAAAGGTAATTACTCAGGAGGCTCTGTCCTCTATGCCGTTGGAGGCGGCCCGGGACACTCTGATGCAAATCAAAGGGGTAGGCAACTGGACCGCAAACTATGCGCTCATGAAGACCTTCCGGTACAAGGACGCCTTTCCCGCTGAGGACGTGGGCATCCACAACTCCATCAGGCTGCTCAAAAAAAGCAAAAGAAAACCGACGGTTGAAGAAGTGAGGAAACTGTTCAAAAAGTATAAAGGCTGGGAGGCGTATGCGACGCTATATCTCTGGAAGAGCCTGCCTTAGAATTAAGAATTAAGAGTTAAGAATTAGCCGCCACGACCTACGATCGTGACCGTCAACCACGACCGTAGGTCGTGACTGCCAATTCTTAATTCTTAACTCTTAATTCTTAATTCAATTCTCCTTCCTATTTTTAACAACTATGCACCCTACCGTCTTGCTCTTTACGGGCCATCTGCTTGACTCCATTGATCGGATTTCAGCACGGTTTCCGTACAGGCTGATCAGCGAAGTAAGGCGAATGATTGCACAGGAGGTCAGGGCATTTCAATCGCCAGACATATCGCAAATCGCCGTTTCCAGCCTGGCAGCGGGTGGCGATATCCTGTTTGCGGAGGCGATCGTCGAGGCTGGAATCCCGTTACACATTTTCCTCTCTCATCCGCCCGATGAATTTGTCGACCGGTCTGTCCAATACGCTAAGAACCACCATGACGAAAATGAGAACGAATGGCTCCATCGCTTTGCGAGTTCAATGGACCAGGCTGTTTCCATAAGTATCGTTGATTCCAAAGAAGGAGAGGATCCGTACGTAGCCTGCAACCGTGAAATGCTTAGGCACGCACTCCAGTTTAGTAACAATGAGACGCAACGGATACTGGCTCTTGCGATGATGGAGACTGAAAGTGAGGTTAAACAAGGTGGGACGGCCGATTTTGCCCTTGAAATTGAAAGCAACGGAATACCTGTCAGGCGACTGTGGCCTCACCGGCCGCATCGGCTCTATCGGTAGGATAGATTCCAGAAATGTATCCCGGAACCATTGATTCATAAGAACTATAAACGGATCTTGGACATTTAACGTACTCGCTCAACGGACTGACTTTAGGCACAATGATGGAAACGAAGGACCTTGAAAAACTGATTAGCCTGGGCCACTATGCACAGGCGCGCAAACGGGCGGAAGAGCTGTTGACGAAATCGGATTCGTTGCGGGCAAAGCAATTGTATGCCTTCTCACTTTCCAAATCAGGGCAGCCGGAGGCCGCACGTGAGTTTCTTGAACGCGTTGCCAAAGACCATCCAGACGATCCCGAAACAAATGGGATCCTTGGTGGCATCTATAAGGAGCTGTTTCGAAACCAGCAGAACTCGGCTTTTGCAGTACTTGCACGCGACACTTACGATCGCAGCTTCGTCAGGACTAAGAACTTCTATACGGGTATTAACGCCGCGACCATGTCCACCCTGGCGGGCCAGTCAAGGAGGGGGAAGGAACTCGCACAGGAAGTCTTAGACTTGCTGAAGGACCCGGATCAGGACTTTTGGGAAGCAGTCACGCGCGCCGAAGCATTGCTCTTGCTGAAGGAACGTTCCAAGTCGGAGGAGGCGTACCGCAAGGCGCGACATCTCGCAGGGTCAGACTGGGGCAAAATCAACTCGGTATACAATCAACTGTGGCTACTGAAACATTACCTGCCAGTTCCACGCGAGGCGCTGACAGCATTCAGCCCTCCCGTTGTAGTGTCGTTTGTTGGACATATGATCGATCACCCTGACCGCGTGAATCCCAGATTTCCGGCGAACATTGAAGGCCAGATCAAACAAGCAATAACCAGCGCTCTCAATACAGTCAACGCCCGCATTGGGTATTGTTCGCTTGCCAACGGAGGCGATATTCTATTTGCCGAAGCGCTGGAAGAACTGGGAGGCGAAGTGAACCTGTTTCTTCCATTCAGTCAAAGTGATTTTCTTGCGGCAAGCGTTTCCTTTGCAGGTGAACAATGGACGGAGCGCTTTCTCCGCCTGGTAAACAAATACCCGGTCACCTATCTAACGGAGGAACCACACGCAGGTCACGCCGATCTCTTCGGACTACAGACGTCAATTCTCTTTGGACTGTCTCATTTGCGAAGCCTGGCAACACACGCAGAGCCTTATCTGATCAGTGTCATGTCTGAGCGCGATCAGCAGCGAAAGTCGGGAGGTACGCGCGACACCATTGGGCTCTGGCCGAATCAGCAACGTCACATCAACATCAATCCAGATGTTTATGTGCCCATTGCCGCGATAACAGAAGAACCAGTTTCGAACACCACCCAGGTCAATCGTACCGACAGACCCGTGCTCTATTTTGTATCTTTTGATCTTTCCGCAGACGATCCAACAGGTGAAGCTGTACTCAATCATCTTACCAACGCATCTCTTCCACCGGCAGTCACCTGGAGAAAGGGATCAGAGATGGTCGCGGGCTTCAGGCAATTGCTGGGAGCGATGGAGTTCACCACGCACATCCTGACCAGCGCATCACCCATACATCCGGCTCCTCGTGTAACACTTCATGTTGGGCCATTCCCTCTTCACCGCATAACAGGTATCGATTATTATCCATTGCTGGAAGAAGGAGGAGCCGAAGAACCGATCGCCGTACTTGAGCAACTGAGCGACATACATCACTTCACGCCGTCCGGATCAGTTTATGCTTCGGGTGCATTCGGTGCGTTGCTTGCTTTGGACGACGTCCGATACAAACTGTCGTTTATAGACACGCTCCGCGAGGTCGACAAGCGACCCATCAGGCCGATCGATGTGTTCAGTGTTTCGTTGCTGCACATCTCCAAGCTGGTAAATCACTAACTTTATCTTGAAAGGATTTTGAATGAGTGCACGCGTCCAGATAACGCTACCTGAAACATTTATATATGCGACTGAAATAGACGTGCGCTCCTCTGATTTGAACTATGGAGCACATGTTGGTCATGATCGCATGCTCACTCTTATTCAGGATGCGCGCGTATCGATGTATCGAACTTTTGGTTATGGTGATGAACGAAGCTTCGAGGGGCCGGTAGGGCAGGTCATCGCCGATGCAGCGGTACAGTATAAGTCTGAGTGTTTTCTCGGTGATGTGTTGTACATAGAGATCGGCATAGGGGAGTGGAGCAGGTCGGGGTTTGATATGTACTACAGGGTAACAAATCGGACCACAGGTAAAGAAGCGGCAATTGCCAAGACGGGGATAGTTTGCTTCGATTATTCCCGTCGGAAAGTGGCATCCATACCTGAATCATTATTACGAAACCTCAAGCTCGAAAAGAAGTCATGACTATAAAGGAAGCACAGGACTTAGTCGATTCGTGGATCAGGACGCATGGAGTCAGATATTTCAACGAGCTAACGAACACGACCATTCTTATGGAGGAGGTTGGTGAGGTCGCGCGCATCATGGCGCGTCGTTATGGAGAGCAATCGGAAAAGGAAAGCGATAAAAATAAGGACCTCGGTGAAGAAATGGCCGATGTTCTCTGGGTACTGATTTGTCTGGCCAATCAGACTGGCGTGGACCTAACAGAGGCGCTGGAAAAGAATATGAAGAAGAAAACGGATCGGGACAAGGATAGACATCATCAAAATCCGAAGTTGCAATAGTGAGAAGGGGGTGTCGTGCCCGAAATAGTCTCAGCATAGCCCTGTGCTACCCCAGCATAGTCCCAGTGTAGCCCCAGTGTAGCCCCAGTCGTCTCCCAGTCTCGCCCAGCCTTTTACCAGTCTCCCCCAGACTTTCCCAGAGTCCCTCCTGAAGTGCCCGGTAACTCTATGATTTCCCGTCCCCCAGATATAGTTGTACAACTGATACCGGAGACCGATGACCGTGTTGAGCCGTCAGGCGGTTAATACACCGTCCCTTAAGATAGGTACCACGTTATAAACATCCACGGTGAGGCAAAACTCGATATCCTTAAAGACATTAAGTTTTGCAAGGCGCTTCACGTGACTCGCATTGGAAAGGAACGCCTTCATATCGTTCCGTGCAGAGAGATAGAGGTGTTTCGCGGCAATAGGAGAATCACATTCGGGCACATAGTCGCCTTCCAGTAAGTCTACCAATGCGCCAGCAAATAATGTATCCTCGAGGTTAAACTTTCCCTTCCAGCCAGCACAAACAATCAAAATATTATTGCCGCTATCTTTCAAATGGACAGCAACGGCGCTGAGATTGAGAAACGATCCAATGATGATCTCACGCGCGCCCAGCGATTTCGCTATCGCCTGAGTTCCATTGGTTGTCGTAAAGGCGAGTCGCTTGCCTTTCATCTCATCCACCATATATTCAAACGGCGAATTGCCGTGGTCAAAGCCATCTACCTTTTTACCATCGCGTTCGCCCGCCGTATCATAGCCCTGCGTTTTCATGGCAAGGCAATCATCCAGTTTGGCAAATGGGGATATGCTAGCCACCCCGTTGGCCAATGCCGTCACCATACATGACGTGGCGCGAAAAATATCCACCACCACCACGGAGCGGTCTGCAACCGAATATAAATGCATCAGGTCGGGTGTGAGGCAGACGTCGATTGTTTTCAAGGCCGTGTATTAAATGAAATCTTGTTTTAAATGCTTCGTTGTTGTGATCAGTTTGATGCTTCTAAACAAACGGGGGTTTTGATACTTCCGCCTTCAGTGACTTGCCACGCACGTCGATGAAGATTGAAGAACCTGGCGCTGAATGCTCAGCATTCACGTAGCCGAGTCCTATGCCGATGCCAAGAACCGGAGATATCGTGCCCGAAGTAACGCGTCCGATCACCTCGCCAGCTCCGTCTTTGATCGCGTAGTCATGCCGCGGAATGCCCTTCTCCTGCATCTTAAAGCCAACCAGTTTTCGCGCAACGCCTGCATCCTTCTGACTTTTTAAGGATGGGGCGTTGGTAAAGTTCTTAGTGAATTTAGTGATCCATCCAAGTCCCGCCTCCAGGGGTGACGTTGTATCGTCGATGTCGTTGCCATAGAGGCAGAAGCCCATTTCAAGACGAAGCGTGTCGCGGGCTCCAAGGCCAATAGGCTTGATGCCTTCACTCTTCCCAACTTCAAACAGTGCATTCCAGACTTTTTCAGCAGACGCGTTAGGAACGTAAAGTTCAAATCCACCAGCGCCGGTATACCCCGTATTCGAAATGATCACATTGGGAACGCCTGCCAGTTCGCCGACAGCGAAGTGGTAATACTTAATGGTGGTAAGATCAACAGAAGTCAGCTTCTGAACGACACCTGCCGCTTTGGGGCCCTGAACGGCAAACAGGGAAATGTCATCTGAAAGGTTCTTCATGTCGACATTGTTGGTATTGAACTTATAGATCCAATTCCAGTCCTTGTCGATGTTACCTGCATTAACGACCAGCAGGTAGTCATTATCTGCGATCTTATAAACAATCAGATCGTCAACAAGTCCACCCGTTTCGTTTGGAAGACTCGAATACTGCGCCTGTCCGTTTATCAGTTTTGAAGCGTCGTTGGTAGTTACCCTTTGAATCAGGTCGAGGGCGTTTGGTCCCTTGAGTGAGAACTCACCCATGTGTGAAACGTCGAACACGCCAACGCTATTGCGTACTGTCATGTGTTCCTCGATATCGGAAGAATATCTCACCGGCATGTTGAATCCGGCGAAGGGCACCATCTTGCCTCCCAGTTTCACGTGTACATCATTCAAAGGTATTTTCTTGGAATCCATATCTGGTATTTGAGTCTAAAGTAGGGAGCTAAGTTTAAGACGAAAGGACAAGGTTATTGCAGTGCTTTACCTCTTTCTATTGAGGTTAGGATGTCGGACTTCACCCGCTGGACTTTCACCATCTCCTCTTGAAGATAAGTGCGTGCCTCCTGAGGGTCCGCCGTAGGTGATGGAGGAACGAATTTGCGCATCCATATCATCATCCCATCGCTGGCCTTGTTCAGGGAATCGATGGCGGCTTCGATCTCTTTCTTCTTTTCGGCCTGCATATCGGGTGTCTTCGCGATCTTGTCTTTAAGAGATTCACTTAGCCTGAAGATGTTGTCGAGCTTGGGCATTACCTCGTTGTGGACGGCCATGACGCTATCGTTCAGTGCTTTGTTAGGATCCGTCGATACCGCTTCAGTCTCCTCATGATGTGCATGGTCTTCTGTTTTCTTACCACAGCTGTAAAAGACAATAGGAATAACCAGAAGGAGTAAACGAAGGCTGATTTTCATAGACGATGATTTTCCGCCAAAGGTAATAGTTACGGGTTACACCTTCGATAACTGGCAAAAAATGCACTAACAATCATTAGTTTTTTGTCTTCATCCCCAGGATACCGACTAATTATATGACCCTTTTGTGAAATATTTCTTCAAACATCAAACGCCATGTTGCAACTCATGAAGAAATCACCTTATCTTTGGGCTACTCAGACAAGACATGAAGATCAGCAACACATCTTTTTACTTTTACTATTTCTTTTTTAGGACCCGAACGGGACTTTAAGAGGAGTGTGTTGCAGACAAAACGATAACAAAACTCAGAAAGTCCCGGAAACCCCGGGACTTTTTGTTTTAAAGGCATTTAAGGTAAATGGCAAAGAAGAAGAAACTCAGTGTAGCAATTCAAGGCATTGCGACCAGCTTCCACGAAGTGGCGGCACTCTCGTATTTCACCGAACCAATCAACACGATTGAGTGCCTTTCTTTCCATAACCTGTGCGAACGGTTGAAGAGTGGCGAAGCGGACTACGCGGTGATGGCCATAGAGAACTCCATCGCTGGCAGCATCCTTCCGAATTATTTCCTCCTGCAGGAGTATCATTTCAGCATAGTAGGGGAGCTCTACTTGCCCATCCACATGCACCTGCTGGTATTGCCCGGAACAAAGATTACGGACATACGTTCGATCGAGTCTCACCCAATGGCTATACGCCAGTGCACGGAATTTCTTCATAGCCTTAATGGCGTCGAAATACGAGAAAGCGACGACACCGCCCTTTCAGCAAAGCGCGTTAAGGAATTGAAGCTGAAGAACACTGCTGCCATCGCCAACGAGTATGCTGCGAAACGCTTCGGATTGGAAATCCTTGAAAAGCGTATCGAGACGCATAAGAAGAATTTTACCCGCTTCCTGATCCTTACCAAGCGCACTAATGGAAAGGTTGAATCAAACAATAAGGCATCACTTTGCTTTGAAGTTGCAAACGAAGTGGGCAGCCTGGCCGACGCGTTGATGACGTTCAAGAACAACAGCATCAACCTCACAAAGATCCAGTCAATTCCTATTATCGGAAGACCCAGTGAATATTCCATACACATCGACGTGGAATGGCGCAGACGCAAGAATTATGAAGAGGCCATGCACAAAGTACTTCAACAGGTGAAGAACCTCAATGTGCTTGGAGAGTATAAGAAAGCAAAGATTGAATACAGGTAATCACTTTGCACGAACATCAATGAACGCCGAGTTATGATTAAGACAGCAAACAGGATCGCGCAGGTTGAAGAATATTACTTCAGCCGTAAGCTGGCAGAAGTAAGAGGCCTGGATACGCCTGACTTCAGAGTTATCAACCTTGGTATTGGTAGCCCTGATCAGGCACCTTCACCTGGTACCATTGAGGCACTGGTAACTTCATCCAGAAATCCGGCGAACCACGGCTATCAGAATTACAAAGGCATTCCCGCCCTGAGGCAAGGCATTGCAGCATTCTATCAACGAATCTATGGTGTCAGTATCGACGCCGAGTCGATGATACTTCCGCTTATGGGATCGAAGGAGGGCATCATGCACATCGCCATGGCGTTTGTTAACGAAGGCGACGAAGTATTGATTCCAAACCCGGGATATCCGACCTATTCCTCTGTCGCATCGCTTGTAGGTGCTAAGCTGCGTCCATACGACCTTCGCGAAGACCTCGATTGGGGCATCGATATAGAGGCGCTTCGCAAGAGCGATCTGTCGCGCGTAAAACTGATGTGGGTGAACTTCCCGCATATGCCAACAGGAAGAACAGCAAGCCGCGAAGAGCTAAAAGCGCTTGTCGACCTGGCTCGCGAAAAACAATTTCTAATTGTAAACGACAATCCATACAGCCTCATTCTTAACGACAATCCGATGAGCATTCTTTCTATAGAGGGTGCAGACGAGGTGGCGTTAGAGCTGAATTCATTGAGTAAGTCACACAACATGGCAGGCTGGCGTATTGGATGGGTTGCCGGGAACAAGACATACATCGATGCCGTGCTTAAAGTGAAGAGCAACATGGATTCGGGAATGTTTCTTGGTTTGCAACACGCAGCAGTAGAGGCATTGAAGAATGGTGAAGAGTGGTTCACTCAGCTCAATGGCATGTACGGTGAACGCAAGCAGGCCGCGATGCGCATACTCGATACGTTGGGATGCAGTTATTCTACGCGTCAGTCTGGCCTTTTCGTCTGGGCTAAAGCGCCTGCAGCCATTCAGGATGTGGAGAAGTGGATCGATGAGATCCTGTACGGAACAAAAGTGTTCATTACACCCGGCTTCATATTCGGTGAGGCGGGCAGAAGATATATTCGGATCTCTCTCTGTTGCACGGCAACCATGCTCGACGAAGCGCATAACCGCATCGGCGCATTCGTGAAGAGCAGGTCTTCTAAACAGGCATCTATTCAGGCATAACGAATCATGAACGCAACGATTATCGGACTTGGATTAATTGGCGGATCAATCGCCCTGGACCTGAAGAAGGCGGGGATTGTCTCACGCGTGACAGGTATCGACCTCTGCAGCGCTCATGCCGAAGAAGCAGCCCGCCTTGGACTCGTTGATGAAGTGGTGCAAATCGAAGCTATAAAAGACGCAGACGTCGTGATCATGGCAATCCCGGTGAGTGCGTTGGTTAAGTTATTGCCTGCTGTATTGGACCTGGTGCCCAGCCACACCGTTGTGATCGATGCAGGTTCGACCAAGAGTCAGATCTGCAAGGCGGTGGCGAATCATACAAAGCGATCACAATTCGTGGCCGCTCACCCGATCGCGGGTACCGAGAACTCAGGACCTTCCGCTGCATTTAGCGGACTGTTCAAAAACAAGACGAACATTATCTGTGAGCGTGAGCGATCATCCCCGGCAGCACTTGAACTCGCATTGAAGGTATTCGATGCGCTCGGCATGAACACGATCTTCATGGAGCCTGAGGAACACGACAGGCACGTGGCATACGTATCACATTTGTCTCACGTCAGCTCGTTCCTGTTAGGACAAACCGTACTCGACATAGAGCGCGATGAAAAGAACATCTTTGATCTCGCGGGCAGCGGTTTTGCCTCAACCGTACGTCTTGCTAAGAGCTCGCCCGACATGTGGGCCCCGATATTTGAGCAGAATGCAGAGTACCTAAGCCAGGCGCTGCTTGAATACATCATGCACCTGCAGAAATTTCAATACTATCTCATGAAGCGCGACGCGAAGGAACTGCACAAGATCATGACAGAGGCCAATCGCATTCGCGAGATTCTGAATGGAATAGAACTTAAGCAACCGAAACCAAGTACCGTAAAATAACAAACAACAGATATGAAGAAAGCATTGCAACTCGAATCAATCAGCAAATGGCTGCCAACAGCCAGTAAGCCGATTATCATCAGCGGTCCCTGCAGCGCAGAGACCGAAGACCAGACAATAGCCACCGCGAAGCAGCTTGCTGCTACGGGGCGGGTACACGCACTTAGAGCGGGTATCTGGAAACCACGCACAAGACCTGGACAATACGAAGGTGCAGGTGAAGAAGGCTTGAAGTGGCTCGCAGCTGCTAAGAAGGAAACAGGCCTCCCAATCACCACCGAAGTAGCGAATGCCGCTCACGTTGATGCGGCCCTTAAGGCTGGTGTCGATATCCTCTGGGTTGGTGCACGTACAACGGTTAACCCGTTCTCCGTTCAGGAAGTTGCCGATTCCCTCAAGGGTGTTGATATTCCTGTGATAGTGAAAAACCCTATCAATCCCGATCTCGAATTATGGATTGGCGCTTTGGAGCGTCTGAATAAGGCTGGTATCACCAAGATGGCTGCCATTCACCGTGGTTTCTCTTCTTTCGAGAAAGGCCCATTCCGTAACGCGCCGATGTGGGACATGGCGATCGAATTAAAAACCCGCATCCCTGAACTCGATATCATCTGCGATCCAAGCCACATCGCTGGTAATCGCGAACTCATATCATTCATTTGCCAGAAAGCACTTGACCTCGATATGGCCGGTCTGATGATCGAAAGCCACATCAACCCCGATGCGGCATGGAGCGATGCAAAACAACAGGTAACTCCTGCCGTCCTCGCGAAAATCGTTGATGGCCTCGTTGTTCGCACCGTTACTTCCGATAACAAGACATTCAAAGATACACTCAGCATTTTGCGTGAACAGATCGACCAGCTCGATGATGAAATCATGTCGAAGATGGCACAGCGTATGAAGATCTCCGAGAAAATCGGTCAATACAAGAAAGAGAATGGTGTGACCATTCTGCAGGTTAACCGCTGGGAGGAGATCATTCAGACCCGTATCACATTGGGCAAGGCCATGGGCCTCAACCCTGATTTCACAACAGAGCTTTTGAAACTCATCCACCAGGAATCAATCCAGATTCAGACAAAGGTGATGAACCAGGCGGAAGCCCGCGTTTAAAAATTCTGTTGTTTAGCAGTGCTTTCGAAAAGGTCGCTCACGGGCGACCTTTTTTATTTTTGAATCATGAATCATTTTTTATTATCCGATGTATCGTTAAACCGTTTAGAGCATAGAACTTTGTTACAGAAGCATTATTCGAGTTTCGCTTGAGTCTGCACATTATAGTCTTAAATTCGACGGCCTGTTTGATAAACAGACCCCGGAAAGCAGGGGGTGAATATTAAGTTATGGGATACTACGTTATCATGATCGTTTCGGTGATGGCCTTCATGGGCATGCTGGCGTCCATGTATTATTCGCAGGCAGCCCGTCGTCAGCAAAGAGAAGATGAGCTGATGAAAGAAAACGACCAGCTCAAACAAATTATGAAGGACCAGCAGGAACTGTTGGAGGAGGAGCGCGTACGCATAGGACACGATTTGCATGATGATCTTGCACAACTGCTCGCGGGAACGCGACTGGCCCTGGGTAATCTTCGCTTAGAGCCTACGTTGTCAGGACGAAACAAGAGTCTGTTGTTACGTATTGACCATGATCTCAATGATCTCTTAAACAGAATTCAAAATATCATCTGGAACCTTTCGCCGGCCGAACTTTCAGATAAGGGCTTGTCGCACGCACTATGGAAAATGTGCGACCAGTTAAAAGAACTGCGATCGTTCTACATTGATTTTCTGGAGATGGGTAAGGCGAAGAGACTTCCTGCTGCAGATGAGTTGCTGATCTTCCGCATCGTCCAGGAGATTGTAAACAACGCCATGAGGCATTCACTCGCCTGGAATATCAATATGAAAATGTACTGGACGGAAACCCAGCTGAAGATAGAAGTAAAAGATGATGGAATTGGGAGAGAACGGGCCGCTACAACCGAAAGAACAAGTAAGAGTTCACGAAGTGGTCAGGGTCGTGGCCTGCCAGGCATTCAGAAACGGGCAGAGCTGATAGGGGCACAGGTTACAACAGAACCCATCGCAAAAGGAACCTTGTTCATTGTTTCATACCCGCTGAGAAGCAACCCTACCACTATCAGTTGAGAAGCTTTTAAGTTGATTCTGATGCGTCAGGGCTGAACTATGCCATTGCTTAATGCATAGTGAATTAGTTCATTGGTATTACGGGTGTTGGTTTTGCGAATGATGTCCTTCCGATAGCCCTCTATGGTATGTTCGCTCAGGTATAACTTCTCGGCAATGTCTTTTGTGCTTAAGCCATGACACAGCAAAACGATCACCTCGAATTCTCTAGCCGATAGTTTGATTCTCGGAGGGTGATTAATCCCGTCGGGGTTTGCGTGGATAACAATGTTTACCTTCTCGTTGTAGTAGTTCTTGTCATCCATTACGGCGGTGATCGCAGACAGTATCTCCTGCTGGTGAGTCGATTTCTTGAAAAGGATGCCTGATACCTTTGCCCGCATCAGGTTAAAGATCATAGCTTCCTCATCAAATGCCGTTAATGCAATTACCTTCGTAGAAAGATTCTGTTTGTGAATGAATTCAATCACTTCAAATCCGTCCTTAACGGGCATGCGGACATCGAGCAATGCAATATCAACGGCATGACTGGATAACGTCTCAATTGCGCGTTGACCATTCTCAACTTCATACAGGGTTTTTACGAGATTGGTTTTCTCGAGCATGCCCCGAAGGCTTTCGCGCATGAACAGATGATCGTCAGCGACAAGAACGGAAATGGTTTTCTTCACATCGGTGAAACTTTCGGGGCTGTTTATCAAATATACATCGCTCAAATTATTGTTGATTTATTGATCGGGTGATTTGTTGATTGAACGATACAGAGAGTGTTTCAAATGTAATTGAGTAACATTCAACATCACACTTATTAAGATCCTTTTATGTAATTGTTATGACGATCTTGTTTGTTATCACACTATTATACCCCCGGTTTTCAGGGGTTTTATTTGATGTACTTGTATGAGACATTTTTTCAGCACTATATTTAGCCGTTAAGTGTGTGGTGTCCATATCTGCGTTCATGTCGAATACCTTGGGCTCCAATAGGTTTAAATATTTCGGAAGTCATCCTGTTCTATGTGATGATATTCTTCGGATGATTCGAACATGGGCAGAGCTCATGGCATCACGCCTAACACCGTTAGCAGCATGATATAAATAAAGCCTCTGACTGGGTAAAGAGGCTTTATTTTTTATCTCTCGTACCCTCACAAGGAATGTATCAACGAACCGTTATTTTGTTGATATTTCCCGCCAAATCCCCTTTTCTATGCAAAAGCGTTCCTGGACAAAGGTTGTAGCCCTGGCCGCAGCCCTGGTCGTCGTCGTGGCCGGTATTTTTTATGCTGTCAATTTGAAGGGCAAGCGGCCGCCCGTCTTAAGTATAAATCCAGCATTTGCTGAATATGTAAGCAGCTACACGTCCGGTGTAATCAATTCTGGATCTACCATCAAGATCTCATTCGCTCAGGATATGGTCGACTCTACCAGTGTCGGTAGCGTTACTTCGGTTAAGTTATTTGATTTCAGTCCTTCCGTGCGGGGTAACGCGATCTGGCTTGATTCTCGTACCGTCGAATACCGCCCCGAAAGCAGACTGATTTCCGGTCAGCGATATGAGGTTTCCTTTAACCTTGCGAAAGTCCGCGACATGCCTAAGGGCCTGGAGACATTTGAGTATAGCTTCCAGGTGATTCCTCAAAACTATGACATCACTATAAGCAACGTTAAGCCCTACGTGCTCACCGAATTGACAAAGGTGAAAGTTGAAGGTGTTATTTCCACGGCCGATTTTGCCGATCCTCAGCAATTGGAAAAGGTATTGTCAGCGCAGCAGGAGGGGAATGATCTTACCATTGCATGGTCCCATAGCGGTGACAACAGGGAGCACTCATTTACCGTAGAAAAAGTCACGCGGAAAGCCAAGGCCAGCGAAGTATTGATCACAGCAAATGGAAAAAGCATCGGGGTTGATAAAAAGGATGATGTTCCGGTATCCATACCGCGGCTTGGCGATTTCAAAATCGTTAATGTAAGAGTTGATCAGGGCTCCAGTCAGCACATAGTGATACAATTCTCGGATCCTTTGGCTGCCAGGCAGTCACTGACGGGGCTGGTTGATCTCCAGGAAGCAGGCTCTGTTGATCTTGAAGTCCGCGACAATGAATTGAATGTCTACCCCTCAGTGCGGCAGGCGGGAGAAAAGGTGCTGACAATTAGCAAAGGTATCCGAAACATACTGGACCGTGCTCTCTCAGCAGACACAACCCTGACGATACAATTTGAAAAACTGGATCCGGCGATACGCTTTGCAGGCAAGGGATCAATTCTCCCTGCTACCGACGGATTGGTGATGCCGTTTGAAGCGGTGAACCTTAAGGCCGTAGATGTCCGGATCATCAGAATATTTGAAAAGAACGTGCTGCAATTTTTCCAGGTGAACAATTACGACGGTGCTGCAGAACTTCGGCGCGTAGGGCGTCCGATACTGCAAAAGACGATCTCACTTGAGAACATGGGCGTCACTGATCTTGGTCGCTGGAACCGGTATACGCTCGACCTTTCCAAACTAATAACCCCTGAGCCCGGTGCCATTTATCAGGTGCACCTGGCGTTCAAGCGTAACTATCTGGCCTATGCATGTCCAGACGCTGAAGCAGTTTCGGAAACAACTCCAACGGAAGAAGAATGGAATGATCAGGAAGGAGAAGACAGCAGTTGGGACTCTTATGATGACTACTATTATGGTTCTGATTATGATTGGGAGCAACGCGATAATCCTTGTCATAATTCCTACTATGTAGGCAACCGGAACATCAGCAAGAACATACTTGCATCGGACCTTGGCTTGCTGGCAAAGCGGGGCGGAGATGGCACGCTAACAATGTTTGCCAATGATTTGAAAACGACTGAGCCGATTAAAGGAGTGACACTGGAGGTTTACGATTTCCAGCAGCAACTTATTGGAAGCGTGAGCACGGATGGCAGCGGCAAAGGAACACTAAGGAGCGAGCAGGTTCCTTATATGATCGTAGCGAAGCAGGGTGCTCAGCGAGGCTATCTTAAGGTTTCAGATGGAGAGTCTTTATCGATCAGCAATTTCGACGTTGGAGGAGAGCGTGTAGACAACGGCCTCAAAGGGTTGATCTATGGTGAACGCGGAGTATGGCGACCTGGTGATTCCCTTTATCTGACGTTTCTTCTGGAAGATAAACTCAAACTTCTGCCAGGTACCCATCCCGTTGTCTTCGAACTGAACGATCCCCAGGGAAGAGTAACTTCCAGGATTGTCAGGTCTGGTGGCGTTGATGGGTTTTACAAATTCGCTACAGCGACAACTTCAGATGCACCTACAGGAGTTTGGAAGGCATCGGTAAAGGTCGGTGGGGCGCAGTTCACGCAGCCTGTGAGAATTGAAACGGTGAAACCAAATCGGTTGAAGATCAATCTTGATTTTGGTGTCGACAAGCTCACGGCGGGTAAGAACAACATTAGCGGCGACCTGCAGGTAAATTGGCTTCACGGTGCGCCTGGTCGAAACCTGCGCGCCGAGTTTGAAGTGGTTCTGACGCGTGCAGAGACAAAGTTCGCTGCATACCCGGACTATACGTTTGACGACCCGTCGCGCCCATTCTATAGTGAAGCACAACCGGTGTTTGATGACTATACCGACGACAATGGCCATGCACGTGTAAGTGCATCGCTTGAAACTGCCGACGTCGCCCCGGGAATGCTTACTGCAGTCTTTCGCGGAAAAGCTTTCGAGGAGAGCGGCAACTTCAGTGTTGACAGGTTCACGCTTCCTTATTACCCTTTTGTTTCATTTGCCGGCATCAGGTTGCCTCCTGGTGACAAAGCCAGAGGCATGCTCTTAACGGATACAACGCATAGGGTAGATGTCGTCACCGTGGATGCAGATGGAAAGCCCGTGAGTCGCAATGGCGTTGAAATGTCGGTCTACAAACTCGACTGGCGCTGGTGGTGGGACAATGACGCCGACAATGCCAGCTTCATGTCCGCCTCTTACGCGGAACCCATCTTAACTGGAAAGACCGATACAAAGAATGGAAAGGGAACCTGGGGATTTAAGATCAGGTATCCGGACTGGGGACGTTACTTTGTGAAAGCGTATGATCCTGTATCAGGGCACGCTACGGGTAAGGTTGTTTATGTGGACTGGCCCGGATGGGCGGGCCGCGCGCAGCAGGGCGGTGAAGGGGCCACTATGCTCTCATTCAGTTCCGACAAACCGAAGTACGCCATTGGCGAACGAGCCACCATCCAAATACCAGGCAGTGACAAGGGAAGAGCACTGGTGAGCATCGAAAATGGCAGTAGCGTACTGAATACCGCCTGGGTGGAAACATCGAAAGGCAATACACCATACAGCTTCGACATCTCACCTGAGATGACGCCGAATGTTTTTGTTCACATTACGCTTGTGCAACCACATGCTCAGACCGTCAACGATCTGCCTATGCGATTGTATGGAGTGATTCCTTTGACGGTAGAAGATCCGAAGACACATCTGGAACCCGAGATCGCCATGCCTGACGTGCTTGAGCCAGGAAAAGAAGTGACAATCAAAGTATCTGAAAAGTCAAACCGGGAAATGACGTATACCCTGGCAGTTGTAGATGAAGGTCTGCTCGACCTTACACGTTTCAAGACACCCGACGCATGGAATCGTTTTTATGCGAGAGAAGCCCTTGGCGTGAAAACCTGGGATGTTTACGACGAAGTGATAGGAGCCTTTGGTGCACGCCTTGAGAGACTTCTTGCCATAGGCGGCGACGGCGAGGCTGAAAGCAAGGAAGATGATCCTAAAGCCAACCGCTTTGTGCCCGTCGTAAAATACTTTGGCCCATTCACATTAACCAAAGGCACAAAGGAACATCGATTCATTATGCCACAATATGTTGGTTCCGTTAAAACGATGATCGTTGCAGCACATGAAGGTGCATACGGAAAGGCCGAAAAGGCAACGCCGGTCCGGAAGCCGCTAATGGTCCTGGCCACACTACCACGTGTGTTAGGTCCCGACGAAAACGTGAAATTGCCAGTGACGTTATTCACTATGGATCCCCAGATACGCGATGTGCGTGTGGAGGTCGTTGCCACAGGACCGCTGGGTGTCACGTCCTCGGTGCAGCAGGTAGTAATGAAGGGAAGTGATATGACCATCGATTTTGAAATCGCGGTCAAGAATCGATTGGGCATAGGCAAAGTGGAAGTCAAGGCCACCTCAGGCAAACATTCTGCATCCGATATTATCGAGATCGACGTTCGAAATGCCAACCCTCCTGTTACTGCTGTTCAGGATGTAGTGCTTGAGGCAGGTAAGAGTTGGAACTATGATGTGGCTCCTATTGGCATGCCTGGAACTAATCGCGCTACGCTCGAGGTGTCTACGCTCCCGCCAATCAACCTGGACCAGCGCCTCAAATATCTCTTACAGTACCCCTACGGTTGCGTCGAGCAAACTGTATCGGCAGTCTTCCCGCAGCTCTACGTGGATCTTATTAAAGTTACTACTGACGCGGAACGCGCCACGATGAGCGCAAATATCAAAGCGGCAATTACGCGCCTCGCTCAATTCAGAACGCGCGATGGCGGTTTCTCCTACTGGCCCGGAGGTGAGGATTCTCAAAGCTGGGCCTCTACTTATGCTGGTCATTTCCTAATTGAAGCAGAGAAACGTGGCTATCTGGTTTCAGGCGATATGTTACGATCATGGAAAAAGTACGAGCGCCAGCGCGCGCAGCGATGGAGAAAAGCCAACGATGAAGGCAATAGCTCCGAGCTCATCCAGGCCTATCGTCTCTATGCATTGGCATTGGCAGATGAAGCAGAGCTGGGTGCCATGAACAGGTTGCGTGAAAGCAGTGGATCAATGCCATTGGCTTCGAAGTGGATGCTTGCTGCAGCCTATGCGAAAGCGGGACAACCGGAAGCGGCACGCAAACTGATTGAAAATGCATCCACAACAACTAAGCCCTATCAGGAGATGGCGTACAGTTTTGGATCTGATCTTCGCGACAAAGCGATCATTCTGGAAACGTTATTGCTCCTCAATGAGCGCTCGAAGGGTTTACAGGCACTGAAAGACATCTCTGAAGCACTCAGCAATCCGAACAATTGGATGAGTACCCAGACCGTTGCGTGGTGCCTGAAGTCCGCGGCCGCATTTGCCGCCGGTGAAAAGAAAGGCCCGTTGAGTTTTGAATATCAATACAAAGGAAAAACGGCTCAGGCGCAAACCGAACTGCCTATAGCCCAGGTTACATTGTTGATGGATGACAAAGCACATGCCCTCACTGTGAAAAGTAAGAGCGGTGGCACTCTCTTTGTGAACGTAGTGCGTCAGGGTACACCCGCCCGCGGCGCCGAGGAAGAGGCAGAAAGCAACTTGCATTTGACAGTAAGCTATGAAGATTCAGAGGGCAATCCAGTTGATCCTTCCAAGCTTGAGCAAGGTCAGGAGTTCGTCGCTACGTTATCAGTCATGAATCCTGGTCAGCGTGGAAGCTATAAGAACCTCGCGCTTACAACTATCTTTCCAAGTGGATGGGAAATTGGCAATGCGCGACTCGACGAAGTGAGCTATGAATTGTCTGGCGATAAACCGGACTACCAGGACATTCGCGACGATCGGGTCAACACATTCTTTGACCTTTCCGCGGGTCAACGCAAAACATTCAAGCTATATCTGACAGCAGCATATGCTGGTTCGTACTATCACCCGGCACTCAGTTGTGAGGCGATGTATGATCGAAGCGTGTTTGCAAGGAAGAAGGGCTTTGTTGCTGAAGTGACTAAACGTGTAACCCAATAGTTGCGAGTTGAAGAAGGAAGGAGCATCGGCAGAGTCGCCGCCTGGCGTGGTGTCGCGTTGGATTTCAACCCGATCGGACGTTGCTCCTTCGAGACGAGCGAGGCGGAGTGTCCGCTGGTTCGCTGGCATTGTAGTGTTGGGCATCGGTTATTACTTTTCCCTGCCTGCGCAATTATTCAGGGATCCATACTCGACCGTGCTCGAGGATGGCAAGGGCGAACTGCTAAGTGCGAGCATTGCTCCTGATGGCCAATGGCGCTTCCCCGATTGTCGCGACGTGCCCGACAAGTTTGCATGGGCGTTAGTAACCTATGAAGATCAGCGATTTTATGACCATCCCGGAGTGGACGTTCTTGCTCTGTTTCGGGCGTTTAAGCAGGATGTTGCTGCACGGAGGATTGTGAGCGGAGGAAGTACACTTTCAATGCAAGTGATCAGGCTGTCGCGAAAGGGCAAGGCACGTACAGCCTGGGAGAAGGTGATTGAAATGCTTCTTGCTACGCGGCTCGAGTGGCGATACTCTAAAGAAGAGATCCTATCTCTTTATGCAAGTCATGCGCCTTTTGGGGGTAATGTAGTCGGTCTTGATGCTGCATGCTGGCGCTATTTTGGAAGGCCGTCGAATCAATTATCATGGGGAGAATCTGCGTTGCTTGCCGTTTTACCAAATGCTCCGTCGATGATTCATCCGGGCAAGAATCGTGACGTGTTGAAGCTAAAGCGCAACAGATTGCTGACAAGGATGAACGCTGCAGGGCTTATCGACGATGAAACAATGAGGTTGTCAAGTGCTGAGACCATACCCGATGCTCCTCAGGCGCTGCCGAGAATGGCCCATCATCTTATGGTTCGCAGCGAACAGGATGGGCATAGCGGAACCGTTGTGAAGTCGACGATTCAGCGCGAGCTGCAACTTCAGGTGGAGGCAGTTGTAAAAGATCATCACCAACGACTGCGCGGCGCTGAGATTCACAATCTGGCTGCACTGGTGCTTGACGTGGAGTCCGGGAACACGCTTGCCTATGTTGGGAATGTTCCAGGTGGCGTTGGCAGCCATGAATCTGAAGTCGACGTAATCACAGCACCTCGCAGTACAGGTAGCATCCTGAAGCCCTTCCTCTATGCGGCAATGCTCGACGATGGACAAATTCTTCCGCGCACTCTATTGCCCGACGTTCCGACTATGATCAATGGTTTTGTGCCACGCAATTTTACGCGGCAATATGACGGAGCTGTACCAGCAAATGAAGCATTGGTTCGTTCATTGAACGTGCCGGCCGTACATCTGCTGCGTTCATATCGTTACGAAAAGTTTTATAACCTCCTGCGCGGCATGGGGATGCACTCTCTCAATCAGCCCGCAGACCACTATGGTTTATCACTGATCCTGGGGGGTGCCGAAGGGACGTTATGGGACATTGCAGGTATGTATGCCTCCATGGCCAGGACCTTGAACCACTTTGACGACGCGCCAGGTTCCAATCGTTATCTGAGTAATGACTTCCGCGCGCCGCGATATCTTGAAAATCCCGTTAATGACAGCACGACACATGTACTCAGTCCCTCATCATATCTTAGTGCCGCATCCATATATCAAACCTTCGATGCCCTCACAGAGCTGAGCAGGCCCGCTGAAGAATCCGGTTGGAGAAACTTTAGCAGTTCAAGAAAAATCGCATGGAAAACCGGTACCAGTTTTGGCTTTCGCGATGGATGGGCAGTTGGAGTTACGCCTACCCATGTCGTTGCAATCTGGGTCGGCAACGCTGATGGCGAGGGTAGGCCAGGTTTAACAGGGACGGATGCCGCAGCGCCCGTCATGTTTGATGTATTTGCCTTGTTGAACGGCCATTCCTGGTTTGAGCGACCAGGAGCTGAAATGCAGCAGGTAAAGGTTTGTTCGCAGAGTGGGCAACGAAGTAACGACTTTTGCCCATCGGCGTACAATGCATGGGTTGTAAAGGCAGGCCTGGCATCAAAGTCATGCAATTATCATAAGCGCATTCACCTTTCACTCGATCAACGATATCGCCTTCACAATTCATGCGCCTCTGAACATGATATCGATTCGCGCACGTGGTTTGTTCTGCCACCCCTGGAAGAGCATTTTTATCGCAACAGACACATTTCGTTCAAGCCATTGCCGCCGTTCAGACGAGACTGCGCAGTGCCCGACAATCAGCCCGTCATGAGCCTGATTTACCCCAAGGCCAACACCAAACTCCTCATCCCGCGGGAACTGGATGGCCGTCCGGGGCAGGTGGTTTTTGAGCTTGCACATCGAAATCCTGAGGTTGCGGTCTACTGGCACATCGATGGTTTTTATGTTGGAGCGACAAAATCTAAACACGTTTTACCTGTCAATACAGCCGCCGGACGCCACAGGCTGACGCTGGTCGACGAAAACGGGGCGTCGGTGCAGGTGGATTTCGAGGCCCTTCCGGGTATGTAACACGTTGGCTGGTAGTTTCTTAGTTGACTATTGTTAATCGTTTATTTATCTTGCCTTTATTTAGAGGTTAATCTAAAACCCAGTGTATGAAGACCCCTAATTTTTTCGCACTGGTAGGCTTATTTTTTACGCTTTGTCTTTTGCAGCCTACCACGGCAGCTCCTTACGAGTCACAACAACTCGATAATGCTGCACCTAATTATGTTGTGATTGGCGCGTTTGCCAAGCAGTCAAATGCTTTGCGCTTTACCAATCACGCCAAACGAGATGTAAAACTCGACGCCAGGTTCGAAATGAACAAAAGGCGAAATCTCTATTATGTATACGTGCTCAGCACACACGACCTACCGATTGCAATCGAAGAGGCGAAGCGTCTGCGCGTTGAATCAGAATTTACCGATACGTGGGTGTACGTCGGTTCTTTCGCCGATCTGACCTCAGCAGGACACGACATCGTGATTGTTCCAAATCGGCCTGAAATTTCCTCTTCTCAGCCACAAGCTTCCAACGGTATCGCTACTGCTAATGCTACTGATTCTTACGTGGCGCCTGCAGATGCCACTCCGCAAGATGCTTCTGGTTCTTCAGTGAATTCAGCAGCTCCTGCATCGACAGAAATAAATACGTCGGAAACTGCTGCGACCACACCTCCTATAGAAGAAGCTTCAACCGCTTTTGTCGATGACGGTACAGAAGGAACAAAGTTCTTTTTCAAGATCACAAGACAGGCTGATCAAAAGAAACTTCAGGGCGATGTCGATATCATCGATGTTGACCGTACACGTAAGATGGGATCTTATAAAGGTAACACCGTTGTTAAAGTCGCTTCTCCTGCCAGCAAGTCGGGAAACATGTCGATAATCTGTGACGTGTTTGGTTACCGGAAATCACAGCGCGATCTTAGCTACAGTGATCCTGAATCTGGTGGTGACATAATCCGCGATTCCAATGGCGCAGTGGTTGTTCCGTTCGAGCTCACCCGATTAAAGAAGGGCGACATCGCTATCATGTATAATGTGTATTTCTTCAAAGATGCATCTGTTATGCGTCCGGAGTCCAGATTTGAAGTAAACAGTCTGCTCGACATGCTGAATGAAAATCCCAAGTACAAGATCAGACTGCATGGCCATACCAACGGTAACGCTGCTGGTAAGATCATTAGCATGGGCAAAGAAAGCGATGCCTTCTTTGCACTGTCCGATACTAAAGAGGGCTTTGGTTCTGCCAAGCAGCTTTCTGAAGAGCGGGCGTCAATTATCCGTGACTATCTCGTAAAGAACGGCATTCCAGCGTCGCGCATGGAGATTAAAGCTTGGGGTGGAAAGAAACCCATACATGATAAGATGAGTCCACGCGCGGCTGAGAATGTTCGCGTGGAGGTAGAAATTCTGGAAGATTAGATAGTATTTAGTCCTGAGTCCTTAGTCATGAGAATTGAGGTACGACTCTATTGTTGACGTTCGAACAATGTGTTGTGTTTGGACGGTACGCGACTCAATCACGCGGACCTTTCGGACTATCATGATCGCTAACCATTGCACTTTCTAGATCTCTTCCGATCTTATGAATGGTGTCGTCGAGTCTTAAGCTACAAGTTTTGAGATGCCTGAGTATCTCTTCCTGCTCCCGCTGATCGGCCTGTTCCAACAGGCTGATCAGTCCCAGGATACTTGCCACAGGCGCACGTAATTTATGTGCATTAACGAAAGTGTAATCTGCTAACCTTTGATTCTGCAGACGCAGCTGCTGCGTTCGCTCATCAATTCGTTGCTCCAAAGACTTGTTCAGATCCTGAAGACGGTCATTGAGTTGCTGAAGATCTTCCGCCTGCCTTTCAATAGCTAACTTTTGATCATGGATCTCGCGATTCTTTTCCTGCAGATCGCGATTCACCAAAAGTATCTTCTTTCGCTGTCGGACAAGGAAGTAGACCTGGATACCGGCTATCAGTAACCCCACCAATATGGCGGCAATGAGAATCTTTTGAGATTTCAATTGTGCTTCCTTCAAGGATGTCTCAGTACGCAATTGAATATTTTCCTTCTCGTGTCGCTCACTTTCAAAGATGGCCTGTACCCGAGCGATCTGATCTGACTTTAGCAGGTTATACACGCTGTCTTTAAGCTGTACAGACTGAGTATAATATCTAAAGGCTCCCTTATAATCACCACGTGTCGAATCTATTCGTGCAAATTCTAACAGGGTCGTTACCCGCAGATCGGGCACACGCAACTGCTTCGACATGCGCAGTGTTTCCTTCAGATATTTTTCTGCAGATGCAAGATCTCCCGTCTTTCGCGAGAGCACCGCCAGGTCCTGATAGGTCTGTATCAATGACCTCAATTCACCCAGCTTTGTCCACCGCTTTTCCGTGCTTTTGAAATATTTCCCCGCCTCGTGAAACGAGCCCTGCTCCATAAGCATCCGTGCCAGTGTCCATTCGCCGTAAGCAATTACGCGTTCGTCTTTGCTGCGAACCGCGATAGATAATGATTTGTCAATATAGCTTTGAACGCTATCGTATTCCTTTATATTCAGGTACAACTCTGCAATGTTGTACAGGGTCAGGGCTTTTGTGGAGTCGTTCTTCTTGTATTGTAATGAACGCATGAGGTATTGCAGGGCGACTTTATTTTCACCCATACGTTTGTTAACTTCTCCTATATTGTTGTAAACACCAGATATCCCGATGCTATCGTTCAGCGCGATATATTCGCGGGCCGCCAGCAGGTAGTAGTTCTGCGCATACTCATAGATACCTTCATACCAATAGGAATTTCCCATGAGCGTTAGTCCACGCGCATAGCCACGACGGTACTTTAACTTTTGTGCGATCTCAGTAACATAAGCGGCAATGTTCCGCGACGCGGTCGGATCTGTCTTCAGAAAGGAGGATGCCAGCGAATTCAGTTGCTGAAGGTAAACGCTATCGTGGGGGACATTTTCGAATTTGCTTGCTACACTGTCGGGTAGCACGTGTTGCGCGAGACTTTTGTAACCAAAAGCCCACATAAAAATCAACACAAAAAGTATTCTCAAAATTCTAAGTAAGTGTGGCTTACGTCGGTCAGCAGTGCTAGCTCGTCATGGCTTTTAATACATCATGCTGTGTGATGATGTGCACTTTTTCCTGTGCATCCCGCACAAGCACCGCTTTGTTGTCCTTGTTGAGCAGTGAAGACAAAACATCAAGCGTACTGTCCGGCGCAACAAAGAGCATGGGCTTATCCATGATATCACCCACCTGCTTGTCCTTCAGATTGGGGTCCTGGATAATCTTTTCCAATAAACTTGCTGCGCTTACGCTTCCAACAAAATTGTCCTGATCAGTCACTGGAATCTGATCAATACCTTCACGGTTCATCACACGGATTGCTTCACCAACGCGTGAGGTTTTGGGTACCGTGAAAAGACTGTCCTTCCCGTTCCTGGCCGATAAAATTTCCCGTGCTGAACTGAAAAGTCTGGTTTCGAGGAAGCCGTGATCTTTCATCCACTGATCATTATACACTTTTGCAAGATATCGCGTGCCATGATCAGGAAGCAGGATAACCATCACGTCGTCCTTTTTGAGATTCTCGCGAGCATACTCCAAAGCTCCATGTAATGCTGAACCGCTGGACCAGCCAACAAATAATCCCTCTTCACGCGAAAGCCTGCGCGCGCCAATCGCTCCATCCTTGTCAGTGACTTTTATGAACTGATCAATTACGTCGAAGTTTACGTTCTTAGGGAGGATGTCTTCTCCAAACCCCTCAGTCAGGTAGGGATAGATCTCATTCTCGTCAAACAATCCGGTCTCCTTGTACTTTTTGAAAACCGATCCGTAGGTGTCGATGCCTATGGTGATCAACGATGGATTTTTTTCTTTGAGGTACTTTGCAGTGCCGCACATCGAACCTCCGGTACCAACGGTTGCTACATAGTGAGTGATCTTTCCCTCCGTTTGCTCCCATATTTCAGGGCCCGTAGTTTCATAGTGTGCTGCGGTGTTTGAGATGTTATCGTATTGATTTGGATAGAAGGAATTTGGAATTTCTTTGTTGAGCTTTCGCGCTACAGAGTAGTACGAGCGGGGATCATCGGGCGCTACGTTAGTCGGACATACGATTACTTCTGCACCGACTGCCTTGAGGATATTGATCTTTTCCTGCGACTGCTTGTCAGCCATCGTAAATATGCAACGGTATCCTCTGGCGATTGCTGTGAGGGCAAGACCCATTCCGGTATTGCCCGACGTTCCTTCAATGATGGTACCTCCAGGCTTTAGCAAACCGGCTTTTTCCGCATCCACAATCATCTTGAGGGCCATGCGGTCTTTTGTGGAGTTTCCTGGATTGAAGTATTCAACCTTCGCGAGGATCGTTCCCGGAATACCTTTATTAACCTGATTCAGCTTCACCAACGGGGTGTTTCCGATGGTATCAACAATTGAATTGTAGATCATTTCCCAGATTTTCAGGGAAAATTACAAATATGGGGATGGGAAAACGAGCCCCGGACGGGGTTATTTGCTGCTGGCAAGCAGATATAATACAGCCATCCTTACGGCTACACCGTTTTCGACCTGATCCAATATTATGGAATGCTGCGAATCAGCCGCGTCGCTGCTCAATTCTACACCGCGGTTGATTGGTCCCGGGTGCATGATGACAATCTGCTTCTTCAGGCTGTCGAGAATCTTCTTCGTGATGCCGTAGTACAAAGAATATTCTCTCAATGACGGGAAATACTTGATCTGCTGCCGCTCAAGTTGAATTCGAAGTACATTGGCAACATCACACCAGAGAAGAGCTTTACGAACGTCGTACTCAACTTCAACACCGAGCTGACCGATGAACTTCGGTAACAGCGTCGGAGGACCGCAAACCATGATTTTGGCTCCAAGCTTCTGCAATGCAAAAATGTTTGAAAGCGCCACACGTGAATGCAGGATATCTCCAATGATGGCAATCTTCTTTCCGCCTACTTCACCTAGCCTTTCTCTTATTGAAAAAGCGTCCAGCAGGGCCTGCGTTGGGTGCTCGTGGGTACCGTCACCAGCATTGACAATATTTGCACTGATATGTCTTGAAAGATAGTGTGGCGCACCAACGCTGGCGTGCCTCATAACAATCATATCAACCTTCATGGCCAATATGTTATTGACGGTATCCAAAAGGGTTTCGCCCTTTTTTACAGAACTGTTGGAAGCAGAGAAATTGACGACGTCGGCCGACAAGCGTTTTTGCGCAAGCTCAAATGACAGCCGTGTGCGCGTAGAGTTCTCAAAGAATATGTTTGCAATCGTCACATCGCGCAACGATGGCACTTTCTTGATAGGACGGTTGATTACCTCCTTGAAATTGTCGGCGGTTTCAAAAATAAGTTCAATGTCCTCACGCGTGATATCTTTTATGCCAAGCAGGTGCTTTTGACTGAGTTTGGACATATCGTTCAATCCTTATTAATCAACCAGATTTTGTTTTGCTTGTGACCCTGCGCTTCGAGTTCGACCAGCACCCTTTGCGAGGCGAGCGTATTCACTTCTTTGCCAACGTAGTCGGCGCTGATTGGCAGCTCCCGATTTGTGCGTCGATCGATTAATACCAGTAGCTCTACCGTGGCCGGACGACCGAAAGCTATCATGGCATCCATTGCGGCCCGGATAGTGCGGCCAGTAAAGAGCACGTCATCTACCAGAACAACCTTTTTTCCTTCAATAATGAACGATACGCGGGTCTCATTGGCCTTCACGGGCGTCTCGCGGCGGCGAAAATCATCCCGGTAGAACGTCGCATCCAGGTATCCCAATGGAATATCTTTTCCGGTGTCTTCTTTCAGTTTCTTGTGGATGATTTCAGCCAGAAAGATTCCCCTGGGTTGCATTCCGAGGATTACAGATTTACTGAAATCATTGTGGTTCTCAATCAATTGCTGACAAAGGCGGCTGATTGTTAGATCAAGCAGGTCAGAATCGAGGATGAGCTTTTTCTGCATAGCGCGTGGCAAATATAATCGATTACATTTGTTCATGGCCAAGTCTCCATTCAAAAACAATATGACGTTGTTGTTGTGCTGGATACTCCTGATGGGTGCAACCCCATCTACTGGCCAGGCAATAGATACTGCGATGGCCATACCGATTGGCGGTATCCGGCAGTGGGTCAGCATTAAGTCCGAGAACAGACGAAATCCGGTGTTACTGTTTCTGCATGGCGGACCCGGAAACTCGGTGATCAGTTACAGTGATAAGTTTACCGGTGCCCTAAGAAAGCATTTTGTGGTGGTCAACTGGGATCAGCGGGAAAGCGGGAAAACTGGTGAGATAAACAAGAGTCCTGTTTCACTGACAGTAAAATTAATGACCAGCGACGCTATCGAAGTGGTTAGATATCTCTGCGGAAAATTTAGTGTCGATAAAATCTATCTGATGGGCCATTCCTGGGGAGGATTTCTGGGCATGGAGGTGGCTGCCCAACGCCCTGAGCTTTTAAAAGCCTACATCGCCGTGTGTCCAATGATTTACCAGGCGGAAAGTGAACGGCTGGCTCTTGCACGTATGCAGCAAAAAGCGGCCGAAGAAAAAAACCAGGTAGCCACCAAAGAGCTGGCTGCCGTAAAAATTCCCTTTGCCACGGGCGAACAGTTGTACTACCAGAGGAAATGGCTTTTGCACTATGCGGGTGCAAAGGAGCCTTCAAAAGAAACCGTGCTTACTTGGTCAACGAAGTGGCTTGAACTTTTTAATGAAGCCAGCGAAGTGAATTTTCTAACTGCTCTGCCCCGCGTGGAGTGCCCGATATACTTTTTTGTCGGAGGACGGGACTATCAAACATCGACAAAATTAACGACCGACTTTTACAATCAGGTAAAGGCCCCTGATAAGCAGATCTTTGTATTTGAATCTACCGCTCACAACCTCCCGACAGCCGAGCCTGCCCGATTTCAGCAGACCATTATCGAGTCTGTTCTGGGTCGTTTAACAAAATAGGTGAAAAACCGATATCGCTCACGAATTTTGTGACGCTTTCATTATTGCGAATATCTTACCTGGAGAGGGCGACTGCTTTGCCTGAGGCAGCGGAATTACGGGCGGCCTCAAGAATCCGGACGACAGTAACATTGTTGTCCAACGAATAAAGATCATGGCTTCGTAACTTGATCTTTCCACTGACCACATCGGCGAAGTATGAGAATGGGTCCAGATACACACCGGTTTCTTCAAGGGTTGCCTGACGCATTACTTCAGATTTTATCTGTTTGTTCCTCATGCGCATAGCTGTATTGTTAAGCGAAACGACGTATCCGGTCTCGCCATATACTTCCATGTCCTTACGACCAAAAGGCCAGTTCCAGGATGCTTGTATAATGCATTGTGAAGAAGGATAAGTTACGATGATTGTCGCTTCATCGTCCACTTTGGGATAGATCTCTGGCTTGAAGTGCTGGGTGACAGCGGTAACAGAAACGGGTTGCTCTCCTTTCATCAGATAAGTCATAATGTTAGCACCATAGCACCCAAAGTCGATGAGTGCGCCACCCCCGTTTTGTACAGGATCGGTGAGCCAGTCCAGGAATTCTTTTCCTACGCCGATTTCTTTCGGACCTTCATGCCCGTCGTGAACAACAACCTTCCTCAGTTTCCCAACATATGCGCTGTCATTTACCAACGCGTAAGTCTTTTGAGTTGTTGGATACCATGAAGTCTCATAGTTCGTCAATAGATGGATCTTGTGTTTAATGGCAAGAGCCTTCATTTTTTCCGCTTGGGCGACGGTCGTGGCGAGCGGCTTTTCAACCATAACATGTATTCCCCTTGGGGCACATGCCTCGACGGCGGCTTCATGTTCGTATATAGACCCAAAAGCGACAACAGCCTCTGGTTTCACGGCGTCGAGCATTTTACTCAAGTCCGTGTAGAACAACGATGCCGGAAGATTGTAACGCTTTGCCTGTTGTTCGGCGAGCGCTTTGTCAGGCTCGTAAACTCCAACAAGGGTTACGTCGTCCTTTCCTTTTCGTCCAAGGATCCATCCCGAATGGCCATGGGTTGTGCGCACCACTGCAAGACGCAACGGCTTTTTGTTTGCTTGCGCATAGATCAACCGTGTTGGCAGTGACATAAACATTATCAGAGCCATGAAGAGTAGCCAGGGGTGGAGTTTCATATCTAAAAGGTAAGCGTTCTCTAACTTACCATTTTTTTAGAGTCGCACGTCAGATATTTGTTGCGCGGTATTAATTGCATGTAATCTTATTGATAAAGAAGACCCTTCGCTTGCCCCGCTCTGCGTTTGCGATTTCCTGTACTCCGTATGCGTAGAAATAGTCCTTATACCAGTATTCCAGCTTGTTCATCGACGTCTGCTCTTTGCGAACAATGTCACTGTCGAAGTTTGTTTTAATATCTTCAATACTTTTTCCTTCGAGCACCTGATCATCCTGAATGATCTTGGTGCGCAGTTCATTGTCGAAAAGATACAATAGTGCAATCCTGTCGCCCTGGACCTCCAGCTTTACAAACTGCTCCAGAGTAAACGTCTTTACATCATTAATCTCGAAGCTGTTATCCCAAAGTAGATTGCCCTTCTGATCAAAACCCATCACTACAGCGTGCGTGTAGTGGTAGCCATCAAAGAGTCGTCCGTCGCGCATCATAGTAGAAGGCATACCGCCCGAGTTGTAAAAGAATGGACTTAGCGAGTGGTCTGTCGAGACATACTTTGGATAGAACGCTTCGCCCAACAGTATGTATTGATTCTTGTACGGCACGATTTCATGCACAAGGAAACGGTAATTGAACTTTGTTTTTTTGCCCTTTATTTTGCGTCTCTCGATTCGCTCCTTGACCCTTGCCTCACGCTTGGCTTTCATGTACTTGAAAAAATTATCGAGGTCACCATAGTTGTAGTAGCGCAACTGCTGATGGCCATCCAAATCGATACCTGCGAGAAACAATCCTCGTGAGTACAGCGAGTTCTTGCCTCCGAAAACTCCCGCGACAATCTCTAAGTTGTTTGGCGTTTTCATAGAGCGTGCAAATATCAAATGGCTGTTATCAGTGGGTTCGAGTGCAAAGTTTCTGAGGAGGTCTCCATTCTCATCATAGCTCTTGATGAATATAGTATTCTGACCTTTATAGTTGCGTGCACTGATCAATACATCAAACGTGCCATCGGCATAGGCCTTCAGTTGCGTAAGATCTCCGGCCTCATTAAGCAGCCCGGGCAGCACTCTGGCTCTTCCCGTTTCAAATGCATAATATATGACAACCGGAACCTGGTTATAATATCCGCCCATGATTGCGCCCTTGTGAGTCACCTGGAATTCAGTAGGAGTAAAGGGGATGAAGTTCTTAATGTCCCGCAGGACAAAATCACCTGTAGCTACGTCGATTGAAAACAACTGAAAGTTATTGCGCGTGAAGTCATGGTATCTAAGCAGGAAATAGAGTTTACCTTCTTCAACTTTCTTGCCCACTAATACGAAACGATTGTCGATCGGCAGGAAGCCTTTCCACTGCTCTTTAAAAGCAGTGTCCAGCTTTATCAACTGGATATGATCCTGTCTGTCGGTCCCCACGCGACGATATAGGAACAGGCCATTTTCATGGGCCGGTAAAACGTCGAATGCTGTTTCATCGCGTGAGGAGAAAAGTTCAAAGCGATTGGTTTGCAACACTTGTTGAGCGTTGCATAAGAAGTGTGAGATAAGCGCAAGAACAATAAGGCTACCTGACCACCACTTTGTTGATATAAAAGACGTCGCGCACTCTGTCATCGCTGTTCGTGTTACGGACGGTATGATACCCCCAGACGTAAAACGTGTTGTCTATCCAATGACGAACTCCTCCTTCATATTCGCGCTCGCTTCTGATGTTGTCTTCGGCGGCGCCTGTATAAATAGGACTTGTCAATTCTTCTGTTTTGTCACTGTCGAGTATGACGGATTTTAGCTTGAGCTCGGATTCCTTTTTGTAAAGCAACGTAAGCTTGTTGCCCTCGATATGAAAATCGGCCACCTGGTCAACACCTGCCATTCTTACATCTTCAATCTTTACGCTTTGATCCCAACGAATTTTTCCCTGCGGATCGAAACTGAGCACACTTGCCTGAGATGTCTTGATCTCACTCATTGTACGCCCTGCGCTATTAAAGCTGTATGGCCGGTACATTCTTCCTGTGCCGGGGAAATAGAAGGGTGAAAATGCGCTACCGCCTCCGTAGTACGGATTATAGTAATATGGATTTGAATAGTATGGACTGGTTGTAGAGACTGGAGTGTAGATTTCAGCAAGCAAAAGATAGCCGTCTTTGTACTCCTTGAGTCTGTGAGGTGTAACGTATGATGTGAAGTTTGGAATACGCTTCGCGGCAAGGTCGGCTTTTGAACTTTCCTTTACCCGTTCTGCCCGCTTAGGATTAAGGTAGTCTACGAAATGTTGAAGTTGTCCAAAGTCGACATACTTAAGCTGCTGCTCGCTGAAAGGATCCACATTCATAAAATAGAACCCTATCGATTGCTTCGAGTTTCGTTCGCCCCAGGTTCCTAAAACTGCCAGGTCTTCCCGCTGAAGGGTACTCGTTATACCTGTCTGCAGGAATATATTACTTTCAATCGGCACCAGATCGTCCAGCAATTGTTTGCCGGTTTCATCGAATGTTCTGAATAGAAGTTTCCTGTTTTCTTTCGTGCCCCGATCTATGAGTACAGTATTGAATGTCTGATTCTCATTCGCGCGCAGATCAACCAGTTCGGTGTCTTTCTGAAAGAAGCCTGGTAATACCCGTATGTGATTCGAAGATAATTCAAAGAGCACAACAGCGGGCTCGTTGTTTACATAACCTCCGAATATGAAGTTTGGACCAGCCTTTGTAAAATGGGTAAGTTTGAAGTCGAGATCGGGCTTGAACTGATAACGTCCTGCTTCATTTCCGCTAAAGGTGATCTCAATCAGTTCGAAATCATTCTTTGTAGTTTCTCCGGTTCGAAACAACAGGAACAACCGATCTGATGCTACCTCATACCCAAGGAATTTATTACGATCGTTAAGTTCAAACTCAATGTCCTTCTTTTCCTGAAGCGCAGTATCCAGATAAATCAGCTGCCAAAGCTTGTTGGAATTTCTATACTTATTGAGGTCGCGAAACAAAGCAATTCCGTCATGTCCAAGCGAAATGATATTGAAACCATCATCGGCGTTCTTTTGAATTTTTTCGTAGCGCCGGGGCTGGCTCATTTGCGCACGGGCAGGAGTCACAGCGCTCAATGTGAGCACAAGACAAAACAACGCTAGCCATGTAGCGAACAACACTTTGGAGTATGACGGTTTCACGAACATGTTAAGAGGCAAAACATACAAACATTTCTAAACGCACCGCTTTTAAAGGGCACAATCCGTTACCCGGCTTCACTCAGGGATACTACTTTATCAAATTCATCGGGTTTTACCGGCTGAACTGAAAGCCGTGATGCCTTTACGAGCACCATATCACTTAAACGCTTATCGGCTTTTATCTGGGCCAGCGTCACTGGTTTTTTAAGTTTTTTAACAGGAACAATTTCTACCGCCACCCATTCGTTGTCGGTAGGATCAGGATAATGTTCCTTAGTTATTTTGGCGATTCCAACAACAGCTTTCTCATCACCGGTGTGATAGAAAAAAGCCTGATCACCGACCTTCATGTTTTTAAGATGCGTGCGCGCCTGAAAATTTCTAACGCCGTCCCATCCGGCTTTTTTGTCGCGGGTGAGGTCATCCCACGAGAATGTTTCAGGTTCAGTTTTCATCAACCAATAGTTCATAACTTAACCGTTAAGCTATACAAATTAGCAAATACTCTTTGTAATTTCCTGTGACCGAAAATATAAATGAAGGCACTTGTAGTTTGTGGAGAATCGATCAGCGATGTGATCTTTGCGACCCCAGCAATTCGGGGTTTGCGAGTGGATATCGATGACATCTCCGTGCATGTGCTGGTGCATCCTGAAACTTCATATCTTCTGAGGGAGAACCCTTATATAGCAAAGATCCACCTGTTTGCAGCCACGTTTGTTACATGGAGAAAATTGATGGATGAACGGTTCGATGTCATTATAAATCTGGACGAACAGTGGAGATCAACGGTCCTATTGCGCTTTGTAACGTCGCCCAAACGTCGTCTCACTACAAATCGATGGAAGAAATGGCTAATGGTAAGGTTCAAAATAAACCAGATTTCCAGTAAGCATGCCGTTGAGCATATGATTGACGCGGTGCGTCCACTTGGAGTTAAAGGCGACAACCTTGGCCTGGATTTCTTTATACCCACTCATGATATGGTTTCGCGGCAGGGCTTTCCAGAAGCTTTTCGCCGCGGTTATGTTGTCTTTTGTATAAGCGCGCCATTCTTAACGAGGAAACTTCCGCTCGATAGAATGATCGAGCTCTGCGATAAGATCCGAAGGCCAATCGTGTTGCTCGGCACAAGCGAAGACCACGACAATGCTGAAGTAATCTGGAGTTTCTTTTCAGGTTCTGGACCTCGTCGCCTGCAACAGAATGAATCAATATTTGCCGCGCGCACTCACATTTACAATGCTTGCGGAAAGTATAGTTTCAACCAGATGGCGAGCATTATCAGGCAGTCACTGGCGGTTTTCACTTTTGACAATGATTTTGTTGCCGTAGCATCTGCTTTCAGAAAGCAGGTATTCGGACTGTGGGGAAGTACTACTTCGTTGCTTGGAAATTACCCCTACCGCACCCGTTATACGATAATGGAACGCACTGATCTGGAGTGCAGGCCGTGTTCGTCCCAAGGATTTGATCGGTGTCCAAAAGGACATTTCAAATGCATGCGTGATATCGCGTTCGACTTCTATCTTCCCTAAGAGCGCAGCATGATCCTTACGGTACCTGAAGCGTTCTATTTTGGTTCAAAAGGTTAGTATGCCCGTACCAACTTGCCGTCCATATAGTTGACATAAGACCTGTTGACGACCTTCATGCCACCAGCTGTGGGATATTCACCAGTGAAATACCAATCACCAGAGTGGTTCGGTATGGCCTTGTGAAGATTCTCTACGGTTTGAAATACAACTTCCAAATCAGCATGCATGCCAACCGGACGAACGATTTCAGATATTTTATGAGACAGTTCCTCATCAGTAAACTGATCGTATAACTGTTTCACAAAGTTTTGCTGTGTTTGATGCCCGCGTGCGCGCGTAGCCTGCTCGTAAGCTTCTCCAAGAAGGTAATCCTTTCCATGATCCTTTAGCAAAGCAATCATTGCGCGAAAGGCAACGAAGTCACCCATGCGGCTCATGTCTATACCGTAGCAATCAGGAAAGCGGATCTGCGGAGCAGACGAAACAACTACTATTTTCTTCGGCTGCAGGCGATCGAGCATAATAAGAATGCTCTTTTCAAGAGTGGTGCCCCTCACGATCGAATCATCCAACACCACAAGTGTATCAATTCCTTTTCGGATTACTTCGTACGTCGTATCATAAGCGTGAGCAACCATTTCGTCGCGATGCTCATCATCGACAATGAAAGTTCGCAGTTTCGCGTCTTTCATAACCAGCTTTTCAATCCTTGGCCGGAAAGAAAGAATGTCTTCTAATGAGTCAACGGATGGTTTTTGGTCAATGATGATCTCCTTCTGCTTGTTGATCAGGTAATCTTCGATACCAGCCATCAGGCCGTAGAATGCGGTTTCAGCTGTATTCGGAATAAATGAGAATACTGTATTCTTGATATCGAAGTTTACAGCGCGCAGTACCTGAGGCACGAGGAGACGACCAAGTTGCTTGCGTTCCCTGTAAATGTCAGGATCATTCCCGCGTGAGAAATAGATGCGTTCAAAGCTGCAAGACTTCTTTTCTCCGGCCCTGAGTATCGCATGTTGCCCATACTCGCCGTTCTTGTCGATAACGAGTGCATGACCAGGAGTGATCTCTTCGATCTGATCGTATTCAACGTTGAAAGCAGTCTTGATAGCAGGCTTCTCAGATGCCACCACCACAACTTCATCATTTGCATAAAAGTAGGCGGGGCGAATACCGTTCGGATCGCGAACAACAAATGATGCGCCGGATCCAATAAGACCGGCCATTGTGTATCCACCATCGAAGTCTTTACATGCACGACGTAACAATCGCGGAATGTTCAGCTCGTTTTCAATGATCTCGGATATCTCGCGGTTCGAAAACTTGTCCTTATATTTTTGAAAAAGTCCCTGTACTTCTTCATCAAGAAAGTGGCCGATCTTCTCCATAACGGTCACGGTATCCACTTTTTCTTTGGGGTGCTGGCCCAGATCGACGAGGAGGTCGAACAATTCATCAACATTGGTCATGTTGAAGTTGCCGGCCATTACGAGGTTACGGCTACGCCAGTTGTTCTGACGGAGGAAAGGGTGTACGTTTTCAATGCTGTTGACGCCATGGGTGCCATAGCGAAGGTGACCAAGCCAAAGTTCGCCGGAGAAAGCCACGTTCTCCTTTAGCCAGTGCTCGTCTCTGAATTTGTCTTTGCCCTCTTTCTGAGCCTTGCGATATTTCTTCCCGATCTTTCTAAAGAGATCTGCAACGGGTTGCGTCTTTACAGAGCGATATCGGCTGATATACCGATGTCCCGAATCGACGTCAATTTTGATGTTGGCAATCCCTGCGCCATCCTGGCCCCTGTTGTGCTGCTTCTCCATGAGGATGTACATCTTGTTAGCAGCGTACATGGGACCATATTTTTCGATGTAATACGAAAGAGGCTTTCGCAAGCGGATCAGGGCAATACCGCATTCATGAAGGATCTGGTCGCTCATGGATTTATGTGTTTATCATTCGGGCTCACCAATTCAGCACGCAATAGAATGAATTATAACGCAAAGTTAATTTTATTAATCCATCCCATCAACATGCCGGGCTTGAAGAAAAGACCGAGTACGACTAGAACTATAACCAGGCCAAAAAGATTTTCAAACGACAGGAATTTTGTTTCAAGATTTCTGGACCCGGGGCGAATGAATGCGAAATAGGGGATTCGGATGTAGTAAAAAAGTGAAACTACAGTGTTTAACAGACCGAAAACTAACAGCCAGAGGAGTAATGGCTTCTCTGACGCGTTGTATGCCTCCCACAATGCAGAAAAAATGAAGAGTTTGGAGGTGAAACCGCCCGTTGGAGGCAGTCCTGTGAGAGCTATGAGTCCTACGAGCAGAAATAACGATTGCACCAATGACGACCTTCCTGATCCCGAAAACGATTCCAGCGTATCAATACCTTTGGATTCATAAAACTGCAGATATACAAACACGAGAAAGTTTGCCGCCAGGTAAACAGATGCGTAGAATAAAGCGATCCGAATTCCATCAAAGTCAACAGCCACGACACCGACGAGTAGAAATCCAGCCTGGGCAATAGACGAATAGGCCATCAGTCGCTTTGGATTCTGTTGCCACAAAGCCGCAAAATTACCCACAGTGATGCTGAGGATCGCTATCAACGCCAATACATTCTGCCAGTCAGGCAGTCCGTTGACGCCCGGAAGTGCTTCTGAGAAGCGAATGAGTACCGCCAGTCCGGCAAGTTTAGGCACCACAGAAAAGTAGGCTACTATTGGCAGAGGCGCCGCTTCGTAAACATCGGGCGCCCATGGATGCATGGGAGCCGCCGCGATCTTGTATAGAAAGCCTGTTAGTGCCATGATAGCGGATGTATACATCAGCATACCGTTCGATCCTGCCAGTACAGAGGCGAAATCAGCATTGCCAAAAGATAAGGTTCCACTTAGCCCGTAAAGTAAACTGAAACCATAGAGCATAATCGCAGATGCAACAGATCCAAACACAAAGTATTTGAAACTACCCTCGGCCCCGCGGCGGTCAAACGTATATCCCGTGAGGACATAAGATCCAAGCGATATGAGCTCAAGAGAAATGAAGGCAGAGATGAAGTTGATGCTCATCGACAGGAAATGAGCACCCAGCAGGGTCCCTATAAGCACGATGTAATATTCTGAGAGGCGATCAGTAATCTTCTTGTTCGTCCACGACATCCAGATCGTAAGCAACGTTGCGATATCCAGCAATATCTTGATATAGGTACCATATGAATCGCCAGTCAGCATTCCGTCAAAGAGCGGACGTTGGATTGGCTCTTCAATCCGTTGACAACAAGTTAATAGAGAAGCGAGAACGAAAGCGGAACTAAGGATTGTAAGCAGGAGCTTGCCCGAAGTCATCAGTCCTGTAACAAGCACTACTACGATAGCAAGCACAAGGATGACTTCCGGCGTGACATGCGTAACGCTTGTATTGATGGATCTGATGTTCTCAGCAAGCTGCTCCACGATCAGTGAGTTGAGTGAATTGAAGTGCCAGCGTTTAAGATGAACGTAGTAAAATCTTTAGCAAACGGTTCAATCACATTGACCAAGGGTTGTGGAATAATTCCGAAAAACAAGGCAGCTGTTGCCAGAGGCAACAGCACAAGGTATTCATGGCTCCGCAGATCTGTAAGGTCATCGGCCTGGATCTCACCCTTGACAAAGAAAGGACCAAAGAACATCCGCTGCAGTGTCCACAGGAAGTATACTGCCGATACCACCAGCCCCACCGTTGAAATGATGGCCAGACTTTCATGCAGCGGCCCGCCGGCACTATTTGATTTGAAAGCGCCCAGGAACACAAGTATTTCGCCAATGAATCCTGCAAAACCGGGCAATCCCATCGAAGCGAAGAAAGCGATAAGTACAAAAGTGGAATATACAGGCATCTTTTTATAGAGCCCTGAGTAGTGATCAATCGTCCGGTCGTGTGTGCGGTCGTAGACAACACCTGCAAGAAGGAACAACATTGCAGAAAGGATGCCGTGACTGAACATCTGATAAACACTGCCCGACACACCCTCTGGAGTCAACGATGCCATTCCGATCAGCACAAATCCCATGTGGGAGACTGATGAATAGGCAATCATTCTCTTGAGGTCCTTGCTGGACATTGCATTGAGACCACCGTAGATGATAGAAACAACACCGACCCATCCAACAAACGATCCAAAATAAGCCGCGGCATCAGGAAATAACGGAAATGCTATACGCAGGAGTCCGTAGCCGCCGATCTTTAGTAGCAAAGCTGCCAGAAGGACCGATACCGGTGTTGACGCTTCTACGTGTGCGTCAGGAAGCCACGTGTGCACAGGAACCATGGGCAGTTTGATACCGAATCCCAGGAACAATAAAAGGAAACACCACTGACGCGCGTCAAAGATTCCAATCAATCTGGCATTACCTGGCTCTAACACAGACCCTGGAAGGTAGTTTGACCAATCGCGCATGTTCACGAGGTTGAAACTGTGCACAATTTGCTGCGACCCCATTGGCTCCTGCACAGAAATGTACAAGGCAATCATGGCAACGAGGATGAAAATAGAACCTACGAGCGTGTAGAGAAAGAATTTAATGGAAGCGTATTCACGGCGAGGCCCTCCCCACAGAGCAATCAGGAAGAACATTGGCAGCAGCATGAACTCAAAGAACAGATAGAACAGCAGGAAATCGAGAGCTGTAAAGCTGCCGATTATCGCTGCATTGAGCAGTAGCAAAAGGAGGAAATATCCTTTTGTCTGACGCTTCACGTTCCACGACGAAATAGTGGCAATCAACAGGATCGCGACTGATAGTGCAACGAGCGGAAGACTCAATCCATCAACACCAAGGAAGTACGCGGCCCTTAAAGTCCCCCAGGTGCCGAGATCGATAGTAATCCAGGATTGGTATTCAACGAACTGTATGCCATCACCCGATTTAAAGAGGCTTAACACTGAAGCGATAACAGCTATCTGAATCAGGTTAGCCACGAGACTGAGATAGCGAAACAAGCCAGAATTAACAGCCGGTATCAACAGCCCGATAGATGCGGCAAGGAGAGGCGTGAAAATGAGTAACGATAGCTGGATCTCCTGCATTTAACGTAGATTATTTATTGCCTTGACCGTACTATCTAAAGAAGTGTCCAAATTATAAAAATAATGATTGCAAAAAGGGCCCAGAAAATATAAAGCTGAACGCCTTCACGCTGAAACCGCCGAACGGAATACCCAACCATTCTCGCCGACCAGGCGACACCATCTACGAGCCCGTCAATTGCAAAGCGGTCAAACCATCCGACCACATGGGCGAGTATGGTATAGGTGTATGCTGCTGTATGCAGCGTACCATCGATCCACTTTCTATCAAGCCTTCTCGTCATATTGCCGAGGAAGTTTATTGGAAGTTCCACTGAAAGATGAATTACCTTATCAAAGTAAAATGCCTCGTACAACAGCCGAGACCTGATGCTGGCGTTCCTGCTGAAGTAGGCAAGAGCGAGGGCAAGGGCAATCCAAAAAATAGATGCAAAACTGAGCCAGGGAAAGGGATGGTGGGACGCCCCGGCAGCAGGTGGAATAAAGTCAGAAATATTTCGGAACACCCAACCGTTAAAATCAAAAGGGTTAAAGGAAACGGCAAACCAAAGACTTGCAATAGATAATATCAGCAACGGAAAGCGCATTACAGGTGGCGCTTCCGCAATTTCCAGGTTTTGAGTCAGCACTTCTTCGTCCATGAAAATCTTCCATATCATCCGAAAGGTGTAAATAGGAGTAAGGAATGAGACAACGAAGGCGCTACCCGCCAACAGCCATCGCCACGACTGTCCATGGCTCGCCCAATGGAGCGCGGCTTCCAATATGGCTTCCTTTGAAAGAAATCCGGCAAAGAATGGTAAGCCTGCAAGCGCCGAGCCGCAGACCAGGAATGCCACGAAGGTAAAGGGAAGGCGTTTTCTGAGTCCTCCCAGATTGCGAATATCCTGTACATCAAATGAGTCACGTGAATGATGTTGCGCCTGATGCAGTGTATGAATAATACAACCCGCCGCGAGGAATAATCCAGCCTTGAAAAAGGCGTGGGTAATAAGATGTAGCATGGATGCGAATGGAGCTTCCATTCCAACGGCCATCACCATCAAACCTAACTGCGACATAGTCGAATAGGCGAGGATGCGCTTCATGTCATGCTGCCCGATTGCCGCACAGGCACCGATCAATGCTGTGCTGGCACCAATGATTGCAATTGTGATAAGAACAGGTGGCGCGAATATCCAGAACACGCGATCGAGCAAGTACACACCTGCCGCGACCATGGTTGCTGCATGGATCAAAGCTGAGACCGGAGTAGGTCCCTCCATTGCTTTAGGCAACCATCCAAACAAAGGAAATTGTGCAGACTTTCCAAGAACTCCGCAGAGTACACCAATACCGGCTACGATCTGCCATCCGCCACCGTTGGCAATATCAATATCAGCGAAGTTGAATGTTCCATAGCCACTCCAAATAGCCATCAAACCAACCACGAACCCGGCATCTCCAAGCCTGTTAAAGAGGAAGGCCCTCTTTGCGGCATCTGCAGCTTCGGGTTTTTCATACCAGTGGCCGATGAGCATGTATGACGAGAAACCAACCAATTCCCAAAACATAAACAGTAGAAGGAAATTTCCGGAAACGACGATCCCCAGCATGGCAAATGTGAACAGGCCAAGCATACTAAAGTATCTTCTTTGTGCTGCGTCGTCAGCCATGTATCCGATGGAATACACATGCACCAGAAACGAAACGACGCTCACAACGGACATCATGAGCGTCGAGATATTATTCAAAAGCAGGTTTATGTCAAACTCCCGCCCGGCAACAGAGAACCAGGTCAGGTTGAAGATCAAGGGGTCGCTACCCAGTTGATGGTAACAAGTGTACACAGCAAAGGCGGCACTGACCAGCAGAAACAGGGGAGAAATGAATGCAACTACCCAGCCGTATTTTTCACTTACGATCAGGCAAACGATCGCTGAAATCAGCGGCAGCAATAGCGCAGGCAATACGCCGGAAATCAGCGTGTCGGCAGAGAGTATTTGTGCGCTGATCGTCATTCTTTCAATTCGTTTATCTGGTCCGGCACAGACGACTGATAGTATCTGTAGACCTGAATTACAATAGCCAATCCAACAGCTGCCTCACAAACCGCAATCACAATCACGAATAGTCCGAATATCTGACCATCAGGCACATCATTGTGAATTCGGTTAAAAGCAACAAGGTTTAATACCGATGAGTTGAGAAGTAACTCAATACCCATTAGTACGAAGATCATGTTGCGTTTGATTATGACAATCGATAACCCGGCCGAAAAGAGCAAAGCGCCAAGAAAGAGCAGATCGTAATCGGGCGTCATGGTTTCGGGCGTTTGGTGGAGGACGACGCGACGACGGCAGCGCCAATCAAGGCTATTAACAGGACGATGCCGATCAATTCAAATGGCAATACATAACGAGTCATTAGCAATCTGCCAAATACAGGTAGTGCAAAAGCCTCGGAGCCATAAGCATTGTTCCAATTAATCTGTCCGGCAATAAGATATACAAGTATAGAAAGCAGGGTAAGTCCCAGCAACCCACCGGAAAGGCGATTGCTATGATCTACCAATAGAGGCTTGCCGTTAAGATTTGAGGTGAGCATGATGGCAAAGATGATCAGCACGAGAACTCCACCAGCGTAAACAAGTATCTGTGTCACAGCCAGGAACTCGGCAAACGAAAGAACGTATAGTCCGGCAAGTGACAAAAGTATGATCATCAAATACAGGGCACCATAGAATACGCTTCGGGCAAACACCAGCGCTACCGTTGCAACGGCTGCAGTCGTAATAAAAAAGTAATGCAGTATAGTGGCTGCGTTCATGACGACGTCGACGGTGGAGAGGGTGGCTTGATTCTGGGTTTGAATACTGGTTTGGCCGGCCGGGGTGCTTCGCCTGCTTTTGGTGTATCAGAAACAGGACCTTCTGTGGAACCCGAAACAGCAGGTCCCCCTTTAACATCATCTGCTTCTTTTGCTGCAGGCGCTTCTTTCACAGCAGGCACTTCCTTCTGCGTGGGTGCAGCCTTTGCCTTTTGATATTCTTCCAATATCCGCTTCTTCTCAGAGATCTCTGCCTCGCTCATCTCGCCGAAAGCAAAGTTGTGTTCATGAATATCAGTTACACTGAAGTCGTACACCTTTGTCATGGTGAGACATTCTGTGGGGCACACGGTTGTACAAAGGCCGCAAAAGCAGCACTTGCCCATATCAATGTCAAACTTCGCTGCATAAATGCGCTTTGATGTGCCATCAGAGGTCTTGCCTATCTCTTCAATGGCTCGAACCGGCTCGATCTCGATACAATCGACCGGGCATATTTTCGCGCACTTATCGCAGACAATGCAGTCGTCAATTTCATTGTGAAGCCTGTACCTCCCGTTGTCAGGGACAGGTTGCATTTCATATGGGTACTGAATAGTGGCTATACCCGATCGCTTGTCGAAATAATTCGCGCTGTTGATAGCGACAATGGGCTGGGTACGCCTTGCCTTAAAAAGGTGCTTTATCGTAATCCGGAGGCCGGCAACTAACGACCTGATAACCAGAGAAATATTGGAGAAATACGTATTGGTGGATCGTATCATCTACTGCAAAGATAGACATTCGGACTGATCCCGAGTCAACCTCTTTGCAACATTACCACATCGGACGTAAAATCAGGCCCTTGGTAAGGTAAAAAAGAACGTGCTGCCCACTCCTTCTTCGCTTTCAACCCAGATGCGGCCGCCATTCTTTTCCACGAACTCCTTGCAAAGGATCAGTCCGAGGCCGGTACCTTTTTCATTAGCCGTTCCTCGCGTGGTGTAAGGGGATGTCTTGTCGAACAGCATCTTCAGTACGTCGTTATTCATCCCTACTCCGTTGTCTTTAACAGATACCAGCCATTCCGAATCCTTTTCACGTGAGGCAATGCGCACAGTACCGCCATCGTTAGTAAACTTGATTGCGTTTGTGATCAGGTTACGGATTACAAGATTAATGGTATTTGAATCCGCAAAGCCAATGGCATTCCGGGGCACTTCATTGATCAAACGAATGTCTTTGCTCTGAACAGAAGTAAGCAGCTGGATGTTTTCCTCTACAATATTATAGATGTCAATTTTCGCAGCCTGTACGCTGAGTTTGTCCATCTGGAGCAACGTCCAGTCAAGCAGGTTGTTCAGCAGTGTGCGGGTATGATTGAAACGAGCCTTAAGTTCCTTGATATGTTTAGGAAGTTCTGAGGCCGATACCGCTCCCTTGTCAAGGAGATCGAGCAGGCCTGACAATGCGTTAATTGGTGAGCGCAGATCGTGAGATATGATCGAGAAAAACTTGTCCTTAACCTGGTTGAGGCGTTCAAGCTCTTCGCTTCGTTTCTCCATCTCTTCCTGGTGCTGGAGCAAGAGCGTATTAATCTGCCTGCGCCTTCTTCCGCTTCGGTAAACACTGATCAGCAGAATAACACTGAGTGCCATCACCACGGCCAGAATATTGCGCACAAATTCCTGCTTTCTCAACTCGCTGCTCTGATGTGCATCTTTCTGGCTGAGCATAGCGATCTGTGAGTCGCGCGACTCTGTTTCAAAGCGAAGCTGACTCCGCAGAAGCTTGCCTTGCAACTCCTGACTGAAAAGCGAATCCTCAAGCTGCTTGTATTGCTTATAATACATCAACGACTTTTGATAGTCAGCCTTCATCTCCCACAGTTGTGAAAGTTGATTATAGCATTTGATCTCCAGGATACGTGCGTTCAATTCTTTCGCAACGGTGAGGCTGGTCTCCAAATTGGCCAGCGCCTGATCATAACGATTTTGACTGGTGAAGATAACGGCGCGTCCAAGATCCACTTCAGCCATTCCGTGGCGATCAGTAGTTTGCTCATTCAGGCGATATGCCGTATCGTAAAATGCGAGGGCGCGATCATGAGCCCCCTTTCTGAATGATACGGTTGCCAGCTTCCCGTATATCCGGGGTTGTACAACCTTATAATCGCCCTTGCGTGCAACTTTCAAAGCATAGGAGAGCGACTTTTCAGCTGAGTCGTACTGTTGACGTCGTAATTGAACATCGCCCAATTCATCGTACGTGTAGGCGAGGCCTTCTTCGTCTCTCAAATGATCGCTAAGACGTTTTGAGGCGAGCAGGTGTTGTACTGCAGTTTCGTATTGCCCCATTTCTTTAAACACGCGTCCAAGGTTATGATCAGCAACGAGCATACGGAACGTATCTTGTGATGCAGCGGCGATCCGGTGCGACAATGAGAAGTAAAAAAAGGCATCGTCGTATTCTCCCAGATCGTAATAGTCGTTTCCGATATTGTTATAATCCCGTGAGATGTTGGTACTGTCTTTTAATAAAATATCGTTCTCCAGCGTAAGATTGTCGTAACGCAGTGCAGCACTGTAGTCGCCACTCATAGTAAGAAGCACGGCCTTGTTCTGATAGGCTGCAACCTTTATGGGTAGATCATTGATTTTGGATGCAATTGAGAGCGCCTCATCGGCATAGACCCGTGCCTGGCGAAAGTCAACGTATTGATGATGTGATGATAAGGCAATCAACGTGCGCACCCTAATCGAGTCGGGCGGATTACTGTCCAGCACCCTTCTGAGGCTGTCGGCCTTATTCTGAGCCACCGCTTGAGTAATAAAAAAAAGACTGCCTAGCAGTACAAGAAAAAAGTTTTTCACAGGATCAACCAAAAATTAGTTTCCAAGTTCCGATAGCAATAATTAACAACAATGATATCGGCGTTAGGTACTTCCAAGATAAAGACATAAGCTGGTCAACACGTAAGCGGGGAAAGGTCCAGCGAACCCACATTTGGAGGCAAATAAAGAACAACGATTTACTTAACAGCCAAAATGTTCCCCACACAAATGAAGCAACGCTGCCAGGTGCACCGTTCGTCCAGTCGCCCAGCTTTAATGCTCCTATATTGGGAAGAGGCGAAGACCAGCTACCAAAAAATAGTATTGCTCCGAGTATACTCACCAGCAACATCATTCCGTATTCTGCCAGCATGATGATGGCCCACCTGAATCCACTGTACTCGGTTTGAAAACCAGCAACGATTTCAGATTCGGCCTCCGGTAAATCGAATGGAGCGCGATTACTTTCGGCCAGCGATGAAATGAAAAATATCACCCAAACAACAGCGAGCAGCGGCATGCGGAAGATGTTCCACAAGAAGAATCCTCCGATATTGTTTGTTTGAATTCCTGTTGCAGGGATGCCAAACAAGAATTCCTGTTCCGTGCTGAGCGTACTTTGCTGATAAGATATTTGTTGCAGGTCGAGCGTTTGACTTAGCATACAAACACATACTACGCATAGCCCAAGAGGTACCTCGTATGAGATAAGTTGCGCTGCAGAGCGCATCGTTCCCATCATACTGTATTTGTTATTCGAACTCCATCCGGCCATTACAATACCGATCACATCGAGCGACACGATAGCCAGCAGGAAAAATAGTCCTGTAGAAATTGGAGCTCCGTTCCATCCGGCACTGAGCGGTATAACAGCAAAACCGGCAAAGACTGTCGTGAATATTACGATTGGAGCTATTCGAAACAGCGTGCGATCGGCTTTATCTGTTACGATATCTTCCTTTTGAATAAGCTTTAACAGATCCGCAATAGATTGGGCCAAACCATAGTAGCCCACTTCCATCGGTCCCATCCGGTCCTGAATGAAAGCAGCAATCTTTCGTTCAGCATATGTTGCCAAAACCGTGTAAATCAGCAGAAAGGGCAATATGAATATGACCGTGGTCAATGTGTGGGGTCTGGGTTAAATCGATCCACTAAGGTCATAATATTTAGCATGGCGATTTTTCGATTCTTGAGTAGAAACATACATGCATTAGCTGTTCCAAAGGGCGTGTCTTTCCAGTTGCACTTCGTCGTGAAAAAACATGCGTGCGGCTGCTGCGAACGACTCAGTGTAATCTGAAACGAGGAACAGTCGCTCCGGTCGACGAACGTCATTAAGCAAATTTTCACGTGTGAGGTATTCACGAAGTGCGCGCGCAACAATTGCCGAGGAATCTAATACGGACATCTCGCCATGATAATAAGTGTCAATCTCACTTATAATAAGCGGATAATGCGTGCAGGCCAGGATGAGAGCCTCAATGCCGGAAAGCTTTGCATCCGATAAATACTGAGCAATAATTTCCTGGCTTATCTGATTGTTGAAAAAGCCTTCTTCAATCATTGGAGCCAATAGTGGCGTGGCCAATGAATGCAGCCGAATGTTCTTGTTCCCCTCCTCAATCTTACGGGCATATACTCCCGATTGCACTGTCCTCTTTGTTCCAATAAGCCCAATGTCTTGCCCCGCGAAATGCTCCAGTACATAGTCTACCATCGGATCGATTACGTTGATAATATGCGTGTCTTTGCGCACGTACTCACGCAGCAATTCATAGGCAGCCGAAGAGGCAGAGTTGCATGCAATAACAATCACCTTACAACCCTTCTTGAGAAGTATGTCGGCGATCCGGATTGAATAAGCTTGAATGGCTGCTTCTGACTTGTCACCATAGGGAAGGTGGGCGGTGTCGCCGAAGTAAATCATGTTCTCGTTAGGCAGTAATTCACGAATGGCATGGGCAACTGTAAGGCCACCAATACCGCTGTCGAATACACCAATCGGCTGAGAAGCGCGTGAATTCATATTTGAAGCGTGCGAATATACACTATGGATGAACACGTTCGACAGGCATGTCCGTGTACCACGAGAAAGTTGGCGCCATCTGTTGCTGAACCTTTAAAATGCGTATTATTGCCCCTTATTAACAAAGTCAAAGCATGGCAAATAATCTCTTAAAAGGAAAACGGGGAATTATCTTCGGCGCGCTGGATGAAAATTCAATTGCCTGGAAAACGGCGCTCAAAGTAAAAGAGGAAGGCGGGTCATTTACACTTACTAATGCACCGATAGCCATGCGCCTTGGCAAAATTAATGAGCTGGCCAAAGCATGTAACGCAGAAGTCATTCCTGCTGATGCGACTTCTGAAGAGGACCTGAAGAATCTGGTCGCGAAATCCGAAGAGGTGCTGGGAGGTAAACTGGACTTCGTACTCCATTCTATTGGAATGAGCCCGAACATTCGCAAGGGCAAGTCGTACGGCGACATGAATTATGAGTGGTACCTCAAGACTCTCGATATATCGGCACTCTCTTTTCATAAAATCATGCAGACGCTTGAGAAGCTGGATGCCATGAACGAATACGGTTCGATTATCGGACTTAGCTACATCGCTGCGCAACGCTCATATCCTGATTATACAGACATGGCACAGGCAAAAGCAATGCTTGAGTCTATTGCCCGCAGCTATGGAGCTCGTTTTGCCAAGCTGAAAAAAGTACGCGTAAATACTATTTCTCAATCACCCACCAAGACAACAGCTGGCTCCGGCATTTCAGGCTTTGATGTTTTCTTCGATTTTGCAGAGATGATGTCTCCACTAGGAAATGCCTCGGCAGAAGATTGCGCTAACTACATTGTGGCTATGTTCTCTGACTTCACGCGTATGGTCACCATGCAGAACCTCATGCACGACGGTGGCTTCTCTTCTACAGGTATCACACAAGATTTGATCGACCGCCTGACTAAATAGGGACTGCGTCCGCTATTCGAATCTATGGTCGCGTTTCCACCATGCAAGATCAATCTCGGTCTTCGCATCACAGCGAAGCGCGCTGACGGTTACCACAATCTCGAGACCTGCTTTTATCCTGTACCGTGGACGGATGTACTGGAGGTGGTTCATGCCTCCTCTCTTTCCTTCGCGTATAGCGGGCACGTTATCCCTGGTGATTCATCATCCAACCTCATCGAAAAGGCCTACCGGCTGCTTCAACGTGACTTCAACATCGGAGCGGTAAGCGCTCATCTGCACAAGGTGATTCCTATGGGAGCAGGTCTTGGCGGCGGATCATCCGACGGCGCCTGGATGCTACGTCTGCTTGACAAACTGTTTGAACTTCACCTTGACAGAGATAAGCTGATTGAATACGCAGCGATGCTTGGCAGCGATTGTCCTTTCTTTATAGGTGACGGGCCAATGATAGGAAAGGGCCGTGGCGAAATTCTTACCATCACTAAATTGAATCTTGCCGGCACTTACGCCGTATTACTAAAGCCGGAAATTCACATTAGTACTGCAATGGCATTCGCTGGAATAACTCCTCGTATTCCACCTCTTACGATTGACCAGGTAGTATCTGAAAATTCCTCGTCGTGGAAATCTGTAATGCGCAATGATTTTGAAGACTCTATATTTCCTGCATTTCCCGTACTTCCTGAATTGAAGGAGATGCTTTACGCTGCGGGCGCGTATTATGCCAGTCTTTCCGGAACAGGATCCACGGTTTATGGATTATTTCGGGAAGAAGTTGACGTTCAGGTCGGCTCACCAGTTATAAAATGGAGCGGCTGGCTCTAACGAACACATGTCAAATGATGGTCAGGATTAAGCACCACACCAAATGATCAGTCTGCTATTTTAGGCTGGGTTTCAAAGCGTCGCTTAAATACCGGATAAAGCAACACTGCGGAGAGAATGATGATCGTGCCTAAATAAAAGTTGGCGCCCATCTTTTCTTTATCACCAAAGATCATCACCGCCATAATAATCCCATAGACCGGTTCAAGGTTTAACGACAGCTGAATAAGGAAGACACTGAGCTTCTTCATCAATTCCACTGCGGTTGAGTAGGCATAGACTGAACATACGATGGCAAGGAACGCGATATAAAACCAATCGTAGGTAGTAGGCACCAGATGAAGTGCGTGATCAGGAGCCCACATCACTTTGTAAACAGGCATGAATGCTGCCAGACCAATGAATATCCCGATCATTTCGTAGAACGTAATCGTGAACGCTGGAATGTCCCGAACCAGACGTGAATTGAAAATCGAAAACACAGCTGACGTAAGGCCAGCGATCACGGCAAGAAACAGTCCCAGCTTATATTGAAAGTCGAAGGAGAATATGATGTACAACCCGAACAAAACAACAAGTCCCAGCATCAGTTCAAACTTCTTCACCCCTGTCCTGTTGAACCACGGAACGAGTATGGCAGTCCACAGGGAATTAGTAGCAAAGCCAACAAGGCTCACGGACACATTTGAAACGCGCGCCGCTCCGAAAAAGGCAACCCAGTGTAACGCGACAACAAAGCCGATAAGAATGAGCTGTATCAATTGCTTACCGGAAACACGGAATGTACCACGAGTCAGCAAGATCACGATACCCATTCCGAGAGCAGCGAGGATAGCGCGATAGAACACCATCTCAACAGTTGGAATGCTCACTAGTTTCCCAATGATGGCCGTGAAGCCCCAAAGAAAAACAATGAAGTGTAATTTAAAGTAGTCTGACCGTGTTGCCATTTAGCGCGGAACGTATTTATACATCACCAGGGATATGCCCCCGAAAACGAGGTTCGGTATCCACACCGAAATCTCGGGAGGTAACGATCCATTTTCAGCGAAAGTTCTGAACAACGTAAAGAATAGTATGAAAATAAAGGACAGGACGAATCCCATGGCAATCTGAGGTCCCGTTCCTCCTCTGCTTTTTCTCGAGGCTACAATCACTCCCATGAAAACGAGTATATAAATCGTAAATGGCGAGGTGTAACGTGTGAATTTCTCAACTTCATATGCTTCGATGCCAGTGGTGCCACGGGCGCGCAGTGTATTGATGTAGTTATCCAGTTCGCTCATCGTAAGACTCTCGTACTTGCGATAGTCGCTTTCAAATTCTTTAGGGCGTATGACCAATGCGGTATCGAGTGATTCGCCTTTCTGCACGCTATCTACTTTTATAGGTATGGAACTCCCGGCAGCACTGTCGGGCCTGTTAGCCACGTCAGCAAACACGGCTTCTATCTTCCTTCGCTCCCAGTTTCTCAATGTCCATTTCACTTTTACGGAATCCCACTCAACACGTTCCGCGGTAAGTTTTTCAATCATACGTGTGCCATCAAACTTTTCCAGGGTGAAGCGATAGCCAGTTCGATTACTATTGTTATAGCTCTGCATGTAAAGGTATACATCGTGGGCTACCTGGATATGGATGTTCCGTTGATCGTAATAGAACTTTGTTTTTAAGTACTGAACTTCAAACTCCAGACGTTCCTTGTTGGAGTTCGGGATGACCCATCCGTTGAGATAGAAATTCAATCCGCCAACGAGTGATGCTCCCAAAAAGAATGGAAAGAGGATTCTTCTGAAACTCACACCACTGCTGAGTATGGCGATGATCTCCGTGTGAGATGCCATCCTGGAACAGACGTAAACGGTCGCGATAAATATCGTGATAGGTGCCAGCAGACTTCCGATCCACGGGATGAAATCAAGATAGTACGAAAGGATCTGCAGCTTGGTCAGACCAAACCGGGCATACTTGTCCATCTTTTCCGTGAGATCGATAACCGTGATCACGGCAAGCAGGATCAGCACGACGAAGAAGAACGTCGTTAGAAACCGTTTGATAATGTATTTGTCAAGCAGCTTCATCTTAAAGTCTTCTGCTTACTTTCTCTACCATTCGGTTCTTCCATGCGGCAAACGTTCCTTCCAGTATTTGCTTTCGCGCCTCGCGAACGAGCCACAGATAGAAGGTTAGATTGTGCAGCGTTGCAATTTGCGCGCCTAAAATTTCTTTGTTAATGATCAGGTGGCGGAGATACGCTTTGGAATGACTGCCGCTGGCGTAGCCCCCCAACTGTGCATCAATAGGGGAAAGGTCATCTTTCCACTTCTCGTTCCTGATGTTAATAATGCCCTCAGTAGTGAACAACATACCATTGCGGGCATTGCGCGTTGGCATCACACAATCAAACATATCTATGCCAAGTGCGATACACTCCAGAATGTTTTCAGGCGTGCCCACACCCATCAGATAACGCGGTTTCGACGAGGGGAGAATGCTGCAAACCAGGTTTGTCATTGCATACATGTCTTCGTGAGGCTCTCCCACAGAGAGTCCCCCGATGGCGTTTCCAAATTGCTCCTGACGGGCAATAAATTCTGCCGATTGTTCACGAAGATCCTTATAAACACTGCCCTGCACAATTGGAAATAGTACCTGCTCGTATCCGTATTTATAATCAACTTTCGATAACTGTTCAATGCATCTTGTAAGCCATCGATGGGTCATGCCCATGGATTTCTGCGCATACCCATATTCGCATGGATAGGGTGTGCACTCATCGAAAGCCATGATGATGTCGGCGCCTATCGTGCGTTGAATGTCCATAACGTTTTCGGGCGTAAACACGTGTTTCGACCCGTCAATGTGGGACTTAAACATGACGCCTTCCTCAGTAATTTTTCGGTTAGCGCCAAGGGAGTAAACCTGATACCCACCACTATCTGTAAGCATCGCTCTCGACCATCCGTTGAATTTATGTAGACCACCGGCCTTTTCAATCAGTTCAAGACCCGGACGAAGGTAGAGGTGATAGGTGTTGCCAAGGATAATTTCCGCGTTGATGTCGCTTTCGAGCTCCCTTTGATGAACTGCTTTTACGGAACCGGCGGTCCCCACGGGCATAAAGATCGGCGTATGGATTACGCCATGTGCGGTTGTCAAAGTTCCGGCCCTGGCGCCCGAACCGCGATCAGTGTGGGTGTGCTCGAAAGTCATAAAAGGCGCAAAAATACAAAATTGGGGAATGCATAATGATTGCGATTCTAAGGAGTTGTTTTCCCGCTTGCTTGGCTAATCAGGGGGGCTGGTACACGGAGTGTACATACTGAATAAAACGCTTACACTCAAACTCCGTTTTATTTTTCCAAACGTTTCAGATGGCGAATAGCACTACTGTTATGGACGACCTTCTCCCCACCAGGGAGGCACCAGAGAGGCACCAGCCATCCGTCTTTTCAACACCTTCTTCGCTCTTGTTCCCCTCTCCTTCCGCACGCTTTCCGCATATCGACCGCACTACGACCGCACCCCCTTCGCTCTCTGACCGGGCTTTCCCAATCCCCGATCACGTTTTTGTCCACCCTCCCCACATTTCTCCAATTGCCGACCAGCCTGTCATCGGTCTTTCTCGGACTCTTACCACACTTTTCCCAGAGTCCCATCCGTCTTTCCCACACTCCGCCCAGACTGTTCCCACACTTTCCCAGAGTCTGTTTGAACCGTCCCGAAAAGACTTGACAGGTTTTGGGAATGCGAATGGAGGTCATATTCACCGCCACATTCCGAATGCCCGAATAACGAAAGTGTATACGGAAATTGGCTAATGGATTCCGGAGCCCAGATATGAATCTACGTTTTGCTGCGAGATGATCTCTAACGGGAAGAGTTCGGTGCCTGGCGTTGACTTCTTGAACATAAGGTGATTCACCAGATGGCTAACGCCCAGCAATGCCTGTCGCTTAGGATTTTGGTTGATCAGGAAATCGATTATACCCGCCTTGAGATATTTCAGGTTGTCGACAAGCATGTCGTATCCAATCATTCGGATGTCGCTCTTGCCATGCTTTTCCAGGCAGGAGGCCGCAACGGCTGTACCCCGCGATGTACTCACGAACACGCCTCTCAGGGAGTCCATATCCATAAGTCCTTCGATCTCGGCCTCAAACGTTGGCTTTTGAGGATTCATACTGAATTCTACAATCTTGAATTTGTCGCCGGTCTTTTCGGCGAAGTAGTCCTTGAAGCCCTGTTCCTTTTCCAGCAAGTGAACAGAATCCTGCACATCCTCATCGATGTGTAACACTGCGAACGTTCCACTTTCAGCCTGTCCGAAGTTCATAAGTTGTGCACCCAGGCGACCGCTTTGATAGAGGTCCTGGCCTATGAAGGCAAGAGGTTTGGCTTCATGGATGTTGGTATTAAAGAGCACATAGGGGATCTGCCGCTGCTGGAACAGTTCAAAGGCAGGGAGAGATTCATGATAGAAAATAGGGGCAATGACTATTCCGTCGGGCTGATCTTCCGCCACCTCACGCGACAGTCGGAGAAATGAGTCCTTATTGTAGAGGTCAAAAGGCCTGGTGTCGACGGTGACACCATACTGTGCCCATTCAGTTTCGGCCTGGATTATTCCCATGTTCGACTGTGCCCAATATGGGTCGAGGGTGGGATCGGGGATGAGAGCTGATATCCGATAGTTCTTATTAGAACCCAGTGTTCTGGCAATGAGATTCGGCTTGTAGTCGATCTGGTTCATCACGTCGGTCACCTTTTTCAGAGCATAATCGGAGACCTTACCACGATTATGTAATACACGGTCGACGGTGCCAACTGACACGCCAGCAAGCTTGGCGATGTCCTTTATGCGAATATTCTTACCAACCTCCATTGCATGATGTTTTCGCACACAAATTATGTGTGTGCGTGCACATTTGAAAGAAATTCGTCGGATAATTTTACCTGTGAGCGCCGGAATGGCACCAGTCAGTGCCGTCGTCGGGGAGAGACACGTCGACATATGAAGTTACTACTCACCAGCGACATTGCAAACGATCGGCTCGTCGCGTAACAGGAGCAACACAGAAAGTAGTGCTTAACCTCTGTTCACAATTGCGCTTTACTTAAGTTAGTTTTGGTGATGATGATGTCTTCATGCTCATCGAAAAAAACAGCAAACAATCTATTCTCTCGTGACCCAATCGTCAAAGAATGATCATCTTTGATGATGTGGACTCGATAAGAGTTGGGCTGAACAATTTTCTTCCCATCATGAATCGGCTTTTTGAATGAACATTATAGCGTTGTTTCAAAAGTATTCTACTTTTATGGTCGCCACGGTATTTTTTTGAGCTCACTTCATGCCGACTCTATTGGATTTTTTGCTTGTTCTGTTTTTCGTAACGATTGGTATTCAAATCGTTTATCAGTTAATATTCATCATTGGACTTTCCCGGAAGGACAATACTACCGAGCCGCAGCTTCTTCCGATCTCCGTGATCGTTTGCGCTCATGATGAAGAACAAAATCTCAAGGTTTTGATTCCGGCCCTGCTCGAACAGGATCATTCCCTGTTTGAGGTAATCATTGTCAACGACCGTTCGAACGATGCCACATTCGATATGCTTTTGGCAGAAGCGGCGCGCGATCATAGACTACGCATGGTTCATGTGAATCGTACCCCGCCACATGTTGATCCAAAGAAGTATGCTCTAACGCTTGGGATAAAGGCCGCACGCTACGAATGGCTTTTGCTGACTGATGCAGACTGCGTACCTACAAGTAAGTCGTGGATCAGCACTATGAGCGCAGCGTTCAATGACCAAACCAACTTTGTTTTGGGATACTCACCCTATCAAAAGTTGCCGGGAATGTTGAACAAACTGATCAGGTTCGAGGCATTGCTTACAGCTATTCAGTATTTGTCGTTCGCGTTGTTGAAGATGCCATACATGGGCGTCGGCAGAAATCTCGCTTATCGTCGGTCGAAATTCCTGGAAGGCAAGGGTTTCAATAACATCCTGAAGATTACTGGCGGCGATGATGATTTGTATGTCAATCAGAACGCAACCAGCAAAGATACAGCTGTTTGTCTTGCGGCTGGCGCTCAGATGACATCAGTACCAAAGCTCACCTGGGGAGAATATAACCGTCAAAAGCTTCGGCATCTCTCGGTAGGAAAACGCTATAAGGCAAAACACAAGATCATCCTGGGCACATTTCATGTGACCTGGATACTGAGCTGGATCGTTGGAATACTTTTGCTGGCGCTTCAACACAGGTGGGAATGGGTGGCAGGTCTGCTGGTGTTACGGTTAATAGGATGGATGTTCACCTACTCACAGGCATGTCAGCGCTTATCAGGTAAGTTCGAAATGTGGCTCGTGCCCCTTTTAGATTTTATTTATGCCTTTTACTATCTTGTCGCGGGCCTGCGGGCGCTAGCAACAAAAAGAATACAATGGAAGAATTAGAAAGTCGCTTTTCTTCTAAGGCGCTGGAGGATTTCAAGCTCATTGATTTGGCGGTAGGAGGAGATGACAAGGCCTATGCCCGTCTGTTGCAACGGTATAAAAGGCCTGTTTATCACATGATACTCAAGATGGTACGGAACGTCGATGACGCCGAAGACCTGACCATCGAATCGTTTGCAAAATCTTTCCGCAGCCTCCATCGGTTTAAAAAGGACTTTACCTTCAGCACGTGGCTGTTTCGGATTGCCACGAATAACACCATTGATTTCATCCGTAAAAAGAAGCTTAACACCCTAAGCATAGAAAACACATTTACGGACGATGATGGACAGTCCGTTTCTATCGATGTAGAGGATGAAAACCTCGATCCTCAGGAAGAAACTATCCGGATGCAAAAGGCAGAACTCATTCAGGTATTTGTCGACAAGCTTCCCCCCAAATATCAAAAACTGGTTCGGCTGAGATACTTTCACGAACTCTCTTATGAAGAGATAGCCGTTGAACTTGACGCACCTCTTGGTACGGTAAAGGCACAGTTGCATCGTGCCCGTGAGCTGATGTTCGAGATGGTCAAAAATAAGCGCGATCATATTTAAGTCATAGGGTTACACTGATCGGCGAACAGCCGACAGGCTCACTAATTATTGTGTCAAATCATCTCCGGCAACCTTAAGCCAGACGGACAAATCACCATTCGATTGGACAGCGCTGAAATAATCTTTCAATACTTTCCCCACCTAACGCCGGCACAAAAGGCACAGCTCGAAAAACTTCGTAGCCTTTACGAGCTATGGAATGACAGGATCAATGTGATTTCCCGTAAGGACGTTGGCAATCTTTACGTTAACCATGTTTTGCATTCATTAGCTATTGCCCGCATCGTTGAGTTCAAACCCGGTGCGCATATCATGGACGTTGGAACTGGAGGAGGCTTTCCAGGCATTCCACTAGCCATTCTGTATCCGGATGTCAAATTTCACTTGGTGGATTCCATTGGAAAGAAGATCACGGTGGTTAAAGAGGTTTCCACTGGATTGGGATTATCCAATGTGAACGCTCAGCAGATCCGGGCTGAAGAGCTTAGGTCACAATACGACTTCATTGTGAGCCGGGCTGTTACCCGGTTAAAGGAGTTTCATGGGTGGGTAAAAGGGAAAGTGAAGAGTGACTCTGTCCACTCAATTCAAAACGGAATCTTATACCTCAAAGGAGGTGACCTTGAAGAGGAGCTGGCAGAACTTAAGCGCCCGATGCAGATCTTTAACATTCCCGATTTTTTCAATGAGCCCTTTTTTGAGACCAAGAAGGTGGTTTACGTCCCGATGTAGGGTGTGACTCGCGATTTCTTGCGAACGTTAAATGTTTCGCAAACCACAATTACTAAGGGTTTTCCGAAAACGATGCAACGCGACGCGTTCCTTGAATATTTATAGCGTTTTTCGTAACTATGCAAGACGTAGCCCAGAACGTCCCCTTTGAAAAAGATTGCCGCCATACTGTTCGCGTCCCTCGTGTTGCTAAACTCGTTGGGTTTTTACGGTATTTTGGTAGGTATTCAATATCATTCTGGTCGCGCGCTGGAAAGCAGGCTTGACAGAGATCAATATGATCCAGCTGAAACTGTTACACTGAAGTTCCCCATGGCGTTGCCTTATCATGGCGACCAAAAATATCAGCGCGTTGATGGTAAAGTTGAGCACAAAGGGGAATACTATCGCCTGGTAAAACAAAAGCTCGAAAAGGACACCTTATATATTGTGTGTATCAAAGATCGCGACAGCAAGCTGATCGCCGAAGCCCTTTCCGATTATGTCAAGACTTATACTGACAAGCCCGGAGATGCAAAACAAACTTTAAAAGCATTCAATTTTATTAAAGACTATCTGCCAACTACAACAGACCTCATCTGTCACACAAGTGGTTGGAATCACGATATTCAGTTTATGTCTTCTGCCGTGATCTACAACAGCGTGCCGGCAACGCATAAAAGTCCGCCTCCCCGGGACTAATCTCGTCTTTTCTTACTTAGCTCTTTTATTGATTAAAAGGGCAACAATTCCAGCTTGAGCTGGAGTGAACGCGCCATACGTGTACGTTTCATTCCTGCATGAGCTATCGATTCCTTAACTATTTATTTAACTAAGAATGATGAGACTTTTACTTTCTATTGATAAATCCCTGCGAGCGGGTTTGATGTGCATGGTGGGGCTGTTGACTTTGATCAGTTTCAACTCTTCAGCACAGACTACGACCGACGGACTAATGATGGGCAAGAATTTGTTTTGCACGGGATTCATGTATACAAACGACAAATGGACCGATTACTGGGAGGGTGAATTGAAGCGTGAGAACGGCAACATCGGCAGTATCACAACACAGAGTCTCGCCTATTACGGCGTATATGGGATAACGGGAAAGCTGAATGTTATTGCCATGCTCCCATACGTGAAAACGGAAGCCAGTCAGGGGACACTGCATAGCATGGAAGGCGTGCAGGATCTTACGCTTGCCGTGAAGTACAATTTTCTTCGTCTCGAGTCTGAGAAACTTACATTTCGCGCATTTGGTGTGCTTTCTTTCTCTACACCACTCACCGACTATACGCCAGATTTTCTTCCTCTCGCTCTGGGAGCTCATACCACTAATCTTACGCCACGAATAAACGCCATGGTCAAGATGAATCAGGGTTGGTTTGTTAACGGCTCGGCAGGTTATACGTTCCGTAGCAACACGGAGCTTGATCGCCCTTCGTATTACGATGGCAGTAACTTCTACAATAGTAGTGAAGTGGACATGCCTAACGTGTTCGATTTGTTTGTCAGCGCCGGTTATCAAAAGGAAAGCCTGCAGGTTGAGTTGAATTATATTCAGCAGAATACGCTGGGGGGAGCCGACATTCGCAGGCAGGACATGCCATTTGTTTCAAACAAAATGAATGCACAACGTGTTGGCCTACTGGCTATGTACTACCTGCCAAAGCCTAAGAATTTGGCCGTTCGGGGATCGGTACACTACACAGTAAATGGCCGCAACGTGGGCCAGGCAACTACTTATCTGGCCGGTATCCTTTACACTTTCAAATTTGGTAAATCTGAATAAGAGCGCGATGAAAAAGAACTTATACATATATGTACTGTGCACGGCAGTATTCTGTATCACGACCACGAGCTGTGACAAGATCGAAGTAACTGAACAACTCACACCGCTTACTCCGGCTAACATTGACGCTGACGCGGGTACCTGGAAAATGGCATTTATGACCGCTCCTGATCAGGTAGCAGTTCCCGCTCCCACACCCGTGGGAAGTGATGCATATAAAGCGGAACTCACCGCAGTGAAGGACGCGCAAAGCAAACTCACCAAATCACAACGCGACGCCATTGAATATTGGAGTGGAGGAGGGGTTCTGCGGTGGAATCAATTCTTCCGCGACCTTGTGTCTCGTTATAATTTGCCACCTGCTCCGAAAGCAGATGGATCTTATCCTGCACCGGATGCAGAAAATCCCTTTGGTGATCCTGCTTTTCCATTTGCTAATCCCCCATACGCAGCACGTGCTTACGGCTATGTAAGTGCATCGTTATATGATGCACTTAAGGCTGCATGGCACTTCAAGTACCTTTACAACCGACCTTCTGCGTATAATGCGGATTCAGGAGTTGAGGCTCTTGTACCAAAAACTGACCTCCCTGGTTATCCATCAGAAGATGCCGTAATGTCTGGCGTTTCTGCCGAAATGTTAAAGTTCTTATTCCCAGCTGCCGTAGAAGACATAACACTGAAGGCCGCTGAACAGCGAAATGCTGCCCTATGGTCTGGCAAAGCAACAAGCTCAGATATTGCTGCCGGTCTTGCATTGGGCAAATCTGTCGCCGCATTGTTCGTAGCCCGCGGTCGTACAGACGGTATGGGAGCTGCAGGTGGTAATAAAACTTTATGGGACGGCCTCAAACAAAATGCAGAGTCACGAGGAGATGAAGCGTGGGTGAGTCTTGAAACGCCGCCACGCCCTCCCATGCTGCCAGTATTTGGAAAGGTAACGCCATGGCAAATGACGCCGGACCAAATCGTAGCGATCAGACCTCCTGCGCCACCTATTCGTGGATCGGCAGAAATGGACGCTGAAGTTCAGGAAGTAAAATACTATGCTGATAATCTCACTCGTGAGCGTCTTGCTATTGTGCACAAATGGGCTGATGGAGCTGGAACGTATTCGCCTCCCGGTCACTGGAATGATATTGCAGCGGAATATGTTCGTGATGCTAATTTTAGTGAGGTCCGGGCGGCTCGCGCATTCGCTCTGTTGAACATGGCTGAACAAAATGCAGCTATTGCATGCTGGGATACTAAGTATTTCTATTTCAATGCACGTCCTTGTCAGCTCGATCCATCAATCAAGACTGGAACTGGTGTACCTAACTTCCCGGCTTATGTTTCAGGTCACTCTACTTTCTCGGCAGCAGCTGCAGGAGTCCTTTCTTATTTGTTCCCAGATGGTGAGGCATATTTCAAGGATCAGGCAACTGAGGCTTCAATGTCCCGGATGTATGGTGCGATCCATTACCGCAAGGACTGTGAGGCAGGAGTTCAACTTGGATACAAGGTGTCGGATATTATGATCAACAATTTTGCAAAAGTTGATGGTGCTGACTGATTCGTAGATTGGAGTTATCAGGTCATTTAAATACAAAACGCCTTCAGTCCATCTGAGGGCGTTTTTGTTTTGTCAGCAGATCAAATCTTAGCGGGTAGTAACGCAAGTGGTTTGATACAGCAGTCGTTCCTGTGATATCCGAAATAATTATACGGACTTATCCACGGGCTTTCAGGATCATATTCAGCATGACATCCTGCGTTTGCTGTTTCAGGTTTTGAAGATCGGCATTACCCAGCCCGGCCGTTGGGATCTCGGGTGCGACGTAGAGCTTTACGTGCCCGGGATGCATCCGTATGGTTCCAGGCGGCATTAAAGGACCAGCGCCGACAACCACCATTGGCAGAATGGGTTGTTGCGTATCAATGGCAATACGGAAAGCGCCATCCTTGAAAGGCTGCAATGGTTCCTTACTTCTGTTTTGGGTTCCTTCGACAAAAATCAATATTGATAATCCATCAAGCAACATTCGCTTGAGCTTGTCCATGCTTCGCTTTCTGCTTTCACCACTTGAACGATCCACAATAACAGCAGCCGATCTTGCTATCCATCCGAATACTGGAATACGCAACAATTCCTTTTTGGCCAAAGGCCTGTATTCACCCGGGAACAACATAGTGAGGCCGGGAATGTCAAGGAATGAAGTGTGATTACTTACATATATATAGGACTTGCCTGGTTTGAAGTTTTCACGGCCATAGAATGAGTATCGGATGAAGGTGAGTTTGCTGAATATCCAGGACCAAAGTCTGAGAAACTTGTATCCTATCCAACCAAACTTTTGACCCAGAAAAAACGGAAGAACGATGCCGGGCAACAATACAATCATGAAGACGGTAAACACGAGGAATACCCAAAACGCATAAAATTTTAGCAGTACTTCTTTAATGATCTTCAAGATTCGTGTGGGTTACTTTTTGTGGCGGCAAGTTCCAAAAACTTGAGTAACAAACAACAGGCAGGGGAAGCACTGGCCAGGTGATCAGAATATAAAAAAAATCGCGCCATCAGTCATGATGGCGCGACGGTGTTTGTTACCAGTTAAAGCAAATACTTGGTGACTCCAGGCGTGGCAACTGGATAGAATCCATTTGCATCCGGCATCACAGGCGGGTTTGCATCCCAGGCAAATGTCGTAGGCATAATGTTAATGCCCGAGTTGAGTGCTTTATCCCACTCGATAACTTGTCCTGAGTAAGTAGCCATGCGACCCATGATCGATGTCATGGTAGACTTCGCTCCGTTTTCGGCATCGGCAAACTTGTATTTTCCTTTGGCAATTGCTTCGAAGAGCTCGTCGTGCTCTGTCTGATATGGATCAGGCTCGTTTTCTTTCTGCGGCGTGTATTGATATAAAACTTTCCCCTTGCTTACAAGATTTCCGTCGCCGGCAAACATTGTTCCTTTTGTCCCAACGATTTGTTCGTCCACTTTGGCATAAGTTCCTTTTATATGACGGCACTGACTGTTGAGGATCGATCCGTCGGCGTAATGAAACTCAACAAAGTGGTGATCATAGATCTCGCCATATTCCTTGCCAGTCCGAACCTGACGACCTCCCATTCCCTGAGCTTTTACAGGGTATGCACCCTTGAACCAGTTCATAACGTCGATGTTGTGAATGTGCTGCTCATTAATATGGTCGCCACACAGCCAGTTGAAGTAATACCAGTTGCGCATCTGATATTCCATCTCTGTTTGATTTGGTTGACGCATGTTCACCCATACGCCATCGTTGTTCCACCAAACCTGGCCCGATGTGATTTCACCAATCATGCCGTCCTTTACACGCTTATACAGCTCGCGGTAAGAATTTTGGTAGTGTCGTTGCAAGCCGACGACTACATTCAGCTTCTTTTGTTTAGCAATCTCAGCCGCTTCCAGTACTTTCTTCACACCAGCGGGATCAGTTGCTACGGGTTTCTCCATGAATATGTGTTTGCCAAGACGAACAGCTTCAGCGAAGTGAATCGGTCTGAATCCGGGAGGCGTTGCAAGTATCACCACATCTGCAAGTTGCATTGCCTTGGTGTATGCATCGAAGCCAACGAAGCGATTAGATTCCGGTACCGCGACTTTCGCTCTTACATTCGCGTCTTCATTGTCTTCGCTTGTCAGTATAGCATAAGAACTGTCAAGCCGATCTTTGAAAGCATCGGCCATAGCCACGAGTTTAACATTTTGTTTCGACGAGAGCGCCTGCACTGCAGCTCCAGTGCCGCGGCCACCGCAGCCAATTAGTGCGACCTTGATGGTATCATCGACAGAGTTAAAATATCCAGCATTGGATAACAATGGAGCGGACATTAAGCCTCCGGCAAGCATCGTGGTTTGTTTCACGAAGGTCCTGCGGCTCGTCTTTTGTTCGTCAGTTTTCATAGGGCACGTATTTTATTTATTCCAGTTTCGTATGTTATGTCTTTCTCTTATACTAATCCCCTTACACAAATTCCCTCACACTTCATCCTCCCATCGCTCTCACACTTCATCCTCCTATCGCTCTCACAATTCACTCTCACTCTGATTTACTTCAGGTATTGTGCATAGAACTTTTCAATCTCGTCCTTGGATGGCGCTGTCTTAGGTCGAACAACCCTGAATCCAATGGTCATGCCGTCTGTTAGCCACCACCGGCTCTTCGGTATCTGCGGATCCCTCTTGTTCCAATCGGCTAACGAAGATATCCGGTTAGCGCATCTGCAAGCCGCCGCGTCCGTCTGATATGATCCGCCTCTTACCACGCGCGGGTAACGTGTTCCTGGAGGTGTAAGAGGATTCTGTACGCCATCTGCCAAAGCATCGTAAGCTTTCGGGTTATATTGATCTAAGGTCCATTCGCTGAGGTTTCCCAACATATCGTAAAGACCCCAGGCATTTGGCTTGAGCTGCCTAACTTTGTGAAACTTTGATGCGCTGTTGTCTTTGTTATAAGCATAGCTCTTTAACACCGACGCGTCATCACCAAACGAATACGCCGTTTTACTGCCTGCACGACAAGCATACTCCCATTCTGCCTCGGTTGGCAGGCGAAAGAAGATACCGGTCTTGTTGTAAAGCCATTTACAATACATTATTGCCGCCGCCTGGCTCATACTGTTGCTAGGTTGATTGTCGTCGCGACCCATTCCCCAGGTGAGATCAATGTATTGCGCTGTGGGCCTGGACACTGCGTCCAAAGCGATAGCTTTTGTCTGGGGCACGTCCATGTTTTTGAAGAAGGCGTCCCACTCCGCGAAAGTCACTTCGTGTTCTTCCATCCAGAAAGCATCAACGGTTACGTTTCGTTGTGGTCCTTCATCATCCTCGCGACCAGGCTCGGAATAGGAGCTCCCCATGAGATAGCTTCCAGCGGGAATCGCAATCATTTTGAACTTGACCTCCGTTTGGGGAACGGCCTGTTCATAGGATTGGAATTCCTGTGCGAGACTTTCAATACTTGCCAGAATGAGCAGGAAAGAGATGGATGTTTTTACCGAAAAAGTCATATAAGGTTTTCAAGGTAGCCAAAATACCCGTACGACTGCAACGGTTTGTTATAAGCGGAGCCGCTTATTTAACTGTCGATTTTTCGCATCAAAGCCATGTAGAAACCATCGAAACCCTCAGATGGCCAGCAATGGCGTTGCTGAATCAATTCAAATTTACCCTGTTGCTTTTCCAGAAATGCCTTCACCTGATTCTCGTTTTCCGAAGGCATAATGCTGCAGGTGCTATAGACCAGAAGCCCGCCCGGTTTGAGCATGCCTTCATAGTCATTGAGAATGTGCTGTTGAAGTGCCCGCACTTCTTCTATAAAGGTTGGCGATAACTTCCATTTGGCATCCGGGTTTCTTCGCAACACTCCCAGCCCTGAACAGGGGACATCCAAGAGCAGACGATCAGCAGCATTTTCGAGTCGCTTGATCGTTTTTGAAGATTCAATCTGCCGCACTTCGAGATTGTCAACTCCCGCACGCCGGGCACGCTTTTTCAATTCTTCAAGCTTATTTGCCTCAACGTCCAGAGCAAGCAAGCGTCCTCTGTTCTTCATAAGAGCTGCCAGATGAAGAGTCTTTCCTCCGGCCCCGGCGCATGCGTCTATCACACGCAATCCCGGCGAGGGTTGCAGAAAGGGTGCCACGAGTTGTGATGCCGTATCCTGAACTTCAAACAGGCCCTCTTTAAACGACTCATGCCTGAATACATTCTGGCGCTGCTTAAGCTGAAGTGCATCAGAGGCTTCGGCAACATTTGAAGTTTCGATCTTGTCGGCCCAAAGTCGTTCCTTCAATTCATTCCGTGAAACCTTTAAAGTGTTGACCCGCAGTACTACGGGCGCATCGTCATTCAATGCGTGAAGTTCTCCTTCCCACCGATTATTCAGTTCGTTTTCGCCTAACTCATCCAGCCAGTCGGGGATTGATTCCCGGAAGCGGCGGATGTTGTTCATTTTGTCTAGCCGCTGCGTTACTCTGTTTGGATTGAGGGTTTCAAACTCTTCCCACTTTGGCAATGGGATCTGATGAACAATGCACCATCCACCCAGTAGTTTCCAGTAGTCTCCGTCTTCTGCTTCAGTAATGTTTTGTAGCAATCTGTACCATCTTACAATATCATAAGTGGTCTCGGCGATGAACTTCCTGTCGCGTGCACCCCACTTAGGGTTTTGCTTCAATACCTTTTCAATCACTTTGTCGGCATAACGACCTTCCTCAAAGATCAATTGAAGCGACTGCGTCACTGCGCGGGCCAGATTGATGTATAACTTCATGTATGAGTGCGCTGTAAAGTTTCCGTGGCGTTCTGCCGGGTGCGTAATAATGCTCGCGCCAACAGTAACGTATGGTTTCCGATTGCAAATTTATCCTAAATTGGCTGTCCTCAAATTGAGACCATAACTTAACGCCCTATCCATGAAAAGAAGAAGCTTCATGCGGCATTCGTTGACCACAGCGTCGGCGGCCGTTGCTTTTAACGGAGCCCTTGCCTCGCCGGCATCCTCCGCAGCCTCGCTAGTAGCACCTGAAAAGCCGTTTAATCTGAAATTCGCTCCCCACGATGGAACCTTCAGCAACCATGCGAAGACATTTCTGGATCAAATACAGTTCATGTACGATCATGGTTTTAGAGCCATTGAAGACAACGGTATGCTAAAACGGCCGAAGGAAGAACAGGAAAAGATTGCTTCTTTGCTCGCAAAACTTGGAATGACTCTCGGCGTTTTTGTCGTTGACGGCGGCGATAACTGGAAGGTTTCTCTAACTACCGGCAAGCAGGAATTCAAAGATGTTTTTGTGAAGACATGTAAAGAGAGTGTTGAGCTGGCTAAGCGCGTGAACGCTAAATGGATGACCGTGGTGCCCGGATACTTTGACAGAACACTTCCCATGGGTATTCAGACTGCGAATGTTGTGGACGCACTGCGTCGCGGGGCAGAGATCTTCGAACCAAACAATCTCGTCATGGTACTGGAGCCGCTGAGCGACAACCCCGATCTGTTTATGAGATTTTCCTCCCAGACTTATGCTTTGTGTAAGGCAGTGAACAGTCCTTCGTGCAAGATCCTCTTCGATATCTATCACATGCAGCGCAACGAGGGCAATCTCATTGCGAACATCGACAAGTGTTATGATGAAATAGCCTACTTCCAGATTGGTGACAATCCAGGTCGCAAGGAGCCAACCAGTGGAGAGATCAACTACAAGAATATCTTCAAGCACGTTCATGAAAAAGGCTATCGCGGCGTCTGGGGGATGGAACATGGCAACGCAAAGCCGGGCCAGGAGGGTGAGCTCGCATTGATTAAGGCGTATCGCGACAGTGATATCGCTTAAGTTAAGACGAGCGCAAGGTTAAATGTGCATCCGTAAACATGTTTTCGGATGTTATCTTTTCAAGATCATATTTCGGGCATTTATAGTTGATCAACAATTGGCAGTGCTTATGAAGCAACGGTTGGTGTATGTGCTAATTTGTGTGGTGTCGTTTTCAATGTGCAGCCAGGCTCAGATCTTCAAGGATCTCGAAAAGGCCGCCATCAACAAGGCGAAAAGCATGAACACGAAGGAGAACCGTGACAAACTTGCGAACGCCCTCGTTAAGGAAATGGATCGTGCCCGCAGTGAATTCGACTCTACCGACTTCGACTATGCTATTCTTTTAAGTGATAATTCCGGGCTGTTCGATATTAAAGAGAAAGGTGAGGGCACGGCACGTTTTACTTCCATGGTGGACCTGGGCTCAAAAGCCTATCGAAACGAAAGTCTTACTGACGCAGACCGTGCCCGACTCAATCGTGAAATGGGCGAGGTGTTGTATGGGAGTCAGAAGTATGCCGCTGCGGAAAAGAAGTTCTCGCTAGCTAAGGATGCGTACGAAAAGGCGAGCCTCCAGAAGGACGTTGGCTATCTGAAAACGCTTTCAAATCAGGGCCTTCTTTATGCGACAATGGGTCGTTATACGCAGGCCGAAGCATTTACCTCTTCTGCTTTGTCTCTTCGCGAACAGACCTTTGGCAAACAGGACATCGGAGTTGCAGCGTCGCTGAATAACTATGGAGTACTGCGTTATAACCTCGCGCAGTTCAACGAAGCAGAGCAGGACCTCAATTCCGCCCTGGCGATACTTGTTTCTAAAGGCATGCAGACACAAATGTCTTATGCGATCCTCCTTAATAACAAAGCGATGTTGTTTCAGGCGATTGGGCGTTACGAAGAATCTGAACGCATTCTGAAACAAGCGATAGCAGTTGCCGAAAAACTTCAGAGTACAAAGTCGCGCAATCACCTTAAATTCCTTTCAAATCTCGCCCTCCTGTATACAGTGATGAAGAAATATCCGGAGGCAGAAGCTATTTGTCTCGGCATGGAGAATCGCCTGGGAAAAACCAATCCTGACTACGCGAGCATGTTGAACAACCTTGCCTCTCTGTACATGCTCATGCAAAAAGAGGAACGCGTCGAAAGCCTGCTTAAACAGTCCGGTGATATCTATAAGTCCAATTTCGGAGAGAACAATCCTGCATACGCCAAAGCGATAAGCGATCTCGGTAATTATTATGTATATAAGAATCGCCTGACAGATGCAGCCCCATTAGTCGAGAAGGCTCTGCAAATTAGAGAAGTTACATTAGGCACGAATCATCCGCATTATGTGCAGTCTCGTGAGGACATGGCAATTCTATTGTGGAAGCGTCACGCGTGGGACGATGCCGTTGTGCATTATAAGGCGGCAATGCAAAAATCCCTTGACTTCATTGGTAGCTACTTCCCGCCAATGAGTGAGGCCGAGAAAACAAAGTACTGGGATGTCCTTTCACCCCGGTTTCAGCGGTTTTACAGTTTTGCAATAGACGCAGCCAAGGTGCAACCTGGAATTGTCGAAGACATATTTGATTACCAGATCGCCACGAAAGCATTGCTGCTGAGCTCGACCAATAAGGTTAAGGAATCAATCCTGAACAGCGGTGACAAGTCGCTGGTACACGACTATAAAGTTTGGCTTGATCAAAAGGAAACGCTGGCGCGTTTGTATGGTTATACACAGGAAGACCTGAAGTTACAGCGCATCAATCTTGATTCGATGGAACAGGCGACTAATTCAATGGAAAAGAGCTTGTCGGCACGGTCAGCGGATTTTTCTTCCGGGTATTCAACAAAGCGGATAACATCAAAGGACATCAAAGCAATATTAGCGCCGACTGAAGCTGTTGTGGATATCGTTCGTGTTCAGATGTTCGGCAATGCTACGACTCCAGGCGTTAAGTATCTCGCTGTCATTCTTACGAAGGAGGCCAGTCTGCCGCGGTTAACCGTTATTGAGAACGGAGATCAGCTGGAGACACGCTACCTGAAGTATTACCGAAATGCAGTAAGGCAGCGAATAGCTGACGACTACTCCCATGCTCAGTATTGGGCGCCAATAGAATCACAAATTGCAGGTAAGAAAGTAATTTACATTTCGCCTGATGGTATTTACAATCAGGTGAATCTGAACACGCTGAAGAAATCTGATGCTGGATTTGTGATCAACCGTTTCGATTTGGTGATTCTGGGTAATTCAAAAGACCTTATCGCGCTTAAGAATCGTCCTGCCCGAACCTCGAAGAAGAATGCATTGCTAATTGGTTTCCCCGATTACGGGCAGGGGGACCTTGCACCGCTGCCGGCTACGAAAGTGGAGGTCGAAACCATTGGCAAGGTCCTGAAGACTTCCGGATATCAGGTTACCTCGTATATGCAGAAGGATGCGACTGAAGCGAAGCTTAAATCCGTCAAAGCTCCTTCATTAATGCATATCGCCACACACGGGTACTTTTTACAGGATGTCGACAGGAGAGAAAGTGCATTCGGTGTGAATGTTGAAAGCGCTTCTGAAAATCCTTTGCTGCGATCAGGACTGATGCTTGCCAACGCTGCGGCTACTGTCAGCGGTCATCGGATGCCCAACCTTGAAAGTAACGACAACGGGGTGCTAACGGCATACGAGGCGATGAACCTTAATCTTGAGGGCACTGAGCTCGTCGTGATGAGTGCCTGTGAGACAGGGCTTGGAGATATACGCTCTGGCGAAGGCGTGTATGGGTTGCAACGCGCATTCCAGGTCGCAGGTGCCGATGCTATGATCATGAGCATGTGGAAAGTTGACGATGCGGCGACTCAAATGCTGATGACAAGCTTTTATTCCAACTGGATAAAGCTGGGCAACAAACAAAAAGCATTTCGCGAGGCTCAGCTTCAGCTCATGACAAAGTTTAAAGATCCCTATTACTGGGGCTCGTTTGTAATGATGGGCATGTAGCCGATGCGTGGTGTACTGAATAACGCATGATTGGAACTGGTTGTGACCTGTTTTGGACCTGGAAAATGGGTTTGAATTATTGTGGAATGGTTTTGAATTGACAACACATTAATAGCATCGAACAGAAAGATGAAGCTTAAGAAACTTGGAACCTCGGATGTAATGGTAACGCCAATTGCATTCGGAGCATGGGCTATAGGTGGCTGGATGTGGGGTGGTGCCGAAGTTCGCGACGCACTTGCAGCCATCCGTGCCTCGTACAATGCCGGAATTTCAACAATAGATACAGCGCCTGTCTACGGTTTTGGAAGAAGTGAAGAGCTGGTGAGCCGTGCCATGGAGGGTGTATCGCGCGACAAGTATCAAATACTAACAAAATATGGCCTGAACTGGAAAACGCAGGAGGGTCAGTTTTACTTCGACACCGTTAACAACGACGGTAAACCGACAAAGGTCTACAAGTACTCCGCGCGTAAGGCAGTACTTACTGAATGTGAAGACAGCCTGAGGCGACTCAAGACCGACTATATCGATTTGCTACAGATCCATTGGCCCGACGCAACTACTCCGATATCCGAAACAATGGAGGCGGTGGCGACTCTCATTGAGCAGGGAAAGGTACGCGCTGCCGGAGTTTGCAACTATTCCGCCGAGCAGGTAGACGAAGCGTTGAAAACAATCAGGCTTGTGTCAAATCAGGTCCCCTATAGCCTGATCCATCGGGGAATAGAAAAGGATGTAGTACCTCAGGCTTTGAACAAAGGCATGAGTATAGTTCCTTACAGTCCCCTGCAGCGAGGCCTTCTTACAGGAAAGATAAAACCTGGCCATCAGTTTAACGAGGGGGATACACGTCAGGGACACCGCTACTATCAGCCCGAAAACGTACGACGTGTTAATGAGATGCTCGATCGTATTAAAATTATCGCTGCAAAGTATAATGCAAGTCTGGCGCAACTAATCGTCAACTGGACAACGCGACAACCAGCAATGGATTGCGTTCTTGTCGGTGCACGTGACGAGGCCCAGGTGCTTGACAACGTTAAATCATTGTCCTTCACATTGACAGACGACGAGGTTAAGCAAATTCGTAGGGAAGCGGAGAGCCTGGTTCTGGCTGACTAGACAACCTGGTTTACAGACAAGTAATCTTTGACTGACCGGATCGTTTCATCAACAGTTTTGGTCACGATTACGTTATAGCTGCCGAGATTCTTGAAGAACCGGATTGTAATTTCGTCCTGATTAAGGAGAATGATTTTCTTGCGCGATTTCAGCGCGAGAGCAACTTCTGACGCCGTTCCAGCCGCCATTCCAAGGACAACCAGTACGTGACTTGAGAGCACACTGATATAGTTGCGACCACTGCCCATGCTGGTAACTATTTTGATCTGCGCGTGTTCAGAAGAATTCTTATCGGAATCACCGGGAAGGATACCAATGGTTAGACCTCCTTCTTCGGCAGCACCTTTCAGCGATGCATCCATGACACCAAAACTTCTTCCGCCGGTGAGTGTTATCCATCCCGCTTTCGCGATGGCTCTTCCAAGCTCATAGGCGAGCTCGTTGTCGTCCGGAGTGGCATTCTCACCCGGTCCCATTACTCCTACAATTATTCTGGACATAGTTGTATTGAAAACGCAATGTAATTCGACGCGGGATATGAACAAAGCGCCACACAGGCTAAAACTCGAAGTCGCAATTTGCACAACGATAAACCTTCTTCTCGGGGCTGAATATTCCAAAGAAGATATATCGAAGAGCTGACAGTGTGTTTTGTGAAAGCCTCCGGGGAAAGTCGCGTTCAATGTTTGTCGAATGGCAGGCAGGACAGTGCAAGACAGTTTCATCCTGCAATACAAGATTCGATTCTGACAGTACCTGCCTGGCAGACTCCACGTCATGTTGGAAAAGATGAAGCCTTACCTGCGAATTCATCAGTGCACTTGCACCGGGATACAGATTTGAAAGGTTCTCCTCGGTCAGAAAGCACGGAATGCCAAAAGCATCGAGCTTGCTCTTGACAATATTTGCTGTGATGGCGTCCCGAAAGGTTCTGAACACCACTATATCATTATCCTTTTGTTGGGTTTCATCAATTATCATTGGTCCGCAGGAATAAATCTTGCAACGTAACCCCCACCCGCAGCAAGGTGAATTATTAGCTTATCAATTACTTTCTTATTCTGACTTTGAAGCGTATAATCCACTGCTGCTTTGTCAGCGTTTATACCATCAGAACAAATTTCTATCCGATAGGGTTTGTCGCCGAGAAAATTTAGATCTACTTCCACGTTCCGTGCAGTCCAGTCGTTTAAGGCGCCCACGTACCATATGGTACCGCTTCTTCTGGCTACAGCAACGTAGTCACCGATTTTGCCGGCAAGTGGCACAGTGTCGTCCCAGGTGCTCGGTATTGAGGCCATGAACTTTGTATACTCAGGCTCAAGCATTGCCTGAGATGGATTTCCGGCGAATACCTGCAGCGGACTTTCATAGACAACAAACATCGCCAGCTGATGTGTGCGTGTGCCCTGAGACATGACAAGCTCAGGGAGAGCCCTGAAGGTCTTTTTGTTTGCATTAACCAGGAAGCCCGGTTCGTAATCCAAAGGTCCTGAAAGCATTCGTATGAAAGGAATCATGGCATCGTGATCAGGAGTTGCCTTTTCACTCCACATGTTGTATTCGGAACCAAGTATGCCTTCCCGTGTTATCGCATTGGGATGGGTGCGTTCGAAGCCGGCATTCTTGAAAGCACCATGGAACATTACCATTAGTTTATGGTTTGCTGCTGCGTCTGCTATCCGATGATAGAAATTGACCGTCTTCTGATCATCTCTGTCCATGAAGTCTACATTGATGCCGGCAATCCCCAACGTGGTGAACATACGCATTGCTTCTCCGAGCTGACGATCCAGTGTCATCGCCAAGGTCCATAGCATGATCCTGACGTTGTTTTGCTTTGCATACCGTACTACTTCAGCCAGGTCAAGTCCGGGAGTTATCTTCAGGAGATCATCGTTATCCGACCACCCTGCATCCAGCATGACATATGGAATTCCGAATTGTTTCGCGAAGTCAACGTAGTATTTGTAAGTCGCCGTATTGAACCCTGTCTTGAATCCAACGTTGAACAGATTTGAACCGATGATCCATTCATCCGTACACATGCCGGGCTTAATCCAGGACCAGTCCGTCGATACCGGCGCACTGGCGAGCCGGTAAACGAGATCGTTCATCAAAAGATCTTTATCACTTTCCGCTAATCCAATTACGCGCCAGGGAAAACTTCTCTTCCCCTTAGTTTTGGCGATGTATGGTTTACGTGACGTCACCGCCCATTGCTTGTATTCAGAACCCTGTACCTCTTCACGGTCGGGGTAGGCGGCCATTACACCATGAAGACTCTTCGCAGATGTACCTTGAAGAAACATTCCAGGATAGTCATTTAGATCTGATTCGGTTATAAACGATTTGACGAGACTGGAGTTGATCAGGGTGGGAGAAAAACAGATTTCTGTTGGCTGGACGGCATCGATCGTTGTTACCAGATAAGGCTCTTCAAAGCTTGTATGATATCGATCCTGGTTGTCCCTTTTTTGAATCCTGGCAAAGAACACTGTATCGGCATTCTTATAGTTGAAGTGGGCGATTTCTTTTTGAATGAGGACAGTGTCATTCATTGAAGTTTCAAACCTGTACGCAACACCGTCATCGTAGACACGAAAGGTGATTGAATATTCATTCTTGAATCTGAAGACTGTTTCGTTGAATCTGTCGGGAATTTCTCTCCGTTTGAATGGGACCTGGTTGATGATACCACCCCGTACTTCACGACTCTTGGCCGATATCAATTGAGGTTTGATTCCCGGCTTTCCGCGATTAGTAATTAAGGCGGCAGTGGACCGGGATAGAATTTCAGTTCCGTTAAGTGCGATGCTATAGTACACTGAGTCACCAGTTTCTATCGTGACGTTAATGCTTTTGGATGGTGACTGAAGTGAGTAGTGCTTTTGTGCGCGCGCGCCGACTGAGGCAAGCACGGCCAGTGCCAGAAGTAAATAGCGACGGAGGAGATGATGACAGCTGAACATAATTTTGATGAACGCCATTGATGGGTTACTTCACAACAAATTTGTTGATGACTCATGTGAGTCGCATAATCAATATACGCAGTATTCGGAAATCAAGTACCAGCCCCAGGTCGCTATGCCATTGTAACCTGCACAGTAAGCATAGTTTTATTAAATTCGCCCTTTGATTTTTTAGTCAACAACAAAAAGCCGAAGTTATTTCGAATGAAAAGGATGATCATCGACATGGACGACGTTATTGCAGATGCAACCGGACAGTTCATTAATTACTACGAGAGAGAATTTGGGATTCGTGTGGATCGAAATAGCCTCAACCACCAGGAGGAAGGAATGGGTTTCCCGGGCAACTATGAAATTATTAAGCAGTTCCCATATCGCGAACAATTCTTTCAAACGATGACACCGAATGAGGGAAGTCAGCTTGTAATTGAAGAGCTCAATAGAAGGTACGACCTCTTTATTGTTTCGGCAGCGATGGAGTTTCCTCAGTCACTTCCCGAGAAGTTGTCGTGGTTGAAAGAACATTTTCCTTTTCTGAGCTGGAAGCAGATCGTTTTCTGCGGGAGTAAAACAGTTGTACACGGGGACTACATGATCGATGATCTGTACTATAACCTCGATGGGTTCAATGGTGAAAAGTATCTATTCACGGCGCCACACAATTTGCACATCGACAGATTCAACAGGGTGAACAATTGGAACGAAGTAGCTACGCGGTTTCTCTAGTAGCCGCTGAACCGCGCTGGCCGCAAGAGTAATTTGCTGAGATAACAATCAGGTTATTAGCTGTCCAATAAGAAGCGAGGTCATCGATATTGAACCCATCAGGGTCTTATCGTTGAAAATCGTGACGGCGTCGACCTTTTCCTGAAGGCCAATGGCATAGATCAGAGGCAAGTAATGTTCAGGTGTTGGGATTGCCATACGCACGGCAGATCCAAGACGTTCATATTCAATCAACCCCTTGTGATTGCCATCGAGCAAATGTTTTTTAAAGATTTCATTGCTCTCTATGGCCCAATCGTAACCGCTTACCGGAAGGTTCCAATTAATGATGCGAAGGTTGTGTACCATGTTGCCGCTTGTGAGCAACAGAACTCCACGCTTACGCAACTCACCCAATTCTTTCGCCAGCTCATAATGGTAAGACGCAGGCTTGGTGTAGTCGATACTCAGCTGTAAGACAGGGATGCTGGCATCCGGGTACATATGGCGAACTATTGTCCATGCACCATGATCAAGGCCCCAATCGTGATCAGGTTCGACCTGGGTGCTTCGAATCAGGCTCATCATCTCGTTGGCCAGAATAGGAGAGCCGGGCGCAGGATACTGAACGTCGAACAACGCTTTTGGAAAACCACCAAAGTCGTGAATCGTTTGAGGATAGTCCATCGCCGTGATTCGCGTACCCGCTGTAAGCCAATGTGCGGAGATGACAATTACTGCCTTAGGTTTGGATAACGTATGCCCTAGAGTCTGCCATGACTGGCTGAATTCGTTATCTTCTATTCCGTTCATCGGACTGCCATGACCGAGGAACAAAACCGGCATGACTGTTCCATTGTTTGGAAGTCTATCTTTAAGAAGTCTCAAATCACTTAAAGTACTCATAGGACAGTTAATCCTTTCTTAAAAAGCCGGAACTCCAGGAGCGATTTCCATAAACCACTCTCAACACCACACGTCCTGAAGTCCGGCAATATTTTTATTGCTGAATCAATTCGGTCAATAGCGACTACTTACGCCTTAACAAATTCCGCAAACACTTCAATCTTCACGTCATCGCCAACAACGATGCCTCCGCTTTCAGTTAGCGCACTCCACTTGAGACCATATTCCTGACGATTTATTTTTCCCGTGACTTCAAATGCGGCAACGTCAAAGCTTCCTCCGAAACCCTTAACGGTACCGTTGTAAGTCACATTCAATTTGATAGGCTTAGTTGTTCCGCGGATGGTCAAGTCGCCCGTTAACTCATAGTCGTCTCCTGATACAGGTTTAAATGACTTGCTTTTGAAGGTGATCTGAGGATGGTTTGCGGCGTCAAAGAAATCAGGTGATTTCAAGTGCCCATCACGCTGTTCGCTCTTGGTGCTTATGCTGTTTACATCGGCCTCAAACGTTATAGTTGCGTCGCTGAAGTCGGGCTTATTGCTTTCTACTGTTGCAGAGAACTTGTCAAAGTTTCCACTTACGGTCGATACTACAAGGTGTTTTACTTTGAATTTCACTTCTGAGTGAGCGATATCCATTTTCCAGGTTGCCATATGATTTGGTATTTAATGTTTCTTGTTTGAATGATTGTTGTACATACAACAAATAGTCGTCATGTTAGTTCCTTCTAGGTAGAGTTATTTCTCTCAAACCCGTATCTATCTATAAAACAGCCAGTTAAATAATGCCCAGGCCAGAGGCTACGTAGCTTACTCTCTGTGTTCACTAAAACATTGGACAGTACTTATCGGCTCAAAAGCCAGCCTACTTTCAGTTCATATATTTAGGTAATTAACATAGCTATATTTCGAAGATGTCCCGGTTCTAATAGCACCGGCTTATTATCGGGATAAAACCGGGACATCACCGGGATATCTCCGGGATATCTGAGTTTTCGAATCCCGTTTCCTAAACTTTCGTTAGCATGCACGACCAGTCGCAGTTTGCATTAATGACTATATTATAGATCTAACCCACATCCATGCGAGTCGCCCTTATTATGCTCTTATTCGCTTACACTAGTAACGCGCAAACCGCTGCGCAACAAAAGGCCCTTAACAACTACGTTGATTTTACGAACCAGTCAGCCGATGAAGTTGCTGCGGTAGTTATGAGCGTGATACAGTATTACCCGACCATTAACCAGAAGAGCTCCTGGGGCGTACCACGATACTCGTGCCCAATACAGCGGGAGGAGTTCTATCTTAAGACGGCACTGGCAGAATCACGAAACCTACCCTCCGCAGTTGTGGCGGGACTCAATAAAAGACTTAACGATCTGGAATCAGCAGCGTCGGCCGTTGACGAGAAATGTAAAGCACTTGACACGTACCACAAGCTGGAGGATTACAAGAAGGACAACTTTGATCGGGCCAGGGCAATCATCAGAGAATTACAATCCGAAGTTCGCGCCTACCGGGCGTCACAGGATGCGCTCGCATCTGAACTGGAATCGGCATTCAGCCGGATTAATCCGACGGCAGTTCAGAGTGCCTATGGCAAGGCTGATGCTGCCCTGAAGAAACAGATTGCCCGCGAACGCGCCTACCTCGACATATGGACTTTTAACCTTGACGAGTCTGTGCCTACGGGATGGTCGCCCGAAAAGTTAGAGCAAAGCATTGCAGAGACGACCGAGGCCCTTGCATTACTTAAGAAGCTACAACCCGCGCTGAAGTATCCAGCATCAAGTATGTGGTCCAATTTTCAGGAGTCCTTGTCCAGTGTACTTGAAACGAAGCGGAACGCGCTTGATGAGTATAACAATGAGGCGAAGAAGTCGGACCGTCACGGTAACGACGCATACCTGGGGCTTATCAACTACTTCAATGGCACACTTATATCTGATCAGAATGCATTTATACAATATGCATCCAACGATGGCTATCGGGGCATAAAGTCAATCAAGTACTTTCCGCTTTTTGAGAGGCGCTCTGAATCAGTTGTTCAATTGATAACGGTAAAGCCTTTCGTTGATCATCCACGAACTCCGTTAAATCCGCCAGCACAAAAGAATGCACTTTCAAGAACGGCATATGACGCACTTGTCAATTATGTCATTTTCATCAATGAGACCTGGAGGCAGACAGAGAACCTTGCGCAAGTGCTCAGAAACGTTAGCGGTGATTTGCCACGTTACGATAAGGTGGATTCTTATGGTCGCCACGGCGCCCTTAACTTTGATTACAAAGACTTTAATATTCCGCTTGCTCAATATCAAAAAACCATCTCCGAGAGCAATCAAATCCCGACTCAGTTTGCGAAACCACTCAATCAGCAGGCAGAAGTGCTATTGAATATCCTGAAAGAACTTGATGCGATTTCAGCCACCATTGAGGTTGAAGCCGGCGATGCAAAATATGATGCGTCACGAACGGGAAGGGTACACACACTTTTGGCAAGAAGCAGCGAACTGCTGGAAATTTGGGATGACCGGAAAGAACAATTGTATCAGGATACCCGCAAAGTCTACGAAGCGTTCCCGGCATTGAAGTCGAACTCGTCGTGGTATGTTTCCGGAATGGCATTGCAGCATCTTACGGATCTCGATCATGAGGGATTGTTTAAGGCAAAAGCCTTCTTTCAGGGAGGTCAGCAGGGTACGCCTCCGTCTATTCCGACAGCGGCTATTGACGCTGCGTTACGCGACGTGATTAGCAAGGAGTATCAGAACATGAAGGGCATTGAAAAATATGGCCGCAGCAATGGGCTGTGTCCATATACGCCGTACGAAGACTTACCTGAAACGTCGAAGAGGCTGAGTCAAAAACTCAATCCTCTGAAGACGGGGGCGGGAACAGGATACAATCATCCTTATTACGAAGTCCTTTATCAGTACAACGACGTTGTACGGCATTATAACCAGTTCTGCGAGTTGTCGAAGAACGACTTCCTTCTTCCAACAGTGTATCAACCGCAGCTTCACGACATAAATCGATCGAAGGATAGTGCGCCCCCTGCAGCAAAAACGACTGCGTCCAGCCCATCCGTGAGTCAGACCGGGGACAAAGCAACCACCTCTGGTGGTGGAGCGGCAACGTCGGCTGGAACCGGTGCTACCGCGGGCGCAGCCGTTGTTATCGGTAGTACGGTTTCTGATAAATCTGCCGACATGCGGAACGAAGGAGCTAAGCAAGCTGCGCCAGCTCAGCAGGTTATGACAGAACATAAAGTAAATCATGACACTATTTATATAGAGCGGCGTGATACCGTATATCTGACTACCGGCAATGAAGAACTCCGTTCGATGGAAGGATATGCAGTCAATAATATGGTGTTGCTTTTGGATGTTTCAGGGTCGATGAATGCACCGGAAAAACTTCCCATCCTGAAATCGTCTGTTCTGGAGTTGATTTCGATGATGCGCCCGGAAGACAAGGTGTCAATCATTGCTTTCTCGGATAAGCCAAAGGCCGTGCTTACAGCAGCATCTTTCAAGGATGAAACCAGGATCCAGCAGGCCATTAGTGCCCTTAAGTCGTCGGGAAAAACAGATGGAAATGCCGGTCTCAAGCTCGCGTACAAACTGGCAGATGAAAACTACATCAGAGGGGGAAACAACAGAATCATACTTGCCACCGACGGCGAATTTGCACTTGCGGATCCCACCCGTGAGCTAATCAGGAAGTTTTCAACCGAAGATATTTTCCTGTCAATCTTTAATTTCGGGAAGGGTGCTGGTGCCTCCAGGGCACTGGAGCAAATTGCCACAATGGGGAAAGGGAACTACCAATACATTTCGAAAGAGAACGTGGAACTCCAGCTCATACGAGAGGTTAAAGCAAAGCGTGCCCGCTGATGCGCAATACGGCAGATCCATATTATTACATTGATTTATAGATCGTTAGAAATATTTTCAGGGTTGTTGTAACATAGCCTGCCTCACGTCGTCTTGTTATTGAATTTGACTGAATGAACCTCGAATCGTTTCAAACTCGGGTTTTACCTGTTAAGCACAAGCTTTATCGCTTTGCTCTTAGATTCCTGGGCAACGAAGATGAGGCCCAGGACATCGTACAGGAAGTGTTTATAAGAGTCTGGAACGGTCGTGATCAGATGAACGACGTGCAGAACTGGGAGGCCTGGTGCATGCGCATCACGAAGAACTTGTCGCTGGATCGGATACGCACACTTACGCGTAAGCAGACCCAGCCGATAGAAGAAGGATTCGCGATCATGCATTCGGCGCCATCGCCGCACGATTCAGCAGAAGCTCAGGAAAGTACGACAAGGATAGCTCAGATCATAGCAGGCCTACCCGAGAAACAACGTCAGGTGATTCACCTTCGTGACGTGGAAGGGTACAGCTATAATGAGATCTGTGAGATACTGGAACTTGACATGAATCAGGTCAAGGTTAGCCTGTTCAGGGCCAGAAATGCGGTGCGGGAAAAAATGACAAAACTTAACGCCTATGGACTCTAGCAGATTGCAACAGCTCCTGCAGAAATACTGGGAAGGCGAAACTACGCTGGAGGAAGAGCAATTGCTAAAAGACTACTTCCAATCCAACGAGGTGTCGGATGAGTTGCGCGACGTTGCTTCGATGTTCCAGTACTTCAATCAGGCAAAAAAAAATAACCTGAATGATATTACGTTCGACCGCACGCTCATGGACAAAGTCTCAGCAAAGCCAAGAGAAGGTCGCGCAAGGAATCTGATCTTCAACAGTATGCGCATTGCTGCGGGCGTAGTCGTTGTAATTGCAGCCACGTGGTTTATCCGGAAAGAGATTCGGCAATCAACGCCGCAGGAAGTGATCGATACTTACGATGATCCAAAGCTTGCCTTTGAGGAGACTAAGAAGGCATTGATGATGATCAGCAAGAGCTTTGGTACAGCCCAGGAGCAGGCGAAGAAAATAAATCTATTTAACGAAGCACAGGAAGAAATTCAAAAGACGCCCACAAATAACTAGTGCACAAAGCGCAAGTCTGCAGGCTTGTCGCAGAGGCAATCGAAATCAAATAAGAAACAAAGCATTTAAAGCATTTATCAATATGAAAAGAATCTTAGCAGCGGCTGTATTCATCCTTATGGTGAGCAACGCTTTCGGTCAGGATGCGATTTCAAAGTTCTTTACAAAGTATCAGGCCGATGAATCCTTTAGCCAGGTAACGGTGTCGAGCAAAATGTTTGGACTTTTTACCAACATGGAGGCAGATACCCCGGAGGACAAAGAAGTACTCAATGCGATCAGCAAATTAAAAGGTCTTCGAATTCTGGCAAAGGAGAATACCAGCGATGCGAGGGGGTTATACAAGGAAGCATTCGCATTGATTCCCATGAAGGAGTATGAAGAGCTGATGTCTGTTCGTGATAAGGATAAGGATATGAAGTTCATGATCAAGGAGAGCGGAGGAAAGATTTCTGAGTTGTTGATGGTAATGGGAGGCACCGATGACTTTATGGTGATGAGCTTATTCGGTGAGATTGATCTGAAGCAGATCTCACGAATTGGCAAGAAGATGAATGTAAGTGGGTTGGAGCATCTGGATAACATGAATAAAAAAGACAAACAAAACTGATCCTCTGCGCAACGGGATTGGTACCGGCTGCATCTACTCATAAAAAGTATATGAAAAGATTCATCTTATCCTTAATACTGCTGGCCATCACGCAGTTGGCGCTTCAGGAGAGCTTTGCTCAAAGTCAAAGCTTCCAGACTTTCAAAAACAAGTTTGCCGGCGAGGATGATGTGCATTGCTTTAAGGTTAGTGGGTTTATAGTTAGATCGGTGTTGGGGATGGCCGGTGAGCATGAGGCGAAAGAGGCTGTGCGGGGCATTCACAGAGTTCGTTTGGCTGTTGTGCCGCGTGATGCATTTAATGCGCAGAAGGTTTCGGTAAATGGATTCCGCCGGATACTGCACGAGGATAACTTTGATGAGATGATGAGTTTTCGGGAAAACGGTGATCACGTTACGGTTTATAGTAATTCGCCCAGGCATGACGATGAACAATGTTATCTGATGCTGGTCGAATCCGATGAAGAAGTTGTTCTCATTGAAGTGTTGGGGAATGTGAATGAAACGTATTTCAAGAACCTGGTCAAAATACAATCTCAACGAACTTAGGTCGCGACGGATTTCGTGTCGCGGCAGCTAAGAATCAAAACCACCATAGTATGAGTTTACGGCAATGTCTGTTAGTCTTGTTGTGTGTGGCCGGCGTCGGGTCTGCACCGGCAATCGGCCAGTCAAAAACAACGGAAGCGCTTCATAAGAAACACAGCGAAGCCTTGTCATTGTATTTTTACAATAATACTCTTCGGATGTTGAATCAGACCGAGGATAAAACCTTCGACGAATTGATTAAGGACATTGAAAAGATGAAATTCATCATGATCGACAAAGGGTCAAACTTTGATGCTGGTCAGTACAAGGCGCTGGTGTCCGGGTATAAATCTGAGTCATTCGAAGAAATAATGACCAGCCGATATCAGGGTAGAAACTTTGATGTCTTTCTGAAAGACGATAAAGGAAAGACTGAAGGCATGATTGTAACAGTTAGCGATTCAACCAGCCTTTACGTGCTCGACATTGTTGGCAGTGTAGCGCTTGACAAGATCACGACCTTATTCAAGACTATTGACGAGAGCACGGACATCCGCGAGAAGATAAAGAACTTTGCAGAAAAGAATTAATCTTTGTAATCGCTGATTCTATTTCGCGACTTACGGTCAAACAATCTGAGCATCTTGAATAACGTATTATCAGTTTCCGGGCTAACCAAAAACTTTGGAAAGCTGTGTGCGGTGAACAATCTGAGTTTGGAGATTGGTGCCGGACATGTGTTTGGAATGTTGGGGCCGAATGGCAGCGGAAAGACTACGACCCTCGGAATGCTGATGGGTGTGATAAATCCTACTCGGGGAAGCTTCAGCTGGTTTGGTGAACCACCCGGCCATGAGGTGCGAAAGAAGATTGGGGCAGTCCTTGAACACCCGATCTTTTATCCCTATCTAAGTGGTCAGAGAAATCTCGAACTTAATGCGACAATTAAGGAATGTTCTAAGGAAAACATATCGCGGGTTCTGGACATAGTTGAATTAACCACCCGGAAAGACGATCCTTATAAGACTTATTCATTGGGCATGAAACAACGTCTGGCTATTGCCTCGGCGTTGCTGAACGATCCGACTGTGCTGATCCTGGATGAACCAACCAATGGACTTGATCCTATGGGGATAGCTGAGATCAGGGAGTTGATCAAGAAGATCGCGGCCGGTGGAAAAACGATAATCCTGGCGAGCCATCTTCTGGATGAAGTTCAAAAAGTGTGTACTCATTTTGCAGTCTTGAGAAAGGGCAACCTGATTTATACGGGACCGGTGGATGTAGTTGGTTCTGGGTCGGAGACGGTGGAGGTTGGCGCTGACATTATCGAGTTGCATGAAATCCTGAAGGCATTTCCGGGGACCAATTCAATTAGCCGGGAGAACGGATTTTATAGAGTGACTTTGCGCGAATCCTTTCATGGGCGTGATATTAATCGATACCTCTTTGAAAACGGGATTACGGTAGATCACCTTGTTACGCGTAAGAAAACCCTAGAGCAAATGTTTTTGGAAATACTGTCCACAAAGAACTAAGGAATATGTTGCATCTGCTCAGTATCGAATTCAGGAAGATGTATAGTTACAGAACCTTTTGGGTTGTGTGTGGACTTTACTTTCTCACGATAGGTTTTTCAACGGCCACAGGCATGGAATTTCTGAAATGGCTTGCCAACACAATTGGTAAGTTTGGCTCAGAGTTGAATACTGACCGTATTCCGTTGTATCATTTTCCGGATGTTTGGTTAAACCTCGTCTGGTGGAGCGGGTTCTTTAAAGTGTTGCTGGGGATTATGGTGGTGATATCAATAACCAATGAATATTCTTACAGAACTATCAGACAGAATGTGATCGATGGTCTCAGCCGTTGGGAATTTCTATTTTCCAAGATCTTAATGAATGTGGTCCTTAGTGCTGCGAGCGTGGTGCTGATTTTTATTATTGCCGCAGTGACCGGCTTCATTTACACGCCAGAGATAAATTGGAAGTATGTATTCACTGATCTTGAGTTTTATCCAGTCTATTTCCTGGAGCTCTTGTCGTTCCTTTCTTATGCTTTGATGCTTGGAATTCTCGTTCAGCGTTCCGGGTTAACAATTATCCTGTTGCTGTTGTCTTACATGCTGGAAGCGATCATCAAGGCTAATGTAGATGACTATCTTCCTTGGCTGATTCAATTTTTCCCTATGGAGTCCATTAGTGCGCTGGTGCCCATTCCATTCTATCGGTATGCATTCCAACCGATCCAGGATTATGTTGATCCAGTGGCCATCATAATCGCAACGACGTGGATGGCGCTGTTTAACTACTTCAGCTATCTGAAATTGACTCGGTCAGATTTGTAGCGAGAATAGGCTCGAGATTGAGTGTTGCTATAAACCTTTTCGTACGGTGATTACGATTCTAGACATGACGGTTTCGACTGTTGTTCCCTCCAGTTTTCTTTAGTGGTAGTGAAAGTGTGGAATGGTAAACCCGGGTAAACCCATACGCAACCACGATTGCAGGTAACCATTTATTTGTGTCGATTTGACGGCATACCAGGTGATTTATCGCCAGTTTCGGCTTTCCGAACGAGTTAATTTTTTGTTGTTTTTCGGGTTACTTCCTACGCGTTTCTTACATGTATTGTCGTCGATTGAAACTCGCGTTGGTCGAGAGAACCACCCCACTTGAACACCAACTTTCGCTATTTGCTAGCCATACAAAACGCGAACGAGTATGAAAAGAACACTATTACTTTTGCTAAGTCTTTCAGTTTTTCTGGGAGCATGCAGTACGGAGGAGGAGAAGGCATCTCCTCAATGGGGGATCGACTTCTCAAGCGAGAGTACATCAGGTTTTGCGATGGGGTCGGTGGATCAGTACAAAGCTGAGACAAAGACCAGCTACATTGTGAAGATGGCAAACCTCCGTTCTGCGGGCGAGGACGTCTTTGCGTTGTCTTACACTTTCGAGAGTGGCGACGCATTGGAGTTACGCATTGTTAAAAAATCGCCTGGTAACGACTACTTTTTTCCAGGTAACTTAGGCGAGAATCAACTCTTGTCTGCAACTTTTAACGGTAAGCCACTTTTGTTGGTGGACAGCAAGGTTTCGATCCAACCTCGAACCGACGAGAACAAGCTGGCCACAGCAACAAAGCTTCAAACTTCAGAGGAAGTGGTGTTTGATGGCACCATTGGAAGAGTACCTCTGGTGAAGTAGTTACAATTTTGACTTCTCCTCGTAGACAGACTCTCGCAGAAATTCTTCAGCACGTTTGTTTACGAGGGGGAGTTTTTCCATGCTGGTTACTTCCAACGCCGGCACTCCGAAGTCCTCGGTCACTCTTCCCCAAACTCCATAAAATCCCCGACCGCGAAAGGGGCAACGTTTGGCAACGTCCGGAAAATGGACGGTGTCAAAAACGTCGCCATTCATGTCATTGAATGTCCCAAAGTGCATTGATTCGCCCTTCGTCGTACTAGTGTCCTTCGTTGCAACCAGATATCCGACGATGTGTACACAGGACCCAATTTTCGATGTGAGATCTCTTGCAGTTGAATCACCACGGTCCGTAGTGTTGAGTAATAAAAAAGGGTCGCAAAGTGGGAAGCCCAACAGTTCTATTTCCTCGAATGCGTCTTCCAGTTCATGTCGTTCCAACGCAGGCAATGGATAAGCTTTCGGTTCTGTATCGAACAATTTTGGCACAGCCTTTTGTTTCCGTTCACCTTTGCCAAAATAAAGCATAGCCTCCCAAAGCAAACGTTGTTTACTTTTCCCGGTAAATTGAAAAGATCCTACACGAATGAGTATTCGCACTTGTTCCAACCCAGTAGCTATGCGCTCCAAAAAATTCTCCATGTCGGTATATGCGCCAGCTCGTAGTCGTTCTGTGACAATTTTTTTGGCAAGCTGTTCTTCCAATCCTTTTAAATGGATGAAGCCGATAAAAATATTATCGCCATGGATTGTTGTCAGGCGCTCACTGTGGTTGACGCACGGAGCCAGAATTCGGGCTCCCAGCATGCGCGCTTCGTGGAAGTAAAATTCTGTTCGATAGAAGCCTCCGAAGTTGTTAATCACACCGACCATAAACTCAAGAGGATAATGAGCCTTCATATAAAGGCTTTGATAGCTTTCCACCGCATAACTTGCCGAGTGCCCCTTTGCAAAAGAATAACCAGAAAAACTCTCGATCTCATACCACACGCGATCGATGACGTTGTCGCTATATCCTTTATCACGACACGACTTAAAAAATCCTTCCCGCACGCGGAAAAATTCCTGACGCGATCGGTATTTTCCGGACATTCCCTTACGAATTACATCCGCTTCGGTAAGAGACAACCCGGCGAATTGGTTAGCGACCTTAATCACATCCTCCTGGTAAACCATTACGCCATATGTTTCTTTGAGCAGAGTATCCATGGTCGGATGAATACACGTATAGCCCTCACCACGTTTCACGGCATGAAACCGCTCGATATAGGCGCGCATCATGCCGGAACGGGCCACCCCGGGACGAATGATCGAGCTTGCTGCAACCAGTGTGATGTAGTCGTCGCATCTTAACTTGGCAAGCAGCATTCGCATTGCCGGCGACTCAACATAAAAGCATCCCATGGCTCGGCTTTCACGCAAAATTGCCTTTACACCATCGTCGTCTTTGAAGTCGCTGAACCGGTCCAGATCCACATCGATACCGCGATTGCGTTTAACGTGTAAAACGGATTCTTTCAAATGTCCCAAGCCTCGTTGGCTCAAGATGTCAAATTTAAAAATGCCCATGTCCTCCGCATTATGCATTTCAAATTGTGATACCGGATAGCCCTTCGGTGGCAGGTCCAGGGCAGTATATGCAAAGATTGGTTTATCCGTTATCAGCACGCCGCCTGCGTGGATAGAAATGTTCGAAGGGAGGTCTTTGATTCGTTCGGCATATTGCATAATGAGCCCTGTTATATCGTCGCGTTCACCACGCATCGACGGGTTTTCAACCAGGTCTTCAATTTCTTCTTTTGGAAGGCCAAATACTTTTCCGAGCTCGCGTATCATCGAACGACGTTGGTATGTCACGTGAGTCGCGAGCAGGCAGACATGGTCCTTAGGGTAGCGATTAAAAATGTACTCGTAAATCGCGTCTCGGTTATCCCATGAAAAATCAATGTCAAAATCAGGCGGCGACGAACGCTCATCGTTGAGGAACCGCTCAAAATAGAGATCGAGCTCAATAGGATCCACGTTTGTTATCCCTAGGCAATAGGCAACTACGCTGTTAGCACCGCTTCCCCGACCCACAAATGGAAATCCCCGTTGCGTGGCAAAAGTTACGAGGTCATGTGCAACCAGGTAGTATGCGCAAAAGCCTTTGGATTGGATCACGCGAAGTTCACGTTCAATTCGATCGTCCAGTTCTTTTGTTCTTGCAGGATACCTGCGCTCGAATCCTTTCCAGGTTAGTTGCTTCAGCATCGTCCAATCGTCGCCCGCGGATTTACCGAAGCATTTAAGGTTCTTGTCGGTGCGCAGATCGAAATGAATTGATGACTCTGCTACGATGCGCTCTGCATTTACAATGAGGTCTGGGAATTGCGCAAATTTTTTCTTTAATGAGTTTATAGGAATCATGATCTCATCCGGGCGGGCGTGTTCATCTGATTGCAGCTTGCTCAGAAGAGTGTTGTGGTGAATGGCGCGTAATAGTCGATGCGTGTTAAAGTCTCTCTTGCCAGCAAACGTAACAGGTTGCCAGGCAACAAATTTATTAGGACTGTCTCGGTATGGCTCATGAAACATGAGTGGCCCCAGTTCATGAGATTGCACACCAATGAATTCGTTAATTCTAAGTTGTTCAGGTGAAACTTTTCGGAATGGGTAAACAACGAACGAATCCTCAATCTCAGGTGCCCGCATGGGCAGCGCACGATCGTTGAGATTATGGAACGACAAAAACCGGTTTATCTTTTCGAAACCCTTGTTATTCCGGGCAATTAATATGTAAAGGAGCTCATTGCCTTTTCTGATTTCAATGCCAACTGTTATCTGAAGGTCGTAGCCCTCGTCACCAAACCGGTTCAATGAACCCTTCACTGGACGTTGCTCATTACAATAGCGGATCATTTCGATGTAGGCAGCGGTGTTGTTAATGTCCGTCAGGATGAGTTTGCGAACACCACAACGCCGTGCCTCTTCGAACAGGTCTTTCACCTGCATCGTACCATATTTAAAGCTATATGCTGAGTGTGTATTCAGGTACATGGTGCGATCATTACCTTTTCCTTTCCCCGGATGACAGATGCACTTCGCCGAGTTAATTTTAACGTAGGATACTCGCCTGTAGATTGCTCAATATATCCCTGGGCAATCAGATCATTTAGGATTGCATGCCAGGTGTCGCGCGAAATTCCGGCGCCTATGCCATACGTTGTTAAGGTCCGATGCTGTGCTTTTATCTTACCTGCCCTGGAGCCGCGCAGGAAATCAACCACATAACCGGATCCAAAACGTTGACGCAGACCCGCAATTGCCGTCAGGGCTTTCTGAGCAAGTTCCGTTCCTTCTGAGCGCTCTGGGTTTGACAAACAGACGTCACAGTTCCCACAATGCTCGGGTGCCTCCTCACCGAAATAGTTGAGAATATACTTTCGGCGGCAGGTGTGAAGCGCTCCATACGTTGCCATTTGTTGAAGTTTCGTGATGAACACCTCTGATACCCTTGCGTTTCCTTCGATCTCTACGAGCTTCCTCAATTTTACAACATCCGCAAAACTGAACAGAAGAAGTGCTTCGCTAGGAAGCCCATCACGACCTGCTCTTCCTGTTTCCTGATAATAGCTTTCAATATTTTTTGGAAGGTCCATGTGGATAACAAAACGCACGTTGGGTTTGTCTATCCCCATCCCAAACGCGACCGTTGCAACGATAATGCGAACCTCATCATTTAGAAACTTTTCCTGATTTCGCGATCGCATGGCCCGGTCCATCCCTGCGTGATAGGGAAGTGCATGAAATCCATTTTCTCTCAGGTGCGTAGCCAGCGCTTCCGTAGCGACGCGCGACAGACAGTATATAATACCTGAATCCTCGTTATGCCGCCGTAAGAACTCAACTACGCGCGAATAGCTGTTCTTTTTCGGTTCGATCAGATACCGAATATTGGTGCGATTAAAACTTGAGATAAAAACTTCGGGATTACGAAGTGCTAAACGTTCAATGATATCCCTTTGCGTAATTTCATCAGCAGTAGCCGTCAGCGCAATTACCGGGACATCGGGTAACATTGCTTTCAGGTCGGAAAGCATCCGATATTCTGGCCGGAAATCGTGGCCCCATTGCGATATGCAGTGCGCCTCATCAATTGCGATCAGGCTAACGTTCAAATTGTTGAGCCGCTTTAAATAAATACTCTCGGGTGCCAGATAAAGGAGCTTCAGCGATTGAAGCTGCACGCGCTGCAGTATACGCTCCTGCTCATATCGCGGCTGCGAAGAATTCAGGTATGCCGCCTGAATGCCATTTGATATTAAGCTATCGACCTGATCTTTCATAAGAGCGATTAACGGAGAAATAACAACAGTGAGTCCGCCGAATATTAGTGCAGGGACCTGGTAGCAAAGTGACTTTCCACCAGCCGTTGGCATCAACACCAGGGCGTCGCGCTTATCGAGAATGGCGTTAATAATACGTTCCTGTTCAAATTTGAAGGATGTGTGTCCAAATTTTTCTTGTAAGATTTGTAATGGTGACATGGGTACAACGGTTAAAAGTGATTGACATGAGACAACGTTCTTGATATGAAATGGAATAGGTGCAGAGCCTTGGCACTACTTACACCTGTTGTGATTGCTCAATTGTGAGCGTGTAGAACAAAGAATACTACTTCTCGTCGCGTTAGTTATTCCCGAAAGGAATTTCTTTGAAAAGCGTCCACTGTTTTCCTGTCCTTGCATAAACAGCGATGTGATCGCACGTGAAATGCTGACTGTATGTGAAGTCTTTCAGATATGGCCATGCTTTAAGTAAATCTGAGGGAGTGAGATGTGATGCAATACTGATGTATGGAACATATCGATCGTTTTTTCTAACCAGTTTTTCAAAGATCTCCCGAACAGGATATTTGTTTAAAACGTTCATGGCGATCATTCGGGTCGATCCAGTGTACAGTATCGTGAGATCTTTCAAGAAGATGTTGAATGCGTCGAACCGGGTAGCCGCATCTGCGACATGCTGTGTGATGTCGTCGAAGTATGCACACTCATTAAACTTAAAGAGGCCAACATGCGCCTTGGTGTACATGTCGTCAAAGGGGCGACCAATAAGGAAGTGTACATCATCTTTTAAAACCCCAACGTCACTCTTTATGTGACCAGGGGGCGAGATCACAAATGCGAGCTCTTCAACTGACAGGTTAATTTTAAGAGATTCCATAGTCATTCTAATTAAGTTTATCGTAGGTTACCTTTAAACATGTTCATCTCCATTCGGATTCGCCGACTTACTCCGAGCGTAGTTGCGCGAACAACTTTTTCCGTACCATGGCGATGTTTAATCTTATCGATCGCTTCATAAAGTTGAATCGATTCCGTTGTGTCGTCGAACAGATTGATTTGGTGGTTCCCATGCACGAGACCACTTAACCGCACGCCAACAAGTCTGATCAGCATCCGCCGGCTATATAGTTTTCTAAAAAGGTCTGATACGGCGCGGAGCAGTATATGATCGGAAGACGTGTAGGGGATGTGCACCTGCTTTGTCTCGGTGTCAAAATTCGAATAGCGGATCTTTACCGTTACACACGACGTAAGCTTGTGTTGAGAGCGGAGCTGGAAGGCGATCTTTTCTACCATCGCCACCATTATAGCATTGAGCTTTTTTACGTCTGTTGTATCCGCGTCAAAGGTGCATTCAGTTGAAATGGATTTTTGTTCGGAATACTGTACCACCGGCGATTCGTCGATCCCATGCGCTTTATTCCACAGGCTGACTCCATTCTTACCAAATGCACTCGTAAGAAAATGCAGTGGCATTTCACGCAACGTCTCCACGCGGCGCACGCCCATATCATAAAGAAAGGTCGCGGTCTGTTTGCCGATCATGGGTATCTTTTCTACCGACAATGGTCCTAGAAAGTCGCGCTCCGATCCGGCGGGTATCTGCTCTTCAGCATCCGGCTTAAATTCACCCGTTGCAACCTTAGACACCAACTTGTTAACAGACATTCCAAGAGAGATCGGAAGTCCGGATGCTTTTATGATTTTGCGTCGTAGTTCGACGGCCCATTTAAATGCCCCAAAGAACCGGTCCATTCCACTTGCGTCGATATAGAACTCATCAATAGAGGCTTTTTCAAAGACCGGTGCCGATTCAGCAATCAGTTCAGTGATTTCATGGGAACATTTGCTGTACGATTCAACATCGCCTGAAATAACTTTTGCATCGGGGCAAAGTTGCAACGCCAGGTACATGGGCATCGCCGAATGCACGCCGAACTTTCGGGTTTCATAACTGCAGGCCGCTACAACGCCACGACGACTTGAACCACCAATAATCAGTGGAAGTCCAATAAGCTTCGGGTTGTTACGACGCTCAACAGCGACAAAAAACGCATCGAGGTCCATATGAATGATGTTCCGATCCACACCACCAAGTAAACTAAAATAATTAGTATTTCAATTTGACATTGAATCTATTTTTTTTAGTTTTACATCGTTGTTTTTGCCATAGCAACACTTTCCACCTTTCCCGTTTTACTAGGGAAGGGTGGTACTAGTGTTGGACGTTGTTGAAATGAGAATGATAATGGCTGTCTGGGTGAAAATGTGATGCATGCCTATTTAGAACTCGTTCCAGTTTGTTTGAGTGACGATGTTTATTTAAAGGCTATGAAATAAAATGTATTGTTGAGAATGCAGATCTTCTTAAGGGGTCGTGTACGCAACGATTGGGGAGTATGATCACAGCCTGTTTTACGTGGAAAGAATGTGTTGACTTAATTTTCTATCCTGAAAAAGCATTGCAAAAGAAACACGCGGGAATTCTTTATATATAATAGACCGAAAATTGCAGATCCTGCAATGGTGAGCCAGACCTCGCCGGGGCGGATGATATTTTCAATTCAATGAAGCAATCTAACCACTGACTAGTAAACCTTATCTTTACGCTATGGCAATGATCAACAAGAATTTGAAGTTTTTGCGGGGGCAGCAAGGGCTTACCCAAAAGCAGCTCGCAGAAAAACTCGGTCTGAAACAGGCGGCTATAGGCGCATATGAAGAGGAGCGGGCCACGCCTCCGTTGGCATCTCTGCTCGACCTGTCGAAGATTTTTAATGTGAATCTGGACGACCTCGTAAGACAGGACTTAAGTAAGTCGCCGGAAAAGGAAAGGAAGCGTATTGCTGTCAGTCGGGGCCGCGAAGTATTGGCAATTACTGTCGACAGTCAGAATCGGGAGAATGTTGAGCTCGTCACACAAAAGGCTTCTGCAGGCTACATGTCGGGCTATCAGGACGTGGAATTTGTTAAAGAGCTTCCAAAAATTAGTCTCCCTGTATTACCTCGCAACAGGACGTATCGCGCATTTGAGATTCAGGGAGATTCTATGATACCCATCCAGCCAGGTAGCATCATATTTGGAGAATACCTTGAGTCAATCGACGGAATAAAGAACGGAAAGCTTTATATCATCATGACGCGTCAGGACGGGATTGTATTCAAGCGGGTATTCAATCTTTCGGAGGATAAGAGCAAGTTATTGCTTGTGTCGGACAATCGACAATACGCACCCTATACCGTCGATGCGAGTGATGTGCTGGAGATATGGACAGCCAAGGCCTTCTTTACAAATCAGTTTCCCGATGCTCAGATTGCACCATCGCCGGTAACGGATAATATGGCTCATACCATTGTGCAGTTACAGGAGGAGCTCAGCAGGTTAAGACGGAAATGATCTGCCGGTGGTGTTGATGAATCAACAATTCGAAAAGTAAACCCGTGATTTGATTTTAGTGAAGAATCACGATGGCCTCAAACATTAAAAGTCGAATTCAAAGTTCGGGTTTTGCCAGCCCATTGGAATATCAGCCTCATAAGTTTTCTCGGGTGTCCGGATCCTCATCTCCAGACGGCCCTCAATTCGAAAGCCCAGTGATTGATAAAGGTTGATAGCCCGAAGGTTGCCCTCGCGCGTTATCAATTCAACCTTACCGATATCAGTTCTGTTTCTTGCAATCTCTTCCAGGAAAATGGTGAGAATTGTGCGGCCGATCTTTTTACCCTGATGATGTGGATGAACAGCCAGCGTCACATCACCGAGGACGTGCCCAAACACATGAAGTCCCGATTTATATCCATGAACTTCGGCAATGAGCTCATCCGGGTTTTCCGGATGTTCGCCAACAATGATTAAGCCGGTCGACAGGCTTTGCAGAACGAAGTTCTTTACATAGTCTTCAGATACCTCGCGTTCAAGCCTGGCGATTCCGCCTTCAACCCGGGCGACAGCTTTGTAAAGGTTAACGATCCCCGGCAGATCATTTAGGTCTGCAATCCGATAGCGCATAAGAAATTGTTGATTCGCAATATCACGCAATTTAATGAGGTAGCAAGTAGGCGAGGCTCCTACGACATTGCCAGGAGAATATCAACCAGCAAGCGATCGCCGCGCGATTTCAGTAATTCCTTTGTTTAGTATCGAAAGGTTGTTACTTTTGTCGCCCTTGGCCCAACGGCCCTATTTAATGCCCAGGTGGTGAAATTGGTAGACACGCTACTTTGAGGGGGTAGTGCCTTTACCGGTGTGCTGGTTCGAGTCCAGTCCTGGGCACGTGAAACCGAAAGGTTCAGAGTTTTAGGCTCGGAAATTCTTTTCCGGGCCTACTTTATTTACAGCGGTTCTGATCAGGGCAAGCTTTAGATTTGCCGCTGGCTTGGGAGCTTCAGCAGGGCTCTCCGTATTCGTTTGACTGCCTGTGTCCTGCCACTTTTTCTATTTTCTTTACAAGACAACAAATCAGCATTCCCAATGAGTTTGTTTCTCAAAATTTTCTAGATTTGCCGCCCGACGGGACCTTCTAAGCGGATTTTAAACCGCATAATTCACAAGAGATTCTGGAAGAGAGTCACTTGGCCCTGATGTCGGAAAATGATGAAGGTCTCAAATTGTTTTTGCCGAAGTGGTGAAATTGGTAGACACGCACGTTTCAGGGGCGTGTGGCGCAAGCTGTGCGGGTTCGAGTCCCGCCTTCGGCACGATAACGTATGGGACGTATGGTCTTGCGAAGGGCGCAGCATCATAAGTCCGTACGTTATTTTTGCAAGTTCCACCTATACCCGGCAAATTATCTTCACCTGAAGCCTGGCTTGCTCAAAATTATAAATAAAGGTTTCGTTGGCCGCTACTGGACCTTTGCGCGGCGCTGTCTGCTGCGCACCAACCGCTTTAGCATTCTTTCTTCCCGAATGAGCGAGTTAAGATTCAACTGCGCTACTGAGAAGTGCTGTAGGTAGCTGTTGGGTAGCGGAGCGAGGTTAATCCTATTTTCCATAAGCATCCTGTTACCTAATTGACACCCTTAGAGACGAATACCCCTACTCTTTATTGTAGAAATTTCTACTCGACCGGGTGCTGAATGGTATTTTAACGATGATGAGGCCCGGTAGGTTCATTGACGAGCGGCATTTTGATGCCTTTGATCGTTATCTCAAACGTTCTCGGAAGAGGGAAGGCGAAAAAAGATTGTTTGGTGGAGCGGAATAAAACTTTTTAAAATGACCCGGCAACCGGCACGAGGGCGCTCCGACTCAAAAGAAATGACATTGGCTAATTCCCAAACTGAGAACGGGCCAATGTCATTTACGTTTCCAAATAATCCCAAAGAAGGGCATAAGCCCTGTTCTTAGAGGTTAGGTTGTGGCGTGGTGCGCAGGTATGGCTTAATCCGATTGTGTCCCTTAGGGAATTTTGCTGCAACATCTTCATCCTTCACCGCTGCTGTTATGATTACGTCTTCACCGTGCTTCCAGTTCGCAGGGGTTGCCACGCTGTAACCAGCAGTTAATTGAAGACTGTCAATAACCCGGAGTATCTCATCGAAGTTACGACCCGTAGCAGCGGGATAGGTAATCGTAAGTTTTACCTTTTTATCAGGACCAATCACAAACACGGAACGAACCGTGAATTTGTCCGTGACAGCCGGGTGAACCATGTCATATAGGTTTGCAATCTTGAATTCAGGATCGGCTATCAATGGATAGTTCACAACGGTATTTTGAGTCTCATTGATGTCACCAATCCACTTCCGATGAGAATCGAGCGGATCTGCACTTAGTGCCAGCACTTTAACATTTCGTTTGTCGAATTCACCTCTCAGTTTAGCAACAGCCCCCAGCTCAGTTGTACACACAGGTGTAAAATCAGCAGGATGTGAAAACAGGACGCCCCAGGAGTTGCCCAGCCATTCGTGAAACTTGATTGTGCCCTCTGTTGTCTCGGCAGTAAAATCAGGTGCTACATCGCCTAATCGAAGTGACATATTTATAGATTTTATGGTTGAATAATGAATGTTAAACTAGCAATCGAACTATTTAGTGCCCGGAAGTTAGGCAATTTCTTTATTGCCTATCGGTAAAATAGTTATTAGCAGCTGGAACTAGGAATCTTTCTTTCTGACAGCGGGTGCCTTTTGCGCCTTCAGTTTAAGGCGCCCCTCGTTTTTGACGAGCTTTTCCAGGGTATCCGCCTTCAGCATTTCGACCGTGGCATTTCTTACTTCCAAAAAGGCATGACGTACCGCACATGTTACTTCATCTAAACACTCTTCACATGGCTCGTAAAACTTATGAGTCGCACAGGGAACCGCAGCAATTGCACCATCAAATAATCGTACTACCTCTGCAAGGTTAACTTCTGAGGGTTTTCTTCGTAACGTGTAACCGCCGCCCTTGCCGGCCTTACTCCCAAGAATACCCGCGCGTTTAAGATCGAGTAATATCGTTTCAAGGAACTTCTTTGGAATATTACAGATTTCAGAAATGTCTTTAATGAGAAACTTTTCGTCGGGTGTCTTGGCCATGTGCACTAACGCATGGATTGCATACTTGCATTTTTTCGATAGCATGGCCGTCAATTTAATGCCATTTCGCGATTTTTTGAGGGCATGATTTGTATAAGATTAAGGGAAGTGGCTAGTTTGCGATATACCTCCACTAATCAGGCGCGAATAAAGAAGACAAAATTAAGCCGAGATAGCTCAGGGGTAGAGCAGCTGTTTCGTAAACAGCAGGTCGTGGGTTCAAATCCCATTCTCGGCTCTTTAATATTTCCGCCTGGCATCCTCATAATTCTTTTTGCCAAGTCGACTCAGTTGACGAATCGATGTACTACAGTTCTGTTGTCATGGTTTTGAAATACGTTTTCGACGTGTCAATTGAAACTGTTTTGGAATGTCACTGGAGCTTGCAGCCGAACATGAGTTCAAATACCATTGGTCTGGTTTATGTTGCGGCTTTTGTGCTGCGGGATTCTACGTGATTAATGAATAGCTACTCGTAGACCTTCAGCTTAGCTAACACTGCATCCATCGTTTCTTTCGCGCCACTCCATTGTTCTATGTGACGGGTGATCATCTCGATCATTTCGCGTACTACTTCTTTTCTGTAGCCGAACTTAAGGGCAAATATTTCACACAAGCGCATCTCCTCGCTGTGCACATTCTTGTCGACCGACATCATATGAACAAGATCATAAAGCTGATAAAATTTGTCGCGATTGCTGGTTGGTATAACAAAGCGCGGAAGTGATGGATTATCCTGAATCTCTTTTAGCTGTTCTGCTGTGATATTGTTCCTGACAGCAGCATGTTCAAGGAGACGTTGTTCTTCAGATCCGAGATTGCCATCAGCTGCAGCGATCTCAATCAGGTTCCGCATATGACTTCTTGCAGATGCTTTCCCCGATTTGAACTGGCCAATTATGTCTGCAACATTCATAATTTGTCGTTGAGTAGTGTTTGCAATGCGCCTGCATTTAATTGAGTAATACTACTCCTAATTGACAGCAATATCAATGCTTGATCACCAATGTTGGTATTTCCGGGCGCCAAAATGCAATTGATGACGCCCGGAGATAAATGCTTCGGGATGATTTGTGATAACAATACTCCGCTATCAAACTCAATGCATATTGATTAATTTAAAAATTATTGATTTTGTCATCTTGAAAGTGCTACTCTGATGCGTTTGATTCTTCGCCCGGTTGACAACTGAAGGATATAGACGCCATCTGGCAGGTTGTCTGCTGCTACTTCGAGAGTCTTAGGGTGTCCGACCGTCACTGTTCCTTCAAAAAGTACTCTGAGAGCGACACCGCGCGTGTCATACAAACTCAGAACTGCTGCCCCAGATTCCTCGGCAATGAAGTTGACTTTGATTTTGTCTGAAAATGGATTTGGAAATGCCGTAAAAAGCGCGTCATTACTTTCTTCCTGTTCTACTGTTGATGACCCCTGAGCTTCAAGGGCCACACGTCCGGAAGCGCTTTGTTGATTGACGCTCCACACTTCGAGTCCCGAAAGATTAGCAGAGCCACCGGTGAATCCGAGGCTTACCGTTCCGTCATTAATGGTAGCTTGATACGGACCGAGTCTCCGCCACGTTCCTGTTGATCCACTGTTGTAATTTGCCAGTACCACAGTTCCTTCGAGAGAGATGGAGAAGATTTCCGGATTATTATCTTCCCAAACATAAACATAGATCTGATACACGCCTGCAGGGATCGAACCAAGTGTTGTCGTCCAGCCACGCCCCCAAACCGAGGAGCGTATCATCGTTGCACGATTTGCATCTGTTGATGGGACCAACGTCACGCTTTGATTTGTAAATGCCGTGCTATTCGTGAATGATAGGTTTGGAGCACTTGTTCCGGCCTCCCAGTTGTTGCCATCAATTGCCAATGCTGGTCCGTTTATGTTGATTGCGCGGTACAGCGTAGCAGCTGCAGGAGGACTGATCGTTAATGCAAACACATCGCTGATGCTTCCGCCAGCACCATCAGATGCGATCACTTGTATCTGAAGTGTGCCAACATCTCCGGTACCTGGCGTACCGCTAAATGTTCGCGTGCCAGGAGTGAAACTTAACCATGCGGGTAATGCACCACCAGGTGATAGGGATGATGAATAGCTGAAAATAGTTCCGATATCAGGGTCGCTGAATGTATTTGGAGGGAAAGTAAAATTAAACGGAGAACCTGCGTTAATACTTCGGTCAGCAATGGGATTGGCAACAATTGGCGGCTGATTTCCTACCGGTGCCCCTACACGCCACACCTCTAGTCCTGACAGATTGGAGGAACCACCAACAAATCCCAGATTTATAGTGCCGTCGTTTATAGTTGTCTGATAAGGTCCCAACCTTCGCCAGACACCTGTACCTACGCTATTGTAGTTTGACTGTATGGCTGTTCCTTCAAGAGAGATTGAAAAAGTTTCCGGGTTGTTGTCTTCCCACATGTACATGTATATCTGGTAGGTGCCGGCTTGAATTCCGCCAAGGGCAACTCCCCAGGTACGGCCGTAAACAGAAGATCGAATCATTGACGTACGATTCGCATCGGTCGTAGGTACCAGCGTGACAGTTTGGTTGGAGAATGCTGTACCGTTAGTAAATGAAAGGTTCGGCGCGCCTGTTCCCGTCTCCCAATTAATTCCATCAATAACCAGGGCAGGTCCATTTAGGTTGATGGCACGATATAATGTTGCCGCCGCTGCGGGATTAATGGTGAGCGTGAAAACGTCACTAACTGTTCCGCCTGCGACACCATCAGAAGCGGTCACCTGAATTTGTAATGTACCAACATCTCCGGCAGGTGGTGTGCCGCTGAAGGTTCGGGTTGAAGGTGTGAACGTTAGCCAGGCGGGTAATGAACCACTTGGGGATAGCGATGCAAAATAGGAAAGCGCTGTACCTGGATCGGGATCGGAAAACGTATTGGCCGCAAAGGCAAAGTTAAACAACGAACCGGCGACGGTACTTTGATCGGGTATCGCATTGCTGACCACCGGCGGTTGATTAGGTGCCGGTGTCCCTACACGCCATACCTCAAGTCCCGAAAGGTTGGCCGATCCGCCTGTGAATCCGAGGCTCACTGTTCCGTCATTGATGGTCGCCTGATAGGGACCGAGCCTCCTCCACGTTCCTGTTGATCCACTATTGTAATTTGCCAATACCACCGTTCCTTCAAGAGAGATTGAAAAAGTTTCCGGGTTGTTATCTTCCCACATGTACAAGTATATCTGGTAGGTGCCGGCGGGAATTCCTCCGAGCGTTGCTGTCCAGCCACGTCCCCAAACAGAGGAGCGTATCATCGTTGAACGATTTGCATCGGTTGATGGGACCAGCGTCACACTTTGATTTGTAAATGCAGTGCTATTCGTGAATGACAAATTGGGAGCGCTGGTTCCGGCTTCCCAGTTATAGCCATCAATTGTTAACGTAGGTCCGTTTAAATTGATTGCACGGTAAAGTGTTGTAGCTGCCGGCGGATTTATAGTCAGTGAGAATACATCGCTGACGCTTCCTCCTGCACCGTCGGATGCAGTTACCTGTATTTGCAATGTCCCTGCATCAGCAGCTGCCGGTGTACCGCTGAAGGTACGCGTGCCTGGAGTGAAACTTAGCCAGGATGGAAGGCTACCACTGGGTGAAAGTGATGCTGAATACGAAAGTACTGATCCGATATCGGGATCAGTAAAAGTGTTGGTGGGGAAAGCAAAATTAAAGAGCGTTCCCGCGTTGGTATTTTGGTCAGCGATAGGATTGGCGACCACCGGCTGTTGGTTTCCCGTCGGTGCGCCCACTCGCCACACCTCAACTCCAGAAAGGTTAGCAGCTCCGCCTGTAAACCCGAGACTTACTGTTCCATCGTTGATAGTGGCCTGGTATGGTCCAAGTCGTCGCCACGTTCCTGTCGATCCGCTATTGTAGTTTGATTGCACGACCGCCCCTTCCAAAGAGATCGTGAAAGTTTCCGGATTATTATCTTCCCAGACATACAGGGCGATCTGATACGTGCCGGCGGGAACTCCTCCAATCGTTGTTGTCCAGTTGCTGCCCCAAACTGAAGACCTGATCATCGTCGCGCGATTTGCATCGGTCGTTGGTACGAGTGTGACACTTTGGTTGGAGAATGCTGTACTGTTAGTAAATGAAAGGTTGGGTGCCCCTATTCCGGTCTCCCAATTGTTTCCGTCAATTGTTAATGCAGCCCCGTTTATGTTGATAGCGCGATACAATGTGAGTCCCGCTCCAGGATTAACAGTGAGTGCGAAAACATCACTTACTGTTCCACCGGCGATACCATCAAAAGCGGTAACCTGAATTTGTATTGTGCCAACGTCTCCCGGTCCGGGTGTACCACTGAAGGTTCGTGTTGCAGGTGTGAACGTTAGCCAGGCAGGCAATGAACCACTTGGAGAAAGTGCTGCAACATAAGAAAGCGTAGCACCTGCATCCGGATCGGAAAACGTATTTGCAGCAAAAGTAAAGTTAAACGATGCATTGGCAGATGTAGTTTGATCGGGTATTGCATTGCTAACTATAGGCGGCTGATTTGACGGCGGCGTCCCCATGCGCCACACTTCCAACCCTGACAAATTCGATGAACCGCCTGTAAAGCCGAGATTTATTGCACCGTCATTAATGATCGCCTGAAATGGTCCCAGTTTTCTCCAGGTGCCGGTACTTCCGCTGTTGTAATTTGACAGCACAGGTGTTCCTTCCAGAGAGATTGAAAAAGTTTCAGGGTTATTGTCTTCCCACATGTACAGGTAAATCTGGTAGGTACCTGCCGGAATTGCTCCAAGTGTAACACCCCATGTCTGGCCGAAAACGGAAGATCGAATCATAGTAGCGCGGTTCGCATCAGTGGCGGGCACGAGCGTCACGCCCTGGTTGGAGAAGGCTGTGCCATTGGTGATTGAAAGGTTCGGAGCGCCAGATCCATTCTCCCAACTGAAGCCATCGATAAGCAGCGCTGGTCCATTCAGATTAATGGCTCTATAAATTGCATTGGATCCCGGTTGTACATCGATGGTTACTGTCTTGGAGACGACGTTGAACAGTGATGTATTCGATGGAGTAAAAGTTACCTTCAGCGGTTGATCATCGCCAGCATTCAGTACTGTACCCGGAGCAGGATCGTATTCGAATGTTCCAACTACTGTGGTACCATTGTAACTAGCCGATGCATTCAGTTGTGACGAACCCAGCTCAGTTCCCTGAGTAATGGCTGCCGGCGGTGGCCAGGTTATTTCGGGATTAAGCATGATACCAGTGCAATCCGGATAAACTCTGACCTCTTTAGTGGTGGAGGCACCAGCTGCATCAGTAACTGTAAGAACGATCCTTGTATAATACGTTTGACCATCACATCCTAACGGAGATATGTGCGTTGTGGTGGATGGCGAAGTATCGATAGGATCGGGGTGCTCATGCTGGTTGTGATGAAGAATTGTTTGCCAGGCGTACGAAAGTTGCGCAGCGCTGTGTTCGTCATCAGTGACATCAGCCTGTAACTGATATATTGTTTCTCCCGTCATTGGATATAACGTACCATCTGCAGGACTGGTAATTGTGACGTTAGGTGGTTTATTATTAACCGATACATTTATAGTTGTTTCGTCTGTTGCATTTTGATTATCACGAACGGTCAGTTTTACAACATACTTTGTTGGTACTCCAGGTGGTGCAGAAAAAGTATGAGAAGGATTGGCGGTTGTGCTTAGCGCCGACCCATCGCCGAAGTCCCAGGAATAAGTCAATGGCAGACCCTCCGGGTCGGAAGATGTGCTCCCCGTAAACTGGATTAGCACAGGAGAAGTGGGGCCAAACGTTTTATCCGAAGAGGCAACAGCCACAGGTGGACGATTCGCAGTGTAATAGACTCTCCTTATTTCAGATCCAAAGTTTACGTAGTAGAGACCCTCGCCGGTCGGATTGGTGGCCATACAAACTACCGTGGCGCCACTGTTGATAAAATTTCTTACAGCGACAGGACGGTCATTACCATCTACCCTAAGATTCCGAATCCATCCTGAACTATAATCACCGAAGAAAAATGTGTTTTGATAATCCTCCGGGAAATCGGTACCAGCATAAAAGACACCAGCCACCGAAGCACTTCCGCCGAACTGCGGACCCGATACCGGAGAACCCGCAGCTCCAATGTTTACCTCAGTAGCGGTGTTGCCGCTGAATGTGCCCGTCCTTGAAGGACCTGAACCATGTTTCCAGTCAATCAATGGCCGGGTATGCACGAAAGTTGGGATTGATGAAGGTATCCCTTGTGAAGTATTGCAGGGATTATTGAATGTAGCGGTACCTGATGGTGTTTGCTGTTTTATCAGATCCTGAAAGTTAAAATACTGTTGACTGCATCCGCTGGTAAGGTACAATGGGTTTGGTGCAAATGTGTTTGCCATGTTGATTGTCGCAAACAGTGATGGAGTCAGACCTTCATAAATTGGCCAGCCAAAATTTATTCCAGGCTTATCCATCACGTTCAGTTCTTCCCAGGTATTGTACCCAACCTCTCCTATGTAAAACACTCCCGGGTCTCCGTCTTCAGGACTATGACTGCCCGTCCCATCCTTGTGGAACATTCGGAAGGGTTGTCGTAATCCTAGTGCCCAAACTTTTGAAACAGGAGCATCGGGTCGCAACGGATCGAAAAAGGGATTGCTAGGGATACCCAAACCGGTTTCAGGGTCGATACGAAGGATTTTTCCACTGAGGCAATCAAGTACCTGCGAGCGGAAAACACCAATGTTCAATTGTGGTGTAAGAATACCGTCGTCTAAAGCCTGCTGGTAGAATGAACCGGAATAACTACCGAGGTCAGTATTCGCTGCCGCACCATCACCGACCCCAATCAGCAGCGTATTGTCAGTTCCAAACGCGATGGCTCCCACAACGTGACTTCGGTCTGTGGAAGCTGGTCCCGTCGTCTTCGTTTCTCCAAGTAATATCTTTCTGCTGGCAGGATCCACAGTATATCCGTTACCTGATGGAGTGGCTGTGTATCGGGTTACCCTGCTTATAGTCGCACTATAGAAATCATTTGTTGCCGGGTTATATGCAGGCGTACCATAATTGATCAGATAGTGTCTGTCTACGAGGTAGTGGATGTAGAAGTATCCGTTTTGCTCGAACTGCGGGTGTAATACAAACCCCAGCAAGCCGTGATCCCACCATCCGCCCACTTCTTCGCTGATATCCAGCATCAGTTGCTTTTGATTATTGGCGACAACCCAAACCTTTCCGGCTCGTTCCCAAACAAACATCTTTGAACCGTCCCGATTGAAGGTGAGACCAACTGCTTCAGTCCATTGATTGGAGACAGTAACGGTGGCGAATCCCGCCGGCGGAGTCTGTGCGCTCACACTAGTGGCAAAAAGTGAAAGCGCATACACACAAATCAAACATTTGCTGTGTAATGCTTTTTTCATAAACAGTTAAACTTAATGAGGTGTTCGATTAACCGAGGCAATCGAATGTGCCGAGGTCGGTGGGTTCAGATTAAAAACTGATATTTTTTCTTCGGAGCCCTGCTTGCCTGCCGGACGCAAACGAGATAATTAATATAGTCTCGTGATTATAAATCTTTAGTGACAAGCATCATGATATGCAGAGACTTTAGGCTATTCAATGAAGAGTTTGTTCTTAATGAATGCATTGAAGTCAAATCATATGACGATCAACCTGCCAACAAGAAAAGCAGGGGCAAATTTTTCGTTGCGCGTACTTGAGTAAGCGATCATTAAAGTTCAGTAAAAGTTTCCGTACGTATTCATTTTGAAAGTATGTGATGGACCTCCAGAGATCTTATAGGTTTTGAATGCTCATCTTAATAACAAGCAGCCTTGATCTACAAGAAGTCTTCCCGCACAGGCGAGAAGCTATCAACAAGTCTTGCTTTTGCAGACAGTAGCTTTATGGTGTGCGGCACCCCTGAAGGCACCGAGAACATATCGCCAGCCTGCAGATTTTGATCCGGCTCTCCTTTACACATGAATACAATCTCACCGGACGCAACGTAGGTGATCTGCTCGTGAACATGATGATGGTATGGATCCGGTTCGCTCCAGGGCCCATTAAAGAAGTCGATGACTACGACCATAAGATTCTCTGTGTGCACCAGTGTCCGGCTGGCGCCTTCGCGAAAGACATGGGGCTCTACATTGGCTGCTTTCTGTACGGGCATTTGGATTTCTAAAAGTTAGAATTTACCAAGGTAAACATTAACTCTTTATTGCAACGACAGTTGGCAGTTATACAACGCCATTATTTGATCGTTCTTACCGTTGTGGCCTTGTCCACATAGCTGAAATTCCCAATAACCGTTCGCTGGAGGGTGACTTTGTACTGACCACCCGGAATCGCTGTTGTGACTGCTGTTTCTACTACACGTGCTTTTTCGTTTGCTTGAGCGTTCTTAAGCAATTCATTCATTACGCGTCCGTCCATCTCGTCTGGAATGGGGAGTTTGTTAATCGCCAGGATTGTAGGTACAATGTCTACGTTCGAGGTGGGCAGCTCGCTTGTAAAATTCTTTTTAAAAGCAGGACCACTGGCCAGTAACGCAATGTGAACTTCGTAGGGGCTCAATCCACCGTGACCAGCCACGCCCACAAATGTGCTCGTGCCTGCATATCCAAACTCATTTTTTTCAGAACTCCAGTTGTTGTCGATCAGTATGTCTGCTGCACGCGCAGGATGATTCCAGTGAATGGATTCAAAGGATAACGTTCCTGCTACGCTACCCTTCATGTCACCAGCTTTGCCCCTTGTGAAAACAGGGCCGACCCAGGGTTCAGCCTGAAGCGCCGAAACTATTTTCTGGATAATAGCCGGATCATGGTTGGCGACGAAGATGGCCTTGTCGGCCAGAACAACGTCTTCACTGTCTTTTGCCTTTTTCAAACCCTTAGCGATCAGAAAATCTTCGAGTTCTATCTTTCCGTTGTGGCTAATGAACCCGTGATCGGCAGAAACGATGATGTTTATCTTATCTGACAGATTTCTTGATTTGATCTCAGCGAGAATTCGTCCGAATTCCGCGTCGACCACTTTTATTGATTCCATTGAAGTGGGTGCACCCATACCGGCATCATGAGCAACTCCATCCGGATCGGCATACCAGATGGAGCTAACTAATGGACCGTCGGGTGCCAGACCGAATTTCATCCAGGCATCTGTGATCCATCGGTGCACGACTCCATCCACTTTGCCTGTAGGTATCGGACCAACTTCCCGGATAACGTCGTTCTTGAAGGATTCAGGAAGAATAAGTTGTGGATTAACAATCGCTCCACCACTTACCGTATGGTTTTGCATTAGCGCCTGACCCTGCGACCCTGAGCTGAAGACCATCATTCTCTGGTTGTGCTTTGCCAGCACTTCACCAAGAGTTATTGTCGTTAGCAAGTGACCGTGCGTAGCTTCTGAAATTTTGAACAAGTCTTTATAGTTGCCGGTATTCAATCCACTGGTAGGATTTACCTCCGGGAAGTACACGGTGTTACCCATAAGCCCGTGGGTTTGAGGATAGCTGCCCGAGGAATATGATGAGGCATTTACGCGTGTTACCGTTGGAAACACGCTGTGATGTTGCAGACCATAGCATCCGTCTTTTGAAAATGCGTAAAGGTTAGGCATTGCCTCAGCGGTGATGTAGTCGGGTCGAAGGCCATCGAAGAGCACGACCAATGTTTTTGTCTCGGTATCTGGAGTGGCCTGAGAAAATCCACTGATGGCAAGGAGCAGTAACCCCGCTGTGATGATGGCGATTCTAAGATTGTTCACGTGGTTCATTTGCCCGGTAAATAGCAGAATATACGTAAACAAAATGTTATGGCATCTTTGCTTTTCCGCTTGCATAGCGGGCGGCCACCTGTGGGCTATACGTGGACATGGAAAGACCTGCAATACCTGAATTTTAGTTTGATATATATCGCAGATACAGGCAACGTCCGGAAGGAAATCCCGTTACAACGAAACTGGTACGCGAAAAATGCCTTTACAATAGACCCAATATTGCATTTGACTGTATTCGTGGCTAGATTCAATTTTGGCTAACAAAACCCCCAGCATGAAAAAAGCCTTGAAAGTAATTGGCGTTGTTCTCGGCGCCATTGTCATCTTATTATGTGGTGTTCTTATTTATGTAGTGTCTGCATTTCCTAATGTAGGAGAGGCTCCTGAATTAAAAGTGGAGCTAACAGCAGAACGTATTGAGCGCGGCCGATATCTCGCCAACGCTGTCAACGTATGTATGGATTGCCACTCGACTCGTGACTGGAATAAGTTCTCCGGCCCGGTAATTCCAGGCACAATGGGCAAAGGGGGTGAACGTTTCGATCATTCAGTAGGCTTTCCCGGTGTATTTTATTCGCGGAATATTACTCCATCAGGTATCGGCCGTTATACCGATGGTGAATTGTTCAGAGTAATCACCAGTGGTGTTACCAAAGAGGGAAATGCGATGTTTCCGGTGATGCCTTATCCGTACTATGGACAGATGGATGAAGAGGATGTCTACTCGCTCATTGCATACCTTCGGACACTTGAGCCCATTGATAATGAGATTCCTGAGTCATCTGCGGATTTCCCCGTAAACATCATTTTGCGCACTATGCCTGCTAAAGGCACTCCAACAAAACGACCACTGCTGTCTGACACGGTTGCGTATGGCGCATATATGGCAAACGCTGGCGGGTGTATAGAATGTCACACTCCGACCAATGATCAGCATCAGATCATACGTGAGAAAGCATTTTCGGGCGGTCGTGAATTCGGCATGCCCGGAGGCTCAGTGATCAGGTCTGCTAACATAACCCAGGATCCTGAAACCGGCATTGGAAAGTGGAATCGGAGCGCTTTCATTCAGCGCTTCAAGGCTTACGCCGACTCTTCGTACACACCTCCGACTGTTGCTGCTGGTGAATTCAATACGATCATGCCGTGGATGATGTATGCGAACATGACGGAAGAAGATCTGGGTGCGATATACACCTACTTAAGATCACTTCCCGGTTATAAAAGTGAGATAACAAAGTTCACGCCTGCTGCTGCCGGGCAGTAAATCAGCTCGCCCCAATAGACTTCAGATAATCCAGAACTGGTTTCGCTCTTTCCTTTCCTTTTTCTGCATGAAAAAGGAGCGTGATTCCGTGCGGACCTTTGGATGATTTTAGAGAAGGAAAGTTTTCGAGCATCGGCTTTACGATGTCCAGTTTACCGAGCATTGTGGCAACGAAGATGTCCATGCGGGCGCCTTTGGAGATGAGGAATTCAGCCATGTCGACGAGTCCCATGTGACCTGCTGCGCCAATGGCTGATTCGAAATCTCCTTTGCCCCAATCCCAGGTGGCATTTAACAGGTTTGGTTCTTTTTCGAGAAGTTCTTTTACCCGTGCGAGATCGTGATGGGCACTTCTTACGAAATCAAGAACGAGATCTCCGCTTAAAGGAGCGGGACGTTCCTGCATTGCGTGTTGAATGTGGTAGCCCGGGAGCGAGAACGGTGCGGCACACAGTGCTGCCCGTTGTATGAAAGTCCGTCTGTTTGTTTTCATGGCGTTGTGTTTTGGTGTTGTATTTTTGAAAGCAAAATCACTCTTAGTACCAGAAACTTCATTCGGATTCGCGAATCTGTAGTAGTTATTGGCAAATTGTAGTGTCATTGCCCGTAAAAACAATCGACACATGAGCTCTTCTATGATCCTGGTATTCGCGTTGTGCATGGCTGCGTGCGCACACGCGTTGTATTGGTCATTAGTACTGATTCGGGTGAGCGACCGGCTTTCAAATCTGATGTTGTCGGGGTTGCTCGTGTCGCTTGCTCTCAGGGTTGGCAAGTCGGTAACGATTTTTGTGATTCCCGAAGCTATGATCCCGGCTAACGTTGTGGGGTTGCTAGGAATGTCGTGGGCCGGACCGTTTACGCTTCTATTTGCACTTGCCTTGTTCGACAGCAGTTTCCGCTTTAGACGTATTCATTTATTGCATTTTGTTCCTGGTGTCATTGCTCTTGGCTTTGCAATCATGGGCCATTGGATCGTCTATCGGATATTTACGGTCCATCTCTTTATATATCTGATTGCGACGGCCGTTTGGTTGATTAGAAACCGATCGTCGCACAGATCGGACGATGACGCCTGGCGATGGGTATGGTACGTCACGGCGGGTACATTTATTTTGTGTATCACCTTTGGTTTGCAGCTTACTTTTTATCAACCCCTGATTTACCGGCTCATCGTTCTTTCCGCTACCGTCATATTTTATGGTCTCAGCTGGTGGGCCATTGGCCATGCGCGCTTGTTCACGCCACCGAGAAAACAGAAAGCGGTAGTTGATTTATACCGCGACGTCGGAATTCGGATTGAACAACTGCTAACGCAAGAACGGATCTTTGTTGATCCTACTTTGAATGTTTCCGGGCTGGCACAGCTGCTCAAGGTGCCACCTTATGTTGTCTCGCGCGCGGTGAACAGTACATTCAATAAGACATTCTCCGAACTTCTTACGTCGCATAGACTCAGGCATGCCGAAGCAAGGCTGATATCGGATAGTGACAAGTATACAGTTGAGGGCATAGCATTTGAAAGCGGGTTCAATACTGTATCATCATTTTATACGGCATTCAGAAAACAACACAACATGACTCCGATGCAGTATAGGAACTCTGGTCGTTTACTGGATGATCGACAGGCTTAGACTTCAACACACGTTAGACAACTCACTCATGAATGAATTGGCGGAATTTATTAAGACCCGTAACAACGGGGGTCTTGAAAAAGAATTGAAAGCGAATCCTTTGTTGGCGAGCGCGCCAACTGAACAGGGAATATCGTTGCTGCAATTTGCGGCTTACTATAGAAATCAGGAGGCGATCGAAATCATTCTCCGATACAAAGATGGAGTAGATATTTTCGAAGCCGCTACTGTCGGCGATGTAGCCACAGTGCAGAGGCTTTTGACGAAACAACCTGATCAGATTAATTCGCTTTCAAGCGATGGATTTACTCCGCTTACCCTTGCATCATATTTTGGACAACTGGATGTGGTAAAGCTTCTTCTGAAAAATCATGCGGATCCCAATATTGCTGCGAGCAACCAGATGCACGTTGCTCCGTTACATTCCGCCTGCGCGATTTCAAATTATGAAATTGCTGCCTTGTTGATCAAAGCTGGCGCTGATGTAAATGCAAGGCAGCACTCGGGTGTAACGCCGCTTCATTCGGCAGCGCATAATGGCCAGGCGAAACTTGCAAAGTTGTTGATTGATAACGGATCAGATGTGAACGTGAAGTCGGATGCCGGTCAGACTCCTTTAACCATGGCGAAAGAGAAAGGTGATGAAGAAACCGTTCAGCTGATCATTAAGTACGGAGGTTGTTGATTTGGTACTCTACAGAGTAACTTGCATCATAATACGTTAAGTATATAGCAGTCGAAATTCAGTCAGTAACTTCTTAGTCCCAGTCACTATCCCAATGACTGTGTCCACTACTACTGGATTCAAGGCCGTGTGTAGCAATGGGAACTTTGACATACGTGCCTACACCCATTCTCTTTTCATTCCGCAGGAAGATCATGCGATAATCAAATCCCAGATAGTAGTTGACCCAGGAAGTTACTTGCAGACCTAGCTTAGCGCCGCTTCCTTTACCAACCTGAAATACCGGTCCGGCGGATATCCCGGCAACACCAATGCCTGTTTGAAATTCGGAGTAGAACCTGGTTTTCTTACGATCGAATTCAATACCGAAGTCAACACTGTAGGGCCATTTGTTAACGTTCCAATAGGCAGTTTCAATGGCAAAAGAAACGCTTTTCTTTTGGCCGCCTCCGAAGTTGACGTGCAGCATTGGGCCAATCGTCCAGATCGACTGTGCGCTCGCGTTCAGGCTTGTTACAAGTAAAAGGGCGATGACTAGTATTTTATGAATTCTCATGTGCTATTCATACCGAAATAGCGCATTCCTTGTTGTTGCCATCTTACGTTCTGTTACTAAACCTGTCGTCTGATAGTTTCGTGATCAGGTTCAAAATAGCCTTTTGCGGAGTCGTTTTCGGCCTGGAATGTCTTAGGCAGTGGTGCTGGATTCCATCAGGAAGGAGTGGTCATCCCCGGTTCCGTTGAACGACAATCCTGCATATTACATCAATGCGAATAACTGATGACAAGTCGTCGCAACGCGATTGAAGAGATCATTTATTCGCCGCGAGCAACAGTTTTAAGAACTCATCTATTTTGCTGTCTTCAATCCACCTTAATACCACTACCAGATCATTCACAGGATCGACATAAATAAGATTTGTTCCATTGCCGACGTGACCGAACGCCTTATCGGGTGCGCTGGGCCATTGTTTCTTATCGGTGTTTAGAAACCAGTTCATAAATCCGTAGGTCGGCTGTGGTGCTGATGGTGATTGAGCAAGCTTATTCCACTCTGCCGACACAAGCTGTCGATCGTTCCATTTACCATTGTTGAGGGTGAGATATCCAAATCGCGCCATGTCATAAGCATTCAGAACCATGCCTCCTCCCCAATGACCGCCACCTGAAACGGATTGAACGATCTTTCCATCAAGTACGATCCAGGAATTTTCATAACCATACCACCGCCATGTGTTTGATGCACCTATTGGGTCCATCACTTCTTCTTTCAAAACATCTGGCAATGGTTTTCTCCAGACTGACAGCGTTGCCAGAGCAAGTGCATTTACACGGGTGTCGTTGTATTCGTAGACCGTTCCGGGCTCATTTCGTTTTGTCGCCCATTCCTTATAGTCATTGCTGGGACGATCGGCCCAGTCAGGTTTGCCCCACAAGGTACCTTCCCAGTCACTGTTTTGCTGAAGCATCTGGCGCCAGGTGATCGTCCTATTGTGTGGTGTGTTGAACGGCTCTATGAAATCAGACTTCTTGTCGAAAGCATCTGCTTTGTCGCCAGTAGGCATAGGGTTATAGAGCAGGATGGGAGGTACGTACTTATAGACCTGGTCGTCGATACTGTTGATTAACTTTCTATCGTGAGCGAGGCCCACCACGGTTGCCAGGAAGCTTTTGGTCACGCTGTTCGTGATGTCGATTCGGGAAGGATCGCCCCATTCGGCGATTACGTAACCATTCTTGATGATGATGCCCGTCTGCTCACCACGATCCTTCAAAGGGCCAACGGCATCTCCGAATGGCTCGCGACCAAAGCTTCTGTAGTGATTGAGTTTGAGATCTTTTGGTGCAGCGCTTTCACTGGCAATCGCAAAATCAATTGCTGTTTTTAACTGGGTAGCATTGACGCCAGTTTCCCCGGGAGTCTTCTTCGTCCATTCCTTTCCAGGGTAGTATCGTATTGGTTCAGTCTGTCGTCTTGATTTCTGGGCGATCAAATGATTTGAAACCATGACCAATAACATGATCATCGAGCAGCGACTCCAGCAAGAAATGATAATCCAACCTTTCAGTGGAGAACGTGGATCCAGATAATCATTTGCATTAGCCGGCTGCAATGTTGGTGTGTGCATCGTATTTTGCGTTCCAGCGTAAAGTAGCATTTCTCCGGTGAAACGAAAAGACTGATACGCCCTGATTGACGAAAAGCAATAGCTAATTGATCATCCTGTAGATAGTCCACTTCTGTGAACCTGGAACTATATAAGGCGCAATTGCATCGCTGAATTGTTTGAACTGCGGTTGGCGCATATCATCTAAGGCCTTCTCAAAGTCAGAAAGTGAATCAAAGAGATACTCGTCCAGAATATGTGATGGCGATTCGCCGATGTGTCCAACGCATAATCGGTTCGTTGAGACCTTGAAATGCGATGACCTGAATTTTTCTGCTCCCCATGCTTTAATAATATCCAATGCTTCCTTTTGTTTCCCGAACAAAATGGTAAGCGACCATACACAGTTGTACATAGCCGAAGATGTTAGTGTAGTCTTAAGTTAAGGCTTTTCCGCAGAGTTGCAGAAATTCTGCTAATCCGGCGTACAGGAATTTGAGAAGCTACTTTGACTCCAGACGACTTATGATAAGTTTCAAATCACTTTCATTCCGGAGGTCTGGCTGATGGGCTTTGATATATTGATCAATCTGCTTTTTCTGATCAGGGTAGATCCGATAAAGAGCAGACGAGGATGGGAGATGTATCTGCCCGCGCGTGTCAATGAGGTAATACTGGTTTTGAGCTGCAAACTCGCGATCATAGTCGGCGATGTTGTTAGCAACCTGTGAAGGATTGTAGTTGTCAGCTATATTTTTTTTCACCGATGCGCTGGGGCTTTGAGAATGAACCAGAGCAAGTTTACGAACCACCCCCACCGATACAGGACCATTTAAAACAATTTCGATGAATCCTTCAGGCCTCTTTAGAAATGTTGTACTTCCCAGTATGCAGGTAGAAATGAAGTCGCTGTTTGATGCCTTCAAAGTATCATTGCTAACAATAGCCTCGAGATCGCCACTCAGCCGATTGTAATTTAGTGCATTGCCATAAGTTTTCATTTTTCCATCCTGATAAACAACTGTTCCATCCTGAAACTCATTGAAGCGGTATATGCTGTCGCGCAAAATCTTGAAAGCAAGTTCGTTCGCGCGGACAACCATGCGATTTTCTTTTCCTGAGCTAAGACGTCTGAGGCTGTTACAGTATTCAACAACCTCCAAAAGGTCCTTTTCCAGGTTGAAGTTAGTCGAGTGCGTTTTTACAAACTCGTTGATCCCCTCTTTGTGTTCACTAAACATTTTCGTAAGAACATTTTTGGCAGGAACAAGTGCTTGTCGTTCCTCATCGAGGAAGTAATATGCCGAAGCGTTGATGTAGTATTTGTCTACGGTCGAAGGTCTACCGCGCACATCGCCACCGGCTGCAAGATTGCTTGGAACTGCATAGCCATTGGCGCGATCCATGGAATATAGGTGTAGCATCGTGTGTGCCGCCAGAACGATGTCACCCTGAACCAACACATGCAGATAGCCGATCTTCGGAAAATAGTAGAATACATCATTGCCGACTTCAATAGAGCGGATCGTTTTCAGTGCCTCCAGCTGAGAGGTGTCTCCGTTAGCTTCGATCAGATCCATCTGACCATAATAGAGATTGTAATTTAGTTTCAGTTGCTGCTGAGGAGTGAATCCGGTGAAATAGGTTATGCGGCCCGGTTGAAAATTCCTGAACATATAGATGCTGTCCCACCATGATAACGTCTGAGGGAACGCGTTGGCGGGCTGCTTCAGTATTTCAAACGTGCCTTGAGAATCCTGATTGGATTGGGCTAAAGAACAAGGAATGGTCAGTTGAACAAGACAAAAGGCTAAAGTTACCGCACGGGCAAGTTTCATAGTTACAACGATGTTAGTGCTTGCGATATAAGGTACTAAGACCTGTTTACAAATACAATCGGTGTCTACGCTGCCTGTTGCTGCCTACGACTAGCTGTTGTTTTGCAATTCGCTATATCAGGTATTCGAAGAGATTTTCGTTCTGATTGACCAGCGTGTAGTTAAGCTTGAAACCATCCATGCGCGCAATCAGAGCATTGAAATCGTCCTTTGATTTCACTTCAATTCCGATAAGCGCAGGGCCGCTTTCCTTGTTATTCTTCTGAATGAACTCGAAGCGCACGATATCATCATTAGGTCCCATGATGTCGTTTACAAATTGTTTCAGCGCTCCCGGGCGCTGAGCAAACCGTACAATGAAATAATGCTTAAGACCTTCATAGAGCAGTGACCTTTCTTTGATCTCCTGCATGCGGTCGATATCGTTGTTGCCGCCACTGAGTACGCAGACGACTTTCTTTCCTTTAATCTGAGTGGCGTACTGATCGAGGGCAGCGATTGATAGTGCGCCCGCAGGTTCGGCGACAATAGCGTCCTCGTTGTAAAGCTGAAGTATTGTAGTACTGATCTTTCCTTCGGGAACGAGAAGCATATCGCTGAGAACATCTTTACCATATTCGAAGGTCAGGTCGCCAACCTTCTTTACAGCGGCTCCATCGACAAATCGCTGAATCTCATCAAGCACGACGGGACGTCCTGCTTCCAGCGCTTTTTTCATTGAAGGTGCACCGAGCGGCTCGACACCAATGACGTTTGTATTCGGTGAAAGTGTTTTGAAATAGGTACCTACACCGGCCAGCAGCCCGCCTCCACCAACGGGGACGAAGATGTAGTCGATGCCGGATAGTTCATCCAATATTTCTTTTCCTACGGTGCCTTGTCCTTCAATCACTTTTGGATGATCGAATGGCGGAATAAAAACCATGTTGTTTTCACGCGTGAATTCAAGAGCGTGTGCCTGACACTCGTCGAACGTATCACCGATCAGAACGATTTCGGTGTTGCTGCCTCCGAACATCTTTACCTGGTTGATCTTCTGCTTCGGCGTGATTGCAGGCATGTAGATCACGCCTTTGATGTCGAGGTGATGGCAGGCAAATGCAACGCCTTGCGCATGGTTGCCGGCGCTTGCACAAACCACGCCGCGACGACGCTGTTCTTCGGTGAGGCTTTGAATCAAATTATATGCGCCACGAATCTTGTAGGAACGCACTACCTGCAGGTCTTCACGTTTTACATAAATCGATGCCTGGAACTTTTCAGAGAGTTTGCGATGAAACTGCAATGGTGTTTTCAGCACCACATCCTTCAGCGTTTCGGCCGCGGCTTCGATGTTCAGGGTTTGTGTCTTCGATAAAGATGTCATGGCCTTGTTTTAACAAACTGCGCCGTCGATGTCGACGGCGCAGGAATTGATTTGATCGTATTTTGATGATTCCTGATCGCCGTAGGCTGATCAGTTAATCATGCTGGCTTCAACTGTATTCTTCTCAGGACGGAGTGCGCGTACAGCGGCACCTGCCTGCCAGAGTTCGCTCTCACGTACTTCGCGGAGCTCTTCCGCGAGTTTCTCGCGATAGTCAGGCTTGCTGCAGGTTTCGATAGTGCGTTTTGCTTCCTGTCCGGTAGCAACGCTCTTATACAACTCCTGGAATACAGGCAATGTTGCTGCCTTGAACTTCTTCTTCCAGTCGAGTGCACCACGCTGAGCAGTAGTCGAACAGTTGGCATACATCCAGTCCATACCGTTTTCAGCAACAAGAGGCATAAGGCTCTGTGTCAACTCTTCAACAGTTTCGTTGAATGCTTCAGAAGGAGAGTGGCCGTTTGCACGCAATACTTCGTATTGTGCTTCGAAGATACCGGCGATAGCACCCATCAGAGTACCGCGCTCGCCAGTAAGATCTGAGTATACTTCTTTCTTGAAATCTGTTTCGAACAAATATCCTGCTCCTACGCCGATGCCAAGTGCGATAGCTTTCTGCTTTGCCTGACCGGTTGCATCCTGGAATATTGCATAGCTGGCGTTGATACCCTTACCCTGAAGGAAGAGGCGACGCACTGACGTTCCTGATCCTTTAGGTGCGGCGAGAATAACGTCTACGTCAGCAGAAGGAACGATGCCAGTCTGATCTTTAAATGTGATACCGAAGCCGTGTGAGAAATACAACGTCTTGCCCTTTGTGATGTGTGGCTTGATGGTTGGCCAGAGTTCAATCTGCCCTGCATCAGAGAGAAGGAATTGAATGATCGTTCCTTTTTTGGCAGCCTCTTCGATCTCGAACAATGTTTCGCCGGGAACCCATCCGTGTTCTACAGCTTTGTTCCATGTCTTGGAACCTTTGCGTTGTCCGATGATTACTTTGAAGCCGTTATCGCGGAGGTTCAACGCCTGAGCCGGACCCTGAACGCCATAACCGATGATAGCGATCGTTTCATTCTTCATGATATCCAGTGCCTTTTCCATTGGAAACTCTTCGCGGGTTACCACCTCTTCGATCGTTCCTCCAAAATTAATCTTTGCCATAGTTTGAGTTGTTATTAATAAGTGTTGTTGTACGTTTTTAAAAGTGCTTAGTCACTTAATTAGCAGTCCTTAGTCTTGAGTCCTGAGTCCTGAGTTTGGTTTGTAGTTGACTAGTTTGTAGTTGTCTTTACTATTAATACTCAAGACCCATTAAGGACTAAATACTCAGGACTAATTACTAATCAGCGAGTGTTTAGAACTGAGTTCGCAATACTCATTGCTTCCTTCATAATAGACCGCGTGTTCTACTTCAATCAGTTTTTCCAGCTGATGTTTCACCTTTTCGATCATATCGGGTGTAGTGAACAGGAGGACTACCGCCACGCCGCGTTTGAAATCACCTTCGTCTTCGTGGGCGATCAGTTTCTTGATCCGAACGCGCCGTCTGTTCAGGATGTTAACGATCCGGTTCAGGACGGAGAAATTGTTGTCGGAATGAATCTCGAGCGTGAAATCCTGTTTCATGTCTATATCGGTCAAAATTGTCTTTGTATGCGCTTGCGTAAGTGTCATTGCCGTGTCATTTAGTTTGTTGGTGGCTCGAGCAATACATCTCCTACTCCTGAGCCGGCTGGTACCATAGGGAATACGTTGTCTTCTTTGCCAACGACAACTTCAAGGAAGTATGGGCCTTTGGCATTCAACATTTCGCTAAGTGCGTCCTGCAGCTGGCCGCGATCTTCTACCTTACGGGCTGGTATACTATAAGCTTCAGCGAGCTTCACAAAGTCAGGGTTCTGCATTTCGGTAAACGAATAACGCTTGCCGTGGAAGAGCTGTTGCCACTGACGTACCATGCCGAGGAAGTTGTTGTTCAACACGACAATCTTCACCGGAATCTGATACTGCATGATGGTACCGAGTTCCTGAACCGTCATCTGGTATCCACCGTCGCCGATTACGGCCACCACCTGTTTGTCGGCCTGGCCCAGTTTAGCACCAATAGCGGCTGGCAGTGCGAATCCCATTGTGCCTGCGCCACCTGAGGTAACGTTAGCACGTGGATTCTTGTATTGATAGTAACGTGAAGTTACCATCTGGTGCTGGCCAACATCGGTGACTACGATAGCCTCTCCGTTAGTTTTGTTCGAGAGATGATTGATAACCTCAGCCATCGTAAGGACTCCTTCAGGATTAAATTCCTTGAGAATGACTTTATCATATTCAACCTGATTCAGCTTGCGAAAGCTTTCAATCCAGGCTTCGTGTTTGTTGAGGTCGCATCTGTTGATGAGAGCAGCGAGTGCCTCACGCGCATCGGCATGAACGGCCACATCGGCTTTGATGATCTTGTTGATCTCTGCTTTATCCAACTCGATGTGAACCACCTTTGCCTGCTTGGCATACTTGCTAACGTTGCCCGTTACACGGTCGTCGAAGCGCATACCAATCGCGATTAACACGTCACACTGATTAGTGTTAAGGTTGGGGCCATAATTTCCGTGCATTCCCAGGAACCCAACATAATTCGGGTGATCGTTAGGAATAGCTCCGAGGCCGAGTAACGTACAGGCTACCGGGATTCCAGTCTTCTCGGAGAAGGCTTTCAACTCTTCAGTAGCGCCCGATAGCAATACTCCCTGTCCCGCAAGTATGTAAGGCTTCTTCGCACCATTGATCAATGCGGCAGCTGCATCGATCTGGCTTTGCTGAAGCACAGGAGTTGGACGATAAGTCCGGATACTTTCACACTTCTCGTGCTTTACCGGCTCAATCATTTCGTTCTGTGCATTCTTCGTAATGTCGACGAGCACAGGTCCTGGTCTGCCGGAGGCAGCTATATAAAATGCTTTAGCAATAGCAGGAGCAATGTCTTTTGCTTCCGTTACCTGTATGTTCCATTTCGTTACCGGAATCGTTGTGTTCACCACATCAGTTTCCTGAAATGCATCTGTTCCCAGCAAGTGAGCAAACACCTGCCCGGTAACGCATACCAATGGAGTTGAATCGATCAAAGCATCTGCAAGACCTGTTACAAGATTTGTTGCTCCAGGTCCGGAAGTAGCAAACACAACGCCTACCTTACCCGTTACGCGGGCAAAACCCTGGGCGGCGTGAATGGCGCCCTGCTCATGACGCACAAGGATATGTGTGAGCTTTTCGGCATAACCATACAACGCATCGTATACCGGCATGATTGCTCCACCGGGATATCCGAAGATCAGGTCAGCGCCTTCAGCGACGAGACTATCCAACAAAACTTCAGAACCCGTGATCTTCAATTTTGGCTGCTCTGCTGAAGCTGCCTTAGTCTTGGTCAGTAACGCATCCATCGGCGGCGGTTTTTACTTGTTTTGCATACTTCTTCAATATTCCATCCTTAGCACGCAGTTCGGGTTGTTTCCATGCCGCCTTGCGCTTCGCCAGTGTCGCGTCATCAACCAAAAGGTTGATCGTATGACCCTGTACATCTATTTCAATCGGATCGTTGTCTTCAACAAGTCCAATTAATCCTCCTTCAAAAGCTTCGGGAGTAATATGCCCGATTACGAATCCATGAGATCCTCCGGAGAAGCGTCCGTCTGTGATCAGCGCAACACTCTTACCAAGGCCCGCGCCCATGATAGCGGAAGTTGGCTTGAGCATCTCTGGCATGCCGGGAGCGCCTTTAGGGCCTACGTTGCGTATGACGACGACATCACCAGCTTTGACTCGTCCCGACACTATTCCGTCGTTCAGTTCAAACTCGCTGTTGAATACACGAGCCGGACCTTTGAACTTCTCGCCTTCTTTACCAGTGATCTTAGCCACAGAACCCTTTGCTGCAAGGTTGCCATAGAGGATCTGAAGGTGACCTGTTGCCTTGATCGGTTTCTCGAGAGGAAGGATCACATCCTGAGCGTTGAAGTCGAGGGACTTCACATCTTTAAGATTCTCAGCAACGGTCTTTCCTGTGCAGGTGATACAATCACCATGGAGATAACCTTTCTCAAGCAGGTACTTCATCACTGCCGGAACACCTCCGATTTTATGGAGCGCTTCCATCAGGTATTTTCCGCTTGGCTTAAGGTCAGCGATCAACGGTGTCTTGTCGGAGATGCGCTGGAAGTCCTCCTGCGTAACTTCAACGCCTGCGCATGTTGCCATCGCGATCAGGTGAAGTACTGCATTTGTTGAACCTCCCAACACCATCACAACAGTAATAGCATTTTCAAATGCTTTCTTCGTCATGATGTCGCGGGGGCGCAGATCACGTTCAAGCAAATGATATATTGCTTTAGCCGCATCCCTGCACTCGTTGCTCTTCTCTTTGCTCAGGGCCGGATTGCTTGCAGAGTAGGGAAGTGACATACCCATTGCTTCTATTGCAGAAGCCATGGTATTTGCCGTATACATTCCGCCACATGCGCCGGCGCCGGGACATGAGTTTTGAATAATGCCTTTATAATCTTCAGGCGTGATGTTGCCTGCGAGTTTCTTGCCTAAAGCTTCGAACGCGGAGATGATATTGAGCTCCTGTCCTTTCCAATGTCCACCGGCAATCGTTCCGCCATAAACCATGATGGAAGGACGATTCAATCTTGCCATGGCCATCAAAGCACCGGGCATATTCTTGTCGCAACCTACAACGGCGATAAGTCCATCGTAGTATTGCGCTCCGCATACGGCTTCGATAGAGTCGGCGATGATCTCACGGCTTACCAGTGAGTAACGCATGCCTTCTGTTCCATTGCTCATGCCATCGCTGACGCCAATGGTATTGAAGATAAGACCGATGAGATCGTTGTCCCATACTGCCGTCTTTACCTCTTTTGCGAGATCGTTAAGGTGCATGTTGCAGGTGTTGCCGTCGTAGCCTGTGCTGACGATGCCCACCTGGGCCTTCTTAAGATCTGATTCAGTAAGTCCTATTCCGTAAAGCATTGCCTGCGCTGCAGGGAGCGTAGGATCTTGCGTGAGTGTTTTGCTGTATTTGTTAAGTTCCATGTTCTAGTTCAAAAAATTCTGTCGGATCACAACCTTATCCAACTCATTTGTGCGAAGCACTTTCTATTCTAATCGAGGCGGGGAAGCAATCTTTCAATCGCTTCACCATCCTCTGCATCTGGTTGTCAGATGATGACGTAGCTGAAAGACTTTTCCAATACCTGGCACTTGTACGCTTCCTGTACTGTGGTTCCGAGTCCATCGGCCCATTCCTTACGGAAAGGTTTTGCATCGATCGATTCGATGCCCGCTATTTCAGCAGCAGTGCCACAGAGGAATGCGCCATCAGCATCTTCCAGTTCTTCCGGCTTAATATTTTTCTCCACCACAGGTATTTCCAACTCGCGGCAGATGTTAAGTACTGTTTGTCTTGTTATGCCTGGCAGGATATGACCTGTTGCAGGCGTATAAAGTGTGCCCTCTTTCTCCATGAAGAAGTTGGCACCGGGTGCTTCGGCGACAAAGCCATTCATGTCGAGCATGAGCGCATCGTCGTAACCTCTCACTTTGGCCTCACTGGTGGCAAGCACCGAATTCACATAGTGACCGGTTACCTTCGACTCAATCTTGATCGAATTAGGATTGGGTCGCTGGTAGGACGAAAGGCAAAGCTTAAGCAAGCTATCGCCATGGTACTTGTCCCACTCCCAGGCGCACATCATCAGGTATACATCCTGAGGACGCACAAGACTCATCTGCGGACCGCAGTAAACGAGAGGCCGGATATATGCGTCCGACAGATCGTTCTTGCGCAGCAGCTGATAAGCGATCTGGATAAGCTCTTCGGTTTCGTACTGGAACGGAATGCCTACCAGGGCGCAACTGTTCTTCAGGCGATCGAAATGTTCCCGCGCCTTGAAGATCTTCACCCCATTGAGGGTGTTGTAGGCCCGAATGCCTTCAAAGGCACCGAACCCATAATGCAGGGTCTGGCTGTATAAATCCGTATGAGCATCGACTGCCTTAATGAACTTGCCGTTCAGGAAGAGAATCGTGTCGTTCGAATAGTACATATAACAATTGTTAGTTTGTTTTGCCCTGTATAAAACAAAACCGCCCCGATTGTGTCGGGGCGGTTTGTATATTCTTAATTCAATATGTTACACCATCGCCCCTTTGGGTTTGTAAATGACGACGACTAGCACAAGTGACAGCAAAGACGAGATGAACCTACCGGTCATCAGTTCGTATTTTGCTATTTGGCTGCTTTTCGACATATACTTTCGTGTGGCTACAATTTTCTAGAATTATCGTCTAGAGATCAAGGATTTGTTAGAAAATATTTACTAAAATGAATAGTAACAAATGTTAGGCAGGAATAGTCCTGAGTCTTGAGTCCTGAGTCTTGAGTATTTGGTCCTTACTAGTGCTAGTTTCTAGTACAATAACTAACGACTGTTTGTACTAGTAACCAATACTCAAGACTAAGGACTAAGGACTAAAGACTAACTATTAAGGTATTCCACGATTCCGTCGCGGATCGCCGTGAACGTCTGCACAAGAACCTCCTCTTTTTCCTCCAGAAGTGTAACGCGGAAGCCCTGCAACTCAGAGCAAAACGACGAGATGGGCACAACACACACACCTTTGGCGGCCAGCAGATAGTACACGAAACGCTTATCGAGAGGTATCGGCTGACTTGTCCAACCTTCTACGAGTACTCGTGCCTGTTCGTTGTCGATCTTCATTTTTTGTTCTGCCTTGAGCGTTCCTTCGCGGAAGATGATGGTGTTATAAAAAGCACCATACGTTTCATTGAACGTCAGCTGCGGAACGGTGTGCAAAATGTCTGCGATGATGCGGGCGCGTCTGCCTATATTCTCGTTTGTTGCCTCACGATATGTTTTGAAGCGCGGATCGCCGAATATCTTAGGGATAGCCAACTGAGGCAATTTCGTTGAGCAAACTTCAATCATCTTGGCATTGTCAAGCACATTGCAGAAACGATCGAAGTCCGGATCCTTATCACGATTGTAGTACTCCATCCATCCGCAGCGCGAACCGGGCCATGGCAATTCTTTTGAGATGCCCTTCATTGAAATGCCTGGAACGTCACCAATGATTTCTGCGAGTGAATACGCACGGGCACCATTGTATGTAATGTTCAGGTAGATCTCATCGGCGAAAATGAAAAGGTTGAACTCCTTCGCGATGGCGATAATACGCTGAAGTGTCTCCAGCGGATACACCATACCCGTAGGGTTGTCGGGGTTGATGATAAGTATGCCAACAACGTTTGGATTGTACTTCACCTTGTTGTACAGGTCGTCGAGATCAGGATACCAGTGATTATCGGGATCCAGCCGATAGGTCAGGGGTTCATGTCCTGCGTGTGCGGCCTCTGCACTCGAGTGAGTAGAGTATGCAGGTGAAGGACCGATCACGCGAGCCGTATGCGCGAGGAACTGATAGGCTTTTGAAATAGCATCGCCCAAACCATTGAAGAAGCAAATGTCTTCCGGTGAGATCTGAACACCTCCATACGCATTGGTTTGCGCCGCCAGGAACTGACGCGTTTCCAGCATACCCTTGGAAGGACAATAGCTGTATACATCATCACTTTTTACGAGATCCGCGATCACGTCTTTGATCCATTGTGGAAGCTTATGATTCTTCTGGATCGGGTCTCCAATGTTCTCCCATGAGATGCGCATGCCGAGCTTCTTAAGTTGCTCAGCCTTCTTTACAATCTCCCGTATCTCATACGAAAGTTCGTTCGCTCCCTCTGCGAGTAGTCTTTGTCGCATGGCATTTGATTTTTCGGGGCGATGTTGACGCTTTTGTAGTTAGGAACCAAGAAAATAATTGAGAATTGAGAATTGAAAATTTAGAATTTTAAAGTCCGAGTCCGTCGTGGCTAGTATTTTCCCTATCATCTCCATCTTCACGTTGGGTGAATAAACCACATTAGGTGTGGAAAATCCTTCTGTCATCCGCATGCAATGGCTATCAAAAGAAAACATCCAGTGCATTTCTTTATACACAGCAGGTAAGTTATTGTTAATCCGAAACCGGGCATTGGTAATAGATGGCTGCTTTTTTTGCCGAAGGATAAACCAGTGCTTTAAGTCCAAAGCTGAAAGCTCAATTCAGGGCTATTGGTCGGCGCAATAATTGACATGGCGAACCGGTTTATCCGCTTAGTGAACTGATATGATTGTATTGCGCCTGTTTGTCCTGCTCATGTTGCCTCTGATAATCGCGAATGAATTGAGGGCGCAGTCGGCTGATTCTTCTGCGAACGTTGTATTGGAGCAGAAGAAGTTTCTTACCCTGGTTAATGCCAATCGCGAACAAAGCTACATCACATTTGGCAGCGGCATTGGCAACCTCGAGCCACTGATATTTGAAGGCAAGCTATCACCCAGTTACTTTTTCACAGGGAAGCAGCGAAGCTGGGCGTTTATGATGAATCCCCAGGTCACGATCCGTATGCTGGACAAAAAATCCCAGCCGATCCGGAATCCGAGCTATAAAGTTTACCTGACCTACTATAAGGAGATCAAGTTTTGGGAGAAGAGTTTCCTTCGAAAGATCTTTTATGATAACGCGATTGTGTTTGCATCACTGGCCCATCATAGCAATGGTCAGGATGGTTCGTTCTATGTATCGGATAGTACAAAGGAAGTGAACACCGAGAATGGAAACTTCTCCACCAATTTCCTTGAGTTCGGGGTATCGGCGTATCAGATAAAGGAGTTTGATAAAGACTACTTTTCAATCAGGGAAGTGAGAGCATGGATGGAAGTCCATCCGCCCGGATGGTCGGCCGAGGAACTTGACAACCTGTACGGCTACTTCAGAATGTATGGAAAGGTTGGTTTGGTAGGTCCAACAAAAAGGAGAGAAAATGACGGAGTCAACCGATGGTTACAGCACTCAAGCCTTGAGTTAAAGAGCGGATGGATATTCGGTAAGATGGATGGTGCGAGTCCGTTTGATTTTTATAAGCGATTTGTTCTCGACGTCACATACAAATACTATCCGACCTGGTTTGATGAGATTGCTTTCTTTCTGCGCTTCTACCAGGGCCAGGACTATTACAATATCTACTTTGTGAACGAGCCGCTCACCCAACTAAGCATCGGCATCACGTCGAACATTATGAGCTTCAAACAAACGGCAAAAACGCTGAGCACGAAAACGATCAGAAATTAAGAATTAAGAATTATGAATTAGCGACAGCCTTACGGCTGATTGCGGTAAACGACTGCAGTCGTGATTTTAAATGCCGACCAGCTAATTCAACAATTCTTCGCGTTAAGAACTGTGAATCGTTTTAATTACAATGAAGATTACGAAATCTTCACAGCGTTCTTAGAACTAATCTTTCGCCAAACCATTTTAAAGATCTCCATTGCAAGCAGTATTGATAGAGCTGCCGGTAAGAGAATAAGCCATTCGCGAAGCGTGATCGGTTCGAGTTGTAGCGTCTCATTCAGACCAGGAATATATGCTGCAGCGATGTGTACGCTCTGGGCAACGATCAATCCGATGATCAATGTATAGTTGTTACGCAGCGGGATCCTGAAGAGACTTTCCGTTTCAGAGCGACAGTTGAGCGCGTGGAAGTTCTGAAGGAATACCATGAGCATCATCACAACTGATCGGGCGTGGCGTTCGCCGTAGGCTTCGTGATCAAGAAGAAACAACCAGGCTCCGAAAAGAACGCCGGCCATTACCAAACCGGAGACCAGCATCTGCGAATTCATCAGTTTATCGAATATGCTTTCGTCCGGTTTGCGCGGCGGGCTTTGCATGACAGAGCCATGTCCCTTTTCAAATGACAAGGCGATATCCTGAATTCCATTGGTCACCAGATTCAGCCATAACAATTGAACTGCAATGAAAGGGAGTGGGAGATTAAATATGATGGCCAGTGCAACAATAAGGAGTTCGGCGGCGCCCGTTGAAATGAGCAGATAGATAACCTTACGCAAGTTGCTGAACGTTATTCGTCCTTCTTCTACACCAGCTGTTATAGAAGCGAAATTGTTGTCGGTGATGATGATTGACGAGGCCTCTTTGGCGAGGTCCGTGCCTCCGCCCATAGCCACTCCGATGTGCGCTGATTTCAAGGCAGGGGCGTCGTTTGCTCCATCGCCAGTAACGGCTACAAAGTGTCCGAGAGCTTTAAAGGCTTCTACAATGCGTTGCTTTTGAAGTGGAGCAACACGGGCGAAGACCATTTTGTCTTTGATCTTTTCCGCCATTTGTTTTGGATCCACATTATCAAAGGCAGAGAGCTCGGTGCCCGTGATAACCTCTTCGCGTTTGGAAACGATGCCCAGTGATTTGCCAATGGCAAGGGCAGTAGCAGGATGGTCGCCTGTAACCATCACTACACGAATGCCGGCCTGTTGACATTTGATGACCGCCTCTTTTGCTTCTTCGCGCAGCGGGTCGATCATGCCAATAAGCCCCAGGAGCTCAAGCGGAGGGAGCTGATCCCGCGATGTATTTTGAACAGATGCACCAGCCATGGCCAGCACCCGAAAGCCGTCGGCTGCCATTTGTTCGGAAACATCTTTTATCTTCACCTGCTGATCTTCCTTCAACATCTTTCCAACTACTTCAACAGCTCCCTTCATAGCATAGAACGTCTGTCCATCCTGTTTGTAGAAAACCGCCGAATATTTCTGCTCGGATTCGTAAGGTATCATCTCCAATACCTCTCCTTTACTTTTAAATGTACCAGGTTCTTTTCCAATCTTATAGGCCAATGCTCTGATGGCCACATCGACCGAATCACCACTGTGTTCCCAGCCAATATCGGTCTTTCGCAAGATGCCTTCATTGGCGAGAATGCTGGCGACTAGAAATTTCTCCAGGGCACCCGTTGCTTCCGCTGGTTTGTTCTTGTCGTCGGTTATGGTTCCTTCCCCCGTATAGCCAATACCCGTCACGTTGTAGAAGATGCCATCGGGCATGTATAACTTTTGAACCGATTGCTGATCCATCGTAAGTGTGCCTGTCTTATCGCTTGCGATAAGGGTGCAACTTCCCAGTCCTTCAACGGCAGGCAGCTTCCTCACGATTACATTACGACGGGCCATTCGCCTGGTTCCAATCGACAGCGCGACGGTGAGAGCGACCGGCAGCCCCTCCGGTATAGCCGATACGCCAACGGCTACCATCAGGAAGAATACTTCACGCGCTGGCATTCCTTCGAAGTAGCCAATGATGCCCAGGGCGATGCACACAAAAACAACGATCACGCTGATGCGGCGACTGAAAGATTCCATCCTTCTTTCCAGGGGTGGCTTCTCCGGCTCTGTTGTTCTCAACGAGTCGGCTATCCGGCCGATTTCGGTATGCTGTGCCGTGGCAGTTACGATTCCGATGCCCCGACCCTTTTGAACCGTCGTCGCGGCAAATGCCATATTCAATTGATCACCCAGTGAATGTTCTGCATTGGCATCCAATGGCTCGATATTCTTGACAACTGCAACAGACTCTCCTGTAAGCAGAGCTTCCTCTATTGCCAGATCCCTGGCCTCAAGCAGACGGAGGTCGGCCGGAATCTTGTTCCCCGACTCAAGGAGTACAACATCTCCCGGCACCAACTCTTCCGAATCGATTTCATGAATCTTGTTTCCACGACGAACGCGCGTCATCACCTTCACCATGTCGCGCAATGCTTTGGCGCTGTTCTCAGCGCGTGATTCCTGGTATGTTCCCAGAACTGCATTGATGGTGATGATTGCTGTGATAAATATTGCATCGCCCGAGTCGCCTGTAAACAATGAGATTACTGCAGCGGCAATAAGGACGTATATTAATGGATTGAGGAACTGAGATAGAAAAATGCGCAGCAGTGTCTTCGACTTTGGCTGAGGGATATTATTCCTGCCGTGCTGTTCCAGCCTTTTCTTCACCTCGCCGTCGCTTAGGCCCTCAGTTGACGCCGAAAGTTTAGTCACGACGTCCGGGCCTGACAGTAAGTAGAATTTTTCACTACTCATGATTTTGTGGGTTAATCAATGAATTCCCTATAAGATAGGGCCAAATCATTGAACGATCCCCTGGCGACGTGTTATTTCAAAGAAGTTTCCGTTAATGAATACGAATTCTTCAGTCTCAGACTTTTAGTTTCAGCCCAACCACGTTTTCGACATGCATAGTGTGAGGGAACATATCCACAGGTTGGACATCTTCGATCACATATCGCTCAGCGAGGATCTTCAGGTCGCGTGCCTGCGTAGCGGGATTACAACTGACATAAACGATACGTTTCGGTCCCGCTTTCAGGAGCATGCGCGACACATCCTCATGCATGCCTGCGCGTGGAGGGTCCGTTATTACAGTATCGGGGCGACCATGCAGACTGAGAAACTCATCATCAAGCAGGTCTTTGATATCGCCAGCGTAAAAATCTGTGTTGGTAATATTATTTAGTTTCGAGTTCACTTTTGCGTCCTCGATTGCGGCAGCGACATACTCAAGCCCCACTACCTTTTTAGCCTTATTAGCAACAAAGTTTGCAATCGTTCCCGTTCCCGTGTACAAATCATAAACAAGTTCGTCACCACGCAATTGGGCCATATCGAATGCGATCTGATACAGGCGATGGGCCTGAACTGAATTTGTCTGATAGAATGATTTGGGCCCGACACGGAATTGAAGTGTACTTTGTCCGTCCGCAGAAGGCATCTGCTCTGTTATATAAGGTGTTCCCTTCCAGGTAAGAATGTTCAGATCAGCAAACGTATCGTTCTTCTTACCATTAATCACGTGCATGAACGACGTTATCGAAGGAAAATCGCGTTCGAGCCGTGACAGCAGTAAATCCACCCATTCCATCCGGTCATAAGTGACCTGCAGGATAACCATCACCTCGCCACTGGTAGTAGTTCGAATGGTGACGGTTCTGAGATATCCTATTTGTTTCCTCAGATCGAAGAACGGAATGTCGTGCCGGAGCGCTTCATCTTTCAGGGCAAGTCGTATGGCGTTGGATGGATCCGCTTGTAAATGACACTCAATTACATCAAACACGAGATCATACTTCCTGGGAATGTGATATCCCAACGCCGGTTCCGGATTCCCCCAGGGATTTCCAGTTGCCTCTTTCCGCGCGGACATTTCGTCGAATGTGAGCCATCGCTGCGCGGAGAACGTGAAGTCGAGTTTGTTACGATAATAACGCGTTTCAGGAGCGCCAACGATTGGCCGAATGGATGGAAGTTCTAATCCGCCGATGCGTTCAAGGTTGTCGACAACCTGCTTTTGCTTGTACTGAAGCTGCGTTTCATATTGAATGTGCTGCCAGGAGCAGCCGCCGCAGGTACCAAAATGCTGGCAAAAAGGGGTAGCGCGGGCTTCAGAATAGCGCTTAATTCTCTTTACACGCCCCTCCAGGAAGGAGCTTTTTATTTTAGTCAACTCTACATCTACTGTATCGCCGGGTGCACCGCCGTCCAGAAAGATCACCAGACCGCCGATACGGGACAGGCATTTGCCTTCGGCCGCCATGGTTTCGACTACAATATCCTCGATTATGTCTCCTTTTTTCATGGGGGCGTCAAAATACACAAAACGGGGGTTTTATGCCTTCAACCATTTGTCTATCTTGAGTGTCTTATGGGTTGATATGAAGCGGATTTTACTGGCGATTCTATTGCTTATTTCCCTACCCTCCTTCGCATCGCACATTGTCGGTGGCGAATTCGAGATTAGCCATATTTCAGGGAACAGTTACCGGATCAACCTGATTCTATATTTCGATGTGCTTAATGGCTCCTCAGGCGCCCGCGATAATGCCATAACCGCAGTGATCTACCGGAAAAGTGACAATGCTCTGATGAGGAGTGTGAGCTTTTCCAACCCTGCTGAATCTCCGGTACAATACACGCAACCTAGTTGTTCACACGGAGAGGTGGTGACCACGAAAATGGTTTATAGCACAACGGTCACGCTATCTGACTCACAGTATTCAGACCCGGCGGGATACTATATTATATGGGAACGTTGCTGTCGGAATTACACCATCACCAACGTTTACAGCAACGATCCGGCGGTAAGCTCACTTGCTGCGGGCCAGACATTTTATCTCGAATTTCCTCCCGTGGTAAAAAATGGAACGTCATTCATCAATTCAACGCCGCACCTGTTTCCGCCACTCAGTGACTATGCGTGCCCACGGAAACCATACTTTGTCGACTTCGCCGGTGTTGACGACGATGGTGATTCGCTTGCTTACTCGCTGGTAACGCCCTTAAGTACACACACAATTGATGCCTTTCCTCCATTGTTGCCGCGACCGTATCCGGAAGTGGCCTGGCGTCCACCCTTCAGTCTCAATAATATTATCAATGGTGCCCCTGATCTTCGTATCAGCACCGACGGATTGCTCACGGCGACACCGATGCAGCAGGGGTTGTTCGTATTTGCAGTGAAGTGTGAGGAGTATCGCAATGGAGTTAAGATTGGAGAAGTTCGCAGAGACTTTCAAATGCTTGTTGTTGATGCGTGTCCGAGGGCCGAGCCTCCGCAGATCAAGGGGCGTAAACTTGCCGACGCCACCTTCAGCTATGATGAGCAGATGTCAGTAACATTTGCCAACGTACCCGATGCCGACCGTTGCATTGAAGTAGAGGTTTCTGACCCCGATGCATTGAGTCCGGATGACAACATGACGGAGAACGTAAGGATCAAAGCTATTGCTATCGGCTTCAAAAAGAACGTCTCCGATATTCTGCCTGCTCAGGTATCCGCCACGCTCATTAACGGCAGCACGAGACGTTTTCAGATCTGCTTCGATGAATGCCCTCTTGTAAACGGTCCATTCAAAGTGGGCATCGTTGCTTTCGATGATGCGTGTAGCGTGCCGTTGAGCGATACACTCGTGATCACGGTAAATATTCAACCGCCGCCTAATCAGCTCGCGCAGTTTCTCACACCCGACGTGGAGGAAACGGTTGCCGAGGGAACTACTAAGTCATGGCCAATTAAGGGAATGGACCCGGACGGCGATCAGCTGGTTGTCGGCGTCGTAACCGATAATTTCGTACTGGCCGACGTGGGCATGCAGATCGTTCAGCATCAGCTGGCAAATGGCGTTTACGAAGCCGAGCTTATATGGGATACACATTGCGACATTGCAGACTTCAAATACAAGTCGGAGTTCAACATCAAAATCCTTCTCGACGATGTCGACAAATGTCTTTTGGCGCAGCCCGATATTATGGAATTCAAGCTGAAGGTCGACCTTCCGCCAAACGTTCCGCCAATCATCGATTCCGATCTTACAGCTAATCCGGCCGAGCGCTATGTAACGGGCATCACCCGAAAAGTAAATGAGTCTTTATTCTTTCACGTCATGGGGCGCGACGACGATAATGATCACCTGGTTCTGGGTGGTCAGGGCGTTGGGTTCACCATGGCTGATTACAATATTTCCTTTCCGGGTGCCAGCGGTAATGGAGCGGTAGTCTCGCCATTTTCATGGAATGTATTCTGCGACAACGTCGATCTGAAGAAGCGCGACCAATTCACATTCCGTTTTATTCTTGTCGACGACAATAACCGATGCAAGGTATATCAGGCAGATACGCTGGATGTAACGGTGAAGCTGCTTCCTCCCGATAACGATGCTCCGACACTGCAGATCACCAGTCTTGAAAAGGATATGCCCATGACAAATGGCGGTGTAGCTGCAATGATAGGTCAGCAGATAACGCTTGGTCTATCGGCAACTGATCCGGATGTCGCGCCGCAGGCGGACATGCTGCATCTGGACCTCATCGATGTGCAGGGCGGCGCAGACGGCTATATCTTTGAAGCGGCTGACGGCCGGCGATCCGTGAGCAGCACCTTTGCCTGGCTTCCCGAATGTAAAATACTGGGAGGAGAAGATGAAGCTTCGTTCACCTTCACATTCAACGTCACCGACGATCGTTGCTGGAGTCAGAAGGGAGATACTGTTGCAGTAGACGTCACGGTTCACGATGTTGACCGCGACGACGAAGATTTCCTGCCCCCCAATATCATTACTCCGAATGGCGATGACAAGAACGACTTCTTCGCCATGGTGAGGGAAGATCCCATAACGCATGAGCTCGTGAACATTCTGCCCACAGACAACTGTGATGGCCACTTTGAGGGGATATTCATCGTGAACCGCTGGGGCATGGAAGTATATAATTCATCCGATCGCGATTTCCGATGGTACGCCGACAATCAGGCTGCAGGGGTCTACTTCTATACATTGAAGTACTCAGACCGCGACTATAAGGGCACGGTGAGCGTGGCTTATTTTGAGGACCAGGCGAAGAAGAATTAGGAATTAAGAGTTAAGAATTAAGAATTAGCTGGCGGCTATACGCCGCATGTGACACGACTTTTGGTCGTGGATGTCACGTTGTTGGATGACGTTGTCCCTGGATGAAAAAAAGGTAAGGTCGCAGGTTTTATCCGACGCCGACGCGGATGACGAACTTCGTAAAATGGCCCAGTTCCGACTCAACGTGGATGGTGCCGTTAACCTTGGCCAGCGTTTCCTTCACTATAAACAAACCGAGTCCTGATCCCTTTGAGCTGTCGGTGGCGCGGAAGTACATGTTGAAAACTTTGTCGAGATATTCCCGACGTATGCCGATACCGTTGTCTTCGAGCGTGAGCTCCCAGTAAGTGGCCGTCGACGCACTTGTGAAACGGATCCAGTTGTCGTCCTTGAAGCGGTCGCGGTACTTGATACTGTTGCTGACCAGATTGTGAAGGACGACTTTGATCCGTGCCCGGTCTGTCGTGATGTTCAGTGTATCGTCGATTTGATTGATGAATCGAAATCTGGACGCTTCCTGCCAGAATGCCAGCTCATTCACCACTTCGTCTACCAAGGTTTTCAGCAGTACATTTTCATAATTAACCAGCACGTGCGTATTGCGGGCATAGTCAACCATGCTTTTGATAACAGCCTCGAGCTTTGTAATGGTTTGCCTGATGAAAGCCGTGTACTCGTAAATCTTGGCAGGCTCCTTTTCCATGTTGATCAGCTGGACAAGGCCGTTGATAGATTTCAGCGGTGCAGATAAGTCATGCGAGGCGCTGTAGACGAAGCGGTCTAATTCAAAGACTGTTTTATTCAGATTGCTGATCGTATTGTTTAATTGTTCAGTGCGCGCCTCGACGGTCTTCTCAAGGGTCGTGTTGATGTGTTGTAATTGTTCGCGTGCCTGCAACAGGCTCTCCTGTTGATGCATGATATGTTCATGCTGCGCCATCAGTTCTTCGTTCTGCGTCTGTATTTCCTTATTCTTTTCAAATATTTCAACCTGGTGAACACGAAGCTGTTCATTCATAAGATTGATTTCATCGAGGTGGGTCTGTAATACACGATTGGCTTCAAAGATCGCGTGAGTCCGTTCTTCAACCTTTTGGGCCAGAATCTTTTTCTGACGAATCAGGAATTGTATTCGTAGCCGGTGGAAAGCAAGAGCGAGCAGCACAAGCGCTCCAGCCAGGAATATTTTAAAGGACATGGCCTGGTACCAGGCGGGGATGATGACTATTTCGAGAGTGCCTTCGTTGACTGACGTGTCGCCTGGTCTGCGGGTATTCCGAACGTGAAGGACGTATCTCGCGGGTTCAAGATTTGTGTATGATAATAGTCGCCGGCTTCCGGCGGGTTGCCATTCTTTATCAAATCCTTCAAGCATGTATTCGTATTGACGATCGTCCGTGAAATCGAAACGAAGTGGTGAAAATTGTACGCTGAATGAATGCTGATCGTAATTCAACATCACCTGTTTTGCTATCACAATGTTTTCACGAAGAACAGAGGACGCTCCAGGATACTGCTCCTCGTTGTTTACATAAAAGCGTGTGAAGACGATCGGAAAGCTGGACTCGTTTTGCCTGAATTCATTTGGGGCGAAGAAACTGACACCGTGGATATTTCCGAAGGCGATTTGTCCGTTGCTCAGGCCAATGCCGCTACCGTTGTTAAACTGGATGGCAGCGATACCATGCGCTCTCTGATAGTTTGAGAAGCGATGGTCGGACAATTCTAAAGCGCTAATGCCGGCGTTGTGACTTATCCAAAGGCGGTTTAAGCTGTCCAGTACAATACTATGGATACTGCTATTGGCAAGGCCGTTTGATTCGTTATAGAGTTCGCTTGTTTTACTGCTGGTGTTATAGGAAACAAGTCCTATGCTGGGGACACCTGCCCAGATTATGTCACCGTTGCCGATACCAATTGAAGTAACTGTTGTGGCAGCGTTGAGGTGATTGGTCAATACCGGGTGATATTCAGTGCGTCCTGCTTTCAGGAAATTGAGACCCCCTACATCTTTTGCAATCCATACGTTGTTCTCCGGGTCGATCGTTATTCCATGAATGCGATCAATCGTATTGGGGTCAGTATCCGGTCCTCTCGTGTATACAGCCTCTCCGTTGCTGATAGTATAGCGATACAGACCCTGGTCAAATGTGCCAACCCAAAGGTTACCCAGCCCATCCGTGGCGAGCGCCATAATTTCTGTGCCCATGTCCACATCGTTTGAAGGTTTAATTCTCTCGAGTGTCCGTGTGGCTTGCCGATATCGGAATAGTCCCTCGCCCCAGGTTCCAATCCAAAGGTTTTGTTCTTTGTCAACGGCCAAAGCCTTGATCTTATCGACGACGGGCGGGACTGGTAATTTGGAAAGGGACGAGTCTGGTTGACTACCCAGTTGTCCATGATAACGATACAGCCCTCCGCCGTCCAGGCCTATCCAGATGTTGCCAAGTTTATCCTGGGCAAGCGCGTTTACATTGCCAAGGCCCGTACCCGATCCCCCAGTTGCATCAATGGTAATAGAGCCAAAGTTCAGCGCGTTCTTATTGTAGATGTCGACGCCTTCGTAAATAGTGCCGATCCAGACCTTATCATCCCGATCCACGTACGCTGACTTCATGATGTTACCGTGAATTCGCGTCCGATCGGCGGCGCCAGGAAGAAAGGTCGTTATGCTAAGATTTGAAAACGGATCAATATCTGTTCGGATAAGACTCAGTCCGTTGTCAGCAGCAATCCAAACATTTCCTGTTGCATCTCCAGTGATGGCTGCGACGAAGTTGCTTCGGATAGTTTTATTGTCAGTTCCATCACCAATCTGTATCCGTCGGTTATTAGCAGGGTCATTAATGACCACACCGGACTTGTATGATCCTGTCCAGATCAGTTTCCTCCGCCGATCAACGTAGACGGTAATTGCATCGGGTATACCATTGGCAGGATGTACATAACTTTTGCCAGAGTCAAGATCATACTTGAAGAGGCCTTCGGAGTTGACGCTAACAATAAGATTGGAATCAAGATCATGTGCAATGGCAACAAATCGGGTTAATCGTCCTTCAACCGTGTCGGTGACAAAGGGGACTTTCGTTATACGAATTGAATCGATGTGAGTAACCTTGGTACGAAAGAATCCATCCGTACCCACATACAAGTAACCGTCGCGTGCTTCCAGCATTGAGCGAACAGTGACCCGCGGTGATTCATCTTCGCGTGAGGGCAGGGGAACGGCTTTGAAATCGTCTGTCTTTCTTCTGTATACGTAGAGTCCGCCATCCAGCGTGCCTATCCACAGATTATGTCGCTTGTCTTCAACTAATGAAAGGATGAAGTTACTGCCGAGGCTTGTCGGGTCACCGTCGATTTTCCGATAGACTTTTATGGATTGTCCATCGTAGCGATGGAGGCCGTCCTCAGTTCCTATCCACATAAATCCCTGGAAGTCCTTCACGAAAGCCCTGACGTTGCCGTTACGGAGACCATCGTCTATTCCGAGGTTATTAAAATAGATCGTTTGTGCCGCGAGGGGAGAAGTAATCAGTAGCAGAGATATGAACAGTACGGCCCGACGATTCATATTATAAGATAGGTTAAGGAATTGATAATTGACAATTGATAATTGACAATTGTGAGGAGCGGAGGCGTTCGCGGAGAAAAGTCTACATCAAGTTAATTGACAATTGATAATTCATAATTGATAATTGGTGGGGGCGGCCGCACCCCCGGGATGTGACATGTTGGGAGGAGCATTGTTCACCAGCTTTGCACATTGATTGAGGCGACGTGTGCATTCGATACGTCTATGTTCCTGAGTCACAATGCGCTTAGCAATTGATTTGTTGTGAGCGCCATCATTCACAATACGTTCATTGACTTCATCGGCGTGCCTGATGACCATCAGATGCATCGTGATGAATCATTGACAGCTGTTGGTAATGATAGGATGTATTGTCATTAGTTAGGCAGACACACTGCATCGACCAGGACGCGAACATTTGTGGAATAATTGATGCCAAGAGATCCGCCAACACTGCCGCTTAAATCCTTATACCAGAAGACATATAAATGTTTAAACTCCTGTAAATTTAATTTGCTTAATTTATTGATTATAAGTATCTTAGCAGTGCACTGATATTCTTAATTTCGGTCATATGAGTTGTATCGCAACTCGTTTTTTAGTGCGTCAAGGCATTATTTTTTCATCGGAATGCCTTTTACGATCTGTTTTCAAAGAAAATAACCCCATAATACGGAAAAGGCACGGACTAATCACGGAAGAAGCACTGTAGATCTTGTCTGTATGTTGTCTATTGCCCTAGGCTGGAGCCGCATAAATTGCTATATTCAGGAGACCAGCCAATTAGCTCGAATTCAACCCTATTTTATCACTATCAAAACCCTCATTTTCTTATGCCCTTCATGAACAATCCAGCTATGTATGGCACGCGCGGCATGCTTGGCAAGACCCTCGTGTACAAAGATTGGTATGGACGTACACTCGTGACGAACAAGCCAAAGAAGCGAAAGTCGATTTCCGAAAAGCAGGTAACTACTATTGACAACTTCAAGAGTGCGACACGATTCGCGAAGAAGTTGATGAAGCTGCCTGAAAAGAAGGCCTTATATGAACGCGGCATTAATGAACGACAGAGGAGTGCCTATGCTGTCGCGTTGAAGGATATACTGAACAAGCCTATCATTGAGGAGATTGACATAAAGGATTACAACGGCCGCGCTGGTGAAATGATCCGGGTGCGTGCGTTTGATGACTTTATGGTAATGTCTGTGATTGTTACTGTCCGAACTACCAGCGGAAACCTTGTTGAGACTGGACACGCTCAGGCGCGTGGAAAAAGAGGTTTATGGAGATTCATGACAACTACTGGGATACCGGACGCTAAGGGATTGATGATAGTTGCCGAAGCCAAGGATGTGGCGGGAAATACCGTTCTGAAAGAAATCGGGTGCATTATTGAACAGCGCCAATAATCACAACTGGACGGGTAGCAGGTTGTGATCCTTTACAAACACTGTATGATCATTCCAGCGGACCTTATACCAGACATCCACTTTACCGACGATCTCAAACTTGTGTCCTTCTCCGACAACGGATACAACGGATGCGCCAGCCGACGGGCCATCCAATAAATATGTGTTTGGTTCACCGATGATGCCGGTAGAAATCTTTTCACCAAAGTTTACATGGACGATCATGATGGCCAGCAGGAAGAAGGCCACAGTGCCTGCGGCGATTGAGCGTTTGCCTTTTCGTTTCCAAAATACAACGAGAGCGATACAGAAAAGAACGATGGCGCCCAGGGTAAGCGATATTTGCTGATGATAGTCGTGGTAGAACGACAGCGCCAGGTCAGCGTCTGAGGTATTATATCCTTCAAGGTCAAACTTTGTTGCCAGCTCTTCCATCTTGTCGAGGGCGCCCTTGTCGCTGGTGGCGAGGTAATATAGGTTCAGATAATAGAGAGCTTTTCCCGGGTGGTTTAAGCCTTCTTCGATGTAGGCCATTTTCAGAAGCATGGCAGGAGTGTACTCATGCTGGTCGAGGATTTCGCGGTAGTGCTCGAGTGACTGGGTGTATTGCTTTTTGTCGTAGAGGGAGTCGGCCTGCGACAGGCGAAAACCCGTTTTTTGGGCCAGGGCGGGGGTTGATGCAACAATTACAATCATCACCACAATTTTGCACAGCCACCTTTGTATATTTTTCATATCCTGCTACCTTTGCGACCTCAATTACGGAAATGGCTAGAAAACGGCCAAGAACGAAGTTGAAATGAGTGATCTCCGGGTTTGTCGTGTGGTTAGTGAAATTGGTTGATTAATAGGGAGATAACTTAAAATCGTGGCGTCCAACGTTTTGGCGTAGGGGGTCAAGATTCCGTAGCTCAGTTGGTAGAGCAATACACTTTTAATGTATGGGTCCTGGGTTCGAGTCCCAGCGGGATCACTTCAAATAAGGTCTAAGAAGCTAATTATAAGCAACTTAGGCCTTATTTTTTTGTTTCCTGCGGACACATTTGCGGACAAAAGTTCAGTTTTAACATACCTGCGCTACGCGGCTACCTGGTTGTAGTTGTCTTCTGTGCTTAACTGGCAGCGCTAAAACTAATTGAACTATAAGAAATTGTTTTCCTCTAAGGCTTTCATGGGCCAATGTTGATTTTTAGCTATAAACATCTAAGTTTAATTATTTAAAGTAGTTACCCCTTAACAGCCTCATGACCAAGCAGGATTTAAACTGGTACGCTAACCAAATAGTAAAGCATGACCCCAAAGGAGTCTCCGTGAAGGTTGACTTAGAAAAACAAATTATTTCATACTCTCCTAAACTTAGAACCGACGAAACGAGTCACAAAAACATAACTCCCGAGGAGCTTGTCCATGCTCTGGTTCTGGCCATGCTTTGCTCTAAAAAATACGGATACCAAATTGAGTCTATATATCACGAAAAGTATTTTCGCCATGGCAGTGCAGGTTCCCTTAGTGACGAAGTCGATTTCATGATTTATGACGAGGATGAGTTGCCTTATGCCCTGTGGGAAATTAAAGAACCGCGAGAATTTAAATCTAAGGCTGCTGAAACAATTGAGTTTCAATTGTTCGGAACAGCACTCTTGACAGGCGTGCCCAAGTATCTCGTTTATGCAACGGTTTTTCCAGAGGGTGAAACCGCAGTGCTGTCACTTCAAACCATTAACTACACGGATTATCAGTCATTTCAAAGCTGGACTAATGCGGATAGTCCGGCTTACAATCAATTTCCGATTAAGTATCAAGATATTGATTACGAGCCGCTGCGAAATGGCGGTAGCAATGACTTGCGAACTGATTGCACACAGGCGGATTTTCGTGGCGTTGCAGCGACTTTTCACAATGAGTTTTTTGGAGAACACGCTGATAACTCGTTGTTCATTAATTTGGTAAAGTGCCTGCTCGCAAAAATATATGATGAAAGGACCACCGTCAAAAATGGCGTGTATAAATTCCAAGTCCTTCAAAAAAATGGCAAACCTGAAAGCGCGGAAGAGGTCTTTAAAAGGATAAATGAGGAGTTATACATGGTAGCGTTTAAACGTTACATTGATCCTGTTGCAAAGGAAAATGACGAAATAAATCGTGGTGAATTTCCACCTGAGAAGGTCAAGACGGTGGTAAAGGCGATCCAATCGATGTCTATAACGAAAGGTGCATCTATTCATGGTGATGTTATCGGAGCATTTTTTGAAGAGATCTTGCGTTTCGGATTTAAGCAAGACAAGGGGATGTATTTCACGCATGACAATCTTGTCTCGTTCATGTTACAAGTTGTTGATTTAAATGGCTTGGTCGAAAAAGTCTGGAGTGTATCGACGCATCCTGATAATCGCTTGCCTTACATCATCGACCCTGCGTGCGGATCGGGCACATTTTTGCTAAAGGCGATGAATACGATTACTGGCTACGTAAAACGGAATTCAAATGCTTTTAAGGCTGACCTTGAGGCGGAGGAGTTCTTTAATGCGAGACTTTCCGAATCAAAACCTAACTATTGGGCTGAAAACTTCATCTATGGGATGGATCCCAAATTCATTATGGCCATTACAGCAAAAGTGAATATGGTGCTCCACGGTGACGGATCGGCACACATCTATAAGTACGATGCTTATAAGGATTTTAATTCATATGAGGCGTCGAACCTGCGCCCCGCGCCTGAAAAAAATCGAGCAATTAGTAAAACAAAGTATCCGTTTGAGACCTGCGAAAGTTTCGATTTGATTGTTTCCAATCCGCCGTTTGGCGTATCACTAAGCAGCGAAACCAAGTCGAAATTGTCGAAGGTTTTCAGCCTGAAGGAATCGTTGCCCAGTGAGGCATTGTTTATTGAGAGATGTTTTCAACTCTTGAAGCAAAACGGTCGCATGGCGTTGGTACTGCCGGAGTCAATTCTGAATTCTGGTGATAATGCTGAGGCCCGGATATTTTTATACCGAACCTTCAAGATTAAGACGATAGTGTCATTGCCGCGAAATATCTTTAAGGATACACCGACGCTTTGCAGCCTCTTGTTCGCGCAAAAGAAGACAACCGCTGAAATTGCGACATGGGATGAAACATGGGAGGCGGCCGAGCATTTCGCCCGCACAAAGGTTAAGCTTGCTAAAAAGTTTTTGTCGGAATTAAAGATGAATAAAGCCAAGCTAACGCCGGCGGCCGTTAAGGACCAGTTCATTTCAATGCTTTCCCCAGTCGTTTCCAACACTGATTGGCTAATAAAGCGGGGGAAAAATCCATCCGTTCAAAGAATCAATTTTGCTTTAGGTAGTTTGACATCAACGCAGGTAGTCAGTAAGTGCATAGCCATGTTGGCGACAGCAGGATTTGAACAACTAATTACCAATTATTGTTTTAAGGTGGTTGCCGATAAACTGAATTACAGCTTTCCGGCTTATGCTGTTGATGAAGTAGGATACAAGCTGAGCAATAGAAAAGAAAAGATCAGGCCGAACCAGCTATGTAAGTTTGTAGGACTAACGAGTAAACTGGAAAAGCCAAACTTGCATTTAATGGACGAGGACTTTGAATTAGTGATCAACATTAAAAAACCACAAACGGTGCTTGACCACATTAAAACGAAAGTAAAATGGGATTGATATTTGACGAGCCCTTAAATCCGCAGTGCCTCTCAATCGACCTAAAAATGATTGCAAAAAGTCATTCGCTTCGTTGTGATGCAAAGCAAGCACAGGACCGATTCTTGAAGTTCGATGCATTCATAAATAGCATTGAAAGTTTCGAGGTTGGCGATGTGCTACCGAATCCAATTATTAAGGGAATACAGCCGTCCTATATAGAGGAAATAAATGTATCTGGAGTTCCTGTTGTTAATACTTTGGCCATTCAAAACATGCAGATAAATGTTTCTGACTGTCGATTTATTACGGAGGAAGACTTTGACAGCATTGACGAGGAACGGAAGTGCCGACAGAACGATATTCTTTTGACTGTCGATGGGGGCACGAGTATTGGAAAGGCTGTATTATTTTCCTTGGAAGGCGATTTTACGATTGATAGTCACGTTTCTATTCTGAGGCCAGTTGGAATCAAGCCCGTTGTCCTGGTTTATTTGCTGGCCTCCCCAATGGGTCAAATACAGTTTAAGCGTGCCGAGTCAGGCGCGAGTGGACAAACGGCGGTAACAGAGGAAGATATCAGACGTTTCAGATTTCCGTTGGTTAACCTTAATGCACTTGAAAAGGAGGTTAATAAGATGGACAAAATGAAAAAGCAAGTTGAATTTCAAAAGAGCAAGCTGGATAGCGACCTTGCAACGGCCTGGTTGAATTTCAACGACAAACTTGCGGGAAAGTAGCGCGTATATAGTCAAATAGTCTAACTCGGAAATTTAGTTTTGATTTTTGTTAAGAACTGCGCCAATTCGGTTCCGAAACGTGCAGGTTGTTTTATTTCGTCGTAGATAAAGACTCTTGCCTGATCGGATTCCAAGTCGCCCGTAAGTAGCTCAAATGCCTCGTATCTCTTTGTAACGTTCAAATCGAAAAGACGTATTAGTCGTTCAACATCTTTCCAGCCCTCATCGCGCAGCTTTGCATTTTTGCCGGTTTTGTATTTGCTGTAGGCAAAGTAGAAATCAGAGTAGATTTGGTCGAGTATGTTGTGCAGTTCTTTCCATTCTTCGTTCGTCATACTGCTGGGATTACTTTTAAACAAGTCAGGCTGAAGGGAACGTTTGCCGATTGCTCCTTGAATAAGTTAGGAAAACCGGATTGAATTTGAAATGCCGGCGGGGTAACTTCAACAAAAATACATATGAGTAGAGCACTATATGACCAATTTAATGAAGTTGCTATGGCACCGGTTGTTATACTCCTCAGCGAGGCATGCGCAAACTACTTACACGAAATGAAGAGTAACAAGGAGAGGCATATTGATAAAGCAGAGGAAAATTTGCGCCTGGCTGTTGAAAATTGCGTTCGCTGCTTAAACAAAAAATCCGAACTACGTGACGAGTTGAACTAGATGACATCCTTTCACTTCCGGGGTCGGGGGAAAAACTGTCGCTTTATGATTGCGGGTAGCGTGGGTGAATTTTTTACAGTGTCCCGAATTGCCTCCAGTTCGTCGGCGGTGCAGTGACCCATCAGATTTTCGATATTTTCCTTTATGCTGTCACGAATTTCAGAAATGTCGTAAACGTAAGGTTCGTTGCAGTCAATGTAGGAATCGTGTTCAAGAAATTTTCTATCCTTCGTCTTCTTGAATTTCAAGTGAAGGTCTTGCAATTCAGGGGTCAATGCCTCCACATTCAGGTTGCTATTAATAAAAACTGCTAAGAATTTACCATCCTTTTCAGCAACCAAAATAACTCGTTTATACTTAGGAAGCCTACTTTGATGGGCCCAAAGGGAAATTACATCCCCCGTAGAGATAGCTGACATTTAACGGCACTATTCTGGTTTGTAATTCTTATAGTCTTCGATTTCCTTAATATATTTCAACATCTCTTTATTAGCTCCACCCTCCTTGGCAATCTCACCTTGATCAATGCGGCCATTGGTGGCAGCACTTTGCCACGCCGGACCGTGCGATAGATCCCGCCGTTTCCCATAGTTCATGTTTCGATTCTGTTGGATCGACGTATCCAACGACTTCAGTTCTGAAGGCGAAAAAAAATCCAGATCCACTTCGCCTGCTGGCTGAATTATGTGCGTGCCTACAATTTTTACGAACGCTGCTATCTCTTTCTGCTTTGCGGCAGAAACTCGCTTATCTCGAAGATCCTTAATTAAATCATAGATGGCCGAAGGAACAGGCCCATCATCCATTTTTACATATTTGTCCCTTATGATTGACCGGCCATACGTCGCCAGATGGTCCATGTCCGCCCAATATAGAATCTTAAATGTCTCATGCAGCGTAGATGTCTTCAGCTGCCTCACGACGTACAAAGTGGCATTTAGAGCCTTTTGCTCATCAAAAACTTGCATTGAAACGGGTGTAGTTGCGGATTTTCTCACAATTTATAAACAAAAATCTGTATAAAAACGTGCTTTTTCTATAAAAAGCGGATTCTGGCGCCTTAAAGCCACAATCGATCAATAAAGTTAACTAATTATATTAGACTTTTGCTTTCATTAAAAACTAATTATATTGGTTGAAAAAGATCAAGTAGGACGTTTATAGTGTAAAACAAATGCGTAACAGTGCCGGCATTCACTCCTGGAAAGCGGATAGCAAAAGGCCGCCCCCTTTCGAGAGCGGCCCGAAAACAAAATGCAAGTCTTTATTTCGTTGTTAGACTTTCGGGCCGAGTTCTATCGACTGGCGGTAGCCATGTAGCCCAAACGTTGTTTCTACTCTCTTGGCGATATACAGGCCGTTTCGGTCTGAAATAGTTCTGTCTACTATCTCGACGCGATCACCGTGCCTCACAACAGGACTACCGAACGAGATAAACTTGCCGCGGAAACCAGTAAACCGCATGCGTTCGATCTCTAATTTGGCAAACTCCACCAAATCCTTCTTAGGCACATTGTAGTACGTGAGCGTTCTTAGCTCTCCCTCTGGATCACCAACCTCGACCTCTGTTTTTTTATTGTCGTCGCCGATCGAAATCGCGCGCACCTTTAGCCGAACATTTTCGGCTTGCTGGTAAAGCAAGTCATGCGAGATTATATCCCAATTAAAAGTAAATCGGGGAGGAGGTGTTTGCTGAAGTTCCGGCCACCACGCCAGCCCAACGTACAACGTCCCGTCTCTAAACCATGACCGAAAACTAAAGTCTTTGTTGAGCCTGTTGAGTACTTGCGCGGGTGTTTCTTTTTCCAACCTTATTGTGCCGATCGTTACGTCAGGGCAATGAATTTTGTAGTTAGGCAACATGAACGACAGGAGCTCACGCAATTTTATACTGGTCCGAAACGATTTATTCAGCGCTCCCCTTTTCAATTGATACATTTCATCTTCGCAGCGAAAGACGAGCGGCGTTCCTGGTTTTATGTCTGTTAAGTAGCCGGAAAAAATTAGCTCGTTCTTAAAGTCATAACCCAAATAAATTTTTACCGCGTCTCCAGGTTTAAATATTCCGCTGTCCCCGGTTATTGCTTTGTCCTGGAATTGAAGTTTCCGGGGTAACGTAAGCTGGGCCGTGTCTGTAAGCTGTTCGAATGTACTTTCGATTTTAACCTCGACGACGTTTTTAAATTCGTAGTTGCCGATTTGTATTAAGCAGGATAGTCTTTTCATTGGCTTATGCCGCTAGTTTTCTAGTAATACGACTTCGAATGCGTCTGCATGCGATGCGCCTATAACCCTGGTGGTCGACAGTAATTCTCCAAACATGCCGTGAGCCTTTACGCTTCCAAGCCCCGGAGTTAGACCGGCCGTAGCCCTGAGTATTTAACAAGTCCGCAAGTTTGCAATAGCCCACCTGAACCGTCAACGTTTGGTCTATGCACTGGCCATGGCGAAACGTAAACCGTAACAACTCGTCATCGCCCGCCGAAACGGAAAGGAAGCCTCCGCGCCGCGGTGTTCCGCCTACGTTAATGAATACATCCTGAGTCAAACAAAAGCCCCCGGCGGTTAACAGGGGGCTTAGCGTTTCTCTTATTTCGTTTTTTGTTTTCCCGAGCATTGGCGAAAGGCCAACCCCCAGGAGCATATTCTTAATTTGTATTGTCATTGCATTAAAATCTGTTGATAGAGGTGCCTTTAAATGAAGTGGTTAAACCGATTTCCTCCGTAACGGAAAGTAACGGAAACCTACAGGTCCGCGGCTTTCATATAATGCGCGATGCCAGGAATATTAACGCTCCAGGTCTGTGTTAGGGAGTTGTACAGCATCCAATTTTCCGGCGATCTCATCCCCGTATGTACGCCTGCCGCAAGCTTAGTTATAATTGCATTTACTGCCGTTGCAAGCTCCTCCACATCCTGCACGACTTCGAGACATAATTCACTGCCCTTAGTGATATGACCCGTTTCAATTCGCTGTAATGCGTCTGCAACGAGCGCCACTTGAAATTCTCCCGTCGGCTCGTCCGCTTCGTCGAGTATTTCAACCAATTCGTAAAAGCTGAGGTCTATATCTCGCCGTTGAGCTACGAAAAGTTTAATAGCGGATACAATCGTAGGATTCAATACAATCGTCTTTGGATCGATTAATAGACCACCGACGGTAAATGTTTTGCCCCGCACTGCGAGTGTTTTTAAAAACTCAGCGCCCGCCTCATTGTTTATCACGTCGCGAATGTCTGTCATCGTTGGGGACGTGACGCCGAGCGTCTTTAAATTTGAATAAAGGCTTTGCAACTTTGCTACTTTACTTGTGCGCATCGTCAATTCAGCATCGATTGCCTCTTGATTTCTGTAAATTTCAACTAATGCCATGTGTGTTTTGTTTAAGTTAATACCCTCGTACAACGCGACGGGTCGTCATCACAGATGTTTTGTATTTGACTGACAGCGTCTCGTAAATCTGTGTTATACGAACCGGCTGTTTAGCGTTTAGTTGCTCCGCCATGAGCATTGAGAAGTCGCGCTCCATTGAGCGGTTCCTCCTTGCGAGTCGTTTGGCTGCCTTCATGCAATGCCCTCCACGGGGCGGCTACCCGTTTTTAAAAACTCAATGAGGGCAGACTTGCTAAAAACTACTTTGTTTGACGACGGCACCTTTATAAAGGGCAGTTGTCGTTTGGAAATTTTCCGGTCGAGTGTTCGTCTTGCGATACCCAATAAGGAACACACCTCCGCCGGAGTTAAGATTTCATCGCTCATAAAAAGATGGAATTATTTGTTAGAAAATACCTCTTACACGCAGTGGATACGCAATAGTTACCCAGGTCTGCGCAAAGTGTTCATGTTTTAAAAAAACTTTGTGGACAGACCGCGCAATCCAGTTATTTAGTTAGTTATTTTTTTATTTCTTTATTTATAGCATTGCTGGGAAAATGCTGCAGCATCAAAAAAGTGTGCTGCTGCATAAAAACAGCATTGCCGCAAGAATGCTATTGCATGAATAACAACAAGAAAGGCCCCGCTGTTTGCAGAAGCCTTTTTAATGCGTCGTTTATATGAGGTCTTATTTCTGCGCCAATACAGCTACAGCAGCGGTAACGGATTCGGTCGGAGTCGCTTCACCCGCGCCGTTAAATGAGAGTCTGCCTGTGTGTATTGCAGTCGTATGTTCGTCGAGTTTGCCCAGGAACATGGCCGTTTGAATCATTCGGAATTCCAGGTTTTCCCGATCAACCTCGTTGAGCGCTTTCCACCCATCAGAAGCGGTTGCCATCGCGAGCAGCTCTAAAATGTCCGTTCCCATACTGAAGCCCGTATCGAGCAATAAATAATCAGACAGAGAGTTGAGGAGGGCGTGTTTCGGGTGCAGTTTAGCGACTTTCATTTTTTTTATTTTTAGGTTACGCTCGGAGAATTACAAAGCTCCGGCCAATAGCCCAAACGTTGCAGATGTGAAACGGCGGCGCTCTCAACGACTCGAAAATCAACCATGCTGCTAAGGCGGCTCGGCAGCGCGTCCCATTTTGGCTCTGAATTTTCCCATTATCATGTTTTACAAACATGTGTTTAATAATTTAGGCGGCCGTCGTATATTAGTAACCGCTATGAAATTCGTCGCATATTACCGTGTTTCCACGCACCGGCAAGGCGCTTCGGGCTTGGGACTCGACGCCCAAAGACAGACTGTCCAGGACTTCATTAAAGGCGATAAGAGACACGTTCTTGAATCGTCGTACAAAGAGGTCGAAACGGGAAAGAATAACGCGAGGGCCGAGCTAATGAAGGCGCTAAGCCATTGTAAAAAGTCGGGCGCTACGTTGTTGATTGCAAAGCTCGATCGCCTTTCTCGTAATGTTGCTTTTATTTTTACCCTACGCGATTCCGGCGTGCCATTCAGGGCGCTTGATGTCCCAGACGCAAATACCTTAACGATAGGAATATTCGCGACGGTAGCACAGCATGAAAGGGAAATTATTTCAGCCCGAATAAAAGACGCTCTTGCGGCTAAGAAGCGACGAGGGTTCAAACTTGGTACTCCTGCAAATCTCACGGCTAAAGCGATTAAAAGAGGGATGCAAGTACGGATAGAGAATGCCCGAAGCAATGAGAACAATCAGAAAGCTAACACGCTAATTCAGTCGCTTAGAAAGCAAGGCATTTCATTCGCCGCGATCGCGAGCGAGCTGAATGCGAATAATTTTACTACTAGTAGGGGAAACCAGTTTTATGCCGGCAGCGTTGAGCGCCTATTCAAGCAATTCCGACGCTACAGGCCGGTGCGATGACCTGCGTCGACAGATTTGACGACCTAGCTCGACAATATTGTCGATGGCCCAAGCACGACGATTAAACTCCACTTTCCTTTTGTTTTATTTCCTTTCATTTATAGTACTACGTTCGTAGCGATATTTTCTACGTTCGTACTACGTTCGTAGCTTTTTTCTGTACGATCGTGTTACGTTCGTAGCGCTTACGGTATTTTCAACGCAATAATCCACTCTCAACTAATTGTTTCTGGCGGTTTTTGGGGTGTGCTAACTTCTATTTCTCAAAAAAAATCAGTCCATCGCGCAGCGATGTTTATTGTTGCTTTTTTAGAATGACTTTCTTGTAAAGCTTTATAGTATATGACGCACTTGAAGCATAGGACGAGCGCAGATGCAAACAAACTCGTACGCAATTAATTCCAAGCAGTACGTTTATTAGTTCTTAATACGATTGTAACGCGTTCGTACTACATTCGTAGCCCATTTTCTCTACGTTCGTAGTTTTTTTCTGTACGATCGTACTACTATAAAAGCAAAGGAAAGGAAATTAAAATAAATACTACACGCTGCGCGTGCGTCGGTTTTGTTCGTTGCCGAGTTTTAAACACGCGCTACATTTGTATCACGCAATTCAAAATCAATCTGGTTGTTAAGGGTTAGCCGCAGGCGTTGTTGAGTTTCCAGCCTCGCGCTAAATTTTGTATAGCAAGAGGTTTTTCTGGTGCGCAGTGTATCCCTTGCCGAGTTTCATACGCGCAATACATTTGTTCACCGCGGCCGAGATTGAATAGGATAGCACAATGGCCGCGATACCACACAATAATTCACATTTAAATGAAGAAGGAAAGGTTTTTTAAAATTTATCGCAGTTTGCTTTGTCTTATCGATCTAAGTTTCGACCAAAAGCTCGCCGTCGCCGTCGTTGGGATGGATCTGCCTAACAATGAGCAGCTCCATGCCTCCTACATTGCGAATCGGCTGGGATGGAGCCGAAAAAAAGCGTTAGAAGTTATCTATTCACTGCCGCGACACATTAGGTCGGAGGATTCGGAGTGCGAATACGTAGAAGAAACAGTTTACAGGTTAACCGAACTCGGTGTTCGCATCTATGGAAATGATAATGGCGGTTATGTCGAAGTGCCTGAAGGAATCGCGGGCGCGAAGTTCATTTTTGGAACGAGGGTTACAAGCTTTTATAAATTACTTATATCTGATATTCAAAATCATCATCGGGACGGAATGGAATACAGAAAGAAGAGCAATACAATTTCAAGGGAGTTTGGAATAGATCCGGGCAAAAAGGGAAGGAGTTGCGTAGTGGCCAACGCTCTTGCATCCATAGAGAAGGGAGGATGGATAGGAAGAGAAGTAAAGAATGTACCGAACAGTAACAAAAAGCGTCGGAGAATATGGATTACGTCCCGCACAAAGGACTTAGTGACCTTTGGAGAGGACGCGGTATCGGATATTTATTCGCATTGCGTGAACGTGTTGCCAAATCAGGGTGAAGTTGAACGCGTGGAGTATCGCCGGGAGTTCTGGAGGAAAGCAAATGAGCCCAGAGTGTCAGATGGCGAGATACACGCACAGTTCGATCGATTACTCGCGGCCTACGGCGACCGGGGAAATAAAACAGTCGCTCGAAAATTCTGGAATGGACTGAAACAGGAGGAGCGCGATGAGATTGAGAGCGCCGTGGTTCCGTATTTAGAAGCCACCAACAAAGGTAGCTATCGAGAGAACTTAGAGGCATGGATCAACCCCCATGATAAATTGTGGAAACGCTTCTATAAGAATCAGACTCCCGCTGAGCAAAGCGATTTTCTGCGGGACGCGGCCTGAATGGTAAGCAATTTTAAAAGGCCATAGACGAAAACTTGAAGGTAGTTGCAGAGTTAGAAATTAACTTGTGCGATCACACGAGCTGAGAAAGTCATTAAGGTCCTTTCGTTCGATCCTAATGAACTTGCCGACCTTGTAAGATTTCAATTCGCCGCGCGTACATATTTCGCGAATTAATCTCGGCTCTAATTGCAGCTCTTCGGCTACTTGGTCTGGGGAAAGAAAAGACCGGGGATTCGTTTCAAGGGCGGCCTCTGCGAGTACCTCACGAAATGCTCGCTTCAGTTTATCGAGGGTAAATGTTAAAATTTCTTGTTCGTTCCTTTCGTTCATCTTCTATAAAATTGATGACGACAAATTGCAATTCCCGCAACGCGTTCGCAATGCGTTATGAGTCGAGCGGAGAATCTCCAGGGGGCGAAGCAAGAGCACACAGTGAATGAGATAATTGTAACCGAACCTACTTCCACGGATGGAGTTTATAAGGTTCATTTAACTTGAATAAAACTAATGAAAAGCAATATTACAAACGCACAAATGACAATCGTTCAAATTACGCGCGAAGAGCTCGCGCAGACAATTAAACAAGCGGTAGAGGAGGCCATTGCTGCCAACGCCGTGAGAAAGATCGACGACACGCTATTGAATCGGGCTGAGACGGCCGAGTACTTTGGCGTAACGCTTCCGACCATAAACGCATGGGAGAAGGCCGGTCGTATTAAGGGAATTCGGTATGGCAGTCGCGTTTACTTTAGAAAAAGTGATCTTTTGAACGCGGCGTAGCACACTTTCGCACTTTGTCATGCTTTGCGCTGAAGCTTGTTTTTGCTATTTTCATAGCTCCAAATTATGTTTCGTTATACCCCACCCTCGATACATACCGACTATCTTAATATGAAAAACTCGTTACTTTCTATTGCTTTTGCCTTAGCCGCCGTTGTTTGTTACGGCCAACCATCCCCGACCACCGAGGAGGAGTACAATTATGTCACCAAAGGGTATCAAACTCAGATAAGCCAGGGCTTGGACATGAAAAAGGGATATTCATTTGAGGACCGTGGGGACGTAATAGCAGGGGACTACAAGTTCTCCTTTAAATACCTAAAGCGGGATTCTAAAAATGAACTCGCCGCCATCTTAGTTGTTGCCAAGTCGTCAGTGTCCGGCAATAGTTACTATTTGTGTATTCCTCACGGAAGTCCTGAATTGACAAAGAGGTACAACGACAGTTTTGTTAACTGGGACGCTTCGATTTTAAAAGCCTATTCCAGGACTTTGTCAAGTTATTTGATGGACGCGACATTACACTAATAGCAAATCGGCCCTAAGCTGCTTTATCGCCCCCTTTCGTAACTTTCATTACAGGCTTTGACACGTTTTGGTAATGCTGCGCAAGGCCCCTTGCCTTTGTCAACTGGTCCGCCCGAACGTATAGTAAAAACGTTTCCTCTTTCCGGTGGCCCGTTATTGCCATGATGTTTTGCACTGGCACGCCGTCGAGGTATAAGTTTGTCGCGAACGTTCGTCGCGCCGTATGGCTCTTGATAAGTTCGTGTTTCGGTAGCTTCTTTACATCTCCGTTTGATCGAATGTCCTCCACTGCATTAAGCTCTGCGGCTTCCGCGGCCTCCTTCATGTAGTCATTGAATTTCTGAACGCTCATGAGCTTCCCGTTGGCTTTAATCACCGGGCACGTAAAATTATATTTCTTCAAAAGCGAAAGTGCCTCAGGCGGCACTGGTACGCTGATGCGCTCCTTGGTTTTACCCTGGACTAATCGCCAATGATAAAGCCCGTCCGCCTCTTTTTTAAAGTTCTCCTTTGTCATTTGCGCCCAATCTGCGAAGCGCTGTCCGAGATAGCAGTTAATAACAAATGCGTCCGCGACTTTTTTCAACTTCGGGCCGAGAGTTTTTTTCGATAGCTGTTTAATCTCTTTTCGCGTGAGGTAGATTTGATCCGTTTCCTCGCGTGTCGCCTCGAAGGACTTCTTTCTAAAAGCCACGTTACTCGTTAAATCGCGGTCCAGGGCCGCAGACATGAACCACTTTAAGCGCTTAATGTGGCCGCCTATGGAGTTGGTCGCCTTGCCCTCGCTGCGCAGTCGCGTGACGAACTTGTCGTAGAAATTCAAGTCGATGTCGTTAAAGTCGAGATTCCGGTTAAATTTCTCCAGGTGGTTAAGCGTTCCCTGATACGCCTTCGCTGACAACGGCTTCATTTCTCCTTTAGCTATCTGCTGCGCAAGGTAAGCCTTAGCGAAACCGAAGAAAGTGTCGGTCGTTTCTGCTCCGCTCGCTTTGTCGATGATGTTTTGAATATCCCCTTTTGAGATCGGCTTATTATCGTTGACGAGCTTTACAACCTCGTCGCTGATCGTTTGTAAGTACTGATTAAAGCCGATACAGTTGTTTTTGTATTTACGAGGGTTCGCCCTACACGCCTTTACATCCCATTTTCCGGCGTCAATTTTCCTGCCGGTGAATACCTTGATTCGTTTCCCGTGATGTAGTAGGCTTAGAAGTATTGGGCTCTCTTGGCCCTCCTTTTTATCGAGATAAAACTTAACCATAATTTGCGGACAGATTAGCGGACAGATTTACGTTGCGGACAGTGCTGCGGACAGATTTACGGACAAATAAGCGGACAGCGCTATTTTATCTAAACCTGCCGAAAACAGCCTCCATTTAATCAAAATAGCCTCTTTTGGCCTTTCGACTGTAAAAATACGGAAAAGCGAAATCTGTTCAAATTAAAGGGTTATAATCCCAGCGGGATCACAACAAAGCCTCAGACGTAAAAATCTGAGGCTTTTTTATTTCTGTTTTAACACGATTGCCAACAATTCGCAATTGGGTATCAATGAGTATTACAGAAACTTCACCTCCAAGCTTGGATCAAATTCCGCGAGGCAAAGGGCACAAGGGTGCGCGTTGTTATTACCGACACGTTGTGGTAAATCCTTTAAATCCAAATGGTCAAAATTGAAAGACCTATAAATAAGAAAAGCCCGAATTAGCCGGGCCTAACTTCATTTGCTGAGGCACAAAAAGACCGCCACCTTTTACAGATAACGTGCCCAGGAAACAAAGAACGATTGCAAGACGCCCGTTCAAAAAAATACGGCCACCCATTGCAAGGCAGCCGATAAACAAATCGTGAGTCAGGTGGTGGATCTAACGTAAAAGCTATACGCGGCATTACGTTTATGAATAGCTAGTTTCGAAACCTCTAACCCACGTTAATCAACGTTTCGTTTATTTGCCGTAGCCCGTTCTTGACTGCCTGACAATTTTGAACTAAGAGAGGTGGCACGATAAACGTTATATTTACTATACTTCACGTCGTTTAACTTCTCTTCGCTGATTACTATGCAGAACAAAGTCGCACTGCCGGTCGCGTTTCGTTTATCACGGGTCAAAGTGGAATACGTACGAGGCTTACAAAGGTAGGGCTATCCGGCGCATACGTTGGCCTGCAAAAGGGAGGATGTTACTATTGCAGAATTGCCGAAGGCGCAAGGGTATGCAACAGGTCAATTTGGAAAAAACCACTTGGGCGATAAGGACAAGTTCTTACCTGCCAATCACGGATTCGACGAGTTTTCGGCAGCCTGTATCACCTCAACGCAGCTTTCGGCAGATTAAGGAAACTCTAAGCGTTTTACCATTCAGTATCCGTTTTATTTGAAGCCGAACGCTATCTTTCGTTCAATGAACGCTTCGCTGATTTATAAAATTGCCTGTTGGTCAAACGGCATAGCACTTATTATTTTTCTGGGAATAGAGATTTTCTGGTTTGTGGAGGAGAGCAAGAAGCTCAAAGAAGCTCTACCGCTGGCAGTAACCTTCGTCCTTTATAATCTACCATTCTTTTTGTTGGGGCTATCCATGTATTTTCAACCCATCCCGAACGCATGGACTGGTGTTTTGCGACTGGTGTTTTTATTGCTTTGCATTCCCATCAATTTGTGGCTGCATTATCATGGCGATAACAATGGTAACTCAGTAGGGATGATTATTGTGGTTTTTCTGTTAGGCGCTGTTCCTTCCGTTGTGATTATGGAAGTTTTTATCTGGTTCTATAATTACAATTACGGCAGATGAAATTGTATGAATATTCTAATCTGCGACGCGGTGCAGCAGGAAACGTAATAGGAGTCCGATGAAGTGAGCGCAGACTAACAAACTGCAAAGTTTTCGGTCGGGGTCAGGGATTTTTAGCACTGCTTTAACACCGGTATGAGAGTCAATGCGAACTGCATGATACACATTAATACTAAAAGGCTTTTCTGATTTAGAATTGGCATCACTTAGCAGTGATCGACACTTGTGTCCTTGTTCCAGCGGGATCACGCACCTGAAAAAAAAAGCCTCTGTAGGAGGCTTTTTTTGGTCTAATGTATGTTGAACAGATCAAGGAATGGCATCACCAGGTCTCGTTTGATACTCGCGCAAGTGTTTCAAGCTTTACTATTTAATTGTACAGATTCGGACAGCAACCTTTCCCGCTGCAGGGAAACGACCTACACCTATTGCAGCTGTGTGATTTAGCCTGGAATATTTTGGATCACTGGTTTCGAAAGAAACGTTTGTTCTAAAGTAATAATCGGAGGGGGAAAGCTCTCCTCCCTTGCCGGCGCCGATCATCGCAGCAACCTTTGCGCCCGCATGACTGTACCCGGAGTAAGTAATGTAGATTAGGGCGCCATCGTCCATCTGTAAAGTGGCGCGACTGTCTACTTTAAAGGTTGTGGAGTCAACTACAAGTCCCCAATCTCCGCCATCAAGTATTTTGCCATTGATTTTGTTACCCTTTACAAGTCCGTCTTTAAATGGAGAAATTACTCTCATTCCTTTTAGGACTGGCCCGACTATCTGTGGCGTATCAAGGTTTATTTCCAGATCGAATAAAAATTCGGATTTCAATTCTTGTGCAATAGTTTGTTGACAGTTCAACAAAGAGCAAATGGATATTATGAAAGTTATTTTGTTCATGTTTGTCGATTTAAAATTGAGTCTGTTAATCTGCTTTGGGTCGGGATAAATCAAAGAAGTTGTCCACTTCACCTATAGCAGTCTTGGTGCATCTGAAAATGATATCATGCAAATCGGTTCCGGAACTATGCAATGGGTCAATCGCTTTTATCAGCTTTGTCCTCATTTTAAAAAGTTCTTCCCTATCAAACTTTGTTGATCCCTTTACAAGGTCAAGTTTCATTCGTTGCTCTTGCTGTTCTTGCTTAGGGTTGAATATTCCATTCAACTGACTGCATTGATCACACGGACCATTTTTATTTACGAGGGCGCACCTGCTATCAAAAGTCTTTGTCATTGTTTCCCTCGCATTCACCAAAAGGTGTTTGACTATGGCCTCAGATTTATCAAGGATATCTGCAATCTCTTTGACAGAAAAATCATAAACATCTTTTAAGATCAATACGATTTGATTTTCAATTGGCAAACTTTTCGAAATGCAAGTGAAACAGAAATCGATGTGCTCTTTCATCTCATATGTTCCCGTCTTAGAGGTCTGGTGAACTGCAAAAAAAGCCTGACCGATCTCTGGAGTATTAATTGCCAAATGTGCTCCCTGATCCTGTGCGTCATCAGGCCATCGCTTTAATTTTCTTAGATGATCGTAAGCCAGGTTGGTTGCAATTCTGAATACCCACGTTTTAAGTGAAGATTGCTGTTTGAAAGTAGCAATCTTATCAAACGCCCTGATAAATGTATCATGTGCCAAGTCGTGGACATCGTTACGATCTGTAAGCAGACGGTAAAGATACGATCTCAATTGAGGCTGAAACTCTGCGAACAATGTTTGAAACGAATTGATATCACCAGCGACGGCTTTCTTTAAAATTTCTTCTCTTTCCATAATTCATAGTTAATCTTATATCGCAAGTTGGCTAAGTGATATTACAGCACATTAAGTTTTCCACAATCCACATCAATAATATGACTGTTGAATATTATTCCATTCTCTGAAGCCAAAAAGGCAGCTGTCTCTGCCACATTTTTCAGAGTTGGCCCGGCATTCAGGATATCGAATTTTTTGTATTGTGAAACCATGTCATCCCTTACAATTCCTAATTGCTGTGAAAAGTCAGCGATCATTTCGGAAATTTTATGCGATTCATAAATGGCACCTGAGCAAATACACATTACTTTAATTCCGTGCTTACCAAATTCCGCTGCCATAACCCTCGTTAATCCTTCAATTGCTGCACATGCTGAAGCAAAACCGGCCATATTAGGTGTCTTGGTCTTCGCCATTGAGGCGTTGAATAGCAAGATACTGCCTTCAGATCCTGATTGGATCATGTGCCTTGCGGCTACCCTTGAAGTGAGGAATTGCGACCCACAGATGCGCTGCAAAGGATTTAGAAATTGATCGAAGGTAACCACTGTTGATGGTGTGCCACTACCCGCGTCTCTGTAATAACTTCCGATCCCATTGAATACAATGTCCAATCTTTTATTGTCCGCAATAACTTTTTGCAAATGCAACTCAATATCCTTTTCATCTAATGCATCCACCTTGCCTGCTTCAGCCTGGCCACCTGAAGCTTTGATGTCATCAGCCAGGTTTGTTACTGCCTTTAGATTACGCCCGGTGACGTATACCTTTGCACCATGTTGTGCGAATGATCTGGCAACTGCCCCGGCAATTTGCCCAGACGCTGCAAATACGACTGCTACTTTGTTTTTTAACATCTCCATATGTTGCTGTTTTCGATTTGGACGTACCAGAGATTCAAAATGATCGGGGTTTACCCGATAATTTTAGCACGCCTTTAACACCAGAATTGATCTCAACCAGGATCGGTGAGTCGAGTTGTTTCCAATTTTTTCTGAGAAGCTACTACCACAATCTTTGCCGAAAGAATTCGTTTAGTTCATGAAAGAGGTTATAAAAACAACTTTGGCAATCGAAGTTGTAAAAATGAACAAATTCCTTTACCCTGTTCTTGTTCTTCTCCTGTCGTCCTGCAGGTTCGTCTATCACCGTGCGCCACATTACCTAAAGACCAAAGGTTATACATTTCGTTACGCAGATCAGTCCACAAACCTGTCTAAAAAATTAAACCTCAATGGATATTACTTCGACACCAAAAGCCGCCGCGCGACGAATTCAGACGGCGGCTATGGGGTCGTCTATTTCTTTGATGATGGAATGGTGGTGAGATGTGTTTCTCCACTTGGGCCACCGGAAAGCAGTATGGAAGATAACCTCAGGGTGATGGATAGCTTGCGTCGAATGGATCAACTGTATGTGTACTTCAATGAACAGCAAGAGTGGGGTTATTATAAACTGATCGGCGATACTATAAAAGTCCAGTTTGTCAAAAGACCTGAATTAGGAGGGTACCTGGCCGGGATTTTAGTACAGGTTAAAATTAGAGTTTTTAAATTTAACCAACTGAAATCCGTATGAAGAAGA
>NZ_JBBCAU010000009.1:0-413340 GCF_037203685.1 Chryseolinea sp. T2
GTTCTTCCTTTTTCTCTTCCATATTTGTGTCAAGTTGGTGAATTTTCAAACCTTGACACAGTTCACTTGACAGTCTCCGTTGTTCCCCCGCATCTGCAGTGACGGAACGCCAATCTGTTTCGCTCGTGTTCACCTTAACATTTACATGATAGCCTGCATCGTGCCATATCAGGTCTGGAACGCAGGCAGCTGTGACAACAAAGCAGCAATACGGATAACGGTTTGAGGTACGAAGGTTTGTGCCATGAACAATCTCGGGGATTACAACGGATACACTATTGGCAATATGATCAACTTCGACACTTACTGGTGCCGACAAAGCCTTATCGAACGTATTTTCCCTGTTAAATGAAAACCCTTCAAGCAGTCCGGGTCTCCGCGACAGGTAAATATCACGCTGCCCAAAAGTAGAGGTTGTATCTGTCGCCTGGATTTGTTTCAGTATGGCGTTTACAGCACCCGAGATTTTGTAATCGGCGAGAGGTCTCAACGGCTGCATGGCATTGAGGACAATGGCACTGGCTTTTGCGCGTCGACCGAACTCACTGTTGTTACGTCGCGTGATGTCAAATTGCTTGCCCTTCGCTATCAAAGATTTTGATGGCCCGCCTTTCGTGCGTACCACAATCTTGTCCGAGCCTTTCATTCTGTAGGCTGAAAGCTGTCCCAATGAACCTGTGAATTGAAACCCTGATATCAGTTGCGCCATAACGGCATTTGTTAAAGGTGTTTAGTAGGTAACTCCTGATTAATATAACAGTATTTTATGACCTATACTAACGAATCATATTATGAAGATATTCCGGTGCTCATAGCAGCGGTTTATCATGGGCTTATATCAGGGACATCACCGGGATATCACCGGGATATCTATTCTTTAAATAAAAGTTTAAACACAGTATTTGACTGACTACGCCCTCCTGAGCAAACTATAATGCCCGGCAAGCGCACGATCATCAGAGCATTTACACCCAATCTTGAGACGATGGTTGTATGTTGATCTTCCGCGAGAGATGCGATTACAGTTTTGGCGCCAGCCACAAGAATCCAGCAGCCAGGAGGAACACGATAAAAAATGGAATTAATGAAACTGGCCGCGTCCCTGCGCTTTGATTACGGGCAAGAGACGGACGCATACTTGCTCTGGAGGTTGCATATTTCTGCTCGCTGATACGAAGCGCCTTCCAATCGCCGTCGTTAAAGACGTAGTATGACAGCGTATCCTCCTTCGTACGTACTTCATGCCAGCCCTTTCGGTCTTGCCAGACAGTGGCGTGCCAGACGTCGTCGATAAGCATATCTTCTGCTACTGATATTTGCGTACTATCGGCAAATAGGGCAGGCGTTGTGCCGGCCATTACATTGAATTGTAATGGATCATTTGCAGATGCCGGAAATGCATTCATGAGCTGAATCGATCCTGGTGAGTCAACAGGACGCGCTATGGCTTCCAGTAGCGGTGACCATAGTTGCCCATAGGCTAAAGAGTCGCCTGCCATCAGTATGCTGTAGGTTTCGCGAAGCAATTGAAATCCCGCCATTCCTTTCCGAATTGGAGTATACCCGGACAATACCCTCGATGCGTTTCCTGAAAAGGTTACGGCTTCAATTGATTGCATCGGCTGCTGCATGTTAGCCGGCCTGAAGCGCGTGGCCGGCAGAGTATACTGTTTGCCATGCAGGACGACGCTGGTAGTATCTGATGCAACTCCGGCAAATGTAACGGGCAACAATTCTTTGGGTAGCGCCTTCGACGGCTCTCCGTTATACACTGCTAACATTCCGAGGCCGCTGTTCATTGCTGTCTCAACTGCTTCATGCTCCGGAGGCGACAGTTTGGAGAGTGTAGATGGATCAACAATCAAAAGATCGAATTCGTCCAGTAAGGGTACCGTTAGCCTGTTCAGTGATACGGATTGCCTATTGGCAAACTCTGTTCTTACAATGTTTCGCGATAGCTGAGCACGCATCGCAATTTTATGCCCGCGATCCGAAAGGAAGCTCTTGAGATGTTGCATCTCGAACGTTGGGAAATCCTGCAACAGCAGGATGTTCAACGGAACAAACGTCCCGACCACCAGGGGCACGACGTCATTTGTAACGCTTTGCAAGCTGTCTTTAATCGAAAGTGAATAGATCACGCGACCCGCTGATCGGGGAGTGAACGCAAACGAAAACCTGCCACCTGGAGAAACCAGTCTGAGTGAATCTATCTTTCCCGCAGGGCCCGAAAAGTAAAGCATGTTTGCTGTATTGCTGACTCGATACTTTCCGGAGATGGTGGCTACCTCATGGGTAGTTAATTTCTGTGGCAATTCGACGCTGATAATTCCGTCAATCTCTGCGGAAGGGAAGTAATGAAAGCCTCCGTGAATAGAATCAAGTGCATAGGAGGGAAGTCCTTCTCCGGCAATCGCTATGATATCGCCTGGCAGATTGATGCTGCACGATGAAGACACGTTTGAACTGCCATGGTCATTTGCCACGTGATAATTTGTCTTGCGATTGTTAACAGCAGCACTATTGAACAGATCCCTGTAAGACGATAGCCTAACCGAATTCTTAATCCCTTTTTCTCCAAGGCGGTAGAATGTCGCGTGTGGGAAGGTCATTCGCAGACTGTCGGCAATGCGCTCGCTGAATCCATTCGTAAGTAACACTGCCTCGCCTGAAGTCGTGTCATTAGTCGATGGCCTGAGCACAATGAAAGCGAGTGAGAGAACCGCAAGGACACAGCTCGCCAATCTAAGTGCCAGGAATCGGAGAGGCCTGCGCCACTCTATGATCATGGAATAGATCAGCAGTGCAGTGAGAAGAACGGCGACGAGCCAAAGAGGTAAAACGGGATAAAACGTCATCGGCTCGGGTCTTTAGGCGAAGCGTCGTATTTCTCAAGAAACTTTTCGTCTAGCCGGTGGGTTGAACGCTTACCCCGCACGGGATGGAGCGCTTTCGCAGGTAGTACCTGATTAAATGCTGCGCGGATGGTATCGATAGCGCTCATTCTATCATCAGCGGACAATTCGTTATCAGTCCACGCGCGTAGAAGTGACAATGCATCAAGGTAACGGCCGGGCTGCTGCATCGCCGCGGCCGACAATTCAGCTCCCGACTGCAACAGAAGGTCTTTCGACAAAGGCGTTAGTTTTTGTAAGGCCTCGTTTGATTCGAGCCATACCAACGCCCGCCGAATGGACGGAAACTCTTCAGCCGCAACGGACTGGGTAGAGGCCTGGCTTCCCTTAGCTTCAGTAAGATCACCGGTTAAGCGCTTTTCCTCCTTCAGTGGTGGCGGGTCAAAGCCCGTCCTGTGTACGTATATTCTTGAATCCTGGCTTATCTCCTTCAGCAGCTTCAGCGCCTGATATTGGTATGGCAATGACTTTTCAGGAGTGTACAGACGAAGATGCAATTCTGCATCCCACATGATCGTAACAGCGGCCTTCAACTTGGCGCGAATACCCTGTGTGAAGAAGGTCGCCTCTTCCTCGCTGTCGTGAGCGTGCATGTAGGCCTTTGAAGGATCCTCGTCTTTTTCTTGTGCGCCGTGGTCATGACCATGCGCCGCGTTCTGCTTCGCAGGAGTTTCAACGCGTGCGGCATGCTCCTCGTCAGTGTCGTGCTGATGTCCATATTGCTTCACAATGTCATCATCCGAAACTGGCTCATTACCTGCAGAAGGACCTATACTGGTTTCAAACTCTTCACCCAAAAATTCTCCGTAACGAAGTCTCAGTACTTTTTCATCGTGCGCGAGCTCGTTGCTCTTTGCATTGAACTTCTCACGGGTAATCTGTTTCTTTTCCTTTAGCAACTTCTCGGTGTCTATGATGATCTGTCGCTGACTGCGGAAGTATTCAGGCATCAGGTCGACGCCGAGGCCGGGGTCAACGGATGTGGTCATCTCCGATGTGTCTTTCACAGCAATAAAGTATGTCTCGGTGCGTGCGCGATTGGGCTTGGGTTCCTTGTTGTCGAACGCTTCGATGTAATAGTAGAGTTCATCACCGGGATCGAGGCCCAATTTGATAAGATCGATGTGACGGGTGGCATTTATTCGCTTGCTGTCGATCCTAGACGGTGAGTCGAACTGAAGCCGCTCTTCCCTGAACTTGATGCCCTCACCGCTACCTTTGCTTACAGTAGCAACGATATAGGCATTGGAAAGACCGTAGTCATCTGATAATGATGCTTTCATATCAACGGATAGCTTAGGCGCTGCATCAAGCTGAATGAACTGGTCCAGGTTATCAATCTTAAGAGTGGGTGGAGCATCCTTCTTAAGCTGTATCGGGTAATAATCGGAATGCTTTCGCTCGCCTGATGTCGTAGTCCACATCAATTGATAGAACCCTGTTGATTCAAGCTTGCGGTTGGAAACATACGTTTCCCCTGCGGTCTTTAGTTCAAGGGTGTCTTTGCCATCAAAGATGAGACCTGCGCTCTTTATGGGGGAGGTGAAGCCAATGCTCCACGAAACAATGCTGCTTTCGGGTGCACTGATTGAAAATGACTTCAATCTCTGTTCGGGTAATTGCGTATATCCAGGGGGTGATATGAGAAGTTCAAACTGTTTTATTGACGCCGGGAGTTGTTGATCTGCCTCTGGCAATTTATTCACCTGTTGTTGAATCTTCTCAGTGCGGGAATTGGTCTGACCCACTATGGATGTAACTGATGCAGCAATGAGCAGCCCGGCGGCCAGTGCTGACAGCGAAGGCATTAAACGATGCGGCAATGAGATGCTATCGACCGACTCCGTAAATTTCTTTGCTGTTCGTTCCTGCTGAAGTTGTTCAAGAGTTGTCAGATCGTCCGGGCTACGGAGAAGCAGGTCACCACTTTCCTGGAGCTGTGGCAGCTGACGGTTTATATAGCGTATGATACTATGTTCATCGATCTGAAATATCCGCAATTGAAACATTCTTATGGCAATCACAACAATCCCTCCAGCAACTCCGGCAACGAGGGCCGGTGCAGGGCGGGAGAGGAGGCTGGTAAAGGCAAAGATTGTAAGACCAGCTCCCATGGCAAGCATCAATGCTTCTATGAGTCGAATGGACTTATATTTAAGTAGCAATCGCTTCAGCTCATATCGTATCTCGTCCCTGTTCATAGCTGCTGACGATTAGCAATATATCTTTCACAAGCAAACAACAAGGCAACGATCACAGCAAGGATACCACCGCCCTCACGTTGAGTAGTGTCCGAGGTTTTCTCATGACTGTTCTTTGAGTCGTCAGGCAACTGATCTCCCATCGAAAATCTGTTTTCGTCGGACATCACACGTTGATCATACGCACTTGCAGCCCAACCTAAGCCGCTATTGGCTTCATGTAGCAGCACGGTTGCAAGCTGAAGTGTGAACTGTTCCCGGACAGCCGTAGATAATGTCAATGGCTTCGTGATCCACCAGGTGTTGCTGACCTTTGATTGATGGGCACTCAAAAGAGGGGCCTCATCACTTGCATACAACAAAGGCCGGAAACTTTTAATAGAATTCGCTTCAGGTGATTCAGGAGCCTTCCGAATAATACTGGCAATGTTGTTTGTCGGAGGTTCATCTGCTGACAGCCATATCAGCCAGTCACCATCCAGAGGTCCGTTGGGCTCAACAAACACAAATTGCAGAGGCACGATGACGTCGTTGCTGATAGCTTCTATTGCCGCTTCAACGATACGACGTTCCTCAAGCGCGACGTTCGTGCCGGATATAGCAACGCGGATGGCTGATAGCTCCTGCACAGTGTGCGGCAACGAGCTAATGGTATTATTTGAAGCACTGGCGTTTTGCTGCGTGCCTCCGGCCGGTTGCGCCGATACTCCGGCTGCTGGTACCTGCGTGTACTTCTGCATGAGAGAATTTTCCTGAGAGACCGGAACTTTAACTGACTCATAGACTGTACGCATCTCATCGCTCCTGCCCACGCGTGCTATGATAGTATCGGGCAAAGAACGGTTTAGTGAAAGCACGAACACAGAACTGTCCGGTGACGAGGTAAGCCAGGTAACAGTGCTGTCAGCCGATGCCCGCATCCCTGCAAAGCCAGATGCTCTGTCGCGACTGATCACAATACAACGGTCGAGCTGAACGCGTGACAATTGCCCTGCCAGCATCCAGTAGTCGGGAACAAAAGTTTTGGCTTCACTATCATTCAGGCGCGGAAAACCCGGCTGAAGTCTTCGGAGTTCAAATCCATCAGCTTCAAGGCTGTCGACAAAGTTCTTCCATTGAGACGTTTGCTCAAGTCCGCCTTCAACTACCAGCCATCGTCTTGCATTATCAGAACCAGGTAAGAGCAATCCTGCCAGAAGCAATGCCAGGAACGCAACGATGAGGCAGCGCAATGCCAGCAGGCCATATGCATTGAGGTGAATGCGTATAGCCTGACGGGTAGTACTGTGTACAAGGTGGCGCAGACTGCCGATGTGAATAATCCGCATGTCTTTTCTGCTCAGCAAATGGATGGCCACAGGAATCATCAATCCCGTCAGTCCCCACAGCCATATCGGGTTGAGCAGTCCCATCAGCGTGCCAGTGTTTTTCTAACCTTAAGAAAGTCGCGCAACACCTGCTCAAAAGATGCATCCATTTCGACCAGATAGTAATGGATCTGTTTCTCCAGCATCCACATGCGCGTGTCGCGGATCCAATGCTGGACGCGGGCAGCATAATCCTTTTGCTGTTGTACGGTATCGACCTTCACCGATTGGTTGTTTTCCAGGTCTTCAAACGTGTAGGCCCCGTTGTACGACAAAGCAAGTTCCTTTCCGCCCATAAGGTGAAATACGATCACCTCGTTGCGCGGTGTCTTCAAACGCGATACAAACTTTTGAAGATCATCATCGTCGTCATACAGATCCGAGAAGAATATGATAAGCTCCTTACCATGATGATCGAAAAGACTTTCTAGATCACCGGCTTGGTTCCATGTTCCGGCACTTTCCATTTCAACTAGTGCATGCAGAAATCTCATGAACTGTTGCTGCTCAAATCTTGGTTGAATGGTGGTGACTCCCTGGTCGTTCACCATGTATAATCCAAAGGTATCACTTTGTTTGCGTGCAAGGTAAGCCAGAGCGGCAGCAATCACCTTTGCATATTGAAGCTTGCTGATGTTGTTCTCGCTGTATGCCATCGAGCGACTCCCATCCAGCATGAACTTAACCGTGATGTTGGTTTCAATCTCCGCCTGCTTGATGTAGTATCTCTCAGAGCGCGCGTACATCTTCCAGTCGAGCTGGCGAAGGTCATCACCGGGTTCATAACTTCTGTACTGACTGAACTCCTGTCCGGAGCCTATCGACTGGCTGCGATTACTTCCGCTCATAAATCCTTCGACAACGATGCGCGCCAACAGCTCAAGGCCGGTAACCGTATGAAGCACTTCCGGTTTAAGTAAATCACTGAGCTGCGTTTTCATTGGTTATCAGAATCAAAAAACGTCCGCGAAGCGGACTCCACAATTGTCAATTATCAATTATCAATTATCAATTATTTTATTGTCCCGCTCTTATCCGGCGTAATCTGCTCCAGTAACTTAGCCGTGACCATATCGGGTGTTATTCCTTCAGCCTCTGCCTTGAATCCCATCAGGATCCTGTGGCGCAATACGGGATACGCTACATGATGAAGATCGTCGAGTGTAACCGCGAAGTTCCCCCGCAGCAGTGCCCTCGCCTTAGCCGTCAGGATCATCGCCTGACCCGCACGGGGTCCTGCTCCCCAGCGTCCCCATTCATTTACATATGACACCTCGCTGCCGCCTGGACGTGTAGCCCTCACGATGCGGCTAACAACATCAATCAACTCACCACTGATGTGGACCTCGCGAACAAGTTGCTGCGCGGTAAGTATATCTTTTCCTTCGATTACTTTGTTGATCACCTGCTTCGATTTGCCCGTTGTGCTTTCGAGAATGGCTCTTTCTTCCTGGGCGGTAGGGTAGTGAATCCTGATATAAAGAAGGAACCTGTCGAGTTGCGCTTCAGGGAGTGGAAACGTTCCTGCCTGTTCAATGGGATTCTGCGTTGCCAGGATGAAGAATGGACGCTCCAGCGGATACGTTGTGCCGGCATACGTCACCTCAAACTCCTGCATAGCTTCAAGCAGTGCCGCCTGCGTCTTGGGAGAAGTTCGGTTGATCTCATCAGCAAGAATGATATTCGAAAATACCGGTCCCTTATTGAATTTGAAGAATCGTTTGCCAGTAGCGTGATCCTCTTCCAGCACTTCAGTACCAATGATGTCGGATGGCATGAGGTCGGGCGTGAATTGAATTCTCCTGAATTTAAGATCGATGGCATCGGAGAGAGTGCGGATCATGAGCGTCTTGGCAAGGCCGGGTACACCCTCGAGCAACGCGTGCCCTCCGGCAAGGAAGGTGATCAGGAGCTGATCTATTGTTTCCTCCTGACCGACAATCTTCTTTCGAATTTCATTCTTCAAAGCGTTGAGCTTTGAAATGATCTCACCTACTGCCTCTTCCGTCTTTTGAAGTGCTGACATAATGTTTGACTGTTTTCTTATCTCGTCAGCGCGTACATGACGATGTTGACGCTGAATCGTGTATTATCAATCTTATAAAATCTTTTATTGCGGAAATCATAGTCCCACTCGCAGCCGTAGTCCTTGTTGCTAAAGAGTACACCGATCCGTCCGTGAAATTCAATTGCTTTAAGATAATCGTGAACAATATCGTCGCCCCACCCATTGAGTTCCTGGGACGTTGTTGGAGGACCATCGAACTTAAAGAATGAAGAATAGATCGGATGCGTGTTTGGAATCTTCTTCAATGCCGTTGGACCGAAGATGCGCTCCATCTGTGCTTCGAAGGATTTGGAGAACAGGCCATCGATATCATGATTGCAATCGTCGACAAATACAAAGCCGCCGTTGCGAACATAACGTTCGAAGTTTTCACGCTCCTGCGATGTAAACTCTACGAGTTTGTGACCGCTGAGGTAACAAAAGGGACTGCGAAAGATTTCCTCACTGCTGAGTGGAACGATGTTCTCCTGGGTATCAACGGGCAGTGTGGTGTATTCGATTAGTGAATTGAGAACGTTTGCAGGCATTCTCTGATCGACATCCCAGTCACCGGATTCGTACTGTATGCGGGTAAAGAAAAATTTTCCCTGATCGCGCAACATGCTTATCGCAAGATATGATATCGAAGGATATCGAACACCGAAATTATACAGTTGGTGATATATTGATATTGGGATTTGGTGATAGGGTTTCAGCCCGACAACGTCGGGCTGACTTACTTCACCGGCTTGCCGGTGAATCCATATCTCCAAATCACAATATCAAAAAATCACCAAATAATCAGACCGCGTCGGATAAGCTTGTGAAGGTAAAGTCGCGGATCTTCATTGCAGGGATCATGTAGTTATTGTTCGTCTCGGTACTAACCGTGCGCTCTGCTTTGCCAAGCTCTTCGAGATTGTTCAGCATGATCACCGGACTTTCGTTAAAACGGAAGTTCTTTACTGGATACTTAACTTCTCCATTCTCGATATAGAACGTTCCATCACGGGTGAGACCCGTTAACAATAACGTCTGAGGATCAACGGGACGGATATACCAAAGCTTGGTTACCAGGATACCTTTCTTTGTTCCCTTGATGAGTTCCTCCAACGATTTCGTTCCGCCTTCCATGATAAATGAGTCGGGAGACGGAATCGCCTTGGCTTTCTTTTGATCGGCCCAGAAACGAGACCACGTTAGGTTCTTCACGACGCCCTTTTCAATCCAGGAGACTTTCTCCTGTGCACGGCCGTCGCCATTCCATGGACTTGTTGGAAGATCGGCATTCTGAGGATCGGAATAGATGTTTACACGCTCGTCGACAAGCTTTTCGCCAAGGCGTGTTTTGCCTCCAGGCTGGCTGAGGAAACTTCTTCCTTCATCCGCCTGACGCGCGTCAAGTCCGAAGAGAATATTCTCCAGCAATACCGCCGCTGCCGCGGGCTCGAGGATGACTGTGTATTTACCCGGTTCAATAGCCCGGGCGTTAGATGACTTCGATCCTTTTTGTGTCGCTACTGTGGTAGCGAGTTTGGTATCGAGCTTCCGAACGTCGTTATACCCGCGAATGGCATAACCTGAGCCGGTTCCGTCTTCCGTGCGTGCGGTTACAGAGAAGTTGACGTTTGTCGATGTATTATATGCGAACAAACCTTTTGTGTTCATCATGGCCGCAAAGCCGGTGATGTCTTCAAGGTATCCGGCAGCAACAGTCTTCGATTCTTTTGCTACCTGCAGACTTTGAGCAACCGCCGCTGCGCGTGCCGCGGGCGTTGTAGCTGCTGTTTCAGGAACAAACGTGCGCGAAGGAAGATATTGCTGCTGACCCAGGCAGGGCATGTATTCAGGATTCTCGGGCGCGAGACGGGCCAGCTCTTCTGCACGACGCACCACTTTCTCTAATGATGCATCGTCGTATTCGTTGATGGTGGCAACCCCTACCTTCTTTCCAAATGCAGACTGGACCACAAGGCTCGTTGAACTGATGCTTCCGCTTGTTGAAACGGAGTTACGTGCATAACGAATGTTACCCGAGTCGGTGCCGTTAAGGTTCACTTCACATTCGTCTGCCTTTGAATAACCCAGTACTTTCGTGAGCAGATCTTTACACTCTTTTTCTGATAATATCGGCATGGCTTCTTATCCTATTTTGCGTGCTGTGTTGATAACATTGACTCCATTGAAACGAGCCGTTGCCGACCCGTGTGATACCGCACTGCTTTGTGGCGGCTGGCCTTTGCCGTCGAAGAATGAACCGCCGAGACGGTAGTCACTCTGGTCAGCAATTTCTGAGCACGAATTCCAGAACTCCTGGGTGTTGGCCTGATAGGCAACGTCCTTCAGCATGCCTGCAATCTTACCATCTTTGATTTCATAATACAGCTGCCCGCCAAACTGAAAATTGTACCGTTGCTGATCAATTGAAAATGACCCGTCGCCGATGATATAGATTCCTTTCTTTACATTCTTAATAATGTCATCTATGGACTTCTTTTCTTTTCCTGCCTGGAGTGAAATGTTTGCCATGCGCTGAAACTGAACGCTGCTCCAGTTATCGGCATAACAGCAACCTTGTGAAGCAGGTAATTTGAGGATATGTGCCTGATCGCGTATAGCCTGATAGTTAACCAGGATGCCATCTTTGATCACGTCCCATTGTCCGCACTGCACGCCCTCATCGTCATACCCTACCGCTCCAAGCGAACCCACCTGGGTCTTATCTGCCACAATGTTCACCAGCTTACTGCCGTAGTTAAACTTCTTCGACTCCCATTTGTCAAGGGTGAGGAAGCTTGTGCCGGCAAAGTTGGCCTCGTAGCCGAGCACGCGATCCAGTTCTGTGGGGTGACCGGTTGATTCGTGAATCGTTAGCCAGAGGTGAGAAGGATCAAGGACCAGATCATACTTGCCTGGCTCAACAGACTTAGCTGTGATCTTCTCAGTTGCCTGTGCTGCACCAAGCTTTGCATCTTCGAGCATGTCATAACGACCTTTGTACAATGTCGTTACTCCTTTGATCTTATCCTGGGGACGGGCATTCATGTATTCATAGCCCATACCCATAGGTGAGCTCAATGCATTTCGTGTTTCGAATTTGCCCGTTGCAGAATCAATCTTCGTGATGAAGAATGTTGGCCAGATTCTGTGAATGTCCTGGTCGATATAAGAGCCATCGGTAGATGCGAAGTACTTTTGTTCATTCACCAGGAACATGAAAGAGTTGATGAAGTTGGCGCCTCCTTTCATGGCTGCATCATTGACACCAAGCAACAGATCGACTTTTTCCTTGATGGGAACCTCAAACGAGTTCTTCTCTATTGGGGCCTTCCAGCTTACTTCCCCATATCCTTTCTGAGGGGCAAGCTCTACTTTCTCAGTTAGGATTTTGGCATTCTCTTTCGCAATGGCAACGGCCTGGGCAGCCGCTTTGGCGATGCTGTCGTTGTCCATCTTGTCGGTCGCGGCAAATCCCCAGCTGCCATCAGCTACTACGCGAACGCCGAGGCCGTATGACTCGGTGTTGACGATGTTTTGAACTTTGTCTTCGCGTGTGATGATGAACTGATTGAGATAGCGGCCGATACGAACATCTGCATATTGGGCGCCTTTGCCGCGTGCGGCATTAAGCGCTACATCAGCCATTCTTTTTTTGAGGGCGACATCCACAGTGTCCAGTGCTCGTTCCGGATTGATGGGGCGTCCCATGCCCGGGATGCCAGCCAGCATTGCAGCAGTTGTGCCCATGCCAGCCAGGTGCATAAAATCTCGTCGTTTCAATTTAGTTTAGGTTAAGTGAGAAACTATTAGTTAGCTACAATATCTGAAAGTTTTATGATTTCAGAAATCCCCCGAATGGTCGTTAATGACACCTGAATAATTACACCGAGAGGCGAAAAGAGGATCAATATACCCCGTTAGGAGGGATGGGGAGCAACGTCATCAATCCCAATCACGACGATTCCAGCCATGAGATCTCTTGTTCTGGTGGAAGAATTAAACCTGAATAGTATTAATAGTATTAATGGTGAATCGAAGTATGTAGGGAAATGAAACGCAGGCGGCAGGTCATCGGTAATATCAGGAAGTGCGATTACTGAAAACGCAAGGCCAAAACCGTCTGTCCTGGCGTTGCGTGAATAGCATCTCATTTGTGCAACTTGCCCAGATAAGTAGAATCAGGGCGCCACCGATGCGCTCGGGAGGCACTGCCAAATTAGAAGTCATAAAATTATAAAATCATAGCAGGTGTATTCCTTAAGGTACGACAAACGTACCATATCGGCGTCGGAGTGAGGCAATTGTCAACTGATCAGTTCGTAAGCGGGGGCTATAGGTAAAAGGTTGTTGGTAGCCTCAAACCGTTATGCAATGCAAAAATAGTGAAGCGATGTAATCAATATCGGTTACTTCCCAATAACACTACTGAACATTCTGCCGTATTCATCCAGGTCATCAGGTTTCTCAGCTATAGCGAACGCTCCATTCGCAATAAAGTTCTTCGCCTTTTTTTCATACAGCCGCATCGATGACGACATCATAATCACTTTCGAGTTGCAAAGATGTTCGTATCCGCGAATAATGTTAAGGCATTCTTCGCCATCGATTTTTCTCATGTTTACATCGACAAAAATATAATCGGGGCAGAGGTCGGTTTGCTTAAGTGCAGCAATTGCCGGGTGACAATCATTGAACGTTGTACACGTAGCATCGGGATAGCACGCCTCCACAGCAACTCTCATAAATTCAATTTCGTCGCTGTCATCATCGATAATTACGATATGCATAGGGAATGATACTCATCTTTCTCGCGCAAAAACGCTGCCAGTTCTAATCACTTTAAACAGTGACCCAAAGAGATGACATTAGATTCTGATTTACGCATTTTTGAGTGAGATCTTCCAGGGAAGAAAATCATCACAATTGTGTATCGTACCTTCTTTAAGTGATTGAAGGATTTTCTTGAGGAAGTATGTTAGCACCTGGTAGTCGTTTGGTTTAACGAGAAAGCAGGCAGCGCCCATTCGGCGGGCTTTAGCCATATCAGCCTCATGTGACGAAGTTGAACACATGATGATCGGAATGTGCTTCGTGACAGGATTATCCTTTAGAACGCCAAGCACATCCCATCCGGATAGAATCGGCATATTGATGTCCAGAAAAATTACTTCGGGATTCTGTACATCATTGCTTAGCAAGCGTGCCAGAGCTCTACTGGAATTTAGCTCTTTCCACCAGACCACAGTATTGTCCAGCTCAAGGAGCGCTTCAATGAACAACTCCACGTCATCACTGTCATCGTCGATGATCATCAAGGTATTTCGCCTCATACTATTGCCACAATAATGGTTAAAAACGTTTTGAAGGGGCACAAGGAGTGGCTGCTGCGCAGCGGACTTTGTCGCTAAATTAATGGTTCTTTTACGAGATTAATTCTCAGTGTTTGAAAAATATTGCCTTGACTTTAAAGCGAAAAACAGTTGGCACGATTGTGATCGGGGTCGTTTTTTACACTCTCATATTCTGCAGTTCTCCAATGGCCTTCTAACTCGGCCAGATGGTGCCTGAAAGCTGGTGAGCCGATGTCTTCTACAGCTCCTTGATCTCTCGGCTCGGGCCTGTTACAATTACTTGGGTAAAATAACAAATGGGCAGAATGCGTCCTAATATCGTCGATCTTAACGTCTTGGCTAGCTGCGATGCAGCAATGACTGTTCTGCTTAGGGGAATAGACACCCCGTTATCCATTTAATATCAGCCTTTGAAGTTTGCCGTCAATTGCGTAGTTTATCACAAGAAGCTAAGCATCGTGCGATTTCTGATTTTCTCCAGGTTAGCGATCTGGCTCCTGACCGCCGCATTCTTGTTGGCCATCGTAACGTTGTCTGTAACCCATATTCGAAATGGCCGCAGTCGGAATATGGAGCTGTGGATCGAACACACCTACGACGTTATTCAAACGTCCCAATTTCTGTTGGCCAAGCTCAGCGCCGCAGACGCGCTTGAGCGTGAGGCCCTTTTGGAGCCATCATCTACAAAACCTCTTCCTATCTACCGGCACACATTGAAGCTTATAGACTCGACACATACGCTGCTTTCCGGGCTTATAGAAGACAATATTCCTCAATCTAAGATCCTGAAAAACAAGATCACTCCTTTGATCAACGCACAGGTTACCCGTTGGCAAACGGAAATAACAGGAATTTCAAATAACCCTGCTATTAATATTGCAAAACTGAATGTCCCCGGCCGGAACGAGATGTTGTATAGCACCGACATGCTCATCTGGCAATTGATAAAAAACGAGAAGGCACTCCTGGCCGCGCGAAAGAAGTCTTTGCGGGATACGTATATTCTTAACGATCTGATCAGATGGTCTTGCCTGTCTGCTATTGCAGGTATCTGCCTGGGCGCAATAAGTGTGGTATATAACCAACAACGAACAAATAACCGACTACTGGTAGATCTGACCACCGCGAACAGTGAACTCGAAGACAAAGTCGCGAAAAGAACTCGTGAATTGGAGAGCCGGAATAAGTCGTTGAGTGATAGCATTGAAGAAATTGTTGTCTTGAATCAGCATGTTGAACGTACCAATTCAATCCTTACTGAATCGCTTCAGGAAGTCCAGTTCTTGTACGAGTACGCCCCGTGCGGCTATCACACCGTCGATCGAGATGGCAACATTATTAAAATCAACAAAACGGAGTTGGAATGGCTGGGATATACGGAAGATGAAGTCATCGGTAAAAAAAAAGTCGCTGACGTTCTCACTGCTGAATCATTGAAAGCACGAACTGAAGCCATTGAAGAACTTAAAAAACTGGGACGATTGGAAGGACTGGAATTCGAGTTGGTGAGGAAAGACGGTTCAACGCTGCCAGTGCTTTTGAACACCATAGCCTATTTTGATGAAAACGGAGAGTATCTCAAAAACCGGTCTACTTTGTTTAACATCAGTGATAGAAAATTACTGGAACAGAACCTCAACAAGGCAAACAAGCGGCTTCATCATCTGAATGAGCAGAAAGACAACTTCCTCGGCATGGCTACTCACGATTTGAAAAATCCTATGCATTCAATCACCGGCATATTGGGTTTGATCCGTCTGTCGGGTGGGCTGACTGATGAACAAAGCGCTTACCTGGAACTAATAGGCGTGTCGGTCAAGCGGATGCAAAACCTGGTGGGGAAACTATTAGACCTGAACATGCTTGAGCGTATGGAAGTCGAAGTCACGCTAACGGAAGTTAATGTCAAAGAATTGATCAATTCTGTCGTCGACTTCCATAAGATCACCGCCCGGAAAAAGGACATAGGACTGAAAGTCGAAGTGTGCACCCAAATCCCAATTGTTACAGACGGAATCTTGGTGAGCCAAATCCTCGATAATCTATTGTCAAATGCATTAAAATTTTCCTCCGCTGGTACAACGGTAGCAATACGCGCTTTTGAAAACGAAGCCGGAAACGTTCGCTTCGAAGTCCAGGACCAGGGACCAGGAATCACGCGCGAAGAGATGGGAAAACTATTCGGCGCCTTTCAACGTCTAAGCGCACGCCCAACGGCCGGTGAGCCATCTTCCGGCCTTGGACTTTCGATCGTAAAAGCACTCGCACAAATTCTGCACTGCGAAATCCTGGTTGATTCAAAGATGGGTGTCGGCACTACCTTTTCCTTTGTGATTTAAAATCACAATTGGCACACACCAACCATGGTTTATGAACATTCATATTCTAAGCAGAATTTCAGGTAATGTTACCTTTCCTTGGCTTTTGACTTGGAGCATGATACCTTTTGCCCCAATCCCTAAATGGAGCCAGGAAGAACATGTTAAGAAGTTTTCTTTTAGTGGACGACTCCCGTTAACTATAGCACATCCTCCGTGCGGTTTGAGGGGCAAAAGGCCTTGCAAAATGGTGCTCTTTGTTTTTCGGGAAACCGGCAAGTTTCGACGAACTGAAGAGCATCATGAAACTGTTTTGTAATATCCCAACCAGTCAGCTAGCGCACGAGTTGCGTCAGGTACAGCGTAGCGGCGCACACAGGTTGAGAATCGAGTAGCTCTCATTTGCGCTATTTTCTTTATGGAAAAGTCTTTGAACAACCAGTCCGGTAGGGACAAATTGAACCCGGCGGAGGTTTCAAAACATGATCGGTGAAGTTGAAGACTAGGTGGTGATGCGGAGAAAATTACTGAATCTATTTTCTAAGCTTTTAGGCCAGGCACACTTTTCGGCCGAAGACTAAAACAAACGCCGGCAATGAGCCGGCGTCAATTTTCTCCTGGCAGTTCACTGGGTTTGAACAGTTGCGGAGCTGACGCCATCATTGGGCGCCGGGTATCTTTTAAAACGGTTAACCAATCTCCAATTTGTTAACCTGTTTATCAAGACAAGTGACGATTTATTCGCCGATGCGTAAAATCGTAAGCTCTAAAGCCCAATTAATCCCGCAATCGCGGTCGATCTAGACGTTACCGGCTGCTAACCTTACTGCCCTTACCCAGCTGGCCGGAGATGGCCGCATACGCTAACAATTCGTCCTTCACACGCTCCACCATGAATTGCTCACGACGTTTTGAAACAATCAGTTCATCCATCAGCGATGATTCAAAATCAGCGTTGATATTTGAAGCTATGGCGACAAAGATTTGCTTGGCTGAATATGGACGGGATATAAGGATGCAGCGGAGAAGGTCGTTTAACTCCGGGTTAGGATCATTGAAGATCACTTGAGCAATCTCTTCAGACGTGGTAAATCTTTTCATGGTCGTGTTAAAAATTACATCGCAACAGAAAGGCCGAACATATTGACCTTCCTCTTAGTAAGGTGATTTGTCACAACTGACATCATAAATAAACCATTGCTAAGAATGTCCAAACTTTTTAGCCGGCGTCTTTCTCTTGGGTTCGTATTTGACCTCATGTTCCTGAGACTTGTTAACGTAGTCCCGATCTTTGGGACCGCGCTTCTTTTCGCTTTCCTTTTTCATATGTATATGTTTTTTTTTATATAAAGACAAATACTGCGCCACTACATCGATGATCTTAAATCAAACCGGAAGGAACACATTTTGGCACGATTACAACATCGTGTGAATTCCTCTCCACGTAAACAATCATACAGACTCACTAGGAACAATTCTCAAAGCTTATGCGTAATAATTAGAGTGAGCCTCTCGATCGGACGCGGTTCGGATTATAACTTTGTGAATGTTCAATTGAAATGAAGGGCAATGCTTGCTGAGCTGCTCCGTCCAAGCTGATAACACCAATGTCCTAAATTGTCGTCGTCAATGAAATCCAACCGTTTAGCAACAGGGGCATTACTGACGAGAATTTGTTGAGCAACAAATTCCCCACCGCATGAATAATTTCAATTAAAGCAACACTCCTTCTCAGAAATCTTACTAACAATCATAGACAGTTATGTGTCTGATAGAATGGCCCGCATATTGAAATGGCGAAAGTAAAAACTGACAATTATGAAAAGTTCAAACAAAAATACCTCTGCCGGGAATGCGGACCTGAGTTCAAAACTTGGAAGACTCTTCGAAGATGAATTGAAGGATATTTACTGGGCTGAGAAAGCCCTTACTAAAGCAATTCCTAAGATGATCGAAAATGCCTCATCGGACGAACTCATCGAAGCCCTTGAAAACCACCTGACGGAAACCGAGGAGCAGGTGAAGAGAGTAGAGAAAGTGTTTTCACTCTTAAATAAGGAAGCTGAAGCAAAGAAGTGTGAGGCAATGGCCGGATTGATTAAGGAGGCGGAGGAGTTGATGGAAGACTCTGACGAAGGTGTAATGCGGGATGCTGCCATAATTTCGGCGGCTCAGAAAGTTGAGCACTACGAAATTGCTTCATACGGCACGCTTGCCTCATTCGCTGCGACACTAGGCCTTACTGAAATAGGGGAGCTTTTGCAAACAACTCTTGACGAAGAAAAAAATGCAGACGAAACTCTCACTGAGGTTGCCGAGACTGCTATCAACATAGAAGCGGCAGGTGAACACGAAAAGAAATGACGGTTAGTGTGGGTTGATTGTATGTTGAAAAGGGCCGGTCTTTACCGGCCCTTGTTTTGAAGATCCCCCAATATTCGAAACGGCAGTTATAAATATTGCCCCTGTCAGGGCTATGTTTCCTTTTGAAAGCATTTGCCCATTTCAACTCGCTGTGCCGTTGCCCAGCTATCGTCCACACGCGCGGGGTCATGTATCAATTTTCAAACTTCCTACGTGGTTTAAATCCACACTACTTTATGACGACACCGGGTCTTTCTGTTATGGCGCCTTTGTGGCGTCTGTAGTGGCGTTTAGAATATCTTTTCCCTGAGTCAGCAGATCGCTTAGTGAAGAAAGCCAATCCCGGCCTTTTGTAATTATTCTTTTCTGTGTTTCGCTACCCTTTTCAGGTGCGAGCAGTACGCCAACAATGGCTCCGGCAGCTGCAGCGGCCGCCATCGCTATAATCAATTTATTTGTAAAGTTCATAATGAGTTTGATTTGATTCTTAAGTCTGGCAAAGATCGATCAACTTTCGCGCCACACGTAACTTCTTATCCTAACCTTGCGAATGAGCCATCGTCCGCGCTGTTCGCATACATGTAACGAATTCCGATATGATCGTCCAACGTTGACTGTGGGTGTGACGTCAGTTGAGCGACCTTATTTTACGCATAGAATCAGGTGCATCTATTTTACAGACAAAATATAAATACGAGCAGTCGCCCTAGGTAACACAGCCGAGTAAAATCCAGTCGCTCAACTGATGTCACACCCACAGCCAACGTCCTCATCGCCAAGTAGCGTGCTACAGCCAGCGCTTGCGCTGCCCATCATGCGCGAGTGCAACGACGCGGCTACGTGGTTTACTACAATGTGAAAGCCAAAGCAACGCTCAAAACCGTACAGCTGAAAATCCGCCAGCGTTTGGTAGGATGGAGGGACATGAGTTGAGCGACCTTATTTTACGCATAGAATCAGGTGCACCTTGTCTCAGAAACGTCATACATGCGAGCAGTCACTGTCGATATCACAGTCGAGTAAAATCCAGTCGCTCAACTGATGTCACCCCACAGTCAACGTCCTCATCGCCATGTAGCGTGCTACAGCCAGCGCTTGCGCTGCCCATCATGCGCGAGTGCAACGACGCGGCTACGTGGTTTACTACAATGTGAAAGCCAAAGCAACGCTCAAAACCGTACAGCTGAAAATCCGCCAGCGTTTGGTAGGATGGAGGGACATGAGTTGAGCGACCTTATTTTACGCATAGAATCAGGTGCACCTTGTCTCAGAAACGTCATACATGCGAGCAGTCACTGTCGATATCACAGTCGAGTAAAATCCAGTCGCTCAACTCATGTCCCTCCATCCTCCCAAACGCTGGACAAAGATGATTGCTTTAAATTTCGGTTTTGTGTTGCCTTTCTGGCAACACTATCGTGAATGTCGCTCCATCTCCTTTTACGCTCTTCGCTTCAATCTTTCCTCCATGTCGTTCAACAATCTTCTTGCACAACGCAAGACCAAGCCCCGTCCCTTCGAATTCGTCTTTGGTATTCAGACGCGTGAACGTGTTAAAAATCCGGTCGGCATAGCGTTGATCGAAACCAATTCCATTGTCCTGCACAGTAATGCTAAATAGATCGCTCTTGTCAACCCTGTGTCCGTTGATTTTAATTACAGGAGCAACATCAGTACGTCGGAATTTGAGAGAATTATTGATAAGATTATAGAACAATTGGTATAAGAGTACTTCCGCACCCTCGATTGTGGGTAAGTTGGAGTAGGCTACTTTCGCCCCTGTTTCGCCGATGCTAACCTCTAAATCCTTGATGATATCTTCAACAATGTCGGACAGGCTAACTTTTGTGGGTTCCTGCATCGCGGCATTTAGTGTCGAATAGGTGAGCACACCCTCAATCATTGTCAACATTCTATCAGATGCATGAAGAATCTTTTTGACATACGTCCTCCCGCGTTCATCAAGCTGGTCTTTCATCTCAAGCGATAGCCGGTTCCCAAACGTTTTTATTTTCCGCACTGGCTCTTTCAGGTCATGTGAGGCTACGTGTGCAAACTGTTGTAAATCTTCGTTGGACTGAGTGAGTTCTTTGGTCCTTTCAGCAACTTGAGCTTCCAGGCGTTCCGCCGACAGCTTCTGGTCATGAATGTCGAGCGCTGTTCCAATCCATTTGAAAATATGTCCGTCCTTGTCTTTGAGAGATTGGACAAGTACGGTGAACCAGCGATACTCACCTGTTTGCAGATTCTTGAGACGGTAATCCAGTCGTAGCGCATCGCCAGTCCTTTGTGCCTCATGCCACCAGTGATTAACGACTTTAAGGTCTTCGGGATGGATGACTTTACTGGGTGCTGTCATCCCTTCTTCCGGCGATTGACCAGTAAGTTCTTGCCATTGTTTACTTAAATAATCGACCGTGCCGTCAGGGTTAGCAGTCCACACAATGTGAGGGATGTTCGTGGCTAGAGTACGGAAACGCTCTTCACTTTCTTCTACCGCCTTACGCGAATGCACAGCTTCTGTCACATCCTGAACGATAGCCATTACACCCAAAACCTTACCGTTAATATCCCGGTAGGGCTGGTACACGACGTGGAGAAAGCCTTCTATCTTCTCGCGATTTGTAGTGATTGTGTACGGCGTATCATATAGGATTATGGGTACCTGAGTTGTTCTTACATTCTCTAGTAAGGGTTGATATTGGGACGCCGTCTCCGGTATAACCTCAAATATGGGTCGGCCAAGTAAATTCTCTGTTGTCGATCCGATTATCCGGGCATACGCTTCATTGACAATTTCAACACGCATTTCTTCGCCGGTCAGGACGACAATGCCAACGCTCGCTTCCCTTATCAGATCACGGAAGCGTTGCTCGCTTCGTTCTATTTTCCGCTGAGTCACAAATCGTTCGGTAACATCAACTGCCGACACAAGAATTCCATAGGGTTCACCCTTTGCAGTTCTTAGCGCTTTATAACTATAATCCAGGTATATGGTTTGAAGATTACCATGACGATTTATAGTAACTGCTGCATTTTCTTCCTTATGAGTTCTTCCTGTTTTCAATACATTAGCTAAGAGCGCTGGAAACGGTTGCCCGATCAGTTCAGGCATAAAGTCCAGCAAGCGCTGGCCGATAATACTTCTTGGCCGTGCCCATAGATTAAGCATAGCTTCGTTTGCCACCGTAAGTATCATGTCGCGGTTCTCAAAAACCGCCGTGGCAACAGTAGCTTGTTCGATCAGATCCCGGAATTGATTTTCACTTTCTCTGAGCGCAACCTGCCGTTGTCTCGCAATCAATATGTCCTGATACCATTCAATGATAATGCCGGCCGTAGTAGATAGCAGTGAAATTACTTCGATATCTTCGTTCGAAGGTTTTCTCACTGTTTCGTAGTAAACGGCGAACGTGCCAAGTAGATTTCCCTTCGATGAAAGGATCGGTATCGATGTACATGATCGCAATCCAAAGCTCCTGGCAAGGTACCGGAAATCCATCCATAATGGATCAGTTTCAATGTCTTCAACGATCACCATCGCCCTATGATAGGCAGCAGTGCCGCAGCTCCCAACGGCAGGTCCGATCGGCGTGCCATGAATAGAGTCGTTGTATGCGTCGGGCAGGGAAGGGGCCGCGCCATGAAGCAGGCGCATTTCATCATCGTCCGCAATCATGATCGAAGCGAAAAGTTTTTGCGTCGACTGCAGCTCGGCCGTTGTAACAATGCACTTCAGCACCTCTTCCAACGGCTTGCCGTTTACGGCAAGTTCCAGGGCAAGCTTTTGACCTTGTTGGATGAATTCAAATATCTTACGCCTCGTTATATCCTGAGAAATACCAATGAGACGAGTCGCATTTCCATATGAATCGAAAGTCACTTTCCCACGGGAGCTGATCCAGCGGATCTTTTTATCTTCTGAACCCAGGGCCCGGTACTCGTCCTGATACAATCCACCGGTTTCTCCATTCAATGCTTTCTGTAAAACGGACGCCGCACGATCGCGGTCTTCGGGATGAATGCCGTTTATAAATAGGTCAAAGTTAACTTGCGTCATCCCGCTCAGGCCAAATAACTCCTTCGTCTTCTCAGACCATTTCAATGTATCAGTTTGCGGATGAAAATCATAGCTGCCCAGGTCTGCTACGTCCATTGCCAGCTGAAGAAATTCGTTACCTTCCTCAATTTTCCTTCGTACTTCAATACGGTCGGTTACATCTGTAGCATATATGGCGACGAACTCCACTTTGCCTGATTCGTTCTTTATGGGTTGGGCAACAAAATCGTAGTACCCAAGTCGCATTTTATCATCCTCTCTGAAAAATGCGGCAGGGTGTCCACTGGCAGCGAATGCCTCACCGCTGGCGACAACGGTGTCAAACATCTCATAGAAACCCTGGTCGGCCACTTCCGGAAAAACTTCCCTTAGCGTGTGGCCAAGAAGTTGGGCGTCAGATCGTCCGCTGGCTTTTTGATACCGCTCATTGGCCATCACAAATCTCAGGTCTGGACATTGCAGCACCGCAATGGCTGCGGGTGCCTGTGCAAAGAACTTAATCAGGTGGTCACCACTAATTGTTGATACTGGAGAATGCATATTTGTAGCTCCCGGGTTTTGCATTCGGTTATTGATGCTTCACGTTTAATAGCGAAATAATAATGGAAGGTTTCAGGATAACCACAACATCACTTCTATTTGTTGATCCAGGTATTGACGGCCATGTTTGGACTGCTACCTTTGGTGTGGTGTTTATTTTCATTTTTCATCCTCCGCCTCCTTTCATCAGCACGCAAACGCAGTAGCAAAGAATAGACCATCAGAATATCGCCATTTCTCTACGCGCAACAAGAATTATTTCGGCCGGTGGGCAGTAAAATCCCGAGAGAGTGTGGATTGACATCTATACCTCTCTCTACCTAGCTTGTTTATCGTCCACAAGATCACGTATGCGTGTGAAGAAAAATACTCACTCCGTATGCGCCCACCCACATAGTTTCTATTTATAACTAAGAACAATTCTCACGCGAATCATCAAAAAGTCCCTTAAGTGTTTGGTGACAAAATTGAAGGCGCAGAATTGAAATAACGTTAACGGTCAGTCATCGAAACTTTCACATTAAAAAGAATCTTATGCAAAAACTTCAACCTACCAATAGCCTGCGCGTAGCCCTGGTGCTCGTCAGCTTCCTTGCCGTGAACACTGCCTTCGGCCAGGGCATGTCACTGGGTGCCTTTGCAACCTTTTCAGAATATGATGGAGACCTGAATGGAAACGAACACCGCTTTTATCAGTTCAATACCAACAAGGTCGGAGCGGCAATTTCACTCCAGCAATATCTAAATCCCTCTTTCAATCTCGTCGAGAAATTCTCATTCAATCAGCTTCGGTATCAGTCAGACGATCATCAGGTAGGGTTCGATGGAGACTTCTACGGCCTGAACGTCAAGATTCGGTACAAATTCAACAATGGATACATTCTTAAGGAGGATGCCTGGTTTGCACCCTTTCTCGTCGCCGGTGGCGGGGTACAATTGATCAACACCGATGAATATAACGGACCTCGTGAAGGCAAGATCGCAGATGGTGAATTTGCAGGTAATCTTGCCGCAGGTGCCGGAATCTTGTTCCAGTTTAACGATCGGGTAGGCCTGGAAGTGGGAAGCACCCTAAATATGCCTATGGATGACGCATGGGATGGCGTGGATAATGGATATTATGACTTCTACCTTCAACACAACCTCGGACTCGTATTCAAACTTCGCAAACCAAAAGACAGCGATAATGATGGCGTACCCGACAAGAAAGATAAATGTCCCGATACTCCTTCGACTGCAAAGGTCGATAGTAAAGGCTGTCCGGTGGACAGTGACAAAGATGGCGTGGCAGACTATGAAGATGCATGTCCATCCTTGGCAGGTAAACAAAATCTTAAAGGCTGTCCTGATAAGGACGACGATAACGTTGCAGACCAGGACGACAAATGTCCCGACGTCAAAGGTGTCGAAAGGTTTGCAGGCTGCCCCGACACAGATAACGACGGTGTGGAAGATGCCAGAGACAAATGTCCTAATCAGCCGGGGCTCGATCAGTTTGATGGATGTCCCGATTCCGATGGCGACGGCGTGCAGGATAGTGAAGATAAGTGTGCAGACACACCTAAAGGAATCAAAGTAGATGCAACAGGATGCCCCGTCGATTCCGATGGTGATGGAGTTCCCGATCTACAGGATAGATGTCCAACGTCCAAAGGGGATCCGGCAAACCAGGGATGCCCTGTGATCAAAGAAGAGGTGAAGAAACGTCTGAATTTTGCTACCCGTGGAATTCAATTTGAAACAGGTAAAGCAGCTTTGAAGACATCATCTTACCCTATGCTTGACGAAGTGGTTGGTATCCTGGGCGAATACACCGATTATAATCTCAAGATGGGTGGTCATACGGATTCAAATGGAAGCAACGCTACGAACCTCCAGCTTTCGCAGGCACGCGTTGACGCCGTCAAAGCTTATCTGACACGAAAGGGCGTGGAGGCATCCCGCATAGAAGCCACCGGATATGGGGAAGAGCAACCAGTCGCGACCAATAAGACCTCCGCTGGACGTGCCCAGAACCGAAGGGTAACACTGGAACTCGTATTGAAAAACCCATAAAGCCTGCAGTCAGTTCAGTATTTAGACATAAGCAAGATGGCGTTTCGAAAGGAACGCCATCTGCATTGCGTGCCGGAAGCCATAGAGTAAAACAAGCAAGTCAGTTATGATTCAAAATACGGAGAACGTCATATCGTCCGATCATTCGGAACCGGTCCGCCGGCAGTTTAACAACGCAACAAAAATTTCCTTTATGTACGCAGTAGTGGCAGTGTTGTCTGCTATGCTGCTTATTAATGTTTTGCTCACACGTCATAACAGCGAGATCATCGAATACAATAAAAATCTTCAGGCAGAGGCTGAAAAAATAAAAGTAAACACTCTTGATATTATTCGTACTATCCACCAGATGGATATGGGACTTCGGGGCTATGCGCTTATTAATTCACCAGTGCAGTTGAAAGTCACAACAGATGGATTTATAAAAATGGATTCTGTTCTCGGCAATCTGGAAGCGGTGCTGTCGCAGCAGGGATTTGACATGAATGCATTTACTGTGTTGAAAGACTCTACCAGCACGTATCTGAACACAATAAGGCATATGACCGCTCTGGTTCATGATGGAAAACATAACGAGTTCAATGCGATCCTCACCAAAGACCTCGGACTAAATGCTTATTTCGCTTATGTGATTTTCTCAGATCAGGTGATGCGATTCGAAAATAACGTTGCTGCCGCTGCTGTTAACCGCTATCAGGATGCGCGTGCCAGCATATACTGGCTTCAGGTAGCAATGTTCTTACTAACTGTTCCCGCACTCTTTCACCTCGTTATCTATTCTAAAAAGATGCTTAAGGTGTCTGAGGCACTTCGCATTGCTGAGAAACGTTCCGTCGATCTTCTCAGTCATCAAAACGAGGAGCTTGAACGACAAGTCCATCACCGCACAACAGAGATACTTGCTCAGAACGAAGAGATCAGCGCTCAAAACGAAGAGATTGCCGCTCACAATGAACAACTGGTTCTTCAGCGCGAAGAGATCGAACGCCAGAGAAACGTGCTGGCCGACAACAACGTAAAACTTGAAATAGCTAACAGTACCATCGCCCGGCAGAACGAATTTATAAACGACCGGAATGAAGCCCTCGTCCGCGAAATAAATAAACAAACCAGACACCTGAGAGAAACAAACGACGAACTCCTCCAACAGAACACCCGCCTCGAACAATTTGCCTATATCATATCTCACAATATGCGCGGTCCCATTGCCCGACTCGTCGGTCTCGCCGTCATATTGAAAACTGCAAAAGATCAAACAGAAAAAGACCGGATCATTCAGATGATGATCAAATCAACTGAAGATTTCGACAATGTACTTGCGGACGTATCTAAGATCCTCAGCATTCAAAAGCTGAACACAGAGACCTATACAGACGTTTCACTCGCTGGAAGCTTTGAGAAAGCAACACAGCTGTTACAGGCAGAAATACATTCGACCGGTGCTCAAATCACCACTAATTTTTTAGAAGTTCCCGCATTGTTTTCACTGAGCGCTTACATCGACAGCATATTATTTAATCTCGTCAGTAACAGTATAAAATACAGGCATCCGGATAGGCCTCCCCGAATCAACTTAAAATCGGAAATCCGGAATGGCTTTCATGTTCTGAGCATCAAAGACAACGGCCTGGGTATTGATACATCGCGGTATAAGGACTCCCTGTTTCAGCTGTATAAGCGCTTCCACCATCACGTGGAAGGGAAGGGGCTTGGCCTGTATTTGGTACGAACTCAGGTCGAAGCTTTGTCAGGAAAAATAGAGGTTGACAGCAAATTGTCTGTGGGAACCACATTTCGCATATTTTTTAAAGTGAGCGACAATGGCCAGTAACATGATCCCGGCTTGGAAAGTATTATGCAACACCGCACTGCTCCTGACTGCCAGTTGAACCTGTCCGCCCGAGCACTCTGGCGGTACCTATTGACGTTTGGCGACCACTCACGACACCCGTAATTCCGGCATTGACTGCCACCTGTAGCCTGAATAATTTGTTCCATCGCGATGATATAGCAGGTCATCATTTTTTGCGTGTCATATTGTTTGGAACAGCCCGGGGCAGGTCTTACTTGCCCCGGATGGGCTGCTCGATCCCTTCAAAATTCCCCGGTCCTTTGCAGATAAAGAATTGGTGCTATGCCCAACCTCGCCCAATTCTTATGACTGTTATTCTTTCTTCTTTTTCAGATACTTGATGAACTCCACAATCCAGTATTGTATGAGAAAAACCGCAAAAATTCCCCAGCCGGCCTTAACCACAACTGATGGAATCTTGAACGCATAAGTGTCTATAGAAACATCGATGGGCATAAAGGGTATCACCGCCACTGCGAGAACTTCAGAAATCCATATTCCCCACACCAATCCAACTATAACCAATTTGAAAATCGCCCTAAAAGAAGGTTTCACTTAAAGTTTGATAAAATTTCTGAACCAACATTATCCATCAGAAGATACAGATTTGGCGCAAGATCTTAACAGAATGCAATTAAAAAAGGTTGGCGTGGCTCACCCAAACCGAATAGACTTCGCAACTGATTGACCTGTTAGTGACTAAAAAAATAGTGCATGTAACTACGAAAAAATAGGTCGACAGTAAAAAACGGATTTCCACTAGCTTTGTAAGGGTTCTTAACCAAAACTCTAAGCAGTAAAATCCCGGAGTTATGATATCATTAGTAATAACAAGAGCATTGATGTTGGCAGCAACCCTTGCACTGGAAACAAATACCTTTGTTTATTCACAAAACTTAAATGAATCAGCAAGTAACAACGAACACGCTATTCTGCTCAATTCGAAATTCAGGCTCTTAAACCAGCCCTTCTATTGTAGACTCTTCGATGTGTTACAACCTCGTGATGTTTTGAGCGACGAAGTAAACAGTAATGGCTTGATCATCGCATGCTGGTCATCGGATAATAGAGAAAGCATCGAAGAATATAAAAAGCTGCTTTCTAAGCTTTCAGTATTTGAGAAAAACTGGATCATCCTCATCGGCGTATCCTTTGACAACGACAAAAAAACATGGTTACAAACAATTGAAAGAGAACAGCTGATCAACCGATGGAACTGTTTTTTCGACCTCCAGCTGATGAAACAAACTGGTAAAGACTCAACGTTGTTCCATCACTACAAAGAAACCTCCCTTCCGTTCAGTCTTTCTATTCGAAATGGAGTAGTCGTCGGTGCCTACCGTTCAATTCGTCTGGACGAGCGCGAAAAACCTTGAACGTTCCAGTTTAGATTCATTAGCTATAGCAGTACGGTCGGTCTTGGAGCATACTGAGGGAATGCTCCTATAATGACAATATCTGGTATCATTCGGCAAGCCCTACAATCATCTCTATAACCTGCGGATGTATGCCAAATTGATTTTCGAATTCCTCAATCGTGATATTGTCAATATAGAGATTCGGTGCCTCAATGAATATCAAAATGGCGTAAAACTCCACTTGATAGCGGTGCAGCATTTCTCTGTGATCGGAGAAAAGCCCCGATTGCTTGATAAACCTCAGCATGAGTTCGCGGTCGTAGGGAGTAATAATTACTCTCTTCACGGTCTTTACCTGTCCTGAATGGTCAAGGTATCTCTTCCCTTCCAGGAACTGAAGTTGCTGCTGCGCAAGAAGCGCCTTCTCCAATGAAAACTTATACTTTACGAAATGGCCGGAACTCATCTAAACGAGGCTGTTTGCCGACAATATCGCGAATAGGCTTCAAGTGCAAAAACGCTCCTGTACACCAGTCTCATTCGCTTGCGCTTTTAAGCTACGATCTGATCCACGTCGGGCCACGTTTGCTATATTTACCAGCAAACGCCCTGTTTAGACATGAAAACAAAATTCCTGCTAGTGGACGATGATGCGGACGACGGAATCCTTTTTGCAGAGGCGGCGAGAGAAATCAGTCCTGATGTGGACTGTCGGGTCGTTCAGGGTGGAATGAAATTGTTTGACTTGTTGTCCTCGGATCAAAGATTCACACCAGACGTTATCTTTCTCGATATCAATATGCCAATATTGAATGGCTGGCAGGTTTTGGCGACCTTAAAGAAGGACCCCAGGTATAGCGAAATACCAGTCGTAATATATTCTACGTCGAACCATCAGGGCGATGTCAACCGCGCATATGAGTCGGGAGCAGCTCTCTTCCTGACTAAGCCCGAAAGTTTTGATGAACTTTGTGAGATCTTGAAAGTTGTGGCAATTGCTCCACAGGGCCAGTTGAAGGCCACTCTTTCACGATTCCCCAATGTGCGATCTGGCTAGTTAGAAGGCGCCTGGTCAGGCGCATTTTTGGAAGGTCAAACCGGACGCATATATTCTGATTTTGTTGTGTTATATTTCTTCAGTAAAACGCGGAGACTATGAGGGAATTTGAACGAATGGCTGAGGATGTAGAAATACTCGAATCTTATCGCACAAAGGAGCAACTCGAAATCGAGCTTGCAGATGCAGCCTTACTTCAACGGCTAAGCATTGAATTGATTCAGGAAGACGGCATCGCAGGCCTGTATAAAAAAATTGTGGAGGCTGCTGTAGCAATCATGCGCTCTCAATTTGGAACAATCCAGATGTTATATCCCGACCGTGTCGATCCTGTTGGAAGACTTCGCTTACTTGCTTCGCATGGATTTACTGAGGATGCGCAGAAATATTGGGAATGGGTGTACAGCCACTCTTTCAGTTCATGTGGTGAAGTTCTTAGAACGGGTAAACGCGTTATCATCCCGGATTATGCTTCCTGTGAATTCATGAAGAATGCACCGACGTTGCAAATCTTTCTGGACGGCAACGTCTATGCCGCACAAAGCACTCCCCTGTACTCGCGCACCGGAAAACTTTTAGGAATGATCTCCACTCATTGGGATCATGTACATAATCCGCCAGAACGTCATCTTCGTCTTTTTGATATTTTGGCACGACAAGCTGCAGATCTCATCGAACGCGTGAACTCCGCCGAGGCGCTTCGGCAAAGTGAAGAACGGATGCGCGCACTTTCAATTGCCACTAACGACATCATCTACAAAATGAGCCCCGACTGGAATGAGATGTATCATCTGGATGGTCGTAACTCTTTGCAGAACACTGGTGAAACAATCACCAATTGGTTAGAAAAATATATCCTGCCTGAAGATATGGATAGGGTGAGGAATGCCATTAATAAAGCTCTGGAATCGAACCATGAATTTCACTTGGAACATCGTGTGTTTAAAGCAGATGGTTCCGTTGGTTGGGTGTCCTCTCGCGCTATACCTGTACGCGATCATGAAGGTAATTTGGTAGAATGGTATGGTGCAGCCAGCGATATCACTGAGAAAAAAGCTTTTCTCGAAGAACTTGAAAACAGGGTCGGTCTGAGAACACTGGAATTAAAACGTTCGAATGAAGACCTCCAGCAATTTGCTCACGTTGCAAGTCACGATCTAAAGGAACCTGTCCGGAAGATCAGAACTTATGGTCTTCTGTTGCAAAAGGAACTGGAGGCACTCGGCGAAGGGCGCGAAAAATCATTTCTCGGGAAGATTCTTGAATCGGCTAGTCGAATGTCTACTATGGTAGACGGCGTACTTACGTACTCTACCATGAACGCAACGGGTAAGGAGGTTGAATTGATGGATCTGCATGATGTGATGTCAGATATTTGCAATGATCTCGAGATTCTGATCCAGGAAAAAAATGCATCCATCAACTGTTATGAGCTTCCAAAAATTGAAGGAAGCAGGGTACTAATCTACCAGCTGTTCTATAATTTGATCAACAATTCACTTAAGTTTTCTTCTCTCTCCGGAAAGCCTGAAATTAAAATTACCTCCAGTATAACTGGCTCGGGTGATGCAGAATATGCTTCCATCGTGGTTGCTGATAATGGCATAGGTTTCGGGGCCGAACAAAATGAAAACATCTTCAAAGCTTTTACCCGACTCAATCCGAAAACAACTTACGACGGAACAGGATTGGGACTGTCACTCGCCCGCAAAATTGTCGAACGACATCACGGCTCAATCGAAGCCCAGGGGCAAATGGATACCGGTGCAATATTTACCGTCAACCTACCTTTGAAGCAAAATGAACCGATAACCTAGCTCACGATCCTCGGACAAATTAACATCATGTGACTAGTAAATAATTTGCCGATATCGAATCGTCCTTCAGTAACAACAACGGTCCCTGTGCATTCATCACTTTCTGCTGTAAAATGGAATGTTCCGGCAAGTATACCCTTGACCTCAACCCATCGCGATAATGTCACGTACCCACTTATTGCGAAGTCGTAGACGCACGATACAACGCTTGAAAAAAAGTCCAACGTCCTTATCCGAAAATCGCCAATTATCCTCTTTCCCCAAAACGCTTACTCTTGTTTTTTAGGTGGACATCCGCCAGGGCGTTTGTGTCTAAGAAATGACAACGTTCTGTTAAAAAAATTCGCGTCCCTGAAGTGTTTGCGAAAGGCCATCTGGTAGCCCAATGCTATCCACCTTGCATCTACCGTCGGACCTTCCTTGCTCACAATTGCAGCGCCCGCGCTGACTCCATCGCGAGTGCAACGAAGCGGCTACGTGGTTCAAAATTCAGGAGGAAAAAATTACAGACTTTAAACGGTGATTGCATCAATAACAATCTGCACTGACTCCAACGTTAGCGGGGAAGGGAAACTTAGATTGAGCGACCTTATTTTACGGATAGCCCCAGAAAGATTCTTTTAACTGATGAGTCCTGGAAGAGAGCAGTCCCGATCTGCCTCACAGTCGAGTAAAATCCAGTCGCCTCAATCTAAGTTTCCCTTCCCCGCTAACGTTGGCCTTCCTCCGAACGTTCGAGAGCACTCCCCAATTCTTAATTCTTAATTCTTAATTCTTAATTCTAATCCAGATCCTCCGCAAAGCAACTACTCCCTATCCCTCGCTCACCGTCTCTCATATACGCCACCTTATAATGTCTGGCGAGCACCGGATATCCCGCAGTACTGTAAGCTACACTGAGTCCGAATTTACAGTCACGCACGATTCTTCGGGCAAATTGAATACTGTTCGGGTTGCAAATGGAACAACTTTGATAGGCGAGCTTTCTGATCGGGGTACAAAGCAAATCCGTCCAAACTTGAATGGCTTCTGCCAGCTGACCATAGCGGGCACCAAGAATGCAACCCAATTGCCATCGCGCTTCCGGACACGTATGCGAAACCCTCATGGCCTGATTGATGAGGTTAAACGACGTATCGAAGTCGCCTTCCTGATGAAGTATTCTTGCGAGTTGGATTTGGGTCCAGTGTTTTTCCTTTTCTTCCAGAAAATGTGGCGTCAAACATTCCAACAGACCGGGAATATTGGGTTCGTCGTTTTCGTATAGAAAAGCCTCTGCGGCCTTCTCGAACATCCTGATCATGTCCGCGGTAACTTCCTCGCGGGTCTTCTCATCCCACGCATGTCGTTTCCTTTTCTTGTAACGTGATTTGCGTTTCATCTTTTTCGTTCATCTTAAATTTTCTCTGTTAAATCGACTTGACTAACCAGGTCAGTGCCCTGAAAACACTGACCTGGCCTCAACCAGCAAAACAAGTATGGCTAAACTTGCTTCTTCAAATGTGCCGCCAATGCATCAATGCACTGGAACCTTGCCTTCAATCTCTTTGCGTAGCATCCGTTATTCACACCTTCCGTACGTGCGTATAGACACCCGTTGTGTTGTTCTCTTCCGGTTTTTCTTCTTAATGCGCCGGCCATCTCAAAAGATTTCCCATCTCTGGCATCGCCAGGCTTACAACGCGTCGGGCTTCAGTGATTAAAATAATTGCTCTTGATGTATTGATATTACAGTCGCTGCCTTCCCCGCATCGGCTGTGAGTAATGTGACGCACACCCTTTCCTATTAGCGGCTCCAGAAATTCCAGGGCGTCCTTCGTTTCACCCAGCCCGGCAAGCGCGTTGGCAAAGATGAACTGCGCCAGTGGACAAGCAAACTCTATCGTCAGTGCCTCCGCCGCATACACAAGCGCACCACTGTAGTCTTTTTTCTGGTAATACGCTAAAGCACCCTGCGTGAGAAGCCAGTGATCGCGCGGCCTCGACATGAGCATGGGTTGAATCGTCTTGATCACTTCATCCCATTCTTCATTGTCTGCAAAGTCTCTGAACATCGCCCGTAGTTCCCGTATATCAACAGCTCTCTTCGTGCGGTTCCTGTTGTAGCGTACCGGCTGCCTGCTGGCATCAGTCGTTTTTCCCTTTTCCATTGTTACTTCTTTTAGCAGTGTTTAATTAAGCTATGATTACGACTTAAGATTGAACGTCAACTAATTGAACATCGAATAGCATTGACATCTCTGCACATCACTTATTTCATGATCATTCGGCCGGTCCGCACAACCCCAATTCATAATTCTTAATTCTTAATTCTTAATTTCTAAAGCTCCAGTGTTTGAGAAGTAACATTCCCCGCTACATCATGGGCAGACACCACCACCGTGCAGCCCGCGAGACAGTCATTCCATTCTTTGATCCTGTATACCCACTGGTCCTGGACGATCTGCGGAACGGCTGCCCCGCGCTCGATTACCTCACCGAGTGTGTTGCAGATTAATACCCCAACAGTGACAACCATAAAGTCATCGACTGCGCGTATTCGAATCGTCTCGCCAACAACACCGGTATATTTGGTAGCATCAATTTTCTTGATGGTTGGAGCAATGAGATAATCGAACAAGGCGAGTGACCGACCAGTCCTTCCTTTGACCATGGCATGAGATTCATACAACGTCCGCGCTTCAGGATCTTCCATCTGGATTCTCGCATATTGCATCGCGTCCATGATGTCTGCCTGGTGTGTGGACTTCGCGAAAAGTTTTGTTTTTTTATTCCCCGCTGTTTTTACGGGTGCACGGCGGCCTGGTATTGCTTTGTGCGATAGGTGGCCTGGTTCAGTTTGAAATCGTTTTAACATGTTGTGTTTTTTTTAATGGATTTGGACTATTGGGCAACCTTTACTTTAGGCTGCCTGAAGAGAAAGTGATCACCGCGGCTGCTGCCGAAGTAGTAACCATAAATATCCTTTGCTATCGCTGCGGCCATGCCCGTAAGATTTCCGATAATAAAACTCTCGTCTGCCTCAAGTGTGCCGATGCCATGCGCAAGGATATAACCAGTCATCGTGAAGAAGGCAACGATAGCCATATACGCCAGTACGTTTTGCGTCAGGTTCAACGCACCGGACTTTAGCGCATCGACCTCGCGTTGCCGCGCCGATACCGAGTCGCTTACCTGAGATGCCGTCATCGTCTGTTCGTGGTGCATCTCCAGCTCACGCAACCTGATATACAGTGCCTCGCGTTCCTCTTTCGTCGTGACTACTTCATCTACTAGTTCTTTGACCTTGCCGAACAGTTTGCCAGTTAAAAGGTCAGTTATGATATCTTTCATATTTCATTGGTTTGACTTTGCTTTAAGGGCAGCCCGCCCCGACCGGTCGGGGCTAAGGCTGCTTGCTTAAACCTGCTCAATTACAGGGTCAGCGTTCGGATGGCCAGATTTCCAGGAATGTCCCTGACAGAGACCGTCACAGTGGTCCCAGCCAGCAACGGCGTCGCCGACGTTGTCGTATAGAGCCACACATCACGTTTGTCTTCGGTAAGCATCGCTTGCCCACGCTCGATTTCCTCACCGGCGGCGCTCTTGATCACCACCGCCACTGAGTCGACCTTGAAGTCATCACTCGCATGAACATTAATCACTTGACCTGGACCACCCTGATACGCGTCGGCATCTATCTGTTTGATCTTTGGGACCGACAAATAGTCCGTTACTGCCACCTGGTAGGCCGACGGTAACCGCCTGGATATTCCTGTCGCATACATGGCCTTCACTTCATCTTTGGCCGTCTGACGCTTCGCGTACTGGACGGCATCGAGGAACCGGTCACGCGCTGCAACCTGGTTCGCGTGAAGCGACTCAGGCTTCTTCGGCGCGTTGGCCATCACTGGACCCGTTGGACCTCGCCGGAACACAATGGTCTCACCGAGCATCCCGGTAACTTTTTGGAGAATTGGATTGTTCTTGATTTTTGACATAAATAACTAACTGTTTTTGTTTAAGTGTCGCAGCAACACTGTTGTCGATTCGGCGCCGTTTGATCTATACATCAGCTGCTGCTTGAGACAAAGGTGCAACGCCCAAAAAGATCGTTTTTCCGTTCCTTTCCGTTCCATCGCGTTTGCTACAAAAACTCGTCAATCATTTTAAATTAAATTCAATTCTCTTACTTCGTAACAGCATAATCGACGCGCAGACGGCAAATGAAAATGGCGTTCCCTCAGTTGGACACCTGAGAACCCTGTACTCTGGCAAAAAAATCTGATAGGTATATCTTGTTACGTATAGCGCTGCCGTTGCTGATAGTCTTCCACTCACCAGAGAGGCACCAGAGAGGCACCAGCCATAAGACGTCTCCCCAGGTCAACCGCTCTTCCTCCGCTCTCTCGACGCACTCTTTCCGCCCTTCGATCGCATGACCTACGCTCATCATCCGCACCCCTTCCGCACTGCGACCGTATTCTCTTCGCTCTTTAACGCTCTCATACCGCACTCTGTCCGCACTTACTCCGCCCCTCACCAGTCTTTCCCCATCGTTCTCCACTCTATTCCCAGACGCTTACCGGTCTTTCCCACTCTTCGCCCAGTCTTTCCCACACTTTCCCAGACTCTCTTATTGCTGTTTTCAAGAATCAACCCGTTATCACACCTGAAAAAAAGTGACGTATATATGTCCCGTTGTGAACTTCTTCTCATTCCTCATCACCTTCGTCCGCTCCAACAAAAAAAGCCCACCATAAGCGGGGCTCCATAATTATCAATTGTCAATTAAATTCTCACGACAACATATTACGTATAGGTCTAAGTTGCACTGGCCGCTATAAGTCACCATCACCCGACGACACTCACATCATAAAAAAAGCCCCGCGACAAGCGGGGCTCCATAATTATCAATTATCAATTGTAAATTATCAATTGAAAATCACTAGGTCAACCATCACCAAATAATCAAACGGCATCCGACAAGCTCGTAAACGTAAAGTCCCTTATCCTCATCACGGGTAACAGGAAGCTGGCGCTACCGTTGGGCCCGCCGCCACCTACATCGACGCGCGTCACCTTGCCAAGCGTTTCCAGATTGTTAAGCATGATGACTGGGCTTTCGTTGAAACGGAAGTTCTTCACCGGATGCTTGATCTTGCCGTTCTCGATATAGAACGTGGCATCGCGTGTGAGGCCGGTGTATAATTGAGTTTGAGGATCTACTGCTCTGATATACCAGAAGCGTGTAACGAGTATACCTTTCTTAGTGTCCTTGATGAGGTCTTCCTGTGTTGCTGTTCCTCCTTCCATGATCGCGTTGCCAGGGAACGGTACGGGAGCGACATTCTTCTGAGATGCCCAATAGCGATCGTAGAACAGATTGGATACGACACCATTTCTGAATATGTCCATCTTCTTGCGGGCTTGGCCATCGGCAGTCCAGGGCGCAGCAGGAGCGTCGCCGTTAAATGGATCGGTATAGATGGTTACTCTTTCGTCAAGGACCTTTTCACCGAGCTTGGTGCCGCCGCCCTTCTTCGACATAAAGCTCCGGCCCTCGTCGGCTGTTCTTGCGTTCATGGCGAAAAGCATGTTTCGGAGGAGTTCGGCAGAAGCTGCAGGTTCAAGTATGACAGTGTACTTGCCAGGTTCAATAGCCTTTGCGTTGCGCGACTGTAGTGCCTTATCAATTGCAATGGCCGAAGCTTCGGCGGTATTGAGCTTGCGCACATCGTTGAAGCTTCGTGTCACCCAGCCGGAACCGGTTCCGTCGCTGGATCTCATTGTAACAGTGAAGTCAACGTTTGTCGCCTGATTATATGCGAAGAGACCTTTTGTATTTGCCATGGCAGCAAAAGAGTGGGAGTCTTCGAGATAACCTGCAGCAGTCACATCTTTAGCGGCGGCGGGATTGATACTGTCGGCCGCAGCCTGCGCGCGGTACTCCGGCGTTATCTTCGCCGTAGCGTCTACGAAGGTTTTCGACTCACCATATGCCTGTTGAGACAGCGGACCTACGAATTCCGGATTCTCAGGGGCAAGTTTCGCGAGCTCTTCAGCGCGGCGAACGGCCTTCTCGAGTGATGCATCATCAAACTCATTGACTGTGGCTACGCCGGATTTGTTACCAAAGTTCGATTGTACCACGAGTGTAACATCGCTGTTTTCGCCCGCTGTAGAAACGCTGTTTCTTGCGTAGCGTATATTGCCTCCGTTAGTGCCATTGAGATTTACTTCGCAGGCATCGGCCTTCGAGTAACTCAGCACTTTCGACAGGATCTTCTTTGATTCCTCAGATGAAAATATTGCCATTGTTAGGAAATTTTAAATGTTGATAGTGGGTTAAATCGTTCTTCCGGTGTTGATCACGTTTACGCCGTTAAATCTGGCAGTAGCCGAACCGTGAGATACAGCGTTGGACTGTGAAGGTTGTCCTTTGCCATCATTGAAAGCACCATTGAGCCTGTAATCCCGTTCATCGCAGACCTGTACACATGAATTCCAGAATTCCTGCGTATTGGACTGATACGCCACGTCCTTGAGCATACCGGTTATCTTTCCGTTCTTTATCTCATAGAAAAGCACACCGCCGAACTGGAAGTTATAGCGTTGCTGATCAATTGAAAACGATCCATCCTTCACGATATAAATTCCCTTCTCAACTCCACTGATCATTTGCTCCGGAGTCATTTGCTGCTTGCCAGGCCTGAGAGAAACATTAGGCATGCGTTGGAACTGCACGTCACGCCAGCTTTGAGAATAGCAGCAACCGTGGGAATCTTTCTGCCCGAGCATGTTTACCTGGTCGCGTATACCCTGGAGGTTGACGAGGACGCCATCCTTTACCAGGTCCCATTCCTTGCACTTGATGCCTTCGTCGTCATAGCCAACGGCACCGAGAGAGCCTGGCTGTAGCTTGTCGGCAACGAAGTTCACGGCATTGCTGCCGTACTTGAACGTACCTGATTTCACTTTATCAAGAGTGACGAAACTTGTGCCTGCGTAGTTGGCTTCATAACCCAAAACACGATCGAGCTCCGTAGGATGTCCCACCGATTCGTGAATAGTAAGCCACATATGGGAAGGTTCAAGCACGAGATCATATTTGCCTGGTTCAACCGACTTTCCAGCAATCATTTCCTTGGCCTGCTCGGCAGCAAATGTTGCATCTTCAACGATATCGTAGGTATTCTTATAAAGCGTTATGCCTCCTGGACCTTTGATCTTGTCTTCCGGAAGACCGTCGAGGTATTCGTATCCCATTCCAACGGGTGCGCTAAACGCTGAACGCACCTTGAAGGAACCGGCGGCCTTGTCAACCATGGTCACCTGGAAGTTTGGCCAGGTGCGGTGTATGTCCTGGTCGATATAAGATCCATCTGTTGACGCGAAATACTTTTGTTCATTCACTAAGAACATGATGCTGTTTACAAAGCTCGCGCCCTTTTCCATAGCCTTCGCGTTGGCTGACAAAAGCAGATCTGCCTTATCTTTAATAGGAACCTCGAATCCATTCTTACGTATCGGCGTCTTCCAGGAAACTTCCCCATATCCGGTAGCGGGAGCAAGCTTCAGTGGTTCCTTCTGAAATTTAGAGTTGGCCTTTGCAATGGCAACTGCTCTCTCGGCAGCCTTCTTGATGCCGTCCGGAGTCACATCGTTTGTCGACGCAAAACCCCACGTGCCGTTGGCGATCACGCGAACACCGACACCATACGACTCCGTGCTTCGTACATTCTGAACTTTGTTCTCCCGGGTTACGACAAATTGATTGAGATACCGCCCTATGCGTACATCGGCATAGCTTGCTGATGCGCTACGTGCAGCATTCAGGCCGGCGTCGGCAAGGCGCTTTTTGGCCGCTACGTCAAGCCACGGCGAAAGCAACGCCTCCTCGGGGACGGTTTTGGCAAGTGAGTCGAACGGGAGCAGCATTGCCCCCGCACCAGCCCCGGCCAGTTGTAAAAAGTCTCTACGTTTCATTTAAGGTTATGAGGTTTAGGTTAATGAGTCGTTGTTAATCTGCATTCAGCCTTTGCGCAGCTCGTATTGCAACAAAAGCCGGATCAATATCGAGGGAACCGAACCAGGCATTAAATGGTACGTCCCGTGTTGATTACGTTAATGCCATTAAATCGCGTGGTTGCCGATCCATGCGATACTGCGCTAACCTGCGATGGCTGGCCCTTGCCGTCAAAGAAGGATCCAAAGAGGCGATAGTCGCTTTCATCACACAATGCTGAACAGCTGTTCCAGAACTCCTGCGTGTTTGATTGGTAAGCAACGTCGTTCAGCATTCCTGCAATAGCGCCGTTCTTGATCTCGTAGAAGACTGTCCCTCCAAACTGAAAATTGTATCGCTGCTGGTCGATTGAATATGACCCGCGGCCCGCAATGAAGATTCCTTTCTCGACGTCTTTAATCATTTGCTCAACGGAGTAGGGAGTTTTACCTGGTGCCAGGGACACGTTCGGCATTCTCTGGAACTGTACATCGTTCCAGCTCTGAGCATAGCAGCAGCCGTGCGATTCATTTTGCCCTAAAATATGAACCTGATCGCGTATAGCCTCATAGTTAACCAGAATTCCATCCTTGATGAGGTCCCATCGTTTACACTGCACACCTTCGTCGTCGTAACCAACGGCACCGAGTGAACCTACCTGGGTCTTGTCGGCAAAGATGTTCACCAGCTTGCTGCCATAATTGAACGTGCCGCTCTTCATTTTGTCTAAGGTGGCAAAACTTGTCCCGGCGTAATTGGCTTCATAACCCAGAACGCGATCGAGCTCTAACGGATGGCCTACTGATTCATGAATGGTAAGACCGAGATGGTTGGGTTCAAGCACCATGTCATACTTTCCGGGTTCTACCGATTTTGCTGTGAGCATTTCCTTCGCCTGCTTCGCGGCAAGAACTGAATCTTCAACCATGTCGTAGCTATTCCGATAGAACACCAGACCCGCAGGCCCGGCCAGTTTATCTTCCTTCTTCGGAATCATGTATTCATATCCCTTGCCCATGGGAGCGCTAAGCGCCTGGCGCGTCTTAAATGTGCCCGCTGCTTTATCCACCGCCGTCACAGTAAACGTCGGCCATATGCGATGAATGTCCTGATCGATATACGAACCCTCACTGGAAGCAAAGTACTTTTGTTCGTTTACCTGGAATAGGTTCGAGTTTACAAAGTTCGCCCCATTTTGCATAGCCGCAGCGTTGGCCTTCAATAACAGGTCCGCCTTTTCAGATACAGGAACTTCAAACGCATTCTTCTCCAGTGGCGTCTTCCAGGTTACTTCACCGTACCCTTTCTGAGGCGCGAGTTTAACGGGCTCCTTTTGAAACTTTGAATTCGCCTTAGCGATGGCTGCAGCTTTCTGTGTGGCCTTCTTTATGCCATCCTCGGTCACCGTATTGGTCGATGCAAAGCCCCACGTGTTGTTTACGATCACGCGGATGCCCACGCCAAATGATTCGGAATTAACTATGTTCTGAACTTTGTTTTCGCGCGTGGTGAGGAATTGATTGAGGTACCGGCCTATGCGAACGTCAGTATATGTCGCGCCTAACGACTTTGCCGTATTAAGAGCAACATCGGCAAGACGTTTCTTCTGTAACACATCCAATGAAGGAGCCAGTAACGCTTCCGCCGGAATCACGCGTGCATGGGAGGGGAGCGTTAAAAACGCAGAACCGAAGCCCAACCCGGCGAGTTGAACGAATTCTCTTCTTTTCAAGGTTTTGGCCTGTTTAGTTGAACAGTTTTAGGCCATGAAAATTAGTTAAAGAATCAAAAAAGGATACCCTTTTGAGGTATCCTTTCAGATTCTTTATATGAATGGTATGCTTGTCTAAACGCTATTTGGAAAGCTCGTCGAAATCAAACGATGTCTCCAGGAACTTCGTCGTGAATTTTCCGGAGCGGAAAGTAGGGTTGTCCATCAGTGCAATGTGGAACGGTATCGTAGTCTTGATGCCCTCGATAACAAATTCCTGAAGCGCCCGCTTCATACGGGTGATCACCTCTTCGCGTGACTGACCTGTACAGATCAGCTTCGCGATCATTGAATCATAATTTGAAGGGATCGTATATCCGGCATAAACGTGGCTGTCGATCCGGACACCGTGCCCGCCTGGCATGTGAATGTTCGTGATCTTACCAGGTGATGGCCGGAATCCATTCGCAGGATCTTCAGCATTGATACGGCATTCCATGGCAAACATCTTCGGGAAATAATTTGTCCCGGAGATCGGAACGCCGGCAGCGACCTTGATCTGTTCTTTAATGAGATCGTAGTCAGTTACCTCTTCCGTAATAGGATGTTCCACCTGAATACGGGTGTTCATCTCCATAAAGTAAAACTTGCCGTGCTTATCGACGAGGAACTCAATGGTGCCGGCCCCTTCATAGTTGATCGCCTTTGCACCTTTCACCGCCGCTTCACCCATACGTTCGCGCAGTTCCTGGCTCACAACAGGTGAAGGAGTTTCTTCCACAAGCTTCTGGTGTCTGCGCTGAATCGAACAATCACGTTCAGAAAGGTGACAAACTTTTCCGTACTGATCACCTACGATTTGTATTTCGATGTGGCGTGGTTCTTCAACAAATTTCTCGAGGTAAAGACCGTCGTTTCCAAACGCGGCTCCCGCCTCGCGCTTTGCATCATCCCATGCCTTCTTGAATTCAGACTCGTTGTTGATGATGCGCATTCCTTTTCCACCGCCGCCGGCAGTAGCCTTCACGATAACCGGGTAACCGATATCCTTCGCGAGTGTTATGCCTTGTTCAATGCTGTCAAGCAAGCCGTCGGAACCAGGAATGGTTGGAACACCAGCTTTTTTCATGGTGTCTTTGGCTGTGGACTTGTCGCCCATTGCCTCGATCATCGCCGGCGTGGGACCAATAAACTTGATGCCATACTCGTGACAAATAGCAGAAAACTCTGAGCGCTCTGACAAGAAGCCGTACCCAGGATGTATCGCATCTGCGTTTGTAATCTCAGCAGCAGAAATGATGCGCGGTATGTTGAGATACGAGTCTTTGCTGGGCGCATCGCCAATGCAAACCGCTTCGTCAGCGAAGCGAACGTGAAGACTCTCACGGTCGGCAGTAGAGTATACTGCCACAGTTTTGATTCCCATTTCGCGGCATGTACGGATAACCCTGAGGGCTATCTCTCCGCGATTGGCAATAAGTATTTTCTTAAACACAAGAATCAGTTTAAATGAAACAGATAATAAGGTCGATCAAGCCCGCTTAGTCAGGCTCAACAACGAACAATACCTGATCGTATTCGACAGGTGAAGCATTCTCCACCATCACTTTTACGATTGTTCCTGAAACTTCAGATTCTATTTCGTTGAACAGCTTCATGGCTTCGATAATGCATACGGCCTGGCCTTTGGAAACCTTGTCGCCAACAGAAACAAACGGAGGAGTATCCGGATTGCCAGAGCGGTAGAATGTTCCAATCATAGGCGACTTGATGTCAACCGTCTTCTTTCCTGAAGCTGCCGGTGCTGCCGCTTCTTTTGAAGCAGGAGCAGTCGCTGCGGGTAACGATACCGTTGGAGCTGCCATCGGCATTGCAGCCTGAGTCATGATCGGAGTCGATTTGAACACCTTCTGATCCGGCTCGCGCTTGATGCTAAGCTTCAATTCTTTGGTTTCGATGTTTACCTCATTAAGTCCTGACTTCGAGATAAAATCAATAAGGTCACGTATTTCAGATGTTTTCATGGCAGGTTGATTCGGCGATTCTGACTTTGAAAGGACTCGTACCGGAGTAGCTTCTTTTTTAGGACCCTTTGTCTTGCTCATGGCTTATTCTTTTACGCGTTCAACATACTCACCGGTAGAGGCGTTGATCTTGATCTTGTCGCCGGTGTTAACGAATAACGGAACGCGCACTTCTGTGCCGTTTTCCAGTGTTGCTGCTTTCAGGGTACGGGTAGCTGTGTCGCCCTGAAGACCCGGCTCTGTATATTGGATCTCCATAACGACATGGGTAGGCGGCTCTGCTGTGATTGCACGCTCGCCGTTTTCGAAAGCAATCAACAATGTTACTCCTTCTTTTATATAATTAACGGCTTCGCCAAGAAGTGACTTGTCGATGTATACCTGATCGAACGTCACATTGTCCATGCAAACAAGTGCTTCGCCGTCAGCGTAGAGATATTGATACTCTTTGGTTTCAACACGAAGGATTTCTATTTCGTCACCCGGACGGAAGCGGTTTTCCGCGACCTTACCATTGCGCACATTGCGCATTTTGATTTGATAGAAAGCACGAAGGTTCCCGGGGGTTCTGTGTTGCAGTTCTTCAACCTGCATCACTTCATTATTATAGCGTATGAAGTTACCTTTACTCAAATCCGAAACGGTCGCCATAGAAAGATTTAGTCTTTAAGTTACAAATGAATTGATTAAATGCAAGAATAGGGTTCAGCAGCATCAGCTGTTGTAAGCCCACTTCACGTACACGGCACCCCAGGTGAAGCCTCCGCCGAAAGCGGCCATGAGAAGGTTGTCGCCCTTCTTCAGTCTCTTCTCATAATCCCAAAGCAATAGTGGGATAGTACCTGCAGTGGTGTTTCCATAACGCTCAATGTTCATCATCACCTTATCTTCGGTGATGCCAATGCGCGAAGCAGTTGCGTCGATAATTCTCTTGTTGGCCTGGTGAGGTACCAGCCAGTCGATGTTGGAAGCGTTAAGCTTATTACGCTCTGCCAGTTGTCCTGAGATGTCGGCCATATTGGTCACAGCAAACTTGAACACTGCAGAACCTTCCTGATAAACGTAATGCTGTCGTCCATCAACTGTGGCATGAGATGCTGGAATACGGCTGCCACCCGCCTTCATATGAAGGTATTGCTCGCCTGCACCGTCGCTTCTTAAAATTTCATCCATTACGCCAACATCTTCTGTTGTTGGTTCGAGGAGCACAGCACCAGCTCCGTCTCCAAATATGATACACGTTGTACGATCCTTGTAGTCCATAATCGCCGACATCTTGTCGCCTCCTACGACCACAACCTTCTTATACATTCCTGAACGGATATAACTTGCTCCTGTTGAAAGCGCAAAGATGAATCCGGAACATGCCGCTCCAATGTCATAACTGAACGCGTTCACTGCACCTACTTCCGTTGCCACAATATTGGCTGTAGCCGGGAAGGTCATGTCGGCAGTTACTGTGGCGAACAAAAGGAGGTCGATTTCTTTTGGATCAATTCCAGTCTTCGCGATTAGTTCTTTAACAGCTGCAACGCCCATCACAGATACACCTTGCTTTTCGCCTTTAAGGATGCGTCGCTCTTTGATGCCGGTACGGGTGGTGATCCACTCGTCCGTCGTTTCAACCATGGTTTCAAGTTCCTTGTTTGTGAGAATGTAGTCGGGTACATAACCGCCCACTCCGGTTATTGCTGCTCTGATTTTGGTCATAGCCATGATGGTGTTGAATGCTGTTCTGTGTTCCCCACAGTTAAGTCTTTAAAAAGAAAATGCCCGGTCTCACAACCGAGCACAATGACGTAAATTTTATTACAACATAAGCAATGGAAGACGCGCCGTGTTTTTAATGGGCGTTCCATCACAGTTAAGCCGAACTGCGCATAGCAATTGATTCGTTACTATACTTTCGGCAAAGGTCGCTGTCGATACTAATCCGGCGGAAAAAACTGCCGTCATCCCCTTATGCCAGCACTTCTTTTTCCATGACAACTTTACCATTATAGTAAAGCTTGCCTTCATGCCAGAAAGCCCGGTGAGGGAGATGGTTCTCTCCTGTGGTAGGACATACAGTCAACTGCTTGGCAGTAGCCTTATAATGCGTTCTTCTCTTGTCTCTACGCGTTTTCGAGGTTTTACGTTTGGGATTTGGCATATCTAAAAACTATTTTATTTTAACTTCTTTAAAGCACTCCAGCGCGGGTCGATATCGTCGTCTCCGCCTTCATCGTTGTTCCCGGACTCATCATTTCCGCCGTCGTCTTCACCTCCCGAGGTGTAGACAATTCTTCCTTCACTGTCATCGTCCTCGACCGACTCCTGAAACCGCGGATGAAGCTTCTTCAGGGGTATCGCCAGAGCGATAAACTCGTAAAGGTACTGGCCAAGCTCTATCCACGCCGTATCGCGCTGAATGATCATGATCTCGTCCGTAATTTCTTCGTCCTGGTCTCCATACTTAAATACGACCTTTCGGCGCGTATTTATCGGAAAGTCAAAGGGTTCCAGGCTACGGTCACAAATCAGCCGGGCTGTGCCCCTGATCGTGAAATCCGCCTCCAGGAAGGTTTCGTGCTTGTCCAGGCTGACATCAACCGTAAACGAGCCGTCCGAAACTATGTCCGTACCAAATTCCTCGAACAATCCCTTGCCAATTTCATAGTGAAACTGGTGGACCTTGTTGCTCAGGCCGACAATGTTGATACGGTAAGCCCCCAACCCTTTAAACCCTGACCGGGCATTAAAAATTAGTCGGCAAATTTAGGAGAATTAATCAGAAAACTCAATAAGGAGAGGAAAAAGGAGTGAGGACGTGCCTTTAGTTGCGAATCAGATGTATTCCGCCAGGGCCGCTTCCTTGAACTCGTGGGTGGTTTTGTTCCCGTAGTGCTCGATAAAGTAGTCAATTATGCCCTTTTTGAAGCCTAATTTGATGGCTATGTTCTTACAAAAGATCACTTCGCTCTCAAATACGTTCTGGTCAGCAAAAACCATTTCTATGGCCGACCAGAGGTACTCAAACTTCTGGTCCAGCGACAGCGCACCCAGAGAATCAATGGGCTGAGGGTTTCGTATAAGCTCGTTTACGTCCTCCTCAGGGAACTTGCGCTCCTTTGCAATACGGAAAATCATGTCGCGCTCAATCTTGGCGAAATGCTTGTCCGCTTCTGCAAGCTGGATGAGGATGTTCAGTTGTTTCTTCGTAACGATATCCATGTCAACTAACTTAAATATCAGGACTAAAAACACAATCCCCACATGCCGATCGGCACAAGGGATGAAACTGCTATGAATTACCTCATTTCTCTGTCAAAGGTTCGTTTCGGCTTTTGAAGATATCGGCTGCACTGAATATTGCAGCGCGCATCGATAGCTCGCTGGCCTGGTTCTTACCGGCAAGCGAATAAGCCGTCCCGTGGTCGGGGGATGTACGAACGACAGACAGCCCGGCCGTGAAATTTATACCCTCTTCAAACGCTATGGTCTTAAAGGGCAGCAGCCCCTGATCGTGATACATCGCCAGAATTGCGTCGTACTTGGTATAATTGCCCGAAGCAAAGAACCCGTCGGCAGGGAAGGGGCCATAGGTGAGCCGACCCTTGTTGCGACTCTCAGCGATGGCCGGTTTAATCACCGTTTCGTCTTCTTCACCAATAAGACCATTATCTCCGGCGTGAGGGTTTAATCCAAGCACAGCAATCCTCGGTTTACCAATGGCAAAGTCTTTCCTGAGTGATCGCTCCATGATGGCCAGCTTGGCTTCGATCTTCTCCCTGGTCACGGCAGAGGCCACATCCTTTATAGGTATGTGCTCCGTTACCAGCCCGATCTTAAGTGCCTCACTTACCATGAACATCAGGCTATCCGTTGCGCCAAAAGTCTGCGTTAAAAATTCGGTGTGTCCGGCAAATGGAAACTCCTCGCTATGAATGGTATTCTTGTCGATAGGTGCCGTTACCAGAGCATCAATGCTTCCTTCCTTAAGTTCTTCACATGCCTGTTTAAGTGCGATGAGTGCCGCCTTCCCGGATTGAGTCGATGCTTTACCCGGAACAATTTCAAGCGACTCCTCCCAGCAATTGACAACATTAATTGTCTTAGGTGAAAGCTGTCCCTTTGTCCTTACCTGACTATAATGAAGATCTTCAATGTTGAGTTGCTTCTTGTAGAATGAAATTGCCTTAGTGGATCCATACACCACCGGAGTTATCATGTTGAGTACACGATTGTCGGCCAGTGCCTTGATGACGACCTCAGGTCCAATGCCATTTACATCACCAAGTGTAATTCCAATGCGCGGCTTTATTGCTTGCGTCATGATCTGTGTTCAATATCTTGGCGATTTAGCGAAAATATCTATCTGTTCCTTGTAGATTGTGCCCTATGTGTCGTGAGTAGTAATATATGAACAAGGTCAGACCCAAGAAATCTTTAGGACAACACTTCCTGCACGACCAGCAGATCGCACGTCGCATTGTAGACGGTCTTGTGATTGAAAACAAACCAATGCCGCTACTGGAAATCGGCCCGGGTATGGGTGTCCTCACCCGTTACCTCACCGGTCGCGATGAGATCGATCTTAAAGTGGCCGAGATTGATCGTGAATCAATTGCCTATTTGAAGCAACATTTCCCCTTGCTGGAGGGACGTATTATAGAAGGTGATGTACTCGAGGCAGAATGGCCCTCTGTTTTTCAAGGTCATTTTGCTGTTATCGGCAACTTTCCCTACAACATATCGTCGCAGATATTCTTCAAAGTACTGGAGAATCGGGATAGAGTTGATCAGGTAGTATGCATGCTGCAGAAAGAAGTCGCCGATCGTCTTGCTGCTTCACACGGTTCTAAAACCTATGGCATCCTCTCGGTGCTGTTGCAGGCCTTCTTTAAAATAACTTATCTGTTCAAAGTTCCTCCGGGTGTATTCACTCCGCCACCAAAGGTGATGTCGGCTGTGATACGACTTGAACGCAATGATGTGGAGCGTCTTCCATGCGATGAGGTTTTGTTCTTCAGGGTGGTGAAGCAAGCGTTCAATACGCGACGTAAGACCTTGCGCAACGCACTAAAAAATCTAAATTTGCCAGCCGAAATCTCAGGCCTTGAAATCATGGATAAGCGCGCTGAGCAGTTGTCTGTCGGTGAATTTGTATCACTCACTTTGATAATCGAACAACGTCGTGGAGGAGCCGCTGGTTGAATTTGAGTTGACGAAAGAATTCCGTGATCGCTTCCAGGAAGCATTGGATCAGCGGCAAAGTGATTTCATCAGGAAGACACTCGAAGATGTTAAGCCTGCCGATATAACGGGCTTGCTTTATGAGTTCAATCCCGAGGAAGCAAAGTATGTATTGGATCTGCTTGCCGTCGATGTACAGGCGGAAGTTGTTCGTGATCTCGACCCCGACACGCGTAAGCGTTTTCTAAAAGCATATCCTCCATCTGAGGTCATCGTGCTACTTAATCAGCTGGCGTCAGATGATACCGCGGATATTCTTAATGAACTTCCAATTAAGGAACGCGAGCAGGTACTTTCCGGCCTCGACACAGAACTCAGGATCCAGGCAACAGAACTACTGCGCTATGAAGAGAATGTAGCGGGTGGCTTGATGGCAAAAGAGCTTATCAAGGCGCGTTACTATTGGACGGTTGTTGAATGCATAGAAGAAATAAGGAAGCAGGCGGAAAGTGTTGATCGGTTTTATGCGATATATGTTGTCGACGAAAATGATGTTCTGCTCGGAAGAGTTGCGCTGCAGGATCTGATCCTCAAAGATGCCAAGACCATTGTTGGAGATATTACTGAGAAAGGCGGCGTTGCCGTCGAGACGTATTTATCAGACACCGACGTCGCTGAGTTGATGAAGAAATACGATCTTGAATCTATTCCTGTTGTGAACGTTCAGGGGAAACTCGTCGGTCGTATCACTATCGATGATATCGTCGACGTAATCACTGAGCAGGCCGAAGCTGAGCGTCAGGCGATGGCCGGTATCAGCGAACAGGTTGAGGAAGATGATAGTGTATGGCGTAACAGTCGCGCCCGCCTGCCGTGGTTACTGATCGGCATTTTCGGCGGGCTTATGAATGCCAAATTCATGGGCTTATTCGAAGCAGAGCTGGCGCGGATCACAGCAATTGCTTTCTTCACTCCATTGATTCAGGCAACTGGCGGCAACGTAGGGATTCAGTCTTCTTCACTGATCGTTCAAAGTCTTGCCAATCCTGACTTCGTTGATGAGGGACTTTGGAAGCGCCTTCTGAAAGTTTTCTTTGTGGCGTTGTTGAATGGCATCGTGTTATCGGGACTGGTGTTCGCTGCAAATGTCGTTCTCTTTGGAGAATACGAACTCTCTCTGGTTGTATCGATAGCGCTGTTCAGCGTTATTTTATTCGCGTCGTTTATAGGTACCGTTACGCCACTTATCCTGAGTAAGTCCGGATTCAATCCGGCACTTGCGGCAGGGCCGTTCATCACGACAACAAATGACCTTCTGGGACTTACGGTATATTTCATCACTGTTCACTTCATGCTCTAATGAGTTCACGAGTTTGCCTGGTAATAGATCCAATGCATGAGAGCCTTTTTTCCATGTTAAAGGAAATAGGATGGACGGTTGATTATCAGCCGGACATTAGCAGAGCACGTATTAAGGAGATTGCGTCGAACTACGACGGACTTATCGTAAGAAGTAAGACGTTTATTGACGGCGAGCTTCTGGGGCCGTCACCCACTGTTCGTTTTATCGGACGGGCAGGAGCGGGTCTTGATAATCTTGATCTTGAATATTTGCATCAGCATAACATTGCCGTATTGCATGCGTCGGAAGGAAACCGAGATGCAGTAGGTGAGTATACGGTGGGGGCGTTGCTGAGTCTTATGCGAAATATCCCTCGGGCTGATGCACAGGTCAGACAGATGCAGTGGGAGCGTGAGGCAAATCGTGGTGAAGAAATCATGTCGAAGACCGTCGGAATTATTGGATACGGCAATATGGGCAGGGCCTTTGCTCAAAGATTGTCGGGATTCGGATGTAACATTATCGCATACGACAAATACAAAACCACCTATTCGGACACATTCTGTAAAGAATCAACAATGGACCAGATTTGGGAAAATGCAGATATTTTGAGTCTGCATATTCCTCTTACCCCCGAAACCAGGGGGCTGATCACGATAGATTATCTGAAGCGGTTCCGCAGGCCGATAATTCTGGCGAATACGGCTCGCGGTGAGATTGTTGAAATGCGTGTTGTGGCGGAAGCTCTACAGCTCGGGCTGCTTCGCGGTGCAGTTCTTGATGTGCTTCAAAATGAGAAATTGGATCGGCTTACCGCCGAACAGGCTTCCAGTTTTGAATTTTTACGTAAACGATCCGATGTAATATTCACCCCCCACATTGCAGGCTGGACGTTTGAATCACATGTGAAAATAAACGTAGCTTTGGTTAACAAGATAAAAGTGCTTTCGCAGTCCTGAGCTTAGTGGACTGCAGCCTGCTAATATGCCCTACGTGCAACAGCGAATGAAGAAGCTAAAGGAGGTTTTCAATGGAATCATTGAAAAGCCTTTGCTTACGTCCACCCTCGTCCTCATTGTTATCACATTTCTCGTAGTTGGCCTGAGCCTTCCTTACTATTTGAATGAGTTCGACTCATTCATTCCTCAGATCCTTGCAGAAGCGCACGGCATGATCTTCGACATTGCCATCATCGGTATCCTGATATTCTGGCTGAATCACAATGGTGAAATCCGAAGACGCATCAGGACCTATAAAGATGAAATTGATGACTTTCGTTTGTGGGAATCCGAAGAAGCCGCGTTTCGTACAGTCGGTAATATTAAACGTCTCAACCGCCACAAGATTCACGAGATCAATCTTGTAAACTGTCACCTGCCGCGTACGAACCTCAACTATGTGAATCTGGCAGGATCCAATATCAACTCTGCAAATATTTCACAGTCGTCGCTGATCGAGGTTGTCATGGAGAATGCGCGACTCAATCAGACGAATTTTGAAAATTCGAATCTGAACCAGGCAAACCTGAAAGGTGCATACGCCAGTGGCGCAAACTTCCGCGACGCATTTCTTATTAAAGCAAACTTCGAGAATGCTTTTCTGATCAAAGCCACTTTTAACAATGCGTTTCTCATGGAAGCAAATCTCCGAAACTGCTATTTGATGGGCGCCGACTTCGAGAACGTTAGCCTCTACAAGGCCGATCTCAGAGGAGCAAAAGGACTTACGGTAGAACAGCTCTCCAAAGTAAAGACGCTCTATCTAGCCCGATTCGACGAAGAAATTCTATCGCAACTTAAGACCAGCCTTCCTGAATTAGTGGGTATGTAGCGACTTGTGTCGTCGCACCGGTGCCTTGGCAGTGCAAACGTCATTTTTGCATAAAAGCAATTAAGTATTACCTTTGTTCACGGCAACGGTCTCAGCGATGAGACCGTTGTTTCTTTTTTTGTCGCCGCCGAATGGTTTGTTCCTTGAGCTGCGCAATAACCAGACATAAATTTATTGGTGATCATGAGCAAGAAGATTTCTTATTATACGAAAGACGGCCTGGAGAAACTTAAGACTGAATTGAGCCAACTCAAGACGAAAGGACGCACTGATATTGCGCATCAGATCGCAGAGGCGCGCGACAAAGGTGACCTTAGTGAGAACGCGGAATACGACGCTGCTAAAGACGCACAGGGTCATCTTGAGGCAAAGATCGCTCAGCTTGAAGACCTGGTTTCCAATGCCCGCCTGCTCGATGAAACCAATATTGATACTTCGAAGGTATCGATCCTGTCGCGTGTGACCATCAAGAACAAGAAGAACAACGCGAAAGTTACCTATACACTGGTATCCGAAGAAGAAGCCGATTTAAAGGCGGGGAAGATCTCAACCATGTCGCCCATAGGCAAAGGGTTGCTCGGTAAGAAGATTGGTGATGTAGCGAAGATCACAACGCCTGCAGGTGAGATTGAATTCGAAGTAATGGAGATATCAGCCTAGTCAATAACATTCATGGCATCGATATTCACAAAGATCATACGTCGCGAGATACCAGCGCACATCGTCGCTGAAGATGAGCATTGCATCGCCTTCCTGGATATTAATCCTCTCGTGTTGGGGCATACTCTGGTAGTCCCTAAGAAGGAGGTCGACTATATCTTTGACCTTGACGATGCATCACTCACGGCGTTACACCTTTTTGCAAAAAAGGTTGCCCTGGGAATTGAAAAGGTTGTGCCATGTGAACGCATAGGAGTGTCCGTAATAGGTTTGGAGGTTCCTCATGCTCATGTTCATTTAATTCCTATGGATAGCGCGGACGATCTCAATTTTACCCGGCCAAAGCTCAAACCGGGCCAGGAGGAACTAAAGTCCATAGCAGAGCAGATCAAAGGCGCGCTTGCATAGTCTGCCATTCGGAACTTGCATATTCATTTATCGTCGTTGAATTTTTCAGGAGCGTCACGCTACATATAGCGGGTTCGTTCTGATCTCGTGCTTACGCCGCATCAGTCAGTTGCACTCAGTTTTGCTGGCGGCACTTCAATACCTTGACATTTGAGATTTTAAAGGGGATGTTCTGATAAAATAATGATTTTGTTTTATCAGACTGCTCTTAATTCTCTGTTGTAACCTACATACGATTGCCTCACATATTCAAACGAATGAATATGAGTTATAACAGAATTTTGTTCCGGCATAGCGGCTAATTCAACGAATAAAACACCGGAATCGTCTTTTGAAAAGATAGTTTATTCTGTTAAGTTCGAATAGGCGGTCGCTTGAGCTGTGCTGCGCCTATCGGGACCGTTGTCCCTGGAACTGGTGAATATAATTGCTTTAGACACCGAGCTCTGGCCGGGAAATTTCCCCGGTTTCTTCCCGCACCGGATGAGTTACGTGTCTGTGCTCTCCTCCCTTCCGACCAAACGCTTAGACTCATAACCTAAACCTTACCCACGATGTCACAACACTACAGTTCATCTTAATTCAGTCGGCCCACAAGTCTGGGCGTAACCAGATGTAAACGTGCGCAGTTCCGGCCTTTGCCGGATTGTAAGGTCTCACACCTCACCGAATGAGGTGGTGCAGATCTGTATTGTCTTTACTGCCGCGACCGCCTCTGAAAAAAGGCGGAACGGTAGTGTATTGTCTAAATCTAACAATCATTGAAATGAAATTGTTTTTACGAAAAAGAACTTCCTTCCTGATAGTAATATGTTTGTTTGGTGCCATCAGCGTGACTGCACAGCTTAAAACAATCACCGGCAAAGTCACCACGCAAAGCGATGGGCAGGGCATCGCCGGTTTAAATGTTTTTGTAAAGGGAAACACGGCGAGAGGCACTGTTACAAATGAAAAGGGCATCTATTCCTTGGAGGCTTCTCCTGCAGATATTCTTGTATTTAGTTTCATTGGACTTCAGACCCAGGAGGTTGAAGTTGGGAATTCAACTTCGCTGGACGTGAAGATGGTGGAGTCATACAGCGAACTGGGAGAACTCGTTGTGACAGGTACCCGTAACGTTGGGCGTACCGTTTTAGAATCGACTGTGCCGGTGGATGTGATCTCAATTGCCGACATTATGGGTGACATGCCCCAAATGGACCTGGCGCAAATGCTTGCCGTCGTAGCGCCAAGCTTTAATGCCGTACGATCCCAGGGCGGAGATCTGGATTCTCACGTCGATCCTGTGCAGCTGAGAAACATGGCCCCCAATCAAATCCTGGTACTGATCAACGGTAAGCGTCGTCATACATCTGCGCTGCTCATCACTGGCACTGCAGTTGGAAGTCCTTCGACGTCTGTCGACATGATGACTATTCCCGCATCAGCCATAGAAAAGGTTGAGATCCTCAGAGATGGCGCTGCGGCGCAGTACGGTTCCGATGCCGTTGCCGGAGTGGTCAACATCATTCTGAAAAAGAGCACTGGTAAACTGACAGGTAGCCTTACCGGTGGAGGTTATCTGAATTCTGGCAACAATAAGGCTGTAACGGAATCCATGGAGAAGAACAATCAACCGGAAAAGATCACTCCCGACGGAGATCCGGATGGATTCAATTATCAGCTTGATGCCAACTATGGTTTTGAAATCGGCAGCAAAGGCTATTTCAATGTATCAGGACAGGTTACTCAAAAAAGAAACACGCTTCGTCCGTTTATCAACGACTGGGGATTTTATGACGACACTTACCTGCTTAATCAGCGAACCGACAAATACGGTAATCCCGTAATTACCAATCCCGAGCTTGTTGCTGCCCAGGCCGACGGTGATGCTGCTCTTGCAACAACGTTGAGTACACAGGAGGGGATCATGGATGCTCGCGGCTTGAAGCGCGAAGACTTTGCAGTGTATGCAGGTATGCCCGCTATTACGCTTGGGAGTATGTTTTACAATGCGGGGTATGATCTGAATGAAAATACAACCATTTATGCGTTCGGAGGTGCATCATACAAATTTCTGGAAGGATTCTCCTGTTACTTTCGGCGTCCGGCTCAAACCGACAGGTTTAACTATCTGCTGTATCCCAACGGATTCAGGCCCCAGATGACGTCGAACACAGCCGACATATCAACCACCATTGGTGTTCGCAGCAAGGTCGGAGAGTTCAATGTAGACTTCAGCAACACATTCGGAAAAAACCGGATGCGCATTGGGATGGAAAATACAATCAATGCGTCCATGGGTGCGCTTTCACCCGTGAATATGTTTCTGGGTACTCACCAGTTTTCACAAAACAGCACGAACCTTGACTTCTCAAGGTCATTCCCTGATGTTTTGCACGGGCTGAACATTGCTTTTGGTGCCGAGATGAGGATTGAGAACTATATCATCGAAAAAGGGCAGGAAGAAGCCTACACTTATGGTGACGCGGGTGTACTTACTGTGATTGAAGATGGCTTTCTGGTTGGCCCCGATGGCAAGCCATTGCAGGATGCAAGCAGCGCTCCGATGGTGGACGAGAATGGAGATCCGATCAGTGTGAACTCAGGTCAGGAGATAACTGTAAAGTCACTATCGGCGAATTGCCAGTGCTTCGCAGGCTTTGGTCCCAAAAACGAGCGTGACGAATTCCGGACAACAATGGGCGCATACCTCGATGCTGAACTTGACATAACCGAGGATCTGCTCGTCACCGGTGCAGTTCGCTTTGAGAACTATTCGGACTTCGGCGCGGTGCAAATCGGAAAAGTGTCGGCGCGATACAGTATTACAGACAAGTTATCGTTAAGAGGTTCCGCTGCTACCGGGTTTCGGGCGCCTTCACTGCAGGAACTTAACTATACGCATACGGCAACAGCGTTTGTTCCTGACGAGAATGGTATACCCCAACCGTTGGATGTAACAACATATCCCACTAACAGCACAGCCGCACGTGTCCTGGGAATCAAGGAATTGAAGCAGGAAGAATCCCGCACCTATTCACTTGGCCTCACCTTCCAGCCATTACCAGCGTTCGAAATCACAGCAGATGCCTATCAGATAGATGTCGACGATCGCATATTCCGCACAGGCTATTTCAATGCCGGTGAAGTCGGCAATCACTACGACGAAGTAATAGGACAGGGAGAAGCACAATTCTTTGTCAACGGTGCGGACGTACGCACGCGCGGTATTGAGCTGGTCGGTAGCTATGCCCTTAGCCTCACAGCCAACTCCGGCCTAACGTTTAATCTTGCCGCAATCTTCGCGCAGAATGAAATCACTAACCGTAAGCCACTTGATTTGAACGTCGAGAATCTTACTGAGGAAGAGTTGATAGGAAAGTATCTCAGCCGCGATGTGGTTGGTCAGTTCGAGACAGGTACGCCTCGTCAGAAATTCATCGGATCACTTACCTATCAAAAGAGTAAGTTCTCTGCGATGTTGCGCGGCACATATTTTGGCTCTGTGACAGAACTTTCTACTTCGACTGATTCCGAAGGCAACTACTACGACCAGAAGTATACCCCTCAATGGGTATTTGACCTGAGTTTTAACTATAATCTGTCAAAGAACATTAAGCTTTCCATAGGTGGCAGCAATATCTTCGACAACTACCCGGACATCATGCGTGTAGAAAATCAGGGCTTCTATCTGTATTCGAACAATCAGCAAGGATCTAACGGCGCGTATTATTATGGTCGTATCATGTTCAACTTCTAATCAAAAAGGAATTATGAAATACAATTTATTGATTAAGGGTTTAATCATCGTGACAGCGCTGGCAATCGCAGGCTTATTGACCTCGTGTGAACAGGAAGACTACCAGCCGGCGACCAGTGTTATGCCAGGAGGCGGTACAGTAACAACCTATAAAGCCTACACACTTGGCGCTGCCGATCCGGGAGGTGAAAACATTCACGGCCGAATCGTGTTTTACAAGTACAGCTCAACTGTTACGCTGGTACAAATGGGATTGTACAACACTGATCCTGATACCGAGTACGCTTCCGAAATATACATCGGCGCTCTTATCGATGGTTCGAGCACGGTAAGCAAGGCATTGGACAAAGTCAACGGGGAATCCGGAGGGTTTACTACGTACAAATACTTCACGATCAAAGACGAGACTTTCTTCGATGGCCTGGACGCTTACGATGCCAATGTGAGAGTTAAACTTGGCGCGACAGTAGTCGCTGCCGGCGACATCGGCTCCAATGCAGAACCAGTAGATGTGTCAGAGTGAGAGTGAAGTGTGAGAGCGAAATTCATCGCTCTCACACTGTTCCTCACTCTGATTTTAAAAGGTCACTTCGACCTTTCTCATGGCTGACTTTATGCGCGCAAGTTCTTCAGCACTTATGGGATTACCTTTAATGTAAAGCCTCTGCAGTTTCTTTAATTGGAATATTTCAGCGGGCAATGTCTTAATAGAATTGTCGTTAAGCGCTAGCGTCCGCAAGTTGCTTAGCGATTGTATTGCCGCAGGCAAAGTCTGGATTTGATTGTTGCTGAGATCAAGTTCTTCAAGTTTCTCCAGCGAGAATATGGCGTCAGGTACTACGCTGAGTTTGTTGGATGCAACGCTTAATGTTCTAAGTTTTGTCAGCCCCGTAATATTCATCGGCAAAGTCTTGAGCTGGTTGTCGAAAAGAAATAGTCCCTGAAGCTTCGAAAGAAAATTGATGTTTTCCGGCAGCACGGAAATTTTGTTTTTCTCGAGGTCAAGTAGTTCAAGGTTTGACAATTGGAGGATTTCGTCCGGAAATTTTGTGTATCCCTGATCAACAAGCGACAATCTCTTTGCATTCTTCGGATGTTTAAGGGCTGTGGTGAGACTGTTGTAATAATCATCGCCGATGATTATGTTAAACTGACTAGTCGAAGTATCAGCATTCGGACGGTCGATACCCATCGCTGTAAGAAACACGGGATTAAGGATAAAAACACCTTCTGCCTGTTCTATTGGATCACTTGCAGGTTCATGGTAGTCTCTTCCTAAACCGAAATGAATGCGAAGGATGAATTTGGTAAAAGAAGTCTCTTCTGATATCATTCTGCCAAATGACGGAGGCAGGGAGGTAATAGTGCGAACTACTTCACGACCACATTCAAAGCCGATGTCTCTCATCAGTTTCACATTTGAGGTGTTACCCATAGTGTTAACTTCAAATGAAACCTGGACTATGCCTTCGATTTTCATTCGTCGCGCTTCTGCCGGGTATTTAAGCTCGGTTCTGACATGATTGTAAAATGGAACCAGCTCAGGTATTGAAATGGAATCCTTTTGTTTTCGTTCTAATGTCAATTTGAACTTGTCTTCCAGGGGGATGGCAATACGCACTGTATTGAATTCCGGATGCGAAATTGTCATAGCTGTCGCAGAAGAATCTACACTCAATTCAAAGTAGCCAAGGTAATTGGTAACAGTACTGGAAGCAGTTCCATCAAGTATAACGGTGGCACTTCTAACGGGCTTTTGTTCTTCCTTATCGAGTATCCTTCCAAGGATTTTGCGCCCTTGCGCCGAGGCAGTAGGCATTGTGAGTCCTGTAACCAACAATGCAAATAGTAGATGTTTGTATATCAACGTTTAAATAGATATCAACGGTTTTATCACACCAACTGTCTTTCTACAGCGTCAGGCAAGTTGAAGTGCGAATTTCCTGGCAAGTTAAAACAGGGCGGGTTGCCATCAAATAGGGTCTTGTTTTTCTGTATTGTTTTGCTGGCTGCGGCGAATTGGGGTCGTCGGAAAAGACAAACAGGATGAAAAGATTACTCGGCATTATGCCCAGCTTGAGCAGTCAATTGGGCTATCCGAGTAGTTGACTTGTAAATGAAAGGATTCAACGCAATAACAGAGTGAGAGTGAAGTGTGAGAGCGAATAAGAGTAAGGAACAGTGTGAGAGCGATGAATTTCACTCTCACACTGTTCCTCACTCTGATTTCACTATGCTACTTATAGAAGTACGGATCAAGCACCATTACCTCTACAATCGCGCCCACTGGCAGCCCTGTCTTTTCTGCCGACTTTCGAATAGCTTCAGGCGATGGTGCATCGTAGATGCAGTAACTTTTCTTTTTGTCGGGTGTTACGTAGGAGTGAACCCACGTTACGTTGTCTTCCAGGTTCTTCGACACCACAGTAAGGCAAAGCTTGCTTCCTTCTTCGTTGATGGGCACCATTAAACCATTGGGAAAGGAGCGTTCAACCATGTAGCGTTTCATGGCTATTGTTTTTGTACCTGTTGTTTGCGCTGCTGAGCGCGTTAAGGAGAGGGTGGTCATCATCGCGATGACGGCAATCATACTGATCGTTTTCATTTTCTTTATTTTTTGAATTTGTTATTGAGTTGTGTTCGCTGCCACCGGCGCGCCTGGTGAGCGTCGTCTGGTTGCTGCGTTGCACGATACAAAGGTGAAGAGGCCATCACAGTCATAAATCGGGACCATTCCCTATATTCCTCAACTCCATTCCCTAATTTGTGCGGTAGCCAGCAAAATTAGGCTTGCCTATGTGAACTGCTCATTGCATCCGTAAGACGCTTGGATCATCATCGTCATTTTACTTTATCATGATTGAGCTATAGGTTCTGATCAGAGAAATATGCTTCTTAGGTGGCAAATTCCAGGCCCCCTAAACTTATGTGCAGATCCCGAGCCCACAGGCAGTTGCCGCATTTGCCGGTCTGCGCGATCATTATTTTGCTTGTCTTTACAGGTGGTCGTACCTGTGCTCAGACTTCGGCTCAGCATCCGATCGAAGTGTCCTATCTCTCCGTTCCGGATGGACTAAGTTCAGCGATCGTGCACAGTGTATTTCAGGATAGCTATGGATTCCTCTGGTTTTGCACCAATAATGGGTTGCAGAAGTACGATGGCTATGGATTCCAAACTTACAAGCGCATCCTCAACGAGCCGACTTCAATTGCCAGCAATGTGGCATGGCATGTTTCTGAAGATAAGGACAACAACCTATGGGTTTCGAATGGCGCAGGTGTTTCTGTTCTCGACCGCAGGACAGGGTTATTTAAAAACTATGAATTTTCACCACGATTTAATCTGACTGCCGGCATTGACGAGTTGGTTTTCAAAACCCTGCGTGATTCCCAAGGGAGGCTCTGGGCGGGGACGCGGGATATTGAACTAGCCCAATTTGACCCGGCGGCTGATGACTGGAAGCCTGCTTTTTATGATGTTCCGCAGCTTGATCCGCGCGCACCACACTCAGGTACGACACTCGCCATCGCTGAAGATTCGAAAGGAGGAATCTGGTCGTCGTCGAGCGCCTTTGGACTCATGCACATGCCGGCCGGTGCCAAAGGATTTAAGCAGGTGGTACTAAATGAAAGTCCTGCTCCCGCAGCGTTTAACATCGAAAAAAATTACATCACAGCCCTCTACATTGATGAGCATGATATAGTCTGGATTGCAAGCAGGAATGGAGTCTACAAATATTTTCCGGAAGCAGGGGAGCTCAAGACCATCAAGATCTATACAGAGTCCATGGCGGACAACAATAACCACTTCAATGATATTGTCCGCGATCCTTCAGGCAATGTTTGGGTAATGAATAACTGGCGAGGCATGTTGAAATTTCCCGCCGGCTCGGATGCCTACGAGGAAATAGCAATTGCCGGAAGGACAAGGGTGCCCGGCCGGGCATGGAATATCACCATGACTAGTCTTACAGTTGATAAGAGCGGCATCTTTTGGTTTGGTTCATTGGAGAATGGTGCCATCAAGTATGATCCGGTAAATAAACCATTCTCAGTCTTTGTCCATGAAGAAACCAATCCGTCAAGCATCACCGGCAATAGCATCTTCGGCGCGGCTGCTTCGACGGTGAAACCAGGCGTAATCTACGTCGGCATTCGGGGAATCGGACTAAATGTTTATGACCCTTCCAGGGCGGCCTTCCAGAAGGTGCCCATAAAATTTGTTAATGACCGTTTCGGCGGTTCGGCTAGAGGGCTTACTGAAGCGCGCGATGGCAGTGTGTGGGTAGGGTCGTTTGGAGATGGCCTTATTAAGCTGGATAAGGATTATCATGAAGTAGCCAGATACGGCTACGATGCTAAGTCTGAAACTAGTATCTCGGGTAATGTGATTCGGGTAATACGCGAGGGTAAGGACAAACAACTCTGGGTGGGGACCAACAGTGGCCTTTGCGTCTTGGATCCTGCTACCGGAAATTTTCAAAGGATCGTGGCCAGAGATGCCAAGCACTATCCTCTTTCATTGTTAACATCACTTGACAATCTTATGTCGGGCGATGGACTGATTGGAAAGATTGACAAGGCACAGAACATTGAAGACAAAACGCTGAAAGTTGAAATTCAGGATTCGGGCACCTATGTCCTCGTTGTAACGGGTGAAGCCGACTACGTAAGCCCTGCGGATTTCGGTTGGATTGAAAATCTCAAGAACGACACCATATGGTCCTTCCCCGAATTTGAGAGTACACATCATGCCGGCGGTGGTATCAAGAACAGAGTAGTGGTCGCGCCAGTTAAGCTTGAAGCAGGTTCATACCTGCTGCGTTACAAGACTGACGACAGCCATGCCTACGGCAATTGGAACGAACAGGCTCCTGATCAAATCAGCCTGTACGGTATTGCGCTCCTGAAGATAGGAGATGAAAGTATTCTCACGGAAATTGATAAGTCGCAGGCGTCAATAACAAATGAGATGCTGATTGCAGGTAGCAACATTCAGGATGTCGAAATAACGGATAAGTATGTCTGGGTAAGTGCTATTGGAAGTGGCGTCAGTCGCATTGACCAGGTGGCAAGAACAGTTGAAACCTTTACTTATAAACCTGATGATGTCAATTCATTGATCAGCAATCAGGTTAATGACATTCTCTCGGACAAGCGCGGCAATATTTGGCTGGCTAGTGTCAACGGTCTTAGCAAATTCGACGGGCAGACCCGTAAATTCATTAATTATGGTGAGCATGATGGCCTTCCAACAAACATTGTAACCAGCATACTGGAAGGTGACAATGACGAACTATGGATAGCGACTGAGAATGGCATCTCCCAAATGGTACCCAATGAAAAGCTTGGAAAAGTTACCTTCATAAATTACAATTCTACTGATGGCCTGGGTGGCGATTTGTTTACGACACTGACCGGTGCCAAGAGTTCGGACGGCAGATTCTATTTCGGTGGCGAACATGGACTCACGACGTTTACCAGTATAGCAGCGAACAAGACTCCGCCCATCGTAGTGTTCTCCAATTTGTTGGTGTCCAACAAATCGGTGCTTGCACCCGACGACGAAGTTCAATTGACCGGTGGTCTGGAAAATGCAAAGAGCATCGAAGTCCCCTACAACAAGGACAACCTGAGTTTTGAATTTGCTGCATTACACTTCGCTAATCCAAAGAAGAATCAGTACGCCCATATGCTCAAAGGCTACGACAAAGACTGGGTATACGACAACCGGAACTTTGCCTCGTATACAAACCTCGATCCAGGAGAGTACGACTTTATGGTTCGCGCTTCCAATGCTTATGGTATTTGGAATGAAGAAGGAAAGTCTATTCATATCACTATCCATCCGCCCTGGTGGCAGACCTGGTGGGCATATGTGAGCTACTGTCTGGCGTTTATCGGCGTTGTTTATGCCGGTGATAAGGGAATACGAAGCAGCATCAAGGCACGAGAACGGGAACGAAGCAGACAGAAAGAACTCAAGCAGGCACGTGAGATTGAAAAAGCATATACTCACCTGAAGGAGACGCAGGCACAACTTGTTCAATCCGAAAAGATGGCTAGCCTGGGCGCACTCACGGCTGGAATCGCTCATGAGATTCAGAATCCTTTGAACTTCGTAAACAATTTTGCGGAGATTAACAGAGAACTGCTCGAGGAGATGAACGAAGAAATCGCGTCGGGCAACTTAGATCATGTGAAAGAGCTGGCGCAAAACATCGCAGACAACGAATCTAAAATTAGTTACCACGGCAGACGGGCGGATGCTATCGTGAAGGGAATGCTGCAACATTCAAGAACCAGTTCAGGAACAAAAGAGCCAACGGATATTAATGCTATTGCCGATGAATACCTGCGTCTTGCTTATCACGGCTTAAGGGCAAAAGACAAGTCTTTCAACGCAAGCATGAAGACTGAATTTGATCCTGCTGTGGGTAAAATAAATGTTGTATCGCAGGATTTGGGGCGGGTTATCCTCAACCTCATTACCAACGCATTCTATGTCGTTGCAGAGAAGAGATCGGAGTTGAATGGCCGGCTTGTCAACGGAGTTAAGTATGAGCCAACAGTGACGGTAAGCACGCACAAGGTATCCGACAACGTCGAGATACGCGTGAACGACAACGGGACGGGTATACCACAGTCGGTACTGGACAAGATTTTTCAACCATTCTTTACAACGAAGCCATCTGGCAAAGGCACGGGCCTTGGTTTGAGCATGAGTTACGAGATCGTTACAAAAGGGCATGGAGGAGAACTAAAAGTTGAGACAAAAGTGGGGCAGGGGACTACATTCATCATTGTATTACCAAATGCTATTATAAATGAAAATACTCGTGGTTGACGACGAGCAGGACGTCAAGGTTTTGTTTGAGCAACGCTTCAGAAAGGAAATCCGGGATAAACGCGTGGAGTTCGCCTTTGCCTTCTCAGGTGAGGACGCTCTTGAATTGCTGCAGCGCTGGAATCACGAGGCATTGTTAATACTATCCGACATTAATATGCCTGGCATGAGCGGATTGCAATTGCTCGTCGAGGTAAAGAGGACTTATATGAAACCGCCTCCTGTTGTGATGATGATTACCGCCTATGGCGACGCCGAAAATTTTAACATGGCTAAGTCACTGGGTGCCGATGATTTTCTCACTAAGCCCGTTGATTTTACCCTTTTAAAGGAAAAGCTAAACCTTAACAGTTAATGACGAAGATTTTGGTGGCCGATGACGAGACAGACCTCGAGTCACTCATCAGGCAGAAGTTCAGGCGGCAGATTCGTGAATCACATTATGAATTCGTATTCGCCACCAACGGTGTTGATGCATTAAAGAAAATGGCGGAGCATCCCGACATTTCGCTTGTGCTCAGCGACATCAATATGCCGGAGATGGATGGCCTTACGTTGCTGTCGAAGCTGAATGAACTTTCACCTCTCAGCAAGACGGTAATTGTATCTGCATACGGCGATATGGAAAACATTCGCACGGCAATGAATCGCGGTGCTTTCGATTTTGTCACCAAGCCAGTGAACTTCGAGGATCTGGAAGTGACCATGGAAAAGACGATCAGGCATGTTAACCAGATCAAATCAACATTACAGGCGATCAGGGAAAATAACATCCTGAAGATGTATGTTGATCAGAACGTGCTGCATTTCATGGGCAGCCGCGAGTACGAGGCTTCAGTTTCAGCAAACGAAACTGTCGACGCCACGGTTGTCTTCATCGACATATGCGGTTTTACAGCAATCAGTGAGCGTGAACCTGCAGACACCGTAGTCCGAATGCTGAATGGCTACTTCGACGTTATGGTTAAAGAGATCATTGCTCAGCAGGGCATCGTCGACAAGTTCATGGGTGATTGCGTCATGGCCGTATTCAAAGGCGACTATCACCTCGATCGTGCTATCGATGCAAGTTTGAACATAAGGAACAAGATCGATACGTTGCCGTCACAATTATCATTCTCGCCGAAAGTAGCAATTGGCATTAACAGCGGCGAGGCCATCAGTGGAAACATTGGCGCCATCTCCCTGCGCCGGCTTGATTATACTGTTGTTGGCGATATGGTCAACACCGCCCAACGATTGCAGTCTGTTGCGGGAGAAGGGCAGATCGTTATTACTGAAGAGGCCTATAATAAAATCAAAAACTCCTTTGACTGTCAATCGCTGGGGCAGATCAAACTGAAAAATAAAGCGGCGGCCCTGACCCTGTACCAGGTGATGAGCTGATGTTATAAATGAATAAACTCTCATTGCTGTGCTTGACCAATTGCAATGAGAGTTAGTATTCGAAGTTTGTGCTCACAAGTGAGACAACCGGACTACATCAGCAGTACGAGCGCCAGTGCCGCGAAGTTTCCTTTCTGAAAAGTCACTCCATCGGTATAACCATTGTTGCCTTCGCCTTCCTGCCAGCAATAGTGCGCGCTGAGCTTGCACGATTTCTTGTTGAGGTACCAGTTCACGCCCGCATCATACTGATGATCGTTTCCTGAAAACTGTGCGCCGTCATCACCGTGAAATGCCATGACCATGAACATAGGCTCAAGGAAATACTTTTTGCCAACAACAATGTTATAGCCTGCACGAATGTGACCGGTCTGGGAATTAAAGTTGCCCGATTCTGTATGACGCTCCAGGATGCTCCACTCACCATCGAGATTCAATCCATTATAATTCAATAACACATCAAAGCCAATGGCGGTATTTGATTTGAAGATGTCGGTGTGGCCCTGCTGAGTCGCATAGCCACCGAATGTTACGCCCCTGCGCTTGCTGTAGTAATTGTTGGCGTCATAGTTAATGGCATACGTCTTCGATTCGGGATCACCAAAAGTAACGGTCAGACGCTCCGCAGTTAGTGGACTCCAGTAGTACCCGGAAGTTTCAGGGCCCGCGTCAGTTGCAGTACTGGTGTTGTTGAAAATACCGACGTTGTATCCAAGCGTTACTGTTCCGCTGCGCTTCATACCGCCGAGGTTCAAACCCACTGCGCGTCCATAACTCTTTCCATCGATGTGCTGTCGGATGTAAGTCTGTGATGGAGACTTGTCCAGTGAATTCACAAGCAAGTCGCCGGTAATACACTCGCGGCTTATCTGTGGCTGGAAATAACCAGTAGTGGCATAAAGCAATTCGTTTTGCGTAAGCTGCCAGCTCACGAACGCATCCAGTATGCCTAACGTGCCGGTATTTGTACTGCCACGCACAGCGCTGAACTTGTCTTTACCCAGATTGTCGTATTGTACCGTGAGGGTATAACTAAGCTTTTTATACGGCTTTCCCTTAAATCCAAAACGCGCACGACGAATAAGAAATCCAAGGCGGTCCTCCACAGGTTCAAGCGGACCACTGGTAACCTTTCTCGTTTTCTCTCCCATAGAGTACGTTCCCCATAGCTGCAATTGCGCAGTAGGCTGAACGAACTTGAATAAGCTGTCGGGTTTCATCCAATAGCTTTCCTGAGCATGTGCATTTAACGCAAGCAGCAGACAGCCGAACACAATGATTTTGATTCTTGCGGTCATACCCTAAGCAGTTTGAGGTTCGTGCCCGTTGATATTGACCTTATGTCCGTTCATGTGACCGGAAGGGACGTCCCTGGAATTGAGCAGTGGCCAGTTCATTTTCGCGGCCTGTCGATTGTATAGATCGATCGCCATGCCTTCGTTGGTAATATGGTAACGGGCACCAATGTATTTAGTGATGTTACCGTTTGCATCCTGTACCGGCATAATGGTTGCGTCAACCCAGTAGTGTGTGCCGTCTTTTGCCCTGTTCTTTATGATGCCTTTGAAGACACGACCTGCCTTGATAGTGTCCCAGAAGAACTTAAAAAGTTCTTTCGGCATATCCGGATGACGGAAGATGCTGTGAGGTTTTCCAAGCAGCTCTTCACGGCTATACTTGGATACTTCACATAACTTGTCATTTACGAGTTTTATGGTCCCGAAAGGATCGGCTTCAGACAAGATTGTTGTTAGCCCAAAGACACGCTCGCGAACCGATATCTCCTCATGAAGTTCTCTTGACTCCGTCATCTGTCGCGCCATCTGCTCCTGAGTCGCCGACAGTTCTTCCATGTTCTGACGCATCTCTTCTTCCTGCGACTTCATCTCTTCCTGCATCTGCTGACTTTGCTGAAGCAATGTCTTTGTGTGTTCATTGGTCTGCACGGTAGCAATAGTGCTGGCAATGCTTTCAGCGACCTTTTCAATGAATGCTATCTCGTGAGTATCAAACGTCTTGAAAGATGCAAGTTCGAGAACCCCAAACACGGCCTGGTCTGTGAGCAGAGGCACAAGGATTATCGTGCGTGGCAATGAATGACCGAGACCAGAGGTGATCTGCACGTAGTCTTCAGGAACTTCGCGGAGGTGGATAGTTTGACGTTCCATCACGCACTGGCCTGCGAGCCCTTCACCAAAGCTGATCTTTCGTTTGATATATTTCCTCTTGTTGTAGGCGTATGCTGCGAAAAGTTCGAGTTCCTGCGCGTTGCCATCAGAGACGATGAACAATGCACCCTGGTTCACTTTAAGATATTTGACAAGCTCCTTTAGTACTTCGTCAGTAAGGACTTTTGTGTCGTTGTTATTTCTTCTAAGAACATCGCCCATCTTGGCAAGTCCTTCATTTGCCCAGTCACGAAGGCTTTTCTCGCGTTCAGCCTTTCTCAGACTGTCTCTCATGACGATCAACTCGGTACCAAGAACATCATCCTTGCTTAGGGGCTCGAACTTCTGGTCCAGGTCTCCCTTTCCGATCTCGCGCGCAAACGAAGTATAAGTTTTTAATCCATCAACAAGTTGATTTAAAGAGGTGGCCATGTCACCAACTTCATCTGTCCTTTTCGTTTGCATCTGTTCCACCTGCTGTCCAAGCGCAAGTTGCTTAAGCTTGTCTTTGATGTTAACAAGTGCATCCGACAGCTGCTTGCTGAAATAGAATGCGGCAATCAGGCCTGCGGTGAGAACGAGAAGGGCCAGCGTAATGAAAAATATTATAATGCTCGTGACGTGCGCCTTCAATGCATCCTCTTTTGCAAGGATAGCAGCCTCGATCTGATCCGTATAAAAACCGGTGGATATAACCCAGCCAAGTGGCTTGTATAATCTCGAATACGATATCTTATTAAATACTTCCTGCGTGCCGGGTTTGCGCATCACATATTCTACATAGGCTTCGCCGTTTGCATTGGCCAGCTCTACCCGCACCTGATAAATATTTCTGCTGTTGTGCCGTTCTACATTATACTTCGCATCATCCAGTACGGAACCGTTGAGCTCCGGCTTTTCGGCGTGCATCAGCATGGTGGGGTAGGGAAGTTTGTTGTCTGTTACCCAGAAGTAACCTTCGCCTTTGTCGAACCTCACTCTGGATAGTTCGTCAAGGGTTACTTTCATGGCATCAGTGGTCAGCGACGCTGAGTCCCTTACCGTTTGATGACTTACTTCCACAATACCATAAGCGATGTCTGTGATGTGTTTCAGATAGAGCTTCAGTTTATTTAGCTCGTCTGTACGAAATTGTTCGATATCAGCTCTCGCCTTCGTCTGAATGCGATAAATTGATACAAAACCTACAAGGGCTGGCGGCACGATCAGTGCCAGGGTGATCATGAGGGTGATCTGTTGCTTGAGATTGAGATTGAGTTTCTTTTTCATAGTCTGCACGGGGCTCCAACAGATCTAAGATAGACTGGTAGCCTGGCAAAGTGAGAACCGTTTAAAGTGCTAAGGCGATATTCTCGACGGGTGGCAGTAAGTAAACGGGTCCGACTGATTTGTTGCGCTGAATGGACCCAACATGAGGCTACAATGCCCTCAATGCGCTATACTATAATAAGTGTGTAGAGGCAGAACACTATATTATCTTACCAACCAGCCTTTGGAAAGTAGCTTGCGAAGATAGCGGTAGACTAATCGCAAAACGAAGCAGAAATCGTTTGTGCATTCACCATATTTTGTAATGCAGCGGCCGGAACTCGCTATTTGCCTGATGCGTCTACCGTATGTAAGATTTTGGAAAGATGAGCGAATTGCAATCGATTCGGGACTGATCAGCATTTTTTAAACACTGACATTTGTCAATGCTACCGTATAGAATTCGCACTGGTGGTGTAACTGTTCTCGCTATAAAACAAAAACCGGGTCAACAGTCGTGACCCGGTCCGTAAACTTTATCTGATGATGATTCGTGCTTACTCTATTTCTGCAGCACCATCACTCCGTTCATCATGACAGGACTCGATTCTTTTCCTTCTACACTGTAGACTTTTTGTACTCCCTCTACCACTTCAATCTTATCTACAACGGTGAAGTATTCATACCGGCCACTTTGCTGATCAAAACAAAGTACCTGTTCATCTGTGTTAATGAGACCCATCGCCTTGTCACCAGCATCTGTTCTCATTGGATGATTGGGCGTCGCCTTTAATGTGCGTGCTGACAATCGAACGTTCACGCCGTATGCTGCGGAAATTTCAGTGGCACGAATTAGCGTGAGTTTTGTTAATGCATAGTTCTTTGCTTCGTGTTCGATAACCTTGTCAACAGTAACCGTGAAAATGTGATTGTTCGAGGGATCCGCAGTCATAATCTTGTCACCTGAATTCAACATCGACAAAAGCTTCGTACTGCCATCACTGAGCGTGACTTCCTGATCGCCGGGGAAGCAGATGTCATTACCGTACGTCGCTGATTCTTTCGCCAGGTCCTTACCCTGGTTGAGACTCTTGTAAACCTGGTATCCCATCTCCTTCGAAAGAACATAACTCAGCTTGAGGACAAAGTTCTTTTCAATTTTGTCAATCGCATGGATGTCCTCAAAGTACTTCTCCCACACCTTGGCATCGGCGGTAAAGTTTGGAAGCAGCGCTTTGTAGAGCGTGTTCTTTTCATTTGTATAGAAGATGAGAATGCCAAGTTGCTGCATTCCATCTTTTGCAATGAAGTTGTAGAGGTCAATGCGTTTCTTCAGCCCATCGTCACCGGTGATGAAGTAGGGCTTTCGCAATTCATATCGATCGAGGATATACGTGTTCTCAAACTTTGCGTAAGTGTCCTCGTCAAGGTTCTTAATCGTGAACGTTTTTGCCTTTTCATACTCTTCCATTTTCAGTGGGCGTGGATTGGGTACATCCTGTGCGCAGACTGCAATCGAAAAGAAAAGGGCGACTAATGGCAACGCAAAGTATTTTCTCAAAGAGCTAATCATTGTTTAAGGTTAATGAATGAATGATGACACACTGCAAATCAATGCACTCCAATAAAGCATGCTCGTGCCTAGGAGATTTGTTTAAAGGCCTGCGCAAAGCTTTCCATTTCTTCCATGGTGCCTATGCTTACGCGACACCATTCTTTGCCGGCAAATTTCCACGGACGCACACCTACACTGCGCTTCATCATCTCTTCTGTAAATCTCTCGGCATCCATGTTTACCGGGAACATTACGAAGTTAGTGGTGGAGGGTATGTAGCTGTAGCCTTCCTTCTTGAGAACGCTGTACAAATATTCCTTTGATGCAAGGGTCTTCTTAAGCGCATCCGCCAGGAAGTCAGTCTCCTGGTAGGCAGCGAGCGCAGCCGCACCGGATGTTGCGGAAATACATGCGAACCCGGCTGTGAAAGGCTCAATTGACTTCATAAAAGATTCCTGGCCTATAACATAACCTACGCGAAGGCCGGCAAATCCATATAACTTTGAAAATGTTCTTGCCACGACAACATTCTGACCCTTCTTAACGCAATCAACCAAAGTCATGCCTTTGGGATCCGCGGTATAGTCGATATAGGCTTCATCTATGAACACAAGGACCTTTTTGGAAACACGTTCACAAAAAGCCTTGAGCTTTGCGGTGTCGACCTGCGTTCCTGTCGGATTGTTGGGATTGCATACATACACCATCACAGTCTTATCGTTGATGCGCTTTTCCATTTCATCGAGGTCAAGCTTGTGCTCACTGGTTAGCGGTACCTTCACCCAGTCAATGGTCTTTAGCGCAGTCGCTTTTTCAGGAAGATCTTCGTACGTCGGATCACCGGTGATAATATTACCACCCTGCTTTGCGAAGTAGAGCGCCGTTCCATGTAAAAGGGGAGAAGAACCTGCTCCGAGCATCACCTGTTCAGGTTTTACACCTTCATGTGTTGCTATCTTTCCCTGCAGTTCGAACAGTGCAGTAAATGGATACTGGTAGGACTTTCCAAGTGCTTCGACGATTGCCTTTTTTGCCTTTTCTGACGGGCCAAAAGGATTCTCGTTCGCAAACAATCTTGTCTTTGGATTCGGGAACTCGCGAAGAAGTACTTCCTCGCGGATAGTCGAGGAAAAAGAAGGGCTTGCACTGATCCCGGCAGTCGCGCGATTAAATACGCCAGGAATAAGCGATGCTCCGCCGGCCAGCATTGCGCTGGTTCTGATCCAATGGCGTCTGTTCATGTGGTGGTTCATATTAAGTGATAGGGTTGATTATTTTTTTTGAGTCGGGTACTCCAGGTTTGCACCTGTTGCGCGGGCGTGCACCGAAGTTACAGCTTTACGCGCAGATTCAAATGCGCCTGCCATCCAGGCGTTCAGGTAGGTGGTATGCTCCCCGGCGAAATAAACATTTTCGTCAGGCTTGTCGAATGCCTTGTATACACTGTTGCGCGTCTCACTCGTGTATACGGCCCATCCTCCCAGACTGTAAGGCGTAAGATGCCAGCTTACGGAAAAGGAACTTTCAAACTCTTTGGCATACTGCGAATGAATCAATGCACCTTTTTCGAGTGCAAGCTTCTCACGGTCTTTTATACTCAGTGCACCGGTACGCATAGCCTTATCGTTAAAATTGTAGTAACCGATCAGCACGCCCTTGCGGGACAAATAGTCGTTCGAGGGATAAAAGATCTGCGTAATCTCATTGTTGGTATGCGTTATGCCGCCGTAAATGTTTTCATCCTCTTCCCAAAACCGCCGCTTGAACTGGAGACCTATCTTTCCCGTTGCGATGTATGTTGCAAAGTCTATAGCCCTACTGACGTTAGACGAAAAATTATGATCGATGTTGCTCAATACGGGCAGCGGAGTCGTACAAATGCAGTAGTCACCCGTAACCGATTTGGTTCCGGCCTTTGTTTTGTAGACTACTTCTACACCTGTTGCGGTATTCTTTATTGAAGAAACTTCCGCACCAAAGATGGGCTTTGTCGTGAGCTTTTGATCAATGGCCTTTGCAATGTTGTCCATACCACCTTTCGCTTGCAACATGGTCATCTGCAACTCGTAGGTGTATTCAGGGACGTGGTAAAAGTCGGGGTCCAGTAAAGCGGAATGGATGATGTCCTGAAAGGAATGAGCATCGCCTACTTTGCCGGGACGGTCGCCAGCACCAGGTGCTTCAACATATCCGCGACGGGCAGATACCTTATATAGCTTGTCAATGTCCAGTCCTCCTTCAGCACGAAGGAACTCCACAACCTTTTCGGTGTCCTCCTTGCTCATCCCCGTATCCAGCTTACTCTGATCAATGGCCTTCGCCAGCAATTCAGTGGTATATCCACGCACATCGTTGTGAATTTCACGGGCCCGGATCTTTCGATTGGAAAGCGGACCATTTCCTTCCGCGTAGAAATAGGTGCTCTCGTTAATATTGTTGTACACCTCGAGCGGAACATTGAGTTCACGACAATAGTGCAGGGTGAGCTCGTGGTGATGGGGGATACGTGAAGGACCTGCGTTGAAGTAGAGGCCATCATCAAACGTCGCCGTTTGTTGGGGATTCTTAAGTTCGGTATTGGTTGAGTTTTTACGAACACTCCAGCATCGTCCGCCCACCCGGTCACGTGCTTCCAGCAATGTGTAAGTGTATCCAAGCTTCGCTAGTTCATATGCAGAAGCAAGACCGGAAAGACCGGCTCCGATAATGACGACATGTTTAGACTTAGCTGCTCGCGTGAGTTCGAAGGCATGGGCCGGCGCCGCAGGAATCATACCCAATGAGAGCATCGCCGGATAAGCGATTGCTGACTTTTGAAGAAAGCTTCGCCTCGTTATAGAGTCCAAGAGTAGAGGTTTAGGTTAGTAAACACTTTAATATAGTTGCTTTGTCGAAGGATGAAAAGATAAAACGGTCGTAACCGTGAAGTAAATTTACGGTAACGTTTGTAAAACAGCGTGTACCAGATCTGAGGTTAAACGCGTTTATTGAGCTTAAGGTTAAAAGGTATTAACTTACCCCTATGAAGATGATTACCGGATACTTTCGAACCATCGTGTTGATGTCCTGTCTTAGCCTGATGGCTGCAACCTGTAGCAAAGACTCGGAGGAGGAGGCATGCACGGAACATGAAGTGGAGGATTGCATGTGCACAATGGAGTATAAACCAGTTTGTGGTTGCAACATGAAGACCTATGGCAACGCCTGTGATGCTTCCTGCCATGGAATTGATGACTACAAGGACGGTGCCTGCCCCGAGAACTCAGACGAGAGCTGATCTCCGCCCTAAACTTTTACATTTTCCATTCAGAGTTTTACATTTTGCGGTTAACCTCCTGCGCTTGACGCCTTATGCCTAACCGTTACAGCATAAAAAAAGAGGCTGCCATCTCAGCAGCCTCTTCAAAACTTATACGCAATTTGATGCCTACTCCAGCGCCTTTACCCCGGGTAGTTCTTTCCCTTCAAAGTATTCAAGCAGCGCACCGCCGCCTGTTGATACATAACTAACCTTGTCGCTGAATCCCAACTGGGCCACAGCCGCAGCAGAGTCACCACCGCCGATAAGTGAGAAGCCGCCGTTCTCGGTCGCCTTCACTACCGCCTGGGCTATGGCGCGCGTGCCTGCAGCAAACTTGTCCATTTCGAATACACCCATAGGTCCATTCCACAGAATGGTCTTTGATGACTCTACAGTTTTGCTGAACACCGCTATCGCCTGCGGACCAATATCAAGTCCCATCCACCCGTCTTTGATGGCATGGTTGTTAGCTACTTCCGAATTTGCGTCTGCAGCAAACTTGTCTGCTATTACAGAGTCAAGAGGAAGGAGAAACTCCACACCCTTCGCCTTGGCTTTCTGAATCAATTCTTTCGCCAGGTCCAGTTTGTCTTCTTCAACGAGTGACTTACCAACGTTACCTCCAAGTGCTTTGAAAAAAGTATAGGCCATGCCACCACCAATGATGAGGTTGTCGACTTTGTCGAGTAGGTTCTCGATGATGAGGATCTTATCACTGATCTTGGCTCCGCCCATGATAGCCGTGAAAGGCTTTGCAGCGCGCTTCATCACATTGTCGGCATTCTTCAGTTCGGCTGCCATTACATATCCGGCACATTTTTCTTTGAAGAACTGTGCAACGATGGTGGTAGACGCATGCGCGCGGTGAGCTGTTCCGAAGGCGTCGTTAACATAGACATCGCCATGCTTGGAAAGCTTTTCAGCAAAACCAACGTCACCTTTCTCTTCCTGCTTGTAAAAACGAAGATTCTCAAGGAGGAGAACTTCGCCCGGTTTCAAAGCAGCACTCAGTTTATAGCTTTCTTCCCCAATGCAATCACTGGCAAACTTCACTTTCACACCAAGGAGTTCTTCCGTTTTGCCAATCGTATGCTTAAGGGAATATTTTTCTTCTGGTCCTTCTTTGGGACGGCCAAGATGCGACATCAGCACGCAGCTTCCGCCGTCGGCCAGAATCTTCTTCAGTGTCGGTATCGTTGCGCGGATACGATTGTCGTCCGTCACTTTAAAGCTTTTGTCCAGAGGCACGTTAAAGTCGACCCTGATGAGGGCGCGTTTGCCGCTGAACTTGATGTCGTCAATTGTCTTCATTGTTTGGGTTTCGTTATTTGATCGGTGAAAGTTAGGAAACTAAGCGACGATTCCCCTGGCGAAAGCTGTTTTTTCGCGGTGCATCAGTCGCCGAAGCAGATGTTTAATCCCTTCGCAGCCTTCACGAGATACGAGTCCTTATTTACGCCGTTGTACTCCTGAGTAGCTTCATCCAGCGTTACTGATGTTACTTCATTATTTTTGAATGCGACCATTCGGCCAAATTCATTTTTAGCAGCCATCTCGAACGCTTTTACCCCGAACAAAGTGGCGAGTACGCGGTCAAAAGCGATAGGGCTTCCTCCCCGTTGTACGTGCCCGAGAACCGTTTCACGAATATCGGCAGGGCACCCCGCAGCTTTCAGTTGTCTCGATAATTCGTAAGCGACACCACCCAGTCTCACATGTTCCGAACCTTTGTCGCCGGCAGCAGACGTAAGGCTTGAGGCTAACGCATGTGCGCCTTCGGCAATAACAATGTTTGCAAATCCTTTACCCTGATTATAACGTTCTGCTATACGCTTCGTCACGATGTTGATGTCATAAGGTATTTCGGGAATAAGACAGATCTCTGCTCCCCCTGCTATAGCGGTATGAAGTGCAATCCACCCGGCATCGCGGCCCATAACCTCCATGATCATTACGCGATGATGACTCTCAGCAGTGGTAACGAGTTTGTCGAAACTGTCCGTTGCAATCTGCACGGCGGTTTGAAAACCAAACGTCATATCCGTCGCGCATAAATCATTGTCAATCGTTTTGGGTACTCCTATGATGTTTACTCCTTTCTCGTACAATACTTTTGATATCCTTTGAGAACCATCGCCACCAATATTGATCACGGCGTCGAACTCCAGCTCCTTCAATCTTCTTACGAGTTCGTCCGAACGGTCTTCAAAACGTGTTGTTCCATCTTCCTGGCGAACAGGAAACTTGATAGGATTGTCTTTGTTGGTAGTCTTGAGTATGGTGCCACCTCTCACGTGTATGCCTGCGGCTACGCTGTTGGTAATTTCCACGATGTTCTGCGGCTCCTTAAGTACACCATTGAATGCTTCCACGCTTCCGTATACCACCCAATCCTTTTCGACGCGCGCACGCTTGGCAACGCCTCTTATTACAGCATTGAGGCCGGGGCAATCGCCACCGCCAGTTAAAATGAGTAGTTTCTTTGGCATATCTTCCGGGTTATCTGATTAAGCGCTTGTGATACTTATTTATCGCACTACTTTCAAAGATATAATAAGTTCAACAAATGTTTGATCCTACTGCAGTCCGGTAAACGCTATTACTCATTCATGAGAGAGGCAACCACACTCATCACAGCAGCTGTGGTATGCGTCCATATCTCCTTGTATGTGGCGTTCACCTGCATGGGCATGTATGGCTCATCATCGTTCTCATAGGTCTCGATGCCAACGGGTACCGCACCAACAACATCTCCGGCATAGGCTCCGTACAAGGGTGGATAATCATAGCCATCACCATAAATGGTGCTCATAGCAAATGGATTGAAGCCAACAATGTACTCTAATTGGCGTGTCGCCAGTTGTCTTAGCTGTGGTCGCTTTAGCTCATCAGCCAGGAGAAATGCTGCTTTCGCTTTAGAGAGATGAATCGCGTGAAATCCTCTGAATTGATAGGCAACAGGGAAACGGCGCAGATAAAATTTATCAGCGAGCTTTATACCGTTTTTCACCTGAGCATTGTATTCTTCCATTGAAGGCATTCCAACGCGGTCGCCTTCATGATAGATGCCGGCGAACTCCGCGTTGTTCAGTTCATATACGGCAGCCGGAATAATGCCGTAAGGTTTAATCTCTGAACTTAGTGCAGTGAGGTAATCAGCATATGCCTCGCATGAGTTTTTCCATTTGGATGCATCGGCATGACCAGGAGCTTCTCTCAGTAACATCGTTAATCCCTGGATGAGAAGATGCTCATTGCTTTGATGGAAGTATTCGAGTATTCTCTTATGACTGCGCGATTCGTAAAAGAACCCGCGCAAGGGAATAGACCAGTCAGTTCTCTTTTCTGTTTGCTGACAATCCATTACGACGCGTGCATACCCTGCCGCATAGTCGAGGTATTGTTTGTCGCGCGTAAGCCGGTAAAGATGCATAGCAGAAACTGTAGCAAGAGCGTATGACTCAGCTTCATTTCTCTCGGTTACTGTAGTGCCTAGCATTTCACTGGCAAATCTGAAATCCTCGATAGCGGCGTTCCTGCACCAATACGAAAATACCGGGTCAGTCTTGGCAAAATGGGGTGCACCCGCAGCGCAGTACGCCGCTGAAAAGAAGTTATCGGATGGCCTGTTGGTCGCCTTACCTTCCATGTCGTCTTTGGTACCTGTGATGTTGTCTGACCAGATGCCAATGATCAATCCTCCGGTGCGATAACCATCGCCAAATCTGGTTTCCAAAACCCAGTTAAGTCCCCATCGTGCTTCTGCCAGAAGGCGATCGCGAAACTGGGGTTGGGAACTGGCAACCACATCCGCCAATTCGAGCATGGCAAGTCCGCCACGCGCAGTGTTGCCCAGCCCTTGCGTTAGGTCGGCGGCATCGTGCCAACCTCCACTGATGTTTACTCGTCGTCCGTCAGGATGTACAAGGGTAACATCTTTGTGACACTCCTGATGTATACCGGGCTGGTCGTATCCGCATCGCTCAGAATAGAAGAAGTTCAGTGTGTGCCAGGCAGTGGCAAGAAATGCATCATTACCAACAGCAAAGGGTTTTGTCTTTCTGCCATCGATGCTTAATGTATAATAACCTGGTGTCTTGAGATTGCTGAAGTCGACTTGAACAAAGCCGTTATCAAGCGTTGTTCCTTTACCCTTGAATACAGATTTTTTTGTCGATGCGTTGAACAGTTCGAAGTCATTGGACTTTACGTTCTGAACGAGCGCCTGCTTGCTGGCTTCTGTCCGATAACCGCTGTGACTGTATGCGATGGCATCCTTCCGCAGATTAAAGCCACGCGTATTCTCTGCCTCTACAGTCTCTATGCGCATATCGTCTACATAAAGTTTCATTCGCTGAGATGCCCCCTTGGGTGAACCTGTAAGCATGATGTTCACGGAGAAACCGGTGACGGAGTCGCGATACAGATCAGGCATCTCCCAAATGATTTGCTGCCAACGGTTAGGATATACGGTCACGAAATGTTGCCCCTCAAATCTGCCGGGCACAGGCATGATATGTTTGCCCTGATTGTATAAAGTACAACCCACAAATACGTTGTAAAATCCAGGAGCATCTGCATATACCCATACTGAGAACCGATTGTACTCATTTAGATTTTCGCCTTTAACCGGCCTGATCACTTCAGCGCTCGCATAGCTCCGGTTCGTTGGATTCTTCGTCCCCAGAGATGTAGGCGTTTCAATTACCACACTGCCCCTGCCCGAATGAGTGCGCTTCATGTCGACAGAAAGCTTTCCCGGACCAGTGAGCTTTAGGGAATTGAAGTCGGAAGCCAGCGGAAGTTCGCGCGTTTTTGTTACGGGTTTGTTTAGCCAGCGACTCATACCACCAAGAGTGGAGTCCTCTTTCATGATATGCGCAAGTTGTGCGCTTTCCTTTAACTGCTTTTGTAACAGGTCCTGTGCGTGTGTGCTCGCTGAATAGTACACGAGGGCAGCGAGTATTACTAATGTGCGGATGATTCGGCCACTTAGCCAATTTTTCAGAGAGGAGTGCGTAAACATATATGCTTTATTTCAGGCCGGCAATTACGCAGTTAAATGGACTCCCACAACAAGTATTACGTGCGTAGCATTGGCAGTCCTGATATTACGTTTGCATCTGCAGTTGGTACGATGTCTCGGATATTCACGTCCGGAGTGGATCAACTTCGTTCTAATGAGCAGAGGCGGCTCGTGTAAGACGATCGTTTATGGCGCGACCAATGCCCTCGTTGGGAACGAGCTCGGCAAACACTATATCAACCGGAAGTTCGTCGACTTTGCGTAGCGCAGAAAACAGATTCCGCGCCGCCTCGTGAAGTGAACCTTTCGGCGACAACACTATCTGATTTGGAATCTTATAGTCAGTCTTAAAACTAATAACAGCAACCTTGTTGCTTACTTCCTTTAGCAATATTGAGATGTCACCAAGAATCACACGTTTACCTGGAGCGTAGTGACTCTTGAGTTGCCCCGGTGCTCTTGGATTGGAGGTCGAATGTGCCCGGGTCTTCAGGGGGCCAACCACATCAATAATTGACTCCAGCGGCAAACCTCCAAAACGATAGATCACTGGATGGCTTTCCTCGAAACCAACAATGGTGGATTCAATTCCTATCTCGCACGAGCCGCCATCCAATATATAAGCGATGCGATCTCCCAACTGCTGGTCTACATGCTGGGCAGTCGTTGGACTAACATAACCAAAGGGATTCGCGCTCGGAGCTGCCAGAGGGAAATCCAAAGTCTGCAGCAGGCTGCGTGTGAGCGCATGATCAGGACAACGAATACCTATGGTGTCAAGGCCTGCACTGGTGAGATCCGGCACAATGTCTCTCTTCGGTAGCACCAGCGTAAGAGGGCCGGGCCAGAATTTTTCAGCAAGTTGCTTTGCCTCATTTGGAACCTCCGATGCATAGAGAGACACGGCATCAAACGACGGTACGTGGATGATAAGCGGATCGAAATGCGGCCGGTTCTTGGCCTCAAATATCTTAGCAACGGCGTCGCTATTGAGAGCATTCGCCGCCAGTCCATAAACCGTTTCAGTTGGAATGGCTACCAACTCACCCGCCCTAAGCAGTGAGGCAGCTTTTTTTATATCGTTGCCTGTTTCAGCCACGGCGCGAAGGTATAGGCAATTGGTGATATCGCCATTTTCATCCGCTAAGAAAATCGCTAGATTGTGCGCTGTTTTGAAAAATAGCCTATGAATAACAAGGTGCGCTCTATCATCCGTGCCGTAGCAATCGTGCTCGTATTACTGTGCGTGGTCATGCAATTGCATTGGGTGATTATCCCGGCCGTTACACCAGGCTATCGATTCTGGACCATTGCCGTTGCCTTCGGTATGATACTAATCACCTCAAAGTAGCCTCACCATCTTTTGCGCCATGCGCATCATCGATGTATTTCCATTGGTGACGCGCTCAAGGTCTTCCAGCTTTACCCAGCTGAGGGCATGTGACTCTGCTGTCACAATTAACGGGAGCTGCTTGCTCGCACGAAAGAGGTACCGGATGTCATAGTGATAGTGCTCAGGCATATCCCCGCGCTGAGGAATGACGTGGATGTCGAGATCGAAAATGCGATCAACTGCCAGGACAATTTCCGCAAGTCCCGTCTCTTCTTCCGCCTCCCTGGAGGCCACACGGATCACATTCTCATCTCCATCGGCATGGCCCCCGGGCTGAAGCCACTTGTCAAGCTTTGCATGATGGGTGAGCAGGACCTCAGTTCCCGCCTCGTTGCTTATCCAGGCCGAGCCAGTGATATGGCCGGGAAGGTGTGTCCTCTGAAACGCGTCGCGGTGCCTGAGCAAACTTACAAAGCGATCAACAAACTGTTGCTCAGCGTGATCGAAGCCGGAATATGACTTAAGTTCCTGTATCAGTTGATTGCGATCCGCCATTGTTTGTCTGTTCACGCTCTGAAAAACACGTTAATTGAACTTCCGCAATAATACCATTTTGTGTTATTCGGTCAACAACATAAATTGACCAACAAAAAACAAACACTCATGCGCGCCGTTGCCTTTTTCCTTTTCATTTCTTTGATCTCTCATCCTTCAGCCTTTGCGCAAAAATGGGTGAACCTTTTCAATGGCAAGGACCTTTCCGGATGGCACCAACTCAATGGTAAGGCCAAATACGAAGTGGTAAAGGGTGAAATTGTTGGCACCACCGTATTCAAAGAGCCGAATTCGTTTATGGTTACCGATAAGGACTATGGCGACTTCATTCTGGAGCTCGAATTTAAACTGGATGCTGCCATGAATTCGGGTATCCAGTTCCGAAGTGAAAGCAAATCGGATTATCGCGACGGACGGGTGCATGGATATCAGATGGAAATAGATCCCAGCGCCCGTGCGTGGACCGGTGGAATCTACGACGAAGCTCGTCGCGACTGGTTATATACGCTTGAATACAACGCGGGTGCCAAGACAGCATACAAACAAGGCGACTGGAACAAAGCGCGAATAGAATGCATCGGACCTGTTATGCGCGTTTGGATCAATGGAATCCCCACAGCCAATCTTGTAGATGGCCTCACCCCCAAGGGATTTATCGCCCTTCAGGTGCATGCGATCGACAAACCGGAAGCTGCTGGCCAGACCATTCGCTGGAGAAATATCCGGATCCTGACAGAGGGAATCAAGGCATCTCCACCGGATGATATCTTCGTGGTAAATCTGCAGCCAAACTCTTTGTCGGACCAGGAGAAAAAGAACAACTGGAGCTTGTTGTGGGATGGACAGACCACCAGGGGCTGGCGGGGTGCTTATAAAGACCAGTTCCCCTCGAAGGGATGGAACATTAAGGATGGCACACTGGTCGTTCAAAAATCTCAGGGCGCCGAATCAGAAAACGGAGGCGACATTGTTACCGAGGCCGAATATGGTGCTTTCGATCTGCAGTTTGAGTTTAGGCTCACAGAAGGTGCAAACAGTGGCCTCAAATACTTTGTGACGGAATCGGAGGAAAATAAGGGTTCGGCTATAGGTCTTGAATATCAGGTACTGGATGATGAGAAACATCCGGATGCAAAGATGGGCGTTGTGGGAAACAGGACACTGGGTTCACTTTATGATCTTATACCCTCCTTGAAGATCAAGCGGGGACAGCATGCCATTGGAGAATGGAACTCAGGCCGGATAATCGTCTATCCTGACAATCGCGTGGAGCACTGGCTCAATGGATACAAGGTTGTAGAATATCAGCGCGGATCGCCGACGTATAGTGCCCTCGTTGCACGAAGCAAGTATGCAAAGTGGGAGAACTTCGGCATGGCAAAGAAGGGACACATCCTTCTTCAGGATCACGGCGACGAAGTCGCATTCAGGAGTATCAAGATCAAATCGCTGGAATAGCTCATCAGCGAACCATCGACGGCTGGCACATTTCAAATTATTGCGTCAACTTATCAACCAGTATAAATCGGTATGACAAATCTTTTTGACTTGAGCGGACGAACGGCCGTAATAACCGGAGGTACGGGCGTTCTTGGAAGTGCCATGGCACTCGGGCTCGCCCGCGTCGGAGCAAACATCGTTGTAATAGGCCGGAAGCAGGCCGCGGGTGAGACAGTCGTCAAGAGTATTGAAGCAATAGGAGGGAAAGCACGTTTTGTTTCCGCCGATGTTCTGGATGCAGAACAGCTTACAAAAGCGCGCAAGGAAATTCTGGACGCCTTTGGTAAAATCGACATACTGATCAACGCAGCGGGTGGGAACATGCCCGGAGCGATCATCACTCCGGACCAGAAGTTCTTCGATCTTAACATCGACGAATTCGATCGTGTCGTTGATCTGAACCTTAAAGGCACTGTGTTGCCAACCAAAATATTGACACAGGACATGGCAAGTCGTGGTAAGGGTGTAATCATCAATATTGCTTCCATGGCTTCTATCAAACCCATCACTCGTGTCGTGGGTTATTCAGCGGCAAAGGCTGCAGTCGATAATTTTACCAAGTGGCTTGCTGTCGAGATGGCAAGAAAATACGGTGAGGGTATTCGCGTCAATGCCATTGCCCCCGGCTTCTTTATCACCGAACAAAACCGTGCATTGCTAACTAACACCGATGGCTCGTATACGGCTCGTGGAGAGCAGGCCATCAGACAAACACCGTTCGCACGATTCGGTGTAGCCGATGAACTTATTGGAACTCTTGTCTGGCTTTGTGCTGATGCTTCAACGTTTGTAACCGGTGTTACGATTCCGGTGGATGGTGGCTTCAGCGCATTCTTCGGAGTCTGATAAGTGAGATCTGGAACGTCGTTTTAGCATCAGGCTGGAATTGTCATCAGAATCTTATAGAAAGTTTTCAACATACCAGGAGCTAACATACTAGGAATGCAACAATCGGGAACGACAAACTTGAGAGGGCTTGAACAAACCTGGAGATGGTTTGGTCCGGGCGATCCTGTAAGTCTTCGCGATATCCGACAAGCCGGCGCCACAGGCATCGTAACTTCGCTGCATCAGGTCCCAAACGGAGAGGTATGGTCTATACACGATATACTGGCCAGAAAATCAGTGATCGAATATGCAGGGCTGGTTTGGTCTGTAGTTGAAAGTATTCCCGTACACTGGTCGATAAAATGTCATGCCTCCGGATACAAAAAGTATATCGACAATTACAAGCTGAGCATTCGCAATCTGGCTGCCTGTAACATCCGGACAGTCTGCTATAACTTCATGCCGGTACTCGATTGGACGCGCACCAACCTGCGGAGTGTAATGCCTGATTCTTCACTGGCATTGCGGTTCGATGCCATCGACCTTGCGGCATTCGACGTATTTATTTTGAAGAGACCAGGAGCAGCATCCAGCTACACCGTAGAGAGTGTTGCAAAGGCTGAGGCGCGCTTTAAAGCAATGACCGATGACGGAAAGAAGCAACTTCAAAGCAACATTCTCGCTGGTTTGCCGGGCTCAGAAGAGGGCTATGATCTGAAGTTATTTCAGCAGGCACTCGACGCTTATAATGAGGTTGATGATGCCGCTCTCAGGCGACATCTTTGTGAATTCATTTCGGAGATCGCGCCTGTTGCTCAGGAAGTAGGTGTGAATTTGTCTATTCACCCCGACGATCCTCCGTTTCCATTGTTTGGTTTGCCCAGGGTTGTAAGCACTGAGAGCGACGCCAGGCAGCTGCTGGCCGCGTGCAACGTACCGGCTAATGGAATTTGCTTTTGCACAGGTTCATACGGGGTCCGTCCGGATAATGACCTTCCCGGAATGGTAGAACGTCTCGGCGATCGCATTCACTTTGTCCACCTGCGTAACACGACCCGCGAGCCGGACGGAAGCTTTTATGAGGCCAACCACCTTGAAGGAGATTCAGACATGTACAAAGTCATGAAAGCATTGGTAGTGCTGCAGCAAAAGAGAAATAAGCTAATACCTTTTCGTCCTGATCACGGACACGTGATGCTGGATGATCTGAATAAGAAAACCAACCCAGGTTATTCGGCTATAGGAAGACTTCGCGGATTAGCGGAACTTCGGGGGCTTGAACTTGGTATAAGAACAATGCTTTCCAGATAAATTACACCCGGGAAAAAGTTATGAAAACGGAAAAGGCCTTCTTCATCGGTGACAACTTCCTGCTGCGCTCTAATCAGGCAGTTCGATTCTACCATGAACATGCGGCTCGCATGCCCATCATCGATTATCACAATCACCTTTCACCAAAGGATATTGCGGAGGATCGAAAATTCAAAAATATTACCGAGGCCTGGCTCGAGGGCGACCATTACAAATGGAGAGCCATGCGCTCCAATGGTGTACCTGAACGCTATTGTACGGGAGATGCAACGCCGGAGGAAAAGTTCATGAAGTGGGCTGAGACCGTTCCGTTCACAATGCGAAATCCATTGTATCACTGGACGCACCTTGAGCTAAGGAACTATTTCGGTGTTAATGAACTGCTCGACAAAAGTTCCGCGCAAAGAATATATGAACACTGTTCCAATCAGCTCAATCAGGACAGTCATTCAGTGCGGTCGTTACTGAAGATGCAGAAGGTTGAGGTGCTATGCACTACCGACGATCCAACAGATACACTGGAATACCATAAAACATTTGCTGCGCAAAATGCAGGTTTCAAAATGTTCCCAACGTTTCGCCCCGACAAATCGTTTGCTGCCCACGATCCAATCGTCTATCGGGAGTATCTTCAGAAACTGTCTGCCGCTGCCGGTGTAACCATCAACAACTTCGATGATCTGTTGTCGGCACTTAGAAAGAGGATAGACTTCTTTGAATCATTAGGTTGCCGCGCGTCAGACCACGGCCTGGAATCATTGTTCTTTCATCCGGATGGAGAAAAGAATGCGCCGGCATTATTCATAAGATTGCTGGCCGGCGATTCTCTTGACGCCGTTGAGACGATCATGTTCAAAAGCGCAGTGCTTACTAATCTTTGCAAGATGTATCACAGCCGTGGATGGGTACAGCAATTCCACCTCGGTGCCCAAAGGAATAACAGCTCACGGATGATGCGCGAGCTTGGACCAGATACAGGCTTCGATTCCATAGGCGAATATCCGCAGGGGTTGTTCATGGCGAAGTTCTTTGATAACCTGGATAGCACGAACCAGTTGGCGAGAACAATAATTTATAATCTCAATCCCGCCGACAACGAATTGTTTGCCACTATGACGGGTAACTTCAATGATGGTTCTGTTCCTGGTAAAATGCAGTTCGGTTCCGGCTGGTGGTTCCTCGACCAGAAGGATGGAATGGAAAAACAGATGAACGCACTTTCTAATATGGGCCTCATTTCGCGTTTCGTCGGCATGGTGACCGACTCAAGAAGCTTCCTTTCTTTTCCGCGTCACGAATACTTCAGGCGTATCCTTTGCAACCTCTTTGGCACCGACGTCGAAAACGGCGAGCTTCCGGACAGCGATAATATCCCGAAGATTATTGAGCGCATCTGTTATCAAAATGCGAGGGAATACTTTGAGTTTAGATAGGGGGAAAATTGATAATTGATAATTGACAATTGATAATTTTGGAGCCCCCTTGGCGGGGGCTTTTGTTTTGTGAGTTAATATCTCAGTAAGGGAGAACAATTACGTTACGCATTTGGAACAACCCTGCCGATCGATATGCCCTTCCCAATAAATTTGTTGGCCAGGGAAAACACACCCGTAGGAAGATACTGCATCCCATCAATTTCATTCACAGACCCAAATAAAAAAGCCCCCGCCAAGGGGGCTCCAAAATTATCAATTGTCAATTATCAATTATCAATTTGCATTCAAGACTCGCCTTGCCCTTTCCTTCAGATCATCGATATCAATAATGGGCACCTCCGTCTCTTTCGCTTCCTCGTCCCATCTGCGCATGAGAATGCTCTCTTCAAAAATATCAGCGTTCTCAAATTGATTCGCTTCTTCAGCCGTCATCTTGCCACCCTGAAACTCCAGTGTCTTGCGACTTGCCTCGCTCAGGGCTTCATAGTACTCCGGGTACTTGAATGTGAGATAACGCTTGGCCTGCACGTGACTTTCAATCAGGCGTGCCACGCGCTCAGGAAAGCCCTTCTCACGAATGTAATCGGCACCGATTTTCTCATGGCTCTTCACACCATAGCCGCCCATGCTGTTCTCAGCCTTCTGCATAACGCAGATGTGTCCGATATCGTGGAAGAATGCAGCAAGTACAATCTCGTCGTCGCTGCCACGTGTGATGGCAAGCTGCGCCGACTGTGACATGTGTTCGAGTTGAGACACGGGCTCGCCGATGTAGTCGGCATCTCCGAACCGGTCGTAAAGACTGAACACTTCATTGATGACTGATTCGATATGGGTTGAACGTTTGTCCATGAGGTTTCTTAACAAGGGTTGACCAGAGTGACAACCTCCCGGAGAGATGGCCGTCGAATAATTGCCAATGTACGCAGCATTACATTACTTCTGCGTGAAGAATGTTGCGGAGTCCGTAAACAAAGTTTCACAGTGCGCCATTGCGATTTACGATCCGATCGTCCAATTTGGGCAAAAAGTGATTTATGAACGTGAAACTCGTGGTTTTCGATCTGGCCGGTACAACTGTAAAAGACGACCGGAATGTGCACAAGGTCCTGCAGAAAGCTTTGGCGAAGCATGGCGTCACCGTATCGCTGGAGGACTGCAATGACGTAATGGGCCTGCCGAAGCCTATCGCCATCCGCGACTTGCTCGAACGTCGCTATGAGGGCTCGCGTCCGGTTACTGCTGCCTGGATCAACGAGATTCACAAACGTTTTGTCGAAGAGATGATTCTGTTCTACAAGACGGATCCGTCGGTAGGAGAGAAGGAGGGAGTGTCGGACACGTTCAGAAAACTAAAGGCGCACAACATGAAGGTTGTCGTCGACACTGGTTTCGACCGGCAAATCACGGATCCGCTTCTGGAACGTCTTGGATGGAAGAGTGAGGCGCTTATCGACGGAAGCGTCACCAGCGATGAAGTAGAAAGAGGACGACCTTATCCCGATCTCATATTCCGCGCGATGGAGCTCACCAATGTTAACGATGCGAGTCAGGTTGTGAAAGTTGGAGATACCATTTCCGACGTGCATGAAGGTCAGGCAGCAGGATGTGGCATGGTTGTGGGCGTCACAACCGGCGCGTTCTCGCGTGAAGTATTAAGTGAAGCCAAACCAACTCATCTCATAGAACAACTTCCACAATTGCTCGATATACTCGAGATCTAGTTCGTGTAATATTTAACATAGCTTTTACTTTACTGGGATATTAACTAAGTGTTAAATTCGTGTTACCATAAAGTGACATGAATTGAAAACACTAACTCTGATTTTGCTTTTTGCCACTCACTTGCTTCCTGCGCAAGATTTGAAATGGCACGAGGGATCGGTCGTTCTTGCATCAGGTGAAGTTGTCGTCGGACAAGTGAGCATGATGGCGGGCAGAGATGTTGTACTTCTCAGGCGCGCAACCAACGTTTCAATTCTGCCGAAGGGCGACATCAATCACGGAGCCGACGTGCTGCCCGCTCATAAAGTGCAATCCGTGTTTTATTACGACAAGCAGGACAACGTCAATCGGCGATTTGTCTCTCATGCTGTTCGGCATAACAGCAAAGCGATTCAATTATATGAAATTGTTCTGCAGGGAGGTCTCAATGTTTTGCGCCGTACGCGTTCAACTTCAGATTCAGCCGATGCAGGCGACTTTGATTACTTCGTTGATGCCAGCGGTGCCATCACTCCTCTGTGGAAGTTCTACCGTGACGTTTATCCAGCTCTCGACGAAACGTCAAAACAGCATCTAACTGCCTACGCCAAAGCCAACGGACTTCAGCATGCAGACGAAGCGAACCTGATCAGGATAGTTGGCTACTATAACCAGCTGGTGAGGACTGGCGAGAAGGTTGCGAGAAATTAAGAATTAAGAGTTAAGAATTAGCCACCGGCTGAACGCCGCCGTGTCCACGACCAAAGGTCGTGGACACGCCTGCCCGTTAGGGCGGCGGCTAATTCTTAACTCTTAATTCTTAATTCTTAATTTCTATCTGCCGCACCATACTTTTCCCTACTGACGACTTTTCTGTCCTGATGAGCTGACCGTGCCGGACATGAAAATAGATCATTGACCCAGCCATCAGTCCCGTGCCTGCGATGGATATCAGGTAGCCTGCAGAGATGAAAAAGTCAACCCACGAAAGATCAGCATATCCGAATTCTTTAAAAAAGAGGACTCCGACACTTCCCAAATAACCGAACGAATCAGCCAGGTAGATCAGAAAGCCGACGGTGCCAACGTAGTTGAATGCGGCCAGAAGGCGGTCAAAGAAGATGCTGTTGAAAGGCACATAACCCAGATACAGTCCCAGCCCAATGGCGATCATCCACATCGGAGCGGAAATCATTTGCTGCTGAAATAGAAATGTGCTGACGCCAGTCAGCACCATGCCGAGAATGATGATCAGGTGATTGATCATAAACGCGCGCTGATTATTCTTGATGATCATCAGGCTGCCCATAACTGCGAGCACGATAATCGAGACGGGAATTTCAGTAGTTGTAAATATCTCAGGAGAGTTGCCGTACCCCAACGTTTTCCAGACTTCTGCTGAAAAGTTATCGCGGAAGTCGCGGAACACCGTGAGAAGAATATAGGAAAGCGTGAAGAAGAATATCCCGGGCAGGAAGGTGGTGACGAATTTTTTTCGTTCTTCACCATTCATTGGTTGTCGCTTTGTGCGCAGGCTCTCATCCAATGCAGTAGGGGGCGGTACCTTGTCAAGAAGATATAGAAAAAACAGAAGGGGTAAAGTGAATACGCATGCTGTAGTAAAGGGCATCCACATTTCTGAGACACCCCAGTCACGCATAATGAATCCTCCAACAGATTTGGCAAGGCCGGCAGAGAAGATAAAGCTCACCGACAATCCTGCTCCGAGTACTTCGGTGAAGCGTCGTCCCTCAAGATATCCGAACACCATTCCCCAGACCAATCCGAGGGGAAAGCCGTTAGTAAATAAAAAGATGATATTGTAAGGAGCAGGGATGAGTCCGAACAGGAGCCAGGAAAGGCCCGCCACGGTTACAGTGATTAAAATGCCGGTCGCGCGGGATGTAGCTTTAAGCTCGGATATTACTTTGATCCCCACAAATTTCGCTGCAGCATAACCAATTACCTGAAAGGTGACGAGCCAGACTTTATAACTTATTCCCAGATATTCAATTCCGTCGAATGTCGCGACAGCGAAAGTTTTTCGAAACGCATACACGCTCGTGTACAACGAAAATGCCATTATCGTGGTGAACAGAGCAAACCAGAACCCGTTCGTTTTTTCGAGCCACGTCGTTACGGGCGACTTATGCACTGATGCCATGAGCGTTGAAGGAAACTGGTTGCCATTTGCCTTTGAGCAGTACGTTCAGCTGTTTGAATCCGATATCCAGCAGGAGCTTTGCCACTTCATTAAAACGATTTGTAATATCCGACATGTGATGGGCATCAGAGCTTAACGTTATGGGTACACGCCTGGCGTGCAAACGCTCAAGTATCCACGGACTCGGATACGGAGTTGTCGACTTCTTTTGATAAAGACCCCTGGTATTTACCTCGACGATCGAACCGCTCGCTGCGATAACGTCGATGGTACGGTCGATCTCGTCTGCATACCACGCATCGTTCTCCGAATAGAACTTATTGTCGATGTTCTGGATCTTGATCTTGTCGAGATGGCCGATAACATCGGGAGCCGACATTTGCACCATCTGCCGCGTGAGTTCATAGTATCGTCTGATGACAGCATGTATGTCATTGTTGAAGATGGTGGCCAGCCCATCTAAAAATAAGGTATGCAGGCCGTCAATCTCCCAGGGACGTCCATCGGGAAAAACGTCAACGAAGTGTATGGATCCAATCGTATAGTCGAGGCGTTGCTCGAAGTCGCGGGGAGAAATCACCCCGGGAATGAAATCAATCTCAAGCCCTTTGTACAGTTCAATGTCCTTCGTTGATACCTTTAAGGCATCGACCTCGCTGAGATATTCAGCAAGACGACCAGCTTTCATGCACCAGACACATTCGAACGGAACCGGCGCGTGCGACGAGAATCCCATCGCGGGCATTCCAAGCTCTCGTGCAGCCGCGACATACTCGGGTAATGTACCCTTGCCGTCGCAGTAGTGATTATGCATATGAAAATTCGTCCACATAAAAAGCGGAAAGTTGGTTGCTTAAGGTTGGAAGAAAAAGGGTAATTCGCAACCTTAATGATATGTTAACCAAAACTTGAAAAAGGGTGTGCATTTTCTATTGGATCTTGTGCAGTGGTTAAGCAAGCAGAGCTGTTTATAAGGGGTTTTTAAATGCTAATTTGATATGGATCGTTCAGTTGACATAGCCATTGTTGGCGGAGGTATCGTTGGACTTGCTCATGCCTACATGGCTTTGCGAAAAGGATATCGTGTAGTATTATTTGAAAGAGAACAATTCGCGGTGGGAGCATCAGTTCGGAACTTCGGACTGGTATGGCCGATAGGTCAGGAGCCGGGAGTTATGTTCGACCGCGCGATGCGCAGCCGGAAACACTGGCAGGAGATTGCAGATGCGGCGGGTTTTTGGATTAACAATAATCGCTCGCTGCACCTTGCATATCATGATGACGAGTTGAGCGTGCTCGAGGAGTTTATGAGACTCTATAAGGAAGAGGCGTACGAATGCACTTTGCTGCCAGCCTCAAAGGTCGCGTCCGTATCTCCGGTCGTTAAAGAAGATGGCCTTTTAGGAGGACTGCTGAGCGAAACTGAATCGACAGTTTACGCCCGCGAGGCGATAAGAACTATACCACATTATCTCGTAGAACGATACGGGTTGATTCTTCGCTTTGGACATGTGGTAACTGAAATCACGTTGCCAAATGTTAAAACCGCCCGCGAGACCTGGACTGCACAACGGGTATACGTTTGCAGCGGCGCGGATTTCGAGACACTTTACCCGACGCATTTCGACCAGCACCAGGTAACGAAGTGCAAACTGCAAATGTTGAAGGCCGTTCCTGAGCGACCTGTTAGCATAGGGCCCACGTTGTGCGCCGGACTAACGCTGCGGCACTATGCCGCGTTTTCAAGGTGTAAGTCTCTTCCTGCCCTCGACAAGCGATATGATGCGCTGTCTGAGACGTACAAGCGTCATGGAATCCATGTGCTGCTGGGACAGAATGCCGCCGGCGAACTGATCATTGGTGATTCGCATCATTATAGTCTTACCGTTGAACCGTTCGATCTCGAGCCTGTGACAGACGCCATACTGGACTATCTTTCCACTTTCGCAGAACTTGGCAAACTGACCATCACGGAACGTTGGAATGGTGTATATCCAAAGTTACCAGGCGCAACCGAACTCGTGCTGCATCCTGACGAGAATGTCACTGTCGTTACATGCCTTAGCGGGGCCGGCATGACCCTTAGTTTCGGTCTCGCCGAAGAACACCTTGCCGGATTGTGATTTCGTCGGAGCCCTGACGCGTTCGCCTTGCCGTTGCCGGAAGGGCTAATTATCTTCCCGACGCTATGAAGAAACGGATACTCCTTTTGGCGTCGGCACTCATTTATCTGAATGTTTACGCGCAGCAGCCCGCGGTGGAAAGCCCTCGGGCAAAGGCAAAGAAGACGTTGGCGGGACTTTCGTTGGAGCGTAAAGTTGCCCAGTTGCTTTGTGTGGAGATCTCCGGCGATGCCGCTGCGGATGATCCGCGTATGAAAAACTGGCTGAGCCTGGCGAAGGATCATGGTATAGGCGGATTCGTTATCTATGGAGGCACTGCCCGAAATGCAGCAATGGTTATCAATAAACTTCAGGAAGCCGCTGCTATTCCGATCCTCATCTCTACGGATTTTGAAGGAGGTGCGGGTCAGCAATTCAAGGGAGCGACAGAATTTCCTCCTAACATGGCATTTGCAGCCACGCACAGTGACGACCTGATGAGTAAAGCTGCCCAGGTCATGGCAAAGGAAGGTAGGGCGATAGGCATACACCTTTCGTACACACCTGTGGTTGATGTCACCTTATCAGCCGATAACCCTCAGGAGAGCGGACGTTCTTTTGGAGGTGATCTCTCCCTGATGAATACCATGATCAAAACTTATGTGTCGGCCTATCACAAACAGGGCATGCTGGTTACAGCAAAGCATTTTCCCGGAAGAGGCGACATGAAGGGAGGACCTGCCTATCCATCATTTACTACATTAAATAAGGACATTACCCAACTCGGGAAACAGGAGTTCAACGCATTTAGCCATGCCGTTGCAGCTGGCGTTGACTTTATCATGACGGAGCACATTGCCGTGCCTTCTGTTTCGGGTAACATGCAACCTGCCAGCGTAGAACCTAAACTTGTTAAAGGCATCATTCGCGACAAGCTGAAGTTTAAAGGGATCATCACCACCGACGACCTGTGGTATGAACACGTCGTGTCACGCTTCGGAAAGGACGAAGTAGCCGTTATGGCCATCGAAGCAGGTCACGACATCGTACTCAAACCCAAAGATCCGCTTACTGCTTTGAAGGCCATTACAGACGCTGTTAAGAACGGTCGGATTCCACTCGCACAGATCGACTCCTCTGTGATCAAACTGCTCGTGAAAAAATACGCTATGGGCCTTGGCGAAAAGAAAATCGTCGAAGTTGATAAGCTTGCAGGTATTGTCGGTACACCTGAAAACCTTAAACTGGTACAGGAAGTCGCCGATCGTTCTGTCACCATGCTGAGAAACAATAATGTGCTACCATTAAAGGCAATCAATCCCGCAAAGACGGTTCACATAACAGTGCAGAAGATTGCTGATCAGCCGAACGTGGAGGAATTGAAGCAAACGCTGAGTAAGTCATTCGAGGGAATCCGGCAGTTCAGCATTGTGCCGGGCCAGGATAAAAAGATCTATGGAGAAATTCTGAAGACCGCGTCGGAGGCCGAGCTGGTGATTATCTCTTTATTTGTGCAGCGCGAGCGTCACGTTGATCCGGCGCCACTGTCGCGCGAACTTTCATCAATGCTCGATGGAATGTCTTCTGCTGTTCCCGGAAAAGTCGTGGTGATGTCGTTCGGCAATCCATACCTGATTAACAAGTTACCACATGCGCCCGCATTTTTAGTCGGCTATGGCGAAGGAGGCTTCTACGGAAATCAAACAGTATACTTTAATTCACTCGTGTCCTTATTGAAAGGACAGTTGAAACCCACAGGAAAACTTCCTGTAGCCATCTCTGTTGAGTATCCCATGGGCTTCGGGCTGCAATACAAGAACTAGCTGCCCCGCTGCAGGTACTTGCTTGTTGCCAGATAATTGCCCGTTGCCAGTACTTTTGATTTTTGCTGAAACATTGATGTGGCACTTAACCAGGTTTTCATCAACCTCGTACCCCTTGATGGTATTCTCATTCCAGCGACAGCCAATTCTTAAATTCTTAACTCTTAATTCTTAATTCTCATTAAGTTCCTGTTAACCGACTGCTAATCACGCGTGAATCGTGAAGTTATCGCAATCGCTGTCCAGGCAGAGTTTGTTCATTAGAGTTTCATACTCCATTTCAAACTTAATAGTTGCGTAATGTCATACTAAACCCATCGTCAATCCGAATCACAACCTTCGTGCCCGGATAGCTGTTCCTGTAAGCCCCTTACAAAACAGCATCCACCAACCCAACTATTCCCTAACTCTAAACAATCTATGAGAACACTTTTACTCACGTGTTATCGAAGGCTGATCATTTTTCAGCGGGCGATAGCACCTCTCATCCTCGTCATGGTGTCGTACATGGCGTTGGCTCAAAGTAATGTGACCGGCGTGGTTACATCTGGCGAAGATGGCACACCGCTACCCGGTGTAAACGTGCTTGTTAAAGGCACCAACTCGGGCACGATCACTGATGCCGACGGAAAGTATAACCTCTCCGTTGCAGATCCCAACTCAACACTCGTATTTTCATTCGTCGGTTATCAGGCTCAGGAACTTTTACTGGCAGGAAAGAGCAGTGCCGACATTATTCTGAAAACCGATGCCGCTCAGCTTTCGGAAGTTGTCGTTACGGCATTGGGTATTGAAAGAGATAAATCCAAACTAGGATACGCTGTACAGGACGTGAAAGGTTCTGACCTCGTAAAGGTGCGTGATCCAAACCCGGTGAACAATCTTGCCGGTAAAGTGGCTGGTCTTACAGTAGCCGGTAGCCCCGAACTGCTAGGCAAGCCAACGCTGTTTCTCCGCGGTGTGAAAGATCCATTGTTCGTCGTTGACGGAGTGCCTATTCAATCTGATACCTGGAACATCAGCCCTGACGATATCGAATCCATTACCGTGCTGAAAGGACCGACAGCATCTGCCCTTTATGGATCACGCGGTCAGTTTGGCGCGATACAGATCACGACTAAAAAGGGTACGGCAACTGGTCGCGGCATATCATTTGATTTCAATTCATCTACACTGGTCGACAACGGATTCATTGCCGTGCCTAAAGTTCAAAATGAGTACGGGCCTGGTGACCACGGACGCTATGCATTTGCCGATGGTAAGGGTGGTGGATTGTATGATTCAGACTACGATATCTGGGGACCTAAGTTTGAAGGACAACTCATTCCTCAGTATGATGGCGAGTACACTCCTAATACAGAGTACACAACGAACTTCCCCGGCGGGGCAACATTCACAGGCAACGTGAAGCCTACACCATGGACAGCTCGCGGTACAGACAACCTGCAGCGATTCCTTCGTCCTGGTGTTACGACAGTGAACAGCATTGGTGTTGCAGCATCCGGTGAAAACTATGATCTGCGTTTTTCAACAACCTACTCATATCAGCAGGGTATTGTTCCCAACACTCAGCTGAGCTCCAACAACTTTAATATCAGCGCTGGCGTCGACCTGACGAAGAAGCTGAGATTTGAATCCAACATCAACTATAACTATCAATACACTGATAATATTCCCGACGTAAACTACGGCCCGAACAGTTTGATCTATAACATGATCATCTGGGGTGGCGCCGACTGGGATGTGGATGACATGCGCAACTACTGGCAGAAGGGTAAGGAGGGTATTCAGCAGATCTATGCCGACTACACCCGCTACAACAACCCATGGTTCATGGCGGAAGAATGGCTGCGCAGTCACTACAAGAACGATGTATACGGTTACATGAAGCTCAACTACGAGATCATGCCAGGCCTGACATTAATGGGCAGAACCCAGATCAACTCTTATGAAGTCCTCAGAACGGAGAAGTTTCCTTACTCAGCCACATCCTATGATCGCGAGCAGGCAAAGGGCGACTATCGTGAAGACAAGCGTAAGCTGATGGAGAACAACACAGACTTCATGCTCAGCTACGCTAAGGATGTTACGCCGACGTTTCACCTCAATGCATCACTGGGTGGAAACCTCAGAACATTCAGCTACCGGTCGAGCTATGCTACAACAGATTACCTGAACGTTCCCGGCTGGTATAACCTGGCCAACTCACTGAATCCTGTGAAGTCATACAACTTCTATGCGCCGATGCAGGTACTGAGTGGTTATGGTTATGTGGATATGTCTTATCGCGACTTCCTCAACTTCTCGGTAACAGGTCGTGTCGACAAACATTCTGCACTTCCTCAAAATAAGAACACTTATTTCTATCCCTCCGCTTCAGCAAGTGTTGTACTGACGGAAGCATTTAAATTACCTGCGGTGTTCTCTTACCTCACAGTTCGCGGATCATGGGCTAAAGTCGGAAGCGCAGAGCCACTTACGCAGAAAGAAATCGGTCCAATTCCATCAGTGAGCATGACCGACAATCCTCTGGGATACGGCAGCACTTACAACTCGCCTTACGATGGTCCGAACTATCAAAACTCACCAGTATACAGCACATCACTTCGTTATAATTTCACGCCGGCGGCTTCATACACCGACAAGATCACGAACCTGAATCTTGAACCAAGCTTCAGTTCTGCATGGGAAACCGGCGTTGATTTGAAAGTACTTGATGGACGCCTCGGAGCTGACGTTACCTATTTTGAAAGTCTTGACGGACCAGGTATCTATGAACTGCCTATTTCCGAAGCATCAGGATATACCAAAGCGCTGGTAAACGGAATCAAGACGCAGCGGCGTGGTTGGGAAATTATTCTTAAGGGCACACCGTTCTCAAACCCTCAGGCATTTAGCTGGGACGTTACTGTCAACTGGTCTACCTATCGTGAATACATCAAGGAGGTTTACCCTGAAAGCAACATCGTCAACTATGATAACTTCAGGCAGGTGGGCGAACGCATCGATCAATACTGGGGAACCGGATTAGTGCGCACTCCCGACGGCGTGGTAGTCAATACGGCCGATGGCAGACCAATTCCACTCACATCGCTCAATGGCAACTCCAGAACATTCCTGGGCTATACTAACCCAGACTGGACGTGGGGTATCAACAATCGTCTTAGCTACAAGAACATATCGCTTAGCTTCCTGTTTGACGGACGCGTTGGAGGTGTGATTTCAGATTACATTCAACAGCAAACATTCCGCGGTGGTCGTCATATCGAAACCGTTCAGGGTGAAATGGGCGATGCAAGATATCAGGACTATATCGGTGTGAAATCTTTTGTCGGCCCTGGTGTACAGGTAACAAGCGGTACTCCGAAAGTTGATAACGAAGGTCACATCACCAACATGAATGAGCTTACGTTTGCGCCAAACACAACACCGACATTCCTTCAGGACTGGATCAGCCGCAACTACAATACAAACGAGCAAAACATCATCAGCAGAACCTTCGCCAAGCTTCGTGAAGTGTCTGTAACATACAATTTCCCTTCCAAGACTCTCGAACGCACTTTCATGAAGCGTGCCAGTGTATCCCTGGTGGGAAGAAATCTGTTGTATTTCGCCGAGAAGAAGGACATTGATATCGAACAATACGGTAACTATCTCACGCCTGGTTCCGGATTGCAGACGCCATCCATGCGCCGCTATGGTATCAACATCAACTTTACTTTCTAACACCTGAACGAAATTCAATTATGAATCTTATAAAGAAATCTTTGACATTAATCCTCGTGCTGACGGTGCTTGCCGCCTGCAAGGATTTCGAAGAGTTGGAAAAAAATCCAAACCGTCCGACTGAGGTTCCTGCATCTCTGTTGCTCAACGGCGCCTTGAACGATCTGTTCGAAGACTCATGGACAGACGCTCAACGTCAGAACCAATACTGGTGCTGCAACTATAACTACTATGGTACGAATGAATATTGGGCTTCAGCAACACTCAGCTACATGACGTTGAAAAACGTTCAGAAGATGGAGGATGAAGCATTACGTGTGGGTGCTCCTGAAGTCAATTCTTATTCAGCGATCGGAAAATATCTTCGCGCTGTTTTCTTCGTACGTATGTCACAACGCGTTGGGGATGTGCCTTTGTCCGAAGCGTTGCAGGGTCTCGAGAATCCTGCACCCGCGTATGATTCTCAAAAGGACGTATACGTGCAGGTACTGAATTGGCTCGATGAAGCTAACAACGAACTTGCGTCTCTCATCGCGGCCAGCGATAATTCACTTGCAGGGGATATCTATTTCAACAACGACCTTAAGAAATGGCAAAAGGCAGTCAACACACTTAAGATTCGCGTGCTTATCAGCCTTAGCAAGAAAAACAGCGACTCATCACTTGGCGTTGCTCAGAAATTTGCTGAAACGCTTGCAAACCCGTCAAAGTATCCTTTGATGGCGGGCCTCGAAGACAACATGGAGTATCGCTTCAACGGTACGTCTAACCTGTACAATACAAATCCCGGAAGCCGCGGTTTCGACAAGGGCAGGTACAATATGGCTGAGACACTGATCAAGGGTCTGACCGACCTTAAAGATCCACGTGTATATCTTTTCGCCAATCCTGCTGAAAAGAAAATTGCCGGTGGTATCGATCCCAAAGACTTCGCCGCTTATATCGGTGCTCCATCTGGTGAAAGCCTCGATGACATGACTTTCAAGGCCGGTAATGGCGAGTACTCTTTTGCGAACCAGAAGCGTTACTACACGACCTTCACCGGTCCCGAGCCAACCATTCAGTTGGGATATCCCGAACTGTGCTTTAATATCGCAGAAGGCTTGAACCGCGGATGGGCCACAGGCAGTGCTGAAGAATGGTATAACAAGGGCATCGTTTCATCCATGAGGTTCTTTGGACTGGAGGACGGAACAACAGTCGAAATCACAGAGCCCGACGCTGACGAAGTTCTGGCTACTGCGACAATTTCTGTAACCAACTACATGGCGCAGCCATCTGTAAAGTATGCCGGTAATAATAACGATGGTCTGAAACAAATCATCACACAGAAGTATCTGGCGTTCTTCCAGAACTCCGGTCAGGAAGCGTATTTCAACTATCGTCGCACCGGGTTCCCGGTATTTGATGAAGGACCTGGAACAGGCAATGGAGGTCACATTCCGCGCCGTTGGTTGTATCCACTTTCTGAGGCAACGAATAACACAACGAATTACAACGATGCTCTTACGCGTCAGTTTGGATCGACTGTCGATGACCTGGATAGCGAACTTTGGCTGAACCAATAGCCATGGAGTTGCGGGCTGCAGAGTGGTTGCTGCGGCCCCTTTTCTTTATCTGTTGGATATAGCGATAACCGACCGTCGGTAAAACAAAAAAATAGAAAACTATGCACAGAATACTGATTCTTGCCATCTGCCTTTTCGCAACTCCATCATTCGCGCAAAAGACCAAAACTCAAAATGTCATTCTTGTTACTCTGGATGGCATGCGCTGGCAGGAAGTCTTTGGCGGCGCCGACTCGACATACATGAAACAGCAGCAGCACCTGAAGGACGGAAAACTGAAAGAGAAATATTGGCGCGACGACTTGCAGGCGAGGAGAGAGGCACTGTTTCCATTCCTATGGACAACGGTAGCAAAGCAAGGCCAGCTTTATGGTAATCGTAATGCAGGCAGTCTTGCCAACGTCACCAACAATCAATGGTTCTCGTATCCCGGCTACAATGAAATTCTAACGGGCAGGGCAGACGATGCGCGCGTTAACTCCAATGACAAATTCTACAATCCGAATCAGAACGTGCTGGAGTTTATTCATAGCAAGCCTGGCTTTTCGGGTAAGGTAGCTGCATTTACCTCGTGGGATGTGTTCCCTTACATAATAAACGACAAGCGTAACAACATCCTGGTTAGCGCCGGCCTGGTAACGGCGACTAAGTCACCGAACGATACAGAGAAGTTGCTGAACAAACTGATGGGCTCAGTGCCCAATCCGCTGGGTGACGTGAGGCTGGATGCCTTTACATTTAATTATGGGATGGAATATATGAAGCGTAACAAACCGCGCGTCATGTACTTTGCATTTGATGAGACGGACGATTTTGCACACGGCGGCGAATACGGTGCTTATTTGAATTCTGCGCATGCTACAGATGCCAGTCTCGCAGAGCTTTGGAACTTCGTACAAAGTGATCCTGCATACAAGGGAACAACAACTTTGATCGTAACTGTTGATCACGGACGCGGCCCAACTACCGAGGATTGGAAACATCACGGTATAAAGGTGGCAGGCGCAGACCAGATCTGGCTGGCCATCATTGGCCCGGATAGCCAGGCCGTTGGCGAAGTTAAATCAGGACAGATCTATCAAAAACAGGTAGCGCAGACAATTGCCTCACTTCTTGGCTTGAACTTTAAATCAGATCCGGGGCAGGGTGACGCAATTGCAATTAAGAATTAAGAGTTAAGAATTAGCCACCGCCCTAACGGGCAGGCACGGCCACGACCTTTGGTCGTGAACCCGGCGGCGTTCAGCCGGTGGCTAATTCTTAACTCTTAATTCTTAATTAGCTGTTGTATTTGCTCATCGTCGGACCCAGCCCCGCCGTACAGTAGGAGAGGATCATCTCATTCGCTCTCCCGATTATTTCAGGCAACTGTTTAAACTCCTCCTGGCTGAAGTTGCTGAGCACGTAATCCACCTGGCGGCCTTTAGCGTAGTTGTCACCCACGCCGACGCGGAGACGCGCATAGTCCTGTCCGTTGAGTAACTCTTCGATGTTCTTAAGTCCATTGTGACCTGCAGAGCTGCCCTTGCCTCGCATACGCAAACTTCCGAATGGTAGTGCAATTTCATCTACTACAACGAGCAGGTTCTCTTTGCTGATCTTCAACTCCTGCAACCAGTAGGCTATTGCTTTACCACTCAGGTTCATGTACGTGGTGGGCTTGATAAGATGAATGGATCTTCCCTTGTGCCTGATTTCAGTGTACGATGCGAGGCGCTCAGTTGTGAAGTCCGTCTTGTGCATATCTGCAAGCTGATCGAGCACCAGGAATCCAGCGTTGTGTCGCGTCAGTTCATACTCTGGACCAATGTTTCCCAGCCCGGCAATCAGGTATTTCATCTCTATGATTTTTCAACTTGCAATATAATTAAACAAAAGAGGCTGCCCTTTTGGACAGCCTCCTGTTATTGATATCAGGTAATACTTACTTCTTACCTTCTTCTTTCTTAGCAGGCTCAGCCTTCTTTGCATCACCGGCAGCTGGAGCAGCACCTTCAGCAGGAGTTGCAGCAGCAGCTTCTTCTGCAGCAAGCTTGGCAGCGCGGGGAACTTCAACTACGGCAACAGATGCCTGTTTCGGATCCATAAATTCAAGGCCCTGATATTTGATGTCAGAAACTTTGATGGCGTGGTGGAAGTCGAGTTCAGCAACGTCTACATCGATGTGATCAGGCATATCCTTAGGGAAGCCCAATACTTTCAATGATGAGCGCTTCTGTACAAGTGTTCCGCCTTTAGACACACCAGGAGCCTGGCCAACCAGTCGCGCAGGAATGTTCATCTTGATCTTGCGGTCTTCAGAGATACGGAGGAAGTCAGCATGGAGGATGACTTCGCTAACAGGATGGAATTGAACCTCCTGCAGGATTGCCTGGAACTCTTCGCCTTCGATGTTCAGGTGAACGAAGTGTGCTTCGTTCGTGTAAACGATCTCGCGGAAAAGGATCATTGGTGAATAGAAGTGAATCTGATTGTCACCTCCGTAAAGTACGCATGGAACATTTCCATCGTCGCGAAGGGTCTGTGAACCAGTCTTACCGAGATTTGCTCTTCGATACCCTATAATCTCAATAGTTTTCATAATTGTTTATTGATTTATTAAATGATTACAACTTAATGAACAGCGAACTGATCGATTCATTATCGTGAATCTTCCGGATCGCCTTTGCGTACAAAGTAGAAACGGTAAGCACCTTAATCTTTGATGCCTGTTGCTTCAAAGGAATCGTGTCGCTTACAGCTACTTCTTCTAGGGCTGAGTTCTCAATGTTCTCATACGCCTTGCCTGAAAGCACAGCATGCGTACACACTGCCCGTACAGACTTGGCGCCTTTCTCCTTCAACAGCGAAGCAGCTTTGCAAATCGTACCCGCTGTATCGATAAGGTCATCAACCAGCACCACATCTTTGCCTTCCACTTCACCGATAAGACGCATCGACTCTATCTTGTTCGCTTCTTTACGGAACTTATCGCAGACTGCGAGCTCTGCATCGAAGTACTTTGCAAACTGACGTGCGCGCTTGATTCCACCAACATCGGGCGAAGCAAACATGATATCAGGCAGGCTAAGTGACTTCAGATACGGAACGAAGATGTATGAACCGTCAAGGTGGTCAACGGGAATGTCGAAGAATCCCTGGATCTGATCAGCGTGAAGATCACATGCCATGATACGCGTCGCACCGGCGGCAGAAATCAGATTCGCGATCAGCTTCGCCGCGATAGCAACCCGGGGCTTGTCCTTCCTGTCCTGGCGCGCGTATCCAAAGTAGGGGATAACAACGTTGATGCTGGAGGCGCTCGCGCGTTTTGCCGCATCCACCATCAGGAGTAACTCCATCAGGTTGTCGGCAGGAGCAAACGTCGATTGAATGAGGAATACCTCGTGACCACGCACAGACTCAGCAATGAATGGCGACATTTCACCGTCACTGAACTGCTGGTAGTTCACTTCCCCTAAAGGCTCGCCATAAGCGTTGGCGATCTTTTCTGCGAGGTAAGCAGTTGCCCGTCCACTGAAAATCTTAACAGACATGTTCTTAAGGTTATCCTCCTGTTCGCATTACAAACGCTAACGCAGCATTCCGTAACTAACGAAAGAATCCCGCATTGCGGGATTCTTATTTTAGTTGTCCGACCAGGGCTCGAACCTGGACTTTCCTGAATCAAAATCAGGCGTGTTGCCAGTTACACCATCGGACAAAATTCCCACTTGCGGTGGGGGCAACCATTTTGGGCTTGCAAATGTAGAACTATTCTCGAAAAATCTGAATCTCCAGACCTGTTTTATGGCAAAATGAAGAATAATCACCGAACACGTTTGCGCCCGCTGAAGTGAACCCTAATCGCGTTTTTACCAACCTTCGCGGCCAGGTCTTTCAGGGTCGGAACGGTAGTACAAATGCCGCATTTCATTCGCGGCGGCCCTGACACGATGCACCACTTCAGCATACCAACGGTGGCCCTGCACATTGACTATGGCGACATCAACCGAACTTAAAGTGTGGGAAAGCAAAGCCGCAGTCTCCCCTGCCTCGGAATTAACCCAGCTATAGTCACCAAGTCATCAAAATAAAACCATAGCAAGCGTTCCGAACTTTCAAATCAACGCACCTCCCGAAAACTCTAAAACTCCCAAACCTCCCGACCCTGCATTTTATTCGCGCGGCGGCCCTGCACGATGTACTTCTTTAGCATACCCACGGCTGCCTTGCACATTTGACAGCACACATCATCCGAACTTAAAGTGTGGGGAAAGCAAAGCCGCAGTCTCCCATGCCTGCGGCGCTCCGCGCTGCCTCGGAATTAACCCAGCTATAGTCACCAAGTCATCAAAATAAAACCATAGCAAGCGTTCCGAACTTTCAAATCAACGCACCTCCCGAAAACTCTAAAACTCCCAAACCTCCCGACCCTGCATTTTATTCGCGCGGCGGCCCTGCACCATGTACTTCTTTAGCATACCCACGGCTGCCTTGCACATTTGACAGCGACATCATCCGAACTTAAAGTGTGGGAAAGCAAAGCCGCAGTCTCCTCTGCCTCGGAATTAACCCAGCTATAGTCACCAAGTCATCAAAATAAAACCCTAGCAAGCGTTCAAGAACTTTCAAATCAACGCACCTCCCGAAAACTCTAAAACTCCCAAACCTCCCGACCCTGCATTTTATTCGCGCGGCGGCCCTGCACGATGTACTTCTTTAGCATACCCACGGCTGCCTTGCACATTTGACAGCACACATCATCCGAACTTAAAGTGTGGGGAAAGCAAAGCCGCAGTCTCCCATGCCTGCGGCGCTCCGCGCTGCCTCGGAATTAACCCAGCTATAGTCACCAAGTCATCAAAATAAAACCCTAGCAAGCGTTCCGAACTTTCAAATCAACGCACCTCCCGAAAACTCTAAAACTCCCTTTCCTCCCGACCCTGCATTTTATTCGCGGCGGCCCTGCACGTCAACTACAGCACCCATCATCCGAACTTAAAGTGTGGGAAAGCAAAGCCGCAGTCTCCCCTGCGGCGCTCCGCGCCGCCTCGGAATTAACCCAGCTATAGTCACCTAGATTTTCGATCCAGGTAATAGCATTCTACCGAGAACTAAAACTGGCCCAAAATAAAACGGGCGACCTCGCCGAGACCGCCCGTAATTTCTATGTGCCTGCTTAAGCTGCAGCAGGTCGCTTGTCTACATATCTTTCTCAGCAGCCGTTGCTGTCGCGCCTTCCATAAAGCCCTCAGCCCAGAACCTGTACTTATCCAGGATCGAAATAACTGCATTACGCAAGTGCCGCGTGTTATTGAAGTCGATAGAACCGTACTGCGTCGTGGCATATCCCTGCCAGATCGAACGGTTTTGACGACGATCATAGAACTGAATAAGAAGTGTACCCGTATTCAGATTAAACTTTTGCTGATCGTAGGTCACGTTCTCGTTTTGTGTCTTCACCCATTCTTCAATGTCCGGCTGCGAGTAGCCATTGAACTTAAGGCTGTCAGAAAACATCTTGAAACCAATAATCAGATGTGGCTTGTTCGGATTTTGGCGATAACCAAGGAACTTCATCCGAGCGATGATCGATTTCTCGATCACTTCGTTCGTCATGGTCGAGTCTGCAGGTCCTGCAGGCCGCATGATATCGTACGTACGATATTTTTTGAAGTTACCCTTGTAACTGTAATCATATTCCACAGGTAATTCTTTGTATCCAAGACAGGATGCAAAAAGTACAGCGAGGAGGAGGATAGGGAACAATCGTTTCATGCCATCAACATTTACCGAGATGAATATAGAACTATTCAATCGTCGGAACAAACTGTCATGACAACCTTTTGTTTCAAAACCTCATGAATGGTTCACAACCCACGCTCTCGCGTTGACGAACGGTTCGATCCATGGAGAAATGGAATCCGCCTTTCGCTCACGTGGATAATATCCCCAGTTCCATGGGTAGAGTGATCTCTCGAGGTGAGGCATAATCGCCAGGTGACGACCATCATGCGACGCCAGTGCAGCAACGGCAAAGTCCGACTCATTCGGATTGCCCGGATATTCCGACTGCGAATAAAGGGCCGCGATTTGAAACTGCGTTCTGTCTTCAGGCAGGGAAAATCTGCCCTCGCCGTGCGCCACCCAAACACCGAGACGGGCTCCGGCCATAGACTGAAGCATCACAGAGTTGTTCTGAGGAATGGTCACATTAAGGAACGTTGATTCAAATTTCCTCGAACCATTATGGTGCATATGAGGATGATTTGTCCATTTCGGATATAGCAGGCCGAGCTCCATCATCAGCTGGCATCCGTTACAGACACCGAGGCTCAAAGTGTCCGGCCTTTTATAAAAATTGTCCAGGGCTTCCTTCGCGCGTGGATTGTAAAGGAATGCTCCGGCCCAACCCTTGGCCGACCCTAATACATCCGAATTTGAAAAGCCTCCCACGAACACGATCATATTCACGTCGCTGAAATCCTCACGGCCGGCAACGAGATCTGTCATGTGAACATCCTTCACGTCAAATCCTGCCAGGTAGAGCGCATAGGCCATTTCACGATCTCCATTCACGCCTTTTTCCCGTACTATGGCTGCCTTAACACCCGATGGCTTACGGCGATGTGGATCTATTCCAAACGTGCCGAACTTGCCATCAAACTTCGCGGGGAAGGCATATTCAAGGGCCTGGTGCTTATAATTCGCGTAGCGCTTTTCAGCATGAACGAGTGATCGCTGCCTGGAATCCAGAAGGAAAGAAGTCTTGTACCAGACATCTCTAAGTTTATCTATATCAAAGTTAAGCTGCCTGCCGGAGTGACTCAGCGCGATTGAGCGTTGAGTGGTAACCTTACCCAAAACCAGGAACGGAACGTCTGCTGCCTTAAGGGCTTTCACGGCGGCCTTTTCGTCCTTCACCTGTATCAGTACGGCCGGGTTCTCGCTGAACAAAACCTTTACGAGATCATTTCCAAGGGCGTCGAGATTCAGGGAAAGACCGACCGATGGCTCTGCAAAACAGAGCTCAAGCAATGCTGTTATCAATCCACCGGCGGAAACGTCGTGCCCCGCTGATATCTGACTGGCCGATATAAGTTGCTGCACAGCGGCAAATGCTCTCGCGAAATGTCCAGCGTCGAGGGCTGAAGGTACTTCGCCACCGATGCGATTCACTACCTGTGAAAGTGCACTTCCACCAAGCTTTAGTGAGTCCTGAGAAAAGTCTATGTATAGGAGTGAAGTGTTGGCAACGGGTGCCAGCACAGGATATACTGTCTTTGTAATGTCGCCGGCCTCAGCCACTGCTGATATGATTACTGTTCCGGGCGAATAAACGACTTCATTGTCTGGATATTTTTGAGTCATCGACAACGAGTCCTTTCCTGTTGGAATGTTGATCCCAAGCGCGATGGCAAATTCACTCACAGCCTGCACCGCCTGATAAAGTCTCGCGTCTTCTCCCTTGTTTTTTGACGGCCACATCCAGTTGGCGCTCAGCGAAACACCTTTCAGTCCGTGTGTAAGTGGCGTCCAGAGGAGGTTGGTCAGCGACTCTGCAATCGCCAGCTTGCTGCCTGCAACGGGGTCGATAAGCGCAGGCACAGGTGCATGGCCGATGGCCGTTGCTATGCCCTTGTTGCTTACAAAATCGAGTGCCATAACAGCCACGTTGCTGAGCGGCAACTGAAGTGGCCCGCACGTCTGCTGTGCTGCAACCTTTCCCGTAACAGAACGGTCAACCTTATTCGTCAGCCAGTCTTTGCAGGCAACAGATTCCAGTTGAAGAACCTGCTCCAGGTATTCGTTTATCTTCGACTCGTCGTATGCACCTTCTTTGAACGCAACGGTCACGCTATTGTCTGTGATGACAGTCTTCGGCGACGAACCAAAGAGATCCTCCATGTTCAGATCAACGGGACTCTTTTTGCTTCCATTCTGAGCAAACACCAGTTTGTGATCCCCGGTCGCTTGTCCGACTACATACATCGGAGCACGTTCCCGTTCCGACACCTTCTTCAAAGTATCAAGCGCAGCATCACCTATGGCAAGGCCCATGCGCTCCTGCGATTCGTTGCTGATAATTTCCTTTGCCGAAAGAGTAGGGTCACCAACCGGCAACTTTCCTATCTCGATCGCTCCGCCTGTTTCCTCCAGCAGCTCCGATAAGCAGTTGAGATGTCCACCCGCTCCGTGGTCATGGATGGATACAATGGGATTCGTATCCGACTCTGCCATTGCCCGTATGGCGTTCATCACACGCTTCTGCATCTCGGGGTTTGAACGCTGAATGGCGTTGAGCTCGATAGCATTACCATACTCTCCGGTAGCAACCGAAGACACAGCACCACCACCCATTCCAATGCGGTAGTTATCTCCGCCCAGCAGTACAATCTTATCGCCAGGCGCCAAATGTTCTTTCTTGCTGTCCTTCTCTTTTCCGTATCCAATGCCTCCGGCAAGCATGATCACCTTATCGAATCCGAATTTCTTATCAGCTTCAAAATGCTCGAACGTAAGGACCGAGCCGCCAATGAGCGGCTGACCAAACTTGTTGCCAAAGTCAGAGGCGCCATCAGACGCCTTTATAAGAATTTCCTCCGGTGATTGATATAACCACTTTCTCGCAGGCAGGTTCTTCTCCCAGGGACGGCCATTGTCAAGTCTTGGATAGGAAGTAATGTACACAGCTGTTCCTGCAAGCGGAAGCGAACCCTTACCACCTGCGAGGCGATCGCGGATCTCCCCGCCGGAACCGGTAGCTGCTCCGTTGAAGGGCTCTACAGTCGTCGGAAAGTTATGCGTTTCTGCTTTAACCGAGATCACTGAATCGATATCCTGAACGCGGAAATAGTCCGCTATGTCCTGTCTCGCAGGTGCAAACTGCTCGATCCGCGGACCCTTGATGAATGCAACGTTGTCCTTATACGCAGACACGAGAAAATTCGGATTCTCTTTCGATGTCTTCTTGATCAGTTGAAATAATGTAAGCTCCTGCTCTTTACCATCAATCACAAAAGTTCCGTTGAAGATTTTGTGGCGGCAATGCTCTGAATTCACCTGAGAAAAACCGAACACCTCACTGTCGGTTAACTTGCGTCCGCGCTTGCTGGCAACATCGTTCAGATACGATATTTCTTCTGCACTGAGGGCAAGACCATGCTGACGGCTGTAAGCACCGATATCATCAACCTCGACGATAGGCTCTGGTGTATGCTGGATTGTGAAAACATCCTGATCAAGAACTGTGTAATACACCTGGAGCATCCGATCGTATTTTACATCGGGACGCGGAACAATTTCAAACTCCTCAATACGGCGTATTCCGGCGATACCCATAGTCTGAGTAATCTCCACAGCATTCGTACTCCAGGGTGTGATCATTTCTTTGCGAGGCCCAACGAAGTGTCCCTCAATACGCTTTTCAGTAAGCAATTCCGCGGTGTGAAAGAGCCAGGTGAGTTTCTGAATGTCCTGGGTCTCAAGCTGCTGTTCTACATCAACGGCGTAAATGGTGTTGGCCTTTGAACGGAAGAATATGATCATGATTGAAGTGTCGGATTTGAGGCCACAAAAATACTCGATTTTTGCGCTCGTGGAGGCTTGATTTCAAATTCTGACCAATAAAATCAAACTTGTTCCGATGATGGAAGCTACCGCTGCGCGATGCGCAGAAGTGCCTCATTCAGGACCCTGCGATGGTTTGAATCGATAATCTCCAAATGCGCTGATTTCAAACGCTTGAGGAAGGATCTGACAGCCGCTTCTGGGATGACTCGATCCTGGGTGGCCAGGAAGACGTTTAGCCTGATGTCGGAAGTATCCATTATCCTTCCCAGTTGCTTGAGGTCAAACCGGAGCTTTCGGAACGAGGTCCAGGTTTGAAGAATGCGAAGTCGCTTCTTTTCATTATCAAGCTGGTGTTCAATAAAGCGGATGGTCACGGGATCCATAGCACCTAGTCGCCTTCCCACTTGCAGCAATCCATGTAAACCCCGGGGACTCTTCATGAGCCGGGTGAACACGCCCCGTCCAAAAGACGTACCCGTGGCAATTTTGAACCAGGGATTACCGACCAGGCCATCCGGAGCAACCAGAAAACACTCTGAAACTTGTTTTGAAAACGACTCGACGATTGACAGAGCAAATCGGGCCCCGATACTGTAGCCTAGCACGGCCATCTTGTCAACCTGTTCTGTTTCGCAAAACTTGATAACGAGTTGTTGCCAGTCAGTCTTAGAAATTGCCCCGTCGTTCCACTGGCTTTCACCGTGGAAGAACAAGTCAAAAGCATACACGCGATAAGTTGTGGTGATCTCTGCCGGAAGTTTGCTGAATACAGTGCGGTCCTGTCCGGCGCCATGAAACAAAAGCAATGCGCGCGATCCAAACCCCTGCACGTCGTACGAGAGCACGGCATTGTTGAGTTGGATCGCGCGTGAATACATTATAGTGACCAGCCCGCCCGGTACTCCCGTTTTACGAACTGATTCGCAGCGTCGAAATTCGTGATCTTCATATTCTTTGCATCCCAGAGAAGCTTCTTGCGGCCGATGTGTTTGCCTTTATCATCTTTCATGGCATAGGCGCGCAGAGCGAGATTTCCCATCAGTATGGCTTCCGTCATCGGTCCGGCATATTCGAACGGAGAACTGAGTTGCATTTTGCCATAACCCTTAATGCAAGCTTCAACCCATTGGGTATAGTGACCTGCTTCTGCTCCTGCGATACGCGGTATTGTTGGAGAGGGTAATGAATCTTTCATACGTTTCGTTGGCAACAGAACAGGAGCGAGGTTGTAATTGCCCATCAGCTTGCCTTTGGTTCCCTCGAGAATATAACCGCCGTCGGTATCGCCGAGATTTTCATCCGGCAACAGCTCAGCAGGACGCTGAGGCAGGAGACCACCGTCCATCCAGGTGAACTGGATATCTCCTTTGCCATCCTTACGGGGGAACTTCAAATGAATGATCGAACTCGCAGGGCAACTGTCGGCGTAGTCAGCCTCCTGAAAGAAACCGGACCACGCAGTAGAAGTACTGCATTCAACTTCCGTTGGATAGTCGATGGGCAGGATGCGGAAAGGTGCATCCATAATATGGCATGCCATGTCGCCTAACGCGCCGGTTCCAAATGGCCACCAGCCGCGCCAGTTGAAAGGAAGATAAGCCGGGTTATAATCGATATAAGGAGCAGGGCCGAGCCAAAGGTCCCAATCGAGTTCCTTTGGGATTTCAAACTTTCCTTTTGGAGTCGGTATGCCCTGTGGCCACACGGGGCGGTTTGTCCAGGTCTTTACTGCCGTCACGTCACCAATGAGTCCGGCATCAACCATTTCTTTCGCGCGGCGAACATGGTCAGCAGATGCATATTGATTACCCATCTGCGTAACGACCTGATATTTCTTTGCCGCTTCGGTTAGCGTACGTGCCTCATGAATGGTGTACGTGAGAGGCTTCTGAACATACACGTGCTTCTTGCGCTGCATGGCAGCCACTGCTGCTACTGCGTGTGTATGATCCGGTGTCGAAACCGATACAGCATCAATTCCCTTTGCCTCTTTGTCAAGCATGATCCGGAAATCCTTGTAGATCTTTGCCGACGGGAAATTCTTTTTTGATTCCACTATCTGGCGGTCGTCTACATCACAGAGGAAGGCAATCCGTGCGTTCGGACTCTTGGCAAATCCGGTGAGATCGCTCGTTCCCTTTCCGCCTGCACCAATGCCGGCAATGTAAACGGTATCGCTAGGCGCCACATGACCCTTTCCTCCAAGTACGAAGCGAGGCACAATCGTAAATGCGGCCGCTGCCATTCCTGCCTGGCCGATGAATTTGCGTCGCGAAATGGATGATTCCTTCTTTTTGTTTGTCATGATCTGGTTAGTAGTTGCTGATCAGCTGATATGGGTTTGAGAATACTATACACTATAAAAATACAAAATCCCTATACACGAAGAGTACGCTGAAGAGCAGAGCTTTTTTTTACTCTACACCACAGCGTACCTGCTTAAAAACTAGTAAAAAAGGCCCCGAAAGGGGCCTCCAAAATTATCAATTATCAATTATCAATTGTCAATTATCGGCTACGCAAGCTTCCACCCCGAACGATACTCACGCTTCACAAACTGATTCGCCTCATCAAAGTTCGTCACCTTCATGTTCTTGCTGTCCCAAACAAGCTTGATGTTTCTTCCAGGATAGTCAAATTGATCTGGCTTGTCCTTCTTCGGATGGCGGATATCATAGCTGCGAATGGCAAGGTTACCCATGAGCAACGCTTCAGTCAACGGACCGGCTATCTCAAACGGAGAGCTTACTTCCATTTTGCCGTAGCCGGCGAGACATGCCTCGACCCACTGTGCGTAGTGACCGTCGGCACCACCAGGTACGCGCTTGATGCTTTGAGGAACACTCACTTCTTTGTTGCGTGATGTCGGCAACAGGCTTGGATTGATACCATACGTTCCGCACATCATCTTTCCTTTCGAGCCGATGAAGATTACCCCGTTACCACCATCTCCCATAACCTCATTAGGGCCGAGCTCCTCAGGACGCGGAGGCTGAATGCCGCCGTCCATCCAGTGCATCTTCACATTGGGTTTGCCCTGCGAACCAGGAAACGTAAGGATTGAATACGAAGAAGGAGGGCAGCTGTCAGGGAAATATCCCCGCTTGAACTCGTCAACGTATACGCTACCCACACTTGCTGTTACATCCAGTGGCGATCCAAGGCCAAGTACGCGGAAAGGAGGTTCTACGAGGTGACATCCCATATCTCCCAATGCACCGGTACCATAATCCCACCAGCCGCGCCAGTTAAATGGAACGAGCTTCTCAACATAGTCCTTATACGGCGCAGTGTTGAGCCACAGGTCCCAGTCGAGTTCCTTCGGCACACTTGCCTTGTTCTCCGACCATGGAATACCCTGGGGCCATACCGGACGATTGGTCCAAACATAAACTTCACTCACATCGCCGATAAGTCCGGCTTTGTACCACTCCATCAACTGACGAACGCCGTCGCCAGATGATCCCTGGTTGCCCATTTGTGTTACGACCTTGTATTTCTTTGCTGCTTCCGTGAGCACGCGTGCTTCATAGATGTCGTGAGTGAGAGGCTTCTGCACATATACGTGCTTACCGAGTTGCATCGCTGCCAGTGCTTGGATAGCGTGCGCGTGGTCAGGGGTTGAAACAGATACAGCATCGATATGCTTCTGCTCTTTCTCGAGCATCTGCCGGTAGTCTTTGAAATACTTGGCCTTCGGAAAGTTCTTCACAGACTCAGCAGCGCGGCGATCATCGACATCGCATAAGTACGCAATTTCTGCTTTCCCACTCTTGGCAAAATTAGCAATGTCGCTTTGCCCTTTTCCTCCAGCACCAATACCTGCGACGTAAAGTTTGTCGCTCGGTGCACGATAACCAGTGCCACCCAGGACGAATCGTGGTACGATAGTGAAAGCCGCAGCTGCCACTCCGGCCTGCTTCATAAAATTACGACGGGACGCCATGTTTATTTGTTTGATTTATAAATCTGTTAAATCGACTTACTTAATACCGGCGCGAAGCGCCGATAACTAATTCTTAACTCTTAATTCTTAATTCTTAATTTCTTGTCTACAGGTTCTGCTTCTTCAGCTCCTCCAGAATGTATTCCGACGTGCGCATCGACAGGGCCAGGATCGTCCACGTCGGGTTTTTGTCAGCCTGAGAAACGAACGGACCACCATCCACCACAAACAGGTTCTTGCATTCGTGTGACTGGCTGTAACCATTCAATGCCGACGTCTTTGGATTATCACCCATACGCGTTGTGCCTACTTCGTGAATGATGCGGCCGGGAGCTGCAAGTCCATAGTTATTGTGAGGACCGTCCTTGTCGCCGGAAGTCACCACACCGCCCATCTTGTGTATGAGCTCGCGGAAGGTATCTTTCATGTGCTTGGCCTGCTTGATCTCGAAGTCGCTCCACTTGTAATGAAAGCGCAGTACGGGAATTCCAAACTTGTCGACTGTGTTAGGATCGATCTCGCAATAGTTGTCTTCGCGGGCAACGGCTTCACCTCGTCCCGACATTCCAACAGTTGCCCCGTAGAAGTAGCGATAATCGTCTTTCAGGGAAGCACCATATCCACCAGCTTCTTTAGTCTTGCCATCACTACCGGCGTATTTTCCGTTTGTATTTTGCATGCCGAATCCAAATCCGTATCCGGGCATGTTCATACCTCCACCATATTCGATGTGATATCCGCGGGGGAAGTCCAGCTTCTTGTTGTCAAGCCACCATGGTGTATACACGTGCATGCCACCAACTCCGTCTTCGTTGTATCTTTTTCTTCCAACGAGATGGGGGAGGATACCACCCATAGAGGCACCGGTTGAATCGTGCAGGTACTTGCCCACGACGTTCGAACCATTAGCCACACCGTTGGGATACCTCGTTGACTTCGAGTTCAGCAATATGCGGGCAGATTCACAGGAGCTCGCTCCAAGCATCACCACCTTTGCATTGACTGTGTATTCCTGGAAGTCAAGGCGATTCACAAACGAAACGCCCGTTGCCTTACCATCAGCATCTACGAGCACTTCACGCACCATCGCTTCAGGGATGATATCTACATTGCCCGTTTCAATTGCAGGTTTCACGAGGACCGATGATGATGAAAAGTCGGCATGAACTGTACATCCCCGATTACACTGACGACAGTAGAAACACTGCCCGCGCTGGTCGTTGATCTTTTGCGTGAGGATCGAAAGCCTGGCTGGAATTACGGGTATGTTCAGTTCTCCACCGGCCTTTTGGATGAACATCTCATGCAATCTTGGCTTTGGTGGTGGAAGAAAAATACTATCGGGATCATTGGGAAGATTCTCCTTCGATCCAAACACACCGACAAGCTTATCAACCTTGTCGTAGAATGGAGCAACATCATCATAGCTGATTGGCCAGTTTTCACCAAGGCCATCTATGCTTTTTCGTTTGAAGTCTTTGGGGCCGAAGCGCAATGATATTCTACCCCAGTGATTGGTACGTCCACCCACCATGCGGGAGCGGAACCAGTCGAACTCGGTATTGTCTTTACGGGTATAAGGCTCTCCCTCAATCTCCCATCCGCCGTAGGCGGCATCAAAGTCTCCGAAATTCCGATAGGGGGATGAAGCGCCGCGGCGAAGTGATTCCCACGGCCATTTTAACTGTGTAACGTTCTTAGCGGGATCGTAGAGCGGACCAGCTTCAAGTAGAACGACTTTCACACCAGCCTTAGCCAGCACATATGCCGCCATTCCACCGCCTGCTCCTGAACCTACAATACAAACGTCATAAGATTTGGGGGTTTTCTTAATTTGGAAGTCTGCCATAGTATCGGTAACAAGGCTGTAAAATAGGATTTTATGCGATATCCAGCCCGAAATCGATTGAGAAGAAACCGAAATTTATGTTAGCGGTTTTAACGCAGGTCTACTTGCGTGCACCATCACGGCGAGGGACTGGATCATAGCCATGTGTACCCCAGGGATGACAGCGGGCAATGCGTTTCATGCCAAGCCAGATTCCCTTAACAACGCCCCATTCTTCAATAGCCTGGATCGTATAGTGTGAACAACTGGGAGTGTGTCTGCAGGAGGCGCCCAACAGTGGCGACAATGTCCACTGGTAAATACGGATGGGTAGTATAAAGATCTTTTTAATAAGCTGCACGGTCTCTGACTCTGGTGCTCTAAATTCAACAATAAGGTGTCAAAATCCGTCAATTACATCAGCGGATTTTTTACCTCCCCGATATCTTACAAGCGGTGAATCTTTAATTGTTGCGACACGCAAAAAGCCCCGCCCGAAATAATGCTTCATCGGCCTTGGATCGGACTGTCATCGGTCTTCCATCGGACTTTTATTCGGGTCCCATCGGAGTTTCATCGGACTACCATCGGACTTTCATCGGAGTCCTTCGGACTTCATCGGACTTTTGCCAACGCGTCTGGTACCAGATTCGTCATTATTCCGATCCGAAGAGTTAATCGATGCTGTAAGTCATTTCACCATTCTTACCATCCATTAACTGTACTCCGCGTGCTTTTAGTTCATCGCGGATCTTATCCGACAAAGCAAAGTTCTTGTCCTGGCGCGCCTTCTTCCTGAGTTCAATGAGAACATTAATAACACCCTCCAGCAGAGCATCGTTCTGCGTTTCCTCCTCCTTGAGTCCGAGTACATCTTCCATGAATGCAACATAGGCCTTCCGGAATCGTTCAAAGTCTTCAGAAGATACACTGGACAGGGGAGTATTGCCCGACTTAAAGTCATTGATGCGCGACGCCATATCGAATAACACCGCTAGCGTTTTTGCCGTGTTGAAGTCGTCACTCATCTCATTGAATAATGCATCGACCTGGCCGTTCAGAGTCTCGGACAGCTTCGCGTCTGGAGTAACGTTACCGCTATGCGCCAGCTTCTTAACGTTGGCCAGTGCTGACGCCAAACGCTTAAATCCTTTCTCGGCAGCCTGAAGTGCATCATTTGAAAAATCGAGTGTACTGGAATAATGCGACTGAAGCATGAAAAAGCGCACGGTCATGGGGCCATAACCTTTGTCGAGAAGCTTGTGTGTTCCTGCAAAAAGCTCGCGCGGGAGGAAGGAGTTACCTAACGACTTACTCATCTTCTGTCCGTTCACCGTGAGCATATTCGAATGCATCCAGTAATTGACGGGCGATTTTCCATTCGCGCCAACTGCCTGAGCGATCTCGCATTCGTGATGGGGGAACTTCAGATCGAGGCCTCCGCCATGGATGTCGAATGTTTCTCCGAGGTATTTGGTGCTCATCACGGTGCACTCGATATGCCATCCGGGAAATCCATCACCCCACGGTGAGGGCCAGCGCATAATGTGATAAGGAGATGCTTTCTTCCAAACGGCAAAGTCGATCCTGTTTCTCTTTTCATCCTGGCTGTCGAGCTTGCGTCCGCTTTCCAAAAGTTCTTCGATTACGCGTCCGCTAAGTATGCCGTAGTGATGAAGCGTATCATACTTCGTTACGTCGAAGTACACCGATCCATTCACCTCGTATGCGAGCCCTTTTTCCAGCAGTTTCTTAACTATCTCGATCTGTTCTACGATGTGACCGGTTGCCGAAGGCTCAATGCTGGGAGGCAGGATATTGAACTGCCTCATCACTTCGTGAAATCCTTCCGTGTAATGCTTCACTACCTCCATTGGTTCAAGCTGCTCGATGCGTGCCTTCTTGGCGATTTTGTCTTCGCCTTCATCAGCGTCGTTCTCCAGGTGCCCCACATCTGTGATGTTCCTGACGTAACGGACTTTATATCCGAGGAAACGCAGGTAACGGGTGGCCACATCAAACATCATGAACGTGCGCACATTGCCAAGGTGAACATCACTGTATACAGTTGGACCGCATACATAGATACCGACGTGGCCGGGGTTAACAGGCGTGAAGCGTTCCTTTTGCCCAGTGAGTGAGTTGGTAATATGGAGCGGGTAAGTATCGAAGTAGTTCATTATGGGGTGGAAAATGGGCCGAAAATACGACTAATAACGGAATATGGAGAGGGGATGGTTGCTTAAGAAAACGAGCCTTTTGAGGTATTTGACGCGGAAACAGTTGTTGCGACATCGGTTGCGGAGGCTTAGAAAATGTGGCGAACGGTGATTAGGAAACGTTAACGTAATCGATTGCGTAATCGTTTGTGAAAATAAAAGAATAACTATTTCGATTGCGATGCAACTTTTTTCTACCTTCGAATAATGCGCTCCCCAATTTGACTGCAGAATCATGTTGACGGGCTCGCAGAAACTTCATAACCAATATTTAAACCCAAACGATGATTTATGAAAAAACTCTACGGAAGCTTGAGTTTGACATTAGCAGTCTTGCTAATGCTAGCTTCGGTGGCGGTCGCCCAGGACAGGACGGTGACCGGAACCGTAAGCGATGAGACGGGGGCAGGAATGCCCGGAGTAAACGTTCTGGTGAAAGGAACTACCAACGGAACGGTGACAGATGTGGAAGGCAAGTATTCTCTTAGCGCGCCTTCAAACGCCACGCTTGTAATTACATTCGTGGGATACAAAACTACTGAGATCGCGGCGGGCGACCGTACCAAGATCGATGTAGCTCTTGAAGTGGACCTGACTTCACTCGATGAAGTCGTCGTTACAGGTTATGGTATCGACAAGCGACGCGAGATCGCAGGTGCCGTTTCCATCGTAAAGACAAAGGACCTCACGGTAACTCCAACTGGTAACGTAGAGCAACTTCTGCAAGGTCGCGTTCCAGGTGTGACAGTTATCCAAAACGGTCAGCCTGGTTCGACTGCTCAGATCCGTATCCGCGGATTTGGCTCTATCGGTCCTGCCGGTTCTAACAACCCTCTTTACATTGTGGATGGTGTACCTACTCAGGACGTAGGTTTCATTAACCCTGATGACATCGAAACTACAACGGTGTTGAAGGACGCTGCCGCTGCTTCCATCTACGGTGCGCGTGCTGCATCTGGCGTGGTTGTGTACACTACAAAGAAAGGCAAGAAGGGTCAGAAGCTTCAAGTGACATACGACGGTATGTTCGGTTTCACCACTCCTGGCAAAGGAACATCGATGATGAATCCTACGGATTTCGCTGACTGGACCTGGAAGGCACAGTATAACACAGAAGACGCCAACGCTGCGGCTGACGGTCGTCCTGTCGATTATGCAAAGGCTCTTAGCAAGTTCGCACACCCTCAATTCGGAGGCGGACTTTCACCCGTAATTCCTGACTACCTCATGGTAGGTGGATCTTCCGGAGTAACTGGTACAGTTGATCTTGAAGCTGAAAGGCTTAAGTACAATGTTGACCCAAGAAAAGGTGCTGCGTACCAGGTAATTGCTGCCAACAAGCAAGGTACTGACTGGTATGATGAACTGACTTCAACTGCTCCACTCAGCCGTTCTACTATCGGTATCAACGGTGGCGGTGAAGCTTCTCGTTTCTATATTGGTCTGTCTGCACAGAACCAGGATGGTACCATGATCAACCAGAAGTTCGAGCGCTATGCATTCCGCGCAAACTCTGAGTTCGACATTCTTCCTAACCTCCGCATCGGAGAAAACATGCAGTTTACTTACCGTTCTATCATAGGTCTTCAGGGTGAAGACGGTGGTGCCGGTATCTCTGACGACGAAAACGACTACCTGGCAGCGTTCCGTATGCCTAGCATCATTCCTGTTTATGATGTATTTGGTGGCTATGCAGGTACGGCGGCAAAGGGCTTCAACAACCCACGCAACCCTGTGGCTAACCGCGATGGTCTGGACAACAACAAACAATTCAACGCTTTCGGTTTCGGAAACGTTTATTTGGAATTGGATGTGATTCCAGGATTGACACTGCGCACAAGCATCGGTGGTAACTACGTCGATGGCTTCAGCAAAGGTTTTACCCGCTGGCAATATGAAAACTCCGAAAATAACTCTGCATTCGGATTCAACCAGGCACAAGGTTATCGCTTCAGCTGGACTTTCACTAACACAGCAACTTACAAGAAAGCGTTTGGTGATCACAACGTAGAAGTGTTGTTGGGTCAGGAAGCCCTCAATACCGGCAAGGGCTGGGATTACTCACAACAGGGTAACAACCCATTCTCATGGGATCCTAACTTCGTGAACATGACGCAGGTGACAGCTACGCCTCCGAACAGCTCACAAAGTCTTGGTGTGAACTTCTCTTCACTCTTCGGTCAGGTAAAATATACCTTCAAGGAAAAGTATATCATTGGTGGTGTACTCCGTCGTGACGGATCTTCACGCTTCGGTGAAAACAACCGTTACGGTGTGTTCCCTGCAGCGTCTGCAGCATGGAGAATTTCTGCTGAACCTTTCATGCAGAACGTCCGCTGGATCACGGATTTGAAAATCCGCGGTGGTTACGGTACAATGGGTAACTCTAACCCTGTTAACCCGAACAACCAGTATACACTCTATGGTGGTGACATGGGTGCTTCTTCTTACGATGTTAAAGGTTCGAACAGCAGTGCAACTGTTGGTTACTACAGAACACGTATCGGTAACGCCGATGCTAAGTGGGAAACTGCGGTTACTTCTAACTTAGGTTTCGACGCCTTGTTCTTTGATGGCAAACTGGACGTAACTTTCGATCTCTGGAGAAAAGATACACGCGATCTGCTCCTCCAGGTACCGATCACAGCTGTAGTGGGTTACCGTGCAGCAGCTCCTTCAGTAAACGTTGCTGAAATGCGCAACCAGGGTATCGACCTCGGTATCACTACCAAGGGCAACATCAACACTAAGTTGAGCTATGAAGTTAACGTAAACGGTAGCTTCCTTCAGAACGAGCTGACAGGTCTGCCAACTGGACAGACATATATCGGAACCATCAACCCTGGCTACCGCGGTATCAACCCGATCCGCAACGGTCTCGGTCACTCAATTTCTTCTTTCTTTGGATACAAGGTTGAAGGCCTGTGGGAAAGCAACGAAGAAGTTAAATCTTACAACGCCATCGATGGAGACGCTACTTCCGAGTACCAGGCTGGTGCAGCGGCAGGTCGCTTCAAGTACAAGGATATCAACGGCGATGGAAAAATCAACTCGGACGACAGAACCTTCATTGGAAGCCCTGTTCCTAAGTTCACTGGTGGTTTCAACTTCACCATTCGCTACGGAAACTTTGATTTCTACGCATATCTGTATACTTCATTGGGTAACAAGATCTTCAACCAATCGAAGTGGTTTACAGATTTCTATCCTTCGTTCCAGGGTGCTGGCATCGCAGAACGCGTGAAGGATTCATGGACGCCTGAAAATACCGGAGCATCTATTCCGATCTTTGAAAGTGCTTCAAACTTCAGCACAAACACTCAGTCGAGCTCTTTCTACGTTGAAGATGGCTCTTACCTGCGCCTTCAGAACATCACACTTGGTTACAACCTTCCTTCAGCTTTGCTGAACAAGTGGAAGATGACCAAGCTGCGTCTGTTCGTTTCTGCAAACAACGTGGCGACTATTACCGGCTATAGCGGATTGGATCCATCTGTAGGTGGTAACGTAGATACTCAGTACGGTATCGATCTTGGTAACGCACCTTTGAACAGCAGCTTCACCGGTGGTATTAACCTTGGGTTTTAATCTGGATAATTGCGAAAGAGACTATGAAAAAGATATTTAGAAACAAGTTTATATGGAGCACGATGGTGATGGCATCAGCGATGTATGCCTGCTCCGACAGTTTCCTTGACGTTCCTCCGACCGGTTCACTGGATCAAAATCTGCTGAACACTTCGTTGGGTATGGACCGTGCCTTGATTGCCGCTTATTCCCAGGTTAACGGTCGCGATAACCGTATGGGTAGCCCTTCAAACTGGGTATGGGGTAGCATCAGGGGTGGTGAAAACAACAAAGGTACAGACCCTGGAGATTTCTCGGATATCAACCCGATCCAGCGCTTCGAGTACCTTAGCACGCAGGGCGTTATCAATGATAAGTATAATGCCAACTATGAACTGGTGGCCCGCACGAATGCGATTCTCCGATTCTTGCTGGCGCCTGGAGCAGATATTACTCCAGCCCAGATTACTTCATACTCAGCTCAGGCACGATTCCTTCGCGCACATGGCTATTTTGAGCTTGCACGCGGCTTCAATAAGACGCCTTATGTCGATGAAAACATCGACCTGGCTACTGGCGCCGGCGACGTTCAAAATACAACTGATCTGTGGCCACAGATTGAAGCTGACCTGAAATTCGCTTATGACAACCTGCCTGAAACACAGGCTGAGGTTGGTAGAGTGAACAAATGGGCTGCTGCATCATATCTTGCTAAAGTGTACATGTATCAGCAGAAATACGCTGACGCAAAAGCACTGTTTGATGTGATCATTGCCAGCGGTCAGACTTCTAACGGTAAGAAGTATGCTCTTGTACCCGTATTCTCTTCGGTATTTAAGGCTTCGAATGATAACCACTCAGAATCAGTTTGGGCTTATCAGGCAGCTGCAAATACTGGTAGCGTGAACAACGCCAACCCTGAATTCGACCTGAACTGGCCTTATAACACAGGTGCTGATGGTCCTGGTAACTGCTGCTCATTCTTCCAGCCAACACAGGAAATGGGTAACTCATACAGAACCGAAGGCGGTCTGCCTTTGCTCGATGATGGAGCTGGTACTTATGCCCCTGCGTATAACACGGCAGCAAATGCGATCCTTACCGATATGGGTATTGAAAGCACGAAAGCATGGGATGCAACTGTTGACTACAAGAAGGACGGCTATGTGACCCGTAACGATCCTGGTAAACCTTGGCAGGAACGTGTTTACAAAGCAAACTCTGATAACAAAGGAGCTGACCCTGCATCATCTGCCAGCTGGAAGCTGGTTTGGGTAGAGTCGACTAATGCTGCTTTCCAGGATCTGAAGTTTGACCCTCGTATCGACTACACAATCGGCCGCCGCGGTATTCCTTATCTCGACTGGCAAGATTTCCCAGGTAAGGCCTGGATCCGTAACCAGCCGAATGCTGGCCCTTACCAGACCAAGAAGTATGTGTACTACAAGTCTGACAAGGGTAGCCTCCAGGACAACAGCTCATGGACTCCTGGTTACACTGCGGTTAACTACACAATTATCCGTTTTGCTGACATCCTTTTGATGGCTGCAGAAGCTGAAATTGAAGTAGGAAGCCCTGCAAAGGCCAGAGATTATGTGAACATGATCCGCCTTCGTGCTTCAAATCCTGATGGTTTTGTCATGAGCGGAACTGCTACTGCTGCTAATTATGAAATCGCTTTGTACACTGACGCATGGGCGAAAGACGATGCAACACGTGAGAAGGTTCGTTTCGAACGTAAACTCGAGTTGTCTGGCGAAGGTCACCGCTTCTACGACCTGATGCGCTGGAGCGGCGTGTATGGTGGTGCAGCTTCAGACTATGGAGCAAAGGTTATCAACGCTTACCTGTCATACGAAACTCCTCTGGTGCCATCTGGCGCATTCACAGGTTCTACTTTCGATGACAAAGACAAGTGGTTGCCACTCCCTCAGGGTCAAATCGATTTGAAGCCTGGTGTATTGACACAGAACCCCGGCTACTAAATCGTAGAACATTAGTTCTGATATTGAATAAGGCCAACGAAAGTTGGCCTTATTTTTTTCTCATGGTCCTAAAATCGACAGGCGGGCCGCGCCCTTGAGGAGTTCCTGCTGTTACTCAATAATGGTCCTATAGAAGCAGGCAAAATTTTGTAGCCGTCCTCTAGCCGTTCTCTGGCCGTTCTCTAGCGAGTGATGGATGATTTATGCGAATTTGAGCTGGAAATGAGGGAAGCCCCAGTAAATTGTTGGAATCTGGGTTGAAAATTGAATTTCTGGGTTACATATCATTTTGAGATTGACCCAACGCTAACAAAAAAGAACATGTTCAAAATCAAATATCGTGCCAAAAATACGTATTCGTGCCTGAAAATCACCACGCTAACCAGCGTTATCTCCGCAGTAATCCTTATGAAGTAAAATGCATTGCCTCATTTCGGTCCCTGGATATTTTCAATCCACCCTCTGGCAATCTCATTCTTTTCCAAAGAAATCTTGCCATCTTGACTCGTTATAGCACCGTATATTCCCCAATGAAACACTCGACTCATATGCTTGTATCCCGCTGTTTTGGCTTGCTGCTATTGTTCTCAATAGGCTGCGGAAAAAAAGCACCCGATACGCTTTTCGTTCTGCATGACGCAGACGATACTGGCATCGACTTCTCCAATACTGTCGATGAGTCCGACAGCTTTAATATCCTTACCTACGATTACATCTACAACGGTGGGGGTGTGGGCGTGGCCGACTTCAATAACGACGGCCTGCAAGACCTGTTCTTCACGGGCAACCAGGTGCCCAACCGGCTCTATCTGAATAAAGGAAACTTCCGGTTCGATGATGTAACCGATAAGGCAAATGTCAACGTGCCAAAGCGATGGAACGAAGGCGTTGCTGTAGTCGATATCAACAACGATGGTTGGATGGACATGTACGTTTGCGCCACCACCAACAACGACCCGTCATTACGAAGAAACATGCTTTTCGTAAATCAGGGTGCCGACGATTCCGGAGTTCCAACTTTTAAAGAAGAGGCTGCCAAATACAAGATCGACTACAATGGTCACAGCGTAATGGCCGCCTTCTTTGATTACGACCACGACGACGATCTTGATCTTTACATTCTCGTCAATCAACGGCTCACCAACGTACCAACAAATTACCGCGAGAAGATTGTTGATGGTTCGGCGCAAAACAACGACAAGCTATATCGTAACGATGGCAACGGTTCATTCACAGATGTCACAATCGAGGCTGGCATCGTTCATGAAGGATTCGGTCTCGGTCTTGCCATCAGCGACGTAAACCTTGATGGATATCCGGATGTCTATGTCTCGAACGACTACCTGTCGAATGATATCTTATACATAAACAACCGGAATGGCACTTTCACCAATCAGACCCGTGAATTGATTGGACACTCCAGTATGTTTTCGATGGGTAACGACGCGGCAGACCTCAACAACGATGGTTTGCCGGACATTATCACACTCGATATGCTTCCCGAAACGAACGCCAGGAAGAAGACAACTATTGGCAACAAGAGTTACCTCACCTACATCAACAACGAAAAGTTCGGCTATGAATATCAGTACGTACGGAACATGCTTCAGATCAACAACGGCGCTGACAAAGGCATTCGCTTTAGTGAGATAGGGCAACTCTCCGGTATTTATCAGACGGAGTGGAGTTGGTCGCCACTTGCTGCCGACTTCGACAATGATGGTAACAAAGACATTCTGATCACCAACGGATTTCCAAAAGACATAACCGACAAGGACTTTGCCAACTATCGCGCTGATGTCGGAAATGTTGCCAGCAACCGTACCTTGATCGACTCAATCCCTGTGATCAAAATTCCGAGCTACGCATTTCGAAACAACGGCGACCTCACGTTCTCGGATGTTACAACAAAGTGGGGATTGGGCACGCCGTCATTTTCAAACGGGGCCGTTTTCGCGGACCTTGACAACGACGGCGATCTCGACTATGTGGTTAATAACATCAACGACAAAGCATTTGTTTACGAGAATACACTGCTCCCGCCTGATAAGAATGACACTGTAAAAGCACACTACGTTCGCATCAAGCTGCAGGGAACACCGACCAATACCCAGGCCGTTGGAGCTAAGGTCACCTTATATCAGCAGCAGGGTAAGCGGCAGTATTCTGAATATACTGTCTACCGCGGCTTCCTCTCATCTGTAGAACCGTTTGTCCAGTTTGGATTGGGAACAACAACGGCGCTTGATTCCGTTGTTGTGGATTGGCCTGACGGCAGCCATCAGGTGGTAACGGATGCAAAGCCAGATCAGACAAACACAATCACATACAAAAAACTTCCACCTTCCCATGCAATTCCAGGTAACACAAGCGTAGCTTCATTTCAGCCCGTGAAGCAGCTATTCAAACCATCCTTCATTCACAGCGAGGAAGATAAAATTGATTACAACATCCAACGCACTATTCCTCATAAGTTCAGTCAGTCCGGTCCCTCGCTTTCGGTTGGCGATGCAAACAATGACGGTCTTGACGATGTGGTCATTGGTGGATCGTCATCACATCAAACGTCGTTGTATCTTCAGCAACGCGACGGATCATTTGTTCTGAAGCCTAATGCGATCAATACTGAAGGCAAGGAGCAGGAGGACATGGGCACTCTGTTGTTCGATGCAGACAACGATGGGGATTTGGATCTTTACGTAGTGAGTGGAAGTATGGAAGCCTCCGACTCGGCAGCCTACCAGGATAGATTCTATCGGAATAACGGGAAAGGATCATTCACACCCGATGCTGCCGCTCTGCCTAAGGAGGCTTCAAGCGGTTCGTGCGTGCGCGCTGCTGACTTCGACGGCGACGGCGATCTCGATTTATTCGTTGGCGGCCGCGTGGTACCAGGCCAATATCCAATGCCTCCGAAGAGCATGTTGCTGCGAAATGACAAAGGCTCATTCACGAACGTTATTGCAGAATTGACAACCGGCCTTGAAAGGATCGGTATGGTTACCGATGCGCTCTGGACGGACTTTAATAATGATAACAAACCCGACCTCGTTGTTGTTGGCGAGTTTATGGCCGTTCAGTTCTTTGAGAACAGCGAAGGAACTCTCAGGCGTTTACAAAACAGTGGTATTGAAAATGAATCAGGGTGGTGGAACAGTCTTGCAGGAGGCGACTTTGATAACGACGGAGATATTGACTACATCGCTGGCAATCTCGGAAACAACAACAACTACCAGGTACGACATGATCAGCCGCTCAGGATCTTTGCCAAGGATTTTGATGGCAATGGAAGCGTTGATCCGGTTCTCGCATGCTTCCAGAGGGCATCGATGTCTGGTGACGTCCGCAATCTCTATCCAATTCACTTCTGGGATGAACTGAATTCACAGAGCCCCAAGTTCAGAAACAAGTACAGTCGGTACGAGCACTACAGCCTGGCGACTATCGATCAGTTGCTCTCACCCGATGACTTAAAGGGCGCCCTCACACTTGAGGCAAACAATATGAGCACAAGCCTGATTGAAAACCTTGGCAGCGGCAGGTTTCGTTTGAAGGAATTGCCAACTGCAGTTCAGGTCGCGCCTGTGAATGGAATGCAGGTTACGGACGTGAACAACGACGGCAACCTGGATCTCGTACTCGTAGGTAATGATTATGGAAATGAAGTATTCGCCGGACGCTACGATGCCTTTACTGGCCTCGTTCTCCTCGGTGACGGGAAGAATGGATTCAAAGCTGTTCCCTCGTCCTCGAGTGGCTTCTATACACCAGGAGACGCGAAGGCACTCGTAAACCTGTTTACTTCTAATGGGGGAGAGCTGTGGCTTGCATCTCAAAATAAGGACAGCCTTAAAGTATTCGAATCTACACGCCTTCCTAACGACGAAGTGATTACGTTAAAAGCGGATGAGCTGTATGGCGACATCACTTTCGCTGATGGCAGAAAGCAGCGCATTGAATTTTATTATGGATCGGGATTTATGTCGCAGACATCGCGAATGTTCAGGATGCCTGCGATGGTTAAGGAGCTTGTGTTGTATAATTCTAAGGGTGTCGCGCGTAAGCTCTCACCTATAAGGATATAAGCCCATCATTCCCCTGCTGCACCTTCTCAAACAACTGTTACATTCTACATTTAGAGTGTTACAATTTGCGGTTAATCAGCACAGAACCACATCCCACTAAGCCGATTTCTGTTGCAGGTCGCCCAACAGGCTTATGACCGCATGTGCTGCTAAACCAGGCCAGCGCTATCCCTCGCGAGTGCAACGAAGCGGCTACGTGGTCTTAAGACGTGTAAGAAGCACCAACGCACGCACGATCCATTAACAGCATTGTTACGCAAAAGGAAGTAGCATCACACTTTTTCGCTGTTGCTGTTCATCACATGGCGATAACGAATTAAGAGTCCAACGTTAGCTGCGTTCGTAGACAGGGTTTGGGCGACCTTATTTTACGGATAGATTCAGGTTCTTAATCTAAATTGATAATTCGCGCATACGAGCAGTCTCTTGCGACCGCGCGAGTGCAACGAAGCGGCTACGTGGTCTTAAGACGTGTAAGAAGCACCAACGCACGCACGATCCATTAACAGCATTGTTACGCAAAAGGAAGTAGCATCACACTTTTTCGCTGTTGCTGTTCATCACATGGCGATAACGAATTAAGAGTCCAACGTTAGCTGCGTTTGAAGACAGGGTTTGGGCGACCTTATTTTACGGATAGAATCAGGTTCTAAATTTAAATTGATAATTCGCATATACGAGCAGTCCCTCTCGATCCCACCGCCGAGTAAAATCCAGTCGCTCAAACCCTGTCTTCAAACGAAGCTAACGTTGGCACCCCCTCATCGAATCGCCAAAATGTTGATCAGCGAAAGGCCGTGACGCTGCTTTATTTTGATTCCTTTAATTTGTTAATAGCATCGCGTTGGTCCTGCCTTACCGTTGGATATGTTATGCCTAGTTGCTCAAGATAGCTCTTATACTTTGCTGGATTGTAGTATGTCTTCTGCAGCTGGGGCTTGAATTGCGCCATTATTCCTTTGTTAAGAAATACTGCTGGCTTGTCTTCAGGCCTCATAAGAGGCGTGTATTGGATGTCTTTGGTCTGTATGTCTTTGAAATAGGCCTGCGACTGGCTTACTAAATCAGGCGACGTGAACAGATCGATCAGCGTAAGCCCTTCCACCTTTGCACCGGCAACGATACCCTTATGCGCAATGGGTGTCGCCATGGAGATCGCATTCGACCAATGATGCCCAGGCAAACCGGGAATGTTGGATGGGTAGTACAACACAATTGTTGGGACATTCCATGAAATATCGGCTATGTCATCACTTCCACCGCGAAGAGGAATCAGGGATTGCCCTATTAATCCTTTTAATTCGGGTTTGGCGTCGTCGGGAACGCCAATGGTATCGAGCTTGACCGGAAGACCTTCTACTTTTGTCGCCTTCAGTTCGATTTGTGCTGCTTTGGCGAGTAGCTGATCATCGTCGGACCATTTTGGCAATCCAACTTTTTTTATGTTTTGATACATCGCCGTGGCCATAGGCTTGTTGAAGTGTCCGGGCCAGGCTGAACCCAGGATCTGATAGCTGAATTTTGTATCCGTCATTAGTGACGCGCCTTCGGCCATTTTAAGTCCTGTGTCGAAAAGCTTCTTAATATCCGTATAAGTTCTTTCGCGGAAATAGTACCAGACTGATGCTTTGGAAGGAACGACGTTGGGCTGATCACCACCATCGGGTATCACATAGTGCGACCGTTGTGTGAGCGGAAGGTGTTCACGTTTATAGTTCCAGCCAACGTTCATCAGTTCTACGGCATCCAGCGCGCTACGCCCGCGCCAGGGAGCTCCGCCTGCGTGGGCGGCCTGTCCATCAAAGTCGAATTTAACTGAAACAAGTCCGGTGCTGCCGGCGTCGCCGTAGGAAACGAAGAAGTTGCTTCCCACGTGAGTAAAGATGCAGGCGTCCACATTCTTGAAAAAGCCCTCGCGTATATAATAAGCCTTGGTGCCTAACTGCTCTTCTGCAATACCGGGCCAAAGCATAAGTGTTCCGCTTAACTTTTCCCGCTCAAGGATCTTTTTCACAACGAGCGCGGTCACGATGTTGAGCGCCTGGCCCGAATTGTGTCCCTCACCATGGCCGGGTGCACCCTCTACTATCGGATCCCAATAGGCAACTCCGGGCTTTTGTGATGCCTTTGGAATACAATCTACGTCTGAGCCAAGAGCAATTACCGGCTTGCCATTTCCCCAACTTGCCGTCCACGCTGTCGGTATGTTCGCTATGCCTTTTTGAATTTTGAATCCATTCTTCTCAAGCAGTTGAGTCAGGTAGGTCTGTGTCTCAAACTCCTGGAAGCCAAGTTCTGCGAAGCTGAAAAGCATGTCATTGATTTGCTGTGCGAGTGGCGCCTGCTTGTCTACTTCGCGCAGCACCTCCTCTTTTAAACTGGCAATCTTTTCCGGAGAAAGTGTCGCTTGCCCGGATACAGCATGGCAAGCCAGCACTGTGGCCAGCATAATTAGAATATTTCTCATTGTGGTTTAGGTTATGAGGTAACATACAAAAAAAAATGATTCGCGAACAGAAGCGTGTGTCAAGAGGCAACTAAGCGCCCGTGAGGTTCGTTCACTCCAGCGCTTGCGCTTTTTCCGTCGCGAGTGCAACGAAGCGGCTACGTGGTCTCAAAGATTCGGTGCGAAACGATAACGCTCGAACGATGCCGAATGCGCAAACGCTTGTACTGGCGAATTCCGAATGCGAGTTTTTTATGGGTGCTGTCCAACGTTAGCTGTGTTCATATACAGGGTTTCAGCGACCTTATTTTACGGATAAAATCAGCTGCATTTCATTTCCAGATGATCCATTGAGACGAGCAGTCCCGCTCGATTTCACTGCCGAGTAAAATCCAGTCGCTGAAACCCTGTATATGAACACAGCTAACGTTGGCCACCTTAACCATACGACGCTATTGATAAACTGAACGCATCAAATAAAGCAGCAGGTTCACAGCTATTCGCTAATATTGCGCTACACACATAAACTTATGTTCACTGGCATCATCGAAACCATGGGAAAGGTCGTCCGGATTGACAAGGCGGCCAATACAATCTTCCACATAGATAGTAAACTGGGAGGGGAGCTGCGCGTGGATCAAAGCGTATCCCACAATGGCGTGTGTCTTACAGTAATTGACGTCAAAGGCACGCTTCACAAAGTTGAGGCTATCGACGAGACATTACAGAAGTCCAATCTGGGGTCACTGTCAGTAGGCGACGATGTTAACCTGGAACGTTGCATGCTGAACAATGGCCGGTTCGATGGTCATATCGTACAGGGCCATGTCGATCAGACAGGTGTCGTAAAATCGGTAACGGACGCCGACGGGAGCTGGATCTTCGTTATCACGTATGATCCCCGCCTGGGCAATGTCACAGTTGAAAAAGGATCTATAGCTATTAATGGCGTAAGTCTTACCTGCTTCAATTCTGGAGAAGGTGAATTCACCGTGGCGATTATACCCTACACTCACGAGCACACGACTTTTGGCACACTGAAGGCCGGCGATACGGTCAATCTCGAGTTCGACATCATCGGGAAATACGTGAAGCGATTATTGGATCGCGGATAATCGAAAGTCGCCCTGATGTGCTACATTCGTTCATCGAATGCAGCGGCAGGGGCCTCTTGCCGCTTGTTCATTTTCAGTGAATTGTTAACCATAAAACCCTCTGTTTATGATCGACCAATTAGTGAAACTTGTACAGCAGAATGCAGGTGATGCGATTGTTAACAACAATGCGGTCCCCAATCAGTTTAACAACGCTGCAATTCAAAGCGTGGCGCAGCAAATATTCAGCGGACTTCAAAGTGGCGCTGCTCAGGGCAATGTTCAGCAGGTAACATCTTTGTTTAATGGAGCCAGCGTCAGTTCATTGGCCAGCAATCCGATGGTCACTCAGATGATTTCAAAAGTTGCCGGCGACTTTGCTGCTAAGTTTGGCGTTTCGCCTCAGACGGCTCAGACCATTGCTGCGGGATTAATTCCTCAGGTAATGAATCAGTTCGTCAACAAGACCAACGATCCTAACGACAGTGACTTCGATTTGCAGGACATGCTGCGCGGATTCACCGGCAATAGCGGAATGAATCTTGGCGACGTCGCAGGGCAGGGAGGAATAGGCAGCGTGCTCGGGAAAATTCTGGGCTAAGCAGCATACACGTCCGGCATAAAACCATTGACTTGTAAGAGCATTGGTTTCAGGAGGCAGAGGAAGTAGTCACGCATGCACAATCAGCTGGCTTTCTCTGCCTTCATTTTTTCTATGCCGTTGCAGCCTGCCTTATACAGGAGAAAGGTTATTGCACCGCACATACTACCGAGAGCGGCGCCTGTGATGATATCACCCGGATAATGTACGCCCAGATAGATGCGCGAGTAACTGACCAATGCTGCCCAGACGAACAGCCACCGTGTCCATGGCCTTGCGATTACCAGAGAAAGCAAAACCGAAACACAGAATGTATTGGCCGCGTGGCTTGAAGGAAAGCCATAGTGGCCACCACGGTATCCATCAACAGTATGCACTTGCGCACTGAGTTCGCTGTTCCATGTCGGCCGTGGGCGTTCAACTATTGGCTTTATTAAAGTACTGGTCAGCTGATCCGAAAAAGTAATGCCGATCGCAATACAAATCACCGCTACGAAGGCACGGGCCTTCGGAAGCTTAAACAATTGGTACAAAAGGAATGCATAAAGCGGCAACCAGATCACATTTCCCGAACACCACATCATGACAGGATCAAGCCACGATGTGTGCATATCGTTTATGGCGAGAAAAGCGCGTTCGTCAAATTTGCTAAGCGTCTCAATCATCAGAGAAGGGATACGATCGCAGCTCTCTCGTTTTCCTGCCGGAGCCATTCGTAGGCATCATGGCCAGTGGCGAAGAACTGGTATTCCGCACCCATAGCGTGGATCTCCTCGTTAAGGAGCAAATTGTATTCGCGTACCAGCGGTTGTTTGGTATCTCCCAACACGGTTGCTATACGCTTCAAGCCATTTTTGATTGCATGTGGCATAATGCTTTCCATCATCCACCGCTGATCGTCATGATCGATGTTTCCCTGCCTGGTCATATCAGACAGATAGTTAGGTGTATTGTAAGTGCGTACGAATTCAAGGCACTTTCTGAATACACTCCGATACTCTTCACTGCTAACAGGTCGCAGCCACACAACGCCAGTTACATTAATCTTGGCATCATAGAAGATCTCCGCGTGCGCCTCCTGGTACAGAATCTGACGCTCAATGTTGGCAGGCTTTCTGAATTTTATTTTGAATCTGGTGAACCGATTCACTTCGCTCTCCACATCGATCACGCCGCTTAATGATTCACATTGCAGCTTAACCAGGTACAATCCAAGTCCTTTGCCTTCGGTATGAAAATGGAATCGCTTGTACAGCCGGAACAGGTGGTCCTTGTTGTGATGGAGATCAATACCCAGTCCGTTGTCCTCGATCTCCAGGAAGTAATAGTCGTCGTTTTCATGCGACGTTATTTGAATCACCGGGTTCCGCTCATTCGATCGGTATCGGATGGCATTGCTGATCAGGTTGTATAATATACTGCTGACCATCGGCTTTACCGAATAGATATGCGTGCAGCCCTGTAGGTTTGTAATGATTTCAACATGCTGCTCTTCAATGTCTTTTCTCAGCACCTGAGCTATATCATGTACCTCGCCCCCCAGATCAATTCGCTGTCGGATCCGAAATATATCATGACGGATATCAATGATCTTGCTAAGGTCTTTGATGATCTGATCCAACTGTCTGGTGGCAGTCATAAGATGCGAGAATATATCCTTGTCCGCATCATGCACGCGTCGGGTATCGATGAGGTTGATAAGTCCCAGTAAGCTGGCCACAGGCCCGCGAAGATTGTGAGATACAGTGTACGAGAATTGTCGCAGCTCATTATTGTGCTTGATCAGCTCCGAGTTCGTATCGGTAAGCTTTGCATTCTTCTCTATAAGCTCCGATTCCAGCGACTGATTACGGCTAAACAATTGTTTTCGCTGCTCGTCAATGAGTCGGTTCGCTTCAATCAGTTGACTCTGGCTTTCATGTACAAGGTCACTCTGCGCCTGAATCTCTACACTCTGTGCTTCTATCTCTGAATTACGCTCCATGAGGATCCGGTTAGCGAGAGCCAGATCTTCGATCAGTTCAACGTTCCTGTCTTCGTGCTTGTCTGATATATAGCGAAGGAAGCCAAGACTTGCCGTAATAATTCCGAAAGCAATGAAGACAACTACGTTAGTGAAATAATAGTTGAATACTCTGAGCTTGTCCTGCTGATACGGAACATCGAATAAAAAGTGCAAAGGATCATGCAGCATAAGAATCATCAACCCCAGCAGAGATGATGAAATCAGGGCAATTCGTTCATGCAACGAGAATACAACCCATGGGATAACGCATGAAGCCAGGATGACCATTCTGAAGGTGAAGTAATCAAGCTCTGCCTGCTGGTCATAATACAGTCGCTTCGAATAAATGGAAAGCGATGTCACCAGAATAGCAGGTCCGATGCTTAGCCAAACACGGCTGACGTAAATCCATCCCTGATTGTTAAAAAGGATAATAACGAAAGCACTGAATCCGGTGAGAGGGATTAACCAGGTTAGGGGATACCAGCCGTACCAGATGTAGTACATGAAGGCAACGATCAGACTTAACAGGAAGAAAATGGTCGCGATGGCATTGGCCAGCTGCAGGCCCCGCTGAGCGGAAGAAGTCGAGGGGTAATTAACTCCAGTGTTAACTAGCTTGTGCAGAAATTGCATGCGTCATTCTATTCACAATCGTACCTAACCACACAAATGTATCACAATATTGCAAATAAAGCACCGCAAATACCACCTCATGGCCGGTCATCATCACTTGAAACCGGGAGGCCGCATTAGCTAGCGACCAATGCCGGGTCGGTTGTTACGACTTTTTCTGGTGCCGCTTTTGCAATACGCCAAACACGTCTTTCAGTTTCACATTCTTTGCTGCGAGCAGTACAACATAATGATACAGCAGGTCAGCTGCTTCGCCCATAAACAGGTCGTTGTTATTGTCTTTCGCCTCGATAACGAGCTCGACAGCCTCTTCGCCTACCTTTTGAGCGACTTTATTAATGCCGGCGTTAAGCAGGGTGTTTGTGTAGGAACCCTTCTGTGGGTTTCCCTTGCGGTCCTGGATGATACCCTCGAGTGTTTCCAGGTTCCACGTTGCATTGTCTTCACCAAAACAGGTAGCCGCACCGGTATGGCAGACAGGCCCGGCCGGTATGGCCTTGACAAGCAATGTATCCTGATCGCAGTCAAGCAATACATCAACAAGGGTGAGATAATTGCCCGACGACTCACCTTTAGTCCACAGGCGTTTTTTACTACGACTGTAAAAAGTAACTTTCTTGTCGGCAACGGTCTTCTTGTAGGCCTCTTCGTTCATGAAACCCAACATGAGCACGACATGAGTTCGCGCATCCTGCACGACGCACGGTACGAGCCCGTTTAGTTTTGAGAAATTAATCGCTGATGAATTGAGCATGGTGCTATCGTATAGGAATGTGTTTTTCTTTCAAGAATGATTTCAACTTCGGGATCGGTACTTCGCCGAAGTGAAAAATACTGGCAGCAAGGGCTGCGTCGGCTTTGCCGAGTACAAATGCGTCTACGAAATGTCCAAGATTTCCAGCGCCACCTGAAGCAATAACGGGAATGGTAAGCAATTGATTCAGTTTACTGAGAGCATCGATTGCAAATCCGTTCTTCGTTCCATCGTGATCCATACTGGTAAACAATATCTCACCTGCACCACGCTCCTGGGCTTCCTTTGCCCAGGTGAAAAGTTTTTTTTCAGTTGGCTTTCGGCCACCGTGAGTATGAACCGTCCACGCGTTATCAATTTTGCGCGCATCAATAGCGACGACTATACATTGTGCGCCAAAGGCCCTGGAAAGCTCATCAATAAGTTCCGGACGGCGCACGGCTGCCGAATTGATGCTGACCTTATCCGCTCCGGCGTCGAGCAGCGGCGCAACGTCCTGAACACTCCCTATGCCACCACCAACAGTGAAAGGAATGTTAATGTGTCGCGCTATGTCTTTGACGAGTGTTGCAAACGTTTTGCGTTCCTCGTTCGTAGCTGAGATGTCCAGGAACACAAGTTCATCGGCACCCTGTTCTGCATATGAGGCACCCAATTCAACGGGATCTCCCGCGTCGCGGATGTTAACAAAATTTACCCCCTTCACCGTCCGTCCATCCTTGATATCGAGACAGGGTATTATGCGTTTTGTAAGCATCTTACATTTTTGCCAATTGTTCCAAACTGATCTTTCCCTCATAGATTGCCTTGCCTACGATCGCGCCATCCACTCCAATGGCCCGCAGTTCATGCAGATCTTCGATCACACTTACCCCGCCACTCGCGATCACATGCAACTGAGGAAAGCTCAGAAGTAGTTTTTTATACAACTCAACGTTGGGACCGCTCAGCATGCCATCGGTAGAGATATCGGTACAGGTAACATGTTCGATACCGCGTTGGATGTAGTCACGGAGGAAAGTAACTATGTTGATAGACGAATCCTGTTGCCATCCATTAATGGATATCATTTCATTTTTCACATCGGCACTCAGGATGATCTTTTCGCCTCCGAAATGCTCCAGCCATTCCGTTATCTTATCAGGTTGCTTGACAGCAATGCTGCCCAGGTTCACTTGCTTAACACCCAGATTGATCAGGCGATCTATTTCCTCGAAGGTTTTTATACCTCCTCCGAAATCCACGTTTAATGAGGTATTAGTTGTAATGGACTCGATGACCTGCCAGTTGACTACCTGACCCCGCTTTGCACCGTCAAGATCTACAAGGTGCAGATGTGTTAATCCTGCGGCCTCGAATGATCGCGCAACCTCGAGCGGATTCTCATTATAAATCTTCTTTTGGGCGTAGTCGCCTTGCGTTAATCTGACGCACTTGCCATCAATAATGTCAATTGCCGGAATGATTCTCATACATCTAGAAAGTTTTGCAATACGATTTGTCCTGCTTCAGCGGATTTCTCCGGATGAAACTGGACAGCATAAAAGTTGTTCTTATGCATGGCCGCGCTGAATGGTTGTATATAATCTGTCACCGCCGAAGTATAAGGATTAACCGGAACATAAAAGCTGTGCACGAAGTATGCGTAGGCCTGGTCCAGCTGCCTGCTCAGCCATCCATTGGTGAGCGTCATCGTGTTCCATCCCATGTGCGGCACTTTCATGTCGCCCTGCGGTACAAAACGCCGAACCGTCTCGTCGAATATTCCCAGGCATTGCGCTTCGTTTTCTTCCGAGTTTGCACACATCAGTTGCATTCCGAGACAAATCCCAAGCACAGGTTGTCTGAGGTCTTTGATCACCTGGTCCATCTTGTGTTCACGAAGGTAAGCCATAGTGGTACTTGCTTCGCCTACGCCAGGAAAGATTACCTTGTCGGCGGCAGTAATGGATTCCGTCTTATCTGTAATCTCAAAATCCACACCCATTCGTTCCAGTGCGAATGACAGAGACTGGATGTTGCCCGCGTTGTATTTTATAACTGCAATCTTCATGTCGTCATTAACCTTGTTTCCTGCTACAGAATTCCTTTGGTTGAGGGTAATTGATTCCCTTCCTTCCGTACAGCCATTTTGATTGATTTGGCAAACGCTTTAAATATCGCCTCAATCTTGTGATGCTCATTTACACCATCTGCTTTCACATTAAGATTGCACTTCGCCGTGTCTGAGAACGATTTGAAGAAGTGATAGAACATTTCTGTGGGCATCTCGCCGATCTTTTCGCGCTTAAACTCAGCTTCCCAAACAAGCCAGGGCCTGCCGCCAAAGTCAAGGGCCACTTGAGCAAGGCAGTCATCCATGGGAAGACAGTAGCCGTACCGTTCGATGCCACGCTTGTCACCAAGTGCTTTGGAAAATGCTTCGCCTAGTGCTAGTGCGGTATCTTCAATGGTGTGATGTTCGTCGATATGCAGGTCACCTTTTACACGAATCTCAATGTCGATTCCGCCATGTCGGGCCAATTGATCCAGCATGTGATCAAAGAATCCAAGTCCTGTCGAAATGGAGGCAACGCCCTGCCCATCGAGATTTATTGAGATATCGATATCTGTCTCCTTCGTTGTTCTCTTAACGTTTGCCTTGCGTCGTGTAGCCGTTACAAGGGCGTGGATATCTGACCAGCTTCTGGTGATGAGTGCGCAGCTTGACGTAAGTCCGGACTGATCAAGCTTTGCAGCAAAGCTATCGTCGTTAAGCAGTATGCCTTTGGCACCTAGGTTTCTGGCGAGCTCAACATCAGTTGTACGATCGCCGATCACGTAGGAGTTTGCCAGATCATACCCGGAGGAGAAATATTTTGTAAGCATGCCCGTTCCCGGCTTTCGCGTAGGAAGCTTTTCGGAAGGAAACGATCGGTCAATGCATACCTCTGAGAATCGGATTCCTTCGAGTTCAAATGCCCGCATCATCTTGTTGTGAGCAGGCCAGAAGGTATCTTCCGGAAAACGATCCGTTCCCAGTCCATCCTGATTGGTTACGATCACCAGTTCATATGAAGTTTCCAGTGCAATGCGGCGAAGCCAGTAGAACACGCCTGGATAGTATTCAAGTTTTTCAAGACTGTCGATCTGTTCGTCCGGCGGTTCGTTGATCAGGGTGCCGTCCCGGTCGATGAATAATACACGGGTCATTTGTTGACTTGTTGATTTGGTGATTCTTTGATTTTGATTCGGCACCAGACGTGCCGGTGTGGTTGTTCCGGGTTCTTAAGAGTCATGGCTCAAATTGCTTGGAGTCATATTGATTTGTTTTATAATCGTGGCGCGAACTCCTTTAGAATCAGGATACGATTTGTTTTAAAGCGTCTATAAGCTTGTCGTTCTCGCGCTGAGTGCCTACGGTTATGCGAAGGCAGTTGTCGCATAGCCTCACGTTGGAACGATCGCGCACAATGATGCCGATATTCATCAGCCGCTTGTAAATGCCGGGAGCGTCTGTGACTTTCACCAACACAAAGTTTGCATCCGATGGATATACTTTCTGTGTAATCGTCAGGCCTTGCAAAGCTTCGATCAGGCGGGTTCTTTCCTGGAGGATCTCCTTTACCCAACGATCTTTTTGATCTTTGTTAGATAGCGCTTCAACTGCAAGTTCCTGTGTTTTGATGTTTACATTGTAGGGATATTTGATCTTGTTCAGGACGGCGATTATTTCTTTCGACGCAAAGCACATTCCGAGACGAAGCCCGGCAAGGCCCCACGCCTTGGAGAAGGTTTGCAGGATCACCAGGTTAGGATACTTCGACAGTTCCGTCGTGAAGCTCGGTGCCGTTGTGAAGTCGATGTAAGCCTCATCTACCACTACAAGACCCTGAAATTGCTCCAGCAGCTGTATAATGCGTTCACGGTTCAACAGATTGGCCGATGGATTATTTGGACTGCAGAGAAAGATAAGCTTCAGCGAAGGATCGTTCAAAGCCGGGAATAGCGACAGGTCGAGATCAAAGTTCTGGTCGAGCGTCAGGGATATTGTGCGTACAGCGTTCACGTTGGCACACACCGAATACATGCCGTAGGTCGGCTCGGTAATAATGATACTGTCGCGATTGGGTTCGCAGAAAGCGCGGATCAAAAGGTCAATGGCCTCATCGCTTCCATTGCCCAGGAAGGTTTGTTCCGGTGTCACACCCTTAAGCGGAGATAACAATCGCTTTACTTCTGACTGCAAAGGATCAGGATAGCGATTAAAAGGAGAGGGGTACGGGTTCTCGTTGGCGTCAAGGAACACTTCCGCTTCTCCGCTGAATTCGTCCCGTGCAGAAGAGTACGGTTTCATTCGCCGGACATTGTCTCTTACAAGCGCATTAAGATCGAAAGTAGCATTGGATGGCATATATTCCTGCGGGCGTATGTAGATCTGATTGGACATATTGATCATGAATTTTGAAGCGCGTCGAGGCGAACGCGGACAGCCATCTTGTGACCGATGAGCTGTTCAGCTTCCGCCATAGTTTCAACTACCGGGCCAAGCTTCTTCAGACCATCTTTGGTAAGGCGCTGATAAGTGATGAATTTGCAAAAGCTCTCCAGGGATACGCCGGCGTACGATTTAGCGTATCCATTTGTTGGCAGCGTATGATTAGTGCCGGAAGCATAATCACCTATTGCCTCTGGCGAGTAATTGCCTAAGAACACAGAGCCTGCGTTTCTGATCTTATCAACAACGTCGTCTGCATCATCAGTGTTAATGATAAGGTGCTCGGGCGCGTATTCGTTTATAAAGTCGATGGCACGTTGCTGATCGGTCAGCACAACTACACGGCTGGACGCAAGAGCCTTTTCTGCTATTGCTTTCCGCGGCAACGCCTTTAACTGACGTTCGATCGACGCCTGGACCGTAGCTACCAATCCTTCTTCGTTCGTAACAAGTATCACCTGGCTGTCCTCGCCGTGTTCGGCCTGAGATAAAAGATCGGCAGCGACGAAATTTGGATCAGCTGTTGAGTCTGCCCAAACCAGCACTTCTGACGGACCGGCAGGCATGTCTATAGCTACTCCTTCTTCCATGGCCAGCTGCTTTGCCTTGGTTACATATTGATTGCCCGGACCGAAAATCTTATAAACGCGTGGCACAGACTCTGTCCCAAACGTCATTGCTGCGATCGCCTGCGCACCGCCAACCTTGAAGACCTGTTTAACCCCTACAAGGCTAGCGGCAAACAGAATAGCTGCATTGATATTTCCACTGGCATCCGGCGGAGAGCAGAGTATTACTTCCCGGCAGCCCGCGAGTGATGCCGGTATACCCAGCATCAATACAGTTGAAAACAGGGGAGCTGAACCTCCTGGAATATATATGCCAACAGTGTCTATGGGTACGGCCTTTCTCCAGCACAAAACACCACTGGTTGTTTCCGTCGACATTGGTTCTCGCGTCTGTGCCGCATGAAACTTTGAGATATTAGCAGCGGCTGTCGTGATGGCATCCTTCAGCGATTGAGGGAGCGCGCGCTCTGCGGCATCGAACTCATTCTGCGACACTCGAAGTGTTGAAACATCGGCCTTGTCGTATTGAAGGGTTAGTTCGCGAAGGGCCTTATCACCTGAGGCTTTAACCCGGTTCATTACATTCCGGACGGAGCTCTCCAGAAAGTCAAGCGCGAGCTGAGGGCGCACTGAAATCTCTGGCCAGATGTTCTTGTCGGGATTGAGAAATATCTTCATGGTTTTTGATGCTAAGTGTTGTTACACGGTCGTCTGTTCGATTACACAATCATCTTTCGACTACACGATCATTTTTTCAATAGGAATTACCAGAATGCCCTCTGCTCCGAAGGAGCGCAACAGGTCGATCTTCTCCCAAAAGTCATTTTCGTCTACGACAGAATGAAGGGAACTCCATCCTTGCCTTGCCAAAGGAATAATGGTTGGGCTCTTCATGCCGGGTATTACGTCGGTAATAAGCTTGATTGAATCGTTAGGACAGTTCATGAGGATGTACTTGTTGTTCTTTGCCTTCTTCACTGCCTCTATTCGAAAGAGAAGCTTGTCGAGGATGTCTGCCTTTTCGCCGTCCAGGCCTGGCGTTGCAATGATCACAGCTTCCGATTGCATCACGACTTCCACTTCCTTCAGCCCATTGCTAAGCAGAGTGCTTCCCGTACTTACGATATCGCAAATGGCGTCGGCAAGACCAATGCCCGGCGCAATCTCAACAGAGCCACTGATCTCATGGATGCCAGCCGAAATGCCATGCCTCTTCAGGAAGCCTTTTACAATATTCGGATAAGTGGTGGCAATGTTCTTGCCGTCGAGCGACTTAATGCCACCATACGTTTCTGCCCGCGGTATAGCGATCGAAAGTCTGCACTTCGCGAAGTCGAGACGCTTTACAATCTCATTGTTCTTTTGCTTCTCAACATAAATGTTCTCACCCACGATGCCTACGTCGGCAACGCGATCCTCAACGTACTGTGGAATGTCATCATCCCTTAAGAAGAGAATCTCGACCGGAAAGTTTCTCGCCTGAGTTTTGAGCTGGTCCTTCCCATTACTAAAGGAGAGTCCGCTTTCCTTGAGCAGCTCCAGCGATCCTTCCTGCAGACGACCTGATTTTTGAATGGCAATTCGTAACATAGTTTTGTAGTTAAACAAAAAAGGCCTGCCACATGTGGCAAGCCTTTTTTATGAATATTCTTTTATATCAGAACATAGCCTTGCCACTCACGGTGTTTCCATGGTGATGGTGGTGGCTAAAAGTGTTGCTGATTACTTTCATTTCGTATTTGCGGCTGCTAAGAAATCAAATTGTTCCCTTATCTCAAAATATTGGCCCGGAAAATTGAATAAACATGCAGGACATAGATTAGCCGCGACGCCGGTTGAACTCTTTCACTATAACAAAGGTTTTCGATGAAATCGATTTAACGGCTCACTTCTGCGGGCAAACAACTGTTCGCCCCGCCCATGCTCAACAATAGTTGACGAATTGAATAAGCTGCAGTTACTTCGCATTAGTCTATGAAGTACTTCCCTGATTTTCGCCTCGCCTTTCCATTGATAATATGTGTATCCGGAATTTACGTGGCCGGATGCGGCGACAGTAAGGAGACCCGGATGCAACGGTTCCTGGCTCAGAGCAACGCTATGCTGAGAGACCGGCAGTTGGAGAAAGCTGAATACTATCTGAAAGAAGCTCTTAAGATCGATTCGTGTTTTGCAGACGCATGGAACAACCTTGGCACGCTCTACTTTTCAAAGAAGGATTACGGCATGGCAATGGAACAGTACGATCAGGCCATTCAATGCAAAGGAGATTACCTGGCAGCCTATTTCAACAGGGCAAACACGGCATACGAACTGAAAGCATATTACAAGGCACTCGCTGACATAGACAAAATAATCATTGCTAAGCCGGATACGGCGGTAGCGTATTTTATGCGGGGATTGAACCTGGCTCGCCTTCGTGATTTTGAGAACGCGCGTGCCGCCTTCAGAAGCGCGCAGCAGCGCGAACCTGACAACGCTGAGATCATGGTCAATCTCGGGACGATCTACTACTATCAGAAGGACTACGACAGCGCACGGATCATGCTCTCACGGGCATTGCATCTTGATAACCGGGAGCCCAACATCTACAATACCCTGGCCATGATTTTCATCGAGAGAAAGCAATACGATTCTGCTTCCGCAATGATCGACAGGGCACTGGCCATCAGGCCGGAGGATCCTTATTTCATAAATAACAGAGGGTATCTGGCATTGCTCACAAACCGGTTGGAAGAGGCCCGCACAGACATAGACAACAGTATCATGAATGATCCGGAAAATGCATGGGCTTATAGAAACAAAGGACTCTATTACCTGATGAAGGGAAATACCGGAGAGGCAATTCGCCTCCTTGAAAAGTCCAGGTCCGTGGACTCATTTGTAGAGCGTGTCGATCAGTACCTGGCCGATGCTTACTTCGCAGCAGGCAATCGAAAAGAAGCGTGTTCACATCTGGAGGAGGCCGTTAAACGGGGTGACGTAAGCGAGGCAGAGAAAAGTCAAAGGTGTCGCCAGCTATGACATTATCTGCACTTGAATCATTTCTCAGTATGCGTCTAGCGACTCCGTTACCAGGGGCAGTTGCGCATGATTTGATGCGGGCCCGTGCCGTTGACAAGTCAATACCCAATTTTACCCATAAGCTGCCGCCTCGGCCGGGCGCGGTTTTGATCCTGCTATACGAAGACAAAGGAAGTATCCGTTTTCCGCTGATCAGAAGGCAGGAATATATCGGAGCACACAGCGGGCAGGTGAGTCTGCCCGGTGGGAAGACCGAACTCGGAGAGAGCCCGGTTGAAACTGCGTTGCGGGAAGCAGAGGAGGAAATCGGTATTGACAGATCGCTTCCTAAAGTGGTCGGTCAGCTCAGCAGCTTCTTTGTCATCCCGAGTAACTTTATCATAACTCCCATAGTTGCCACCATTGATCATGTCCCAGGCTTCAGGCCTGACAGCTACGAGGTGGCGGCTATGCTATCGGGCGAACTCGATAACCTTACCGCCGACAATGCTGTTCTCGAAAGCGAAATTGTAGCAGCGGGTCAGTATAGAATGATGGCGCCCCATTTCATCCTCGACGGCGCCATGGTCTGGGGAGCCACGGCGATGATCCTAAACGAATTCCGGCAGCTTGTACGCGAATTAAATGGTCCAGGTCAATAGTAGCCGCCTCCGCCACTTACAGCGTAGCCAGGCCCAGCCCTGACACTCTGCAGACCCGTAGTCAGCCGGTAAGTGATGGAATATTATTTGGAATAAGTCTAAATAACTGATATCATTGTGCTTTCTAGTATGGCTAAGGACCGCGAAAGTAGACTGATAATCAGTATTTTAAGTGAGAATGGAGTAGCGTTGCTCAGACTTTACCCTACGAAGGTGGTAAATTCTGACAGGAGGCAGGATATTGTGTCGGTGGCCAAATCATCAACCAGCAGGGAAGAATGAGTTTCGAGGTAGCCCCCACAACAGTCCTTATAGCCGACAAGCAACCGCTCACAGCCGCGGGTCTGGCGCGCTTTCTGGAGGATCTCGGCGACGTTAAAGTACTTGGCTTTGTTGCCAATGCAAATCAGCTTCGAAGCTTAATAAAGGAAAATCCGCCCGACGTGCTGATCGTTGACTACAACCTCGACGGATATATCAGTCGTGATGATCTTTCTGAAGTAAAAAGCTATTCACCGGACACCAACATACTGGTTATATCTTCCGACAGCAACAAGGCGGCGATACTGCAGGTGTTACAGCTTGGGGTTCTGGGATATGTTACGAAGTACTGTAGCCGCGAAGAGATTACGCAAGCTATAAATGCTGTTGCAAAAGGGGAGAAGTTCTATTGCGCCAAGATTCTGGACATCATCATGGAAAAGCACTTCTCCGCTTCGCCACCTGACGCGCCAACTTCTTCACTTACCGCACGCGAAACTGAAATACTCACATTGCTCGCGTCGGGTTATTCAACTCAGGATGTTGCAGATGAGCTGCATCTCAGCCCACATACTGTTCATACGCACCGAAAGAGTATCATTCGAAAACTCAGCATTAAGTCGCCCACCGAGTTTGTAATCTACGCGCTCGATTTCGGATTGATAAAGGCAAAGTAATTCCGTTGATCAAGACTCCCTGACGGTTTGTAACGACATCATCATTAATCATTTTTAAATTCGCTGGAGTTGAAGCAACCACGATCTCAGACGGCAACCAGCGTGCATCTATCAAAGTAGAGGATGGTGGTGAGCATCATTCTTCCATTGAGTCGTCTCTTCATTGAATCTTCGCTTCAGTAAGTAATTCTTTCACTTCTGTTGGCAATGCTAACCGAATTCGGGTAGTCATCTACAGGTATCACATACCCTGTTAGAGGTATAGCCACTTACCTCTCTATGGTGATATGATGTTCACCATAGTGAGTGAGAGTAAAATGACGTGTGCAGGCGATTGACGCATGTAGGAGTACCGTTATACTTTTGTTTAGAATTAATCTAAACAGAGATGCTACTCCGGATCCTTCTTGTATTCACGTGTGTTCATATAACAACTGTAACCAAATGTCTGGCGCAGGAGCGAATTATAACTGCAGGCAGTGCACTTACTGAGACTGTGTGCGCTCTCGGCAATTGTGATCAGATAATAGCTTCAGACAGGACAAGTCTGTATCCCTCTAGCATTCAGAAACTTCCTTCCATTGGATACCGCACGGGAATTAGCGCAGAAGGTATTATTAGCCTGAAGCCAACAATGGTGATCGCTGAGAAAGAATACGTGGATGACGCTGTGCTTTCACAGCTTCGCGCGACGCAAATCAAACTCGTTATCGTAGACAGAAAGCAGAACTGGGAGGACACGAAGAAGTTTATCAGGCAAATAGCCACTGCGTTGCACAAGGGAGAAGAAGGAGAGAAACTCATTACAACGAACGAATCACAACTGGCTGAGTCAGCCAACCTGTTGAAGAAGACTTCGTCGACGCCTAAAGTATTGTGCGTTTATAATAGGGGAACGTCAACTGTTAGTACGGCAGGCAAAGATACATTCGGGGATATTACCCAGTACATCGGCGCGACCAATGCGTTTGGAGGCGAGCAGGGCTACAAGCCGTTGAACACCGAAGCGCTTATCGCATCAAATCCAGACTATTTACTTCTGCTGTCCAGCGGTTATGAAAGTATCGGAGGACTTGATGGTGTGTTGAAGATACCCGGTGTTGCGCAAACTACAGCCGGCAAAAAGCGCCAGGTAATTGCCATTGATGCATTGCGTCTCACAAACTTCGGTCCGCGCTTCGGCGAGACCGTGAAGGAACTCGTCGTATTGCTGCATCCTGAATTGAAAACGAACTAGTGATGGTCGGGGCAATATCAATTTCCGACAGACACACCCGTATTGTGTTAGCGGGACTATCAGCCGTGTTGTTGGGTACCACGCTATTTTCTCTCTCAGTTGGAGCAGTACAGATTCCAATAGGCGATGTCGTTCTTCTATTGTTGCAAAAGCTGGGACTCTTCCACTCGAGCGAAGTAGACCAGACCTTTGCGATCGTTATGAACTCGATACGCATCCCGCGTATAGTGATGACGTTGGTGATTGGCGGGGCACTCGGAATAAGTGGAGCAGCACTCCAGGGCCTGTTTAGGAATCCGCTGGTGGAGCCAAGTATTATAGGGGTTTCCGGAGGAGCAGCCACAGGCATTGTACTGGTCGTTGTGTTTGGTGCCAGTTGGGGTTTGATGCAGCCAGGATTATTCCATGACTTGCTTCTACCCCTGGTAGCTTTTGGCGCAGGGCTTACGGCCACTATGGCCGTACTGCGTATGAGTAAGCAACTGGAGCAAACAAACATTGCCATTCTTGTATTGATGGGAGTGGCGGTAAATGCGCTGGCAGGCGCAGTAATTGGATTAGCAATCTTCTACGCGGACGAGAATCAATTGCGAACATTCATGTTCTGGACATTGGGTGATCTTGGTGGCGCGACAGTTGAGAAACTTTCAATAGCCGGACCGTTGCTGTTGATCGCATCGGTTCTTCTTCTCCGTTATGGCTGTTCTCTCAATGCATTGGTGCTTGGCGAAGCGGAAGCATTCCATTCCGGAGTCGACGTGGAGAGGACCAAGAGGCACATTGTTTTTCTCAGTGCGCTGGCAGTCGGTGTCAGCGTATCACTCGCAGGAATAATTGGCTTTGTGGGACTGGTAATACCCCATCTAATACGAACTCTTTTTTATGCCGATAACCGACTGGTGCTTCCTGCATCAATGCTGGGAGGGGCGTGGCTGCTGGTGATAAGCGATGTCGTAGCGCGGACTATAGTTTCTCCGGCAGAACTCCCCATCGGAGTGGTGACAGCTTTAATTGGCTCTCCCTTTTTCATAGTACTGCTTTTACGTGCAAAAAACAGAGGAGAATTCTGATGCTGCGCGCAGGTAACATATCGGTCATGATACGGGGAAAGCAGATCCTTCAGGATGTGTCAGTACAGGTTTTGCCGGGAAGATTTACTGCCGTCGTAGGACCAAACGGCGCTGGAAAAAGTACGCTTATTAAAGTGTTGGCTGGCGAAATAAGCTCCACAGAAGGCAGCATACAGATCAACGCCAATGAAGCGGCATCAATGAGCCCAAAGGCCATGTCTCTTGTGCGCGCAGTATTGCCGCAGCACACCCAGGTACATTTTGCCTTCACTGCGGAGCAGGTTGTCCTGTTGGGCAGGCAGGCGCATGCCGCAACGAAGAACGAGAACTCTGCTGTCGTCGGCGAAGTTATGGAACTCACGGGCACCAGCGCGTTCAGGTCGCGCATATACCATACGTTGTCAGGGGGTGAGAAACAGCGAGTACAATTGGCCCGTGTATTGGCCCAGGTTTGGGAGCAGACTCTATACCCGCGCTACCTTCTGCTGGATGAGCCAACCTCTAGCCTAGACATCGCTCAGCAGGATATCATTTTTTCACTGGCCAGATTGGCTTGTACGAGGAACATTGGTGTGTTGGCAATAATTCACGACCTCAACCAGGCTGTTCAGTTCGCGGATGAAATGGTCTTTCTTAAATGCGGAAGGTGTGTATGCGCGGGAGCACCACCGATAGTGTTTACACAATCGAATATCGAGACAACCTTCGGATGTCCTGTGAATTTGTATCACCTCGCCGGCCGCTCACACCCTTTCATGGTGCCATCGCACAATCCACTCGCGGACGCACCGTCGTTTCAACCATGCATTCAATTCAACAACAACGTAATAAATCAATAGTCATATGGAGATAGCAGAAACAAAATCAATAAACCTCAGCGCAAGGTGGGAATCCCTCCAGCAGGAGCGGCCCGGTGTTCGCATACGCGATGCCGCAAAAGTGATGGGCGTAAGCGAGGCCGCACTCCTGGCAACGAAGACAGGTGAAGATGTTATCCGTCTTCATGGTCCGTGGCCAACTTTGCTTCAGCGATTCAAAGAGTTGGGCAGGGTAATGTCGCTAACGAGGAATGATGCTTGTATACTCGAGCATAAAGGTAGCTTCCAGTCTATCGATATCATTGAAAACGGAGCTCACGCGATGGCTACCGTTATAGGACCTATCGAAACGCGTGTGTTCTTCGCCGCATGGACGTTTGCCTTTGCGGTTACAGAGACGAAGTCTGACCGGATTCTCAAGAGCATCCAGGTGTTCGACAAAGCCGGAGATGCAATCACAAAGATCTACTTGCAGGAGGGCAGCAACGAGGAAGCGTTTAACCGCATTATCTCTGACTTCCGTGCTTCGGATCAGAGTGAAAATCTGAAAACTACATTATACAGTGCCGAAGAGTTTAACGATCAGCCAAATGATGAAGCTCTGCTTTCTGACTGGGCTTCATTGAAGGATACGCACGAGTACTTTGGAATGTTGCGCAGGCATAAAGTCCGGCGCTACGATGCCATGGAGATAGCGAAGGGAAAATTCACAACACCGCTTGACGCACAGCTCGCGCCTCTGCATGTACTTGAAAAGGCAGCAGCAGCAAAACTTCCTATCATGATTTTCGCAGGGAACCGCGGCAACATTCAGATCCATCAGGGCAAAGTCCGTACTGTTAGGGTGCTTGAACGTGGGCACACAGGTCCTGAGCGCTGGTTGAATATTCTTGATCCGGATTTCAACATGCACCTCAAACAGAATGATATCGCTACGGCCTGGTTAGTGACAAAGCCCACAACGGATGGCATAGTTACTTCGGTCGAACTCTTTGACAATAGACAGGAGATGGTCGTTCAGTTCTTCGGCCTTCGGAAGCCGGGGATACCGGAGCGCGAAGAATGGACTACGCTTGTGAACACGCTGGTGCCAGCAAGTATATGATACAATTGCGATTTGGGTGGTTGATAATCCTGGCCACGAGCCTGGTGGTTATTCAGAATGCTACGGGCCAGGATTCAATTGCCACGAAGAACCTTGATGCTGTTATCGTGACGGCTACACGCAGTGAAAGAGCTCTGTCGGAACTACCGGTTCCTGTAACTGTGATACCGGCCTCTCAGATCCGAAATATGGGATCGTTGCGTCTTAACGATGTACTTGTTGAGCAAACGGGCATGGCTATCGTCAGTGATCATGGCACCGGTGTACAGCTGCAGGGGTTCAGTCCTGAATATACACTTATCATCGTCGATGGCGAGCCTCTGATAGGCAGAACCTCCGGAACGCTGGATCTCACCCGCATTGCTGTTGGAAACATTAAGCAAATCGAAGTAATGAAAGGACCCAGCTCGAGCCTTTACGGCTCTGAGGCTCTTGCAGGAGTAATCAATATCATCACCGATCGCCCGTCGGGCACGAGTGGAAATATTACAACGCGTTATGGCACGAATGAAACGTTTGACCTGGGAGCAAGCTTAAACCTCACAAAGTCGAAGTTCGGCCTATACGTATTTGGTAATCACTATCGCACGGGTGGTTATGACTTCGACCCGGAGACTGTGGGACAAACGGTAAGTCCATTTGCCAACAGCACGTTTCAATCACGGCTCTCTTATAAATTATCGGACCGAACTCAGCTGACTATTTCGGGGCGCTACTTCTATGAAACACAGGAGAATGCCAGTAACATCGGCACGACTACAGTTCCATTGGTGGTCGATGGTACAGGGGATGTAACAGACTGGAACATAAATCCGGTTGTTACGCACAAGTTTACCGACCGGCTGAAGACTACGTTTCGATTCTATGGTTCAAAGTACGGAACCAATTCCCGGCTTACTTACCAGCAAGACGGCGCATTGTACGACGACACTTATTTCGATCAAGCATTCTATCGGCCGGAAATACAGGCCGAGTACTTCTTCAATGAGAGAAACGTGCTTAGCCTGGGCGTTGGCCGGATCTGGGAGAGTGTTGAGGCAACACGGTACGATGATAGAATGAAGTATCAGACGAATTATGTATACACTCAATATGAGTGGCAGCCGCTCAAACGTCTCAATGTTCTGGCAGGTCTGCGATTTGATGATCATTCGGCTTACGGTTCACAGTTAAGTCCTAAGTTATCGCTTCAGTACGATGCTGCGAAGTGGCTTGCCGTTCGTGCCTCATATGGCGTTGGATTTAAAGCTCCGGATTTCCGGCAACTCTACCTCAACTTCACCAACTCCACCGTCGGATACACGGTGCTTGGTTCCAAAATGGTTGAAGACGGTGTAAAACTGCTTCAGGAGCAGAATCAGATCCAGTCGATTCTTGCGGATCCTTCAACCTTTGGTGACATCAAAGCAGAATCATCGCGGGCTTACAATTTTGGTTTCAGGCTAAAGCCTCTCGAAAGGCTAACAGCAAACCTGAACTTCTTCCGAAATGATGTCTCTGATCTCATAGACACGAAGGCTGTTGCATTGAAAAACAACGGTCAACAGGTATACAGTTATTACAATATCTCCGAGGTGTTTACTCAGGGGGTGGAGGCCGACGTCGCTTATTCAATCGCAGGTGGCATAACGATATCAGGTGGATATCAGTACCTCGATGCCAAAGACAAAACAGTACTGGATCAGCTAAAGGAAGGTACTGTCTATGCGCGCGACCCCGGTACAAATATGACTCGTCGCGTGAGCGAGGATGAATATGGAGGTCTGCTGAATCGATCAAAGCATATGGCCAATGCAAAACTGTTTTACGAGCACGAGAAAACCGGATGGAGTGCGACAGCAAGGATCATTTATCGCGGACGTTATGGTATTGCTGACACGAACAATAATAATATCCTGGATGCAGATAGCGAATACGTCGACGGATATGCCACCATTAACATCTCCGCGGGTAAAACTTTTACCCGATGGCTAAAGCTGCAGGCTGGATGCGATAACCTGTTTGACTACACCAACAAGTCTTACATATCCTCACTTCCCGGGCGATTGATTTGGGCAAGTATAGGACTGACGTTCGCAGGGAGATCAACTATGAGCAACAATTAATAATTCACCTAACATAACAAACGAATAAAATGAAAAGGATAATGAGAATGAACGCGGTTTTGCTGGTTTCACTGACACTTTTGTCTGTATCATGCGACGAAGATGATGCCCAGCCAAAAGTCGAGCCGCTCACCGCATCGGAGGTAAAGGATCTCGATGCAACGAGCACCAGTAAGTTCACACTTTATAGCTTTAATAGTGGCGCTGTAGTTGCTAACGCAGATAGTGCATCTGCTAAATGGGATATTGGATTCAGAGGTACGACCATTATTCTCAATGGTGGCGTAAGCGGTCCGGGAGTTGCGTCTGGCCAGATCGTTGACGGAATCTTTGATGAGATTGTGGAGGCACCTGCCGCAGGCTATAACCAGGACAGCAATACAACCAAGGCAATAGTCGGAAGTGGCGGCTGGTACACTTATACGGGAACGGCAAGTGTTCCTAATCACGCTATTCTTCCAAACGCTGGCAAAGTACTCATTCTGAAAACGGCGGAGAGCAAATATGTGAAGGTGGAGGTCATCAGTTATTACCTCGGCAATCCTTCAACTGGTACAGCGGAATTTGCTGATCTCGCTTCGCGTCCCGCTTCCCGTTACTACACCTTCCGCTATCTGTATCAGGCGGATGGAACAACCAATCTGCAAGCAACCGAGTAATGCCGATGCATCAAAAACAAGACTCTCCACTTAGCATCCTGGCGGAATGCGCCAACGGCTACATAGGTGTATGCGATTGCTGCCTTGAGTACAACTTCGTATACAAGAATCTGTTGCTGGCATTCAGCCAGGATGAGCTGGTGCGCTTTTGTGAGTGGTTGATTAGTTACCGTCATCACCGCGAAACGTTTCTTCCTCTTCCGCATGGTCGTACACGGGTATACAAAAGCCCACTGAGCAACATGTTCATTGCCTTTCACGACGAAGAGCTGGATGATGTTGAGCAAATGTTTTGTCAGGCGAGACTTGTGATTGAGGCTCGCGGGATCGTGCAGCCTCAATAGGGCCGTCCAGCCATCAGAAGTCTAGCCTGGCAAGCTTACAGCCAGCCCAAACCTGGAATAATGCAAGAGTACCACCAGTGGGACAAGAGCGTACAACGAACGGTCCCTCATGCCTGGCATGTCACTATAAGGTCACTGTAACGTCGCTATAAGGTCACTGTAACCTCCATCAATTATCTGGGCAAGACGCCCAGGCCTACCCTATGAAGGGTATATGAAATGACTTTATCAGGGGATTTGGGTAGTCGAAATCTGACATTATTTTTATAATTTAAAATCGGTCTAAATAGACGTCGTGGTGAAGAAAGAAAAGACGAATAAAGTGAAATACTGGATAGGGAAAGCCCATTTGTGGCTTGGACTAACTTCCGGATTGATTGTCTTCATTATTGCTATCACGGGTTGTATTTATGCCTTTCAGGCCGAGATTTCAGATGTTATCCAGGACTATCGATTTGTTGAAGCACAGAACCGTCCTGTGCTGCAGCCGTCTGTCCTGAAGCGCATAGGGGAGGAGACGCTGCCTGGCAAGCACATGCATGCGATCCTTTACGCAAAGCCAGGCCGGGCGGCCCAAGTGATCTACTACAATTTGGACCCCGAATACTATTACATCGTTTATCTCAACCCGTATACGGGCGACGTGCTTAAGGTGAGCGATGAGAACGCTACATTCTTCAGATTTATATTGGACGGGCACTTCTACCTGTGGCTTCCTCCCACGATTGGTCAACCAGTGGTGGCGACGGCAACATTAGTGTTCGTGGTAATGCTGATATCAGGTATTGTCCTCTGGTGGCCTAAGAATAAAGCCGCTTCCCGTCAGCGCTTCACGATAAAATGGAGCGCCCGTTGGCGTCGCAGAAACTATGACCTTCATAATGTACTTGGATTCTACAGCTCGGCAATAGCATTGGTTTTGGCGTTGACAGGATTGGTATGGGGATTTCAATGGTTCGCGAACGGACTTCACAAGGTAGCAGGTGGGGAGAGATCTCTATTGTTCACGGAGCCTCTGTCTGATACTACCAAATTGTATAACCAGGAACAACTGGCTATGGATGTTCTGTATACAAGAATGAGAGCTGAAAATCCAACGGCAAAAATTCTCGAAGTACATATTCCGGAAACAGCCGCATCTGCCATTGAGGTAGCCATCAATCCCGACGATGAGACTTACTGGCAAACAGATTACAGATACTTTGATCAGAATACTCTTGCAGAGCTATCAGTGGACCATATCTATGGAAAACTTTCGGACAACAATGCGGCGGATAAACTCATCCGCATGAACTATGATATTCATACAGGGGCTGTAATTGGGCTTCCCGGAAAAATTCTTGCCTTTTGCGCCAGCCTCCTGGTTGCCTCATTGCCAATTTCCGGATTCTATATTTGGTACGGCCGAAGGAAGAAAGAGAAGTCGGAAGGCCTGGTAAAACTTGGAAAAAAGGCTTCAAAGATTCAGGTGCCAGTTCCGGTACAGTGATTAATTTTGGACATGCTGCATACATTCAGAAAAGTAAGCCTGGCCGAAGGATGTTCGCTCCTTGTCCTGTTACTAATAGCCATGCCGTTGAAATATTTCATGAATATTCCGGAGGCTGTGAAAGTAGTAGGTTGGATACATGGTATTTTGTTCATCGCCTATGTTGTGATGCTGTTGATCCTTCAACTGCGTTATCGTTGGTCGTTCCTCTTTCTCGCCGGGGCATTCGTTGCCTCACTGGTTCCATTTGGAACCTTTGTTCTGGATCGTTATCTGAAAGAGAAAGAAACCACGGCCTGATGCTTCGTGAATTGAACTAATAACAGGCTGTTACTTGGTCGATAAGCGAACAGGAACTTTCACCGGCTCAAAATAAAAAGGTCGGCTCTTACGGGCCGACCTTTATTTTTGAATTGATGTAGATCTTATTTCTTCTTCTTAGCCGCTTTCTTTGGCGCTACCTTTTTAGCCGCCTTCTTTACGGGGCGCGCGATCTTCTTCGCTACCTTCTTCACTACTTTGGCTGCCTTCTTAACGACCTTCTTCGGAGCCTTTTTAGGCGCCGCCTTTGCCGCTTTCTTAGCTACAGCCTTAGCCGCCTTCTTAGGAGCGGCCTTTTTCGCCGCTGTCTTCTTGGGAGCCTTCTTCGCTGCCGCCTTAGGAGCAACTTTGCCGGCTGGCTTAGCGCTCTTCTTTGCGACAGTTTTCGCCGGCGCAGCCTTAGCTCCTGCTATCTGCTTCGCCATGAGGTTCAACGCCGATCCTGCCTTAAACCATTCGATCTGGCCCGCATTGTAGGTATGATTTACCTTAATGGTGTCCTGCGAACCATCACTGTGACGTAACACTAGTGTCAACTGTTTGTCAGGAGCAAAGCTTGTGAGGTCGGTGATATCGATAGAATCATCTTCTTTGATCTTATCGTAGTCTGCCTCATTTGAGAAGGTAATGGCAAGCATGCCCTGCTTCTTCAGGTTGGTTTCGTGAATACGTGCGAAAGACTTCACAAGGATGACACGAATGCCCAAGTGTCGTGGCTGCATGGCCGCATGCTCGCGGGAAGAACCCTCGCCATAGTTCTGGTCGCCAACGACAATTGTGGGAACGCCCGCAGCTTTGTATGCTCGTTGAGTAGCGGGAACAGGACCGTATTCTCCGGTGAGCTGGTTCTTAACGCTATCTGTCTTTTCGTTGAAGTAATTCAATGCGCCGGTCAATGTGTTGTTCGCGATGTTGTCGAGGTGACCGCGGAAGCGCAACCAAGGACCTGCCATAGAAATGTGGTCCGTAGTACACTTTCCTTTTGCTTTGATGAGCAGTTTCATGCCGATGAGGTTCTTGCCATCCCAGGCTGTAAATGGACTCAGGGCCTGAAGGCGATTTGAGTTATCAGCAATCTTAACGACCACATTGCTGCCATCCTTTGCAGGGGCAAGGTATCCGGCATCCTTAACTTCGAAGCCACGTGGAGGGAATTCGAAACCAGTGGGTTCATCAAGCTTAACGGCAACGCCATCGCTATTGGTCAACGTGTCTGTCAACGGGTTGAACGTAAGATCACCGGCAATGGCAAACGCTGTTGTAATCTCAGGCGACGCTACGAACGCGTGAGTATTCGGATTGCCATCATTTCTCTTGGCAAAGTTTCTATTGAAAGATGTGATGATCGAGTTAGCGCGGTTCGGGTCGTTTGTGTGACGAGACCATTGTCCGATGCAGGGACCGCATGCATTTGCCAATACAACGCCGCCCATTTTCTCAAACACGTCGAGATACCCGTCGCGTTCTACTGTATAGCGCACCTGTTCCGAACCAGGCGTAATTGTAAACTCTGCCTTCGCCTGGAGTTTCTTGTCTACAGCCTGCTTGGCAAGTGATGCAGAACGGGTAATGTCTTCATATGAAGAGTTAGTACATGAACCGATAAGTCCTACTTCCAGACGTTGAGGCCAGTTGTTCTTTTTTACTTCGCTGGCGAACTCGGAGATAGGTATTGCGCGGTCTGGAGTGAAAGGTCCGTTGACGTGTGGCTCGAGCGTTGACAAGTCAATCTCATACACTTCATCAAAGTACTTCTCAGGCGATTCATAAACTTCCGCGTCGCCGGTTAAGTGTTCTTTGACTTTGTCGGCCATATCGGCGATAGACTTTCTTCCTGTACCGCGAAGGTACTCGGCCATCTTTTCGTCGTATCCAAATGTGGAAGTAGTCGCGCCGATCTCGGCACCCATGTTACATATAGTGCCTTTACCTGTGCAAGACAAAGTCCGCGCTCCAGGTCCGAAATATTCAACGATTGCCCCGGTGCCGCCCTTAACGGTAAGGATACCCGCAACCTTAAGAATTACGTCTTTTGAAGAAGACCATCCGCTGAGCTTACCGGTAAGTTTAATACCGATCAGTTTAGGCCACTTCAATTCCCAAGGCATACCAGCCATTACGTCAACGGCGTCAGCACCGCCCACACCAATTGCCAGCATGCCCAGGCCGCCGGCGTTTACAGTATGAGAGTCGGTTCCGATCATCATACCACCGGGGAACGCATAGTTCTCAAGCACTACCTGGTGAATGATACCAGCACCTGGTCTCCAGAAGCCAATACCAAATTTGTTGGACACTGACTCCAGAAAGTTGAATACCTCACCGCTTGCTGTGATGGAATCAGAAAGATCTTTTTGAGCACCGTCCTTTGCCAGGATCAGGTGATCGCAGTGTACTGTAGAAGGCACACGAACCTTCGGAATACCTGCAGACATGAATTGCAGTAGAGCCATTTGAGCAGTGGCATCCTGCATAGCAACCCGGTCGGGTGAGAAGTTTACGTACGACTTGCCCCGGTTAAAAACCCCGACATGCTGCTCATTGTGCAAATGAGCGTAAAGGATCTTTTCAGATAATGTCAGCGGTTTGTTTGCAACTTTACGGGCCTTAGCAATGCGCGAGGGCAACTGCTTATAGAAGGCCTCAAGCATGTCATAATCAAATACCATGGTTCAGAATATTTTAGCAGCGCTAAAATAGTAATTTTTTCTTCTGCACTATGGATTGCTCTAGAAAGCAGGATGAGACTTGGGCTCGCCGGCCAGCTCTGCATAGCTACGAGCTCTGGATCGCGTTCTGATTTTGTCCAGCATACAGTTTAACGACGCCGTCTCTTCGGCGGTCAGATTACTTACGGGGTCGCTCAATCGCGATATTTCGGGGTCAATTTCCGTGAGGAAGTCAATGCCCTTTGGCGTAATAGTTACATCAACGGCGCGCTTGTCTTTTAAGGCACTCTGACGAACAACCAGACCTTTTATCCTCAGCCTTTCGACAATGCGCGAAACATCCGACATCTTATCGAGCATTCGTGCCTTAATAAGATTTACAGAGGCGGCTTTTGGGTGCTGGTCCTTCAAAATAATGAGTACGTTGTACTGTTGACGCGTGATGTCATATTTCTTGAAGGCGTCATTCATCAGATTGATGATAAAATAATAGGTGTGCAGGATGTTTACGAGTGCGCGCTGTTGATCATTGCGCGCCTCTGCGGCGTGCTTCTCGAACGACATAGTAGACTGGCTCTTAGGTTAGGTACTCACCGAAAATAGCCAGTTTTCCCCAAAATTGTGTGATGAACGGTCAATGAAATTCACACAACCGTTTGAACCGCCTTATTTACTATTAATATAGTTGAGGAACTCCCTCTTGATATTCTCGTCCAGGAATTTTCCGGCGAAGTACGCAGTGCCAGTTTTGCTGTTTGTGTCACCAACACCGCGGGAAGCAACGCACATATGGTTGGCATCAAGTACGACACCGACGTCCTTAGTGTGAAGCACTCTTTCCATTTCTTTACCAATCTGGACCGTGAGGCGCTCCTGAACCTGCGGTCGCTTGGCAAAATACTGAACAATGCGGTTGATCTTGGACAGGCCAATCACTTTGCCATTCGAGAAGTATGCCACATGGGCCTTTCCATATATAGGAACGAAATGGTGCTCGCAGTGAGAATAGAACGTGATGTCCTTCTCGACAAGCATCTGGTCGTAGTTGTACTTGTTTTCAAACAGCCTTGCATGTGGACGGTTCTTGGGATTCAATCCCGAGAAGACCTCTTTAACATACATCTTCGCCACTCTGCGTGGTGTTCCATTAAGACTATCGTCTGTTAGGTCGAGGCCAAGGATGTTCATGATCTCCCTGAAATGCTTTTCGATCTTTTCGATCTTGGTGTCGTCGTCTAAAGCAAAAGCATCTTCACGGAGTGGAGTCTCCATGGAAGTGAACATGTGGTCATCAGCCAGGTCGTCTTCCGATGACTCAATGGGCCGGATATTCAACGAAATTTCTTTCGGTCTCATACAAGGTTATTTTCAGTTCGAACTTCTCGTCAATCTGCTGGCGCAGGATGCGCCAGATCACTAACGCAATGTTCTCCGCCGTTGGATTCAAATCTCTGAAATACTCTGTGTCAAGATTCAGGTTCTTGTGATCAAACCTGATCAACACGTACTTCTTAATAACGTCACTCAATTCTTTAAGATCATACAGATATCCTGTAGACTGATCCACCTCTCCGGTGAGACTTACGATCAGTTCATAGTTGTGTCCGTGATAATTGGGATTATTACACTTGCCAAAAACCCGTTCATTAACCTCATCCGACCACTCGGGATTATGTAGCCTGTGTGCAGAATTAAAGTGCTCCCTTCTCGATACTTTGATCCTCATGAGTTAAAATAAACAGGAATATAGCGAAAAGGTTCAGTTTGAATTAGAATCTGGGTTGCTGTCCCCAATTGTTCCCATTAGATTCTGAACGGCCCCAACTATTTCAGATTAACCCAGGTTTTTTTCTGACTGCATGAAACCATCTTGACAAGGTATCTGTTTTAATCACTACTAGTTTAATAGACTAAAGATTACGATATTTATGCCCATTAGGGTGCTGTGACCGTAAAGGAATTAACTAGAAGCAGTACAAGTAATTGAATAATAGGTACTTAGTCCGAGGCTATACATTAAGAAGAAGCCCCGGGAGAATGCCTTCCACCATACTCCATTTACCCCTAGGCGCATGCGTTTTGAAGAAATCCAACATCGAATTGAACAATACAAATCTCAGGGAAAAACCCTATTTACGACTAGTTCTTTTCAATCGCACAGCCTTGTGCTGCTTCATATCTTAAGTAGAATTGACAACACCATTCCGGTGTATTTTATAAATACGGGCTACCATTTTCCGGAGACGGTTAAGTTCAAAGATCAGGTCGCCGATGAATTCGGGTTGAACATCATTGACCTGAAGTCTGATGTTCCCAAGTTCATGCAGCGCGACCCAATGGGAAAGTTACTATTCACTTCCGATCCCGATCACTGCTGCTATCTGAACAAAACACGACCGGTTGATGCCATGTTGCTGTCACATGACATCTGGATCAATGGAGTTCGTGCCGATCAGAGCGCAACAAGAGCGGCAATGAAAGAAGAACAACCTGCAAAGTATGGATGTGTTCGCTTTCACCCTATGCTCGACTGGAACTCAAAAATGATCTGGCAATACCAAAAGGAATATGATCTGCCACGTCATCCCCTTGAATCCAGTGGATATGTAAGCATTGGATGTGAGCCTTGTACCCGCCGGCTTGACCCTGATATGCAGGAGCGTGAAGCGCGTTGGTTCGGTATGAACAAAGTAGAGTGCGGATTGCATACCGACCTCATCAACAAGTAAATCTAAATCAGTAAATGAACGTCCTCGTTACAGGCGGCGCCGGCTACATTGGTACGGAGCTGATAAACTTGCTTACCTCAAACAGTATTGTTGAAAAGGTTATCATCTATGATAATCTCAGCCGACAAAATTATAATCTGTTCCTCGGTCTTAAACTTCACTACCATAAGAAGATTCAGTTTGTAAAGGGTGAATTGCTCGACTCCAGATCACTGAGAAAAGTATTAAAGGACATTGATATCGTTTATCACCTCGGTGCTAAAGTAACAACGCCTTTCGATAGTTCGGATTCGCATGCCTTTGAACAGGTTAATCATTGGGGAACAGCTGAGTTGGTCTATGCTGTCGAGGAAAGTAATGTTCGCCGTTTTGTGTATACAAGCAGCACTGGCGTTTATGGTTCGTCAGACCAGGAAGTTGACGAAAGCAGCCCGGTTGCACCTCAGACATTCTATGCGATTTCAAAGATGCGTGGTGAAGAACACGTTCGTCGTTTGCTGGGCAAAATAGATACATACATTCTTCGCTGCGGGAATGTGTACGGCTATAGCAAGAGCATGCGTTTTGATTCGGTGATCAACAAGTTTGTCTTCGAGGCGAACTTTAATAAGATGGTCACTGTGCAGGGCGACGGAAAACAGTCGCGAACGTTTATTCACGTTGATCAGTTGTCGCGTGCATTAAATACACTTCTTACGGCCGATGTGAAGGGGGGGACTTATAACCTCGTTGACAAAACTATCCGCGTTTTTGATATCGTCGATGAGCTTAAGCAACTGATTCCCGCTCTCGAATTCATCTTTATCAATCAACACCTTAAACTTCACCAACTCAATGTGAAGCGGAACGAGCAGATCAACGAGGTGCTCGGCGTGCGACAAAGTGATTCTCTTCGCGAAGAGCTGGAGGAATTTGTCTCCAGGTTTAGTTTCTGATCACAAAAGTTTTCATTTTGAGGCGTGGGTTTACAGCATATTGCTACTGTCATCGTATTGCTGGCGTTGGTGACCGCGCTGGCCGAAGTCACTGATCGGATCAGAGTTCCATATCCGATTCTGCTTGTTTTAACAGGAATTGGTTTCGGATTGATACCTGATCTGCCGAAGATCGCGCTGGATCCGGAAATAGTCTTTCTGATATTTCTTCCTCCCATCTTGTACGCTGCGGCGTGGAGTACTTCATGGGCTGATTTCAAAGCGGCCAAGAGGCCCATTACGTTACTGGCAATTGGCTGTGTGATATTTACGACGTGCGCCGTCGCCTGGGTTGCCCAGATGCTTATTCCTGAACTGGGCTGGGCAGAGGCGTTTGTACTCGGTGCCATCATTTCTCCACCGGATGCTGTAGCTGCTACGGCAGCGACGAAGGGACTTGGGTTGCCAAAGCGCGTGATCACCATTCTGGAAGGAGAGAGCCTGGTGAATGATGCTACAGGTCTTATAGCATATCGATATGCAGTGGCTGCCGTAGTTTCGGGAGGATTTCACATCTGGCATGCGGGCCTCGAGTTCGTCATGGTCGCGGTTGGAGGAATAGCACTGGGATTCGTGACGGGTTTTGTATTTAAGTGGATACATAAAATTACCCCCGATAATCCGACGACAGACACCACGCTTACTTTCCTGGCTCCTTTCGTTACTTACCTGGTCGCCGAGGCTCTTGAAATAAGTGGCGTGCTTGCAGTAGTCGTTGCCGGATTGTATATGAGTTGGAATTCCTCTACTGTTTTCAGTCAGCAAACCAGGTTACAGGCAAACGGTACCTGGAATACTATCATTTTCATGCTGAACGGAATCATCTTCATATTGATAGGCCTTCAATTGCCGGAGATCGTTGAAGCCATCGAGGACAAATCCGTTGGCACTCTCATACAGTACGGCGCTATTGTAAGTGCGGCAGTGATCCTCGGACGAATCATTTGGGTTTATCCGGGCACCTTTCTTCCGCGACTTTCAAAGAGGATTCGTACTACGGAGCCAAGGCCATCTATTCGGATGGTGTCGATTGTAGCCTGGTCAGGAATGAGAGGAGTAGTATCGCTTGCTGCGGCACTCGCTTTGCCACTGACGCTTGACGGCACAACGCCGTTTCCCAATCGAAACCTTATCATCTTTCTGACCATCTGTGTGATCTTCGCGACCCTCGTACTGCAGGGCCTTACACTTCGTCCATTTATCAAATGGTTAAAGATACGTCCTGACGATGGAGAACACAGGCACGAAGAAGAAGCACGATTGCGCTTGGCAACGTCCATAATCGAATTTATCGAAGAGAACTATTCGCTTGCTTTGAGTGAAGATGTACTGAATCGTATCAAGACAAAATACGAAATCAGGATACAGCGGATGAGAAAAGACGGCACACGGAATGCTCTCGACGATGAGAAGATTGATGAGTTTCATCGCATCCAGCAAGAGTTGCTGGACAAGGAACGCAGTTTAATTCTGGAGCTTCGTGCGCAGGCGAAAGTGAGTGATGAAACCATGCGCCGAATTGAATACGAGCTTGATCTGGAAGAAACCAGATTGATTCTGGAGCGCGGGGTGCGACCTGCAACGATTTGACGGATCAGTACAAACAACCGGCACAGCGAAAGGTGCAAAAAAGAAAATGCCATAGCATTCGACGCTACGGCATTTCTATGACGATGTGAACTACTTTTTAGCAGTATTCGTCAAATACCTCAACAAGGTGAGAACCGATCATTTGAGCGTTTCGTCCTTCAATATGATGGCGTTCTACGAAGTGTACCAGTTCACCATCTTTAAACAAAGCAATAGCGGGAGAAGATGGGGGATAGGGCAACGTGAACTCTCTGGCTCTTGCAACAGCTTCTTTATCCACACCGGCAAAAACGGTTGCCAGCGACTCAGGTCGTTTAGGTGAATTTTGCAATGCCCATTTTACGCCTGGTCTGGCAGCGCCAGCGGCGCAACCGCAAACCGAGTTAATCACCAGCAAGGCAGTGCCTTTCTGGGCGGACAGGTAGTTTTCAACTTCCTCTGCCGTCTTCAGTTCTTTGAAGCCCGCGCTGGTCAAATCTGTGCGCATTGGGGCTACGAGTTGTTCGGGATACATATGTTACAGGTTATGTCTGCTTATTAATAACAAATTACATGAATCCTAGTTCCAGTTTTGCCTCTTCCGACATCATATCCTGGCTATAGGGAGGATCAAAAGTGACGTCTACTTTTACATCGTTTACGCCTTCGATTGCCTTAATTTTTTGCTGGACTTCCCCGGGAATCACTTCTGCAGAGGGGCAGGAGGGGGATGTTAATGTCATCTGGATATAAACATTATTAACCGGATAAATGTTGATCTCGTAGATCAAACCCAGTTCGTAAATGTCGACCGGTATTTCGGGGTCATAGACCGTCTTGATAGCCGCCAGTACTTTGTCCTTGAGGTCAGGAGCAGTTGCATCTGCGCTGTTTGCAGACGTCACATTCTCGGTTTGTGGTCCGGAGACCAGTTCATTATGAGCCAGGCCGTCGTTCATAAGTTAACCTCCAGTTTAGTCTTTAACGCGAGAGCATAAAGTTTCATTTGCTTGATCATGGAAGCAAAGCCGTTACTGCGCTGGGTTCCGATGAAACGTTCCATGCCGATCTTCTTCATGAAGTACAATTCTGCGGCCAGAATCTCGTCGGGTGTACGCCCATTGAAAATGCGGACAAGGAGACTCACCAGTCCTTTGGTGATAGCCGTATTGCTGTCGGCAGAGAACATGATCTTATCGCCTTCCAGCTTTGCGGTTAGCCAAACTTTCGATTGACAGCCCTTTACCACGTTTTCTTCGGTACGGTCTGTTTCAGCAAAAGCTGGCAACTTTTGGCCGAGCTCCATGATGTAGAATACGGTCATTTCCATATCGCCATCCAGCAGAGCAAACTCTTCAATGATTTCGTCTTGTATGGCGCTAATACTCATGCCTTATTTCATAAAACCGACAACCCGTTCAAGTCCTTCGACGAGCGAGTCGATTTCCTTTTTCGTGTTGTAAACAGCAAAAGAGGCCCGAACAGTTCCTTCAATACCCAGGCGGTCCATCAGCGGTTGCGTGCAGTGATGACCAGTGCGCACGGCTATGCCGCGGGTGTCGAGCATTTGACCAATATCAAAAGGGTGTATTTTATCGATCACGAATGAAACCACGCTTACCTTCCGTGGGGCAGTGCCCACCAGGCGCACGCCTTTCACCGCGGATATGCGTGCCGTAGCATATTCGAGAAGTTCGTGCTCGTGCGCTGCCATATTTTCTTTACCAAGCCTATTGATGAACTCCATGGCACTACGCAATGCCACTACATCGCCAATGTTGGGAGTACCAGCCTCGAACTTATAAGGCAACTCATTATAAGTCGTTTTTGCAAACGTCACTTCCTTAATCATTTCTCCACCGCCCTGATAAGGGGGCATGGCCTCAAGCAATTGCTTCTTGCCGTAGAGAAATCCGGTGCCGGTCGGTCCATACATCTTGTGAGAAGAGACGACGTAGAAATCGCAATCAAGGTCCTGAACATCGATTTCAAGATGGGCTGATGCCTGGGCGCCATCGATCAACACGACAGCCCCGGCTTCGTGTGCGAGCCTGATGATCTCCTTTACAGGATTAATGGTACCAAGGCTATTCGATGCGTGGTTTACAGAAACAATTTTTGTTCGTGGAGTCAAAAGCTTTTTGTAAGCTTCAATATCAAGAACCCCTTCGTCAGAAACAGGAATTACACGAAGATGTGCTCCCTTTTCTTCGCATACGAATTGCCATGGGACAATGTTTGAATGATGTTCCAGTTCGGAGACAATGATTTCATCGCCGGCCTTAACAAAAGCCCTTCCATACGAGGAGGCCACCAGGTTAATTCCTTCGGTCACGCCACGAGTGAAGATGATCTCTTCAACATGCTTCGCGTTGATAAACTGTTGTGCTGCTTCGCGTGTATCTTCATAGGCGCGAGTTGCCTTTTCGGCCAGGGTATGAATGCCGCGATGAATGTTGGCATTGTAGCCCTCGTAATATTCTGCTAACGCCTTAATTACACTTGCCGGCTTCTGCGTAGTCGCCGCATTGTCAAAGTATACCAGATCGCGTCCGTTCACCTTTTGGTGCAGTACAGGAAATTCCTGCCTTACTTCGTCAACGCTTATTGCTTTTTGTGTGGCGTTTGGTATCATGATTTTCTACTGGTGTAGTCTTTCACGAATGATGGCTTCAATGTAGTGGCGAAGCCCTGCGTGTTTGATATTGTCCAATATTTCCAAAGCAAATGCGAATAGCATCATTGCCCGCGCAGTTTCCTTGTCTATACCCCTTGCCTGCAGATAGAAGATGGCTTCCTCGTCAAGCTGGCCGGTGGTACATCCATGCGAACACTTAACATCGTCGGCCCAGATTTCAAGCTGAGGCTTAGTGTTAACGGTGGCGCTATCCGACATTAAAATGTTGCGATTGGCCTGAAAAGCGTTCGTCTTCTGGGCTTGTGGCCGCACGTAAATCTTTCCGTTGAAAACTCCTTTGCTATTGTCGTCCAGGATGCCTTTGTAAATCTCATTACTAAAGGAATTCGGCTGGCGATGATCTACAACGGTATGGTTATCGGCGATTGTATCTCCGGAAAGCAGATATAATCCAAACATATGCGATTCAATACCCTGTCCGTCGAGGGCAAGTTGCAGCGTGTTCCTGACAAGCTTTCCGTCGAAAGTGAAAGTGTAGGTATTCACGCGGCTTGATGGCTCCTGGTGAATACGGGTGAAAGCATATTGATAGCGCTGGCCGTTGTCATTTTGAAGCGTGTACAAATCAAGCCCACCATTAGCGAGTACGACCGCCTCAGTAACGTGGTTGGAGAAATGACCTGCTTTTCCGCTCGAACCATATCGTTCAAACACTTCAAGCTGTGCATTGGTCTCGACAACTAGGAGGTTCCTCACAACACTTACGACCTCTTCTTTTTCAGCATTATGCCAGTACACCAGATACACAGGCTTGTCGACAATGGCATTCCTCTTCGCATGTATGAAAACACCATTTGTCCATGCCGCTGTATTCCAGGCAACAAAGCCATCGGTTTGAGGATCGGCGTATTTGCCCAGGTGTTCGAGTGCCAGAGCATCGCCATCATCAACAGCGTCTGCAAGTGTCTTTACAACGACATCGCTACTTGCAGGAAGTGACGACAACGTTGGATCGTAAATTCCATTTACGAAGACAACCTTATAGGCATCCAGACCTTCAATGCGAAATTCTTCAGCTGATAGAGGAGCCAGTTTGTTAGCCTTAGGCTCTAAGGAAAGATTCTTCTGCAGCAGACGCGTGATCGGCGTATGCTTGAATTCTTCTTCCTTATTATGAGGGAGACCATTCTTAAGAAAAGCCTCGCGGCCCTTCTCGCGCAAAGCTGTTATGCGCGGATGTAAACCTACCTGCTGGTCGATCAGATCAATGACACTCTTGTCGCTCACGTTTTTCGTTTGTTGTTGTCCCGTCATGCCTTAAACGGCCACTTCGTCTTTGATCCAGTCGTAGCCCTTTGCCTCAAGTTCGAGAGCGAGCTCTTTAGTACCAGACTTAACAATTTTACCTTTATACAACACGTGCACGAAATCAGGCACGATATAGTCGAGTAATCTCTGATAGTGAGTTACGACGATTGTAGCATTGGAAGAGGAGCGGAGCTTGTTTACGCCGTTTGCCACGATCTTCAATGCATCGATATCCAGACCTGAATCTGTTTCATCGAGGATTGCCAGTCTGGGTTCAAGCATCGCCATCTGGAAGATCTCATTGCGCTTCTTCTCACCTCCTGAAAATCCTTCATTAAGAGAGCGATTCAGCAACGACTGATCGATATCCACGAGCTTCATCTTTTCTTTCATCAGCTTCAGGAATGATACTGCATCCAGGGTCTGCTGACCACGGGCTTCGAGTACCTGATTCAGCGCAGTCTTCATAAAGTTGATAGTGCTGACTCCCGGAATCTCCACAGGATATTGAAACGCCAGGAACACACCTTCGCGAGCGCGTTCTTCCGGAGCCATATCAAGAAGATTTTTCCCCCTGAATTCTACGTCACCACCTGTAACTTCATAATCTTCACGTCCCGCCAGGACAGATGCCAGGGTGCTTTTCCCCGATCCGTTGGGTCCCATGATCGCGTGAACTTCTCCCGCCTTCACTTCCAGATTAATTCCGTTCAGGATCTGTTTGTCGCCAATGCTGGCCTGCAAATTCTTTATACTTAACATAGCTGATGTTTCAAATTAGACCGCGCTTATCCAACACTGCCTTCGAGTGTTAGAGCAAGCAGCTTTTGTGCCTCCACTGCAAATTCCATAGGAAGCTGGTTCAATACTTCCTTAGCATATCCGTTCACGATCAATGCAACAGCTGACTCCTCGTCAATACCGCGTTGCAAGCAATAGAAGATCTGGTCTTCGCCGATCTTCGATGTTGTTGCTTCGTGTTCGATACGTGCAGATTTGTTTTCAACGTCGATATACGGGAATGTGTGCGCGCCACACTTGTCACCCATGAGCAGAGAATCGCACTGAGAAAAGTTACGAGCACCTTCTGCGCGTTTCATGATATGTACCTGTCCGCGGTAGCTGTTCTGCGAGTGACCTGCAGAGATACCCTTTGACACAATGCGTGACTTTGTATTCTTACCGATGTGAATCATCTTGGATCCCGTGTCGGCCTGCTGATAGTTATTGGTGACTGCTACAGAATAAAATTCGCCCATTGACTCATCACCTTTCAATATGCACGAAGGATATTTCCATGTGATGGCCGAGCCTGTTTCAACCTGGGTCCAGGAAATCTTTGAACGCTCACCGAAACAAAGTCCACGCTTGGTTACAAAGTTGTAAATGCCACCCTTTCCTTGTTTGTCTCCAGGGTACCAGTTCTGCACAGTAGAATATTTCACCTGAGCATCTTTCATGGCATAGATCTCAACGACCGCAGCGTGCAGCTGATTTTCATCGCGCATTGGTGCTGTACATCCCTCAAGATAACTCACATAAGATCCTTCGTCAGCAACGATAAGCGTGCGCTCAAACTGGCCGGTGTTGGCGGCGTTTATTCGGAAGTATGTCGACAATTCCATCGGGCAACGAACGCCCTTGGGGATGTAGCAAAAAGATCCGTCAGTGAATACCGCTGAATTAAGCGCAGAGAAGTAGTTGTCAGCAACAGGGACAACAGATCCCATGTATTTCTTAACAAGCTCGGGATGTTCCTGCACTGCTTCGCTAAAGGAGCAGAAAATGATACCAAGCTGAGCCAGGGTTTCTTTATAAGTAGTAGCAACCGAAACGCTGTCAATGACTGCATCAACGGCAACGCCAGTGAGTCGCTTTTGTTCAGTCAGAGATATCCCGAGCTTTTCAAAGGTTTTGATTAATTCGGGATCTACGTCCTGAAGCGAAGTAGGCTTCACTTTTTGCTTGGGCGCAGCATAATAAATTAGGTCCTGATAGTTGATCTTAGGATAGCTGATATTGGCCCACGTGGGCTCCGTCATCTTTGTCCACTGCCGGTAGGCTTTAAGCCTCCATTCCAACAGCCACTCGGGCTCATTTTTCTTCTGTGAAATGAACCGAATGATGTCCTCATTGAGACCTTTTGGCGCGGCATCGGTCTCTATATTTATAGTCCAGCCGTGCTCATATTCCTTTGAGGTCAACTCTTCAAGAACCTGATTGTCTTTGCTCATCCTTGTCTATTTAGACTGTTTCCAAACAACCTACAAAAGTATAACAAAAAAGGCAGTTTTGAGTTCACTAAGGGAATAAAAGAGTCGTTGCGGAAACGAGATACCCTCCGATCAACAGCATTAACCCGCCGACGAGCGGGTTCACACGATGACGAATAGGTAATCTAGATTTCGGTTCAGGTCGCCGGAAAAATTGGCCCAGGACAGCAAGGCCCTTGGGGATGGCGGAATAGAGGGAGACTAACTGGACTATAGTTGGATATTAACCGGATAAGCCAGAAAGATCCGTATTACGTCTATATGAAGTCTTCATAATGTCTTTATAAGGAACGACTGTGGGGCCCGAAATCGTTAGGTGAGGTTAAGACTTCGGTCCAGGCTCTCCTCTAAGGATATCATTGTTTCGGTCCTTTCGATACCTTCTACCTGCTGAATCTTATCATGAAGCACCTGCTTCAGGTGATTGGTGTCTTTACAGTGGATCTTTGTGAACATACTGTAGTTTCCCGTGGTGTAGTGGATATTGGTTATCTCAGGGATCGCTTTAAGCTTGGCCATTACCTGATCGTAAAGCGCGCTTTTCTGAAGGAATATTCCTATGAAGGCCGTGATATCGTAGCCCAGTTTAGCATAGTTTACTTTGAGGGTAGTCTTTTCAACGATGCCGGCCTCCTCAAGTTTGTTCATTCTGACGTGGACGGTACCTCCAGAGACGAAAGCTTTCTTGGCGACCTCGGTATAAGGCTTCTTGGCATCCTGCATCAGGATCTCCAGGATCTTGAGGTCCACATTATCAACTTTATAATTTTCGGCCATGACAGTTTTTTCGTTTTGAGCAATATTCAAAATTATGAAACATTTTTGAAAAATATACAAATATTCGAATCATTTATTGCTCTGATACGGGGTTTGTGCGTTACTTTGTTAAAGAAATCACAACGAAGGCAGGCGAGACGCGCCGCTGGAGACAAAAAACAAAAATTGTAGGGTGTTGAAACTTGGCAGACAAGCCCTCCGGTCTCGGGGGTGGAGAGAACGGGATAAATGTTGACTTCGGTCAAACACTAACCGCTCCGTGGAGGTTCGAACCCTCCCTCTACAGCTAGTCCTTAGTATTGAGTCCTTAGTCCTGAGTTGTCTAGAGTCTTTAAGTACTCATGATACTCTCGACCAACTCAGGACTAAATACTAACTACTAAATACTACTTCATTGTAGGGTGTTGAAATAGTTCCCGCCTCGGCGGGACAGGCAGACAAGCCCTCCGGTCTCGAGGGTGGAGAAAACGGGATAAAGCCAGTTCCCGATCCAGGGCAACAAATCACCACTGTTGACCTGGATCGGGCTCAGCCTAACCGCTCCGTGGAGGTTCGAATCCTTCCCCTACAGCTAGCTCAGTTTAGGTTAATGAGTTATTCAGAGCTCCCCGTCATGTGCTCGCGTGACGGGGTATTTTATTTTTAGTCCTGAGTATTAACTCCTTAGTCCTGAGTGCTTTCGTTGTGAGCGATCACAGGAACAAACAATTTCGTCTCAGGACGAACGTGCCCCCTGACCCATACTCATGACTCAGGACTAATTACTCGGGACTAGTCATCTTTTTCTTGGTTTGCTGGCCAACAATCGTTTGCTTTGAAAATGCTGCTTTAGAGACATCCCAACAGCATGTCAGACATGAAAGATTTTCCCTGGTATAAGCAATATCCTGAAGGTGTAGAGAAGGAACCGAAGTTGTATGAATACACTTCACTGGTGGACCTGATTAATAAGAGCTGCGAGAAATTTAGTGAACGTGCAGCCTTCGAGAATATGGGAGTGACATTGTCGTACAAGGAGCTTGATAAGTTAGCAAATGACTTTGCGGCGTATCTCCAGAACGACCTTGGCCTGAAAAAGGGTGAGCGTATCGCCATTCAAATGCCCAACCTGCTTCAGTTTCCAGTAGTATTTATCGGTGCACTTCGGGCGGGACTTACCGTAGTGAATACAAATCCCCTCTATACAGCGAGGGAAATGGATCACCAATTCCGCGATGCTGAGATTTCAGCGCTGGTTATAGTTGCCAATTTTGCTCACAATTTGGAGAAGGTGCCTTACCTGGCCTCGATTAAACATGTGATTGTCACAGAGCTTGGCGATATGCTGGGCACGCTGAAAGGGGCAATGGTAAATTTTGTGGTGAAACGCATAAAGAAGATGGTTCCCGCTTATGATCTTCCCAATGCCGTACGCTTTAAGGATGCAATGCGCAAAGGCGCGAATTCAACATTCAAACCTGTTGCTCTCGATCTCACTGACATTGCTATTCTTCAATATACAGGAGGTACAACCGGAATTGCAAAAGGAGCCCAGCTTTCGCATGGAAATCTTGTTGCGCATAACGCTATCGTTGTGCAGTGGTTTAAGCCATATTTGACAGCATCAAATGATAACATTGTCCTGACGGCGCTTCCGTTATACCACATCTTCGCCCTTACCGTAAACGGTATGCTCATGTTTACTACAGGTGTGCGCAATCTTCTGATTACGAACGCGCGCGACATACCAGGATTGGTGAAGGAACTCAAGAGTCACAAAGTGACAATCATAACGGCGGTGAATACACTGTTCAACGGATTAATGAACAATCCTCATTTTAAAGAAGTGGATTTCGCGCCGCTCCAGGGAGCAGTTGGTGGAGGGATGGCAGTTCAGGATGCTGTGGCAAAAAGATGGGAACAGGTAACTGGAAAGGCTTTGGTCGAAGGTTACGGTTTGAGCGAAACTTCGCCGGCTATCTGTTGTAATCCCCTCAATGGAAAACACAAGATCGGTACGATTGGGTTGCCTCTTCCGGCAACTGAGCTTGGAATATTCGATGAGAAGGGAAATCAGCTCGCTCAGGGTGAAAACGGCGAGATCTGCGTGCGGGGGCCTCAGGTGATGTCGGGATATTGGCGAAGCGATAACAAGAATGTGTTCTTCGAGGGAGGATGGTTTCGTACCGGCGACATTGGATTTATGGATGCCGACGGATTCTTCAAGATTATCGATCGGATCAAGGACATGATAAAGGTCTCTGGATTTAACGTGTTTCCTAACGAGATCGAGAACGTAGTTTCATCTCATCCCAAGGTCCTTGAAGTGGCTGCTATTGGTGTTCCGGATGAAAAGTCCGGCGAGGCCATCAAAGTCTTTGTCGTGAAGCGAGATCAAAGTCTGACAGAATCTGATGTAATGAACTTCTGCCGCGAGAACCTCACAAAGTACAAAGTGCCAAGGCATCTTGAATTCAGGAAAGAGTTGCCGAAGTCAAACGTCGGTAAGATACTCCGACGGCCACTTCGTGAGGAAGAAATGAAGAAATGATCATCGACTGTGTGCATGTTTTGCACGTAAGTGTCTAAGTTTGTGATAACAAAGCAATTCCCATGATCGGTTTCTTTGAACATCAATACCTGTCTTACAAAAAGGCACACATCAAAAACCTATTGGCACTGGCCAAGGTTGATGGATCCATGCACCCAAAAGAGGAAGCACTACTTTACAAGATTGGAAAGCGATACGGATTGAAAGATCGTCAGGTGCGCGAGCTGATCGAAAAGGATGAAAAATTCGACTTGAGGGTTCCTGATAATCATAATGATAAAATGAACCTTCTTTACGACCTCATTCTGATGGTGTACGCGGATGACGTAATCGATGACCACGAGGTTGCCTTCTGTGAAGAAGCGGTTGAACAATTTGGAATGAAAAAGGAACTCGTCACCTGGTTGCTGGAAGAGTTTGATCGCGGCACACCACCTCCGCCTGATGAATGGGAGGAAATTAAAGAAGAAGCTCGTCTGAAATTTTTAGCATAGATTTCTCGTTATACCATTGGCCGCGAATTTGCTTAATCTTAGTTAAGGAGGGCACACGCGGTTTTGCGTATTTCAGAGCGTCATAATTTGACCAACCCCCCTCGCATAAATTGGTCACTGAAAACAAGCAATTTGATGCTTGCTAACGATTGAAAAGCCTCTTTCGCTCCTGGCAATATATGGGCCGTTATAACCCATGTATGAATCGTTACCAGAAATCAGTATTGTTTGCTTTCAACGATTGACGATTAAAAGTAAATTAGGGCACATTCAGTTTCTATGGAAGAATTCAGAAAGCTTACCACCCAGGAAAAAGCACTGAGAATCAACCTAAGCAAAGCAATCTATGGTTCTTTTGCCGAGATCGGTGCTGGGCAGGAAGTTGCCGCCAATTTTTTTAAAGTTGGCGGTGCAAGTGGTACGGTAGCTAAAACAATGTCGGCATACGACATGAAGTTCAGCGACGCGATTTATGGCGTAGGGGATAGATATGTTTGTGAGGAGCGGCTTATACGCATGCTTGACCATGAGTATGTTCTGTTGGCCGAACGTCTTCCTCATCGGATTGAGACCACGCGCTTCTTTGCGTTCGCCGATACCGTTGAAGTACTCAACTACGAACGGACCAATCAGGGCCATGGGTGGATTGGTTTGCGCTTTCAATTAAGGCCGCAATCCGAACCCAATGACTGCATTGTTCACGTTAAAATGCTGGATACGGACCCGCTGCAACAACAGTATGCGCTTGGAATTGTTGGAGTGAACATGCTGTATTCATGTATGTTTCTTTCCGATCCTGAAGAAATGCTGATGTCTTTGATCGATGGGCTTACACAGCGTCGCGTTGAGATCGACATGTTCAGGATAACAGGGCCGGACTTTAAGCACGTCGATAATCGCGTTATGGCTCTCAAGCTCGTCAAGAATGGGCTTACCAAGGCTGCAATGTTTGGACCTGATGGTAACGTGATGCAGCCTTCCGACGAGTTGTACAAAAAGAACGTACTCGTACTCCGCGGCAGATTTCGTCCGCCGACCCACGTCAATGTCGACATGCTGCTTGCTTCGCGACGGCATTTCAAGCACGAGTCTGATGTTGACAGGAGCAAGATCGTGTTGGTTTCTGAACTTACCTTAAATGATCTCAGCCCCGATGGAAGGATTGATGAACGCGATTTCCTGCACCGTGCTGATATCCTTTGCAGCCTTGGACAGAACGTTTTGATCTCAAACTATTTCGAATACTATCGCCTGGTCGAGTACCTTTCAAAGATCACGAAAGGGAAAAAGATAGGTATAACGATGGGGGTATACGCGTTACAGAAAGTGTTCGAAGAAAAAACGTATGAGAACATCCGTGGTGGCATCCTCGAGTGTTTTGCTTCACTCTTCGGTTCTAATACAAAGCTGTATATATATCCAGCGCTTAAGAAGGACTCTGACGAGATCTTTACGCTTAAGGATTTTGAAGAACAGCTGCCAAACAACCTGAAGCACCTGTTTCGCTTTCTAATGGACAACAATAAGCTTGAGGAGATTCATGGAGCCAACGTGCGCAACCTGCATATCATCTCAGACAATGTGCTTGCCATGATCAAGAAAGGAGAGCCTGGTTGGGAGAAGTTTGTTCCTCACAAAGTCGAAGAAGCCATTAAAGAGTATGGATTGTTTGACTATCCACTGAAGCTTGAGGAAAAATCGGAGAGTATAGAAAAATAGGATTAACAAATGTTTTTAACGTCTGTGTTTCTGTAGTTTTCTAATCTGTCGTTAGCACCTTCAGGCCATTAACATTTCCGGACGGACATAACCTTCCAGCTCACCGCCGCCGGGTTGGATCATTTTCCACTGATCCAGGGCAAACTTAATAATTACGATACCGCCAGGGGGGATGTCTCCAATTACCTCTTTTGTCAGCGATTCGGCCAGATAAGTAATTACAGGATTGTGTCCGACACACAACACATGCTGAAAGTCATTGTCAATCTGAGTGATGTAGTCAAAGAATGTTCTTGTTGACGCATCGTAGAGGGCATCTTCTATTACGATGTTATCTGGGTCGAATTTCATTGCATCAGCCACAATGCCAGCTGTTGTGCGCGCACGTTCAGCAGAACTGGAGAAAATGGCACCGAAAGAAATGTTTTCCTTATATAAATGAGCACCGATAAGTGTTGCTTCGCGAACACCGCGTTGTGTTAATTCTCTTTCTTTGTCTTGTTGACCGAAATGTTTTTCGGCGCTTTCTGCATGCCGAAGCAGGTACAGATATCGTGGCATATGAGGGAATTTGTGAGTAATTCTATCTTTTTGATGCTTAAACAGGTCAATTATACGCGCCCGCAAAGAAAATCAGATTCACTGCGCGAAAATATGTTTGCGTGGTCATGCAGACAAGTAAATCGGCGAACAACCGACGTGCTCGGTAGCACTTTAACGTCCTTCGGACCGCAGTCAAATTTGAGTTTTTAAAAATTTGGTGATATTTGAACCCCTTGAACGAATAAGAGCAGCATGTCAAAAAACCTCGTAATAGTTGAGTCACCGGCCAAAGCGAAAACGATTGAAGGATACCTTGGGAAGGATTTTAAGGTGACTTCCAGTATGGGTCATATACGCGATCTTCCGAAGGGAAGTGGGGCGATCGACATTGAAAATGATTTCGAACCAACGTACGAAATCAGTCCTGAGAAAAAGGAAATCATAACAAAACTTAAAAAACTTTCTGAGGATGCGGAGATGGTTTACCTGGCGTCCGATGAGGACCGCGAGGGAGAAGCGATTTCATGGCATTTAAAGGAAGCGCTTGATCTTAATGATGCCAAAACACGCCGCATTGTATTTACGGAGATCACAAAGAAAGCAATCCTCAATGCGCTTCAGAATCCACGAGGTATAGATATCGACCTTGTCAACGCTCAACAAGCACGTCGCGTGCTTGATCGGTTGGTTGGATATGAGTTGTCTCCAATACTTTGGAAGAAAATTAAAACTGGATTGTCGGCCGGTCGCGTGCAGTCAGTAGCTGTTCGCCTGGTTGTTGAGCGCGAGCGTGAGATAGGCGAATTCAAGGCAAAGTCGGCATTCCGCATAACTGCATCGTTTGATGGAGGAACCGGTCGATTGTTTTCTGCCGAATTGTCTCAGCGATTCGAAACAGAAGAGGAGGCAATGTCGTTCCTTGAATCTTGCAGGAACGCAAAGTTTTCAATAACAGATCTCCAGACAAAACCATCGAAGCGTACGCCTGCGCCTCCGTTCACAACATCAACATTGCAACAGGAGGCAGCCAGAAAACTTGGATTCTCTGTGATCCAGACAATGATGGTGGCCCAAAAGCTTTACGAAGCCGGTAAGATCAGCTATATGCGTACCGACTCTGTCAATCTTTCAGACGAAGCACGTGGCGATGCAATGAGACAAATAGAAGGAGCTTACGGCAAAGCATATGTTCAGCCACGACAGTTTAAAACAAAGTCGTCATCAGCACAGGAGGCTCACGAAGCAATTAGGCCGACGGATTTTTCTGTGACTGATCCCGGTATGGATCGAAATGCAATCAGACTCTACGACCTGATCTGGAAGCGTGCAATAGCTTCACAGATGGCTGATGCCGAATTGGAAAAGACAACAGCGACCGTCAGCATCTCGACCTCTGATCGCACATTAGTTGCAACCGGAGAAGTGATCAAGTTTGACGGATTCCTCAAAGTGTACATGGAATCCGACGACGATGATGAAGAGGAGAACGATAGCAAGGTGCTGCCGCCTTTGAGCATAGGCCAGGCGTTGCAACTGGAGCAAATGCTCGCGAAACAGATTTTCTCACGTCATCCACCAAGATATACCGAGGCGAGCCTTGTAAAGAAGCTGGAAGAACTGGGTATTGGCCGGCCGTCAACTTATGCGCCAACGATCACTACAATTCAGAAGCGCGACTATGTCGTGAAAGAAATTCGCGAAGGCGTTGAGCGTAAATATGTAGTTCTTACTCTGAAAAATGGGAATATCGATCGCGTCGAGGAAACGGAAATAACAGGTGCTGAAAAGAACAAACTGTTCCCGACCAATACAGCGATGATTGTTAATGACTTTCTCCTGGAACACTTTCCTGACGTTACTGACTATTCATTCACATCGGAGATTGAACAGGAGTTTGATGAGATTGCTGAAGGGAAGCTTAACTGGAAGAAGATGATCCATAATTTCTATGGTCCCTTCCACAAGAAAGTTTCAAAGACAGAAAAGGTTGAACGTTCATCGGTTGGTAAAAGCCGCGAACTTGGTGTTGACGCAAAGACGGGTAAGAATGTATACGCCAAACTTGGTCGCTTCGGTGCCTATGTTCAAATCGGAGAAAACCCCGATGACAACGGAGGAGAGAAGCCAAAGTTTGCCAGCCTGAGGCCCGGTCAGTTTATTGAGAGCATCAGCCTTGAGGACGCGATGGAACTTTTCAAAATGCCGCGCGATCTGGGTGCTTTCGAGGAAAAACCGGTAGTGGTTAACATTGGCAGGTTCGGTCCTTACGTATTGCATGACAAGAAATTTGTTTCGATACCAAAGGATCAGGATCCATACGAAATTCCGTTGGAGAAGGCCATTGAGTTGATTCAAAACAAACGTATAGCAGACGCGAACAAGCTCATAAAAGCATTTCCGGAGAATGCAGATATTCAGGTTCTGAATGGTCGCTTCGGTCCCTACATAAAGGCCGGCAAGAAGAATGTGAAGATACCAAAGGGGAAAGAGCCTGCTTCGCTTACTCTGGAGGAGTGCGTCGAACTTGCAGCAAACACTCCTGAAAAGGTAGGGCGCTTCGGGCGTAGAAAAGCTGCCGCATCGGATAGCCAGGCAGTTGCCGCGGAAGCACCGGCGAAAACGGCAAAAAAGACAGCAGCTAAGAAAGCAGCAGCAAAGCCAGCTAAGGTTGCGAAGAAAGCGACTAAGACTGCAGCCAAGAAGGTTGCAAAGAAAGCTGCGACTAAAGTGGCGACAAAAAAGAAGAGTTGATCGTCGTTACGTACGACGTGATATTAAAACATGAAAAAACTCGTCGTTCTTTCCGGGGCCGGTATCAGCGCTGAAAGTGGTATCCCCACTTTCAGAGATGCGGATGGCTTGTGGGAGGGATACGATGTAATGGAAGTTGCCACACCCGAGGGGTGGCATAAGAATCCGGCACTGGTACTCGACTTTTACAATCAACGTCGTAAGCGCGCACTTGAAGTTCGCCCGAATCGGGGGCATGAAATCCTGCATGAGCTTGAAAAAATGTTCGAGGTTGTTATCGTTACTCAGAACGTCGACAATCTTCACGAACGTGCGGGGTCATCCAATGTCATTCATCTGCACGGCAGTCTTTTCGAATCCAGAAGCACGCGCGATGAGCGACTAGTATATCCAATCGAAGGATGGGAGCTAAAGATGGGAGATCTTTGTGAACAGGGATTTCAACTCCGTCCCAATATTGTATGGTTTGGTGAAATGGTTCCTTTAATGGAAGTCGCTGCCCGACAGGCCCGGGAAGCCGACATTTTCCTGGTTGTAGGCACCAGCATGGCTGTTTACCCGGCGGCGGGATTGATCGATTATGTTCCTTATGATAGTCCCCGCATCATAGTTGATCCAAGGATTCCAGACCTGAGAAGTGTATCACCCATTCATAAATTCGAAGAGAAGGCCAGCGTCGGAATGCAAAAAGTCCATGACCTTCTCGTGACGCTCGCATAGGCCAACCGGTGTTTTTTAATTTGAATCGTTTGCACGATATTCACTGGTTAAGCTTCTGTTATGCGTTTCATTTTTCTTTTACTGTGTGCAACGGCCTTCAGTGTGTCCGCGCAAGACCAGAAGGTATCCTTTACTTCATCTAACCTGCCTGTCGTTGTAATCAACACTAATGGAGGGACGATTGTTGATGACCCCAAGATCGGAGCCAGCATGGGTATCATCGACAATGGCACCGAAAGAAACTCTGTTACAGACCCATTTAATGATTTTAGTGGTAAGATCGGTATCGAGATTCGCGGGTCATCTTCACAGATGTTTCCAAAGAAACAGTATGGTATAGAACTGCGTGACGACACAGGAAAAGGTCTGTCTGCTTCCCTGTTGGGTTTGCCGGAAGAGGAAGACTGGGTGCTTTTTGCTCCCTACAACGACAAGAGCCTCATGCGTGATGCATTGGCTTATAATCTCGGAAGGCAACTAACTGGCTATACGCCACGGACGCGGTACTGCGAAGTGGTCGTAAATGATGTTTACCAGGGCGTGTATGTGCTGATCGAAAAGATTAAGCGCGATAAGAACAGATTGGATATCAACAAACTCGATCCGGATGAGGTAACGGGCAACAATCTCACCGGCGGTTACATTATTAAAATAGATAAAACCACCGGAGGAACCGGCGAAGGTTGGACGTCGGAATATAAGCCCCCGCTTGCTAACCAGCAAACGATTTACTTTCAATACGAATATCCAGATGCGTCAGACATTGTTCCACAGCAATCAGCATACATACATTCTTATGTTAATTCATTCGAGGCCGCATTGTCAGCAGAAAATTTCAGCGATCCGATCAGTGGATATACTCAATATGCGGATATAGATTCTTTTATAGACTATCTGATAATACAGGAGCTGACGCGTAACGTTGACGGATACAGACTCAGCGCGTTTATGTATAAGAAGCGTGATTCGGACGGCGGGAAACTTCATATGGGTCCAATCTGGGATTTCAACCTGGCATTTGGAAATGCTGACTACTGCAGCGGCGGAGATGCTGAGGGTTGGGCTCTTGATTTTAACAGCGTTTGCCCCACGGACAACTGGCTTGTTCCATTCTGGTGGAAGAGACTTTTCCGGGACGAAAGTTTTGGCTCAAGGGTGGCCGCGCGTTGGGCGGAGTTGAGAGCGGACAAGTTCAGCAACAACCGGATTTTGTCTAAGGTAGATTCTATGAACGTGCTTCTCAATGAAGCTCAGGCGAGAAATTTCACTGCATGGAAAGTGCTGGGAAAGTACGTTTGGCCAAACCTCTATGTAGGCAAATCATTTGCCGAGGAAGTTACTTATCTGAGAAGCTGGATCGAACAGCGATTGGCGTGGATGGATAGCAACCTGCCCGGGTTGATAACGGCAGTCCCGGAGACAACGAATGATGTTGTCAGTGCGTTTCCAAATCCGTTCAAAGAATTCGTTGACATACAATATAACCTTGATCAGCATGCAGCAGTGTCCGTTAAAGTTTATGATGCACTGGGCAAAAGTGTGACTCAAAGGGATCTTGGATCGGTTTCTCCCGGACAGCATAACTTCAGGTGGGACACAGCTCAAACTCCGGCGGGTTTTTATTATTACCAGGTGAACGGAGATTCGAGAATTCTGGGCTCGGGAAAATTTTGGAAACAGTAGCGCCGACGCAAAAGCCTGATTGAAGGATCTTAACTTCGTTCGGACGATGCTGTTGACTTTTGGTCCTGGTAGAAATACTGATTCTTAATTAATGTTTGCGAAATAGACATCGCCTTTGCATTTTCAGGATATCTTTCCAAAAAGTCTTCCCATTAATCCCGGATCATCATGATGCTTGCGCTGGATGTCGGCAATTCAGATATTACTATTGGCCTATACGCAGAAGCCGAGTGGCGTCACGTATGGCGGATTCCGACGATCACAGAGTTGCCTGCGATGTATTTCAGCATGCGCCTTGCCAACCAGTTCCTGGAATCCGGCATAAGAAAAGAAGAAATAAAGGTGGTGGGAATCAGCAGCGTTGTTCCCGAATTGACACAGCGATTGGAGGAGGCCAGTTCCGGGCTTTTAAATCTGAAGCCTATCGTACTGGGGCCCGATATTTATAAGAAGCTCCCATTGGTCATATTGAAGCCCTACGAGATTGGAAGCGACCTCGTATGCAACGCTATGGGCGCGTACACCATGTTTAAGAGAAGTTGTGTGGTCGCTGATTTTGGAACTGCATTGACATTCACTGGTGTGAGCAATAGGGGAGAGATTGTTGGTGTTTCAATTGCACCGGGCCTGCGTACAGCCATAAAATCACTGTCTCAGCATACAGCAAAGCTATTTGATGTTCCCCTTGAAATGCCGTCGTCGGTTCTTGGCAAAGGTACGACGCACGCGATACAGTCCGGTGTTTTGATCGGGTACGAAGGAATGGTAATGCACATGTTGAAAAAGTTCAGGTTAGAGCTTGACCCAGATGCAAACGCAGTTGCAACTGGCGGCCTATGCTATGCCATACCATCGTTGAAATCTTCCTTTGATGTTGTTGATCCACGACTAACGCTTGAAGGCCTTCGCCTCATCGTGAATCACGAACTTAACGAACGATAAGAATTCGAAAGGGGCAATAAAGAGATTATTATTTGCAGGGCGCTTACCAGGAGCGCGATTAATTATCCTTGAGCATTGCACCGGACATAGCAGCGAACCCACCGACAAGACCGCCCACTATTGCAGTACATAAGTAAACAACAACAGTACTGCTGGCGCCAAACAATTGAGCAACCCGCAACGTGAGCGTTGATGAAGAGGAAAGGTCAGCAAGCAGTGCATTAAATGTCCACAAGACAGCTATGGCCATGAAACCGGCGAGAAAGTTTTGACGTGATGTTAAAAAGTAGCCGGCGAGAAAGGCAACAACCGCACAGCCGTACCAAGGCATAAACAGACCGAGCAAATGAGATGGTATAACGATGGCGATGAACTGTGCAATGAATCTCATGTTGTTAGGGGATACACGTGTAACTGTGGAAGCATTGCTGCGCACTGAAATGGTTGTGGCATATAAAGGGTGGTCATTCCTCGTTGATAATAAGATTATATCTGCTGCTCTTTCGTCCATCTTGAGGAGACTTCATCAACTGAAGTTCGCGGTGATGTCCGAGTTCCCACGAATGAATCAGATTGTTATAGTAGGTGCTTCCTGGATTGCCCGACTGACCCCCTGGATACGTGGCCCACATTCGCACGCCTGACTGTTCCATGCTCACGACCATTCTCCATGAAGGGCCATGACTTCGCGACAACGCGTTTATGGCATCGGCACTACCTCCGCCGGCTACGGATTCACTGAGCGGACCAATTCGCAACAGGTGGTTAACATGTGTGTCCTTGAAATTGCTCCAGGAGACCTCAACGCCCGGATGATCCTTTGTCCATGCGCTGACAGCATCTATCGCCAGCATGAACGCCTGTCGGATGATGTCCTGACCATGCTCCCTTGCCGGAGTTTTCAGTACATCAAAAAATGCCAGTTCCGGTTGAGTTCGAAGTAAGTGCAGAGTAGTGAACGTTGTTGGTCGCTCAAGTAAAACATCAGCCGTTGAAATTTCATCCCAGGTCAGAGATAAGATGTTATTGATCCACAGAGCAAAATATATCGGAGTAGTCTCGCCAGGTGCATTCATCCGGTTCCAGCCGGCCAACGTCTTTGCTATACGCGCGTATTCCGGAGAAAGGGAGCCAGGGTCAAGCTGAGATAACATCCAAGGAAGATTTTCATCAGCCATAATGCTGAAATGATCCATCTGCAGAGCCATCATGTCACCAGGCGTTGCCTTTGTAATTTCAGCCAGTTGTTGATTGATACGACGGTTCCTGTAGGCTTCGAAACTGGTCGCCGTAATGTAGTATGGATAGGTTTCGTCAACAGGATACTGGTTAGCCGAACTTTCAAAACCACGGGCAGGATTAGTGGAATTGATCTGATCAGTACCTGGAATGAAGCGCTGCCATCCTGATGAACTAATGGTGCCGTCCAGAACAAATCGACCTTCATTGGTCCTTCTGACCGGGAACCGACCAGCGACGCGCATGCCAATGTCACCATGTGTTGTAGCAATTGCAAAATTCATAGCAGGGTTGGAGTAAGTTTGAAGGGCCTCATCAAGCTGAGTGATATTTTTTGCCCGGTTTAACTTGTATAGTCCGCCCAGTTCATGCGATGGCTCATGAGCAATCCAACGGAATGCATACTGACTTCGGTTGTCGTCAGCATGATATGTTTCGTCATATGTTACAGGTCCCCATTCAGTAAATACAATTGTGTCAATCACAGGTTGCTGATCGCGAACGGCCAAGTGTTCGACAGATTTGACGGAAGCAACCCACTTGCCATCAACCATGTAACGATCTCGTTTGTCGTTTTCAAATTTTATAGAGTACCAGTCTACCAAATCCCGCTGTGAATTCGTTACGCTCCAGGCGACGCTGTCATTGCTGCCTATTACAACGCCAGGAGCACCGGGAAGTGAGGCGCCGATCACATTGATACCGGGTGCATGCAGCTGGATGGCGTACCATATCGCGGGCATGTTCAGGTTCAGATGAGGATCGCCACAAAGCAACGGCGCACCGCTGGCAGTTTTTGCTCCGGAAAGAGCCCAGTTATTAGAGCCAATACCGGGGTCCGCATTGGGAAGACGATTGAGGCTGATCAATTCTGCTGGTAACGCCTGGGCTATACTATCAGTAATGGTAACGCTTGCTTTCCATTGACCTTTCCGATCGACTATCGGATCGCTGACGTTCTCCCGATCAGGATAGAGCATATTCAGGGTATCAATGCCGTACAATTTTAGGAAGTTTGTCATTTCCATGTCCTTGTCACCCATGCAGAGCGATTGGGCCATGCTTTTGATAAGAAGCGCACATTTTAAACTGGTCCAGTGTTCGGGACGATAATTAAGGAGCTTGAATTCGAAAGGCAGTGACTCATACGAGAGGGATGAGATATATGCATTTACGCCTTCAGTATATTTTTCGACCATAATCATCTCATCCTGATTTTGTTTCATGGCTTCAAGGCCCCGCTTTGCACCATATACAATGCCCAGTCTTCGCTGTCCCCGATCGTAATCCAGTATTGATCCGTTTGGACCTGCGCCGGTTATCTCTGATACTCTTCCCGAGGCCGCATGAGTAAGGAATTCCATTTGCCATAGTCTGTCACGCGCTGTAACATAGCCCTGGGCAAAGTAGAGGTCCATGTCATTTGAGGCAAAGATGTGCGGCACACCCAGCGTATCGTACACGACCGTAATGCTATCCTTGACTGCGTTAAATGAGACAAGAGTGGGGCCTGTTGCATCATCATCCGACTCCAGATTGTACCAGAACCCCTGGAAGGGACTTAGAAACCGTCCTAAGGGTGGCACCGGATTTCCCATAATAACCCATCTGTTATCCAGAATAAAAACTAAGATGATCGTAAGGAAGAGTGAGGCAAGCAGTTTGGCAATCCGCATAACCAGTTCAGATGAATCTATAACTGTAAATCTAATGAAGCGGCGCGAATCTATTAGCTGCTGCGCCATCTGATGTTCTGCTATTAAGTGTTATTGGTTTATCTTGCTACAATTCACAGAAACTGTCTTCGGAATTTTGTCTTCCTGAACTTAAATGTATTGATCGTGAAATCCATTCTTGAGAATTATTCAAAAGACCAGATAAAAAAGGCCGGCTCCATAAAGGCAATCTTTATGGATGTAGATGGGGTTCTGACCGACGGTCAGATCATTTATGACGAAGCCGGTCGTGAGCTGAAAAATTTTCATGTTCGCGATGGCTTGATCATTTCTCACCTTAAAAGGTTCGGGATTATCACCGGAATAATATCGGGTAGGGAGTCGGCTGCCGTTTCCAAACGTTGCGCAGAACTTGGTATCGATTTCTGTCACCAGGGCATATTGGACAAGCTTTCAGTCGTGGAAAAGCTGGCCAAGCATTATGGAATCAAGATGAAAGAGATTCTGTACCTCGGTGACGATATCAATGATCTTAGCATCTTCAGGAAATGTGGCCTGAGTGTGTGCCCTGATGACACATTACCATACATTAAAGAGGAAGCCGACCTGGTCTCTCGTTACAAAGGCGGGAAGGGCGTTATGCGCGAGGCGGCCGACCTGGTTCTGGCTGCCAGGGGATTCATGGAAAAGTTGCTGTAACTGACCTCTGGCGAATTTGGCAGATATCATTATTTTTGCCCAAATTCTACAGGGTTAGTGGGAATAAGTTTAGTACAGGTTTACACACTAGCAGTCGTTAGTTTCCTCATCTTTGCGCTTTATAAAGAGACGTTTAATCCGGCGTTTACTTTCTTTATCTGCACCGTTGCGCTTTTGCTCCCGGGTGTAATAACCCCAGTTGACCTGTTGAAGGGGCTTTCTAACCAGCAGATCATAATTATCTTCCTGCTTGTCTTGGTTACGGCCGGTATCAGGCTGATCTATGGATCTGCCATGTTCGCGCGAATTTTTAATCGCAACCTTAAGCCAAAAGCTTTCCTGGTGCGTATGATGGCGACGGTGACCGCAATTTCTCCGTTCCTCAATAACACGCCTATTGTCGCTTTCATGATTCCCTACGTCCGCGACTGGGCCCAGAAGACCGGAAATCCGGCATCAAAATTTCTAATCCCCTTATCGTTTGCTACCGTTTTGGCCGGCATGATTACGGTAATCGGCACTTCAACAAACCTCGTCCTGAACGGATTAATCGATTCATATCATCTGCCATTACTTGGACTCGAGGACTTTCTGTACCTGGGCGTGATTGTCACGATAGTAGGATGGGTGTACATTTACTTTTATGCCTATCACATCCTGCCATCCAATCCGAATACGCTGGAGGCACTGAAGGAGAACCTGAAGGAGTACATTGTCGAGATCGAGGTCTTCCAGAGCTCAAGACTCATCGGGAAGTCGATAAAAGATGCCGGCCTTCGTAAACTTGAAGACGTATTTCTCGTCGAGATCATCCGTGACGAGAGAATTATTTCCCCAGTCTCTCCGGAAGAAGTTCTCGAGGCAGGCGACCTGCTTTTCTTCTCTGGTCGCACCGATTCCATTTATAATCTGATTCAGGCCGACAATGGACTGCGCATCCCCAGTCAGGACAATTTGGAAGTGGAGGGACACTTTCATTTTGTTGAAGCAGTTATACCTGCCAATTCAAATCTGATTGGCATACGTATTAAAGATTCTGATTTCCGTAAAACTTATAACGCGTCCATCATCGCTATCCATCGAAACGGTAAACAGCTGCCGGGTAAGGTGGGGGAAATGATTTTGGCGGGGGGTGACTTTCTATTATTACTATCAAAAGAAAATCAACACAACGCCGATCACGAAAGGGATTTGTTCTTTGTCACCAAACCTCAAAAGTTGACACCTCCCAAGTCGCGTTGGCAAAGCCTGCTGGGAGTGGCCTGTTTTGTCGCTTTGGTTCTGGGGATCACTGAGGTTCTTCCGCTCTTTTCTGTGTGTCTCGGGATACTGGTGGTGCTGGTGTTAACAAGTGTGTTGAATGTAAATGAAATTCGGCGTGAACTTGATCTTAGTCTTCTGCTGGTGCTTGTCTGTTCCCTGGCAATAGGCGTCGCTCTTGAGAAATCAGGTACAGCAGATCTATTAGCAAGGGGATTGATTTACACAGGAAAAGCGATGGGGCCTATTGGTGTCCTAACGGCATTATTCGTCGCAACCACTTTCCTCACAGCACTGATAACGAATACCGCTACCGTGTCGATCGTTTTTCCGATTGCCATGTCAATGGCGGAGCAAATGAATTTGTCGTATACTCCTTTTTTTGCGGCAATTGCATTTGCAGCATCCGGGGATTTCATGACTCCAATTGGCTATCAGACGAACCTGATGGTATATGGGCCAGGTGGTTATACCTTTCGTGATTTTATACGTGTAGGCTCCCTGCTGACGCTCATTTATATTGTAGTTTGCATAGGTTTTATATCATGGTTCTATAAGATCATTTGAAGTGGAACACATTTATCCCATAAAAACAAAAGTAAGCAGAGCTTCACGCGAGGCCTTGCAGAACCAGCATGCCATGCTTATATGGTTTACCGGTCTCTCAGGGTCAGGTAAGTCGACTTTGGCTGTGCAGCTCGAGGCTCAGCTTCATGAGCGCGGTTTTAAAACTTATCTTTTGGATGGTGACAACATCCGTTCTGGGCTTAACAAGGACCTTACGTTTACCGACGAGGGACGCATCGAAAATATCCGACGCATTGGCGAAGTTGCCAAACTGATGATCGATGCAGGAGTAATCGTTCTGTCAGCATTCATTTCACCATTTCAATCGGACCGTGATCAGGTGCGCCAGATCATAGGAGGAGATCACTACATAGAGGTATTCGTAGATGCTCCTCTGGAGTTGTGCGAACAGCGGGATGTGAAGGGTCTTTATAAGAAGGCCAGGGCAGGAGAGGTGAAGAATTTTACAGGAATAGATTCGCCCTATGAAAAACCAAAACAACCGGATCTGGTGATCGAGACAGGAAAGAGTTCGGTAGATGAATCCGTAAAGAGCCTTTTGGATTTTATTGTGCCGCGACTCACATACGGAAATGACAAATGAATGGAGATCACATTAAGATCTGATCAACCATATAAAAATCAGTTAGAATACAGCGCAGAAGGTCAGGAGTTATAAAGAAAGAAACTATGAGTCAGTACTATCTCAGTCATTTAAGAGAGCTTGAAGCGGAGGCGATCTTTGTTATTCGCGAAGTGGTTGCTCAATTTGAGCGCCCTGCGTTGTTGTTTTCAGGGGGCAAAGATTCAATTGTACTGGCCTATTTGTCACGCAAGGCATTTGCGCCCGCACGCATACCCTTCCCGTTGGTGCATATCGATACCGGTCATAACTTCCCTGAGACTATGGAATACCGTGACTGGCTTGTGAATGAACTTGATGTAAAACTCATCGTGGGTTCGGTGCAGGAAAGCATTGACATGGGAAGAGTTCGGGAGGAGACAGGCTTTAATGCCAGCCGAAACGCACTCCAGACTGTAACTCTTCTGGATACTATCGAGCAACACAAGTTTGATGCGGCTATGGGCGGGGCAAGACGCGATGAGGAGAAAGCACGTGCTAAAGAACGCTTCTTCTCGCATCGCGATGAATTTGGACAATGGGATCCAAAAAACCAGAGACCAGAGCTTTGGAACCTTTTCAACGGACGCAAGCATATTGGTGAGCACTTCAGAGTGTTTCCGATCTCCAACTGGACAGAAATGGACGTATGGCAATACATACATGCTGAGCGTATTCCAATTCCGAAACTTTACTATTCGCACAAGCGTGAAGTTATTGTTCGCGATGGAGCAATTCTGTCGACATCTCCATGGCTTAAGCTGAAGGAAAACGAAACGCCGAAGATGATGACCGTGCGTTTTCGTACCTGCGGCGACATGCCGATCACAGGTGCAGTCGAGTCGGAAGCAGATACAATTGAGAAGATCATTGAAGAGGTTGCAGCATCGCGCAAAACGGAAAGAGGCACAAGAGCTGACGACAAGCGCTCGGAGACTGCGATGGAAGACAGGAAAAAGAGCGGTTACTTTTAACAGGAGCATTTATGAACCAGTTATTGAGATTTACGACGGCAGGAAGTGTTGATGATGGAAAGAGTACATTGATTGGCCGACTGCTGTTCGATAGCAAATCAATATTTGAAGATCAGCTTGAGGCGGTTGAAGCATCAAGTGCAAAAAAAGGCTACGACTATGTCGATCTGTCGATGCTTACGGACGGCCTGAAGTCCGAACGGGAGCAGGGAATCACTATCGATGTGGCGTACCGCTACTTTGCAACGCCAAAGCGAAAATTTATCATAGCTGATACTCCTGGTCATATTCAGTACACACGGAATATGGTTACAGGAGCTTCTACCGCTAACCTCGCACTGATTCTGATCGATGCGCGTAAGGGCCTGGTTGAGCAAACCTATCGGCATTCTTATATAGCATCTTTGTTAAAAATTCCACACGTGATTGTATGTGTGAACAAGATGGATCTTGTCGATTATAAGGAGGAAGTGTTCGAGCAAATTGTTGAAGCTTACAAGGCATTTTCTTCCAAGCTTGAGGTGTCAGATATTCAATTCGTACCTATAAGCGCTCTTGCCGGCGATAACGTAGTAAACCGTTCGGAGGCAATGAGCTGGTATCAGGGCGCGACACTTCTGCACATGCTTGAAAGTGTTCACATTGAAAGCGATCATAATCACATTGACAGCAGGTTCCCCGTGCAATATGTGATCAGACCACAGTCGAAGGAATATCATGATTTCCGTGGGTATGCGGGTCGGGTTGCTGGAGGAATATTTCGTAAAGGTGACGATGTTCTGATACAGCCATCCGGATTTACATCGCGCATTAAGTCAATAACACTGGGGAATGAGGTGATTGATGAGGCGTTCGCACCCATGTCAGTTACGATTACCCTGGAAGATGAAATCGACATTAGTCGGGGCGATGTTATTTCGAAGCCTAACAACCATCCCCAGCCTGTTCAGGACATTGACGTTATGCTTTGCTGGATGAATCAGCGTGAGACGCAACTCGGCTCGAAGTTCCACGTACGGCACACAACAAAGGAAGTACGTGGCGTCTTGAAGGAAATCCAATACAAACTTGATATTAATACACTGCAACGTGTCGAGCAGGTGGATCGGTTGACGATGAATGAAATTGCACGGGTTCGGATACGGACAGCCCAACCGTTGAGTATAGACAGCTATCGAAAGAATCGTATTACCGGAAGCATTATATTGGTTGATGAGGCGACAAATGAAACTGTGGCAGCGGGGATGATCGTTTGATTCGAACAACATTACTTAACTTCCGGGAACAGCATCGCCACGAATTGCTAAAAGCGTTATGAATGCATCATTACTTGTTGAAATAGCCGTGCGGGCAGCTGAAAAGGCTTGTCGTGAAATTCTCACTGTCTACTACGATGACAATTTCCAGGTAGAATTGAAAGGCGACCAATCGCCACTTACACGAGCGGACAAATTGGCGCATGAAGCAATTATTGCAGAACTGAATACTTCTGGATATCCCGTGCTTTCAGAGGAGGGCAGGGACATACCTTTCAGCGAACGAAAAGCATGGGAGTATTTTTGGATGGTAGACCCACTCGACGGGACAAAAGAGTTTATCAAGCGCAATGATGAGTTTACTGTTAACATTGCTCTGATACATAAGGGACGACCAGTATTGGGTGTTGTTGCAGTTCCGGTTACAGGCGATGTGTATCTGGCGTCGGCTGGTGCCGGAGCGACGCTTAGGCGTGATGGTAAAAGCGTACCGCTATCTAAACGGCCACCGGTTGACTTGACAACGGCCGGCCTGAAGGTCGTCGCGTCCAGGTCGCACATGAGTTCTGCCACTGAAGATTTTATTAATAAGCTCAACAAGGCCGAGCTCGTTTCAGCAGGTAGCAGCCTGAAGTTCATGCTCCTTGCCGAGGGAAAAGCAGATGTATATCCGCGATTTGGCCCGACAATGGAGTGGGATACAGCTGCCGCTCACATAATTGTTAACGAGGTTGGAATGAAGGTCTATAGCAGTGATGGGAACACTGAATTGCTATACAATAAAGAAAACCTGCTGAATCCTGACTTTTTAGTGAAGTAACACAATTCCCGAGCGGGAAACACTTGCCTCATTTGCGCTGAAAACCTTCTTATCGTCGTTGTTTTGACATGACCGCTTGAGACAGGCCCATTTTTCGCATCGAAAACTACGGGGAAACTTACACGCCTACGATCGGCTGCACTATCGCTCATAGGACGCACCGCAAACTGTATAATTTGCGTCGCTTAAAGTTAAGAATGATGAGATCGATATACGTTGTTGTGATGACGCTGGCTACGATGTCTGCGTATGGGCAGAGCGTTAATCCCAACTGGAAGCAGGAGCTAAAGTCAAACCTGGATAAATTTCTTCAATGCACTACGACAGGAGATAAGACCACGTGTAGCAGATACGTTGGCGAATCCCTCAAGGTTGTTTACAAGGTTGATGACTTCTATAGCAAGAAAGAGGGTCGTTATATGACGACCGGTGAAATTGCCGACTACCTCAAAACTTCTAACAGCTGGTCATCGATCGGTCAGTCATACGATCAGCAGGTTCTCGATCGCGCCGCAGAGCTTGCTAATTCGCGTAAGGCCGTTGTGGCCGTGTACAATAATTCATCTAACATCGGCCACATTGTTCTTATCACGCCCGGAGACATGACTTCATCGGGTTCATGGGGACTCAAGGTACCCGCAGCTGCGTCGTTTTTTGTTGTTGAACCTGCAAAGTCGTTCACTGACAAGGCTCTTTCATTCGCATTTTCAAAACAGATGCTGAAAGACGTGACAATCTACACCAGAAAGTATTGAGCGATTTATTCGCATTGTCCTCAAGATTCGGACCTGCGCCAGCCAACCCCAATTGACGCGTTAGAGCGCGCACTCACTAATCGTGAAATCAGCCGTTAGTACCGGGTTCAGATACCGGGGTGTTGTTCCACGGTTTCCCTGCCAGCCACTGACAAGCTTTGCTGTTAACTGTCTGCCGAACTAAAATCAAAAGATAGATCTGAACAGAAGGAAGAGCGTTCCGGCCATGATCATCACTACAGGAAGAGTAAGGAACCAGGCGATAAGGATATTTCTTACCGTCTCTGGCTGAAGATTTTTCACTCCACGGTTTGCCACCATACTTCCCGCGATGCCTGAACTAAGGACGTGAGTTGTACTCACCGGTAAACCAAAGTGTGATGACAATCCTATTGTGCTCGCTGCAACGATCTCAGCGCTGGCGCCCTGCGCATACGTCAGGTGTTCTTTTCCAATCTTTTCGCCAACCGTTTTTACAATTCGTTTCCATCCAATCATCGTACCCAGACCGAGCGATACAGAGATCAGTATGATCACCCAGCGTGGCGAGTAGTCTGTAATCTCTCTGATTCTTCCCAGCCCGTCTTTCAGGACGGAACGCTCGGCATCGCTGATCTTTATCTCCTGCTTGCCCGCTATACTCTTCAGATTTCGGTCGAGGATCATGATATCTTTCCTGACAAGAAAACGGTCTTCCTTTGGGATGTCGGTTACGCTGGCCAGCGTGGAGAATTGCTTCTGCAGGCGCATATTTATCGCACGTGCTTCACCGAAGCGCTCACGATCCGGTTGCGATAACACTGTTGAATCCATCGAATTGATCACCCGTTCGATTCTTGCCAGTGAGTCCGGCATTGCCGTTGGCAGGTAGTTCTCGTTCAAAGCAAAGTATGCAGGTACAATTCCAATAAGAATGAGCATAATCAATCCAACGCCCTTCTGTCCATCGTTGGATCCATGAAAGAAGCTTACCAGTGTACAGGTAACTACAAGGGTTGCCCGTATCCAGAAAGGAGGCTCTTTATCTTTCTTGGGTTCTTTGAAAAGACTATCTCCGTATTCCGTCTTTTTGGTCAGGGATCGGATCAGATACATTAAAATGATGGTCATCGAGAATCCGAAAAGCGGAGAAACCAGGAGTGACATGCCGATGTCCTGAGCCTTCGACCAGTTAACGGCTTCGCCTGTCACATTTGGAAGGAGAGAATAAGCCAGGCCGACGCCCAGAATGGACCCAATAAGAGTATGTGAACTGGAGCATGGTATCCCCAGATACCAGGTCAACAGATTCCAGAATATGGCTGTTATAAGCAGTGAAATTACCATAGATAGACTATGGGCGGTGTTTTGATCCACCAACGTTTCCACTGGCAACAGGTTGATAATTCCAACGGCTACGGCAACGCCGCCGAAGAGTACTCCCAGAAAGTTCCAGAAGCCAGACCACACTACTGCCACCCAGGGTTTAAGAGAGTTGGTATAGATTACAGTAGCCACAGCGTTAGCCGTGTCATGGAATCCATTTACAAACTCAAAACCACAGGCAGCGAGGAGACATATTACAAGGAGGGCCGAATGGCCGAAGTCCAGATCGAACATAAAGACATAAATTCGGCCCGCAATCTAGCCTGATTTCTATTGCACAATGTTATCGAATTGTTAACATTTTTTTTGTAAGGAGCTGAAATTCAAATACATTATCCTGATTGTCAATCTATTATAAAAGTGTTGTCAGGTAGTTCTGCATTTAGTTAGTTTGCCGCGTGATGGAGACAATCATTGCGGGCGAGCGGTTGCAACTATTTCCCCAGAAGGCCGTGTTCTGGCCTTCCAAAAAGATACTCTTTGTGGCCGACCTGCACCTGGGAAAGGTGAATCATTTCCGCCGCGCAGGCATTCCAGTGCCTACCCGGGCAAATGACCGGAACATGGAATTGATCCTCGATCTGGTGAATGCTACCCGGCCTGAACGTTTTATCTGCCTGGGCGACTTGTTTCACAGTCATTATAACCCTGAGTGGGAAACGTTCGGCGAATTGATTAAGCACTTCCGTTCAACTTCTTTCGAACTTGTCATGGGAAACCACGACATCATGAGCGACCAGCAGTATCGTCGTAAAGGCATCGTGGTCCATGACCAACTATGTATTGCACCTTTTTTGCTAACACATCATCCGCTGGAGCCTGAAACATTGGAAAGCCAGATACAAAAGCAGCAGATGCAGTATAGCCTGGCAGGTCATTTACACCCGGGAGTAACGATGAGGGGTGCCGGGAGGCAATCTATCACGTTGCCCTGTTTTTATTTCGGACAGCAGGCAGGTCTTCTTCCGGCTTTCGGTGCCTTCACGGGGTTGGCTCGCATCAAGCCCGTCAAGGAAGATAAGGTTTATGTTATCGCAGATGAAAAAGTCATTGCAATTGGAAGCTAAACGTCACCTGACCCACAGTTTAATAAAAATAATGTCACCGCGTCTTCTTCGACAATTACAGGTCGCCACACTTGCGCTTGGCTTCCTTTCTTCCCACGCTCAGGATACGACACGCATTTCAATTTTGTTTGGCGGCGATGTGATGGGGCACGACTCGCAAATAGCATCGGCATATGAAGCCAAATCCAATCAATATAATTACAGCTCGTGCTTTAAGTTCGTAACTCCTGTAATCGAAGCGCCCGACCTGGCAATAGCGAACCTTGAAGTTACACTCGCTGGTCCTCCATTTCAGGGCTATCCGCAGTTTAGTTCTCCGGATGCGCTGGCAGTCCAGCTGAAGACCAGTGGATTTGATGCATTGGTTACTGCAAATAATCATTGTGTGGACCGTGGAAAAAAGGGCCTGGAGCGCACAATTATGAGACTCGACAGCCTGGGAATGCCGCACACTGGTACATTCGTCGATTCTATTTCCCGCGTAAACCAAACTCCCTTGATGATCCGGAAAAACGGTTTCTACCTGGCACTCTTGAACTACACTTACGGAACCAATGGCATAGCAGTGCCGAAGGGCAGCGTGGTGAATCACCTTGATACTGCCGTCATGCGTCGTGACATCGAGATTGCAAAGGCTCTCAAGCCCGATGCCATTATTGTATTTACGCACTGGGGAACCGAGTATCAATCACTGCCCGAAAAGCGTCAGCTTGATCTAACCGAGTTCTGTTTCCGAAATGGAGTTACTATGGTGATAGGCGCACACCCTCACGTAATCCAGCCAATGGAGTGGCGCAAAGACAAGAATCAGTTTGTTGCCTACTCACTTGGTAATTTCGTGTCAGGCCAACGGAAGCGCTATACGGATGGTGGTGCAATGGCGTATATTGAACTGGAGAAGATACAGCACACTGACGATAGCTCTTCAACCCGCATTCAAAACGCGGAGTATTATCTGCAATGGGTTTATAGAACTGTTGACTCGCAAAAGGACTACTATGTAATTCCTGTCATTCCCGCGGACCTTTCCGGACCCTCGTTCATTAAAGATGCTGCGTCAGCTACGGCGTACAAGACTTTCATCGAGGATTCGCGACTGTTATATAGGAAGCACAACAAAAACGTAACAGAACGAACTGTGCTCCCGGCGAGTTATCACAGGCAAGAGTAGGGTCGGGTTGTCTCAGTCTTTAACCTGCGTTTGACTCGTCAGCAGCAGGGTTCTAACGACGGCGTTTAGGCCTTCCGTTACCTGTGGTCATGATAACACCTATTGAAACTTCGAGTCCTGTGAAGTCAATTTTTGCATCGGCGTAATCAATGTTCTTCGTTTCCAGCGCGTCGTTTCCTCCGATGTAATTTCCCTTTAAAGGAAATGCGGAACTACCAACAAGATAATTTCCCTCGAGCGAAATGCCGAACTGGTCGGTGACGTAAACCGTCAGTTCAGCTCCGCCATGATAACCCCAACCCGGTTTATTCTTAAACGAAAGATCGCTGTTAACCACCGCCCAGCTTTCATATGATCTTAATGCCCTGTCGAAGTTTCCATAATTGATCTTCTGACTGAATCCGTAGAACCCGAACACTCCACCTTTAATATCAAATTCCAACTGATCCGCTTTCATCTGGATAACCAGTTCCACTGGAACAAAAATGGTAAAGTTGGGTCCCACCAATGCCTCTTTCGATTCGAACGGAAGGTCCTTCATGTTTAGTCCGGACATACGATACAAGGATGCGCCGGTCTCCAGTGCAAGGAACCTTGTGATGTCGAAGCCGAGCCCTCTGATCGAGAAGGGACTCACGGGCGTCGAGAAATAGCCGTTCTTTGGAATGAAGTATGAGAACGACAAGCCAAAGTCCTGTGCGAGACAACTCCAGCCGGAAACCAGGAGGCAAAATATAATGCCGAGTTTTTTCATATGCCTGATTGATTGAATTAGTTAACGCAAAGCTACTCTCTGAATCATAGCGAGACGCAAAGATACCGTCTGGAGCCTGGTGTTGGTCCACTGAAAACGTCACTCAGACAGGTAAATTGGTATCAAATCGACTAGTGTAATGTTTGTGCCACGTTTCGTCCGAATTCCACGCGCCCATTTGATAATTTTCGAGCTGTGATGCCTAGAGTAGTATGAAGCAGCGTTCAGCCCTCTTATTTTTTGTGTTCCTGTTCTGGACGATTTTTTTTGTCGTAGCAAGGGGTATTTTCCTTTTCTATTTTGTAGAAGCGCGTTCCGCATTGAGCTTCTCAGAGATCCTGTCTGTGTTTAATCATGGTATGGCGATGGACTTTTCGGCAGCGGCGTATCTCACTGCCTTCACCGGAATGCTGCTGGCGCTATTGTATTTCAACACTGGTATTCAATTATGGCCGGTGTGGATCATCTTTCATCTGGTGGCGCTCGTTGGCGCATCACTGGTCACTGTTTATGATCTCGCTGTTTATCCCATTTGGCAGTATAGGTTGGATGTGCGTGCGCTGACCGAGATCGATATGCAGCTGATTAACCGATCACCTCAGGAAGTGATTGTTTTGATCGCGATCTTTTTGCTGCTCGTTGGAGGAGCATTATTTACCAGTTATCGATTCTTTTGGCCGCGGTTCTATTCTCTTAGGGCTACGTCATTAGCCACGATGCCCGTGATCCTGACACTGACAGTATTGCTTATTGTGCCAATGCGCGGTAGCCTTGGGGTTGTAACTATGAATCCAAGTTTCGGATATTCTCATTCAGTTAACGCCTTCGCCAATCATGCAGGCATAAATGTGAGCTGGAATTTTGCCAATTCACTTTGGTGGCGGAAACAGGAAGCTGCTCCAACGGCGGCAGACCACCGGAATGTATTGACAGAGACAATCTTTGCGCAGCCGGACAGCACGGCAAAGCTGATCAATCATAAGAGACCCAATATTGTTATCATACTCTTGGACCGCTTGCCTGCGGACCTGGTCGGCGTCTTAGGCGGACGCAAGGATGCGACTCCAAATTTCAATGAACTTGCCTCTGAAGGAGTGCTTTTTGATCAGTTCTATTCGAACAGTAACCAGACTGACAAAGGACTCGCTGCAATATTAAACGGATACCCATCTCAGTCCCGGATGTCCACCATGTCGGACACAAGGCGTGCCCAGGGTTTACCATACCTCAATAAAGTATTCAAATCACAAGGTTATACCACAGGCTTTACACACGGTGGCTGGCCGAATTATAATAACCTTCGTGCGTATCTGTTCGCAGCAGGCTTTGACAGCGTAACACATGCAAACAATTTTGTCGCAGAGCGGAGGTCAGGGAAATGGGGCGTGCCGGACGAGTTTGTCTTTGATAAGTTTTCAGACGAGATTTTCCATGACCGTCAGCCCTTCTTTAGAGTGATGATGACGAATAGCACTCGTTCGCCTCAGGATACTCCCGTACCCGATTCGTTCAAAAACAGCGAACAATCCGGAATGCTCAGCGCCGTACACTATACTGACCAGGAATTAGGAAAGTTTGTTCAGCAGGCAAAGAAGACGCTGTGGTGGGAAAACACCCTGATCATCATAACCTCTGATCAGGGCAGTGCGTCCTCGGTCAATGAGGATGGCCTCACTCCAGCACAGTTCAAAATTCCAATGCTCTGGTTGGGAGGAGCACTTGCAACACGCGATACTGTTATCCACACGCTTGGAAACCAAACTGACATTTGCAACACTCTGCTTGCGCAAATGGGTCAGTACTCAAAAGATTTCGCCTTCAGCAGAGACATCTCATCTCCAGCGGCTGAACAGCTTGCAATGTTTGTGTTTGACAACGGTTTTGGCGTTGTAAAACCTTATGGTGCTGGAATATTCGACATGGCCGACGACAAGGTGATTTACTCCGAGCGCGTTAACAAGGCCGAAGCAGATCAGGGACGTGCTTACATCAACGCAGTCAGATCAGACTACGCTTCCCGCTGATCCAAAATTTTTAGTGTAGCGCTATTGCTCGGAAAATTCTGTTTAACATTAAGTGATAAACTTAAGCTATGAACAGAATTATACTCCTGGTCGTCGTCATTGCTGTGTTCTCCTGCGGCAAGAAGGAGCTTCCTGCCGATCTGGTCATTCGGGGAGGAACCATCTATACGGTTGACCCTGAAAAACCCACGGCCGAAGCTATTGCAATCAGAAAAGGAACCATAGTCGCTGTCGGTACTACCGCCGATGTTCAGCCTTTTATCACTGAAGAGACGCAGATCCTGGAACTCAACGGTCGCACAGCAACGCCCGGTTTCATTGAGGGCCACGGGCACCTTATGGGCATTGGATACAATGAACTTGAGCTCGACCTGATGAAGGCGAAAAGCTTCGACGAAATTGTATCGATGGTAAAGGACGCTGCCGAAAAGGCAAAGCCAGGGGAATGGATAACAGGCAGAGGATGGCATCAGGATAAATGGACAGTGAAGCCGGAACGACAAATCAAAGGCTTTCCCGTTCATGATGCTTTAAGTGCAGTGTCGCCAAACAATCCTGTATTCCTGCGCCACGCCAGTGGGCACGCAGGATTTGCTAACGCCAAGGCGATGGAAATGGCAGGTGTCAATCAGCTTTCGCGCGAGAAACTTAGACAGGAAGCCGCTGAGGGAGGGGAGGTTATTCGTGACGAAAGGGGAAACCCAACAGGCCTCTTCAATGAAAGGGCCCAGTCTCTGATAGCAGATCACATTCCCGAAAATACCGCGGAAAGAGATGAAGAGGCGCTCCGCCTTGCTATGCGGGCTTGTCTTCGGAATGGAATCACCAGTTTTCATGATGCAGGTGCATCACGCGAAGCGATTGATCTTTACCACAAGTTTAAGACTGACGGTAAGCTGGCTCTCGGCCTTTATGTGATGATCACAGGCGGTGATCGTGACCTGGTTTACGAGTGGTTTAAAAAGGGACCCGAGATTGACACAACGGGATGGCTAACGGTACGCTCCGTGAAGCTGCATTGTGATGGTGCGCTGGGCTCGCGGGGTGCGTGGTTACTTCAGCCATATAGCGACAGAGCCGAATGGTATGGAATGGCAACTCTGCCCATGGATACGGTATTGAAGACTTCACGGGAGGCGCTTAAATATGGTTTCCAGGTTTGCTCGCACGCCATAGGGGACCGTGCAAACCGCGAGGTGCTCGATCGATATGAACTCGCTCTTAAAGAAGCTAAAGTACCTCTGGCAACTCATCGCTTCAGAATTGAACATGCTCAGCATATTGATCCAGCCGATTTGCCAAGATTTGCCAGCCTGGGTGTTATACCCGCCATGCAGGCAATACATATGTCATCGGATCGACCCTGGGCCATTGACCGTCTCGGGGAGAAAAGGATCGTTGAAGGGGCCTATATGTGGCAGACTTTGCTCAAGTCCGGCGCGCGAATAGTTAATGGCACCGACGCCCCTGTCGAGCCAGTGAATCCAATACCTTGCTTCTATGCTTCTGTGACAAGGAAGACCCTCCAGGGGCAGCCAGACGGCGGCTACGAGCCAAATGAGAAAATGACAAGAGAACAGGCGCTGAAATCCTATACCCTGGATGCCGCCTTTGGTGCGTTTGAGGAAAGACTAAAGGGATCACTTCAGGTAGGCAAGAGGGCGGACCTTACCATATTCTCACAGGACCTGATGACCATACCTGAGGACAAGATCCTGAGCACAACGGTATCGGTAGTGGTAGTGGACGGAAAGATTGCCTATAGTGGTGATCAGCAGTAATAGTGAACTTTGGTTAAGTATTTAATGGCGACAAAAAAAAAGGAGGCTGCCGGTTGGGCAGCCTCTGTCTTATCAAGTATAGGAGGTAAAGCTATTACTTTGATTTCAGGAATTTCATTGCCTTTTCCTTCACCATATCTCTGTCGGCAGTGATGGTGGGATCGCTGTACACGTGCTGAGACACCTCTGCAACAACAGCCTTCTTGAAGCCAAGCTTGTCAGCGATATGTTCACAAAAAACAATCTCACTGCGAAAAACCTGACCATCCATCTTCATAAGTTGAATAAGGTTATAAAGGTGTTCAAACTTTTCGTCAGGCGTGAGTGTTCCAATGTCGCCAATTGGCTTGGGGCTTTTTAAAAGTCCATCGATTTCCTCTTTGGAAAGGCCGCTCGCTGTGCCTATGGTGTGGATAAGTTTGGATTCCCTGGCTGCGACATTGCTATCACTGGCTGCAAGGTTGATGAGCACGTTAAGTTCCGCTTTCTTGTCAAATATCATATTCCACTTTTGATTGAATGCAAATTTTGCGAATCGAACTTTGAAATTTCTCGTAAAATACGATGTTTTGGTACATCGACAAAAATTTTGAACGGCGACAAAATCCATGCAACCCTTATTAAGGCGCCTGGTCTTTAAAGCACAAAAGTAGGTACAACAATGAGTAAAATTCTTTCAATAGTTATCGCTCTCCTGGTTTCAGTTCCGCTTGTCGCCCAGGAATCTCAGACACGAAGCGTAGGTCATTTCACAGGTGTGAAGGTGGCCGAAGGTGTCGATGTCTATTTGATAAAGGGTGATAAGGAAAGCGCAAAAGTTGAAGTTTACGGGACGTCTATACAAAACGTGATCACCGAGGTCTCGGGAAGCTATCTTAAAGTTCACATGCGAGACGGCAACTACCACGGCCGCGTGGAGGTCAAGGTTTTTGTTACCTACACGGAGCTTGATAGATTATCCGCCAGCTCGGCGGGGAACATATATTCTCAAGGTGTCATCAAAACCTCCTCATTGGAAATCGGATCATCGAGTGCCGGTACCATTGAGGTTGAGGTGGACGCCGGCGAGATGGAAATCAGCGCTTCCAGTGCAGGCGAAATTGAAATTAAAGGAAAGGCCCGTTCCCTTAAGGCCGACGCCAGCAGTGCCGGCGAAATTGATGCCTATGATCTCGAGGTCGAAAATGTTACCGTGGAGGCCTCAAGTGCGGGATCCGTTAAAGTAAATGTCAAGGAAGCCCTGAATGCCAATGCAAGCAGTGGTGGCAGCATCAGATATCGTGGCAATCCATCCAAATCGATCACCAACTCAAGTAGCGGCGGATCTGTTAAGAAATCCAGCTAGTTATCAAAGTGCATAGAAAATGGGTCGTATCCTGATCGGGTGCGGCCCTTTTTTATTGGATGACATCGATAATCTTTCAGTCGGAACCGTGTGCAAGGTTGGTTTTTGGGTAGAAAGAGGTTTAAACTTATAAAAATTTGAATTTGTCGCTCTAATACCGATGGGGTTTCGAAATTTCCGATAGTTTTGGAGACTAAATACCTCAAATTACAACCACCTTATGGCGCATTTAAGATTTGATGCTCTCAAAAAGTTAAGCGAGCGGCAGCGTGTTCATGTTGAATTGCCAAGCCCCAATGTTTCCAAATTTTATGGGGAAAACGTATTCGGCGTTGAACAGATGCGGGCAACGCTTTCTCCAGCTGTCTTCAAAAAAGTCAGTGCTTCTATTAAGAATCACGAGAAGATAGATGAAACCACCGCCGATGCCGTTGCAGCAGCAGCAAAGTCCTGGGCTATGTCCAAGGGCGCATCGCATTTTACACACTGGTTTCAGCCAATGACCGGCGGTACGGCTGAAAAACACGACTCATTCTTTGACGCCATTTCCGGAATTGAAAAATTCAAAGGAAGCGAGCTTGTTCAGCAGGAACCAGACGCATCTTCATTTCCCAGTGGTGGTATCCGCAGCACTTTTGAAGCTCGCGGTTATACTGCATGGGACCCTACATCGCCAATGTTCCTCTATGGTAAGACGCTTTGCATTCCTACCATATTTGTTTCTTACACTGGTGAAACACTCGACGTAAAAGCACCTCTGCTTAAGGCATTGAAAGCTGTTGATCTGGCAGCAACTAAAGTTTGCCAGTTATTCGATAAGGACATTCAGCATGTTGTGGCTTCACTGGGTGCAGAACAGGAATACTTTGTTGTTGATAAAGCACTTTTCGATGCTCGCCCGGATCTTGTCATGGCGGGACGTACTGTATTCGGTCATGCGCCTGCGCGTGGACAGCAGATGGAAGATCACTATTTCGGATCAATTCCTCCCCGCGTTTACGACTTCATGAAAGATTTCGAAATCGAAGCATGGAAGTTGGGCATACCGGTACGCACTCGTCACAACGAGGTTGCACCGAGCCAGTTTGAAGTAGCTCCATTGTTCGAAGAGGTGAACGTGGCAAACGATCACAACCAGCTCATGATGGACGTTATGGCTCGCGTTGCCGATCGCCACAACCTCAGAATTCTCTTTCATGAGAAGCCATTCTCAGGCCTTAACGGTTCAGGCAAGCACAACAACTGGTCACTGATCACCGATACGGGCGTAAACCTTTATGCTCCGACAAGCAGCGCTCGTGACAACCTGATGTTCCTCACGTTCTTCATCACTACCATTAAGGCTGTGCATGAATATGCTGACCTTCTCCGTGCGAGCATCGCCACGCCAGGTAACGACTTCCGCCTTGGCGCGAACGAAGCACCTCCGGCGATCATGTCAGTTTTCATCGGCTCACAAATGTCAGCTGTTCTGGACGAGCTCGAGAAGAAGGGTGGTAACGTGAAGATTGAGAAAGGTGACAACATGTACATGAAGCTCGGTATTGATCAGATACCTGAGATCATCGTGGATGCAACAGATCGTAACCGTACTTCTCCTTTCGCATTTACAGGAAATAAATTTGAATTCCGTGCTGTTGGTGGTTCAGACAACTGTGGTACAGCGATGACAGCTCTCAACACAATCGTTGCTGAGCAATTGACAGATTTCTTTGAAGCAGTTTCAAAGGAAATTGACAAAGGTGAAGAAAAGCGGATGGCGATCGTTACTGTGTTGCGCCGCTATATCAAGGAATCGAAGGATGTTCGGTTCGAAGGTGACGGCTATTCAGAAGAATGGGTTAATGAAGCTGCAAAGCGCAAATTGGGCAATGAGAAAAACATGGTCCGCGCTCTTGATGCATATCTCGCGCCTAAAGCCCTCAAGCTTTTTGAAAAGCATGAGGTAATGAACCACAAAGAAACTGAAGCGCGTGTAGAGATCAGGTTGGAATCATACATCAAACGCGTACAAATTGAAGCGCGTGTGATAGGCGACCTTGCTATGAATCATATCGTGCCTACGGCGATTGACTATCAGACCAAGCTTATCAACAATGCCAATGGTTTGAAAGGCCTGGGTATCGATAACAGCACGGTGATTCAAACGATCAAAGAAATCTCTGGTCACATCGATAATATCAAGACTAACGTTCGGGCTATGATCGAAGAACGCAAGCGTCTTAACAAGATCACCGATACTCACAAGCGTGCAGTCGGATACTCTGACGATATCAAAGAGAAGTACTTCGAAACCATTCGCGATTCGGTTGACAAACTGGAGCTTCTGGTTAACAACGAAGACTGGCCGTTGGTGAAGTACAGAGAACTATTGTTCCTGCGCTAAGCCGCACATAAACAGAAAAGTTAATAAAGGCGGACCGTTGGTTCGCCTTTGTTTTTATTTGTGGCAGAACGTACCTTGATTACATTCAATTTTCAAAATGCGCTACCTGATTCTAATTGTCGCTGCATGCTTCACGCTGCCAGTTATTGCTCAGAAGAAATCATCAAAAACTATTACGGACTTTGTAACCGAACGTGATATTGCGTCGCACATCACGTTCCTGGCAGCTGATGAAATGCGAGGCAGGGATACTGGCAGTCCTGAACTTGATATTGCTGCAAATTATATAATGACCCAGTTCATGGCTGCCGGAGTTCAGCCGGCAGGAGGTAGCACGTATTTTCATCCTGTATCTTTGAAACGACTTTCGCCTCCGTCGAAGATAGAGTTTGATCTCAGTGTAAATGGAACAGGCGGAAAATTAACAGGTATTGTGCTTGAGGGCCACTCAACCATGCTTTCCAAACCTGTTGTATACGCTGGCTACGGCACGGCACAAGAGCTCGACAAGATCGATGTTAAAGGAAAGATTGTTGTTTGTCTGTTCGGCGGTCAGAGATCAACAGGGTTGGCAGAAGGACTGTTTGCTTTAGCACCGGTTAAGCGCAAAGCAATTGCCGAGCGTGGAGGAGTAGCAGTGATTGAAATAATGCCAAGTCAGGGTGTGCCCTGGGCCGGTCTGCAGAGTCGTTTTGGCGGGAAGCGAATCATTTTGGAGAAAGAGGAGGAGATTCCCCACCTGCTTATGCAGAATTTAGAATCGGAACCGGTTCGACTACTGCAACAGGCAATAGAAGGAACTGGAACTTTGACCGTTAACAGAGAGTTGCCTGCCGCCATAAACGGCAAGAACGTGATTGGCGTGATTCCCGGTTCAGATCCTGTTTTGCGCAATGAATATATAGCAGTTTCTGCTCACTACGACCACGTCGGCGTAGACAAGCATGCTGGTCAGGACTCAATTTTTAACGGGGCACGTGACAATGCAATAGGAACTACCCTGTTGTTGGAAACTGCCAGATATTTCACTCTGAATCCGGTAAAAAGATCAATACTTCTTGTCGCTCTCACCGCGGAAGAGGTGGGGCTTTTGGGTAGCTATTGGTATGCAGAGCATCCGGTGATTCCATTGAAGCAGACGGTATTTGATTTGAATTGTGATGGCGCCGGTTATAATGACAAATCAATTGCTACCATTATCGACTTCAACAGAACGACTGCAGATGTGTTATTGCGCAAGGCATGTACGTCGGCAGGCCTTGAATTAAAAGGAGATCCAGCTCCTGAACAAGGTTTGTTTGATCGTTCCGATAACGTGAATTTTGCGCGTAAGGGAGTGCCGTCTGTCAACGTGTCGCCCGGAGTAAAGGCTTTCGATCAGGAGCTTATGAAATACTATCACCAGCCTGCTGATGAAGTACAGACGCTCGATATGCAATATCTCGCCAGATTTTACAGGGCGATGCTTTTCAGTGTGCAAGCGCTGGCCAATGCAGATAAGGCACCAGTTTGGAAAAGTGGCGATAAATACGAAGCTGCAGGTAAGGAGTTATATGCAAAATGATTTTACGGCTGTCGGCATACGAAGAGCTTAGTTCTTTATAAGGTTTGCAGTGTGTCCTGCGGGTAGGGTATGGGTTAGCATACGAACTATCGCATCATGTATAAGTTCCGGATTGCTCCAGGGAACGAAATGATCCATATCGTCCTTAAACACGAATTCAACCGGTGCATTTACGAGATGCTTCCTTGCAAACTCGGCGTTCTCTGCGGGAACAAGCGAATCCTTCTTTCCCTGTATCACAATTACGGGACAATGAATGGTGCTCCAGAGTGGTAGCATCTTTTCAAGCTCCGGTTTGAGATGATAGATTTCCTCGTTCGATGCCCGAAGCGACCTGGGAAGCAGCCAGCTTAAGAATGGTGTTGCCAATGGCGCCCGGAACCACACTTCATTTGGTTCTAGTTCGGGGTCTATCGATCCTGCAACTATAATCAGGCCATCGATTAGATCAGGATAGTCCATCGCCATACGGGCTATTAATGGTCCTCCCAGTGAATGTCCAATGAGAACCACCGGCCTGTTGTGTTTATGTTTAATTAGTAGCGGCTTAAGTATTGCTGCTTGCTCCTCGAGAGACGCGACGCCGTGACCGAAATTTGAATAGCCAAACCCGGGTCTGTCTGTTGTGATAAGCAGTCCCTTCGAAAGAAGGCTGGTGTCCGCCAGATACCTGATGAATGCGCTCAATGAGCCAGGAGACCCATGTATGAAAAGCACCAGTGGCCCTGTTGTATCGCCGGCGCTTACATAATGTATTTGGTGATGATCTGATGTGTACTCGTCTTGTTTCGCCTCAACATTTTCTACTTTGAAATAGTTGTCAACTTCGCGTGGGCTCATGCGAAAAGACATGCAGGAGTGAAACGAAATGGCAATTGCCAGGACGATCAACAGGAATACGATTTTCAGCGTCCGGGCAATCCCCAGAGCCATAATTATTGCAGGTTAAGTATCTTTTTGTATTGCGTAACGTCGTGGAGAAGCGCGGAGGCTGTTTTGACCTCGTTGTCGTACTTAAAGCCGGCCTCAACACTTCCTTTTTCAAGAGAATAATGCGACACGATCTCTTCTTCCAATAACATCTTGATCTCCTCCTTATACAGGGCCAGCTCATTCTTCTTGTTTTCTGCAATGCGCGTCTGGATCTGACCAAGTTGATTTTTCAGATCGTCGTAATACTTCTCTTTTTTAGCTTCTTCAGTAAACTGTTGCAGTTCAAGTTCCAGATACGACTTGTAGTTATAATTCTTATCACGCATCCAGTTCACGAATTGTTGATACTCTTCGTTGGTCAGCGTAAAGGAGCGTGCATCGGCAGGCTGGGAATGAGTGTGGGCGTATTGATTGGCGTAATCAAAAAGAAAACCCTTTTCAAACAACACCTGTGTAAGCAGATGTGCCTCGCGCGCTTCCGACTTAACGTCGGGTTCTATGCCGCCACCGTCCTGAACGGTTCGCCCGTGAGTAGTCTTGAATTCGCGTTTAAGCGAGTCAGGAATTGAACCTACGCTTCCATCGTCGCGGCGATGAGAGTAGTCGAGGACCTGAATGCAACGACCTGTTGGTGTATAATATTTAGCTGTAGTAACCTTGAGCTGTGAGTTGTAGGAGAGGGGTCGGCTAACCTGTACCAGTCCCTTTCCATATGATTTCTCACCGACAATGATACCGCGGTCATAATCCTGAAGTGTTCCTGCTACAATCTCTGATGCAGACGCGCTCCCTCTGTTGATCAACACGGCAACCGGAAGTTCTGTGTCGACGGGTGCGTTCAATGTTTCATAGCTGAGATTGTTTTCGGGGATCTTGCCTTTGGTGCTTACGACGAGTTGCCCTTTGGGAAGAAATAAGTTGGTAATGTTAACGGCCTCGATCAACAAGCCGCCCGGATTGCCTCTGAGGTCTAATATTACACCCTTTGCACCCTGCTCTTTTAAGGCGACCAGCGCGCTCTTAACTTCTTTCGCAGCATCAGGAGTAAAGTCGGAAAGCTGAATGTAAGCAATGTCGTTGTTGACCATACCCGAATAGGGCACGTTATTGAGTTTTATCTTTTCTCGTCTGAATTCCAGTCTGATCGGTTTATCCACACCGATGCGCTTAACGGTAAGGCTAACAGGTGTTCCTACCTGACCCTTCATCAGTTGACCGGATTCCTCCCGCGACAACTTGGAAAGCTCAACATCGTCGATCTTGATCACCTCGTCACCGATCTTAAGTCCGCCTTTTTGAGCGCCATAGCCTTCCATGATCATCGTCACGACCGTGCGCTTGCCGATCTCTCGTGTAATGGCGCCGATGCCGCCGTACTGACCAGTGTTGGTGGTTCTGAAGTCTTCTACTTCATCTTCAGGGATATAGTTGGTATAAGGATCGAGTGATGTGAGCATGGCATCGATGCCGGTACGAACTAACTTGTTCGGATTCACCTCATCGACATACAAAGCATTAACTTCTTTGAAAAGGGTGGCAAAGATGTCGAGGTTCTTAGCGATCTCGAAATAGCGTTCAGCTGGCGAGCTGAAAGAAAGGGCAACAACTGACCCCGCAACCAATCCCAGGCCTATGATCTTCTTCTTCATGTTCAGCGCAATTTCTTCAGTATGATGCCTTCGTCACGTGTGTTAACTTCCTGAAAAGTACGCATTTCGACCGGTTAATCCCGAGGCAGCTTACGGGATTTTCAGGTCACTCGCCGACGATGACGCACACTAAATTAAACGTGACTGGCTGAAATTCTGTTTTGAAGTGGCACTAGGCCCAGGCCTTTCGAAGGAAGCGCAGCCAGTTGCCATGCATCACCTTCTCAACGTCAGCATCGGAGTAGCCGCGCTTTTTTAATAGAGAAGGGATGCGACCGAGGTCGGCTATGGTTTCAATTTCCAATGGACTTTGTTCTTTTCCGAATGCGCCATCCAGGTCAGAACCGATTCCGATATGGTCCGCGTTGCCGGCAAGCTGACATATGTGGTCCATATGATCGATAAGTACTTCCAGTGTACAATTGGTGCTTGCTGGCGTAGATTTGCCGCGTTCCCAACCAGGTACGAGCATCCAGGCGTCCATAACGCCGCCTATGACTGCACCCCGTGAGATAAGCTCTTTAAGCTGATCGTCGCTGAATTGACGGTTGTGGTCAACTAATGCCCTGCAGTTGTGATGGCTTGCCCAAACATGCCCATTGTAGTGTTTCATGGCCTCCCAGAAGCTGTCGTCGCAGAGGTGGGTGGCATCCAAAATCATATTGAGCCGCTCGATCTCTTTCAATAATGCTCGCCCGTCAGGGCCAAGTCCGCCGGTGGCATTTGTTCCCTGCGCGTAACGGCCAGGACCGTAATGTGCAGGTCCGATGGCGCGCAATCCATAACGGTACGCCTTCTCCAGGTGTCCAACGGTCACCATAGAATCAGCACCTTCAAGACTAAGAATATAACCAATAGGACTTCCGGTGTGGTCCTTGGTCGAGGTCCACTGCTGGACCTGTTTATTTAGCGATGCCAGGTCAGTTATCGGAGTCAATTCACCATCGGTCTCCATCTGCTTATACCAGGCCAGCTGTCCCTGCGTCTGCGCCCATGCCTGCTGCGGTGAATGCCACCCTGGCAGCGGATTATCCGGCGCCACGTACCTTGCAATTTGAGTGGCGACCACTATGCCGATGTCGCCTTTTCGAAGTTCAGGAAAGCATACCACGTTATTGCCGCGGTCCGGCTTATCTTTCATGCCCTTCTCGCGTTCACGAATTTCGCCAACAGGTCGCGTGAGGTCGCGATTCCATTCCATGGCGTTCATACTGAGGTCGAGATGCGCGTCTATTGTTAACATAGATGATGCTTGATTAGATCGTAATCGCCCTGCTTCTGGATTGGGTATTCCAGTATTCACTGACAACACCGCCGTTCACTACAGCAGGGTTTTGATATAGCGCTACCGTTGGGCATATGTGAAACGGTACACCATAAAGAACATCGCCCACACGGTACTTGTGATTGTCGTTCACCTGAAACACCATGTGCTCTTCACTATGACCTACGGGAGTAAGACTGCCAGCGTTCAGGAACGAAACCCGTTTGTCAATCGGATTTTCTGAAGCAATAGCTTTGTGTCCCAGATCTACACAGATAACACCAGGTTTTGGAAGAGATACCACTCTGGTGATCACGAGGGCTGCAAACTGATACTTCTGTTCCTGTAGTATGTCCGAGTAACCTTTGTCCCAGTAAGTAAAAGTACCCGGGCTGCATTCTCTGTCTTTCCGGATTCTGTGCACGGAGAATGTCGGAGTACCACCTGCTACGAGAATTAGTTCACGTTGACTGTATGTGGACGCTTCGCGTTGCAATAATAGTACTGGTGCAAAAGCTTCATCACATTTGGCTGTGCGTACAGCCATATTAGTGTCACGGATATGACCATCATAAGCATGCAGGCCAATGATATTAATGCCTTTTAAGTCGGAGACAGCTTTAATCAACCCGAATGCTTCAGTTGGCGAAACACCTGTTCTGTTCATTCCGACATTCAAGTCAACAAACACATTCAGGGTCGCTTTGGCTGATTCGAAAAGTGCAGCTAGTGCTGTTGCCGTTTTAAGGTTATCGATAAGGCAGGCGAACTGTGTATGGGGAAACTTTTGTATCAACTGCAAAAGGCGTTGACCTTTAGGACCGACTGGCTGATAAGCCAGCAACACGTCAGGAGCACCCTCATTGGCCAGAACCTCAGCCTCAGCAATGGTGGCACACTTGAATTTGCGTATGCCTGCTTCAAGCATCATTCTGCAAACTTCTGTCGACTTGTGCGTCTTGATATGAGGGCGTAACCGACTTACATCGTCAATGCTGCTGAGCAGTTCATTGATGTTGCTTCTTACGCGGTCCGGATAAATTGCCAATGCCGGCGAATCTACGGCCTCGATGTTTTTAATCTGATACCAGTTTAAATCTTTCATGACAGGCAGTCAATATGCCATTTGCTAAGCGAGTTCGAACATGACCTCGATTTCAACGGGAATATTATCAGGCAATGATCCCATTCCCACTGCGCTGCGCACACCCACACCGTTGTCCTGTCCCCATACCGATGCAAACAATTCACTGCATCCGTTGATCACGTAAGGATGACGTTCAAATTCAGGAACGCAGTTCACCATGCCAAGAACTTTGATAACGCGTTTGATTTTATTCAGACTTCCCAGATTTTGTTTGAGGGTTGCAAGGATCGCAAGTCCTACCTGGCGCGCAGCAAGCTTTCCTTCTTCGATATCAAGGTCCTTTCCAATTCTCCCAATGATCAGACTTTTATCTTCCTTCACAGTACCGTGTCCCGAGACGTAGGCAAAGTTGCCAACGATGAGGAATGGCTTGTACACACCCAATGGAGTAGGAGCCGGTGGCAATGTTAAATTCAGTGATGCAAAGCGTTCGTCTGGCGTAAGTGACATAATTGTCCTGTTTGTTGAAGGATGGCAATATACAAAATGAAGCCGATGCTCAGATAATATATGACAACACCATCACACCGATAATACCTGCCACTGACACGATCGATTCCATCAGCGACCAGGAACGAATAGTTTGGCGGATACTCAGGTTGAAGTATTCTTTGAAGAGCCAGAAGCCGCCATCGTTCACATGAGAAAACATAAGACTACCGGCACCCACTGACAATACCATCAGGTTAGGATTTACATCTGGCCGGCTTAATAGTGGTGCCACTATGCCTGCAGCGGTGAGACCAGCAACTGTTGCTGAGCCGACACAAACCCGGATGACACACGCTATGAACCAGGCAAGCAACAACGGATGGATGTCAAGATTGTTAAGCATGTTTCCAATTTCTGTACTTACACCGCTGTCTGTCAAAACCTGCTTGAGCATACCCGCACCTCCCATGATCAGAAGTAGTCCCGCGACATCTTTGATTGCTTCTCCGTAGATATCCATAACCGCTTTCATCGAGGTACCCATTCTGAGTCCGAGAGTGTAAGTTGCAACTGCCAGGGAGAGAACCATTGCAATTGCAGGATCTGCGCAGAACACGATGAGAGGTCTTACTGCTCCTGCATCCGAAACAAGATTGTCGAACACAGTGGTCATTGTAATCAAAATAACCGGCAGCATCGCGGAGAGAATACTTATGCCCAGGCCAGGCAATTTGTTTTCGTCGATCATCTTTACAGTAATAATACCAGCTGATGTTGACTTTAGGTTTTTTAACGTCGAGGCGAAAAGCGGTCCTGCGAGAATCACTGTTGGTATGGCAATTATGATTCCGTAGATGAGAGTCGTCCCGAGATCCGCATGAAATTGAGCCACCAGTGCGGTCGGTGCGGGGTGTGGCGGAAGGAATCCGTGTGTTACAGAAAGCGAGGCAAGCAACGGCACCCCTGTATACACGGGAGGAAGTCCGAATCTGTAAGCCACAGAAAAGATAAGTGGTATTACGAGCACAAACCCTACATTGTAAAATAGTGGTATGCCGATGACGAAGCCTGTTATCATCATGGCCCATTGCATATTTCGTTCGCCAAACATCCGCATTAACCCGGTGGCTATTTGCTGCGCAGCTCCACTGTCTGCCGTGAGTTTGCCAAGCATGGCGCCACAGGCAACAACAACCACGAGGGAACCGAGCATATCTCCGAGTCCCTTCTGGACTGAACCCGAGATCTTTGATACATCAATTCCGAGCAGGAGGCCTGCAAAAACGGAGACAATGAGGAATGCAAGGAACGCGTTGATCTTAAACTTACTAATGAGAAGGATCAGCAACGCGATACTGATGAATATGATAAGTATCGACATGGATGTTTTGTGCTAGAGAGATCATGAAAGGTAACTAAAAAAACGATTGCGCTATGCCCGCTTGTGGATTAGTCATCAAATCGGTTACTCCCAATTGACAACTGAAGCTGGTGTTCGATAATTAAAACTTGTCGGGTATTTGTATGATTCGTAGAACCACTTCGTGTGGATCACCATCTTTATCTATGAGACTGAACTTCACCATAGGATTATCGCGCTTCACGTGGCTTTCAACGTGCACAATGCGATTATCTTTCAGATGCTTTTCAATCTCCTTTTGCAGCTCAGTCAAGGCAGTTGCAAAGTCAACCTCCAGGGGGCTTGGATTGTAGGCGCTGGTTTTCATTATGCTCTGGTTTCGCTTTCAAATCAGCCGGCAAATATCTGGTGATGCGTTCTAATCACCATCGGATTAATGCAGACGCCCACGTAAACCCGCTGCCAAACGCTGCAAGACATACCAGATCGTTTTCTCTGATCCTGCCTTCGGCCCAGGCTTCGCTTAAAGCAATGGGAATGGAAGCAGCTGTGGTGTTGCCGTAACGCATGATATTATTATATACCTGATCGTTCGAAAGTGAGAGTTTTTCCTGGATGTACTGACTAATCCGGAGATTGGCCTGGTGCGGGACAAGCAGGTTGATATCTTCTTTTGATAGCGAGTTGGCCTGCAGTGCTTCCGTTATTACCTCCGTAAAACGAACAACAGCATGCTTGAACACCTGATTACCATTCATTACAACTTTGTAAGTGCTGGTATCCAGGATCTGATCCGGCTGTCGTTCTGCGGCTGAACGACTGCTTCCGGGATCTCGTATATATAACTCTTCGGCAAAGTTGCCATCTGAATGCAGATGCGTTGAAAGAACTCCCTGACGGCCCGATGCCTGAACGATTGCCGCTCCGGCACCGTCACCAAATATCACTGCAGTGTTCCTTCCTCTGGTCGTCACATCAAGCGCAGTGGATTGAATTTCACCACCGACAACCAGAATGTTTTTGTACATGCCCGTTTTGATAAATTGATCCGCTACGGACAGTGCATAAATGAATCCGGAACAAGCATTTCTGATGTCCAGCGCCGCTATTCGTCCATCAAGCCCCAGCTCACGTTGCAACAGTACGCCCGACCCGGGAAAGAAGTAGTCCGGAGTAATGGTCGCAAATATTATGAAGTCAATATCAGACGGCTGGAGGCCGGCACGTTCAAGTGCCATGCGCGATGCCTTTGCAGCCATGTTTGCAACAGTATCAGTCGCAGGGTCGATCCAACGGCGCTCGCGTATTCCTGTCCGCTCAACTATCCAGTCATCGTTGGTATCCATGACTGTAGAAAGATATTGATTGGTTACGATCCTTTCGGGTACGTAATGGCCAAGGCCAACGATCCTGGAATACGGCATGCGGCTCTCTTTGGAGGGTACAAGGTACTAAATGTTAACGAATGCACCGCCTTCAAATCAAACTCCGTCACCCTGAGTTATGTTATCCTCAGGCTTAAGGACAAGAAAGTACTGTCAGTTCATCTAAATAACTACGTTAACAATACGGCCCGGAACGACAATAATCTTCTTTGGAGCTTTTCCCTCGGTCCATTTCTGAACGGCTTCTGAAGCGAGTACAACCTTCTCAATATCCTCCCGGGGCATATCAAGGGCAAAATTCATCTTGGCTCTGACCTTGCCGTTGATCGATATAGGATACTCGAACGCATTCTCCTTAAGGTACGACTCATCGTATATAGGGAACGTTGCATCGAGGAGGGGAGTGGTATGCCCCAGCAACTGCCACAATTCCTCGCCCAGGTGAGGAGCAAAAGGAGCGAGAGCAATTACAAGTGGCTCAAGTATCACCCGCTTGTTGCACTTCATACTATTCAGTTCATTAGAACAAATCATGAACTCGCTCACGGAAGTATTGAATGAGAATTGTTCGATATCGTGGGCCACTTTTTTCAGGGTCTTATGCAATACCTTCAGTTCCTGCTGAGTGGCCATCTCTTCCGATACGCGAAACACCCCCTGAGCATCATGGAAGAGATTCCAGAAGCGGCGAAGGAATTTATATACGCCGTCTATTCCGTGCGTGTTCCATGGTTTGGATATCTCCAGCGGACCGAGGAACATTTCGTACATGCGGAGTGTGTCAGCGCCATAACTGCTAACAATGTCGTCTGGATTAACAACGTTGTAATAGCGCTTCGACATTTTTTCGACTTCTGATCCACAGATATACTGACCCGCTTCCAGCTTGAACTCACTGTCACGCAGGTCATCGCGCCATGCCTTGAAGCGTTCGATATCAAGAACATCACCATTCACAATGGAAATATCTACGTGAATAGGAGTAACCTCATATTCCTTTCTCAGGTTGTAGGAGACGAACGTATTGGTACCATTAATACGGTATGCAAGCTTGCTAACTCCCTGAATGTGGCCCTGGTTGATGAGCTTTAAGAACGGTTCTTCAGCATCGACGTATCCAAGATCTTTAAGAGCCTTACACCAGAACCGGGAATACAGTAGATGTCCCGTTGCATGCTCTGATCCGCCGATGTAAAGGTCAACATCGCGCCAGTATTTCTGAGCACTCTTGCCACAGAACTCCTTATCGTTTTGCGGGTCCATGTAGCGGAACCAGTACCAGCTGGAGCCGGCCCAACCTGGCATCGTCGTAAGTTCGTAAGTATACCCATTGTAGTTCCAATCCTTTGCACGACCCAATGGAGGTTCGCCTGTCTCTGTTGGTTTGTAAGCGTCAATCTCAGGAAGTGTGACAGGCAGATCGCTTTCGTTTACTAATGTAGGAATGCCATCCTTGAAGTAGACGGGAAACGGTTCTCCCCAATAACGTTGCCTTCCGAAAATCGCGTCGCGCATCCGATAGTTAACGCGCCGAACGCCAATTTTCATAGTCTCAACTCGTTCTGCCGCCTTCTCAATGGCGTCGTTCCAGAGAAGTCCATTCAGGAAATCGGAATTGATCATCTTGCCCGACTTCGGCTCAAAGTTCTCTTTCGTGATATCAGCATGCGGACCCTCTAACACAGGAATGACAGGAAGGTCAAAGTGTTTGGCAAAAGCATAGTCGCGTGTGTCGCTGCAAGGAACTGCCATGACGGCACCAGTCCCATATCCGGCCAAAACATAGTCGGCCACCCAAACGGGTACTTTCTCACCGTTGAATGGATTCTTCACATACGCCCCAGTGAACACACCCGAGATGCGTTTCACTTCACTCATTCGTTCACGTTCGCTTCTGTTTTTAGCAATTTCAACGTATGAGGTAACAGCAGCCCGCTGGTCTTTAGTCGTGATCTTTTCTACGAGCTCGTGCTCGGGAGCAATAACCATGAAAGTAACGCCGTAGATAGTGTCAATACGAGTCGTGAATACCCGGACGGCCAATTGGTCGTCACTTGCGTTTTCGGTAAGCAACGGGAAGTCGAGCTCACATCCGACACTTTTGCCGATCCAGTTCTTTTGCATCTCGCGAACGGGCTCGGGCCAGTCGATGGTATCAAGGCCGCTGAGCAATCTTTCTGCATAAGCGCTGATCCTCATATTCCATTGAAGCATTTTCAGACGTTCAACGGGATAACCTCCGCGTTCACTTACTCCATCTTTTACTTCATCATTAGACAATACCGTACCCAATGCAGCACACCAGTTAACCATCGTTTCTGCCAGGTAGGCGATTCGGTACCGCTGGAGAATGTCTTCGCGCTGAACAGCGGTAAAGCTCTGCCATTCTTTCGCACTAAAGACAACTGCCGGTTCATCACAATATGCCTGAATTCCCTGGTTTCCATGCTTCTCGAAATGAGCAATCAGTGTCGCGATTGGTTCTGCCTTTCCATGATTCAGATCAGAGACTCCTGCGCGATTATACCAACTGTTGAACAGTTGCATAAAGATCCATTGAGTCCACTTGTAATAGCTGGGATCTGAGGTGTCAACTTTACGGCTCCAGTCATAAGAGAAGCCAAGATTGCTTAGCTGACTCCTATAAGTACTGATATTCTTTTCTGTTGTAACGCGGGGATGTTGTCCGGTTTGAATGGCGTATTGCTCTGCTGGCAATCCGAATGCATCGAATCCCATCGGATGCAGCACATTAAAACCCTTCAATCGCTTGTAACGCGATACTATGTCTGAGGCTATATATCCAAGAGGGTGGCCGACGTGAAGGCCGGCACCGGAAGGGTAGGGGAACATATCGAGAACATAATACTTCGGCTTAGGCGAGTCATTGCTCACTCTGTAATCGCCTCGCTGGTCCCAGATAGTCCGCCATTTTCCTTCAATACGCTTGATCTCTTCCTTACTATAGTCTGCCATATTTGCGAATAAGGGCGTAAAAATAGGGTGACAATTAACAATTGACAATCGTGAAGCGACAATTATGGCACGGCCGCGGAACCAAATTGGCGTTTCTGGCTACCAATTGAAGTTTGGAAAATAAAATGTCGCCTGGCAAATGAAATGTGCAAGCTTTGAGGTACGGACGAGCTCTTGCTCTGTTAACTTCAGATTATCTTTTTGAGATCGTCGATATCGGTTTGTTTAAGGGGTTTGGTAATGAACTGAATGACATTACTAAACGTGAAAGCCTGCTCACGATCTTTTGAGCTGTTTGAACTGGTGAGCACAACGATCCTGGCTTTTGACTGCACATGGGCCGGAAGTTCCTTAAACTGACGCAGGAAGGTGAATCCATCATACTCAGGCATATTCAGATCCAGGAAGATGATATCCGGAACCTCCTCAGACGCAAGTGTTTCAAGCCATTTCAGTGCCTCCTCTGCAGACTTATACAGGTATAGGTCGACTGAAAAATTGTAGACCTCAAGGAACCTCCGTTGGATGAAAAGATCAATATCACTGTCGTCAATCAACAGTGTTTTTTCCACAAGTCGCTGCATAACTTTTCTTTGAGTGGTGTACTTGAAAATCCAACCAAAAAGTAACTTGTCCGGGCAAAAAATCGCCTAAAATTACAAGGGCCGGTTTTAAAGCTATAAAAAATGTATTAAAATTGGAACTCTATAAACCTAACCATAACATGAAATTCCGGCACCTTACGTATTTTTCTTTGAGCGTCCTCGGCGCGTTTGGATTGGCGTCCTGCGGGTCGTCTTCTTCAGACAAGGACAAGAACTCCGCCGAGTTCGAGCAGGCCGATAGCCTGGGAAGTCATATTGAGGAATTGGCCTACATCATTCCTCCTCCTTCTGAAATTCCCTACCTGTTGCAGACAACCGGTGCCGAATTTAATGAAAGTCTTATTAATCCTCGCTCCAAAGCAGATCAGTACTCTTCCCGTACTGATAAAGCGGCCCTTAATCTCGGCGTATATTCGGCAGACATCGGATATTTGAGCTCCTACGACAAAACACAGGAAGCCATTGACTACCTGCAATCCGCTAAGACTCTGGCAGATGGACTCGGCGTTATTGGATCATTCGACGTGGAGGTCCTCAAACAATTTGAGGCAAACATCTCGAACAAGGACTCATTAACACACCTTCTCGACAGAACTATCAAAAAGACTCAGTCTTTCCTCAACGACGACAACAGAAACAAACTGTCAGCACTGGTAATTACCGGCAGCTTCGTTGAAGGCCTTTATATTGCAACGGGAGTGGTGAAATCATATCCAAAAGACCTTTTGCCTGATGATGCAAAGAACACTATTCTCACTCCGCTGATTCGCATTGTTCTCGATCAGAGAAAGTCTGTCGGCGAAGTAAACAAAATGCTTGCATCCATTCCTGAACAGGCGGAAGTAGTTCCTGGCCTGGTGGCCGACATGAAAGCGCTGGAAGCCCAGTACGCTGCCCTCAACATCGAAGAGCAAATCAAGAACAACAAAGCAAACCTCGTCCTGTCCGATAAGAACCTGGTCGAAATAACAAACATTGTTGAGCGTGTTCGCAAGAACATTACCGACTGATTGCAAGTTTGTAAATGATATAGATACAAGAAGGGACTGGTACCAACCGGTCCCTTTCTTTTTGAAATGTGATTTTGTTTTATCTTTAATCTTCAGACTCTTCTCACGTCATGAGCGAACCTCTTCTCAAAGCCATTCTTCGGTTGTTTGCAGTTGTTGCCGGTGAAGGCGAAGTTACTCATCAGGAACGCGATCAGATTCGCAGATTTCTGGACGAACACCTGAGCGAGAAGTCGGTTGATACCTATTTAAGAGTATTTGACGAATACGCCGCTGACAAAGAGGGACCGCCAACGCATGAGCTGCACGCCCACAAGAAACGACTGGAAGAGTTGTGTGATACTATTAATGCTGATTTGACGCAAAAGCAGAAAGTCGTCATCATTGTAGAATTAGTCAACATCGTTCAGGCTGATGGATCAATCTCCGATCGGGAACGCGAGCTCGTTCTCACTATCGGTTCGGCATTCAAGATCAACGTGGATGAGATTGAAGCGATCATGGCGTTTACACTCGGCCACACCGTTGATGATCTTAATAATGAAAAGATCCTGATCATTGATGACTCTGGTCCGGAAGCAGGCAGGCACTCACCTCACATTAAGCGTACCGGGCTGGATGGCCTTATTGCCGTCTTATACGTTAAGCAGGCTGAGTTCTTCTTTCTGAAATACGTCGGTAGTTCCGACATATATTTGAATGGCGTGCCTGTAAAGTCCGGGAAAATCGCCGTCTTCGCCGTAGGCAGCTTGTTAAGGTGGGAGAAAGATGAGCCTGTTTATTATGGCGACGTACTGGCAAAGTTTAAAAACTTCGGTCGCTTTCCCCGTCTCTCTTTCGAAGGCAAAAACCTAAGCTTTCGTTTTAGGAATGGAAAGCTTGGACTTCGTGAGGTGTCTCTGAATGAGGAGGCGGGCAAGCTTATTGCACTCATGGGAGGTTCCGGCGCAGGTAAGTCAACACTACTACATGTCCTGAACGGATCTGAGCGGCCTTCAGAAGGCCAGGTGCTTATCAACGGGATTGACATTCATAAAGAACCTGCAAAAGTTGAAGGTGTAATAGGCTTCGTCCCGCAGGACGATTTGCTCATTGAAGACCTCACTGTTTATCAAAATCTCTACTACGCAGCCAAACTCTGTTTCAGCAAGAAGAATGAACACGAGGTAGACTTCCTGGTAGAAAAAGTTCTCGAAGACCTGGGTTTAGTAGAGATCAAAGACTTAAAGGTCGGATCCCCACTAAAGAAGACAATCAGCGGTGGTCAGCGTAAACGACTTAATATTGGTCTGGAACTTCTTCGTGAGCCGGCTGTTTTGTTCTGCGATGAGCCTACCAGCGGCTTGTCGTCCCGCGATTCCGAAAATATTATAGACTTACTTAAGGAACTCGCCCTGAAAGGGAAACTGGTTTTTGCCGTGATACACCAGCCCTCGTCTGACATCTTTAAGATGTTCGACAAGTTACTCATCCTCGATTATGGAGGGTACCAGATTTATTACGGCAATCCCGTCGATTCGATAGTGTACTTTAAGCGCAGCATTAATTTACTGAACAGTGACGAGGGCGAATGTCATGAATGCGGAAATGTAAATCCAGAGCAGATTTTTAACATCATTGAGACGAAGGTCATAAACGAGTATGGTAATTTCACCAGCGAACGAAAGATATCTTCCGAGCAGTGGAATAAATTGTTTCGGAAAAATTTCCGGCCATTTAACAATCAACCGGCGAACGACGTTCCGCATTCAACATTAAGTATTCCGACGAGGTTTAAGCAGGCGCATTTGTTCTCGATGCGCGACATTCAGGCAAAGCTTCATAACCGGCAGTATATGGTCATCAACCTGCTGGAGGCTCCTCTGCTCGCATTCATTCTGGCATTCATCGTGCGGTACTATAACGCCGACGATACGATCCTTTCGGGCTACGTATTCAGCAAGAATCTGAACCTTCCTGCCTATCTCTTTATGAGTGTTATTGTGGCCTTATTCATGGGACTCACGGTTAGCGCTGAAGAGATTATACGCGATCGTAAAATCCTAAAGCGCGAGGCGTTTCTGCACCTTAGCAGAAGCAGTTACATCGTTTCAAAGATTTCAATACTATTTATCCTGTCTGCAATCCAGACGCTCACTTTTGTACTCGTTGGAAACTATGTCCTCGAAATCAAGGGAATGTTCTTCGAGCACTGGTTTATTCTATTCAGCACAGCGTGCTTTGCCAACATGCTCGGACTAAATATCTCTTCAGGGTTCGATTCAGCAGTTACTATTTATATTCTCATACCTCTTCTCTTGATTCCTCAGCTGATCCTAAGCGGTGTTGTCGTGAAGTTTGATAAACTGAATCCAGCGATAGGAAACACCGCTACTGTCCCGGTAGTAGGCGACCTGATGGCATCACGCTGGGCCTTTGAGGCCGCCATGGTAGCACAATTCAAGGACAATTTGTATGAGAAGCAATTTTACCTTTACGATAAAGTAATGGCGAATGCTGATTACAGAAAAGTTTACTACATACCTGAACTTGAAACACGACTTCAATATTGCCTGAACAACTATAAGTCGAAGATGCCTGATGTGCGTAGCAGGGTAGAGTCTGATCTGGCTCTCATCAAGAAGGAAACGCAAGCTCAGCTGGATTATACTGGCCAAACTCTGCCGGCAGTCGAACGGCTTTCAATCAATGAATTTGACTCTGCTACATTCGATGCGGTGAATGCTTTTCTGGAGAAGCTAAAGAAAATGTACATCATTAGATACAATCGTGCCGACGAAGAAAAAGAACGGATCATTTCTGAAAGAACAGCAACACCTGAACAGCAGGCAAGCTTCAATTTGTTCAAGGAAAGTTATCACAATGATGCAATAACAGATCTGGTGAAGAACACTTCAGAGACGCATCGCATTGTTGAGAGTGAAGGCAGACTTGTGCAAAAGATTTATCCTGTTTATAAAGAGCCGGAACCTGATCATGCCGTTGACTTCAATGCTCAGTTCTATATGCCGGCAAAGCACTTTCTTAGTAGAAATATTGATACCTTCTTCTTCAACACCGCCGTGATATGGTCTATGTCATTTTTCCTCGCACTTACATTGTATTTCGATGCGCTGCGCCGGGTTATTGAAGCCACTGGAAGAATTTCTAACCCTTTGAATAAAAGGTAAATGTTTTTCGTTCTCTCCAAGACAGTCGACTTTCTGGCGATGCCCTTTACGTGGGTCATTGTATGTGTTGTCATGTCCGCGTTCATTCGGAAACCAGTATTGAAACAGCGGCTCCTCTGGGTGGCACTCGTATTACTGCTGTTGTTTTCAAATCATTTTCTGGCAAATGAGGCCATGAGCGCGTGGGAGATCAAAACCATTCCATACGATCAGTTGAGATCTCATAAACTGGCAATAGTTCTAACGGGGAGTACCCTTCCTGACCGCTATCCCGAAGACCGTGTATACTTTGCGCGCGGGGCCGATCGTGTGATTCATACCGTGCAACTTTATAAGTTGGGAAAGGTTGAGAACATATTGATTAGCGGTGGCACCGGTCGGCTGGTTGGGGGAGAAGAACCGGAAGCAGACAAGTTTAAGAAGTCCATGATTTTGATGGGTGTTCCTGACAGTGTGATTATGCTCGAGAATGAAACCAGGAACACATATGAATCGGCAGTGGCGGTAAAGCCAATGCTGGATTCGATGCATTTTTCGTCCAGTCAATGTCTGCTGGTAACGTCAGCATTCCATATGCGCCGCTCGCTGGCATGCTATCGCAAGGCCGGACTGGATATAGAACCCTTCTCGACAGATTTTTATTCGAATCCGCGTAGCTTCTATCCGAATAGTCTGCTCATTCCTCAGCTGGATGCATTCTCTATCTGGCAAAAACTTTTCAAGGAATGGGTGGGGATGCTGGCCTATAAAGCGGCAGGTTATATCTAGATTTGATATGAGTCGTTTACATACAGTTGAATTATAGAGTATGAAATCACATTTAAAACTTTTGACGTTGGTTACGATGATTATTGCGGGCGTTGCCTGTGCGCAGCAACCAACAAATCCTGATGGCCCCGTCACCCTCGAGGCAAAGGAATTTCGTGATCGGTCCAAAAGCGAACCGAACGCAATCATTCTCGACGTTCGTACTCCCGAAGAAGTAAATCTAGGAATGATACCAGGGGCAAAACCACTGAACTTCCGGGCGGCCGACTTCTCCACCAAACTCGCAGAGCTGGATAAGAACAAAACGTATTTCGTCTATTGCAAAGGCGGAGGAAGAAGCAGCAAAACCATCGACCTGATGAAGAGCTCAGGCTTTAAGCACGTGCATGAACTAAAAGATGGCTATGATGGATGGGTAGACGCTGGGTACCCTGTTAAGAAACCTTAACCAAATCCACGTAAATTATTGCCCCGACCACAGATACTTTCATGAATCTGCGGCCGGGTGACAACTTGTTCCGTTATGGTATCGGCAATCCGGTTGCCTGATATTTGCTGAGGTCTGTCAATTTAAGAGTTGAGCCGAATCGCGTGTTGATAGCAGAGATGATAGCAGTCGACAGGAAAGCGTACCCGCGACTATTGGGATGAATGCCGTCTTCAGAATAAATTCCGGTGGGTGGATTAATGTTAGGAGTAATGGATACATTGTTAAACACCATGAGTTTGGCCGCTATTAATGCTTCAAGTGCCTGGTCTACATCTGCGTAAGCAACTCTTGTTGAATTGGCATCAGCTACTGCTTTGACGGTTGCGTTAAAGGCAGTTCTTGCCGATTCAATGGCCATTATCTCCGTTGGAATGAGCGCGTATTGATCAGGCAGCGGAACAGAAACGCCGTACACTTTTGTTGCATCGCCACCAATTGCAGTTCCTATTACTGAGCCCGCAGTAAAAGGCAGAATATCTGAACTTGTTGTCTGGCGGGCCCGGGCATAAGGAAGTAAGGCTGCGGCGGGACCGGCCATGTAGGGAGACAAATCCGTAAGTGTTTCATCAGTGATGAGAACAGCATTCTGACCTGACGCATAGGAAATCTTGCGTTTGGTTGCCTCTTCACTTGTAATAAGCCCCTTAGCAGCAACTCCGTCCAGAAATGCGTTGTAATTGTTGGCCAGCGAACTGGTAAGAGCTGTCGCAGTCGCGGCGTCAAGAGGTACAGCGTTCCAGGCAACCAATGTAAAGTGTGGCATCTTAAAGATGTTCGGATAGTTCACAACAACTCCTTTCAGGTTTGCATTGGAAGCAAGAAGGCCATTAACGGCCATCTTGTACTGCACGTCGAAGGCGCCTGCTGTAGTTAGGGGTGCCTTCGTTGGATCTCCTCCAAATGCCGCGTTTAACAGGAAATCGTCCATACCCAGCCAGAAGAGAAAGAATGACCCATGGGCCGCTATCGCATCAGTAAGTAGTGTAGAAGTTCCGGTGCCAGGGTAAGCCAGGCGTCCGTAAAAAGGACTGAAGCGCGGATCGGTACCTGCACCCGCCCAGTTGCCGGTTTCAGGAATGAGGGCGTGCCCCAACACGATTGCCTGAATACCAAAATTGTTGAGCGCCGTTTTACTTCCAGTATAGATGAATGAAGGATTAACTGCGGGATTGGGAATAGCCTCGGGACCAGACACCTGCGGCGTGGGACGCGGTGTTGCTCCTTGCAGCAACATTCTTCCCAGCACAACATTGCCGACAGGATTGGGAGTCACAAAAATATTAAACCCATTCGCGGTGTTGATACTGGGTTGGTTGAACTGATTGGGAGCTCCGGCACATTCAAATTGTTTGTTCAGAATTGCCGGAAGAGAATTGTTCTGTCCATCATTGAATAAAGCCCCGGCCTGAAAGCCGGCAGTATAGGAACTGCCGATGGCGATGAATTTGCTAAAGTCGGCCGACCCTTGAACAACCGATATGCAGTTGTCGTCGTCCGGGGCCACCGGTTCGTCAAGTTCTATAACGTCCTGGCTACATGCAAATGCCATGAACGGGAGGATGAATAACAGTGTATGTTTTTTCATGGCAGTGATCAGTTTAGGAATTCATCGAATGTAAGCGATATGTAGTATAGTTGACCAACGAAGGGCGCTCCGAGGTTAGTGCGATAATCACCCCCGCCAATATTGGTGCCTCCCACTTTAAGGATCGTCTTGATCGGCGCAATCTTGTAGCTGACCTGGGCGTCGACTACACCATATTCAGGTACCTGCCATATCCCGTACGACGACTGCCATTCAAAGTGGTCCTGCCAGCGATAGTTAACATTAAAGCCCAGATTCTTCACCAGCTTCCGGTTGCCGACACCGACTGAAAATTTGTTCTTTGGCGTGTTGAAATTTGCACGGAACTCAGGGCCTTCGTTTGCTTCAAAGTCTGCATAGTTCCAGCTGCCGTTTAAAACAAAATTACGTGGCAGGTTATAGGTTATGCCCAGGCCGACACCGTATGATTTTACATCCTCTGTTGAATTGGTATAAGGAGAGAACAACGTCCCTGCTGGAAGTGTTTTGCCCTGGTGAGTTGCCTCCTTTTTGCTCGCCACGATGGTGCCACCAATAAAGTCACGGTAATTTGTATAGTATGCATTCAGGTCCACCAGCAGTTTGGTCGCCACCACGCCTTTGTAGCCTGCTTCCACGGCCCAAAGTTTTTCAGGTTGTACATAGTCAAAATTCGAGATTTGCAGCAATGAAGGATTACCTCCGGTGGGAGTGCCCTCCGAACCAACCAACCGCCCGCCGGAACCAAGGTAATTGTTGTAAGAATCCTGCGTATAGGCCCCGCCGTTGTGAATGCCGTAGCGCTCAGCATTGGCTTTCGTGCTGCCTAATAACGTTCCACTTGAAGAGGGGAAGTAAATGAATTGAGCTTGTGTGTCAGGGTTTCTGAACCCCGTTTGAAACGAGGCCCGTATGTTGTGATTGTCGTTGAAAGTATAAACAGCCGAAACGCGTGGCGTTACCTGGCCGTTGAAGTTTTCATTCTTGTCGTATCGGATGGATGCAGTAAGTTTTAACGCTTCAGCGATAGTCTTGGATGCTTGAGTGTACACGCCAAATTCATTGATCCTGATTCGATGAAAATCGGTGCCATTGTCAGGATCTTCGTTGAAGATCGTGCCATCTGAGAATAGATCATACTGACGATAGTTGCCACCAACCTGGAGATCCATCCACGTGATCAGGTGCATGAAATTGTAATTAAATTCTACATGCTTCAACTTTGAGTTATCAAAGAATGAAGCGCCTGGTGGAGTTCTTTGGAAGAACCGACGGCGCACAGCGTTAACTGTATCCGTGAACTGCTTTGTACCTGCCAGAGGAATGTCCCGATCAGCATACGCGCGCGCAGATGCAGGATTTCCTGCAATGACGTCCCCTGTATACGAAGCATCTTCTTTGTATCCCTGCATTGCTTTAATGTAGTCAGGTACCCACGTTGTAGAGGGAGTAAACGCTTCATTGGCGTAAATCCCGAGAGCCGTCAGGTTGTACGAATCACCTGCGTCTGTTCCCGAAATGTAACCGCGTAGAAAGAAGTTGTCCCCTTTGAACTCAACTTTATGAAACTGCTGGCTGAAATCGCGTAGAACATACTTTTCAGTACCCTGGTAAATTGAACTGCCGCCGCCGTATCGGTAATTATACAGTACTTCAATTTTATCGGTTATCCGGTAGTGAAGGGCGACGTCACCTTTAATAGTTTTGGCATCGCGGTTATCCAGTAAGTCTTCTTCCCTGAAACCGGTTCGCGTAACAACTCCCACACTTGGCAATGGTGTGGCGATACGCAATTCATCACCGTAAAGGTTCAGACCATCGAAATCCTGATTGGCACTGAGATCTTCGGTTGACTCAGGATGGTTGCGCTCTGTTCGATAGTCGTTACCTAGCCAATCCGTTGCTTTCATGTATGAGAAGTTGACTTTGAAGGCGAACTTGTTATTAAACGCCTTGGCATAACGGATGGCATACTGGCCAAACGGATGCGACCCGCCGGCATCGGATGTCGTCAGCCCCACTTTGACCTGCCCGCTCAATCCCTGATAATCGAAGGGGCTTTTGCTTTGCATGATCAGAATTCCGTTGAATGCATTCGGTCCGTATAATGCCGACGCTGCTCCAGGGATAAGTTCCATACTCTCTGCATCGAGTTCGCCGAGGCCCATGATACTCCCCGTTGGAAAGTTTAGCAATGGCGCCTGTGTATCCATGCCATCCACCCACTGTACGAAACGTACGTTGGCGATCGTTGCGAAACCTCGTGTATTGACCGATGTCATATTGAGACTTCCGGAGTTGCTTGAAACTCCTTTGATGTTTTGCAGGGCGTCGTAGAAATCCGGACTTGACGATTGTCGGATAGCCAGCAGATCCACCTGCTCAATGGTAACAGGTGATTTCAAGATACCCTCTTCCACGCGCGAAGCAGAAATGACTACCTCCTGGCCCAGGACGGTTTGCTCTGCCAGTTTAACGTCCAGTGATGTGGTATTAGCATCGGTGACCGATATCTCCTGGGTGGCATAGCCGATATAGGAGAAAACCAGGGTGAGGGGAGGAGAATCCTTAGCCTTTAGGTTGAACTGACCTTCAGTGTCTGATATGGTACCCAGTACTGTACCTTTAACAATGATATTCACGCCAGCCAGCGATTCGCCCGAACTGGCGTCAGTGACTTTTCCGGAGACAGTGGTTTGCGCAATTGCCAGCGTCGATAAAGCCCACGTCCATAGGAGGAGGCTCAATCTGTAAAAATTGCTCATAGATTATTTAGTTAGTAGTTGCTCGCACCGGTGATAATAGGTGCACCGGTATTGATCAAAATACAAAAAAATAAACGAAAAACAATCGTTTGAGCTGATACGAAAAGGCACTTTATACCTGGCCAAAAGGTATTAACAAAGGCCAGATCAGGCCTTGCGCAGATGATCCACTAGCTTCTGACAGAGATTGTTCATCTCCTGCGACATGTATTCGTCTCCTGTCGCTGTGAGGACACTTTGGGCGAGACCACCCACGCAGTCGATATAGAAGCGCTTCATCTCCTCAACGGGCATATCCTTGGCCCACAGATCAATGCGCAGCGTATTCTTCTGGATATGGTCCCAGAGGGAAATGCTGATCGCCTTGGTTTCCGATTGTCCCTCGGCGGGTTTTTCGGTAGCATCCCATACGATTTTCTCGGGAACGTTGTTTTGATCCAGTTCTACTGTAAAATTGATAGTCGATGTCTTCATAAGCCGCGAAGTTATAGTGACTGGGGCCAACCCGCCGTTTTAATGGCGATTTTTTTTCGGGATGTGCGATGGGAGCATGATAAATTACATTCCGGCTGCCAGTGCGATGAAGAAGTCCAGGGACTGTGGATTCCTCAGAACATCGCGGTTGAGAGCCTTTGAAGGATTTGCACCCATCAATATCTTTTTCACCGGCGTTTCAGTCTTCTTGCCACTAATAGTAAATGGAATATCCGGAACTTCAACGATCTCATCGGGGACGTGGCGCGGGCTAAAGTTTTCTTTCAAAGATTGGTTAATACGTTTCTTGATCTGATCCGTCAGTTCCATACCAGGCTGCATAACAACGAACAGCGGCATCCAGAATTGACCGCCTTCCTTTTCGATACACACAATCAAACTATCTCGGACTTCCGGAATCAAATCAACGGCACTGTAAATTTCACTCGTTCCAATACGGACCCCACCACGATTTAGGGTTGCGTCAGACCTCCCATATATAACGATTCCATCGTGTTCTGTAATGCGGATCCAATCGCCATGGCGCCACACACCTGGAAATGTCTCGAAGTAACTCTCATGATAGCGCTTCCCGTCCGGGTCATTCCAAAAGAAAATGGGCATTGAGGGCATAGGTCTGGTAATGACCATTTCGCCAACACTTTCATTTACAGCCTTACCGTTGTCATCGTAAGCAAACAGGCTGCATCCAAGGGCCCGGCACTGGATTTCGCCCGCATATACAGGAAGCGTTGGATTGCCACCCACAAATGCGCTGCAGACATCTGTCCCCCCGCTCATGGATGAGAGCCATACTCCCTTCTTAACGTGGTCGTATATCCAATTAAATCCCTCCGCGGGCAACGTACTTCCTGTAGATCCGATTGAACGCAACGATGCAAAATTAAACTGGCGATTGGGCTCGGCATGCCTGCGAAGGCACGACATGATGAAGGCTGCGCTGACGCCAAAATGAGCGATGCGTTCCCGGTCAGCAAGTTGCCAGAGCGCGGAGAGATCCGGGTGACCGGGGCTTCCATCATACAGGACCAATGTACACCCTGAAAGCAGGCTACCATGAATATAGTTCCACATCATCCAGCCCGTGGTGGTAAACCAGAAGCAGCGTTCTCCGCGTTTGAAGTCATTGTGAAAAGCTCCATACTTCAGGTGTTCCAGAAGAATGCCACCCGTTCCATGCACGATAGCCTTTGGTTTTCCAGTAGTCCCCGATGAATAAAGGACCCAGATGGGATGATTAAATGAAACTCGTCTGCATTCCAGCACAGCTCCATCGATTCCAACTGTTTCCGGCCATAGGTGTTTTGTGATCGGGCTCTGACCTGGCGGTGTGTGATTGTCCCCGGCACTCACAAGTATAACCTGTTCAACCGAGGGCAATGATGCACACAATTCCTCTACTACATCAGTTGTGTTGAATGTTTTGCCGCCATAGTTATACTCAGTACAGGCGATCAGGATTTTGGGTTTGATTTGCCCGAAGCGTTCCACGACGGCGGCGACACCAAAGTCAGGAGAGCAACTCGACCAAACGCAACCCAGGCCGTTTGCTGCCAGGAACGAAATTGTGGCTTCGGGTATATTAGGCAGGAATGCCACAATGCGATCGCCGGTAGTAACGCCACTCCTTCGCAGATGCTCCTGAAAAGAAGCGACATCCTTGCGCAATTGTTGCCAGCTTATTTCCCTGGACTCACCTGACTCGTCGGTGGCAATGATAGCGGCCGTATCTGAAGTCTCGTTTCGGAATATGTGTTCAGCATAGCTTAGTGAAACACCTTCAAACCAGCGCGTGTCAGGCATAGCCATGCCGTTGGTGACGGGTTCAGCAACTCCGTCGTAAGTCACGTTAAAAAACTTCATCAGCAGGCTCCAGAATACTTCAGAGTGATCAATCGACCATTGCCAAAGCTCATGATAGGAGGAAAACGTGCGACCAGAGTGCTTACCTAACCATGTACAAAAGGCGGTGATATTTGCGCCTTCAACTACTTCTTGTGCCGGGGTCCATAGTTTGGAAGAACTCATTTCCATTGCTGGATGGATTCAAGGGCCGCAAGTGTTTCCGCCTTGTCAAGGTCAAGCTGATGTCTGAGTTCTTCTAAAGAACCAAAATGTATGTCGCCCCGCGTCTTCTGATGCAGGAATACCGTGAGCGTTTCACCATACAGATCGCCGTCAAAGTCAAACAAATGGACTTCAATATTTCTCTTCAGGCCATTGATGGTTGGGCGATTGCCAATGTAAAGCATGCCTTTGAACGTCCTGTGAAGATGCAATACGCTAACGGCATAGATGCCATCAGCCGGTATTAATTTGTTCGCACTGTCTATCTCCAGATTCGCTGTAGGATATCCCAACGTACGGCCTATACGATCACCCATTACAACCCGCCCGGTCAGGCTATACGGCCTGCCGAGCAACTGTGTGGCTATTTGTACGTCGCCGGCTTCCAGCGCCTCCCGTATTTTCGTTGACGAAACACCGACGTGATCCACATCCTGCCGGGGAATCTCTTCCACCTCAAAACCATATTGAGGGCCATTCTCCTTAAGCTGATCAAAACTGCCCTCCCGATTCTTTCCAAAATGGTGGTCATAACCTATGACCAGCTTCGAGGTACCGATAGTATCGACGAGGACATTTCGAATGAAATCTCCGGATGACAGTTGTGAAAATTCCTTTGTAAAAGGTATGCGAAGCAGGTGTTGTACTCCGTATGTCCGCAGACGCTCTGCCTTCTCTTCAAAAGTGCTGAGCAATTTGAGATGCGTATCCAGTGGATTCAGCACTAGTCTGGGGTGAGGCCAAAAGGTAATAACAACCGTCTCACCATTAGTCTTCATAGCGATCTCGTGGAGACGCTGAAGGATCTTCTGATGCCCAACATGTACGCCATCGAAGGTGCCGCTCGTTACGACTGCACAATCCAAACGCACAAAATCTTCAATGCTGTGATAGATCTTCATGAACGATACTCTGTGGCAAAGTTAACTCGCCGTGTCGCGTGGGTCAACGGCAATATCGTTTATATCGACCGCCCGTTCAAGGGTATAGGGCCCTATCCTTGTCCGGCATAGGGAGCTTAGATGCGCACCGACGCCAAGCGATTCGCCATAGTCCCGTGCTATGCTCCGAATGTACGTGCCTTTCGAACACACAATGCGAAAGAACACTTTGGGCGGTTGAATATCCGTGATCTCGAATGTACTGATCTCCACTTCACGTGGCGTTAGCTCAACCGGTTTCCCTTTCCTGGCAAATTCGTAAGCGCGTTTACCGCCAACCTTTATGGCCGAATGGGCAGGGGGGAGCTGCTGAATGCGTCCAATAAACGGTTTCGTTGCTTCGCGTATATCGCCTTCGTTGAGTTGGGAAATGTCTTTGCTCTCTTCAACCGGGGTTTCCAGATCGTATGAGGCAGTAACCTGTCCAAGAGTAAAGCTACCTGTATACTCTTTTTCAAGACCCATGAACTCTTCAATACGCTTCGTCATTTTACCGACGCATACAATGAGCAGACCTGTAGCCAACGGATCCAGCGTTCCAGCGTGCCCAACCTTCTTGGTCTTGAGCCTGAAACGGATTTTATTGACAACGTCGAACGATGTCCATGTCAGCGGTTTGTTGATCAGCAGTATTCTGCCTTCCGGGGCATCGGTCCCGGCCATCACACGATGGTCAGGCCTGCGCCCAGATAGTACAAAATGAGTATTATGGCACCGACAACAATCCGGTAAATGCCAAATACCCGAAATCCATGACGCGTGAGGAAAGTGATAAATGACCTGATTGCCAGCCAGGCAACAATGAAGGCTACGACATTTCCTACACCGAGCAGCATTGCTTCGTTGGAACTTACAGTGCCTTCATTGAGATAGAATTTCAAAAGCTTGTAGCCTGTTGCTGCAAACATGGTGGGTACAGCGAGGAAAAAAGAGAATTCAGCAGCCGTTCGTTTGTTCAGCCCCTGAGCAAGACCACCTATAATTGTAGCTGCCGATCTTGATACTCCTGGAATGAGTGATACTACCTGGAACAATCCGATTTTCAGTCCGTGCATGTATGTTATCTCCTGTGATCCCGAGGACTCGTTCTTCTTAAACCAGGCATCTATGAATAGGAAAATAATGCCACCTGCAATTAGCATGTAACCTACCACATCTACCCGCTCCAGTAAAGCATCGATATAGTCATTGAACAGCAGACCAATTATAGCAGCGGGAGCAAAGGCAACAAGAAGCTTCAAATAAAACTTAAAAGTATCAGCGATGGATCCTTCAGGAATGAAGCGCCTCCAGTACAAAACTATTACAGATAGAATCGCTCCAAACTGAATGGCCACAGTAAAGAGTTTCGTGAAGGGATCGGAGGCGATCCCCATTGCAGAAGAGCCGATGATCATGTGTCCTGTGGAGGAAACCGGTAGGAACTCCGTTAAGCCTTCAATGATGGCCAGAATAATAGCTTGAATGATGGTCATGCTGAGTGCTAGCGGGTAGGCTTGTGAAGAATTGCAAAGATCTCAATCACGAAGCCCGCCATCACAACAATGGGACCAAGGGTTAATCCCAGAAATCCAAAGCCATGTTGGTTTGATTCAAGGGACATGATGATAAATCCAACGACCAGCGTAAGAATACCGATGATCATAAGCTGATAATTCTTCTTTCCAAAAGGGAGTTTGCTTTCCATGTGGTTCAGTAGAGTTGTTCCAGAGACATACGCAGGTAACGGCGAACGGAAAAGAGCGTGCTGATCACAGCCACTACCGTTCCTATGATCAATAAAGCCGCGAGAAGCCTAAGGAAATGTTCCTGGTTATGAAGTAATGAAAGATCGTGAAATTCCCGCTGCGCGTATTGTGATAGACCGTATAACAATCCTCCGGCTGCTAGTCCCGCGAGGACACCATATCCGCAAGCACGTGCCAGGAACGGTCGAAGTATGAACCAGTTCTTGGCACCTACCAGTTGCATGCTTCTGATAAGTGCACGTTGTGAAAACATTGCCAGCCTGAGGGTGCTGTTAATGAGCAACACAACCGTGATAAGAAGGATAAAAATCATCGCCAGCAGAATGATGCTTATCGTTGTAACGTTGGTGTTGATGTCTTCAATCACATCTTCCACGTAATACACCTGGAATACCCCATTCATGGCCTGGATCTCTTCCTTGATCTTGCCAATCTTCGCGACTGTGTGGAAGTCGGGGCTAATTGTTACCAGGTAAGCCTCTTTCAATGGATTGTCACCAAGAAGCTTTTCAAAGTCTTCGCCAGTCTCCTGAATAAGCTTCTTCGCAGCATCTTCTTTGGACACAAAGGTTACTGAGCCGGGATCCTTACTGACGTAATCCTGTGACAGTAGTTTGTTTTCAATTTGGAGTCGCTGCGTTTCCGTCAGGTTGGATTTCAGATAAACCTGTATGCGAACGTCCTTTCGGATTCGTTGTTCAAGCGCTCCTGAGTAAAGCAGAAGGACGCCTAACACACCCATAACGACAAGCGACAGCGTGATGCTGATCACCACCGCTACCGCGGGATATCCGCCGAGTTTCTTGGGCCCCCTTGAATGTTCCATATTCCGGCAAATTTAGGAGAAAAAAATTAAGAGGCTGCCCTTGGGACAGCCTCTTGCGTTCTTTTCATGGAAGATATGTCGATCTCCGGTTTGGACCCTTTCTATCGGGAGGATCTGTAGTCCTTCAGTTTCTTCACGAGGGCAGGATCAGAAATTGGCGACAGGCGCTTGATCTTGCTATCGTCTTCATCGAGGAGATAGTATTTGTCCTTGTAGTAAAGGAACAAGGTTCTCTTATTGTTGCTGAAGAATTCCATCAGTTCATAAAGGTTTTTCTCGAACACGCCATACAGATACAGCTTGTTGTCCTTGAACTGGTAGTGGAAGTTGTATTTTCCATTATTGCCGTTTATGCCAGCCTCAATTGCAATCGAAGGGGTGGACACAACTCCGGCAACGCCTTTGTTCGAATCAGAGGCTGCAGACGATTCGCTGGCGTTTGGCCTCGACTCTTCTGTAGGTTCAAACACATTCCGTGCTGCAGGAGCAACGGAATCTGTGGCCTTTGCCGACTGACCATTAGCTCCTTTTTCTGCCTCGAGTTTTGCAGTTTCCTCAGATTCGTTAGTTACATCTGACTGCGACACAGGAGGTTGTATCTTATTGTCTTCGGACGTACCTGGCTTGTCAGATGGAACAGCAGCAGGACTCAACGCAGGCGAGTCAGCGCTGATATTCTGCGCAGGTTCATCCTCGGACTGGAAGTAGACATAAAGACCACCGCCTACTAAGCCTGCAACCACCATCCATGCAGCGACCTTGGCGATCATTGAAGATCCTGTAGTCTCGGCCGGAGCGGCAGTAATAGGTACGTTGTTCAGCATTCGCTTCAGCTCGGCTGCACGGGCGTTCCGTAAACTGTTTACAACTTGTTGTTGCACACGTAGTTCCTTCTGCAGCCCAGGTTCATTTTTCAACAGCTCTTCAAAAGCTGACTTATCCTGAGCACTCAACTTGTTTCTCAGGTAGTCGTCAAGCAATTCCAATTCTCTTTCTGAAGCCATAACTAATAATATCCTCTGTCTCTAATCTAAGAAGTCCTGCTCAGAATACTGAGCCTTCACCAATTCGTCCAGTTTCTTTTTGCATTTATACTTCTTGGTCTTGGCAGTGTCTGTGTTGGCAAATCCCAGTTTTTCTGCGATATCCTGCATCGACATCTCTTCAAAGTAATAATACATCAAAACCTTCTTGCAGGTTTCACCTAATTGCTCAATGCAACGTGCAAGAATCCGTTCACGCTCTTCGGATTCGGTATCCAGCGATACCGCTGCATCCTTTTCCTCATTAGAGAGCCTCTTCTTTCGGTCTAGTTCCTTTCTCCACAGATTTTGACAAATGCTGTAGATATAGGTGCTCATTTTGGAGGTAAGTACCAGGTTGCCAGACGTTGCCTTTTGCCAAAACACGATGAGTGCTTCCTGGTATATGTCGCGGGCCTCTTCTTCAGTTCCGCTATTGGTGACGACCAGCTTGGTCATCATCCGGTAATACTTCTGGTATAAGTACTCAAGAGCCTTTTCGTCACCCTTGCAGATGCGTTCAAATATCTCTTTTTCGTTAACCGCTCCGGACCTGTATACCATCCTTTGATGCCTTAGTAACCTTTAAAATGCCTTTAATTTTCGGAATTTGGCGATAGAACCGTTGTAATTTACGACGACTTCCTCCATATCTGGGTCCGATAGAAAGGCCCCCAGTATCCGCGGACAATCAGATTCCCCTCTTCAATCCACACTTTGCACCGATAAACCCGTCCGTTCTCGGGGTCGAGTATCTCGCCACTTCCATATCCCTCACCATCAGGCACCAAGCCCCTGATTATCTCCATGCCTACGATCTTTTTCCGGTATCGGTCGTCGTCTTCGTCGCAGGCCTCGCACGTCGGATCGGGATGTTCTTTGTCGAATATTCGCACGATCTTACCGCTAACGGTACCCTTGGACTGAAACAACTCTACAATCGCTTTCACTTCTCCGGAACTGTCGTCAACCGTCTTCCATTGCCCAACAACGGAAGCCTGGCCAAATGCAGCATGTGCAACCAACAACAGTAGAAAAGCCAATTTCACTTCCGAAATATTACTTAACTCGCTTAAATAAAAAAATGCGCTCAATGATTCTGGATGTTGAGCGGCAATAAAACGCGATGGCTCGCATCACAGCTTAAAAACCTGCCGCAGAGCAACCCAGAGATTTTTCTTACGCAAGTCATCCAGTGCTCCAATCGCGTCTGCATACACTATTTCGACGTTATCCAGCGTATTCACTTCATAGGATTGATTAACACCCTTGAATGGAACTCCAAAACTCAATATGGTTTTTGCCTCATAGATCAACGCATCGGCGGTCGTGAAACTGGATGCTGTCACAATGTGTACGGCAGCCAGCGACAGTTTTACTGATGAGAGAATTTTGGCGAGCAGTTGCTGCTCGGTATCAGTTACTTTATCCCACTCACAGGGTATGAGCACCAGAACCCCGTGGGGCAGCTGATACAGATCCTGATGAAAGATATGCTTTGCTATCGTTGAATTTATCATTCCGAAATATCAAATATAGATCTCAATTCCTTGGCTTCAGATGGCTTCATTCTTCCCGCTAATATCAACCTGAGTTGTCTTCTGCGCAATGCACCATCGTACTGAATTTTTTCATCTTCAGATTCAGGTTCAATTTCAGGAACGTCTATCGGCTTGCCAAGCTGATCAACGGCGACGAAAGTGAAATACGCACTGTTACTTTCCATTTTGGTACTGGAAGGAATGTCCTCAGCATCTACGTCAATTCTAACTTCCATGGACGAATTGAACGCACGCGTAACGCGGGCCTTTAACGTCACAACATTTCCCAGCCGGATCGGATGTTTAAATGAAATGTTATCAACAGAGGCCGTTACGACGATCCTGTTCGAGTGCTTTTGCGCCGAAATCGCCGACACAATGTCCATCCAGTGCATGAGTCGTCCACCCATCAGGTTGTTGAGTGTATTCGTATCGTTGGGGAGGACCAACTCAGTCATGCTAACCGCTGATTCCCGCGGAAATTTCTTCTTTCTCGCCATGCTTGTTGATTGCATTTATCTGTGAATGGCTAGCGCTTAAGAGCTAAGATATCATCGGTAAGGCACCCAAAGCACCATGATTACAATCGTTACCGAAAGACTACTAACCGTTAGTTCGTGCAAAAATCTAAAAAAATACTTTGCAATCAAGGGTATCATTTTATTATTTCGGGCCGCTATGCTGCAAGCCGCATCATCATTCACATCAATATTCCTGATCAACAGGAACGTGGCTGGCATTACATCCGCTATTATTATTATTATTATTTCTATTACAGGTATTACGGGGTGACCCGTGCGCTGTGATAATACCCAACCATGCCCGATTAGTGCCCTTTCCAGGAAAGGTGTCTCTCAATCAACTCGAATTGAATCAACAATACCCTCAATAACGTCTGTACATGAAAGTCATAAAATTCGGCGGCTCATCAGTTGCCACCCCAGCCAGGATAAAGGAAGTGATAGCAATAGTCGAACCCTATCTTAAAGGGGAAGTAGCAATTGTATTTTCGGCATTTGGTGGTGTAACGGATACGCTCATTCAAATCAGTAAGCTTGCCCTTGAAGGAAATCTGGAATACAAAGAAAAACTGGCCGAGCTCGAAAGCCGGCATCTTGAAGCCGTTAACGAACTGATTATAATTCAACGTCAGAGTGGAATCCTGGCTCAGGTTAAGTTCATGGTCAATGAACTGGAAGATCTGCTTCACGGGATTTATCTGGTAAAGGAAAGAACACCACGCACCCTTGACTTCATTATGAGCTTCGGCGAGCGATTGTCGGCATACATTATTGCCGAAGCTTTCAAGGATGCCAGACATGATGTTTCATTCCTCGATGCAAGAAAGGTGATCCGTACCGACAACCATTTTGGATACGCCAAGGTGGATTTTGACAAGACCAACAAACTTATCCAGGATCACTTCAAACATCACGAAGAGGTCCAAATCATCACCGGGTTCGTTGCTACTTCTGAAAGTGGTGAAACGACGACACTCGGTCGGAGCGGTTCAGACTATACAGCGGCAATCTTCGCCGGCGCATTACACGCCAGCGACCTGGAGATCTGGACAGACGTCAATGGTATGATGACTGCTGATCCCAGGAAAGTGAAGAAAGCGTTTACCGTTCCGGAAATGAGCTATGAAGAAGCAATGGAACTGTCGCATTTCGGCGCCAAGGTGATATTTCCTGCAACGATGCAGCCTGCGATGGTGAACCACATTCCGATCTGGATAAAAAATACTTTCAATCCTGCGTTTAAGGGTACCGTTATCCACGCCAAGTCTGCAAATGGCAAAATGATCAAGGGCATCTCGACAATGAGTGAGGTGAGTTTGCTGAGCTTGCAGGGGAGTGGATTGCTGGGAGTTGTCGGTGCTTCAGCACGCCTGTTTGCCACCCTCGCCCGCGAACAGGTGAATGTTATTCTGATTAGTCAGGCTTCGTCTGAACATTCGATATGTTTCGCTGTCGAGAACCTGCATGCTCGTCGGGCAAAACTGGCCATCGAAAAGGAATTTCAGTACGAGATCAAAAGTGAGGAAATCGACGAGGTACAGGTGGAGAGTGATCTTTCAATCGTAGCCGTTGTGGGCGACGGCATGAAGCACAGCCCTGGCACCAGCGGACGCATGTTCAGCGCACTGGGAAAGAACGGCGTTAACGTTATGGCTATTGCTCAGGGGTCGTCCGAGCGAAACATTTCGGCAGTTATACCAGGGCACGACGTAGCCAAAGCACTAAACGCTCTTCATGAAGCTTTCTTCCTCTCGGACCGTAAAGTGCTGAGCGTTTTTCTGGTAGGCACCGGACTCATTGGCAAGGCGCTGCTGACCATGGTTAAGGACCAGTTCGCAAAACTGGCCAAGGAAAATCTTCTTGAAGTCACGGTAGTAGCAGTAGCAAATAGTCGCAAAATGCTTTTCCGCGAGGAGGGATTGTCGCTTGATAGTTGCCTCGAACAGTTGCAAAAGGAAGGCGAGGCCATGAGCATGCAGTCGTTTTACGATTCAATGGTCATGTTAAACCTTTCAAACAGCATCTTCGTGGATTGCACCAGTAGCCCTGACGTTACCGGCTTCTATGAATCGATATTGTCTGCTAATATTTCAATTGTTACTCCCAACAAAAAAGCAAACTCCGGCAGCATGGAGTCATACAGCCGCCTGAAAGACATCGCATTCAGACGTGGTGTAAAATTTTTGTACGAGACCAATGTCGGCGCCGGCTTGCCGGTGATCAATACCATGAATGACCTGCTGCTGAGTGGCGATAACGTCCTGAGCATTGAAGCCGTCTTAAGTGGAACACTGAACTTCATATTCAGCACATTCACGGAAGGTAAAAAGTTCAGCGAGGTGGTTCGTGAAGCTAAAGTCAAAGGATATACAGAGCCGGATCCACGAGACGATCTGAATGGCATGGACGTGGCACGAAAGATCCTCATCCTTTCGCGCGAGGCAGGACTCTCTATGGAACTTGATGACATCAAGGTCGAGAATCTTGTACCTGAGTCTTGCCGAAAGGATATGCCCGTAGAGGAATTCTTCAAGTGCCTGGCACAACACGATGATGAATTTGAAACGCTTCGTCAGGAAGCAGCAGCGAAAGGGGAGAAGCTGAGATATATGGCGGTGCTGGATCGGGGTCAGGTCAAAATCGGACTGAGCAGCGTTGGCCAGACCCATCCGTTCTATTCACTGTCCGGCAGTGATAACATTATATTGCTCACCACAGCCCGCTATCATGAGCGCCCAATGGTGATCAGAGGTCCGGGTGCCGGAGCAGACGTCACCGCGGCCGGCGTCTTCGCAGATATCATACGCATCGGACATTATGCCAAGTAACTCATCTATGAAATCGCCACATAAAACATTTACATTGAGAAAGGGATTCTGGCCTGCGATTCCATGTGTCCTTAACCTAACAAAACACTAACACATGAAATCGATAAAAGCGATTGCACCAGCCACCGTGGCCAATGTTTCATGCGGCTTTGACATCTTCGGATTTGCTGTAGAATCTCCGTCCGACGAAGTAATTCTCACACTGAAGGACAAGCCTGGTGTGGTGATCAAGCAAATTACCGGCGATGATGGAAGATTGCCGATGGATGCAACGTTGAACACTTCCGGCGTCGCGGTCAATGCATTTCTGAAACACCTCGAGAGCGACGCTGGTGTGGAGATCGTCCTGCATAAGAAACTGCCTCTGGGAAGTGGCATGGGTTCGAGCGCTGCCAGTTCTGTGGCCGCGTTGGTGGCAATTAACGAACTGATGGACCGTCCCTATACACGTGAGCAGTTACTGCCATTTGCCATGGAGGCTGAACGGATCGCATCAGGCTCTGCGCATGCCGATAACGTTGCGCCATCATTGTTGGGTGGATTTGTGCTGATCAGAGGATATGCTCCTCTCGACGTAACACGCATTCCTACGCCTGCCGATTTGCATTGTACCCTCGTGCATCCTCACCTTGAATTGAGAACCGAAGATGCACGCCGTGTTCTGAAGTCGTCCATTCCTATGAAAGACGCAATTACCCAATGGGGTAACATTGCCGGTCTCGTGGCGGGCCTTATGAAACCCGATTATGGACTGATTCAACGCTCGCTCCACGACGTTGTCGCCGAACCCATTCGTTCCGTTCTCATACCCAGATTCAAGGCCATAAAAAGTATTGCCCTCCAGTCGGGAGCGTTGGGCGCCGGCATCTCTGGATCAGGACCTACAATATTTGCTCTGAGCACTGAATACAGCATCGCAGACAGTGTTGGAAAGGCGATCCAACTGCAGTTCGCGGAATTGAACCTAAAGAGCGACGTGTTCGTCTCCAAAATAAACATGTCCGGTGCGAAAGTAGTGTGATGCCGCCGTTCAGCCTTTAACTACATGACTATTAACGCAGCATGTAGTTAAGGTGCCACACACATTCACAGCACCAGGATACATTGAACTGAAAAGAGAAAATGAAGTTTTATAGCACCAATAACCACAACCTGACTGCCGATGCGCGGGAAGCAGTAACGAAGGGACTCGCACCCGACAACGGACTATATATGCCCGAAGAAATTCCAGCACTGTCGGCGGATTTTTTCAATCGGCTCCCCAAAATGAGCTTTCAGGAAATGGCCCTTGCAGTAGCTCAGAATTTGCTGTCGGGTTCTATCCCGCCTGCCGAACTGGAAAGGATAGTATCTCATACATTGGCATTCGATGCACCCCTCACTGAGGTAGAAGAGGATATTTATGCGCTGGAGCTCTTTCACGGCCCTACGATGGCCTTTAAGGACTTTGGGGCGAGATTCATGTCTCAGCTGCTCGGATACTTTGCAAAGCAGCAGGAGAGGGAAATTATCATTCTGGTGGCAACCTCAGGTGATACCGGAAGCGCGGTGGCGAATGGTTTTCTGGGCGTAAAGGGTACGCGGGTCGTAGTGTTGTATCCTTCCGGCAAGGTGAGTGACATACAGGAGAAGCAATTCACCACACTGGGTAGCAACATAACTGCGCTCGAAGTTGATGGTACATTCGACGATTGCCAACGGCTGGTCAAAACTGCATTTCTGGATGAAGAGCTGAAGAACAAATACTTCCTGACATCCGCGAATTCGATCAACATTGCCCGGCTGATACCGCAGTCATTCTATTTCTTTTATGCTTTCTCAAGGTTGCAACAAAGAAACAAGCCGGTGGTATTTTGTGTACCCAGTGGCAACTTCGGCAATATCACGGGAGGGCTGCTGGCTCAGAGAATGGGACTGCCAATAAGCCACTTTGTTGCCGCAACGAACATAAATGATGTTGTTCCTGAATTTCTTCGTACGCACAAACTGACTACGCGTCCGTCGCAAATGACCATTAGTAACGCCATGGATGTGGGAAGTCCAAGCAACGTTGTTCGAATGCTGGATCTATTCGGTGGTGACGTGTCAGCACTTCAAAAGCACGTTTCGGGCTATGCATTTACAGACGATGAAACCCGCGCGGCAATGAGACACGTATTTGCCACTGCGGGCTACGTAATGGATCCTCATGGCGCGGTGGGCTACTTGGGTATGAAGAAGTACATGCGCGAGGTACAATCAGACGTGACAGGCGTTTTTCTTGAAACGGCGCACCCGGCAAAATTCAAGGAAGTCGTCGAAGAGACTTTAGGCAGAGAAATTGAAATACCCTCCACGTTGCAGAAGTTTCTGTCGAGGAACAAGCAGTCGAAAAAGATGTCTTCGGCATTCTCTGATTTCAAGACATACCTCACAACCGAATTCTGACTTTGGATCAGTAACTTTTGTCTTCAGGTGTTGCTCTGTAACATGTTTTCTATTGGGATCAGACGTGCGGCAGGTCAACGCATTGCATGAAAAGCATTCCAAAATATTTCGCAGTTTCGTTTCGCGGAAGCTTTGACTTCCACCTAACGAAACGGTTATGAAAACAGATGAGCCCCAATCCCTGGAAGAATTTATCGCTGGTAAACCAGTTGAGACGGTAACTTTATTTCACTATTTCGTCGATCAGTTTTCAAAGTTTGGCAGTGTAAAGGCCATTCCGGCAAAGACGATGATTGGCATTGCAACGCCCCGTAAGCGTATTGCTTATGTGACCCGGATAGGGAAAGACTTCGTCCATATCGTCATTCCATTTGAACAGCCGTATACAGACAATCTTTGTTTTGAGAAGATCGCCCAGGTTCCTGGTGATGCACATCAGTTCAATCATCATCTGAGAATAAAACGCAAGCAGGATATCAACAGCGAGGTGCTGCGGTTTATGAAAATGGCCTATGATCATGGTGTATAACGCTGCGCATCGAGTCTCACAGCATCTTTGTCATGATCCGTTTCAAGAAATCTTCACGATACTTCGGCCCGATTGCTATTTGACGATTGAGCACAAATACGTGGTTGTCCTCGATTCTTGTGATGTGGTCGGTGTTTACGATGAACGAATTCTGAACTCTTATGAAAGTTGATGGAAGCATTGATTCCAGGTCCTTCATACGCTTGTACACGATGTGTCGTTCCCGTTCCGTTGTGAAGAACACGTAATCTTTGAGCCCTTCAATGTAAAGAAGGTCTCTGAATTGTATTTGAATCATGGACTTGCCCGACTTCACAAAAAATGAATCCGGTGAAATATTTTCGACTACGGCATGGCTGCTTCTTAAAACAGTCCGCGAAGCCTTGTCAACAGATTGAACGAAGCGCTCGAAGGTTATCGGCTTAAGGAGATAGTCGATTGTACTCACCGAATAGCTTTCGACTGCATATCCGGAATAAGCCGTGGTGAATATCACCTTCTGTTCGCGGGGAAGAATCTTTGCGAATTCCATTCCGTTAATGAACGGCATGTTAATATCTGCAAAAATGAGATCCACGGATTCGTCTCTGAGGAAGCTCAAAGCATCGGAAGCGAGGTGACATTTGTGTTGCAAGGCCAGATAGGGAACCTGTCCAACGTAAGTAGCCAGCAGGTCGGCAGCCAATGGCTCATCGTCAACGATCATGCAGGTCATAGGATTTCCAGCGGTATAGTTAATTCAGAGATAAAATTCTCACTTTCTGCCTTTGTGATGAGGCGAAAACGGTCGCCGTATAGAAGTACCAGTCGCTTTCTCAGATTGTTGAGTCCGGTGCCTGTAGTTCCTTGCAAGCGTTGCCCGGGAACACCATTGATAACCCGAAAAACGAGAGATGTCGCGTCGACTGATACAGAAATTTGAAAGCTGCTTTCTGAACGCTTGTCCAGGCCGTGTTTGAAAACATTTTCTACCAGTGGAAGAAATAACATTGGGGGAATCAACGGATGTTTTTCCAGGCGGTTGTCGACAGACCACTTAACACACAGGGGTCTCGGAAATCGAATACGCTCAACTTCAATGTAGTCTTTGATAAATTCCAATTCCGAATTGAGAGACACGACAGACTTGGGAGCTTCGTCCACGAAGTAACGCATTGCATCCGATAACCTGAGTATTGATTCCGTCGTTTTCTCTGACCCTGAATAGGAAAGATAATAGATATTGTTTAAAGCATTGAATAGAAAATGTGGCTGCACCTGAGACTTGAGCAACTGCAGTTCTGCATGGATGTGTTCACTCTTGCGTTGTTCATCGCGCTGAAGCAACAACATGTAGTTGAGTGCGAGACGAACCAGTGAACCGAATAGAAACGAAACGACTATGGTGACAAACGAGAATGAGAAATGTTCCTTTGAATAGTTGAAAAAGTATCGATAGTTCATCCAGTCGTAAAACAGCTTGTGCTCCAATAGCATTCTTATTGAAGTAACCAGAAGGATGAATAGTACCGATAACAACCAGTACCCCATCGGATGCCGCTGATAGTATCGGGGCATCAGGAAATAGCAATTGAAGAAGCCAGTGAAGACATAAACAGAGGCTACCATCAGACTGTAAGCAACAGCCAGACTCACATCATCGAACTTGAAAATGCAATAGATGAATACGATCGCATAGACGAGTACACCGACGAGAATATGAATGCTGATGCGTCCCGGTCGCCGGACAGTGCTGATGGGGATCATATGAACATAAAGGACGCCCTTATCATGTATTGAGTCAAGCATTCGGAAAAGAGAAATGTCACTGCAGGAAGTGCCCCGGCCATTTTAGCTCTGCCAATTGATTTTGTCGAGAAAGCGCCGATATCTGTCTAAATGTTTTTGGTCCTCCGATGAATCAAATAAGCTTTCTTAAAAAGATCATGAAAACTTTGATTGCAATTGCACTTGTGCTCACGTCGTTTGTGGTATGGTCACAATCGATAACCTATAAGTATTGTACGAATGTAGGACCAGTAGAGTTGACTATTGATGGTGAAAGCGTTACTGGTAAATATGTAATTACTGTAACACCTGCAGACATCTATGGCAAGTTAACGGGCGCATTCCACAATGGTCTTATGGAAGGAGAATGGGATGACCCTGATGGTAAAGGCAGAATGATCATGGCATTCACCGGCGACCGATCCCGTTTCACAGCTGTTTACACGGCTTATAAGAGAGATCCGGATCACTGGTACAGTGAATGGAAAGCGGTAAGCGTTCCGGTTTATGACACACTTAGCCCCGAAAAGAGAAAGTCATATAGCTGTCGAGCAAAACATTAATGCAATGGAGTTGTCAAAATCGTTACTGACTGTATTCGTACTGTTCTTCGTCAGTGAACAAACTTCCGCACAGCTTGCCCGGACTCAACGGCTCAAGCTGAACGTGATAAGGAACATCAACAATCGCGAACCAGAGCTGGTTGAAGTTGCCAATAAAATTTGGTCCTATGCCGAGCCGCCACTAGCCGAGATAAAATCAGCCGGATTGTTAAAGGACGTACTCCGCGAAAATGGATTCGTTATAAGTGATGAACTTTGTGGTTTCAAGACGGTGTTCTTGGCAACCTATGGCACTGAAGGGCCGGTCATTGGTCTGTTTGGAGAATATGATAGTGATTTGAACGCCTTCAATGAGGTGGCTCCGTATCGGTCCACGAAGTTTCCGGAAAGCTTCGGTCATGGGGGACATCACAATCTTTTAGCAGCAGGCAGCCTCGGAGCAGCGCTTGCTTTGGCTGACTTAATCAGGAAGGGCAGTTTGAAGTGTACGATCAGATATTACGGCACGAGTGATGAAGGTGGGATTGGAACAAAAAGCTACCTCGCCGGCGACGGATATTTCGATGATCTGGACATAAGCATTTACTGGCACCCTTCACCAGTCACAGCTGCGGCAACTTCGCCCTGGGATGCTCGCTTTAAGATACAGGCCGTGTTCACCGGCACCTCTGTGAATGTACTTCGTGAATTCTCAACAGACAATACTCTTACTGCTACGGAACGTTTTGTGCGGGTGCTTGCTCAATTGCGCGCTGGGATGTCTCCAATGGAGCGGCTAAATTATGAAATCAGTATGAATGGTGAAGATCAGGTGATCGGAGATTCTGTGAGGTTTGACATTATTGTTCAGACCGTCCATCAGGAGGAAGCGATCAAACTACTGTCCGCGCTAAAAAAATCTGTGACTCAAATATCAGCCGAAGTTGCTGTAAAAGGCATGCTTCGTGTGCTGGATGCAAAGCATCAGTTCCTGCCCAACGTCACCGCTATGCGCGCAGTCTATAGCAACATGAACGCGCTTGACCCTGAAAAATATTCGGCCGAAGATCAACAGTTTGTTAAGGACCTTCAGCAGCATCTGGGGAAGGAGAGTAGCGGGATTGCTTATCAGCTGCTTCCGTTTATCGACCACTCGCAACGTGAGACATTGTATGGCTATGTGAGCGACATCGGTGATGCAAGCTGGATCGCGCCGGAGATCTACTTTGTCGTCCAAACATTGCCGTCCGTGCCCATGCATCAGTGGCCAGCGACCATTTTCAGTGCACATAACATTGGACACCGTGGCATGTTGCGTGCGGCAAAAATTATAGCAATGACAGTTGTTGACTTTGTTGAGAATAAGGAACTGCGACAGGCGATAACCTTCGAGTTTAACAACCATGCGGGACAATACAATTATAGCTTCCTACGGTCTGCAGACCTGCATTAGTCACCGCTTTACTTCCTCCATCCATCTGCGCCAAGCAAAGGCACGAATGCAAATGTTGAAAGCTCCTCTTTTACCAGCGTTCCATTTCGCTTCCGGATCTTTACCATGGTCTGCTTATCACGACCTCCTACAGGTATGATTAGGATTCCATTGTCGGCAAGCTGGTCGGTTAGTGCAGAAGGCACAACGGGAGCGCCGGCAGTCACGATAATCTTATTATAGGGTGCTTTTGCAGGCACGCCCTGCGAACCATCTCCATGAAAGAAGTAAGGCTTGTATCCAAGCTGAGGAAGGAACTCCCGGGTACGCTCAAACAGAACCCTGTTGTATTCGATGGTATATACTTTGGCGCCCATTTCGAGAAGAACACAAGCCTGGTATCCCGAACCTGTACCGATCTCCAGTACCTTGTCGCCAGACTTGATCTCCAGCTGTTCTGTTTGAAATGCAACGGTAAAAGGTTGCGATATTGTCTGTCCTTCTCCGATGGGAAAAGCCTTGTCCTGGTAGGCATGATCGATCAGCGCATTCTCAAAAAAAACGTGCCTGGGAACCCGGTTTATAGCGTCTAAAACGGCCTCGTTTTTAATGCCTTTTTCGGCGAGTTTCTTCACCAATTTTTGCCTCAAGCCACGCAATTTGTAACTGTCTTCGATCATGTGTGAGATCAAGTGGATAGAATGTGGAGTGTTTGTTGATAACAATTTAAATATCTGGATATCAGTATATTACTATTCCTGTTTCGTTTGCAATCCATGAACAACTTGCCACATTGCGGTTGCAAACACTGCGCAAAAAAGCCAATTTTTCAGGGTAAACAAAGTTTCAGAAATTCTTTAGGAAAAGTCGAACTTAAGGTCGTACTTTAAACTTCTCTCCACACAGTGAAAAGCTTTTTTGCCATAGCGTTCACATGTGTTTATATCTGCACCCTACAGTAGTTGTGAGTGACATCATAAACTACTGTATGGGCAGAATAAATCTCCGTCAATATCCAATCATAACAAACGGTGCCCAGTAGTACGGTGCGGCATATTTTTCCGATTCGATCATCTTAATCTTTGCCGTTCTCAAATCCCCGGAAGGCAGCATGTCACCATGGTCAAGCAAATTATCGTAAAATGACTGCATCATGAGCGACGTCGATGCATCCGAAACCTTCCATAGCGATACAATCATGCGACGCGCCCCTGCATACGCAAGTGCCCTCGACAATCCTATAACACCTTCTCCCCGTGAAATCTTTCCTAACCCCGTCTGACAGGCCGACAAAGTCACAAGATCTGCATTGAGCTCCATGTTGTAGATCTCTCCGGAGTACAGCAAACCATCGTTCGCGTCACCGCCGCTTAAGTAAATGCGTGAAAGTTCCGGATGAATTTCGTCCACTATGCCGTGCGTTGCAAAATGCAGATACTTGTACTGATTAAGCTGAGTGCCCCGTAACTCATCTTCTGTTGCTCTTGCATAGGTCAAAGTTGTACGCTCATATTGGTGACGCGAGAACAGTGCATCGATTGCCTGCACTTCTGCTTCACTGCCGGGAAGATCATTCAGGTCGTCCTCGCTGAATTTCACGGGCGCACACAAAAGAATTGCCTGCCGTGTTGGCGCGGGCTTCGACTTCTGCAATATCAGCGATGCCGCAAATTCATACCGAATAGAATATTTCCGTATCAGGTAATCAGGAATCTTTTCTTCTTTATAAGATGCTGTCAACAGCACCTCGAAAGGAATCATGCCTAGCCGTCCCGTTGGAATAATTACCAGGTGCTTGATGCTCCCCGGAACTCTGGGTAGTAACAGGCCCGACAAGGCTTCAGCACTCTTCCGGTACGGTTCTTTTGCATTGAAGACAAGGCCATTCCTTAATCCGGTGATACTTCGATCCAAATCTGCCGGAAGAGGGCGTTGGTATACCCGGTAATTCTTCCTTGTGACCACAAATATGTAAATACTCTTGTGATCCTCATCGATCAGGTAACTGACGATAGCGGTGTTTCCATCAAGATGGTTTTGCAGTTCCGGCACGGTTGGTGCCGCCGCATTGTATTTAAGATTATAATACTGGGGAAAGTCATTTTCCAGGCGGCTGATGAACTGTTCGTATTGACGCTGGGTCTGATATAAATGTTCACGGACAAGTTGTTCCTCTTCAGAAGAAGGCTTTTTTGCCAGTTGTGTCGTTGCTAACGCAAGAGCTGCACGCATCTGTCTTTCTTCCTCCAGAAGTGGCTGAGGAATGCGGGCGAAGGCTTTGGCCTTTACTTCCGAGATGCCTTCCAGAAGTACTGCGGATTTTCCCTTCTCTGAAAAATAAAATGCCTGCTGGTACCAGTCTCTTTTTTGCAGTGCAACTTCAGCGGCCTCCACGCATATACGCACACCATTTTGATAGACCTGTGCCGCGATTGCTCCGAGTGCTAACTTGTCGGACTCATTGGCAATCTGTTGACGAAGCTGACTTACAAGGGTGTCGCATGACATTAATGCGTCACGGGCTTTCACTAAGTCGGTCATGCGTAAGGTTCGGGCAAGATACAGCGCCTCCAGTGCCTGTGCCCGATACAGCATCGTATTCAGGAGCGTCCGGCCATTGTAGTAGCCCTGCATTCTTGGTGTGTGGTTTATATTTTGGTCGTCGAACGAGCTAATGTTGCTGGTTAAAGCGCGCTGATACCATTCCAGTGCCTTCCCGGGCTTTCCCTGTTCCACCATCACATTGCCGAGGGCGTTGCAGGCCGCTGAAAGATCAGGGTGTTTGTTGCCCGCTGAACGTTGATAAAGACTTATAGACTTCTCGATGTATGCTGTTGCACTATTGAAGTTCTTAAGCTTCCTGTAGATCTCTCCAAGACTTAAATTCAAAAACGCTTTTGTCGTGTGTGCGTCATGATAAATCGATTCCCAGATCCTCAGCGCCTCCTCCAAATTGGTAGTGGCATCGCCATACAGTTCTAACGAACCGTATGCAAAGCCGATATTTGTGAGTGCTATGGCAATTTTGGGATGTGCATGTGGATGCAACGTCTGATATATCCCCAGCGCTTTTTCGTAAAAGCTCAGAGCCTTGTCGGGATCGGATTGCCCGTGTACCAACCCAAGGTCGTTGTAGGAGGCTGCAATCCATTCACTGTTGTTGCCGAACAGCTTCTCGCGTTGAGCGAGGCTTCGTAGAAGGAACTCTTCGGCCTGCGCGTACTCGCCTGTGGCACGACGAAGATTGCCCAGATAGGAGAGTGCCTCTGATTCCAGGTACAGGTCCGAAGTAGTCGACGAGGCGAGTATGCGGAGTGCCGATTCAAGTTTGTCTTCAGATTTTTCGTATAGCCCTTCGTTCAGATAGAGTGAGCCAAAGGCGATATCAACGGCTGCCTTTGATTCTGAATCGGTTCCGGATGAAGTGAGAGAAGCAAGCAGCGTTTCCGCCTCTTCGAATCGACCCAACCGCACATAGGCCTCAGCCTTGCGTGTCATCACAGCAATCGTCCAGGCGGAATTATTCGTAGTCTTCTCGCGATCGGCCCAGCGGATAACTTCCGTATACTGACCATCGAGCAGCAAGGAATCAGCATAGGGCACCCGTTGCGCGAGTCCGCTGATGGCGTGCATTAAGAGAACGACTGTAAGTATCTGCTTCATTCAATCTTGTGCCAGTCTTGTGCTGAATGGCGCCATTGCCTTTGAAAGGCCTGAGCAATGCTGCCATTTCATACTAATCCTGATCCATTCCAGGATCCTATAGATTCAAAATTTGTAACAGTAGCTCAACGTAGACACCCACTCCCGGGTAAGACCGTCGGGATTGTTATCGCGCTGAACAAGCTTGTGTCCGACAAGCAACTTCACTCCGGAGTTTACATTGAAATTGTATCCTGTCGAGATAAGCGCGGACATCGCCAATCCCGTTGTGTTAGGTTGTTGTACGCGCTTGCCGAACCGGTCCGTGATCTCGTCATGATTAAGGCGATAGATAGGCAACATACCCACGGCAAAGTTCCATTGCGAAAATCTGAAATTCCGTTCAATGCGAAACATGATGTCCGTCCCTCTGTACAACTCACGGGAATTCGCATATCGGTGAATGTACTCCTGATCTTCCGAACTGCTCTCCCAGGCCGACCACAAAAACTGATTCTTGTTCTGGTTAAAGGGATGCTGGATGCCGGTTGCAAGCAGCCATTTTCTGGAGATTAGTGAGACCCCTGCTACGGCATCAAAACTACCAAGACTCGTTTGGTAATACATCGGCAGCGGAAAGCCATCTTCACTCTTATCGGCACCGTTAGTAGGAAGCTTCATACCCAATGAGACATTCAAATCAAAGGTGCGATGCCTCACGACATTTCTGGTTAGGCAAAGAGATATGTCTCCAAGGCCTGAAGTATTGCCGAGCTGACCTCGCACCACCTGATAGGGAAGTTTGATCTGAAATGATGTCTTATCGTTGATGCCGAAGTTAAGATCAGCTGTTGCCACGTAGATCACCGGTGTCAATGGGGTTGTTCCCCGATAGAAACCAACTTCGATCGAACGCAATCGTATTGCTATTCTCTTGTTGTATGCCTGGTCAGGCTTCATGGCACCCATTGTACAGAAGCCTGCATCACTGCAGCCTTGCCCATAAAGCACCGAGCCCGTTAAGCGAACGGTGGCAAAAAGCAAAAGAGTGCACGTAGCCCTTTTCATAAATGGCCGTAACGCAAAACTAGCAAACCAGGTGATCACGCGTGAGCGATTTTGTTGTAGTCAATTGTGAGACACCAATACGCCGCTTTCAACCTTGCTCAAATCGTATTTTCAGGCGGTAAGCAAAAGACCCGGCACGCGCCGGGTCTTTTTAGTGGGTGTTTGTATGATTTTACATTCCAAGGGACTGGTTCTCGATGGATGCCAGCTCCAGAATCTTTTCGTATTCAGCAGGGCTAAGGTCGTTATAGAAGTAATGAACAGGATCCACCTGCGTGCCTTTCAGCAAAACTTCGTAGTGCAGGTGAGGCGCTGTAGAAAGTCCTGTGTTACCTACGTAACCGATAAGGTCACCGCGCTTAACACGTTGCCCGTTGTGAACAACGAACCCGTGCATGTGCGCATAGCGGGTACGGTATCCGAATCCATGATCGATCTCCACCGACTTTCCATAACCGCTGAATTGTACTTTCGCATCTGCAATCACACCATCGGCTGTCGCATAAATCGGAGTTCCAATTGAAGCAGCAAAGTCAATACCCTGATGCAGTTTCTTTACTTTGTAGATGGGGTGCGTGCGCCATCCGAATCCGGATGCAAGGGCCACAAGCTGCTTGTTAGAAATAGGTTGAATGGCAGGAATAGATGCAGATTGCTTTTCCTTCTGCTCAGCAAGTACAACTACCTCGTCCTGTGATTTTGATTCAATGTAAAGCTTGCGTCTGAGACGATCTACCTTCTCATGCAATTCCACAACGAGGTCTTCGTGTGAAAAGTCTTTTTGCTTGATGTCCATGTAGCGTTCAACGCCGCCAACACCTGCATGTCTTACAGACTTTTCAATCGGCTCAGCTCCCAGCACAACGCGATAGATGTTGTCGTCGCGGTATTCGATGTTTTCAAGAATGGTACTCAGCGTTTGTACATCCTTACCAAGGCTCGCATAGTAAAATTCCATTTCCCTCACTTCGTTCTTTAACAGAAGCTCTTTGGGAGATTCGAAATAGGTGCTGTATAAGATTAACAACCCTACCGCCATACACACGGTCATGGAACCGATACCTAATCCGTTGAGAATAACGTCGCTGGTACGCGTCCTCACCCGCTCGTACTTGCAGGTCTCCGTGTCGTAGTAATACTTTATTCGAGCCATAGCTTATAAAATTAGTCATTTAGGGCGGAACACCTTAATGACGTCTTCGTTACAGTCGATAAACGGTCCTTCCAGCAGGTCAATGCAATACGGTATGGCTGGAAACACAGCATCCAGGCATTGTCTTATTGAGCGGGGTTTCCCCGGCAAATTCACAATCAACGTTTGATTGCGGATTCCTGCCGTCTGTCTTGAAAGGATGGCCGTGGGCACGTATGCAAGACTTGTAGCTCGCATCAATTCTCCGAAACCCGGCATCATTTTATTACAGACAGACTCGGTCGCCTCTGGCGTTACATCGCGCTTCGAAGGACCAGTTCCACCAGACGTGATAACCAGGCAACAACCCTGATCGTCAGCCATGTCAATCAACGTTTGAGCTATTAGCGCTTGTTCATCGGGAATAACGGCATACACCTTTTCCCATGGACTTAACAAGTACTCATTCAATGTTTCCACGATAGCCTTTCCTGGTATATCCTCATAGATACCCGCGCTGGCCCGGTCCGACACGTTGATGATGCCGATCCGTATCGGACTCTGCTGGTTAATCATGCTGAGAAGCGTCCTGTAACCGGTCGGCCTGGGGATTAGTTCGAATATGAGATGAACGGCCTTTTCGGAACACCTGACGGCCCTTATTTATTCCTTTGCGAAGTTCCTTCTGCTCCGCAACAGACATCGTCATGATCTTTTTGCAATCCGCAGAACAACAACCATCATAGATAGTCGCACATTCCTTGCATTGGATAAAAAGCAGATGACATCCATCGTTCTTGCAATTCGTATGGTCGTCGCAAGGCTTGCCACATTGATGGCATACAGCAACGATATCATCGGAGATACGCTCACCGAGCCGTTCGTCGAACACAAAATTCTTTCCAATGAATTTGTTCTCAAGCCCGTCTTTCTTTGCCTGACGCGTATATTCTATAATGCCACCTTCAAGCTGAAAAACATTGGAGAAGCCCTTGTACTTCATCCATGCGCTTGCCTTTTCGCATCTGATTCCACCGGTGCAGTACATAAGAAGGTTCTTGTCCTCATGTTCCTTCATCAGCGATTCGACAATCTGTAACTCCTCGCGAAAGGTATCGACGTCGGGCAATATCGCATTCTTAAAGTATCCAACCTCGCTTTCATAGTGGTTCCTCATGTCTACGATAACTGTGTTGGGATCGTCTGCCAGCGCATTGAATTGCGCGGCATTCACATGGACACCAGTATTTGCAGGATTAAATTCGCTGTCGTCTAGTCCGTCGGCAACGATCTTTTTCCGAACCAGGATCTTAAGTTTGAAGAAAGACTTCCCATTGTCGTCGACGGCAATGTTTAGCCTTATCCCACTTAAAAATGAAATCGAATACAGGTAAGTGCGGAAAGCATCAACCTTGTCGGATGGAACGCTGATCTGGGCATTGATACCTTCCAACGCTACGTATATGCGCCCAAGTACGTCCAGGATATTCAGTTCGGCATAAAGCTGGTCCCGAAAAGCTTGTGGATCATCGATCCGGTGATACTTGTAAAACGAAATAGTAGTTCGCTTTTCCGTAGCGGCGCGCATTTCTTCCTTGAGCTCGCGGCCGTTGGTTCGATTGTATAATGCCATAAAATTTGAAGTCAGTTGCAGGCTGACCAAGTCGCAATTTACGCAATTATGACAATAAAAAGTGTCGAAGGAATTCGTCCGTCAGTTCACGGACCCCCGGGGCTTCAATTGACCTCTTAGCAATCGGTTGTACTCGTCGCAGGTCAGCCAGCCATGTTCATCGCAGTACACACAGGTTTTGTACTCGTCGCCAAATGCGCCCTTCTTAATCACGACATGGTCGCCCTTGCACACAGGACATGTAACCTTTCCCGCCGGACCACAGTCAATGTCATAGTCGGTCGACAACACTTCACCTGTCTGTACCGATGCAGTTGCCTTTTCCTTCATGTATTCCGTTTCCGCCTGTCTCAGCCATTCGACTGCTTCCTTGGAGAACTGACCATTCGTTCCTTTAAGCTGGATGTACTTCGTAAGCCAGTCGATCGACTGTTTGTACTTTTGCAATTGAAATGAATTCTTTCCGAAATAGAAGGTGAGATCAGAGGGCACGCTTCTTACGTTGTCAAGAACATGCTGAAACTTCAAATCTGCCAGTTCGTACTTGCCGACATCCATGAGATATACGCCCGAGTCCATTTCCCGCATGAGCGCGGCCTTCTTCATTTGTTCCTTTTGAACCAGGTACTCGTCAACACGCTGCTGCTGCGCATAGACGTTCCGTGATAGCAGTATGGTAAACAGTATAAATACTAATGGTAGCGTTCGGTTCATTCCTTAAATCTTTCAATATCAACATTCAGCCATTCCAGCGCTGATCGGTAAAATATATCCGCCTTCACCTCCTGGTCAAGGTTCATATTTTCAATGAACTTTCCAATCTCCAGATCGCCCAGCGGAAAAGGGTAATCCGAACCCAGTGTGACACGTTTCGATCCTTGCAGCCTCAGCACGTACTCCAGCATAAAAGTATCGTGCGTGACACTATCAACCCAGAACTTGCCGAGGTACTTCCTCGGATCAACAGCGTTGTCTATGGCCACTAAATCAGGACGGCATTCGAATCCCTTTGCAATGCGCCCAATAGTGGGCAGAAACGACCCACCCGCGTGTGCAAAGTTCACTCTGAGTTCTGGCAATCTTTCAAAAATTCCGCCAAATATCATACAGCAAATTGCCCTGGTCGTTTCGGCAGGCATAGCCACCAGCCATGGCAGCCAGTAGCGTTGGATTTGCTGCTGGCCCATCATATTCCAGGGGTGTACAAGAACCGCCATACCAAGCTTCGCGCAGGCCTCAAAAATGGGAAAGAACCGCTCCTCATTCAGATTCAGGTCATTAATGTTCGATCCAATCTGCACGCCGCTTAATCCGACACTTTTACAACGCTCCAGTTCCATCACCGCAAGCTCACTGTCCTGCATGGGGATGGTTCCGAGCCCTAAATAGTTTTGCGGATGCCCCTGAATAAGTTCGGCTATGTGATCATTTAAAAAGCGTGAAATATCCAGGCAGTCGTAAGGTTTGGCCCAATACGAAAACATCACTGGAACAGTGCAAACGACCTGAACGCTGGTGTTGAACTTTTCGTACTCCCGGATTCTTAACTCCGGGTTCCAGGAATTCTCCCTGATCTCCCGGAAAAACTGGTTGCCACGCATCATTTTGGCGTAGCCCCTCTTGTGGTGCTGAAGGTAGATGAAATCGCCATAGCCATACTTCTCAGTCCAGTTCGGCAGCTTGCGCGGCAGGATATGCGTGTGGCAGTCAATCTTGAGCATCAGGAAACGAAGAATCTGGCGCAGGAGCAATTAACAAAGAATTCGCGAGCGCATGGGCCGCTCATCAATTTAGTGAGGTTTTTCGTGTCGTTGCGACGCCCATTTCAGGACTTAGGGCCGAAATTCGGTCTCAAAATGGTCCGGTTTTGACGGTCACAGTTCTTAAAGAGGCTACCTGAAATAGGCCGTCAAATGGTGAAAAATATTCACAATTTCCCCTGGAAACGCACTTTTTCTCATGTTTCTCCATCATGCCGGCAGGGGTGGCCGGGAGCAGGTGGCATCAATTTCTCTCTGGAGATGTCAAACCATACCCCTATGAACATTCTCTTGATCATCGGTTGCTTCATCTCCGCCTACGGAGTGTTTGCGCTGATCGCCTTCAGAATTGTAAAGCTCCTGTTCCCCGAAACACATGAAGATCATCATCACAAGCGCTGGAGGATAAAAAGTCCCGAGGCTTGATAAAGCACTAAATCAAAATTCGCGTTTTGGCCCGGTCATCACTGATGACCGGGTTTTATTTTTTAGACAGTTCCGTCGTGCGAGAGGATCTATAAATTCCTGCTTGCCACTTTTAGCTTTGGCCCGCGAAAAACGCACTGCTCATCTTCACATATTCATGACTACCCAGAATGGGGAATAATTGCGCTCGAATTACCTGCAATTGAATGAACTGACGTTATTGCAAATCGTTGTAAATCAGGTTATAATCGGATGATCGAAGACTTTGGCACTGTTGTTAACAGGCTTGGATATGATGCAAAAACTAAAGTCATATGGCGACGACGACACACAAAAGAAAATATTTGAGCGATGAGGAAATCATGAATAGTCTCCAGGCTCAAAAGATCGATGGCGCACTTGCTCTTCAGCTGTTGAAAATCCGCCGGGAGATAATGGACTTGTTATTGCTCCTCCGCGGACTGTAGCTCTTCGAAGATTCCCGGCGCGACACGAGACATATGTTAGTTACTAACGCTCAATTTTTCATTTGCCAACCTCAGGCAGTGAGCGCTAATCCTCTAAAGCAAGCAGCACTGGCAGTAACTCTTACTTTCGTTAAAGGCAACTGAGGCAATCCTGCACGACGATAAAAGTGATTGGATCGGATTGCCACCTACAACGTTTGTATTGCTCGTTGATTTGTGATTACGAACGCGTCCTCAATGTTCCTAATCGAAGATGAGACTGTAAATGAAGTACAGTACAATCAGCAGCAACAACACCCCGTACATTACAAGATCAATTCTTACATAAGGTTTGTATTGCTGATAGAGCTCTTTCAATCGCTTGAACATAATCGCGTTGAAGATTGTATGTGCGGCAAAAGGCAATAAATGTCAATTGCTTACAATCTCCCCCTTATTTGGTGAAACAATAAATTAAACGTTGGCAAAGTAACTATTTTCGCGCTCCCTACGTGTGATGAGAGTGTTCAGCGATCATATTTTGCATTTTGTTTTGAAGGGTGTAGGGGTAAATGCTGGTACGATTGTCTGAAGGCTACAAAACCCCTAACGAATGATGAGAATATTAATAACGGTTGTGTTCATATCATGCAGCCTTGCCACATGGGCACAGGAGAAGTTCACGCTGAATGGCTATGTTAAAGACAATGCCAACGGAGAAGAACTGATTGGTGTGTCTGTTTACATTCCGGCATTGAAAGCAGGTACCGTCACCAATTCATATGGCTTCTATTCGCTAACACTTCCCAAAGGAACTTATGACGTGCAGTTCAGTTACCTGGGCTATACGATCCAAAAGCAATCGGTGTCCCTCGATCATGATATCGAAAATAATGTGCAGCTGTCCGCGGAGGCCGAAGTGATGGAAGAAGTTGTTATCTCCGAGCGCGCCATCGACGAGAACGTGGTTTCATTGCAGATGAGCAAGAATACTCTCGACATGAATCAGGTCCGGAAGTTGCCCGCGTTGTTTGGAGAAGTCGACATCATTAAGAACATTCAGATGCTTCCTGGAGTAATCACCGCCGGGGAGGGCACTTCAAGTTTTTATGTGCGCGGAGGAAGTGCAGACCAGAATTTGATACTCATAGATGAAGCCCCGATCTATGATCCGTCACACTTGTTCGGGTTATTCTCTGTATTCAACGCAGATGTCATCAAAGATTCAGAATTGTACAAAGGTGGAATACCGGCCCGCTTTGGTGGCCGTCTGTCATCCATACTCGATGTCCGAACCAAAGATGGAAACAACAAAGAGTTTCATGGTTCGGGTGGCATTGGCTCAATGGCAGCGCGGATGATGGTTGAAGGGCCACTAAAAAAAGAGAAAAGCTCTTATATTATTTCTGCGCGTAGGTCATACGTTGACGTGTTTATGAAAATGGCCGGCCAGGACAATCTTGTAAACTTCTACGATGTCAATGCCAAATTCAACTGGAAGGCAAACAACAGCAATCGCTTCTTTGCCGCCTTTTACAGCGGACGCGACGCTTTTAAGTTTGGAGATGATTTTGGATTCCAATGGGGAAACACAACAGGAACGCTTCGGTGGAATCACCTCTTCAGCGACAGGCTCTTTTCTAATCTTACAGCGATTGCCAGCAACTTTGATTACAAACTGGAACTTAAAGATCCTACGCAAGGATTCAAATGGACCTCTTCTTTGCAGGAGATGAGCGTGAAGTACGACCTGGCCTACTTCATCAATACAAACAACGAATTGACATTCGGATACCATGTCACCGGCAGACGCTTCTCGCCTGGTCGCATATCACCAAATTCCGAAGCCTCAATCTTTGAAGAGGTCGAACTTGAGCACATGTATGCACTTGATCACGCGTTCTACATTAGCAACCAGCAGCGCGTAACTCCCAAACTTTCCCTGGACTATGGACTAAGGTTGTCGATATTTCAGAACATCGGACCATACGATCAGTACACATACGTCGATCCCAAAGACAATATCAATGTTGAACGCAGCGATACCCTAAAGTATGGCGCATGGGATAACATCAAGACCTATGTTAATCTCGAGCCTCGCATCGGTGTGAGGTACATCATTGGCGAAGGTCAATCTGTGAAGCTGTCTTACAACCGCATGGTTCAGAATACTCACCTGATTGCCGCAGGTACCGTGCCCGTTCCCTTCAACACGTGGAACCCAAGCGGTTATTACCTGAAGCCACAACTCGCCGATCAGGTTGCCGCCGGCTACTTCCGGAATTTTATGGACAATAAATATGAGTTCTCTCTTGAGACATACTATAAGAACATCAGCAACGTAACCGACTTTGCGGATAATGCCGAAGTGTTCTTCAATGAAGATCTTCCCACTGAATACCGCCAGGGTAAGTCATGGTCTTATGGGGCAGAACTCCTCCTTGCGCGCCGCGAGGGCAAGCTTACGGGTAGTGTAGGCTATACGTGGTCAAAGACGATGCGCAAGATCGAAGGTGTTAACCTTGGTCGCACATTCCCGGCAAACTACGACCGCCGTCACGTTGTTAACATCCAGGCAGCCTACGATCTCAGTCCTCAATGGAGCTTTGGCGCAAACTTTACCTACAGCACCGGCCGTCCTACAACGGTCCCAACTGCGAAGTTTGAATATCAGAATTACAATCCTGACGTCATTACGGAACGCAATGGCTACCGGCTGCCGGCATATCATCGTCTCGATATATCGGCCACCTACAATCCTCGTCCGAAAGGGGATAGGAAGTGGCGCGGTCAATGGGTGCTGTCCATCTATAACGTATACAACCGCGCAAATCCATTTACGATATACACCAGAACGACAAAGAACGACGATGGTGATGTGATTGGCGACGGACGCACGAAGGAAGCGCGCATGATTTATCTCTTCCCGATCCTTCCTTCTATTACGTACAACTTCAAATTCTGAAAAAATGAAACTGAATATATTATCGCTTTTTGTTGTGGCCCTGGCATTGACAGCATGCGAGAAGACTGTTATGCTCGACGTATCTCAGGGACAGCCGCACGTAATTATCGAAGGACAAGTGACCAATATTTCCGGCTACCAGTATGTGAAGGTCACCCGTTCCTCAGGTTTTTATGAAACTGGAGCGTCTCCTCGGATCGAGAATGCAGCTGTAACCGTAACCGACGATGCAGGGAACCACTACGATTTTGTTCATAACCCCGGGGGCAAAGCAGACTCTGCCGGCTACTATCTTCCGACAATACCATTTGTAGGAGTTGTTGGCAGAAACTATCACCTGGAGGTGCTGGTAGACGAACAGGTTTACGAAGCAAATGACCTTCTTAACCCGGTAACTAAAATCGATTCGCTGACGAGCCAGATCAATGAAGAGGAACGCGACGATCCGGATAAGGCAGGTAAGTTTTATGAGGTCCTGATGTTCGCGAAAGAGCCACAGAATACAACCGATTACTACCTCTTTAAATTCTATCGCAACGATTCGCTGACTGTTTATTCCGATACCGACATCTATTATGCCGACGATGAACTGTTGGGTGAGAACATCGATGGTGTTCCCTCGCCGGTTTACTATGCCCCAGGCGATCTGGCAAGAGTAGAAATGTATAGCATATCGCGCGACGCATTTGTGTTCTATAATGATTTGCAGAGACTGTTGACCAACGACGGAGGCCTTTTCGGACAGCCACCTTCAAATTCGCGTTCGAACTTGTCGAATGGTGCGCTCGGCTTTTTCCAGGCGAGCTCCGTTGACGTGAGCGAAGTCGTAGTGAAGCAGTAGCCGTTTATTATCAACTGGGCATCTCTGTTGCGTCTTATGTCTCACTAAGCATAGAAAGACGCCCGGGATGTTTGCATTTCACCGGCCGGAAGCACATATTTCCAGTATCATTGTGAACTGATGAAAGCGCTTCTGGCCGGTGTTCTTTTTTGCCTGTTCTATGTAGGTGCCGTCGCGCAGTCGGTTCTTGAGAACAACCCTACAAATCTGAAATTTGATCAGGTGCAGACCCCGCACTTCAGGGTTTTGTTTCCGCAGGGTTTTGATGTCCAGGCCCAACGGGTGGCCAATACGCTCGAACACATCCAGACGCCTGAAGCAAAGTCAATGGGAGAAACTCCCAGGCGTATCACCATCATTCTTCAGAATCAGTCATCCCAATCAAATGGATTTGTATCCTACCTGCCACGGCGTTCGGAATTCTACACGATGCCGGCACAGGATTATAATTTCGTCGGTACCAACGATTGGCTCGACATGCTCGCATCACATGAGTACCGTCACGTCGTACAATACAAGCAGGCAACACGGGGGCTGAACAAGGCGATTTACTTTCTGTTTGGTGGTACCACCTTCGTAGGGATGTCGCACATAGCTGCGCCTCAATGGCTGTGGGAGGGCGATGCAGTGGCAACAGAAACGACATTCACGCCATCGGGTCGGGGTAAGATTCCGCGATTCGATCTCGTTTTCAGAACAAATTTTCTCGAAGGCCGAACATTCAATTATCACAAGCAATACCTGCGCTCCTACAAACATCAGATACCCGACCATTATGTGTTGGGTTATCACATGGTAAGCTATCTGAGGCGTAAGACCGGCGACCCCGACATCTGGAACAAAGTCACCACACGGGCATGGGGAATGCCAATCATGCCGTTCACCTTCTCCAATGCATTACACCGCGAGACGGGCCGATATGTCACCGGGGTGTTTAATGATATGGCAGCCGAGCTCAAGAAGGAGTGGCAGGCCGAAGTCGATAAACTTCAAATCACACCGTTCGAGACAATTTTCAAAAGCAGTGGCAAAGCATACACGGATTTCAAATACCCACAGGCGCTCAGTGATGGCTCTGTGATTGCCATGAAGGAAGGCATTGGCGACATTGAACAGTTTGTTTTACTGGAGAAGGGAGGAATAAGAACCGTATTTACTCCGGGCTATGTGAATGATGCCGGCATGTTATCGGCCAGTGCAGGCAGACTTGCCTGGGCCGAATATGGATTCAATCCGCGCTGGCGTGTGAAGAATTTCTCGCGCATCAAGATTTACGACCTGAGTACAGGCAAGACACGCATCGTTAGTGATCCACACGGCAGATTAGTAGCGCCAGCACTATCACCCGATGGAAAGTCAGTAGCAGCAATTCGATCAACAAGCGACTACCAGCATCAGTTGGTGATTATTGACGTCGCATCTGGAAGCGAGGTCAGGGCTTTCCCCAATACTGACAACAACTTCCTTTCTATGCCGCGATGGACTCCTGATGGAAAATCCATCGTGTTATTGAAAGGTCAGTCAGGAGTCAAAACAGTTACCCTGATGGATGTTAAAGGGTCAGCCACACGCGATTTGATACCACAGGCTAATGAAAACATTGGTCATCCATACATTTATGGCGACTATCTTCTCATTGCGTCACCCGTCTCAGGAATTGATAACATCTACGCAATTCATCTTACAAACGGTTTACGCTTCCAGGTCACGTCAAGTAAGTATGGGGCCTATAGCCCGACCGTTTCGCCAGATGGCAAATGGATCTATTACAGTGAACAGACCCGTGATGGATTAAGCATAGTCCGGGTAGCTTTTGATCCATCTTCGTGGCAACCCTTCTCGCCTCCGCCAGAGGACAACACCAGTTTATCTCAAACCCTGGTGAACCAGGAGCATGGAGCAGGTTTCTGGTCAGCCATACCTCAGCAAAAATATCCCGTTTCACGTTACCATAAGATCTCGGGTATCGTAAACCCTTACACCTGGGGGCCATACGTGAGCAACGACCTTGTTCAGATTAATGCTGGTATCTTCTCACGTGATCTGCTGAGTACATTCGAGTTTAACGCCGGATACTTTTACGACCTCGACGAACATACCTCCGGATGGAAAGGCGGTCTTAGCTATCAGGGACTGTATCCGATCATCGATCTGAATGTTTCTTACGGAGATCGGGAAAATAAGGAAACCGCTTTCGGAGCAGAGGCCGATTTTAAATGGAAGGAAACCACAGTGGAAGGGGGGCTTCGGATTCCACTTCTGCTAACCAGATCCAAATATAACCGCAATCTCACCATCGGTAACGCAGTAGGCTACACGCACACGACTGATTTTAACAATACAGTAACCCGAAACAACGAGGTCATATATAAAGGCCCTTCACGAATCACATTTCTCAATGATACGCTCGCGTACATGTTTCAGGATCAATTGAACGACGGCGACCTTCTTTACAACCGATTCAATATTTCATTTAGCAATCTGTTGAAGCGCAGCGAACGCGACTTCCTGTACCGGTGGGGCCAGACGCTGGAGATAGACTATCTCTCAACTCCATTCGGCGGTGATTTCGAGGGCAACCTGTTTGCTGCCCGGGGTGCCTTTTACTTCCCCGGTCTTGCAAAGCACCACGTGTTCTATACACGCCTCGCTACTCAACACGCACTGGAAAGTTATCAGCCAAATACCTACACATTCAGAAACCGGATACCCAAACCACGCGGGCACAGCTATCCCGACGACGCAGAGTTCACCACGGCACAGTTCAACTATGCGCTTCCCGTCTGGTACCCCGACATAGCGCTGGGGCCGATCCTTAATATCCAGCGACTTAAGGCAAACTTCTTCTACGACTGGGGCCAGGGGAAGGGATACCAGTATTACTATGACATCAAAAACCTCGATGTCTACCAATCCCCGACAAATGCGACCTACCAATCCCTCGGGGTTGAAGCAACTATCGACTTCAATATTTTCAGACTTTTGCCGCGCGGTGAAGTGGGATTGCGATCCACCTACAGGTTGGAGAACAAATTCAACGACGCTGGGATGGTTTTTGAGTTTTTTATCGGGAACATCGGCTTCTGACCGGCTTGAAATTCGGACTATTTCAGACTATTTTTGGCGTCTTAAAGTCTTAAGAGCTTAGTTAAACATACAGACCAATGGCAGAGATCATACGAATGCCGAAGATGAGCGATACCATGACCGAGGGAGTGGTCGCCAAATGGCATAAGAAGGTGGGTGATTCAGTGAAGTCGGGAGAATTAATGGCCGAAATAGAAACAGACAAGGCTACGATGGATTACGAGTCTTTCAATACGGGGACCGTACTTTATCTCGGAGTGCCTGAGGGTCAGGCTGTAAAGGTGAATGATGTACTGGCCATAGTCGGAAACAAAGGCGAGGACTATTCAGCACTGCTGGCAGGGGCGTCAAATGCTGCTGCATCGGGCGGAAAAGCAGAAGAGCCTAAAAAGGCGGAAGCACCCGCTGCGGAGCCTAAGAAGGAAGCCGCAGCCATCGATACCAGCGGCATTAAAGCCGAAGTCGTACTGATGCCGAAAATGAGCGATACCATGGTGGAGGGCGTAATCGCCGCCTGGCACAAGAAAGTGGGAGACAGCGTTAAGTCAGGAGAACTACTGGCTGAGGTCGAAACCGACAAGGCCACAATGGAATACGAATCGTACAATACCGGAACGCTGCTTTACATCGGTGCCGATGCAGGCAAAGCGGTGACAGTGAACGGAGTACTTGCCGTCATCGGTGAGAAAGATGCTGACTGGAAGACGCTCCTTAAGGCACATGAGTCAAAAGGTTCGGGATCGGGACCGGTCGGTAAAGCCGAAGAAAAGAAGCCGGAAGCCGCACCAGTTGAAACAGCTGTTACTGCAGACCACGCTTCCAATGGAAGGATCAAAGCCTCCCCATTGGCAAAGAAACTCGCGAAAGATAAAGGATACGATATTGGTCAGATCGAAGGATCAGGCGATCATGGACGTATAACCAAGAAGGACGTAGAAAACTTCAAGCCGGGCGCAGCAGCTCCGGCCACGAAGAAAGAAGGTGCTGCAGCGCCTGTTGTTTCATTGCCTCAGGTGGTCGGTCAGGAAAGCTTCGAAGAAGTGCCAGTATCGCAGATGCGCAAGACCATTGCCCGCAGACTCGCGGAAAGCAAATTCAGCGCGCCGCACTTCTATCTCACAATGGAGATCAACATGGACAAAGCCGTTGAAGCACGCAAGAGCATCAACGAGATCAGTCCTGTTAAAATATCTTTCAATGACATGGTGATCAAGGCAGTAGCTGCTGCGTTGCGTCAGCATCCCGACGTTAACGTAAGCTGGCTCGGCGATAAGATGCGCAAGAACCACCACGTTCATATCGGAGTAGCGGTCGCTGTTAAAGACGGATTGCTCGTTCCCGTAGTTCGATTCGCTGACAGCAAGTCATTGTCTCACATCGCGCAGGAGGTAAAGGTACTGGCACAAAAAGCCCACGATAAGAAACTCCAGCCATCTGACTGGGAAGGAAGCACATTCACGATTTCCAACCTCGGTATGTTTGGCATCGAAGAATTTACGGCCATCATCAATCCTCCAGACGCGTGTATCCTCGCCGTTGGCGGTATCAAGGAAACAGCCATCGTGAAGAACGGTCAGCTTGTTGTTGGAAACATCATGAAGGTTACGATGTCGTGCGACCACAGAGCCGTTGACGGTGCTGTTGGTTCGGCCTTCCTCAAGACCCTGAAAGGACTTCTCGAAGATCCGGTCAGAATTTTGATCTAGCTCTACTGTTCTAATACTTTAGAATACTGATCTCCGGTATTTGCTTATAATGATTCGGGAAACTTGGGATTAGTATTTCCCGATTCTCCAACACTAACTAAAAGGCCCCGAAAGGGGCCTCTAAAATTATCAATTGTCAATTATCAATTATCAATGGTCAATTGTCAATTGCCCTACTATGGAAAAGATTCACGCAACAACCATACTCGCTGTCCTTCATAATGGGCAGCTCGCAATCGGCGGAGACGGACAGGCTACAATGGGCAACTACGTTGCCAAAAGCAATGTGCGAAAGATCAGGAAGCTTGCTGATGGAAAGATCCTCGCAGGTTTTGCAGGATCGACTGCCGACGCTTTCACGCTGATAGAAAGGTTCGAAGAAAAACTGAACAGCTACGGCGGTAACATGAAGCGTGCAGCCATAGAGTTGGCCAAGGACTGGCGCATGGATCGTTTCCTTCGAAGGCTCGAAGCGATGATGATAACTGCAAGCAAAGATGAAATCCTGATCCTTTCGGGAACCGGCGACGTGCTCGAACCAGATCATCAGGTTGCCGCTATTGGATCGGGCGCCATGTACGCTCAGTCCGCCGCATTGGCCTTAAAGAAACATGCTACTCATCTGAGCGCAGAAGAGATCGTACGCGAAAGCCTCAACATTGCTGCCGACATCTGTATCTATACCAACCACAACCTGGTGATAGAAAAATTGTAATACTTCATTATACCTCGCTGGCTTTTTCCAGATCCACGGTTTCAGCCGGGGGCGGCGGCGACTCAATGGGTTGATCCTCCAGAAGGATAACCAGAGGCTTCAACCGTTCATTGTGAGAGAGCAGAATCTTCAGTACCCCTATAGCAGGAACAGCGAGAATCATTCCTGGTATTCCAAGGATCTTTCCACCTACCAGCAAAGCAATGATGGCAGCAAGCGCATTGATGCTCACCTTAGAGCCCGTGATGCGCGGAGTAATGAAATTTCCTTCCAGGAACTGCACCATCAGAAATACAATAACAACACCGACAGCATACCAGGCACTGTCTTTGGTGATGAGCGCCATTACAATCGGAAACATGGCTCCAATGATTATACCAACATAAGGAATGATGGTAAGTGCGCCCGATAATATTCCAAAGAAGATGGCATGATCAATTCCCAGTGCCAGCAGCCCAACGCAGTTAAGCGCAGCTATGATAAGAGTCACCAGGGTAAGTCCCGAAATGTAACCCTGAACTACTCTTTCAACATCGCGATGCCAGCCAAGCTCCTCGTATCGCGGCGACAATGAGATGAAGAACTGCTTGAACCTATCGCGATAGATAAGGAACAGGAAAATATAAATCGGGATTTGAATGGCAGTGGATATTGCGTTAGTTGTGGTGAGCAGCACGTCACCCAGGTAAAAGCTTACAGTGCGCATGAATTCACCTAATAGCTTCTTCTGCTCAACTGTACTTATGCCGAAGTCACTAAGTAAGACACTGCTGAGTTTGTCAAGCGAACTTTCGAAACGCGCCTGAAGATTGGGAAGATCGTTGATAAGTGAAACGACCTGGTTGACCACGAGCCACATCGCCAATCCCATCAGGATGACTGTGGCGAATAAAACTATAGTGATCGAAAGCGCGGTTCCGATCTTACGCGCTTCCATCCGTTTTATTGCCGGTAACATCACGACAGAAAGAAATCCGGCAAACGCCATGGGCACAACGATATCTGCGGCCAGGATGGTAGCGGTAATGAGCAGGCCAATGACAACAAGCAGTTTGTAGAGGTAGTCCAGCCGGTCGGCCGGTTGATCAGCATTCATGATCGAATGTAAGCATTCTCGACCGCCTGTAAAATGAGAGCGGCGGATTCTTTGATCTCGTCATTCGTAATGGTCAGCGGTGGCGCAATGCGGAAAGAGTAGGGGTGCGAAAGGAACCAGTAGCAGATCACGCCCAGTTTCTTGCCTTCTTCAACAATGCGCGATACCACATCGGCCGATTCGAAGTCGATGGCAAACATAAGTCCGATACGACGTATTTCTTTGATGCCCCTGTGCGTAAGCAGACTCTCAAAGTATTTACCCTTTTGCTCCACCTTTTCGAGCAAACGCTCGTTTTCGATTACCTCCAAAGTCGCCAGCGCGGCGGCACAGCATACCGGGTTGCCTCCAAATGTCGTGATGTGACCCAGCATAGGATCATGCGTGAAGTCTCTCATGACATCGCGGTTGGCAACAAAACAGCCGATCGGAAGGCCTCCGCCGAATGCCTTTGCAACGGTAAGGATATCCGGCACGATGTCGAACTGTTCGAAGGCAAACAGGGTACCCGTTCTGCCCATACCGCACTGAATTTCGTCCAGGATGAGCATGGCGCCTGTGTCATCACATCGCTTTCTCAGCAACTTCATGTACCGCTTTGATGGGACGCGAACTCCGGCATCACCCTGAATAGTCTCCACGATTACGCAGGCCGTTCGTTCGGTTATGTGCTGGAGATCATCTTCAACGTTGAAATTTATAAACGCAACATCAGGAAGCAGCGGCCTGAACGCCTGCTTCTTCACCTCGTTTCCGGATACGCTCATCGAACCATGAGTGCTGCCATGATACGACTTCCGGAACGAAACCATCTCTGTCCTTCCGGTGTGTCGTTTCGCCAGCTTCAATGCTCCTTCATTGGCCTCCGTTCCCGAGTTCACAAAGTAGCAGCAGTTGAGACCCGCTGGCAATTTCGAGGTCAGCTTTCGGGCCAGCAGGTTAGGAGCTGACTGAATGAATTCTCCATACACCATCACATGCATGTGACGATCCAGCTGCTGCCTTATTGCCTCTATCACATGAGGATGCCTGTGCCCCACACTGGTCACACCTATCCCTGAGATAAGATCGGCATAGCGCTTTCCGTCCGGGCTGTACAGGTACAATCCTTCGGCACGGTCAATACTTATAAGATAAGGAGAGTCGGTGGTCTGAGCGAGGTAGGTGAGGAAGCTCTCGGCGGTTAAGTCCATCCCGTAAAGCTAAAAAAAATGTCCCGCCGGAAAGGCGGGACTAAAACTAACCAGGTTGTTGCTGCTCGTCATCGGTGTCAGCCCTTCTGATCGCCGATCACTTGCAGCATGGGGGGAACCCCGGTTTTCACCGGGATTCAGTTTAGTAAAAACTTATGTCGAACCTTGAAAGTATTACGCGTTAACAAAGACCGATACCAGCATGCCCACCACGATGGTCGACACTAGTACCAGTATTTGGCGAAGCCGTGTCGAGGTCTTGGAGTTTGATGTTGTTGCTCTTGGATAAGTCATAAAAGTCGCAGTTGCTATGAAACAAAAATCGTCAATAGAAGGACCTCCCTTCCACCGAAACTAAAGCCAAATCATACGCTGGTAGCAAAGAAGTATGTATGCCTCTTCAGCTCCGTTTTTATTCAAAATGGGAAGGATGCCAAAAAATCTAAGGCTTGGCCTTCCGTTCAAAATTCTCTACGAGCGTGATGAAATCCCTGACGAGATCGTTCGGGACCGTCACAGACAGATGGTACTGCTTAAAAACCCACTTGCCATTTTCCTTCGCTAATACTCCGGACCCCCGGCACACTCCCATCCACGTTGTAAGAAGTTCGGAAAACCATGCACTTTTGCCTTCCAACGTTACATGAAGGTCACGGTCGTAAGGCTTGAAGTCCCAGGCCTTTCCCTTATCAAAATATGGTTTAGCAAAGGAAATGAACTGCGCTTTCGTCCAGCGCTCTGTCTTGTCAGTGCCGATATAGATACAGTCTGAAGCCATCGACCCAAAAAATACATCGGCCTTAGCTTCCGCGGCTGCCTTATGCCAGTTGTCAATAAATGCGTGAATATCTGCGTGTTGCTGTGCAACGCATACGGCACCCGCTGAGGTGATCAGGAGCAAAAATGTACAAATGATGCAAAAAAAGCGGTGCAACATCAGTTAGTGAACTTGTATTGCCTATGGGGCGTTACTTTCAATACAAGCCACTAATATGATGATTTTCAGTAATTAAACCTCGTACAGGTTAAGAAAATCTATAACTTCTTGTCTGACGTTTCTTGTGCTGCCTTCATCGAAGGTTTCAGTTGCTATGGATTTGAACAACTCGGCGACAATGCCCGCTTTGAATCCGAGTTTGCCCGCATATATCGTAGCAACCTCAAGCTCAATGTCTTCCACTACCTCATCGAGATAGATCATATACACCAGGTGATAGATGGCTTCGAGCTTATCAACTTTGTCACCAATGCTGGTGAAACTGAGGTGTGAAATATCTACATCGGCATTCTTAAGATCTTCAGGTGTAAGCTTCAGCTGAAAGCCCCACTTGAGCAGGCACCGGAGAAAGCGGCTTTCAATAACATCACCCCCAAGGAAGAGGGCGAGGATGTTGAAATAGCTCTTCTGAACCGACTTGATCTGATCATCTTTCAATGCTGCCATAATTGCTGGTTAAAGGGTTCTTTGTCAATGTTTAACGTGCCCCCGCGGAAGCGCTCCGAAAGGCCGGGTAAAAGTAACGGTTTACGACGATTTAATGCGTGATAATAGTCATCATCAGGCGAGATGCAACTACGGACAGATCAGATTCCGGCCACGGCGCATTCCGGGTCGCCAGAAGGAATCAGAGTGAGAGTGGAGTGTGAGAGCGATACATATTTATTCCTTTTCTTCACTCTCACACTGTTCCTCACACTGTTCCTCACACTGTCTTCACAGGCAGAACTCTTTTTCCAGCACCTCAAGATCTTTCGCCCCCAGTCTCCTTGCCCTGGCCAGGTCCCGGCATACGGTTTCCATCTTGCGCCTCCGGGCATTTGCAAGCGCCCTTAACCGATACGCATCGCCAACGTCAGGACGGATCTTCACCGCATCGTCGCAGTCCTTTACCGCCTCATCAAACTTGCTCAAAAGAATGTTACAGCGGGCGCTGCCGTGAAGGACGTCAAAGTACAATTCAACCACTCCGGCCGGATTCACCAGGTTGACAAATGAGATTCCGTACTGCTCCCGGATCCGCCTCTGATGTAGTGATTTTCCGATTTCAAAGTAGCGCATTGCCTCATTGATATTCTGGACTTTATCGAGATTCATTAAAGCAATACTATATACAAGTTCAGGGCTTTCCGGGTACTGCCGGTGAAGCTCTTTCATCGCCTCCAGAGACTGAACATAGTCGCCGATGTAGTACTCGGTCATGGCAATCTTCCTAAGCGTTTCGACAGATGCGGGCTCCTCATTTCTGGCGAGGATAGCATAAAGTGTCGCTGCCTCCTGATACTCTTTTGAATCGAAGTGTACGTTCGCCAGATCGCGTAGCGCATGCTCAAGACTGTCGCTGGTTGCCCGGAGACGATACTCAAGAGGCGCTTCTTCCGTGAGCCGCCGAACGGTACCAAAGGCATCATCAAACTGACCCGAGGCAAAAAGGACACCGGCATGCTCCAGCTCTTTGGTCTCCTGCATGTAGGCCTCGAGTTGGCGACGTTCAACTACATAGTGAATGATGCTCATCAAAGCGAACCCAAGTCCGGCCAGAGCTACGAAGACCAGTACCGATACGGCTTGCATCCGAAAGTACTGACTGTCGACCTGATAGTATGGCCGGGCAGGCACCGGGCGTCTCAGATTGCGCCGCGGTCGTTCATAGTCATAATTGAGTGGGATCGTATATTGAGGAAAGAGGAGTCCGTCATAACGCGCTCGCTTGACAGGGTCCGACAGCGTTTGATACGCCTCATTCACCATCTTGAAAGTTTCCTCGGCTTCCGGATTTCCTGGGTTGTGGTCAGGGTGGTACGCCATAGCCAGCTTCTTATAAGCAGCCCTGACGGAAGTAGCATCAGCTCTCGAATCGATCCCTAATATGGAGTAATACGTGCTCACAGTTCCGGATAGCCAATGGGTGAACGATGCTGTTTAAGGGCCATCGGTTTTTCTGATAGAATCAACGTGTCGTTCAGGCCGGCAGTATTTGCCAGTGCGTCCGTGATCAGGAAGAGTTACGATTCCCCTCCATATCCCGCAGATTCAGTTCTAAACCGGACAAACCTCTTTACACTAAGATAAAACTAAAAAAGGCTGCCCCGCTTACCGGAACAGCCTTTTTGTTAACTGCTTATGGTTCAGATGACTATTTAGTCGATCCGGAAGCTTATTTAAGCTTGGCAAGGGCAACCACGAGGTCGACCAGCTTGTTTGAGTAACCCCACTCGTTATCGTACCATGAAACCACTTTCACGAACTTGTCGCTAAGGGCGATACCAGCTTTTGCATCGAAAATTGAAGTGCGTGCATCTCCGAGGAAATCAGAAGATACAACATCATCTTCTGTATAACCGAGGATACCTTTCAACTCACCTTCAGATGCTTCCTTCATTGCCTTCTTGATATCTTCATAGCTCGCTGCTTTCTCCAGGCGAACGGTAAGGTCAACTACGGACACGTCAGCAACGGGTACGCGGAAAGACATACCGGTAAGTTTGCCTTTCAGTTCAGGGATTACCAGCGATACTGCTTTGGCAGCGCCGGTTGATGAAGGGATGATATTCTGATATGCACCGCGGCCACCTCTCCAGTCTTTCATAGAAGGGCTGTCAACGGTCTTTTGAGTTGCTGTCACAGCATGGATAGTGCTCATCAAACCTTCAGCGATTCCGAACTTGTCGTTCAGAACTTTCGCGATAGGAGCCAAACAGTTTGTGGTACAGGAAGCGTTTGATACAATCGTGTGCTGTGCTGTAAGTTTCTTATCGTTAACACCGATTACGAAAGTAGGAGTGTCATCTTTAGCAGGAGCGGAGAAGACAACCTTCTTGGCGCCGGCAGTGATGTGTTTTTGTCCGTCAGCTTGTGTGAGGAAGAGACCGGTAGATTCGATGACGATTTCGGCTCCAACTTCATTCCACTTAAGGTTTGCGGGATCCTTTTCTGCAGTCACACGGATCTTTTTTCCGTTTACGATGAGGGCGCCTGGCTCGGCAGATACTGTTCCGTCGAACTTGCCATGAGTAGAGTCGTACTTGAGCATGTAGGCCATGTACTCGGGATCAACGAGGTCGTTAATGCCGACAATTTCAATGTCCTTACGGCCAATGGCGGCTCTGAACGCAAGTCGTCCAATGCGTCCGAAACCGTTAATTCCTACTTTCGTCATTGTGATGTCTGGTTAAATTTTTAAAGAGATGCCAAAAATAACAGCCTAGAGGCTAAAACCAACGAAATTGCGGGGCCGATTCGCAAAATTTTACTGCACAGGTTTGCAAATAATTTGCATTTAATCAGCTGCGATCTATATTTGCGTCCTCGTTTTGGAGATGCCCTCCGGGAAGCTCAAATCGAGAGGTCAAAAGTTGTGTTTTAAATAGAAAAAGACGGTCCGTTCGTCTAGGGGTTAGGACACCAGATTTTCATTCTGGTAACACGGGTTCGATTCCCGTACGGACTACTGGATACAAGTGCAACATGCTAAACAACAGTGTGTTGCATTTTTTGTTTGTGGGAATGGGTACTTCAATGAGTACTTAAAGTTGGGAAACTACTTCGAACCTTCAGTTTTTGGAGGTGGCGGCGGGGGTGGCGGAGTCAGCTTGAAATCGGGAATAGTCTTTCTGGTTTCAGGCCGGTCAACGTTGGTGAATTTCTCGGGCGCTTTTCCTGATGGTTTAGGATCTTGCTTAGCCATGTTAGTTACTGTTTGATTCTTTCAATATCGAAACTTGATAATTAGCCTTTAAGAATATCGCCACCCGTTGGGTTGCTTCTTGCTCTACTGATTTTGGTACTTCGAAAATTGTGTCTTCACCAAACATCATCACTTCACTGACCTGCCGTTGCAAGGAATAATAGGTTTCCGACGCGTCTTCTTCTGAAATTGTTCCAAGCTGCATTTTGTCCCAAAGCCTTTCATATTCGATGTTGAGCAATTCTACCTTGGCGCACTTTGAAGTGAATTCAGTTGCATACTTTCTGAATGGATAGTAGGGCTTAACTACTGTGAGCACTTGCGAAAGTGCAATAACACCCGCCCACACCATTTGAAATTTCTGCCAAAGCGCCCAAGCTGCTATGCTCGTAGATGATGCTACCGCGAGGAATACATCTAGGTTTCTGCCTCGCTTTTGAAACCTGCCCAACATTATGGCGATCACGTAACCCTTGAATTTAAGATTGACAAGTGCCGACCACACTTTATCACGCATTAGCCAGTTAAAGTTTAAGTATTGTAAAGATAAGGTAAGAACAATAAACTTAATATGGTTGTTGGGTCCAAAAAAAAGCCCGCTACACGTAACGGGCTCGCATTTTTTCAACCTGTGTCCTTTCACGGACGAATAATGCAGCAGGATTCTTGAGCGCCAGCCACCAGGGCGCCCCGGACTTTTAAGTGGCTGATTGCAAAGGTATCGATTTTCACTTTGGACAAAAATGGCGTGGTTATTAGAAGGGATTCCAAAGGGAAACACTAAACCAAGAAGTCAATCCTTGAAGGGATCGGGTAGATAGTCTTCCCTTCTTTGACAAACAACGGTAGGCCGGGAAGGTTTTGAATCAAAGCCTTTGCGTGCTTTGCCTTGCCAACAACGTGATATTGCCTTTTGACTGAAATTAGCTTTTCCTTTACGGCCCGAGATTTTAAGCGTTGGAAGGTTCGTTCGGTTATCCCCAATGCTTTACACAAATACCGGCTCGGGTAGTCCTTTGGCGTAGCTCTTCCCTTTTGCGAGCGAGGACTACCCAAGTTCCGGATAAGACTTTTCAGCGAGGCAACAAACGCCATCACCTCCAAATCCTTAGTCGTCGCTGTTGAATTTGCCAGGAACAAGCCGCCCCGCTTTGATACTTTCAATCGCCGCCAACTTCGTGGGAAAAGGTATTGCCCGTCGCAGCCGGCCCAACCGCGTGCCATCATTGCTTCGATGTAGCGGCGAAGCGTCCGGTCGCTGACTGAAATCTTTGATTGTAGCGCCTTCAATTCCATCCTGTGACCACCGTTGATTTTAGCGATCGCGCATGCGTGAAGTGCACGTATCTCCCGCCGTCGAAGGGCTTCGGACAAGATCTTTCGCGGAATGCGAACTTCATTTGTAATTTTACTCCCGGACATTTCATTCTTTTTTTTGAAAGCGGGTATCGAATGGCGTTTGATACCCGCTTTTTTTCACTCATTCATTGGCCATTGTCTGGCAATACCACAATCGCAGGTAAATCAAGTGCGTCGACAATTTCTTCAGCTTCATCCAATGAAATCTTGACGTCGGGGCGATCGGGTTGCCAAACTATTTCCGGCTGATTGATATCATACAGCCAGGTATCAGGCCGATGCCCGAATTTCTTGATCAGTTCAATTTGCTTTAGTGCCTTCGCGGCATCTTTGTTGTCATTCATCGCATTCAAGTTTTTTGATATAGGCAAGCTTTTCTTCGGGTGTCATTCTCAAAAATTGCGTTATCTCACCTTCGACCGTGACCCCCAAGGTTGCCTTCGCTTTACCAAATCCACGGTCAAGCAAAAGTTCAGCTGCTCTGATATCACCGCGCATTGCTTTACGGGCCAACGCTTCGACTATTCGCTGCAAAACTGTGACATCATGTTTGTCAACCTTTCCAAGCACATCGACAAGAGCGCGGTCAAGGGATGGCAATCTCTTTGGTCTGCCCAATGGGTTGCCCGATTGACCTGGCTTGAATCGTGTGTTTGTTCCCTTCTTAGCAATCATTCAAGAATCCTGTTTCCGCCTGAAAAATGTCACCTGTTTATTTGATGTGTGCCAGCTGCTTCAAGTTGAATTCATAGCGGCCATCGTGAAGACTGTTCACTATAAAACCAGTGGATTGGCGATACTTGAATTCGAGTCCTGCCAGCTGTTTTAGCAGTTCGCATGCTTCCTCGTGAAAGGCACGTTGTCGATCAGAAGCAAAAAGCGTTAATGCGTCGGACACTTGTTGCCTCGAATCAGGATCCACATTCAAAGTTCCTTTTCTGATTGTGAAGTTGCTGGTTACAAGCTTGCGGGATGAAGATGAAAGCCGTAGTAGCGAATGTTTTATTGCATAGCCATGGCCACAGTATTCGATAATTGATTTCCGCGGCGGAACGAACATTTTCTTGAATGCATCAAGCGACATTTTAGGCATCCCTGGCACTAGTATTCCATCGCGTTGATCGAACACACCTTGAAGTATTTTGTCGGAGACTTCGTCAACTGCCCGATCGACTAAATGCGGAAAAATCTCGAAGTTTAGGAACGTCGGAATGTCCTTCAATAGGCTAGTAAGAGGTGCATGATCGGCGTCCAACGTGGGCGATATACGAAAGCCGGTTTCGTCGCTGATTCGATTCGCCACCTCCACCATTCGTGGACCTCTCGAATTCGAAACATCCCAAGCCTTCAACGCTTGGTCACGGTCTGGCTGATAGTCATAGATTAGTGCCATAAGCTATTTTCTAAGTTTTAGTGTTGATCCGTACCGTTCGAAGATTACGTTGAAAAGTGCCGACGTTTCTTCGAGGCCTTCAGCTCGCAACCGCTCGAAAAGTTGCTGCTTGGATTGAACATCGTTAGGTAGAATTGAAGTGTAGTCGAATTCGCCGACTGACGCGCGGGCTTTTAGGTCAATGCGTTGTTCGCATCGCTCGAAGCTTTTCGAAAATGGTTTGCATAGTGTGAATTGATTTTGGTGTTTGGAATTCATGAAATGTCAGTCGGCCACCGGCTTCGAAGTTTGAAGAAGCTTGTCGACGGAAGCCTTTGTGACATAAGTACGTCGTCGACCGGGGATAGACACTTTTTGAAAAATTCCTTTGCGACACCAGTCGCCGAACGTGGGGCGTGAGATCTTGAAAATCTGCATCACTTCACCGGGAGTGAGCACCGACATTGCTGTTGATTCCATTGTAATTGATGTTTAACAATGGAAAATTGCAGCAACTTATGCCAACCAAAAAAAAGCGCGCAAGGTTTGCCGGTCGAATGACACAAACGGCTCACTTCTTGATGATTGCAGCCTCTTGAATCGTTTTGAAATTTTCGACGCTCGCGAAATAGCTTATCAGTTCTCGATCAATAGAACTTGATCGATATTGGCCTTTTCTTCTGCCATCCTCTTTGAATTGCCCAAACGTCCTTGTTGCCATTTGTTCGGCAATTGCTGGACTGACGAATAAGGCGCGGCGATAGTAAGCTTTCCGAATTTCCTTTAGAAATGCAACGGCGCGTTCTGTCTTTCGGATTTTGCTTGGTATTCTTTCAGAATATAACGCCATGGCCTTGGTAACACCAATGCCGTGCTGAAACATGAGCTTTTCTACGGCGTGAGCGCATTGTATTCTTTCTTGGATGGTCTCGGCCTTGACTCCCTTTGGTTGACCCTGTGGGAAGTGTTTACCAATCAATTTGTGATATGCTTGAATTTCTGATTCACTAACCGGGGCGAATGATATTCGCTGATTTCCATAGCCCACTGACAAGGGCGGAATGATGTTTTTCCTTCGCTCAAAAGTGTTTTCTGCAGGCTTGAAGAATTCGAGCCAGATCGCAAGTCGCCGGGGATACATTGGCCGTGGACGTCCATTGAGTCGAGCAACGAGTTGTTCAAAAGTTTCTTTTGTCACGAAACTAATTGATTCATTTTCCGGCTTGCGTCGTCGCATGGCTATTTGTTAACCGTCATCTTCGCCTTTTCTTCGTGCTGAATTACGAAGTCGGTGTTCATCTTGCGGATCAATTGCGCATTCTCACTGCCATCGACACCGATGTATCGGTAGAATTCTTTTTCTGTTCGGTGGCCTGAAATCTTCATGATGTATTGCGTAGGCACTCCCTTCGAGTATTGGACAGTACAGAAGGTTTTGCGCGCAACGTGTGATGACAACTCCTTTGTCAGTTTTGCCTTTTCTCCAATACGCTTCAGCCCTGCATTGTATTTCTGATTGCTAGGGGGGAGGGGCATTTCAAAGTTGTATTCTTTGAAGACGTTGTACAGGACTGGCGAAACAGGAATGACGACTTCGGCGCCTGTTTTCATCGTCTTCACACGAAGGTCGTATCCGCCAGGCACTGGTGTTAATTGTGGCTGCGCGATCTTGTGAAGGTCGCTGTATCGCAATCCTGTTTGAGTAGCAACTATAAACCAATCGCGAACGACTTTCGTACCGCCATGCGTGATATTCTTGTGCTTTTCTAAGGTTAGATTGGCCAGGGCCTGTACTTCAATCTCGGACAATGCGACAATTTCCCGCGCTTCTTCTTTTAGCTCAAAGGATTTGTAAATCGCATTTCGATTTAGGTTGTTGATGGTTGCCCAATTCAAGAACATCTTCAGTCGCTTGACGAACGTGGAGATTGTGTTTGGACCAAGCTTTTTCTCAACGAGTAGCTGAAGAAAACGGGTCTCAAAATTGGCATCAATTGATTCAAAACCGAAGGCAGACCGGCGATATAATTCTTCGAGGTACCCCTTTAGTTTTTCAAGCGTGTAGATGACCGACTTTCCCTTAATTCTGCCGGCTTCTTTTCGTGCATTCATGTATTGGATGTAGTCATCCAAATGCCCCGAAATGGTCTTTTCAGTTTTGGCTTCTTTGAAGAACGCGAGAATCCGCGCCTTGAATTCTTCCCGGGGCGGAAGCTGGCCTGCATTTATCCCTGCGAGATAGATCGCTTGGACATGGCCCTTCAGGTTTTTCAGAATTTGGTTTTTTTCTTCCCCGTTCGTTTCCCCGCCGCGGAACTGTTGATCGTGGAAGTACTTTGGGTTACCCTTCAGGCCGATCGGAAATCGAAGGTGTATCATTTCGGCGCCCTGTGGGTACTTCAGATCGATTCGGATAGGTGCCAGGATTCTCCCTTTATTTCGGGCAGGAATGCTTCGTTGGTCAAGAAGGTAGTAAACCCGTAGTCCGCGAAGATCGTTGCTCATATCGCCTTAAAATGCGTTTGGTGATAGTGGTGAGTACCGCAATGAGTACTAGAAGCCTGTAAAAGCTTAATAATACTTTACATCGGGCATCCCAAAAATACGCATAAAGTGCTGATAATCTGAAAGGTTTTGTAAAGAATGTGAAAGTGTTGAAAAGAGGGGTATTTTTCCCGTACGGACTACAAAAAACAGAGCGAGTGTGAAGAGCGAGAGCGAATTCACACTCGCTCTGTTTTTTTCCTCCACTCTCACACTGTTCCCCACACTAATACAGAGTGAGAGTAAAGTGTGAGAGCGAAAGCGAAACACCTTCGCTGTCTTTTCCTCACTCTCACACTGTTCCTCACTCTCACACGCTCCCATTATTCCTGCCTTTTTATTGTCTTCTATTCCCTACTCTTACACATCCAGATCCCACTGGCATTTCCCTTACCTTCACTCACACTGTTCCTCACTCTGACCTTGTTCCACTCTGTCTTTACTTTATGTTCGATTTCGAAAGACTCCACGTCTACAAAAAGGCAAAGACCTTCAATGGTTCCATTCGTGAATTCATCAAGTCGAGGAGCCTGGACCGTACCACTTCCGATCAGCTCCGAAGAGCCGCATTTAGCATAGTCCTAAATCTTGCCGAAGGCTCGGGGCGATTCAGCAAACCCGACCGAAGGAATTTTTACGTCGTGGCGAGGAGCTCCCTTTTTGAATGCATCGCTATCCTTGACGTACTCAAAGACGAGTCAGCTCTTGATGAAATTGCGTTCCGCGGATTTTACGAGCACGCCGATGAGCTTTCAAGAATACTCTTTGCAATGATTAAAAATTTGGAAAAGAAAGCGGTGTGATTATGCGAAGCACTTCGCTCTCACACTGTTCCTGCGGAGCACTTCACTCTCACACTGTTCCTCACACTGTATTGCGTAGCCTACTAATTCCCTGGATAGTAGTTTATTATATACTTTTGCTACTATACCTATAACGCCGTGACTAATCATAGAACAGAACAGAGCAGTCCTTGTTGCCTCAATATTTTGAAATCGCCAAGTACAAAATCATTAATTCGTTTCTGATTTGTACCGCGATCTTTTGTATGGAACTAAACAAGTACTTGCTATGATGATCACTCGATTCTGGCTAATCCTGCGGGACGACTCAAAGAAAACCTTTGAAGTTTGCGGGCAAGCACCCAATGACAATGCCTTTTCAAATAGAACGCTTGCAATGCAGCGGGCTGGAATGAACGTCAGTTGTATGACGCCGCCCGTAACGAATAAAAGTTCCAGTAAGGGCCTCATTAAGATTGCGGGCTACACACAAGAGGAGGGTCTGCAGAAGAGACTTGATAAACAATACAGCGACATAACATCACGTGGTTATGAAGATTGGTAATTGACCTTGCCCTTCCACGGAAATCGTCTCAATTTCGGTGTGACGTGTCTGTTTATTATGGCCAACGTTGAATTAGTCTCAGAGTGATCATCATCAACGATTTCCATATAATTACAATGAAGTGTATCACTCTCACACTGCGGAGCACTTCACTCTCACACTGTTCCTCACTCTTCCTCACACTGTTCCTCCCACTTCCTCACTCTCACACTGTTCCTCACCCTGCTTTCTACGCGCCCGTTCTTACTCTGCAATTTCCGCCATTTCAAAAAACGGAAACCTTCCAAACAGAAAATTATAAAGAGGAAAGCTCCGCCTCATTGACTCCTGGTCCTCTCCATGCGGTACACCTCCGTTCATCTTCACGCCAAACAGGAGATCGTGAGAAACGTGCTGGTGTCCGGGAAACATATCACCCATAGTAGATTCTAAATCCTTAATCAAGTTAAATGATTCCTGTGGGGCGTATCGTTTGGAGAGAACTCGTGCAACTATTCGATGCTCAGAACCCTGCCGAAGTAGTACTTCTTCGTCGCAGTAGATTGTAAAATGGTCAGTAAGTAAAGACACAACGAGGTAAACATTTCGTCTCACAGTAAAGCGCCGCATGCTTTCCTCGCCTAGGTCTATTCTCAGCACGATATTAGGAAACTGCTCATAGGCCTGATCATAGACGGTATACCCTGTTTGGGCCTGTACGCGCGATGCCAACCTTGTCCATTCCGTTTCTTGTTTGGCGATCAGCGAATTGATCTTTTTCTCAATAATGAGACGCAAAGATTCGTAACCGGGATGCTGTTCGTTAAGAGAAGGAAGTCCTATAGGGTAGTATTCATATACTTTCTTTGATAGCTGCAAAATGATGTCGTCCATACTACGTAGGGTATATGTTGGATGCATGCGTGCAGTATCAAAATTATTCCCACCAGATGAACCAGAGTGAGACTGGGGTGTCAGCCCGGGCTGTACTATTCGATCACCGTTTCACAATCTTGACTCGATGAACCGTCTCTGCAGTTTTGATTCTCACAATGTATATTCCGCCTGGCAGGCGACTAAGGTCATACAGTTGCTTTTCGCCGGAAGCAGATACTCCCAATGCTTCCTTGCCGCCCAGATCGATTACGCTGACTTCGAAAGTGCTTTCGTAGTCCTGCGTTTTTTCGATCACCAGCTTGTCCGTTACTTCGGTCGGATATACGCGGAACGCATCTTCAATGGTGTTGATACCCGTGATGGTATACTCGTAACCGTCGGACATCTCGCTCTGGCAACCCTCAATTGTTGTCTGTACGTTGTACAGCCCGGTTTCTGAAATCTCCAATGAGATACCACTTGCGGCCGCGATGGGTTCATTGTTGTAAAACCACTGGTTGCCGATCTTATTAGATGAACTCAATTTCAAAGCAGCATTTGAAGCGGTTTCGCTCGTAATGATTGGTTTCGGAGCGTTTACGCAGAAAGCTATTTCGATTCGCGCAGCTGGAAAGTAGTTTTCATCTCCTTCCTGGTCCGCAGCCACTATCGCACGCCCGGCCTCAAGGATGACGATCTTGTTCTCATCAACAGTGATGTTGTCGGTTATGGCCGTGTACGTGATGGGAAGCCCAGAACTGGTTGTAGCCGGTAGCGTTACAGTAGCGTCGGTTCCCGTTTGCGCGGGAATGGTAATCGGCTCGATATCGTCAGAAGGAATGATCTGTGTACCTTTCTCAACCGTAATGATCTGCGTCGCCGGCGATCTGGTGTAAAACGGATTGGATACCTGTTCCGCTATGATAGTTGTCTCGCCTGCACCTACGAATTTTAATGCTGATCCCTCCACGGTTGCGATAGCCGGATTAACTGACCGGAAACTAATGGGCAGACCCTTAGTTGATGAAGCATTCAGGGTGACCGGTACGCCACCGCAGACGAAATTGTCGTCCAGGGCAAACGTTATGTCGTGGTCCTTCTTGCGAGCAAACAAAATCTCCATTTCCGCGATGTATAGCCCATTTATATTAGGGGCAAACTGATGGGTCACATGAAAGTTCTCCCCGTCCTTGTCCATTGCAAACAGAACCCCGGCCGGACGATTTAAGGCGCCTATGGTAATCCCGTAAAGTTTTCCATCGGGACCTTCAACAACCTGGGCAGGAAAATGTTCCTGTTCGGGACTGGAACTTAAAACCTCGTGAAGAATTTCATATCCACCGCCGTTGGGCGCGAACCGGAATATGATACCTTTCCCTTCAGAGCCACCCGTCACCGAGTTTACATAAATCATGTTATCGCTTCCTTTGAACATCCGGACATATTCAAACATGACCGTTGTACCGGCGTCAAAGTCCAAAATATTTTCGAATGTGTTTCCGGTGGTGGAGAACCGGTACACATAACCTGAGTTATTGGCGCCTCCCTTCCAAACGCCATACAGGTACCCATCGTGTTCAAAGGCTATCGGCTGACGTTGGGCATAGTTGTTATCATCGAATGAATGCTGAACGCTGTAGTCTGTGCCGTCAGTTTTTACTCTGAAAAGCCGCGATTTGTCATTTAGTCCGCCTGCGTTCGTGATTCCGTACAAATATCCGTCTGATGAAAGAAATAACTTTGCTGTTAGTGAGTTAGCGTAGTCAGGTGTATCAAACTCTAGTACAGTCGACTGCGTGCCGTCCAGCGAGATCTTGACAATGCGCCTGGAACCCGACCATTGAAGATATAAGTTACCCTGCTGGTCCGCAATCGCTCCGCTTTCAGCGTAATCCTCATTAGGCTGAGTGTCGATCGGCCATTTCTTATAAGTGTTCGTCCCGTCCGTAGAAACAGTGAAAATACCTTTACTTACCCTGCCCATTAGCCCACCCGTTGGAAGTGACGCGACGTAAAGTGGCTCGACGTCGTTGAGTGGAAAGTTTTTTAGCGTTGTTCGTCTACCATGTGAGCTCAAGCTCATTATAGACTGCTTGAGAGCCACTGTTTCAACTGTGTAGAAATCTTCTTCTACTCCCGACGGGGGACTGTTTTCGTCAATTATGCTAAACTCAGATCCGTCGGGTTGCATGCGATATAGAAACGAGCTATTATCTGCTTTCCCCGCCGTACCATACAGCCAACCGCCTGCTCTTAATTCAAGACCAATAGCCGACCTGGCTTCACCGAACGAAAATGTATGTACGGCAGAATGGTCAGTGCCGTCCAGTGATACGCGAAATACAGCAAATGGATAGACACCGGGATAAATAACCCCATACAGATATCCTTCGAACTCAGACAACTTGTAGAACGCCGAATTTGTATTTATCGTGCTGATATCAAAGAGAACGCTCGAGCTGGACCCGTCAGTCGAGGTCCGATAAATAACCGCGCCGTACACAGGCTGGTTACTTCCCTCAGCAGTAAAATAAAGATTTCCATCGGAGGCCAGCAATGGTGCGCCAAGATTGAGATGCGGATAGGAGTGGATTTGACTATAAGTACCGGTGTTGAGATCAATCTTGAACAAGTGACTGCCATCGTAACTGGTATTAATGGACGTGCCATAAATAACACCATCTTCGCCCGCGCTGAGATGAATGTTGTATCCTGCCTCCGTTGCAGCAAAATCGTAGGCGATTTCCAGCATTTGTGAACCGGGATCATACGCGAATAACCGCTGGTGATCCAAATCGCTTATTAATCCATAGAGTGTGCCGTCATTGGCGGCCGTCAGATCACGGGGACTGCTGCCAGTTTCACCATCGAAGTCGACGAGAACTTCGTAACCTGTTCCATCTGGGGCAAGCCGGTATAGCGTACCGCGGTTAAATTTCCCACCCCGGTTAGTGGTGCCATACAGCTGACCATCCTTCCCCTTTAACGGGGCAGTTGCTTCACTGCCGTCCATGTTACCCTGAAATACATATCCTGGATCGTAAGCAGAGCCGTCGGCATTCACGCTGGAAATCTGCCCATAGCCGTTTCCACCTGCATTTCTGGAAATCCAGAGGCGATAATCTTCAATCTGCGCAAAGGCACCGGAAGCGCCGAAAGAAAGGATTGCTAAAAGGAGAATGAGACGTAGAAGTTTAATCATGACAACTGGGAGTTTGATGCGCAATCTCAAAACCGGCAAGTATATAGCAAATTGTAAACCTTGGTAACCTCAAATAAATTTTTTCTATAACTAATCTTTGCCACGGCGTTGAAATCTGCTGTAAGGGGAATTATCATGGCACACATTCATCTTCTGGAAATCTTAATCCCAATCAGGAAAACCTTGATCTTTTTTTCGATGATGCTAAATAACGACAGGTACCCTGGATGCTGGCGGTTCACCATGGGTAGCCCTATTGGATAATATTCGTATACTTACTTCGACAGCATCAAAATGATGTCGCTCATACAACGTAATTTATTCATCCTTTTTTTTTCTTCACTTTCAAATACCTCACCTGCGCACGATCCCTCGGATCTTTTCTACAAACGCTTCTTCATCCCACAAACTAAAACCCTTGTAGATCTTACCATTTCCATCAATCAGCAGGTAGGAGGGAAACCCGGAAATCTTAAGCTTCTTCTGCAGATCATTGTACTGGAGCTGCGAAACAAACCAGTGCTGCCCCTTCACATCCATATTCTTAACGTCCTTTACCCAGTCCTCCTGTGTCGACTGACAGCATAGATAGACATACGCAATACTATCAGAAGGCAATTTTGCCTTCAGCGCCTTCATTTTGTTAAAATCCGATCGGCACGGTGAACACCAGGTTGCCCAGAAGTCGAGAAGAATGTGTTTGCCAGGATTCTGTTTTACAATCTGCGTTAACAACTGATCGCCAGTCTTGTTAAGACTCACCCGCACAAAGCGGATGCCGTTGGTGTCAACGATCACTTCCTTCTGAAGCGACTTGTTTTTTGTATACTCCGCCGTCACAATGTTTTGGTATTGTGCATTTCTTATTTTCGGAAAGACTGTATTGTAGAGATAATCAATGTCGTTGTAGTCTTCCTGCGCATTCGAAAAGAATTGAACCAAAAGGATATCGGCAATATTGGTATCCGCAATGTCTGTGAGATTCGCCGCGTGCCTTTCAATCCACCACCTGCTTTCCATTGTTTTAAGCTCGGTATCGTATCTTTCAGCGATCTTCCAGTAAACCCTGAGCATGGCTGTGTCGACGGGTTCGCCCTGCTCCGACATCCTGTACATTTCTTTTATTAAGTTCAGCTCCTTTCTGGTATCGGCATCATTGCTTTCCGTCGTTACCTTTTGATTAAGGATCTCGGCGATACGACTTAATTTGAGTTTTTGTGCTTCCGCTGGCGCCGAAGATTCGCGGGTATATCGGTGCGAATAGCCGTTCAGTAAGAATATAAAACGTGACGATAGCAGATATGCGGGATCACTGGGTTTCATGGAAGACCAGAATGATGAATCGTACTTAAGCTTACGCTCGCCTCGTAGTCTCACAGTACTACCAAGTCCATAGTTCAGACTTTTCCAACTGAACGCGAGTAGGTCCGAGAAGTAGCTGACTTCGTTGTTGCTTTTATACCATTCCAGGAACAGTGCAGAGCAATTTCTCTCCTTGCAATACTGTTCAACCCATTGCGCATCTTTGTCAAACCTTTCCTTGCAGAACTTCAGGTATTCTTCCGGCTCCAGGCCTAGTCCCTTCTCACGCTCATAGTAGTATTGAGTGCTTTCTTCAGGAGTTCGCATGTTATGTATGTCCTTCGATGCCTTCGCATTGGCGCCGCTGAAGTGAAACCCGCTTTGATCTACAACGATGTGCAGAGAATCACCCGGAGCCAGCAATAGCTGGCGGGAAGGTTGAGCTTTATCAAATCTCCAGGAAATATCCTGAGTGTTCCTGAGAAAGAATCTAACGTGAAAATTCCCCGTTGAATCTATGACCGAGAAGTAAGTGCGCTCAGCCGCCAACAGGTAATCGATAATATAGAATGTTGCAACGACTTGCCCTTTTGCGTTGATAGGAATGTTGATTTTTCCTGTGATGACTACGGTGTCAGAGCGGAGCGTCTTTTCGGGTTCCTTTTCCTGAGAATAAACTAAAAGCGGCCAGGAGAATAGTACTGCCAGGAGAGCTTTATTCATTTCATTAGTTGTTAATGTACAACGGTTACTCTTGGAACTTCTTCAATCTGAATTTAGCAATTGGAGATCATTTAGCCAAAGAGTTTAATGGTACGGAGCTTCCCGAAATCGCAATGCCTTTTCGCGGTGGGATTTTTTTCATTATTATCGCTCAAATGAAGCTCGCTATAAGAATCCTGCACACCATAATCATCCTGATCTCCGTAACCTGTACCAGTTGGAGTCAGAAAATTGTCGGCACGCCCAACATCGTCCTGATCTACACGGACGACGTCGGCTACGGCGACATTGGCGCCAATGGAGCCAAGACAATTGCAACTCCCAACATCGACCGGCTGGCAACAAGCGGAGTACGATTCACACAGGCGTACGCTACATCTGCAACCTGCACTCCCTCCCGATACTCGTTGCTCACAGGCACGTACGCGTGGAGAAAAAGAGGCACTGGCATTGCGCCGGGAAACGCGGCCTTGTTAATACCCACAAACAGAACTACGCTGCCTTCCATGCTACAACGGGCGGGGTATACTACTGGCGTCGTCGGCAAGTGGCACCTCGGACTCGGACCTCAAAGTGGTCCTGACTGGAATGGCGATATCAAACCTGGACCTCTTGAAATTGGCTTCAACTATTCGTTTCTCATTCCGGCCACTGGCGACAGGGTGCCTTGCGTGTACGTTGAAAATCATAGAGTTGTAAACCTCGATCCCGCTGATCCGATAAAGGTCAGCTATGGCCCGCCATTAAACGATCACGACGCAACAGGCAAATCAAATCCCGAACTGCTAAAGATGAAATTCTCCCACGGCCACGATCAGACTATCGTCAACGGAGTGAGCCGGATCGGTTATATGACCGGTGGAAAATCAGCTTTGTGGGTTGACGAGGATATGGCAGACGTCATCACCAAAAAGGCAGTAGACTTCATCGACCTGAATAAGTCAAAAAAATTCTTTCTTTACTTTTCTACGCACGACATCCACGTGCCACGCATGCCCAACAAGCGATTTGCTGGCAAAAGCGGCATGGGCCCAAGGGGCGATGCTATCCTGCAACTCGATAGCAGCGTCGGTGATATACTCGATGCTCTCGCGCGCAATAATTTAATGGAGAACACACTTATCATTTTTACTTCCGACAACGGACCTGTGATCGATGATGGGTACATTGACGAGGCCGTCGCAAAGTTGGGTGATCACAAGGCGGCAGGTCCGCTCCGGGGAGGAAAGTACAGCGCGTTCGAGGGAGGCACCCGTGTGCCTTTTATCGTTTCGTGGAAGGGCACCATCTCTCCGGGCAAAGTGTCAAATGCGTTATTCAGCCAGATTGATTTTTATGCGTCGTTCGCTGCACTCACGCAACAAAAGGTCAGCAATTCGGATTCGCTCGACAGCAAGAACTACCTGAACACGTTGTTAAATAAGAAGCCGCAGTCCAGGGAGTACGTGGTACAACAGTCCCTCAATTCTACCCTTAGCCTTATCGTTGGAAACTGGAAATACATCGAGCCTTCCGAAGGTCCTGTGCTTAACAAAGACACGAATACAGAACTGGGAAATAGCCGCGTGCCACAGTTGTATAACCTCAAGGAAGACATTGGGGAGGTCCGAAATCTGGCGGAGGTGAATAAGGATCAGGTAGTCAGAATGAAGGCTATTTTAGATAACGTTAAAATCAACCGATAGATAATTAGTCTTACAGACGGAATGTTCTGGTAAACTTTACTATTAGTGTCTGCTGATCCACCAGCGGCCGGTCGAGATTAGGGAATGCGGTATGTAGCCTGGGATTATATACGATGTACAGGTCGGTTCCTTCTCTGGGATTTACGCGAACGCGAAAATTGCCGCCAAGGGTTTTCGAAATGTCGTCGTATTGGATGAGTGCCTTCGCAGATAGGTATATCGATTGGGAAAAAGCGACGCCGCAGGTTATCAGGTTTGATTGAAAGTCAGAGACGCCGCTTTGCGAATAGCGGACCGGAAATTGAAATATGTTCATTTCCCAGCTGCTGGTAAGACGGAAGTTTTTATTAATGGCATAATAGCCGCTAGCCACTAAGTTGAATCTGGTTCCTGCATAAAAACCCATATAACGCGTCGTGATCGCGTAATTCACGCGGCCGGTTTGTTTGCTGTCGAACCTTAATCTTATTCCACGATAGTTGTAATAATTGGCGGGCACAATCACGTCCTCTACAAAATTCCAGTCGTAAGGCAGGTACTCGCGGCCCGCGAAGGGCGCGACAACAAAGCTCATCCCGTTCTTGTAAGAAGTGCCCAGTTCTGTTTCCGTCATCACCGATTCGTGAGTGTCGTTTATGATCCTGTACCGGTAGTCGATCAGTTGTGTCACCCAGTACAGGTTCATCTTGGCTGACTTTTTATACTTCCATATGTAGCCGTTGCTTATGTTCGCCGTCACGTACGATGAGTCGAAGCGGAATCCGGCCATGGGTTTAAAGTCTCGTCCAGCGTACTCAATTGACGAAGTAAGGTTATAGCCCAGTGCCGACACCCGGTTTACCACGACGTTGGCCATACTAGTCGATGCTGTAATACCCTGCTTATGGTCATTTGTTGCGCCGAGATTAACGCCGAGAATCCAATGATTGTCGCGGAACCGGCGGAGTGCATCAACTCCAAACGTTTGATTTCGGAAACTTGTGCCGCGTTTAGAGGCACGGTTGGTGGCAATACCTCCAACATAACTGCCGTTGTCCCAGACCTCCTGGCGCAAACGTACTACTGTGAAATTCTGTGGATCGATCGCTATTGGATCCACTGCAGCCGTCTGCACGTTTAGCAAGCCCACCTGAAGTCGGTTAGCTTTTCCAGAGAGTCGCACTCCTCCGATAATGGGAACAATATGACCCTTTTCAATACCAATGGTTCTGGAGTTAAAGAGCATTACCCCGGATCCGGTCGTGAACCCGAGATAATCCTTTGATTCAAGGAAGAAGTTTCTCTTTTCGGGCAGATTTACAGCGAACCGCGTAAAGTTCAGGACGCGATTATCGGTTTCGGCCTGAGCGAAATCGGTATTCAGGGTAAGGTCGAGTGTAAAGTTTTTGGAAAGACCATACTTAACATCAAGTCCGATGTTGCTGATCACCTTGTCAACAGTAGCGCGGTGATGAAAATAGTTACGCGGCATAAAGGTTCGGTCAGCCGCGACGCGATCAGTTTGGCTGTTCCAGAATTTAAAGTCGTGATAAGTCCCTTTTACATATGGAGCAACATAAAATGGTTTCTTGCTCTTGAGTCTGTCGAATACGATTGGCGCAGCGTTATTCACCCGCCAGGCGGCGTTGGCAACCGAGGCGTCTGATGCCGGAAAGATTGCCAACTCATTTTTGTGCTTAATGTAGCGTATGACTTTGATGCCCATCACGACGGAATCCCTCGCGTGAAAACGCAGCGATGAAAAGGGAATTCTGAATTCGGTAGCATATCCACGTTCATTCCGGGCCGATCGCACGTCCCAAAAGGTATTGAACGCGGCGTTAAAAAAATTGCCGTTGTCAAGTACCTCTTCGTCGAATCTTGCACTAAGTGTATTCGTGGAGAAAAGGATGCCCTGTCGTTGATCGTGATACGTGTCAATCAGAAGGGAAATGTTATCGTCGCTTCCGTAGTAGATGTCACGTTCGAGCCCGGTGGCAATAATCTTTTCGGGTGTGGCATCCAGGGCCTCTACGCCTATATAGATAAACTCGTCGTCATATAGAAATCTGACTGTGGTTGATTCCGTGGGTGTCCCGCCAATCTGCGGTTGACACTGCACGAAGTCATTCAGCACGGAAGCGCGTCCCCAGAGTTCTTCGTCCAGTATGCCGTCGATTTTGATGACGCCGCTAACGTGCAGGGGTCTCAACGCTGTTGCGTCTTGAGTTTGCGCCCGGACGCCCGCAAAAAGGCATACCAAAACCGCGCCTGGTAATATGGACTTTACCATTAAACGTTTGTTTGATGGTAATATTACGTATTACTATCTAAACTAGTTTAACTGGTGAAGTATATTTTTACCGGCTTTATGAGTTTTACTGGAAATCAGTATTTTTGAATAATGAAGATTCCTGCGATCGACGATCTGCGCCTTGATGGTGGTGCACTGTGCCTAGACTACGTTAATACCGTTCCCGACCGGAAAGATGGCTCCGGACGAGATCTGGTAAAATCATTCCACGAATTGCTTTACTGGGCACGAAAAGCGAAGGCAATCGAATCTTCCGCGTTCACAACTCTTGAAAGGGCCGCGGCGGAACGTTCCAGAGGCGCAAAGGAATTTTTTACCCAGGCGATACAGCTCAGGACGCTCATCTATGATCTATTCTATCCGCTAAGTCAGAAACAACGTATCAAACCAACTGACCTGGATTCGTTTAATAAAGTAATGGCTCGTTATAGTCCACATCTTCAGATGGCTGCAGAATCAGGAGAGATTGTGCTCCGATGGGCATTTGATGCAGATCAGTTTTTGAGAATCACAGGACCCATTGTGAAGTCAGCACAGGACGTGTTGCTCTCGGGAAAACTCGAGCGAATAAAGGAGTGCCCGAGATGCGGGTGGCTGTTCCTGGATACGTCTAAGAATGGGATGCGCCGCTGGTGCAGCATGGAGGATTGTGGAAGCAACGCCAAATCTCTGCACTACTATTATCGGAAAAGAGAAGAACGCAGCGAGGAGTAGCTCTTTCGTTTTCACCTTCCTTTACCGCTATAAGCGGTATTGATGGCCATGGTAAGCCAGAGTAAATTGCCGTTGCCATGCCTAAATTGACCTTCCGGCTTCAGCCCCTGGCTGTCGCCCTTTCCTGCCTCATGGGCTGCCTCGATCCGTATCCGGCACCGGTCAGTCAGTCCGATTTAAACTTGCTGGTTGTCGATGGTTTTATCAATGCGTCGGATCAATCAGCGAACGTTCGGTTAACAGCAGCCCTCCCGTTGGACACAGTCGCTGTGCCGGAGGTCATCGACGACGCCCGGGTGTTCATCGAACGCAACGACGGAGCCATCGTTCATCTTACAGGCACAGGCAAAGGCAATTACGTGACGTCTTCAGCTACGTGGGACATGAACGCAGAATACCGTCTCAACATTACCCTTGCCTCAGGAGAAAATTATCGGTCAGACTTCATCACACTAATTCACACGCCCAACATAGACAGTATCATTTTCCGTGAGGACAAAAATGCTCTTGGTTTTTATGTGAATACACACGAGCCATCGGGAAATGGACGATACTACAAATGGGATTATGACGAGACATGGGAGCATACCTCGTCGTTTGTGTCATTCTACAAGTTGATCGGAGGAGAAGCCATTGAAAGAAGCATTGACGAACGGATATATATTTGCTGGAGCTCTTTGCCATCTGCCAATATTCTTATTTACAATACACTGAATCTTTCAGATGACCTGGTTTCAAATTTCAAGCTGTCATCCGTACCAGCCGGATCGGAACGGCTTTCGCGACGATACAGTATTAATGTTAAGCAACGAACGCTTTCGAAGGCAGAGTATGAGTTCTGGTCTAAGCTGAGAGAAACTACTGAAGAACTAGGCGGATTATTTGATCCGATGCCGTACGCGGTAACAGGCAACATTCACGGTGAAAATAACGACAATGTAGTCCTTGGCTATTTCGGAGGAGGCGAAGTTAAGGAACAACGGATCTTCGTGGGCTTGAACGATCTTCCGCGAAACATTGCTAACCAGACGATGCGCGCTCCATGTCTGCCCGATGAAATCCAGTCAGTGCCGCTTGCCAATCTTCGTGTGATGTCACCCGTTACTACCATACTGCTTGAGCCAATCTATGTACAGGGTGTGGGGATTGTGGGCTACACGTTCTCGCATCCAAGTTGCGCCGACTGCAGAACCCAGGGCGGCACGACAACTATACCCGACTTCTGGTGAGTGTCATGCCAGCAAATGAACTTTGGAACAAGTCTCGCAGATGATTCCACAATCGCCTTAGCAGGCCGCGTACAGTATCCGGTACGTTGTTTATGACAATCGTCTCCATACTGAATTGTCTGATGGTAACGCAGCATTGAAAGAAATTTAGTAATTTTTGGATCTCTCTGTAAGCTTATGGAACATGACCGTCGTCACCAATGCCTGATTTACGGAGGCGCGCCCTCTCAGAAGCTTCCCATGCTGGCTGTCATCATACAGCGTGTGCTCCAAGATGGATACCGGATTCTTTATTTGAACAGCGCTCCGATGGTAGCCGGTTTGCGTTCAACGCTTGCCGCCGGTGGCCTTGATGTACAGTCAGAGGTAACCCGGGGACGTCTCATCATGTCGTCCGATCCGGTATCATCTGGCAGAGACTTCGATGTAAGCGGAATGTTGCTCAAGCTCGAAAACTCCCTCGACGAAGCTATTGTTGATGGCTATAAAGGTTTGTGGGCCTCAGGAGATATGACCTGGGAATTCGGAGCGGGTCGGGATTTTTCCAGGCTGCTGGAGTACGAACTGGCACTCGAACAACTCTTTAAAAAGAGGAGTGAACTTTGTGGCATCTGCCAGTATCACGTAGATACTTTGCCCACCGAAGTGCTTCATCAGAGTCTTCTAGTCCATCCTGAGCTTGTGATCAGTGACACGCTGACCCGTATCAATCCCCACTATTTGAAATCATCCTGGCCTTCTGATGCAAAGACTCGAGGGGAGTTGGATGAGGTGATCACCACGCTGGGAAGGCCATAATCAGTAACGTCTGAACTCTTATAGGTAACGAAACAAAGCATCGGGTAGCCACTCCGTGAACCCGATGCTTTGTCAATGCTTTCAACGCAATTACTTCACTACTTCACTTACTAAGATTACCGGGGCAACGTTCGTATAATTCGCGAAGTCGGCCCTGATAGCATCTCTGTTGGGTGCAATTGCAGCCTGATATGCACTGAGGTCCTTCACGTAGAATGTGCCGATTGCCATATAGGGCAGGGGCTGATTAGGAATGCCACTGGCAACACCTTTCTCTATAGTGTACTTCACGAGATTTGATCCCAGGTAACCTGCCACCATAGGCATGTGTTTGGTCTCATAATATTCCATATTGAAGGTCTTGCCTTCTGAAAACGGATACATAACGGATATTTTGATGAGTCCTTTTTCAGCAACGGCTGCGTCACCCTTTTTGCCCTTACGGGATTGTTTTTCCTGCGCGGATACAGCAAAACATGCTGACAGAAGTAGTAACGATAATACAAGTCTGAATTTCATGTGGTTCTTTTTTTGAATTGATAACACGATAGTATTTGAGATAGCAAGATTTTAGTTTGAATGCTCAAATCCAAACGCAATAACAAGTCTTATGTGCGCAGGAAATGGGTTTATGTACTGGGAAAAAGGTCTTGTGCCAGGAGAAGGAAATTGATAATTGATAATTGACAATTGATAATTGTGGAGCCCCTGCCGGGGCTTTGTCTTAATGCATAGTGCCTGCTCATGATACTGTGCGCCTTAGCCGGGCATAAAACGTGAAGTACGAAAATCAAAAAAGGGGCGAAAGCCCCTCCCTAATTATCAATTGTCAATTATCAATTCTTCGATTGATTCGCACCACCAGTTGCAGTGGCATTTAACGGTCCAGCCACTGCTTAAACACCGGCGCCTTCTCCTTGCTGACCAGTATCTCGTGATCATCATGATTCTTCACCACAACCTTCAGCTTGCCGTTAAAGTGGTTGTGTATCGATTCCAGGCTGTTGATGTTTACAATGTATTGACGGTTCGCCCGGAAGAACTGGTCCGGGTCCAGCTGCTCCTCAAGCTCTTCCAGCGTCTGTCCCGCTAGCTGCATGCTGCCATTCTGCAGAACGATATGCGTGTTTTTCGCCTCTGAATAAATGAACGCAATGTCCGAGACGTTTACGGTCTTAAATCCATCCTTGTACGGAAACAAAAATCTTGTACGGTATTTAACATCCTTACGTTTGATGTAGGAGAGCAGCTCAGAGATATAAGGATCGGTAGAAGCGCTCACGTGCAGACTCTTCGCTTTCTCAACGGCGTTCACGAGTTCTTCCTTTTCTATAGGCTTAAGCAGGTAGTCAACGCTGTTGACCTTGAACGCCTGGATGGCATATTCGTCATATGCAGTGGTGAAGATCACACTGCTGCTGATCTTTACACGGCTGAAGATATCGAAGCTGAGTCCATCTGCGAGGCGGATGTCCATTAGGGCTATAGCGGGATGTGGATTGTTGGTGAACCACTCTACGGCCTCCGAAACGGTGTGGATCGTAGCAACTACCTGGTAGCTTGCGTCGATCTCTTCCACCATGCGCTTAAGTCTGATGGCATTGGGTTTTTCGTCTTCGATGATTACAAATGTCATAGGCGTATTTGTTCAGTCAGCCAGCGGCAGCGAAACAGAAAATGACTTGTCGTCCTGCGAGATCAGAGGCTCACTTCCGAATACGATCCTGTAACGCGCCTTAATGTTTTCGAGTCCAACCTTAGAGGATGTCAGTGGAGCATTGGGTAACCGTTGCAGTGTATTTGAAACCATAAGCTTCCCCTCGCTGATGAAGATAGAAATTTTCAGCGGATGGGCCTCGGTGGCGATATTGTGCTTGATGGCATTCTCAATGAGAAGCTGCAAGGTGATAGGAGGGATTTGCTTTTGAAGATATTCATCGGGGATATCAATCCTGATGTCAACGTTTTCCGAATGCCTGATCTTGATAAGATATATGTACGACTGAATGAACTTAAGCTCTTTCTGCAACGAAACCGTGTCGCTGTGAATATTCATGATCATATACCGGTACACGCGCGCGAGGTGTTCGATGAATGTTTGTGCCAGCTCTCTGTCGTCGGATATCAGCCCCGACAACGTACTGAGGTTATTGAACATGAAATGGGGATCCAGCTGCAGCTTGAGCGACTGCAGTTCGGCCTGCATGGCAATCTGCTTTAGTTGTGCCGCCTGCAGTCTAAGTGCATCGCGCTCCACGCGAAAGTTTCTGGCGCCAAGCATAAAGCTGATTACGATCGAGAGCATTATAGACGAGAACGTATAACGCCACACGTTCAGCTGTTGTTCTGTATTTAACTGTTGCTCTCGCAGAACATCAAAGATGTTGATCTGATAAAATACGAGGGCCATCACAAACGAAAATATCGACGACCAGATAAACGCAAGCATCAGCTGTGCAATGAACTGAACAATTACTCTCTGCAGTGGCTTGTCGGACCAGGCCAGTCGTTGATTCAGCACGCGGCTGATCCTTAAACTTCCTATGAGTATCACGGTACAAAAAGCAGCGGTTCCCAGCAGCTGAACGGCGACGTCGTATACGGTGCTTCGATGCCAGAGACTGACAAACGGATTCGCGAGGAACGCCAGGGTGTAGTACACGATCATTGCGATCGGTACGGCTACTACCATCGGGTGCCGGCCAAGGAAAAGCTGCACTTTGTTATGTTGTGTTGTCATTGTTTGTTGCCTTTTCTTCGCCCACATAAAGCAGAGTGAGTGTGGGTGTGAGAGTGGGCTGATTTGATCCATTATCTTCACTCTCACACTGTTCCTCACTCTGTTCTCGCTCTCACTCTCACACTGCCCCATAAAACAGAGTGAGTGTGGGTGTGAGAGTGGGCTAATTTGGTCCATTATCTTCACTCTCACACTGTTCCTCACTCTGTTCTCCCAGGGCGCCTATAAAATACACGACGCCTTTCATATTCTCCAATTCCTGCGTGATTTCAAACCTCCCCAAAGTTCGCTCAATCCGCACACCGTGCTGCTCACCAACTAACTGAACAATCGATAACGGCATCTGAACCGTCCTGGAGCTTGCCCGAAGCGCCTGATCTCCTCACAATGCAAATCAAATACGATTATTCGAATTCTTTGCGGTTGACCATGGTAACCGTCCAATCACCTCAAAACTTCAGCCCGCTCATTTTCCCCTTCAGCAGCGACTTTGTCAGCCTCAGTGCGGAAGGGGTCTTTTCCGCCCTCCGTAGCCCCGAACTTTGTCGTATAACCAGCGAGTTGAACGAAACCAATCGAACAAGTCTGGTAGCTAATATGAAATTGAGTACAAAAACATTTATGGCCGTCCTGCTGTCGCTTTGCAGCGCAGCAGTTACAATGGCCCAGACAAAGCCCGCCTCTCTTAGCGATCTGCTGAAGGTGGCGATCGCTGAAAACCCTTCCATACAAGTAAGCGAACTGGAAGAGGAAAATGTCGAACAGCAAATCGTTGAGACGCGCGCTAAGACTTTGCCTCAGATCAACGGTTCGGGAAACGCTACGAACAACTACAAACGGCAGGTGCTGGTATTGCCCGGCGGACTTGGCGGTGGTAGTAGTGATTCACCAACCAAGATCACAGCCGGAACTATGTATGGTTCTGCTGTCGCTGTAGACGCATCGCAGCCCGTGTTCGACATGGCTGCCTTCACCGGTTTAAAGGCTTCGAGGGCAGGGCGCGAGTATGCTGAATTGAATACGAAGCAGTCGAAAGAACAGGTCATCCATGATGTTTCTGCGCAATACTATGAAGTGCTGAGCAGTATGGAAGAAGTAAGACTTCAGAGACAATCAACAGCAATTCTGGAACAGTTGATCACGGCGTCGGAAGGACAGTATAAAAGCGGACTGCTGAAGAAGGTCGATCTCGACCGTATGCACGTCAACCTGATCAACACACGCTCAAGACTTACGCAGGCAGAGAATGATGTCGCCCTGAAGATGAACAAGCTTAAAGTGATCATGGGAATTCCGCTGGCGACAGCGCTTCAGCTGGATACGGTCAATATCGATGACGTCAAAATCCCAACGCTTGAAGACGCAGGCGTAAGTCAGATGGGATCGCGCACAGAGTTGCAGTCGCTTGACGCACAAATACGACTGAGCACGCTGCAACGCAATGCTATACGCGCAGAGAACTATCCAAAGCTGAATCTTTATTTCAATTATAGCTACAACGTGATGGGTAATACCATGGGTGAGGTATTAACGGGTCAGAACCAGGCGATAACCTATGGCATGGGCAGCTGGGGTCTCCGCCTGCAGGTGCCGATCTTCAGCGGTCTTTCAAGGCATTCACGTGCTGCACAAAGCGAGATCAAGATCAGACAACTTCACAAGCAGCGTGCAGCAAAGGAACTTGAGCTGGATGCATCGCTGGAAAGCGCCAACATTCAAATGCGCAACACGCTTACAACGATTCGCGCACAACAGGAGAACGTAAGCTTATCGGAGCAGGTATACAATGCGAACCTTGCCAACTACAACCTTGGACTCAGCTCGCTAACAGACCTGCTGGATTCGCAGACAGCATTTTTAGAGGCTCGAAATATTTACGTCAAGAGCATGCTGAACTACAAGCTGGCGGAACTCGAAACGATGCGCGCAAGCGGAACGCTGATGCAGATGATTCAGTAACTAAGCAGATCAAACACTCAAACGAAGATAACATGAAAAAGATAGTAATATATGCCAGCGCCATTGCAGCAGCACTTGGACTGATCGCGTGGAAGCTAAACGCCAATCAGCGAGATAATGCTGAGCGTACGGCGATAGTTAAAGAGAGCATGTCGGGCGCTGTGCCCGTCACCATCGATACGGTAGAACACCAGTCGCTGAACGCCGGGTTCAAAGAGAATGGAAAGTTCGAGGCGATCAATCAGATCGAGCTTACTTCTGAAACATCGGGACGTGTAAAAGAACTTTATGTAAAAGAGGGTAGTGCCGTAACAGCAGGGCAGGCGTTGGCAAGAATCGACAACGAGATTCTGAGCGCCGATCGTGTGGCCGCGCAGGCAAGACTGGACCAGGCAAAGCAAAACCTTCAACGGTATGAACAGGCCCTGCAAAGCGGCGGTGTGACACAGAAGCAGGTTGATGACGCAAGACTGCAGCTTGATACCGAGCAGGCTCATTTTGTACAGGCGAGCAAGAACCTTAGCAATGCACTTGTCAAAGCTCCAGTCAGTGGGATTATCAACGCGCGCTTTGTAGAGATTGGTTCTTACCTCGCGCCAGGCAACAAAATCTTCGAGATAGTAGACGATAAGAGATTGAAGCTTACACTCAGTGTTACTGAGTACCAGGTGGTGCAAATCAAAACAGGCGACAAAGTCTCTGTCAGTGCATCGGTATACCCTGAAGTAACGTACGAGGGTGTAGTGACATTCGTCTCAGCTAAGGGCGATGCATCACTTAATTACCCGATAGAGATTGAGATCAGAAATATTGCAGGTAAGGAACTGAAGGCCGGTATGTATGGCTCTGCGCAATTTGCGGGTGCAAATCAGACTTCAGCATTACTCATTCCGCGCAGTGCCTTCCAGGGCGGCGTGAGCAGCAACAAAATATTTGTGAACGACGGCGGTAAAGCCAGAACACGCAACGTGGTGGCCGGACGCGTACACGGAAGTGTCGTTGAGATCAGAAATGGACTTAAGCCTGGCGATCAGGTGATCACCTCAGGTCAGATCAACCTCATTGATGGGACCCAAATTACCGTCATTCAATAGAGCATTATGATCCCGTAGGGACATTTAGATCCCGGAGGGATCTTTTATCTGTAGACGCGTGCAATTTAACATTCGAAAAAATCAAACAATGAAAATAACAGCGATATCGATTAGTCGGCCCACGATGGTGGTGGTAGTCTTTACTATCCTGGGCATCCTGGGCTTCATCAGCTACAGGTCGCTGAACTATGAGCTGCTGCCGAAGTTCAGCACGTCGGTGGTCACGATTACAACGGTGTACCCGGGCGCCGGACCGGAAGAGGTACAGAGCACGGTGACGAAGAAAATTGAGGACGCCGTAGCGTCGATGGAGAACATTAAGAAGCTCACATCGCGTTCGATGGAAGGTGTGTCGGTCGTAACGGTTGAACTTAACACCGGTGCTGACCCGAATGCGGGACTCGAAGATGCGCAGCGTAAAGTGAATGCACGCCTGTCAGATCTCCCCGGAGATGCAAAAACGCCAACGCTCAACAAGCTGTCGGTTGATGACCTGCCGGTAATGACGCTCTCTGCAACGTCAGGGCTGGAAGCACGGGAGTTTTATGATCTCATGGACCAGCGTCTGGCCCCTCGGTTGTCCCGCCTCCCTGGCGTAGCTCAGGTTCAACTGGTGGGCGGCATTGAGCGCGAATTCCAAATAAATGTCGATGCGGGCAAGTTAAATGCTCAGAAGATTTCTCTGCTTCAATTGCGACAGGCTGTCACAAACGCGAACGTCGATTATCCTACCGGACGAATTCAGACCAGCGATGATCAGCTTTCGATTCGCCTCTCGGGAAAATATTCAAACATCGACATGCTGCGCGACCTTGTCGTTAAGACCGCCGAAGACGGTTCTCAGGTGCGCCTGCGCGACGTTGCCGACGTTCAGGACGCGCAAAAAGATATTGCCAAACTGGCTCGCCAGAATCAGACTCCCACAATCATCGTTCAGATTATGAAGCAGTCCGACGCGAACGCGGTTTCCGTAAGTGAAGAAGTACATAAGCAGATCACAAAGATTGAGTCAGAGTTTGCTGCCAACAATGTTAAACTTTCCGTTGCCACAGATACATCCGAGTTTACCCTCGAGTCTGCCAACGACGTGCTCAAAGATCTCTTCATAGCCATCGTTCTGGTGGCAGTGGTGATGCTGCTCTTCCTGCATAGTTTCAGAAACGCCCTCATCGTAATGGTATCGATACCGTTGTCGCTGATGGTAACTTTCGCAGGTATGTGGTTGTTCGGCTACTCACTGAACCTGATGTCGCTGCTCGCGCTCTCACTGGTGGTGGGCATCCTTGTCGATGATGCCATTGTCGTACTCGAAAACATTTATCGCCACATGGAGATGGGTAAGAACCGTGTCCGGGCTGCCTACGATGCAGTGAGTGAGATCGGAACCACGGTTATTTCTATCACTTTGGTGATCGTAGTGGTATTCCTTCCCATTTCATTAACGAACAGCCTGGTGTCGATGATCCTGCGCCAGTTCTGTGTAACGGTGATGATCTCCACAATGCTGAGCTTGCTGGTTTCCTTTACTGTCGTGCCGTGGCTTTCATCGCGCTTCGGCAAACTGGAGCACATTACGGGCAAGAACGTATTTGAGAAGTTCATCCTCTGGTTCGAACGTCAGCTGGATGCGTTCACAAACTGGATCACGTCATTACTCCGCTGGTCATTGAGCCACAAGCGTTGGGTCCTGATGCTTACGATCGTGCTGCTGATCGCTTCGTTCATGCTCGTAGGCAAAGGATTTATCGGTGGCGAGTTCATGCCCAAAGGCGATCGCGGACAGTTCATGGTGGGCATCGAGCTTCCCAAGGATGCGTCTATCGAAACAACCAACCAGATGACTATGCGCGCTGAGAACTTCCTGCATCAGCAGCCCTTAATCAAGGCGATGACAACAACGGTTGGTCAGAGCAGTGCAGCAGGTGGCATGGGTTCTTCCAGTTCAACAGCCTACAAGTCAGAGATCACGGTAACGATGATCCCCGAAGAAGAACGTACCGAATCATCTGATATCTACGCTGCAAAAATAAAACAGCAGCTGGCCGCAATGCTCGTGGGTGCAAAGGTTACAACCACACCGATCAGTATCATGGGCACAGCAGACCGTGCCGCGATCGACCTGGTCGTGATGGGAGCGGAGCAGGACAGCGCCATGAGCTTTGCCAAGAAAGCGCTCGCGGAACTTAGAAACATCGATGGCGTCTCTGATCCAAAACTGACAGCCGAAGACGGCAACCCCGAACTTCGCGTAGAACTCGACCGCGATAAGATGGCGGCACTGGGCGTCAGCATGGACATGGTTGGTGCTACGATGCAGACAGCATTCGCCGGAACTGACTCAGATAATAAACTGAAGTTCCGCCAGGGCGAGTATGAGTATGACATCAATATTCGCTTCGATAATTTCGACCGCAAGAGCCGCCAGGATGTTGAGAACATCGTGTTTGTCAACAACAGGCAGCACAGCATCAAACTATCAGAGTTTGCCAAAGTAACTGACGACGCCGGCCCAACGGTACTCGAGCGTCGCGATAAGATGGCGTCTGTAAACGTGCAGGCGCAGGTGATCGGTCGCCCGTCAGGCATGGTCGTTACTGAATATACTCAAAAGCTTGAGAAGCTTCAGAAACCCGTGGGCGTGAGCTACGTGTTTGGTGGCGATGCAGAAAGCCAGGGCGATGCGTTCGGTACATTAGGCGTGGCGTTGCTTCTGTCGATCGTGATCATGTATCTAATCATGGTGGCGCTCTACGATGATTATGTACGACCTTTCGTCGTCATGTTCTCCATCCCGTTGTCATTGATCGGCGCCTTGCTTGCGCTGGCCCTGACAAATAATACGCTGAACGTATTCAGTATCCTGGGTGTCATCATGCTGATTGGTCTGGTGGCCAAGAACGCGATCATGCTCGTCGACTTTGCCAACCACATGAAAGAAGAAGGCCATAGCACCGACGAAGCCCTCGTTCACGCAAACAACGCACGACTCCGTCCCATCCTCATGACAACGATCGCCATGGTGATCGGTATGATTCCTATCGCATTGGCCAGCGGTGGAGTAGGGGCGATCAAGCACGGACTGGCATGGGCAATCATTGGTGGATTGATTTCCTCAATGTTCCTTACGCTGATTGTCGTGCCTGTCATCTATAAGATCATGGATGGTTGGTCTGCCCGCTTCGGTTGGGGCGACCTGAATAAGAAGAAAGCAATACGCACGCAGATGGTCACTGACGACATCAGCCTGCCTTCAGAAGCTATCGCGCATACCTAGTCGTTTGGGGAACCGTGGTTTTGAATGTCCGGACAACGCGAGTGAAAGTGAGAGAGCGTCCGGACATTCTTATTGCATTCGATCCCGGATTCAGATCCCCGGAGGGGATCTTCTATCTGTAGCAGATTGCATTCGATCCCCGGAGGGGATCTTCTGTCTGTAGCACAGAGCGAAATAATACGCTTCGCGTGCGACGCGCAATCGTTCAAAAACATTTCCGCTTTCATCGCACGCAACGCACAACACAAATTGAATAACATCTCTTGACGCTCAAAAAAATTGACGCATCCAATCAACCCTACGGATACAACAAATACTTCACACGCATCTTCTTGTAATCACTCAGCCCCGGCTCCCAGCTCGCACGGATGTCCGCCTCCGACTTTCCATCTATGATCTGTTGTCGAAACGATCCAACACCAATGAGCCTTTCAATTACACCCATCTCCCTGCTGAGGCTCGAATCAAAAAACTTCTCTTTGTGAGGATGGGCCTTATAAAGCTCCATAATCCACTCAAGGTTTATCTTTCTGCTCTCGCGCAGTTTGCTCACATCGTAATTCCTGAGGTCAAGCCCGTAACACGCCTGATTCATAAACAACGGTGTCTCGGCCATTCCCTTGATGCTGGTCGGTGTAAAAGAGAATGGATAGATCCCTTTCAGCTCGGGACTTCCCAGAACGGTAAAAGGAAAATAAGTGCCTCTTCCCAGGTTGAGGTACGTTCCCTCGAACATGCAGGTGGACGGATATAAGAGTACGGCCTGTTGCGTGTTCAGGTTGGGCGACGGACTTACGGGCAGCGTGTAGGGAGTATCGTGTGTGTAGTTGGATACTTTAACAATCTTCAGATCGCACTTAACTTTGTTCGTCAGCCATCCTTCACCGTTGGCCATCTGGGCAAACTCTGCAACGGTAAGGCCATGCGACATCGGAAGAGGAAACATTCCGATGCCTGACTTATACTGCATGTCGAGTATCGGGCCATCAATGAGATAACCATTTGGATTAGGACGATCCAGGATCAGCAGTGGTATCCCGCTTTCCTGGCACGACTCCATCAGCCGGACCAATGCATTGATGTTGGTATAAAATCTGACACCAACGTCCTGCAGGTCGTAGATCATGATGTCTACATCGGCAAGGTCCTCCTTCGTGGGTTTGTTCTTCTTTCCATAAAGTGATATGATGGGAATCTTTGTGCGGGCATCCACTTCATCGGCCACCTGAGAACCAGCGCTTGCATTGCCTCTGAAACCATGCTCCGGTCCGAAGACCTTGACAATGTTAATGCCGAGGTTCTTCAAGCTATCAACCAAATGAGACTTGCCAATGATCGACGTTGGATTTGCAAGCATAGCTACCCGCTTGCCTTTCAGCATGGGTAGGTATTGATCAAGTTGTTCTGCACCGGTCCTGAGTTCCTGGTTAGAGGCTGCTTTTCGCTGGCCCTTTGCCGCCGGTGAGAAAACGAAATTTGAAAGGGTGAACAGAGAAATTATGCAGGCAATCTGGATGGTTGTTGGTTTCATTTTTTCTGGTGAAAGTCCGTTCATAAGAACGCTAATTTAATAAACTTCTTTCACCGACGACGTCTTTGTACCCGGTCTTATCACACTCTTAGTGTCGAACTGAAATCAACTACGGACTGGCCGGAATTTCTCTGATGTTATTTCATAGTAGGCCTGAAGGCATCCATAGTGAACTCTGTCATCTACGTGAGTCATTCCCATTTTTTCCATCACTCGCCTTGATGCGAGATTGTCAACATGGGCCGATGAAACGATCTTTTGAAGCTTGAGTTTCGTGAAGCCATACTCCAGTAGTCCAAACGAAGCCTCAGTAGCGTAACAGTTGTTCCAATATTCCTTCAGCATGCGATAGCCAATCTCGATTTCAGGTGTATTGTCATAATAGACAAGCCCGCTTGCGCCAACAAACAGGCCGGTATCTTTCGACACCGTGGCCCATATTCCGAGGCCCGGCTTTCTCGTATAGTGCGAAATAAGCACGTCAAGTTTTTTCTCCATTTGTTCGTGATTTCTCACAGAGCCGTCTCCCACATATCTCATCACGACAGAATCACTGTTCATCCGAAGCAGTTCATTGAAATCGCTGCCTTTAATGTGGCGAAGAATTAACCGCGGCGTTTCCAGAACAATCATAGCGATTGAATTTTTAGTTTCCCGGTTAATGATCTAATCTACAGGTAAATCAATTGTAAAAAATACTTAATTGTGACTAACGGTAAGACTAGTGTTCGCCTTAAGACTTGCGCCTAATATCAGGATCTCATAAATCCGGATCGCTTCGTGAGTAAACCAAAAATTCTAACGAATGAGCACCATTCTTTTGCTGTCGACAACCTTGCCGTCTGCAGTTAGAGAATAAAAGTAAAAGCCAGAATTCATGGTTTCCGAGGACACCGTAACTGATGTTTTTCCCCGCGTCACGACTTCAATGTCATGCAGTGTTCTTCCCGTAACATCGCGTACCGCTATCCGCGCAACTTTGACGTTATGATCCAGCGATATACCGATCTCAGTTTCAGTTGAAAATGGATTAGGATAGTTTTGGAGCAGTTTGTTCTCGAACTCAATTTCAACGTTCACTACAGTTGGTGGCGCGATCGGCATGTTTTCGCGAGCTGATGCCGACTGGCTGGATTGCGTACTGAATTCAAACCAGTCGAAATTGCCATTACCCTCACCAGTTGGCCAGGTTACGTAGAGGGTATGCAGACCATTGGCTCCGGTTAATGGAGCTGAGGCAGTTGCAAACATCCCCCAGCCACCTGTATAAGTAGTCGTAAGTGTTCCGAGCAATGTTCCAGTAGTTGGATTTTCCAGTCTTACCGTAGCTGTTCCATTAACACTGTTTCCCTTGGCATACCTGGTCGTGATCGTTGTGTAGCCGCTGCTGAGATTTACATTGTCGAATCTTATCCAGTCAGATGCATCGGTACTTTCAACAGTGTTAGCTTGCCTGACGATGCCGGTGGCGGCGTTGTAACTCTCTGCTTCTAGCCGCAGCACTGGAGGTGAATTTAAAGTGAAGGCCACTGTATTTGAGTAGGATGAAATATTGCCAGCCGCATCGAACGCGCGTACGCTAAACCCGTATGTTGTGTTTGCCGAAAGGTTGCTGAGGGTAATAGACGTGGTTGCAGATGTTCCCAAAAGTTGAGTCAGGTTATTGTATACCTCGTAGCGTGTAACCGCCACGTTGTCGGTCGCGGCTGTCCATGACATCGTCACGCTGTTGGCCGTCTGCGAGTCAATCTTGAGATTTGAGGGCGCTGTAGGAGGCATTGTATCAGAAGTGCCATTGCTGAATTCAAACCAATCGTAGTTTCCATTTCCCTCCCCGCTTGGCCACGATACGTACACAGTCTGTAATCCGGAAGCGCCATTCAAAGTCGCCTGTGTCGTGGCAAATGTACCCCAGCCACCGGTGTAAGACGTGGTCAGCGTACCTATCAAAGCTCCCGATGTAGGATTGCCCAGCCTTACCGTTGCAGAACCGTTTACGTTGTTGCCTTTCGCATATCGGGTCGTGATTTTATTGTATCCGCTGCCAAGGTTAACATTGTCAAATCTGATCCAGTCAAGGGCATCAGTACTTTCTACTGTTGTCGCCGTCCGGACAATACCATTGCCGCCATTATAACTTTCAGCCTCGAGTCTTAAGAGCGATGCCGGATTAGTGTTGACGGTAATAGGATCGCTGAAGACTGAATTGTTTAAAATATCCGTGGCTTTGATTGCAAAAGTATACGTTGTATTCGGAGAAAGTCCTGTGATGGTGGCCTGATTAGAGATGTCGCTACCCAATGTAACGCCGTCTGTCATCAAGGTTCCGTTTTTATAAAATTCGTAAGTATTATTGGGAAAAGCCCCTGTCGAGGGTGTCCACTTCAGAGTCGCCGAGTTAGATGTCTTGGAAACGAGCGTAATTACCGGTTTAGTCGGTGTCGGTGATCCTACCGCGTGCTGAATGGCAAGTATCTTTTCATAGTCAAGTACCGAATTGTAGATCTGTACTTCGTCGATAAGTCCGCGGAACATACGATTATAGGTGCTGGCACCTCGCGTAGCATCATTGAACGCCCCAATTGCCAGTTTGCCAATAGCACTTCCCGTAACGCCCGGACCCGGGTACGTTTTAATAACATCAAGCGTTGCATCAGCTGTCGTGGTGCCAAAATAGAATTGAACCTGACCGTTAGATTGATAGGTGACTGCGAAGAATCGCCAGTTGCTGGTCGGACCCGACGCACTGGTCGGAATTTTTCCACTAGAGCTAAATGCAGGCGAGTTGTCTGGCCAACCGTCAACCCCAAGCCTAAGACTTCCATTACTTTGATAAACAAGATCTACTCCTTCACCACCGTTATTGATCCAGCTGACAATGCGGTTGCCTCCACTTCCCACTACATTCGACTTGCAGTTCAGCCATCCGGTAAGCGTAAATCCATTCAGGTTCCTGAGGCCATCCAGGGGCGCAGTTCCTTCAACGTAATAGTTGCCGGTTGTCGTTCCGAAATCAATCGAGTTAGAGCCTCCGGCATTTGCAGGCACATTCGTGCTGGATTGAGGTGTGCCAGCAGACCGTGAAAATGTTGCGTTGATTGTTCCAGTATTGCTGATAGCTGTTCCTGAGGTTTCATTGAAATTCAAAGCAACCAAAGCAGCGGGCTGAATTGTAAGTCGTGTCGCACCACATTCAATAAGCTGATACATGTGAAAGCCGCTGCCTTCGATGTTAACTCTGCTCGCTGTTAAAAGATAGTCGAACTTGTCAATTATCTGATAAACACCGCAGGGCTTCGTTAACAGAGGATTGTGGTCCAGGTAAACAATTACACTGCCGGAAATTCTCGGATCTACGGTGGGCACAGTATTGGCAAGCGCGTCAAAATCCTCCAGCACTGCATTGTGGGAGAAATTGACACCCATTCCCGAAATTGTTCTTAGACCTGACAATCCATGCAGGTTCCTGAGTTTAGCGTTATAGCTCACGTCAATGTAATCGACGTCTTTCACCGAAAGTAAGCCGTCGAAGTTGGTCAACTCAGGATTGTTTGTTATCGTAATATTTCCAAATGAATATCTGTTTGTATACTTTATGGTAGTAAGGTGTTGAAACCCTGTAATATTTGCGAGCTTGGCATTGTCACTGACGATTAGCATCCCCAACTTTTGAACGGCGTTAAAACCACTGATGCTGGTCAAATTCACGTTTCCAGAAATTTCCAGATGGAATACATCATGCAAAGCGCCAAAGCCAGTTATCGTTGACAGCGCTCCGTTATTATTAATTCTCAAATGATACAGGCTGTCGATATTACTCAACGGGCTAAGGGAAGTGAGCAATGGATTGTTGTCAATGAAGAGTGAACTAACTGAAACAAGACTACTCAGCCGGTCGATGTTTGTTATGTCAGACCCGGATATTACCAGATTTCGTCCCTGGAGCACGGCCGGATCAAACGCATCGACCTGTGCCTGCGTGGCGAGCACATAATCGTTTGATCCATATTGAGCGAAACAATACGAAGAAGGCAGCATGGTTTGCAAAATGCCCAGCACAAAAAGCATGATGACCTGGTGAAGTAATTTTTTCATATCGATAACGAGTTAAAGTCCAACGTTCTGAATATGATCAAGCTAGCGAAAACACTTCAGCATTTCTAGAGTTATCACATAAATAGACTTTTTGTTATAGCTGTTTTTAATCTGACCCAACCCTGGTGACAGGCATGGACCTAAATTGCTCACATGATGATCTCGTAAATGCGGATCGCTTCATTTGTATCCTTCGTAACATCCGCGCGAAGGTATTTTAATCCCAGCTTTTCCAGTGTTTTTATAGAAGCGACATTATCCGGAACAGTTATACCCAACACTCTTTTAAGTTTTAAGGTATGTCGCGCATAGTCCATTACAGCATTGGCTGCTTCGTAGCCCAATCCTTTCAGCCAGGCCTCCGGAACAAAGGCAAAGCCAACATCAGGATCTTCCACAGGATCGCGCTTCACGAGTCCGCACATTCCGATTGGTGTCCCTTGCTTGTCTTCGACCATGTACAACCCATAGCCGTTCTTTTCATAGCTGGCAATAAATCTGTTGGCGATATAGACGCGCGCATCGTCATTTGTCCGGACCTTTCGATCTCCAATGAATTTCAGGAAAGACGGTTCGTTGAGCAGGCGTAGAACGAATGCTGAATCCGTGAGAAGAAAGTGACGCAGATTTAGCCTCTGTGTTTGAAGTAGCATAGTGGGCAATCGGTAGTTGTTATCTCATGATCTCAAAATCCAACTCAAGAAACTCCTTCACATTTTGCACCCAAAATGTTTTGACGAACGCCTCATGAGCCGGATCTCTGTTGTAAGCATCGTAGGCCTCCTGAGAATCGAACTCCATTGACAACCCATAATCAAAATTATTCTTTCGACTTACCTGGAGAAGACATTCGAAATGGTGCACGCCTTGTATTGCTGACAACTTTCTCGCAGCATCCAGAAATGCTTTCTCTTCTGAAGAACCTTTTTTATGCTTTAAGCTAAAGACAACCGAGTGACGTATTTTGAATGTATTCATATAACTAAATGATAAATTTTACTTTGAGACTACAAAAGTCATCACCCTATTTTAAAATGTGGGAAAGCAAAGCCGCAGTCTCCCGTGCCTGCGGCGCTCCGCGCTGACTCGGAATTAACCCCGCTATGACCACTAAACCATCAAATGAAATCATATTAAACGTAAAGCCCTTTCAAATCAACGCACCTCCCGAAAACTCTAAAACTCCCTTGCCTCCCGACCCTGCATTTTATTCGTGGCGGCCCTACACATAGACAACAGTAGGCAATCACCCTGTATTAAAGTGTGGGAAAGCAAAGCCGCAGTCTCCCGTGCCTGCGGCGCTCCGCGCTGTCTCGGAATTAACCCAGCTACAACCACTGCGCCATCAAAATGAAACCATAGCAAACGTGAAGCCCTTTCAAATCAACGCACCTCCCGAAAACTCTAAAACTCCCTTGCCTCCCGACCCTGCATTTTATTCGCGGCGGCCCTACCCATTGACTACGAGCGGGCATCAACCTATTTTGAAAGCAAAGCCGCAGTTAGATCCCATTCCATTACCGGACATCCATGTTTGCCTGCGAACAAATCAATCTAACACAATTCCGATCAATCCGTCAAATCTGCTCAAAAAGCCCATTTTTACACTGGCAGGACGTTTGATCAGCAAAAGTGGATTTAATCCATCCACGCATCATGAAAGGATCCTACTTAGGTGAATTCGAAGAGATCGTTCTGCTGATCGTCGCGATGCTTGAAGACGACGCCTATGGCGTACGAATCACGCACGAGATCATCGAACAAACACAACGAAGTGTAAGACTCAACCAGGTCCATGCTTCCCTGCATCGCCTCGAAGAAAAAGGAATGATTGTTTCAAAGTTTGGCGAGCCCACTCAGGAACGTGGTGGCCGGCGGAAGCGCATCTTCACGATCACGGCCTTCGGTCGCACAACGCTAAATGAAATGAAGGAAGTGCGTTCGCGTCTCTGGAGCCTGTTACCATCAACCATGAAGATCGAGGGAATATGAAGCGGGAACATTCAAGGATATCACCCCCGGGCTGGGCGACACGCTTGCTTCAATGGTACTGCGCTTCTCATCTGCTGGAAGAAGTTCAGGGCGACCTCGAGGAAGAATTCGAATATCAGGTCAATCGCCACGGTATCGCTAAGGCGCGCATCGACTACATCAGAAACGTGCTTGGCTTCATCAAACCCTTTGCCATTAAAAGAAAGAAATCCCCATACGCAAATTCATCATCAGGCATGAACATGTTCAATCACTACGTCACAGTTGCTTTTCGCAATGTCGTTCGGCAAAAGTCTTTTTCAGCAATCAATGTTGCCGGCCTCGCACTTGGCATGACCTGCTGTCTGTTTATCTTCTTATGGGTGAGGGATGAAAAGGCGATGGATAACTTTCATGCTAATGGAGACAGACTGTTTCTTTTATACCAAACCGTTTCCGGCAACGGACAAACCACCGGAAGCTACAGCACGCCTTTCAACGTGATCTTTAACCTACGTAAGGACAGCGCGGCAACGGACGCCCTAGACGAACTCGCTCTCGCCATCCCCGAACTTGAGATGACAAGCGCCTATATGACAGGCTATGAACTTCCCTGGGGACATCCAGAAACATTCCAGGTTGGAGAGAAGATGCAAAAGTTTAAAGGCTCCCGTGCCGGCAAAGATTTCTTTAACATGTTCTCGTATCCAATCCTGGCCGGCAACCCCGACAAGGCATTGCACGATGTGAGCAGCATGGCCATCTCTCGATCGATGGCGGAGTACTTCTTTGACTCTCCCGAGCAAGCCATTGGCAAATCGATGCGTTATGAAAATCGCCTGGACTTTGTTGTTAATGCTGTATATGAGAACGTCGCGCCGCAGAGCTCCTGGCAATTCGATTTCCTTCTAAACTGGGATGCCCAGCTGCGCACGCTTGACTTCCCTTCACATCAGATCTATACGTCGTTTCTCCTCGATGGGAATGCAGATCCAAAACAGGTGGAAGTTAAGCTGAATCAGTTCCTTCAACGACGCGTCGATCCAAAGGCGCCGGAGAAAGTTTCGCTCGGACTGCGTCCATTCGGCGATCAGTATCTCTACGGAAACTTCGTCAATGGCAAGCCCCGGGAGGGAAGAATGCTCTATGTGAAGATCTTCACCGGAGTTGCCATATTCATCCTGATCATTGCCTGCATCAATTTCATGAACCTGGCGACGGCGCGTTCGTTGAAGCGGGCCAGGGAAGTGGGCGTTCGCAAGGTCGTTGGCTCGTCGCGCTCGAGCCTCATCAGGCAGTTCTTCGGCGAGTCGATCCTGCTCTCTTTTGTGGCGCTTAGCGTATCCGTTATTCTCCTGCAGCTATTGCTGCCGTTGTTTAACGACCTCACCGGGAAACACATCACTTCGCCGATCTTCAATCCTGTATACTGGTATGCCGCGCTGAGTCTCGCTTTCATCACAGGACTCATTGCCGGAAGTTATCCTGCACTCTACCTTTCGTCTCTGAAACCGGTGAGAATACTGCGCGGCGCGCTCACTTTCACCCATTCGGCGGTATGGTTCAGAAAGGGACTTGTGTGTTTTCAATTCGCGTTGTCTATCCTCTTACTTATCGCTACCATCGTGATCACTTCACAAACGAACTTTGTGCAGAACACAAATCTGGGCTACAACCGCGACAATGTCGTCTATATTCAGATTGAAGGCGAACTGAATCCGAAGTACGCACTATTCAAGGAGCGCGCGTTGAAAATGCCGGGCATCGCGATGGTCGACAGAAGTACTGAGGCGCCCCACGGCATGGGCTTCGTAGTCGACGAAAAGGATGGATTCAATGAGACCAACACAGGTGATGACGCCATCAACTGGGAAGGGAAGAAGAATGTTTCTGTTGGCTTCAAGCCTGCTTCTGTCGGATATGACTTCGTCAACATCATGAACCTTGAGATCGTGGAAGGAAGAGGCTTTTCAAAATCATTTGCAACGGACTCGGCAGACGCCTTTATGGTCAATGAGGAAGCCCTGCGACAAATGGGCATGACCGACCCGATTGGCAAGTGGATCTCGGCGTGGAACAAGAAGGGACACATCATTGGAGTGCTGAAAGACTATCACGTGAGCTCGCTTCGTGAGCCAATCAAACCGCTGCTCATCGATGTGAAGGAATACGAATACTTCGGTGTAATAATGTTACGCCTGGAACAGGGCAAAACAGCAGAAGGCCTGAGCAGCATTGAAAGGGTATGCAAGGAGATTAATCCTAACTATCCCGTGGCGTTTCAGTTTATGGATGAGGAGTACAACAAACTATATCACAGCGAACAGGTCGTCACCAAACTCACGAATACTTTTGCCGTGCTGGGATTTGTGATCTCCTGCCTCGGATTGCTGGGCCTGGCAATGTTTACAGCCGAGCAGCGCACAAAAGAAATCGGCATCAGGAAGGTGCTGGGCGCAACGATTGTGAGCATTGTTAACCTGTTATCTAAAGACTTCATCATCCTTGTGGCAATAGCATTTGGTGTAGCGGCGCCGGTTGGAGGTTATTTCATGAGCCAGTGGCTACAGGGCTTCGCCTACCGCATAGACATGGGGTGGTGGATCTTTGCCATCGCAGGTATTACGGCCCTTTCGATCGCGTTGATTACAATATCGATCCAGGCCATTCAATCCGCCATAACGAGCCCCGTGAAATCATTGAGGAGCGAATGAGTGAATTAGCACTATGTCGGGTTCGAGCGTAAATTAAAGAGGCAGAGGTGGCAAGAGGCGCATTTTCCACCGCAGAGGCGCAAGGGAGGAGAGTAGGTTGAGGGATTTATCAAACTACGGCCTTGCACAGAACAACCGTACGATTGGGGACAGCATTAGTTAGCAAGGAATTCGGAAATTCCTCTAAACTTGTTGCTAAGGTTTGTGGGGGTAAGCAAAGTATCAGTTGTGATGAAGTTTTGATAACCAACACAATGTTTCTAACGCGAAGATTGTCGGATTGGATAGTAATATTTTCATATGAGGAGTATTCATGCTGCTCACATTTCTGGCAGAATCTTCTTTCGTGATTGTTGTAAGTGACAAGTTGGAAATTCATACTCGCATCGGGAGAGTTTTACGATGCAATTAGCACTCTATTGGTATATTCAAAAGTCTTCAAATGCAGCAGACGTCAATAGCAGGCTTGCCAGCGGAATTCGATATCTGCCTTGGTAATGTATCATCAAAGTTGAATTAACAGTTGTGGTGAAGTTGAGCTGTGGGCCATAGGCCATCTTAGGCGATGTTTAAGCAAGTTTTTGAAATGGTTCAATTATTTGTTGAGAAGGAAGAAACTCAGGATTAGTAGCTGATTTTGAAATAGGCTCAAAATGCTGGATTGCAGAGAATGACCCTGTGCTTCAATGGATTTTTGCTGCTTAATCAGTACACAATTGAAGATTTGATAGCGATGATTCCTGCTCTTTCTGCTAGCCATGTGAATAAGTAACGGCTATGCCATAAAAATATTGACGGAAGAGGGTTAAAAGACCTGTACCTGCAAATGCTAAACAGATCTCCGTATCCAAAACAAAATGTAAATTTATGAACACAGAAAAAATGAGTTTCGAGAAAATCGAAGATGTCCTTAGCGGTGCCATGCGAACGATAATGGCCGGTGGTGTGGCGGCGGTTGCTCGGCGACCTGCAAGGATCCGTGGGATGTTGTACTTGGAAGTGTTAATGTTGGCGGTTGTGACTGTAATGCAGGGCTTGATGAGTGTAGGGCCAAGTATTCACTTACTACGTATGCTGTTTGCGGGTACTGGTAAAGCTTTTAAAAAGTGCCCGGCATTGTGTTGGGCACTTTACTAAGAAGGGTTCTCTATTCAAAGTTATATGAGGGTATGCGTGTTTTATGCTTAGTTTTTACACTGCTGATCATGGTAAGTGGTCTTGCTATACAAGCGAAGAACATAGTAGTCAGGGGAACTTGGAAAGCTCCCGCCGACAGTGATAGGCGATTGATCATATCCTATTTCAAAGACCCTTTGATACGGGATGAAACTCGCGTAAGTGTAGAACCGGACCAAGAGGGCAGTTTTGAATTATCAATTGAAGCAAGCCATCCATTGCAACTTGGACTTTTTTACGAGAGCGTCCTTTGTTTTCCGGGTGATACTATCGTTTTTAACATTTATGGCGTACCTAAGCAATACTCACTGGAGTTTAAGGGTGCTAATGCTGCAATTCACGGATTTTTTTATCGAAACAAAAAAAGAAATGGTCAGTTTGAAGTGTATAAGTACAAATTTGAATCTGATAGCAGCTTGCTTGCATACAAGTCCGCGGCTCAACGTTATCTTGCCGTTTCATTTGAATTGCTGGACAGTTTGAGTGCTACTCATGCAATTGCTCCTCATGGATCGCAGATAATAAGAGATTTGTTGAGAATTGACCACTACAATTATTTGCTTCAACCCCTGGCCAGAGTTTCTAATACACCAAGCCAATATTTCTCAGATTTCGATAAGTCAATTTTTGGTAATGAGGCATTGTTATCATTTCCGTCGTTTGTAAACCTTTGTGGCGCATACAATGATGCGGTTCTCACACCTTTGGCCCCTCGAGAAAAGCGTACCGACTCTACCTTTGTAGCTCAGGACATTTACTCTGCAGAACGGAATTTTGTGCCTGCTGTTTCAAATGCAATTCTGTATGGTATATTCTTCAGGCTTACTGAAGTGGGAGGCCAGCAGAACCGTGATCAAATCACCAAGCTGCATGACAAGCTTGCCAAGTTTTATTCTCAGGAAACTGCGCGAAATGACATGCTTAATGAGTTGTATAATAACTTCCTGAAGCAGGGAAAAGGATTTCCTCCTGAGGTACTTAATGTGAAGATGAAAGATTTGAAGGGTAATTGGATGACACTTGCTGAGGTTATTTCCCACGGTAAAATCATTTACATTGATTTATGGGCTAGCTGGTGCGGTCCTTGTATTTCAGAGATGCAATCTGAGCGAGAGCTTATTGCTAAGATAGGTAAGGAGAAGGTGAAGTTTCTTCTAATTTCAATAGACCAAGGCGATAAACCGTGGCAGCGCGCCGTTGCCAAGATCGATGTTCCTGGTGAGCATTTCCGAATGGATGGTCAATTTGAGTCAGTGCTACTTCGATATCTCGCGGTCAAGTCGATCCCACGTTATTTGATCATAAATAAAGATGGTATCCTCATGAAGCGAGATGCGCCCAGACCCGGTGTTGTTTTATATAATCCTCATATACTAGGCATATGATGTCCGAGGAATATGTCATCCCCCTGGTCGTATAATTATGGATTTCTTCGAGAGCCATTTTTCCGCTCCGAATAGGTAACAACTGAACCCATTTTGGGATTTACTCAACTACGCCGCTGCCTGCAAGAATACAAATTCATGTCAGGAAGCTCAATGCACGGTGTGCTTTCTCCTCAAATTCTGTTCCATGGCGGGCTACCATCCCGAATTAGCCTGTAACTGAAACAAAACTTTCATTCATTACCATCCAGCCTTTTATCGTTACATTCGGGTACAACCAAACCGGGCCATGCCCGCGCGACTACCCGCTATGAACAAGACCCTTACTCTCTTTATTCTTTGCACACTGGCCTGTGAGATTTCATCGGCCCAGGAAAACTTCGACTCCGTCAAAGTCGTTCCGCAAAAACTTTCAGATCATCTCTACTTCCTCACCGGGTCTGGCGGCAACATTGGAGTGCTGGTCGGACCCGATGGAACCGTGATGGTTGACGATCAGTTTGCCCCACTTTCCAATCGTATCAATGGCGCCATCAAAACAATTGATCCCGGCGACATCCGCTTCGTGATCAACACACACCTGCACGGTGATCACTCCGGCGGAAACGAGAACTTCACGCACATGGGTTCAACAGTCATTGCACAGGACAACGTGCGCAAGCGTATGAGTTCGAGCTCTACAAATCCGCAGACCAAAGAAGTCACGCCACCCCGTGACAAAGCAGCATGGCCCGTGGTCACGTTTCCAGGCACCATGAGCGTTCACCTAAACGACGAGGATATTGAATTGATCCACCTCGATCCCGCCCACACAGACGGTGACGTGGCGATCTGGTTTAAGACCGCCAATGTTTTCCATCTCGGTGACATGTTTGTTACCTATGGCTATCCATATATCGACTATGGAAGCGGTGGATCCATCAACGGCTTTATCTCGAGCCTCGACAAATTATTGGCTATGATGGATGACAAAACGCGCATCATCCCGGGTCATGGTCCTCTTTGTACAAAGGCCGACGTTCAAAAGTTTCGCGATTCGTTGGCCGATATCCGCGATCAAACGCTGGCCGCACTGAAGAAAGGAAAGGCAACCTCCGAGGTGGGTAGCCTGCCGATCGCCAGCAAGTACGACGCTACCTGGGGCGGCGGCTTCATCAAAGGCAAGGACTTTGTGTTCCAGGTAGCCGAGAACCTGAAGGCCTCGCTGCCGCCTTCGAAGAAATAGTTGCGCCTGCAGCCATCGAAAAAGTAGTTTCGGCCTAGCAACCAATAGCTCACACGTTGCGTGTTTCATTGTGCAGGAGTTGTAATGTTCCCTTTTGATAAATCGGAGAGGTCCTCCGGCTTTACTAAACCGACAGATTATGAAGATCAGGACTAGCGTCTTCTCTCGTCGCACCATGCTGGCGTACGCCGGTGGGGTGCTGGGGATTACAACGCTGACAGATAGCACTGCCGCCATGCGCTCTGTCTCAGGCGTCGTAGGTAAGAACGCAAGCAACTTCGATACAAAGAATGGGAATCTACGGAACCAGGATGTACCGCATGTCGGGGCCGGTACCGATGGAACCAGTTTCAACGTCAGGAACTACGGTGCTACAGGACTTCGGAAAGACAATGCCACAAAAGCATTTCGCGATGCCATCAACGCCTGCACGTCTGCAGGTGGCGGTACCGTTGAAGTCCCTGCCGGTGAATATACCGTCGGCACGGTGCAGCTACTGGACAACGTTACCCTTCATCTCGAGGCAGGTGCGACGTTATTTGCCAGTCAGCAGGAATCCGACTACGTGAAAGACTCCGATGCCCTGATCTTTGCCGAAAACGCAAAAAACATCAGCGTAACCGGCAAAGGCACCATCGATGGATTAGCTCGGTACGATTACGACAACGTGCGGGGTGCTGATCCTGAAATCGCGAGGGAACAGGAAATCGCCCGTCAGGCTGGCATTGAGATGAAGCGCTACTATCGCAGCCGCGAAGCAATGAACATCTTTCTGTTCGTACTCAACGACTGCACGAACATTCACCTCGAAGATATTTCGATCATCAATGCGCCGCTTTGGACGGTTCGGTTGAACGACTGCGACCGTGTGAACGTCCGTGGAGTATACATTTACTCCGATCTGGAGAAAGGCGTGAATGCCGACGGCATCGACATCTGCTCCTCAAAAAACGTTACGATTTCTGACAGCACGATCATTACCGCCGACGATGCCATCGTCCTTAAAGCCATTGCCCGAAACGGAAGGAAGGCCAACCCCGTAGAGAACGTAACAGTGACAAACTGCGTGCTGACTTCCTCGTCGACGGCCCTGATGATCGGCACAGAATGGGAGGCGGATATCCACCACGTTGTATTTAACAACTGTGTTATCCGCAATTCCAACAAAGGCTTCGGCATTAACGTCCAGGATGGCGCCGTGGTAAGCAACGTGATCTTTTCCAACCTCACAATCGAAACCAGTCGCCGCCATTGGAACTGGTGGGGGAGTGCCGAGATGTGCAAGTTCGTGCTGAAGAAACGAACAGAGACCTCGCCCTTGGGAATGATCCGTGACATCTTCATTGACAATATCGTTGTAAAGGCCCGCGGCACAACAACGATCACCGGGCATCCATCGCAGCCGTTGGATAACATTCGCATGACCAACGTTCAGTTGTTCATGGACGTTGAAGACGCCAAAGACAAACGCGCCACTGACGCGATGGTCTTTGAACACTTGAGAGATCTTCAACTCAACAGCGTGTCTGTCGAATGGAGCGAAACACCGACGGAGTCTTCCTGGCGTTCGGCACTGGTGATGAAGAACGTCACTGGTTTCACTGTCGATAACTTCTCCGGACGACAAGGCCTCAGAAACAAAGCCATACCGGCCGTCAGCCTGGACAACTGTACAGACGGTATCGTAAGAAATTCAACCGCTCCTGAAGAGACCGAAACGTTCATTCACATTTCGGGTACATCAAGCAAAGACATAATCATCAAAGATAATCGGACGACGAAAGCAAAGAAGGCAGTAACGTTCGAAAACGACGCCGTAAAGAAGGCTGTGATATTGCATTAGATGCCGAAGATTGTATTCAGATCCCTTAAGCGTGGATTCAGATTGCGTTTGTCAAAACTCTATGGCCACTCCAAGCGCCATACACGAATGTTTGGTTACAGTCGTGTCAAAGTTACCGCCACTGCCATACTCAAATCTTGCATCTAGAATCACTCTCGGTCCCTTTGACTTATAATTGATGTAGCTGCCGAGTCCTATAACGCCACTGATAAATTCTGAATCGATTTCTGTTACTCTGTTGGTGGTTAAATACTTGTTTTCATCCGTCAGCCCCATGCTGTAACCAAGTCCCAGATTATAGAATGCCCGCGCACCTCCAACATTGAAGTGTCTCCTGCCCATAATGGTCAACTTCAACGAAGAAATCTCATACTGATAAGGCTTTGCTTCGTTTTTCTGATCACCAAATTTTCGATATCCCAGTTCGGAATAGATCGACCAACGATACAGACGCCCGGGAAACTTATGGTTCCAAAATCCCATCACGCCGTATCCCATGCTTGCTGCAAATGCTGATGAACCGCCCAATTGATCGGAACTTATTGAACCTGCTACGCCAAAATCATCAATGTGTTTATCGGTTTTCGTCCTGACACTGCTGCTGCCTTTGCATTGGTTGTATTGCTCTACAATTTTGGTAAGGCTTTGCTGCTCGTATCGTAGGTGGTCACTTACACTTACAGAACTGCAGTCCGACATAATTGATTTCAGTTGACTGATGTACGTCTTGTTGGTTTGCTTTAAACCATCGTGTTCATATTCATGATTGACCAATTCCTGAATGTTACCGCCGGTAGAAACAATATAGTGTATATGGTTGTTTCGTTCTTCGAACCTATAAAGGGTGATTGGCCCCCGTATCAGCAGCTCTGCAAATACATGTGACGTTTTGAACTGTGGCAGCGAACTGGTCGTCGGCTTACGCGAATGACCTGATGAATCATACCTGAGCCGCATGCTTTCGTATTCCTTGTTCGATACCGAGAATCTGTCGATGTCGGTTGCTGCAAATGACTTAGTGTTGCCGCCCTGGTCCTTAAAAAGGATTGTTGTCGGATTTTCCCGCCAAAGCTGATCGTCTATCATGCCGCTCAGACTATCACCTGAATGCATGACAACTTTGCCCGGCTGGAAATTGTTTTGAGAATGTACCTTGATTGAAAACAGGGTTAATGCCGCTACGCAGACGGCAGAGAAGAAAAAACGAGACACAAATAAAAGCTAATCAGTTAACGAGGGTTTCCTTGCGCGCAAGATGAATGAAAAATTCAACCTATTCAAATTTCTCCGCAAAAACGCAGGCAGGACTTCCCGTATTAATGATCCAGCCAAATGTACCCCCGACGCAGATCAGAGCTATTACAGGCAACAATTCAATACCTCACCTCAAACTTCATCACCTTATCCGAATTCATTTTAAAATCCACATATTCCGACGAACCAACCGCGGATCGTTCTGTCTTCAACGGAACTCCATTCTCCACAACGATTGCCTTAGACGCCCCCTCAGGTAACAGTAAATGATACCTGATCGCCTTTGCATTTCCTGTCGACTCAACGCTGATCCGGTTGTTCGCCACATCATTCACATATCGATACGCCACGTAACCGTCGGACGCTGCGTAACGGATGGTCACCTGCACGGTATCCGTTTTGGTGAGGTTCCACCGCAGTGCGACCGTAGGTTCAGTATACGCTTCCGTTGAGGGCGAATCCTTCACGCCACACAGCCCTTCCACCAAAGCAGCCATGTTTGTCGCTGCTGCCCAGTTGTCAGGTCCGCCATAGCTCACGGGATTTACTGGCACATAGTGTTTCTGGTCTGACAACGACATTGCCAATACGGTGTAGATGGTCTCATCCTCGGCCTATTGAAGTATAATCTTTGAAATCTTCTTGTCAGGATATGGGTTGTCGATCGCGCACCAGCTTAGTCCAATGCCTTTGCTGATATCATTGTTACCATACCAGGCAATGCCAGAGTGGGTCGTCTGAAGCTGTGAAAACCACCAGTAGGTGAGTTGTTTTCCCATGATCATATACCGCGTAGCCTTTGAGTTGTCCTCGTACACGATGGATATCGAACCGGAAACATTCTCCGACGTCGGCTTTCCCGATGTATGCAGGAAGTAAATGGATTGCGCCGTGCGGTTCACGGGCACTTCAACAGACACAGGATATCCCTTCCGTTTCGCCACGGCTACAACAGCCTTTCGATTGGACTTAACCGGATCAATAACATCAAACCGTATGTTACCGAGCACCTGTTCACCCGTCGGCAGATTTCGCAGGTCGTCGCCGGCGCGCTTTACTTCCATCCAGGGTATGGATCCTTTGCCACCCTTGTCCCAGGTGTCCATGTTGGCCAGCGCCCGAAGATCGATCGTCTTAAACTGCGGCGGTGGAGGAGGAGGAGGAATAGACCCGGTATACGAGAAGTAAATCTTGTTGTTGTATTTTTTGCCGAGAGCATACATCCGATCAAGAATGTCAGAAGCATATTGTTCATACCCGTTTTCAAATGCGCCGCGTGCCAACTCACCGGCTACATGCCCGCCAACTCCGCCATTCATATATTGCCACTTTGCATTATGAAGTTCGAAACCTTTTTCGAACGGTGGATAGATCGCATACCATTCACCCGGAGAACCGACGGGCAGATTGTCTTTTAGTTTGATATACGTTTCAGTGATTGACCGGGACTTGTCGCGCCCGACGCCGAGATTAGTTACATAAGCATTTGATTGCGCTAACTGACTCTTCTCATCTACTCCGAGTTTTCTAACCACTTTTGGGTCTTCTTCAATGAAGTGCGTATAGAACTTACCGTTCCATGCCAACTCATTCAATCGCTTTTCCATTTCGGTTGCCCGCATACGGAAATTGTCTGCCTCCTCCCGCCGATCGGACACATCGTACATTTCCGCCAGCTCTCGACATGCAGCTATGTAGGCAATGTTGTCGCCAAAGAAGATGCCGAACTTTGACTTCTTAGGATCGATGATCATCGTGTTCGTCATACCCAGGTCGGGCAAGTATTCATCCTCTACCTGGAAGTCCCACGAGTCGATAGTATATACGCGCTTTAGCAGCTTGAACCGCTCACTCCATCTCGCCGGATCAGTAACGCAATAGTTCAACGCACGCGACGCTGCGTCGAGATTCTTCATCATCCATTCCTTGTTGCCACCGGCCTTCCAGCACTGATAGATGGTCTCGACGAAAATGTATTCGGGATGGTTCTCCGTAGGCTGACGAACAAAATACTTGTCTTTGATCTTTTCCGTGTATCCGGTTGTCGCATCTCTCGTGCGGAAGTAGTCCATGGGCATGTGCTCGACAAAGCTCCAGATCATGCCATCGTCGCGTTGTGCCTCCCGCATCAGGTCGACGAACTCGGTACCGAAATCGTAGAAGTATTGCAGCCCTTTCATCGTATGAAAATGATCGAGTCCCCAGGGAACAAAATATCGGAATCGCTTCCCGTTCCATCGCACGCTGCCGGTGTCTGTCTGCATACTGCGCTCGAAGAGGTCGAACATGGATGAATATTTCCCGCCGTCATCAATACGCGTTGCAGCGTCAACAGTGAACGAAAACAGCTCCTTTGTTTCCTTACGATCGGTGACGAATACGGTATGTTTACCCAACGCACCGCCTACGCTAAACACAACTGCTGAACCTGCCTTTGCTGTGAAATAGACATTTCCATTTCCGTCTTTTACAGTAACCGCACCGTTGACGTTCGCCAGCACCAGCTTGTCCAACGGTCGGGCTGAAGTAACAGAAGCATTTGATGGATACGGCTCGCTGACTCTGGCCAGAATAGGAGTGGGGTCCTGGGCGAGCGTGGCTTTGAATTGAAAAAGAAAAAAGAGGATGGATATTCTTAGAAACAGCAGGTGACTTTTCATACCCGGATATATACTCGATTGTAAGGGCAAATTTGTCCTGTTCTATCCTGTGCCTTGTCTGGCCTTTGCTTGGCTTTTAGGGGGGCATATTGGCCTAGATCTATTTAACCGCCGGAAAACTTATCCGCTGTCCGTCGGTCCATTCGTAATAGTAACCCGTCGCGCGACCGTCCTTACCTTTCACAAACACCGACTTCCCAAAGACCCCGTCAATCAGAAACGTCGAGTCGTTGTACGGAATGAGTTCTGTTACATCGCTTGCTCCGATGGTTGAGATCAGCTTGCCGTCTCGTACAGATACAGTTTCAACGGTCGAGGAGTCAAGTCGGTACTTACCCTCATAACGCTTAAGTACACTCTCAGCAACGGTTGGAATTTTATTGTACATCACCGGAAGCGGAGCATAGGTAACATAAGCCATCTTCCATGTGTCGCCATCGCGGGTGAATATCTTTGTAGAACGCGAGTTGAGTAATAGCGTATCGTTGCTTAATAGTTTGTAACCCTGATGAACCGAACTGACAATGACCATATCATCATAGATCTGAAAATGGTAATCGTGTGGTTTGATCATATATCCATCCGCCAGGTCATGTACATAGAAGTCTGCTGAAGCCACCATGCCGCCAGTGTCTCCTCCAACGAACACGAGGCTGTCCATACACGTGGCTTTCACTTGCTCAAGCACGTGCTCTGAATGATTGCCGTATGCATCCTCTTGAATCTTGAGAATCCGTTCGATCTCGGATTTGATCTCGGCGCGGCTTGTCGTTTTGTCGTTTGAGCACCGTGACAGAAGCGATACAAGGCATACGCAAATGCACAGAAGAGAACATTGGTTCATAACGTGAATGGTTTGATTATCGAAGAGCTTGCAATTAATCAAGTACTTTACCGTAAACCAAAAGTGCCTGTTTGAACGCCTCAATACCAGCACCTAGTCACTAATTTTCGAAAGGGTGAAATTGGGAATACTTCCAACCTTGCCGAATTTTCGGACTTTATCATCCTTAATAATAACCCGAAAGGTTTCACTTTCTCCCTGGCGGAACCCAAGACAATAGCTGTCTTTGTTCTTGTAATGAGTCCTCATCTCACTGTTGTCAATGGGATTCTTATGGTTGGCGGTAACATAAAAGAATTCTTTGTCAGAGTTGCTCCGGGAAATCTTGTTGCTTAACGGGACTTCAATTTTAGTACGATTGTTTACGGGAATAGTAACACTTTCAGAATTGGAATAGACGATCGCAACCTTACCAATTTTCCTGCTGTAAATTGAATCAAAATGGATGTATAAAGCTGATTCGTTAATTGATAGGCAGGGCTCCTGTTCGAAGTGTAATTTCACTTTAACAACAAACAGCGAATCATTCTTCCTTGAAATCCTTCCGAGATACTCATCGAAGCCACTGTCCTGGATATTGCGTAAAAGAACAATCGAGCTGTCGGGATTGATTTTTAGAAACCATTTGTGGTCGTAGTTGCCAGGGCCTGAATAGAGAGTTTGTCCGTGAGAAAGGAATGGTATTAGCAACGATAGGAAAACGAACTGTCTCATACGCTCAACTATACTTTTCTTTTAATGCTCTGCTAAACTCATCATAGCTAACTTCCCGGGTGCCATTGGCCGTCTATACAAAGATAACGGAAGGGGTATGACACTTCTCAAAGTGACATCTTCATTCCTTCATGCGATGCCTTGAATCCAAGTCTCTCATAGAATCTTATGGCATCAGGTCGTTGCTTGTCTGTGGTGAGCTGAAGCAGGTGAGCATTTCGTTCCTTTGATCTTTCAATTGCCCATTCAAACATCTTTTGTCCCAGTCCACCACCTCTCAGATCTTCCCTGACCCGTACGGCTTCTATCTGCGCGCGAATACCACCCTGATAAGTCAGGTACGGAATAAAACTCAGTTGCATTGTACCGACAACTTCTGACTGGTCATCTTCAACAACGATCAATTCCTGGTTGACATCGGCACTGATTCGCTCGAATGCATTGTAGTATTCTTTCGGTAACGGGTCCTGAAACTTCTCACGCTGTTTACCCAGCATGTCATTGGCTAGCAGACCAACAATGGAAGGCAGATCGTGCCTTGTTGCTTTTCTGTATACCATTTGACCAGGGGCAACCGGCTTGGGAACATGATGAGTTATATCAGATTCATTTTCCGGGCCTGGCGATTGGCTGACAGTCATTTCTCCTGGCTTGTCCAGCGTACTTTCAATCCCGGATGAAGTAGTTGAAAGCTCGCCTGAAGTCGTGGATGGCTTCCGCGTAGAGGTCTTTTTGACGAAAGAGCCAACTACCCGGGTTGTAGCCTTTTTGCCCGTTGTTTCATTAATAACCTGTTTCTTGTCGTTAATGGTAATTGGCGATCCTTCAGATGATATTGGCTTCCCACCGGCTACCGGTATGGTTGCTTTTTTTGTGGTCAAATTGCCAGCAAAGTCCCTGGCGAAAACAGTAAAAACAGTACCCGGAGCGTTGGCATTTCTTACCGTAGTGGTCATTCGCCAAAGGCCTTTTTTACCTCTGGGTTGTGCTTCACCATTTTCGATGATGTTGTCGTCGGCCGAAGTAATAGTGATCGACACCGACTTCACCTTAAAGTCATCAAAAGCACGCACTCTAATGAGTTCTCCGGGAGCACCTGTATAGGTGAGTATATCGATCTCACGGATTTCGGGTGGGTTAAGGGCGTCGCTAAGAGCAACGGCATTTGCACTGTGTTTTTTGTCATTGATGCCTTTAGCGTACATGGCCTTCGTCTCGGGAATTTTGCACACGCTTTTGGCCCATCGGACAGCCGATCTGAAATCATCCTGATTATCGCGTTGCTTTTCCGTTGTCCTCTTTCGCCTGCCCGGTTTATTGGCAAGGACGATCTTACCCCGCCAGCGCTTGTATACGAGTTTGCCTACAGTGCCAGATGCACCATTGACTGCCGGATTTCCATTGATGATAGCCATACATAATGTTAATAAGATTGCAGTAACACATCAAGCAAATATTCCTAAAATTATTTCGACAGTCTTTCGTCAGAGTATCGTCCGACTTTCGTACTCGATGTTTGTTTTATGCTTAATTAGCTTGGAAAACGCGTTTTTAGGATATGAAATGCTAAATAGACGAAAAAAAACGGGTTTTTGAACCCTCTTACAACTACGTTTCAGCATTCTGATGTGCGAAATCAGCTCAAAATCGCATATGATGACTTTTCATACCGCGCTTTTTGAGTCATTAATCTAAGCAATTTAGGTGCCATTTGAGCAAGTTAGGCACAAAAAAATGATGCAATTTTTGACCGGATTTTATTATCGGGCACGACGGAAATACCCTTGCGATCCAGCTTGCCAAATACTGTACACAACATGACACCTGGCTATAGCGGACCGAAGTAAATTGCTGCTTGTTCTTACCACTTAAGCCAACAGCAAGTGCGGTTATTTACGTTCTACTACTTGTCTGACAGCAGGCGATTGCCGCGTCTTAAGAACATTATGACGAGAGTCATCATGGGACTTTTTGTGCTCGCTATCCTGGTCAATTGTGGCGACACTAATAAAAAGCGATTCACAATCCATTACGGTGGCGCGCTGGGTATAGACTTTCAAAACACGATCATCACCACAGACTCATTTAACGCTCTCACTTACGAATACATATACAACGGTAGCGGTGTGGGCGTCGGCGACTTCAACAACGATGGACTAGAAGACCTTTTCTTCGGCGGCAACCAGGTGTCCTCTCGTCTTTACCTTAACGAGGGGAAACTAAAATTCCGCGATGTATCCAAACAAGCAGGAATTACAACAGATCGCTGGGTGACCGGTGTCTCGGTCATCGACATCAACCAGGACGGACTACTGGACGTGTTCCTGGCTGTTGCGGGTAGGGCAGGCGTTGATAACACCCGCGATCTGCTGTTCGTCAACAAGGGCATCAAAGATGGCGTTCCGGAATTTGTTGAATCTGCCCGCAGTTTCGGACTCGACGACGATGGCTATGGAACCATGGGCGCCTTTCTCGACTATGACAAAGACGGTGATCCCGATCTTTATCTGGTCACCAACGCGCTTGAATCCTTTAACCGGAACAACCTTCGCCCTAAGCGCATCAATGGCGAAGCCTCCAGCACCGATCGCCTCTATCGGAACAACGGCGACGGCACCTTCATCAACATATCCCGTGATGCCGGTATCCTCATCGAAGGCTACGGTCTTGGCGTCGGCATCTGCGACCTGAATAACGACTCCTGGCCCGACGTCTATGTAGCCAATGATTTCATGTCGAACGACCTCATCTGGATAAATCAGCACAACGGCACTTTTAAAAACATGGCCGCAGACTATCTGTCGCATCAAACACACAACGGCATGGGCGTCGACATCGCCGACTTCAACAACGACGCTCGTTCCGATATCATCGTAGTCGATATGCTTCCTCCCGGTCACAAACGCATGAAGATGATGACTCCCGGCCAGAACTACGATCACTTCCACATGGCAATGGACATGGGTTATCAGCCGCAGTATATGAGGAACACACTGCAGATGAATCGCGGCATGTTTTCCGATAGCACCATCCGTTTCAGTGAGGTAGCGTTCGAAGCAGGCATCAGCAGCACCGACTGGAGCTGGGCACCGCTGCTGATCGATCTGGACAACGATGGAAGGAAAGATCTCTTCATTGCCAATGGATACCGGAAGGATGTTACCGACCTCGACTTCATTTTCTTTGGCCTGAAAGGTGCAAGTCCGTTCGGCACAGCAGAACGTCGCCAGTCGCACTTTAATGCAGAACTTGAAAAACTACCGGAAGTAAAGCTGAACAATTATGTATTCCGTAATAAAGGCAGACTTGCATTTGATGACGTGACTAAGGAATGGGGCACTGACCTGCCCACATTCTCAAACGGAGCCGCCTATGCCGACTTCGACAACGATGGTGATGTGGATCTGGTAACGAATAACATTGATCAGGAGGTAATTCTCTATGAGAACAATACAACTGCAAAATATAAAGATGCTGAACACAAGTATGCCGGTGCGCACTACCTCAAGCTGAAGTCCCTCGACACAGCTGAATGGAATCAAAAGATCCGGATCTACACTCATGACAGTGTGCAGTACTTTGAAGTGACTCCTTATCGCGGGTTTCAATCTTCTGTTTCGCCAATTGTTCATGCCGGGCTCGGAGGTGTTGAGAAAGTTGATTCGATAAGTATCATATGGATTGATGGGAAAGAGCTTGTTCTGCGCGACGTCCCGGCAGATACATTGATTACCTTTTCAAAAAGGGATGCAATGGCGAAGAACGATGGTCTATCGAAGGGTGATGATAGGCTGAACAGTAACGCCAAAGTCGAAAATGTATCCTCGGCCCGGAGGAGCGCCATATGGTTCGAGCAGGTAAAACTCCTGGCCTATACGCACGAAGAGAAAAGTCCCTCCGATATCAAGTTGACCCGCACGCTCCTGCACGAACTCAGCCAGTCCGGGCCCTGCGTTGCCGTAGGCGACGTGAACGGCGACAAATTCGATGACCTTTTCATCGGAGGCGAGAAGGGAGTCGCAGGAAAACTGTTTCTGTATTCTCCCGGTGGATTTAAGCAAACACCGTTGCCAATAGATTCCTCGCGCGAAGACGGTGCTGCTGTAATGTTCGACGCAGACAACGACGGCGACGTTGACCTTTATGTGGCTTCTTCATGCGCAAGTTCTCAGGATGATCCGGCACCCCATCAGTTATTTATCAATAACGGTAGTGGCAAATTTGCCAAAGCTATGAATCTGCCGCTGATTACAACTTCAAGTGAGTGCGTCATCGCTGCGGACTACGATATCGACGGAGACACAGACCTCTTCGTTGCCGGCAGTCTGTCGCCGCGGAAGTATCCGGAATCACCACGAAGCATTTTGCTTAGAAATGATGGTGGCGTATTTTCCGACGTAACGGACGCGATAGGCGCCGACCTCGCGCAAGCTGGAATGATCAGCGACGCCGTTTGGATCGATGTTAATGGCGATAAGAAAACCGATCTGGTTACGGCTGGGGAGTGGGCGCCGATTTCGGTATTCATTAACGATGGCAGTCGATTCCTGAACAAGACGTCCGGGTTTGGCCTGGACTCCTCTAATGGATGGTGGAATTGCCTTCGCATCGGTGACTTCAACAGTGACGGGTTTCCGGACCTTCTCGCCGGCAACACAGGCACCAACAGTTTTTTTCATCCCTCGCGTGAATACCCGGTTACTATAGTTGCCAAAGACTTCGACGGGAATGGCTCCGTAGATCCGATCATCAACTACTACAATCCGGTAGAGCAGGACAGGTTCATTTTACACAATCGCCTGGTGCTCATTGATCAGGTGCCCGGCTTTAAACGCAGGTTTGAGACTTTTGGTAAATATGCAACGACATCATTTGCCAATGCATTTCGCGAAGAGGAACTCGCCGGTGTCGAGCCACGCTATGCCTACACGCTGTCCACTTGCGTACTTATGAATGACGGCGGAAAGAAGTTCCGCATGCAGCCGTTGCCTGAAGAGGCACAGTTGTCGACGGTGAACGACTTCCTTATCTCTGAACTGAACAACGACGGCCATTCCGATGTCATCGCCGTCGGCAACAGCTATAATCAGGAGACGCTCTTCGGACGCTACGACGCCTCTCTCGGCACGATCATGTTTGGAGATGGAAAAGGGAACTGGCGCATCGTTGATAACAGCAATACGAATTTTAAGGCCGATGGAGCCGTGAACGCCATCCGTCTCTTGCAGGGAAAGGAGACGTACATTGCACTGATCAGGAATGATGGCCCGGTTACGATGTACCGGCTTGTAAACGATGATGAAAAACGAAAAGAGCAGGGACCGGCGTTAACCGGCAACCCCACTCTAAACCCAAACTAAAAAGTTAAACTGTAACTACCCACCCACGTACGGATCATTCTGCCGCAGATTGCCATTTACATCCAGTTCCGCCTGAGGAATAGGACGTAACAGGTTCTTCTCTGACCAGTTCGCATTAGCCGGACCCCTGCCAAAATTTATATCTGTCTTGATGTTGATGAGTCCGGCACGATGCCACCGCACGAGGTCATGGTAGCGATGTCCTTCAACGGCAAGCTCGACGCGCCGCTCATGCATAAGGAACGACCACATTTGTTCTTTCGTTGCTCCGGCAGGGCGCGGCGCCAGTATGGCATCCGTTGGATCAGCACGGTGTCGTATTTCATTGATCAGTTCAGCCGCCCCCGAGACATCATTGTCACCCAATAGTTTTGTTTCCGCCAGCATCAATAACACGTCAGCATAACGAATCACCCGCTCGTTGTTGAGTGTGGCGTTCGGTCTTCCGGCAGGAATGCTGGGATCGTCATGCTTTATGTATTTCGCCGGCGTGGAACCGGACACAGACCAGGCACTGTTAAATGGCGTCTCGCCGCCGGAGTGAACGTATTCATCTCCATTAAGATAAATGCTTTCGACGCGCCGCGGATCACCGGCTTCAAATTCGGCCTGTAGAGGTGCCGTTATATGCGTGTTTCCGTAACCACTGTCGTTGGCACCAGGTGCACATACGCCGTTAAAACAGCCCGGACGAAAATGTACCGAGCGCTGTGAAGCTCCTGATCCAACGTTCTGATCTTCCGACAAACCAAAATCTGTTGGCAACCAGGTATTGTCGCCCGTACCCCATACAAATTGAACTTCGAAGATCGACTCGGCATTGTTTTCAGCAGTAGCGCTGAAGTTGTCTCCGAAGTTTTCAATAAGACTGTACTTACCAATCAGTTTGGTAAGTTCGGTTTTCGCATTCTGATAGTACGTTGCATTATTGTCCCATTGGGCGCGATAAAGGTATACCTTTCCCAGCAAGGCGGTGGCAGTGTTGGAGTTTGCCCGGCCCAGATCGTCTCCCTGTGATTCCGGCAGCATGGTTTGCGCATCGGTAAGGTCGGAAATGATCAGGTCCCATATTTGTCCTGGCTCGGAGTTCGGCAGCTTGGTTGCATCAACAGGTCCGGCAATAACTTTATCGACGACCGGAGGAGTGCCGTAATGTATTGCGAGCAGGAAGTGAAAGTACGCGCGAAGAAACTTTGCCTCTCCCTCAAATCTCGGTTTCTGCGATTCATCGGCAAAGTCGGCAGCATCGGGCAGCCGATCGAGTACAACATTGGCCCGCGATATACCCATGTAGCAAGTGTTCCAGAGAAAGGCAATGTTGCCGTCGTTCGTGGGCGTCCAGTCGAAGTCTTCGTTGGTATCGGCGCTGTTGTTCGGGGGAATGATGTCGTCGTCGGGCCGGTACTCCGCATTGAGCCATTGATCATTCCACATCAGGGTGAGTAGTGCAGAGTATACGCCATATGTTCCTGCTTCGAAGTCGCGTTCGTTGTTATAAAACGAATCTTCGCTTAGCTGTCCAACCGGCCCAAGGTCCAGTTGGTTTTCACATCGGGTATGAATGAAACAAAGGGCAAGGCAAAGAATAGAGATATATATCTTCTTCATAATGTTCGTGATCAAAATTCTAATTGAATGCCAGCCTGAAGGATTCTCGGTTGAGGAATGTTTGCCTGGTCGGTATTTGCCTGCACGTGTGTGCTGCTGGTTCCATAGGTCATTACCTCTGGATCAAGACCTGAGTAATTAGTGATCTTGAAAAGATTCGAGCCGGCAACATATATGCGGGCGCGTGTGAGTGCTTTTGTCTTTTGCAGTAAGGCAGAAGGAAGAGTATATCCGATCTGCACATTCCTTAGCCGGAGAAAGTCGCCGTCTTCTATCCACCGGCTCGAGAATCGTCCGTTCTGATAGGGGTCGCCGGAGATTGCCCTCGGCATTTCGTTCGTAGGATTACTGCTTGTCCATCGGTTTTGCGATGTGCTGAGATTGTTTCGTCCGAGCCCAAGAAGCGATTCACCATCTCTGCGAAAAGCGTTATAGATCTGCACATCGCCAACGCCCTGAAAAAGTATAGACAGATCAAATCCTTTGTATCCGGCGTTTATGGATAGTCCGTAGAAGTATCCCGGAATTGTTTTGCCAAGGAAAGTCCGGTCCTCCGGAGTGATATTACCATCGGGTGTTCCGGAGAACTGCTTGCCTGCGGGTGCGTCGTCAGCAGCGGGACCGTTGTTGTCCTGGAAAATGGCATCGCCGGCCCCAGGTCGGTTGGTGGCGCCGGCAAAGTCATCGGGTAGGGCAGCCGTTGCTTCGTCCGGTGTCTGATAAACTCCGGTCATCTGATAGCCATAAAAGTAACCGATAGGATAGCCGACGGCCGTGCGATAGTCGCCCGAGCTAAACTCTTCGATGCCTTCCGCCAATGACTCAAGCCTGTTCCGTACGGTCGTGAAATTGCCGGTAACATTGAAGGTAAGTCCGTTGCCAAAGGTGGTATTGTATCCAAGTTCAAGCTCAACGCCGCGGTTGCTGACTTCTCCCGCATTCACGGGCATACGCGTGAAGCCTGCAACGGCCGGGATAGGCAAACTGAACAGAAAGTCTTTCGTCCTCCGGTCGTAGTAGGTCGCAAGCAGACTGACCTTGTTCTCCCATAATGAAAGATCAAAGCCAAAGTCCAGCGTTTCTACAGTCTCCCATTTAATTGATGGGTTAACATAGTTGACGGGTGCCGGCGCTTGCGCACCTGTATTGCCAACGCCATAATCAGGAGTTGCCGAGTAACGGCTTAGATGCGGGAAGGGGAAAGTCTGCGAATTTCCCAATTGCCCCCAGCTGCCGCGAATTTTCAGGTCGCTTACAATTGCTACGTCGGAAAAAAACGATTCCTGCGAAACGCGCCAGGCAGCAGAAAAAGAAGGGAACGTTCCCCACCGATTGGCTTCCGAAAATTGCGCAGTTCCATCCCGACGAACGGAAACTGTTAACAGGTACTTTGTCTTGTAGTCGTACGAGACGCGTCCGATATAGCCGGCGAACGCGTTGTTGCTGACGGATGAATAGACGGGTCGCAACGTGCCGGCATTCTTTACGCTGGTGTAATAGTCGGGATCAGAGCTGAGAAAGTTTTCGCCGCTTCCGCCAAGTTCGCTACCGCGAAGTTTCTGGAATTCAAATCCGGCAAGAACGTTAAGACTGTGATCACCGAAGTTGGTGGTGTATGTGAGTGTATTTGTAAATACCTGCGTATACGCTTCGCCGCGTGTAACCGTGTAAGCCTGAGGTCTGGCTATACCCATCTCCGGCGCAGTGTATCCCGGGTTCCATCCTGTGTTGTTGCTATAACTGAAGTCGAGGTTCGCAGCCGAACGAAAGCGAAGGCCTTTTAATATTTCAAGTTCTGCATAAATACCACCCAACAGACGGTAGTAACGGTCGTGGTTGTCGACGATCGTGTTGACGCCGTATTGATTCTGCATCGTAAGACCAGCGACATCGAGGTTGCCGTTAAAGCCGTATCTGTTGCCGGGTATCGGATTGTTTGGATCATCGTAGATACTCATGAACGGAGGCATGTTGGCAATGGAAGAAAAGATGAATCCATCTCCCTGATTGTTTGATCCGCGCTTCGTGTCCTGATAGGAAAGTGTGAGCGTCTGCCCGAACTTGAATTTCTTTCCGACCTTGTAATCACTGTTCGCACGAAATGTATAGCGCGACATATCCCAATGAGGAATCAGTGCCTCCTGATCAAAATATCCCAGCGACACAAAATAGTTCGTAGCTTCCGTTCCACCGGAGACTGAAAGATTCGAATTGAAGATGGGTGCATTGGTAACCGTCGCAGCATCCTGCCAGTCGGTGTTCACATTCAGATATGGGCTTCCTGGTTGAAGATCGGGGTGCATGGTGAGATATCCTGCATCACCTGGGTTAAGGTTTCTGTATGAATTGTAATTAGCATTGGCTTCTTCAGTAAGGGAAACATATTGACCGGTGTTGTTCCACTTTGGAAGCTTGGGAAAATTTTGCACGCCAAAGTAGGTGTCGAAGGCAATTTTAGGGACGCCGGACTTCCCGCGCTTCGTGGTGATGAGTACCACTCCATTCGCAGCGCGAACTCCATAAACGGCGGCGGCCGAAGCATCTTTCAGCACAGAGATGCTTTCGATGTCACTGGGATTAATGGTTGAAAGTATGCTTGCGTTGGGAGAGGTATCAAAGTTTCCGTTCACGAGGGATGTCATCACCGGCACACCATCTATAACGTATAGGGGTGCCGTATTGCCAACGGTGCCAACGCCTCTGATGCGTATGGCAACAGGCGATCCTGGTGTTCCATCAACACTCGTGATCTGAACTCCCGAAATGCGTCCCTGCAGTGCAGCTTCAGGTGTAGCCACCGGCATTTGCGTGATCGCCTTGGAATCAATCGTACCGATGGACTCGGTAAGCATCGCGCGGCTCTTCTCACCATATCCGATCACCACTACTTCAGAGAGCTGACTAACAGATGGCTTCATGGCGAGATCGACCGTAGTGCGTGTGCCCACGACAACTTCCTGCGACTCATATCCGATAAATGAAAACACCAGCACAGCTGACTCATCAACAGCGAGCGTATATGTTCCGCTACCGTCCGTTGTAGTGCCTGTATTTGTTCCCTTTAGTAAAACCGAAACGCCTGGCAAAGGCGAATCATCACTGCTGTCTGTTACACGACCAGTCACGTTGCGCTGCTGTGCGGTAACAACAGTGAGCGAAAGTGAACAGACGGTTAGAAGTAAAAATCTTTTCATAACCGATATGCGTTAGTTATTTAGTTAGCATCGATAAAATTCCTTGTAGTTTTTCAGAGCCCATATCCTGCTCTGACCTGCACCTAATGCGTAACAATTTTACTTGATATACTCTCAGAGATTGCTTAACATAGTATTGGATGATGTAGCTATTTCTCCACAGGACAGTGCAGCATACAACGTGTTATTGAAATTATGTTTGAAGGATTTTTGTACATCGATCAGAACTCAAAGATTCCGAAGTATCAACAGGTAGTAGATACAATTGTTTCTGACATACAGGTAGGCATCGTTAAAGTAGGGGACAGAATACCGTCTATCAACGAAACAAGTGAAGAGTTCTTTCTATCGCGGGATACCGTGGAGAAGGCATATAGAATATTGTGTCGTCGCGGAGTTATTGCTGCCGTGCGGGGTAAAGGCTTTTATGTTACTTCTGGCAATGCGCCCACGGGCCGGCGCGTATTGCTGGTGCTTAATAAACTAAGCGATCATAAGAAGGCGATCTATAACTCCTTTGTTCACAACCTCGATAGCGACACGTCCGTTGATTTGCACATTCATCAGTCCGACAGCCGGATATTGGAAAAGATCATCATAGAGAACATCGGCAAATACGATCACTATGTAATCATGCCGCACCTCCTTGAAGAGACTACTCAGATTCTTGCCGCAATCAATAAAATACCAAAGGACCGGTTGTTGTTGCTAAACAGGAATCTCGACGGCATACACGGGACTTACGGCTGCGTCTATGAGGATTTTGAAAACGATATATACGCTGCACTATATACTGGTATTCATCAAATCAGGAAGTACAATAAACTAGTCCTGGTGTTTCCGTCGGAGAGTTATTATTGCGCCGGTATTAGAAGAGGTTTCACGCGCTTTTGTAATGAAGAGACATTTGAGTCAGAAATCATCGAATGCACGAACGACCGGCGTGTGACGCCTGGCGAACTGTACATCGTAATAGAGGAATCCGATCTGGTAGAAGTTATTAAGAAAGCTGCTGCAAAAAGCCTGAAGCTTGGCAAGAATATTGGCATCATTGCCTATAATGATAGCCCGTTCAAAGAAATACTTGCCGGAGGCATCTCAGTGCTAAGTACGGACTTTTTTCAGATGGGCAAGACGATGGCGGAGATGGTTCGTACCTACTCGCGGGAAAAGGTGAAAAATCCGTTTCAATTGATCATGCGCAACTCAGTATAGCCTGCTTGTTCGCTCTCACACTGTTCCTCACTCGATCCCCGTTATTATTCCGTCCTCAGCGCTCCGGCCGGGTTCATTGTGGCAGCTTTCAACGTACGGAATCCTACGGTAATCAGTACAACAACTACAACGATCAAAAGATCCGCTGCAAATATCCAAGCGCCCATATCGATGCGATTGGGATAGTTGCTCAGCCACGAGGTCATGAGCATGCCGCTGACAGGTGCAGCAACCAGGAAGGCAAGCAACACAAGGAGACCGAACTCCCTTCCAAATAACCAAAGGATATGCTGAATCGATCCTCCGAGAACTTTGCGAATGCCAATTTCTTTGGTCTTACGCGAAGCCATGAATGAGGCCAGTCCATACAGTCCAATGCATCCAACAATCAATGCAATGAATGCAAAGACTTCAATGACGCCCAACATCGTATCTTCTGTCTTATAAAACTTTGCGGTCTGATCATCCAGGAAATCGTAAGCGTACAATTGTTCCGGGTACATTGCCGACCATGTCTTATCCAGCGCCTCCAAGGTACTGCCTGCCTCGCTCATGTTGATCTTCACTGCGTATACACTCGAGTAGTGGAGTGATGTCGTCATCATCACCGGGTTGATCGTAGTGTGCAGCGATTCATCATGATAATCGGCAAGCACGCCTACAATGTTGCCATTGTACCGGTCGTTGAACGCGATGTTCTTTCCTAAGACACTTTCATTTGTCTCGCCAAGCTTGGCTACGAACGTTTCGTTCACGAGGAACTCCTTTATGGTGTCCGACGGAAGCAGATTGCGACCTGCAACAAGATCGATTTTAAACGTATTCAGATAATCTTCATCACCCGCCTGAAAGCGGGAGCCAAAGGGTTCGTCTTCCTGACGATGATCATAGCCAAATGATGTTTCCCAACTGTACGGTGCGGCCGGTGCCGAATAGCACAGGGTGACGTGCTCAACATTGGGAAGTCTCAGAAACTGCTCTTTTAACGTCTTTGACTTCTCGTCATGAGATCCCATGGGAATCATCACGACGGCCTTACGCTCATATCCAAGTTCTGTATTGTGGAAGTAGCTCACCTGCGACAGCACGACGATGAGTCCGATAAGCAGCATGTGAGTAATAGAAAACTGCGTGGTGATGAGAACCCGTCTGATGTTTAACGTCTCGGCCCCGGCTTGTATACCTTTCAGAGCCTGAACAGGTCTGAAGCCTGAAAGCACCATTCCAGGATACGCCCCCGCCATGAATGTAACGGCAACAATCAACAGCGCCATAAATATCCAAAGGGTACCATCCGCCAGATTAATATTGATTTTCGTTTCGAGCAGCTCGTTCACCATCGGGATCAACGCAGTGGCTAGAGCAAGTGATACAAAGAAGGCCAGGAATACAATCACTCCCGTCTCCAGGGTAAACTGCCAGAACAGTTGTGTTCTCAATCCCCCGAGCGCCTTTCTCACGCCGACCTCACGCGACCGGCTCACCGATTGCGCAGTGGCGAGGTTCACAAAGTTCAGGCATGCCGTGAGGACCAGGAAGAAACCGATGATCGAAAGTACCCACAGGATCGTCTTCGATATTGCGCCATTGTAAAGAGGACTAAAGTGAACATCAGCCAGTGGTTGTAGTTTGTAGTGATGGACATTGCTGGCGCCGGCGCGATACTTCTTTACATAGTCTGCAAGATGCTTCTCAACTTCACCCGGGTCCACACCCGGACGCATCCGTGCGTATGTCTTGATAGATGACGTTATACCACCCCATGCATCGTCGGCGGCGTACCATTTGCTGTGTTCATTAACATTCGAATAGGACAGCAGGATCTCCGACCGTAAGTCGGTGTTGCCGGGGAGGTCGGCCATTGTTCCCAGAATTCTAAAGTCACTTTTGTTTTCGAATCGTATTACCTTTCCGAGAGCGGATTCATCGCCGAAAAACTTTCTGGCTACACGTTCTGTAATAACAGCCGTACCAGGTTGATCAAGTTCGTTAACGCCGCTGGCAAGAGGGAAGTTGAATAATTCGAGGTAAGAGGCGTCGGCAAATGCGATATCTTCCTGGAACTTATGTGTTGCCCCTTTATCTTCAAATGAGAGCAAGGAATTAGCAACGCAGATTCTCGCCACTTTTTCGGCATAAGTATAGTCTTCCCGAAATGCTTTACCAAAGGCTGGTGGCACCGAAGATTCGTACTCTACATCGTCGCGATGCTCTTCCGTAACGAAGCGATATATACGATCGCTGTCGTTATGAAAGGTATCAAACGACAGATGGTAACGAACCAGTGAGAATATGATGATGGCACACGTGATGCCGAACGTAAGCCCAAGCACGTTGACAAGTGTGTAAGATGTTGAGCGGCGAATCGTTCGGGCAGCGAGAGTGAAGTAGTTCGTGATCATGGCGGATGGCAACTGCTGATATCGGAATTGCATTGACTAGTGAATAATCGTGCCACTCTCAGTGCCAGGGGAAATAAGCATCATAACAGCGCTCCGCGATTCATTTGCTGTGCGATCCAGGGCAGGAGCGTCCGAAATCGAAACATTGATTTAGGATCGCGGGCCGCGTGTCCCTCGTAACTTCCGGCATCCGATATCGGCATTCTCCCTCCTTGGCTGCACATTCCCGGCCCTCGTCTCATATGCCAGAGATTGTGACACTTATTGAGCTGGTTGCATCGTTTTTTCGTCAGGTAAGAGAGAGAGAAATGAGCCAATTGAAGAGCAAAACCACCGCGCAGGCGTCGCGTTATGAAACGCCCGCAGCAATTTACTTAATGATTATTTTCATTTACGCCTTGTCAGCCATGCGTTGTTCAAGCAATGACGAAGTCACTCCGGCAGTAACCGAAGGCGAGTCGGTAGCGATAAGTGCAGAGTATGTGCCTGGCATATCGGAAGGACTGAATGACAACGGCAGCGATGATGATGATTTGATAGAGAATTCAACATTCGACAAAACCGTGCTGATCACATTCGGCAGTCCGACTGAGATTCTGAATCCATTGCAGGGTGCAGGCGTCGAAATTGCCGATGATAACGGAGATGTAATTATTACATCAACAATAAAAGGAGTGGCCTACGAGCTAAGCGGAATTACTTCGAATGGTTCCGTGAAAATCTATAGTGACAATAAGTTTAAGCTCACGCTCAATGGCGTGCAGATTACCAACAGCGATGGGCCCGCCATCAACATACAATCTTCGAAGACAGCTTTCGTGGTACTCGCCGATGGAACGGAGAATGGATTGACCGACGGCAAGACGTACGCGACCTCAAGCGAGGACATGAAGGGAACCTTCTTCAGCGAGGGACAGCTGGTATTCAGTGGAGCAGGTAGCCTGACAGTTATCGGTAACTACAAACATGGCATTGTCAGCGACGATTACATTCGCGTACGAAGCGGAAATATCGAGGTTGCTGGTGCTGCCACCGACGGCATTCATGCGAACGAGGCATTTATCGCCGATGGAGGCACATTTAAAATCTCTGCAGCAAGCGATGGCATTGATTGTGAGGAAGGTCACATCATCATCAACGCTGGTGACTTCAATTTTAACGTAGCCGATGATGGCATCGCCGCGTCCTACGAAGATGGCGACGAGAGCATCGATCCCTACGTGACAATCAACGGAGGAAAGATCAATGTGATTTCGACAGAAGGCGAGGGGATTGAAAGTAAGAGTACTCTTACGATTAACGACGGTACGATTACAACAACCACAACGGACGATGGATTGAATGCAGGCAAGGCCATCAATATCAATGGTGGAATGGTTTATTCCTATAGTGCAGGCAATGATGGAATGGATTCGAACGGGACGTTTACGATAACAGGTGGTATTGTGATTGCGATAGGGGCGAGCGGTCCGGAGGCGGGTATTGACTGCGATGCCCGTACACTGGCGATAACGGGTGGTATTGTAGTGGGCATTGGAGGTGCGACGAGTGCACCTAGTCAGAATGCATCTTCGGTTCCGTCGGTAATTATGGGAGCGGGCAAGTACAACCAGCTAGTTTCCGTTGTGTCAACGGATGGCACACACGTGGTCACATTTCTCGCGCCAACTGCTTTTAACACGATGTTGATTGGCGGCTCGCGCCTGGAGCTAAACAAGACATACACGATTTTCACCGGGGGCGAAGTGGTAGACGGTACAGAATTCAACGGTCTGTATACTGGCGGCACTTATGTAACCGGCGATGCGGGCGGCAATTTCACAACGGGTAACATTGTAACACAACTAGGTGGATCGGTAAGCAGAGGGTAGCCTGGTAGCCGAGGCGTAGATAAATGTACTTTTTCAGGTGCAACTGTAGTAAGGGCCGGATGAGGGTAAAGGGGCCCTGCTACGGTGCACCTTTTTGGGCTCAATAGAGTTCGGCACGCCGGCTCACGTAGACATTAGTATCGTAGTTTATCGTGATAACGTCGTCTTTGCAATATTGGTTAAACAGATCCTTCAATGCTTCGATCATTAGCGCATAACCAGGCTGACCCTCGTTGGGAACATAAGATGATGATGACAGCCTTCCCTTTAATCCTTCGAAGTCGAACGTCTGACTGTTAGCGAAAGTCTTCAGCGTGCACTTCGCCGGTGCAAAGAATGCTGCGATCATCGCTGGTTCTATATTGCGATGGTCGACGGTAACGTAGTCGATGGCGTGATCGATGATGAGCTGATCATACAATCGCGCGAACTCGGTATCCACGAGCCGTTCATTCCACATGAGTACGGTGACTCCGTTCGGCTTGAGTATGCGATGAAATTCATTCTTTGCGCGGTCGCGGTCAAACCAGTGAAACGCCTGACCCGCCACAATGAAGTCTGCTGATGCATCGGATAACCCGGTTTGTTCGGCGGTTCCGTCAACTGCCTCAAAGCGGCTGTAATCCTTCAATAATGACAGCGACCGCGTCCGCATCGGTTCGTTGGGTTCAATACCAATCACATGATTGCCGTTCTTTAAAAACATCTCAGATGAAATGCCCGTACCTGAGCCGATGTCGATAACGGTGTGGCTGGGTGCAAGACCAAAGCTGTCGTGAAGATAGTGCAACACTGCCTCTGGATAGTGGGGTCTGTAGCGTACGTAATTGTCGACGCGATCACCAAATCGTTGTGTATTTTCTGTTGGCATGTCCAAAGATAACCAAGTTCCTGTCCCTCATCCCGACTTTCAGTTTTCGCGGATTGTGATTACATTAGATAATCACCCGGTCAAACCATCCCCGTTTTAAAGTACTTCGTTAATGAGCAGTATCCTTCAAAAGTTCCTTGAATGGGAGAAGGCCATTCCTGATGAATTGTTCCTCAGACAACCTTTCAATGGCAAATGGAAGACTTATACGTACCGTCAGGCTGGCGATGAGATTCGCAGAATAGCCACTGGTCTGAAAGGGCTGCCACCGCGATCTCACGTGTCGATTCTGTCCAAGAATTGTGCGCACTGGATCATGGCCGACCTTGCTATTATGATGTGCGGGCACGTGTCAGTGCCGGTGTATGCCACCCTAACGGCATCTTCGATAAAGCAGATCCTCGCTCATGGCGAAGTGAAGGCAATCTTTGTCGGAAAACTCGACAACTACAGCGAACAAAGGGAAGGCATACCAGACGGAATATTGAAGATCGGCATCGGTGACTATGGTATATCGGAAGAGATTCAATGGGAACAGTGGCTCAACAATACCCCGCTGCCAGTGGTTTACGCCTGGAAGCCTGACGAGATTTTTACGATCATGTATACCTCTGGGACCACCGGAAAATTTAAAGGCGTAATGCACTCCATGGGAGGCTTCGACGTAATAGCAACTACAGGAACGAGAGAGTTTGGATTCCGTGAACGGCCATCGCTATTTTCATTTTTGCCGCTGGGACACGCTGCAGAACGTATGGCAATCGAAACAATTGGCATTTACCTGGGCGCGACATTCTCGTTTCCTGAATCTCTGGCTACGTTTAATGATGATCTGGCAGCCACCCAGCCGCATCATTTCGTCGCCGTGCCACGTTTGTGGGCGAAGATACGTGAGGGCGTAATACAGAAGATTCCTCAGGGGAAACTGGACATTCTGCTTCGCATACCGTTGGTTGGTACGATCATAAAATCGAAAATCAAAAGGAAACTCGGCTTGTCACGTGCCACGCAGATATTTTCCGGCGCCGCTCCGTTGTCAATAGAATTGCTTAGATGGTTTCATCGTCTTGACATAGAGATATTCCAGGGATACGGCCTCACAGAAAATTGTGTCAGCCATCTTAACCGAAAGGGTTTGAATAAAATAGGGACTGTCGGCGTCACGGCCTCATGCTTCGAAACAACAATTGCAGCAGGAGGTGAGATCCGCGTGAAGGGGGCAGGGAATATGGTCGGCTATTACAAGGAACCAGAGCTAACGAAGGAAGCATTCGATGATGAACGCTTTCTGCGCACGGGCGATATTGGGGAAATTGACAAAGAAGGATTTCTCACAATCACCGGTCGCATCAAGGATCAGTTCAAGACTGACAAGGGTAAGTACGTTTACCCCGCTCCAATTGAAATGTTGTTCACAGGAAGTTCATCGGTCGACCAGGTATGCGTTGTTGGAATGGGAATTCCACAGCCAATTGCATTGATAGTGTTATCACAGTCAGGTCGTGTGAAGAGCAAACAGCAATTGCGCGATGAATTCAGCGCCCTGCTTCAGAGTATAAATGACGGCCTGGATCCCCACGAAAGATTGAAGAAAGCGGTAGTGATGAAATCGGATTGGTCGATAGACAACGGTCTACTTACTCCAACTTTAAAGACCAAACGCAATGAGATTGAGAAACTGAAGATGCCACTCTATCCGGGTTGGTATGAAATGGACGACATTGTAGTTTGGGAAGGGTAGTGCAGACACCACTATTAAGAAGGGCATAACGAGCGGTTAGCCAGTTGTGCCATCGGATGAAAAAAGCTTCATATCAATAGGCACCTTCCTGATGCGCCTACCTGTAGCCGCATAAATGGCGTTTAGCACTGCAGGCACACCCATTGGACTTGAGATCTCGCCAACACCCCATGGACGTGTGTCGTTTGTCTCGACAAAGTGAACGTCGATCGGAGGGCATTCGCGCATCCGTAGAAGCTTATTCTGATGAAAATTTCGATAGACGGCGCGGCCGTCTACTATGGGAAGTCCACCGTATAGCAGGGCCGTTAGACTCCAGACGATACCGCCTGAGATCTGGTTAGCCACACCGGAAGGATTGATGACGAGGCCGCAATCAACTGCGACCGTCATCCGGTCGATCCGTAATTGTTGATCTTTGACAGTTACCTCCGCCACAACAGCGACGTAGCTGTTGCCATAGGGACAAACGGCCATTCCCATTCCTTTTGTTCCACCGGTGTCGCTGCTGGAATGCATCTTAAGCCATCCCGATTTTTCAACAGCGAGATCGAGCACCCTCAGCGTGCGCGATCCCGACACCGGATAAATGTCGCCCACTTGAACGTCGCGCTTGTTTCTGAGCAGTTCGCGCCTGAAGGTATAAGGATCTTTTCCCATTGCCGCTGCGACCTCATCAACAAAACACTCACTGTAGAACCTTCCGTGTCCCACCACTCCCCGCCACGCCGAGGAATGCACGAGTTCGTCATCGATCATTTGTTCGAAGTCGTAGCGGATGTTAGGAATCTCATATGCCATAAACGGCAGTTGTGGATCCGCATACTTTGCTCCCCATGTATAAGTTCGGATCTCCTTCTCGTACCAGGCATACAGTTGATCCTGTTGATCGACTGAAGCCTGATACTCCATATGCTGGAAGAGATGGGCGAGGTTGAAAAGATGATCGTCTTCGCGCGTCCAGATCATTTTAACGGGCGCTCCGCCCGACTCCCTGGATATGAACGCCGCTTCGATTGCCATATCCGGATAATATCGCCGTCCGAAGCCTCCGCCGGAAACATGATTGTGAACGATGATGTCGGAGTCATTGAAGCCGAATACCCGCTGAAGCTCGGTAACGATAAGGTTAGGCGCCTGAGATCCAATCCAGATCTCGCATTTATTGTTTGAAACTTTCGCTGTGCAATTCAGCGGTTCCATGCAGTTGTGCAGCTGATGGGGGAACACATAGGAAGCGCGGATGGTACGTTTTACATGTGCCATGTTCGATCCGGCATCGGCATCACCGATGAATGCAGTTGGCGACGTCTTGTTGATGGCGCGTAAGGCGGCAAGACGTTCAAAATCCGCGGAGCTTTTGGAGCCATTTGCGCCTTCGTCCCACACAATGCGAAGCTTGCTTCGGGCCTGCTGCGCGGCCCAGAAGGAGTCTGCGACCACTACCACGCCCTCGCGAATGTCATGAGGCATGAAAGGAGTTTCGCGCTGAAGTCCGGCAACTTGTTGATTAGTGAAGATATGGCGGACGCCCTTCACGGCCATTGCCTCGCTAGCATCATACGATTTTATTTTCCCCCGGAAGACGGGACAACGTTCCACGACGGCGATCAGCATGCCTGCTACCTTCACGTCCAGCCCGTACGTTGCGCGACCCGTTACTATGTCCGGGATGACCTTTGCACTTTTGGACTGGCCTATCAGATTAAACTTTCGCTCTTCCTTAAGTCCAATGGATTCCGATGGCGATGGAGCGAAGTTGGATGCCTCGCCTGCAAGGGCACCAAAGCCAAGTGATGCGCGGGTATTCCTGTTAATAACCTGGTGTCCTTCAGCATAACATGCATCTGGAGTTACCTTCCACCGCGCTGCAGCGGCAGCGATCAGCATCTGTCTCGCCGTAGCACCGGCCTTTCGCAAAACGTCGTATTGATAGATGATCGTACAGCTGCCGCCCGTGTCGTGCCCTCCATTCCTGTCGTTCTGAAACTTCTTCATGTTTGTATCTGGCAGATCGATCGATACCTTCTCCCAATCCGCGCATAGTTCCTCGGCAATGATCATCGCCATAGCGGTGGAAACGCCTTGTCCCATCTCGTGCTTGATAAATTGATAACGCACCCGTCCATCGGCAGAAATGCTTAACAAGTCGCCCATAGCGCTATCGTTGACTTGTTTGGTATGGTCACCGCCGTTGCTCGGGCGACCAGCAGTCAGCATTTGCGCCGCCGATTGATGAAACGTGAGAAGCAGCCCGCCGCCTGTGAGCACAGATGCTTGTACAAATTGTCTTCGGTTCATGGCAATAAGGCTCAGGGTTTAGCTGTTTTCGTTTCTGACCCGGTGGCCTTGCGCTTCTGCGACGCTCTTTTAACCGCTTCGTGTATGCGGGGATAGGTGCCACAACGACATAGGTTGCCGTTCATTGCAGATGTGATCTCATCGTCACTTGGATCAGGATGCTGATCCAGAAAGGCGGCAGCTGTCATGATCTGCCCCGCCTGGCAGTAGCCGCATTGAGGAACGTCGACATCTGCCCATGCCGTTTGAAGCGGATGTGTGCCGTCAGAGCTTAACCCCTCTATTGTCGTGACAGGCTTTCCTGCGCATGCCCCGACCGTTATGGAGCACGACCGAACGGCTTTTCCATTGATGTGAATTGTGCATGCGCCGCATTGTCCCACGCCGCATCCATACTTTGTCCCCATTAGACCGGAAAAGTCTCGTATCACCCAAAGTAATGGCATTGTGGAATCGACATCGAAGTGTTTGCTCACTCCGTTTATTGTAAGTTGAATATTGCTCATTGCGCAGGTTTATGATTAATGTCGCTTGACTAACAATCTGCATCGCCGACACCATTGCATGGCAAATGCTTTGGATTAGACGACGCCCGATTTACATGCTAAACACGGCCTGGATGCAATGAAGTTACATGATGAACAGACTTCAGCGATGCAGCCTTGACACTCGCCGTTGTTAACTTACAAACGACCTGCTTATCCGACAAACGTCACGCCCTGTGAGGCTGACTCATGAACCCCGCCAGCGCGAAGGTCCTGTAGTTGCGACCAATAGGAACCGTATAGTCGCTGACTTTCACCTGACTATTAGTGAATGACACAACGTGGTCAATGGATACAATGAACGAGCGGTGAACGCGGATGAACTTATTCTGTGGCAATCTCTGTTCGAGATAACTGATCTTTTGATAGGTCACAACTTCACGCGATGCCGTCTTAACGCGCACGTAGTCGCGAAGACTTTCGATATACAGGATATCCTTGAGAAATACTTTCACCTGTTCACGATTCTCCTTCAGATAAAGAAAGGCTTCATCGTACGCAGACGGCATATTCTGATTTTGCTCAATGGGTTGATATTTCTTCAGCTGCCTGATTTTGCCGATGGCCCTAAGAAACCGGTCGAAGGAAATGGGCTTTAACAGGTAGTCGATCACATCGAGGTCGTAGGCTTCGAACGCGTACTCCCGATAGGCAGTGGTGAAAATAACCCGTGGCCGCTGCTGAAGAGATTTCAACAACTCAATCCCATTCGTATTGGGGAGATTAATGTCGAGGAATAACAGATCTAAACTGTGCGTCTGAAGTACGTCGAACGCATCCATCGCGCTGCCGCAGCTGGCAACCAGCGACAACTCAGCGATTCGCCCAACGTATGATTCAAGCAACTGCCGGGCCAGGGGTTCGTCGTCAACAATCAGACACCTCATGAGAATTAAGAATTAAGAATTAAGAATTATGAATTGGTTCAGTACTTCGTCTTCCACCTTATTCGTCATTTTACACGTGTGATATGTCACGTCGCTTATTTCAATTATTTTCATTCCGTTAGTTTTGGAGTGTGATGTTTCCAATAGTCAAGCAATTGCGTTTGGTCTTTATTCATAGTGGTGAACCTTACGATCCTCCTCTCGCTAATTCTTAATTCTTAATTCTTAATTCTTAATTTTTCCCTCTTTCCGTTAAGTGATATTTGAAGCACCACCAGGTAAGTGTCTCTTGTGTCAAAAATCTGTAAATCGTGACGCTGCGGATACTCGTGGGTCAGGCGCCTTTTTACGTTGTCCAAACCGATGCCGCCACGCGATTGCTCGTCTGCGCGTTCCGGCTTTTTGTTTTCCGTCTTGAACGTTAGGTTTCCATCGTTGAGGGAAAGCTCGAAATGTATCCAGCTGTTTTTATGCTTGTCGCCGTGTTTAAAACAATTTTCAACAAAGGGAAGCAACAGGAGCGGTGCGATCTTTATGTTTTCAGCAGCGACATAATTGGCAAACGTTACTTCGAGCTCATTATATCGTAGTCGCTCGAGGGCGATATAGTGTTGAAGATGCGTTACTTCCTTTTGCAACTCTACTAGTTGCTGGTGACTATCGTACAGCATGTAACTCATCAGCTCGGAAAGCTGATGCACCATCACCGGTGTTTTGCTGCTTTGGCTTAGCGCAAGAGCATAAAGATTGTTTAACGTATTAAACAGGAAATGCGGATGAATTTGCGACTTCAGCAATTTTAATTCTGCCTCCAGCTTCTCTTTCTCCAGTTGACGGGTAGTTAACAACAACTGATTAGCCTGATACTGATGTTCGTAGAATTTGCGAACAACATGCACGGCCGCCAGCATAGCGACCCAGGAATAGGTATAGAAGATGGCAATCAGAATCTTGGGAAGAAATAGCAGGGGGATTGTGAGTCCTTGCGGATAGAAGATGGGGTAAAGAAAGTAGTATCCCATGAAGCGGAGAATCAGTCCGGAGGCAAACATGGAAACGACCAGGCTGATCAGGAACCGGGCATATTTCTTTTGGATAAAGTACCGGTCGATCAGAACATAGAGAGTAAAATAGGCCGCAGCCATCTTGATGGGCAGTTCAGCCATTGTTGATACAAACTTCTCGACATACTTTCCATCAACGAGTCCCCATATAACGACATCGTATATGACGATCGATGACCAGAATGCTACATGAAGAACGATGCGATATTTTTGATATCCATATTTGGAAACTTCGTTGGTATTCTGAGAACCAGGCATATTCCAATATCGCCAAAATGTCAAGGCAGGATGCGAAAATTGGACAAACAACCGCTTTTGGAGGACAGAAAAGCGGTAGCCCGGCACCTGCTCTGGATTGTCATTATAGACGCAGTACATTAAGCACTGAAAAATAGATACAGAAAAAGTTGATATGTAACCTTTGGGTTACGTATCATTGCGTAACTAAAAAGTTACACAATGACTAAGGAAATTGTTCAACTATGGGAGCTGGATGCTCCTCCGGAGCTGGTTTGGCAGTGCCTGACCGATACAAATATTCTTTCGGAATGGCTTATGCCAAATGACTTCAGTCCGGTAGTTGGTCATGAATTTATGTTTCATACAAGGCCGCGGCCATTGCCACCGTTTGATGGTAAGGTGTATTGCAAAGTGCTTGAAGTTGTCGAAGGGAAGAAATTGTCATTTAGCTGGAAGGGAGGGCCGGGCGATGGGTCAATTAGCCTCGATACGATTGTTTCCTGGACGATTACGCCAGCAGGATCCCGGACAAACTTGCTGCTTGAGCACAAAGGGTTTAAAGGGATGAAAAACTACCTCGCATATTTCTTCATGAATGTCGGCTGGCAAAAGTCCATCAGGCGAAGACTAATTGAAACCTTAAAAACATATGAAGCCACGCACGCAGTCAATTGACCCCTTTTCCGCACTTGCTGACGCGAGCAGACGCGAAGTCCTTCGGCTGCTGTCTCATAAAACCTTTACGATCAGCGACCTTGCGGCCAATTTTAGCATCAGCCGTCCTGCGGTGTCCAAGCACATCAAACTTCTGGAGGAGGCGGGCTTCGTGAAGATCAACGAGATTGGAAGAGAACGCTATTGCATCCTGAGCCAGGATGGTTTCATCGCAATGCAGGAATGGATTGATTACTTTGATTCTTTTTGGAAGCTTCGAAAGAAAAAGCTGGAGTCCGTGATCAGGGCCCGCATGACAGAACACGAAAACAGTTAATTGAAATGGTTTGCCGCCGCGCTTAACACGATCTTCATCCTCAGGGTCATTCACATACGCCGTTTAACACCGGACTCAATTGTAACTCGCTATGGTGCATCTTCCTTATCTCATCAATGATACCGCGCCTTTATAAGTGCGCTTTGCATAAGATAGGTTAAGATCCACTGTATAGTAGTAGGTGTCGGTGGGCAGGAGTACGCCATTGTAAGTGCCGTCCCATTTCTTTTCAATGCCCCGCGATTCGAAAAGCAGCACGCCACGCTTGTCGTAAACGCGAACGAGTGCATTTTCACACTGCTGCGGATTGGAGAGTGCGAGCACCTGCCATGTTTCATTAACGGTGTCGTCGTTAGGTGAGAACGCAGTTGGAATCCGAAGGTCAATTGTGGTCTCCATGAGAATACTTCTGGTTCTTGTCTCGCTTGGGAGCTGTCCGTCGTGAACGGAGACATAGATGACTTTATCTCCCGGTAATGCCTGGGGAGTTCCTGTTTCATCCTCATTGAGTCGGTAGTGATACTTAATTGATCGGATGGCCTCTTTATATTCTGCCAGCGTAGCATACCCTATCAGTGAAAGTTTACCACTGTCGGCGTCAAAGACTCCGCGTATAGCTGCGGTGCTTGAAAACAGCAACTCATCATAGCCCTTCGTATAGACCTTCTTTTGAATGCCTATTTCGGCGAAGCTGAGGTAGTCATTGTCCACATCTTCAACATCAAATACAGACGTGATGAATATGGATTCAGCTCCAGGTTCATATGAAAGTGGCGTCGTTTCGAATTGCGTAATGACCGGAGCATCATCAACGGGTTTGATAAGAATAGCCAGTCCGTATGGATCGCTCGATTTTCCACCGGCATCTGTTACTTTCACCGACACAATTAGAAATCCATTGAGATTTTTCGCGGGGGTCACAGAAGTACCATTGAACGTATAGCCGGATCCGGTGAGAATATCAAGTTTGAATCCATTTGGATAAACATCGTCGGTGTCTGTGACAAGAAGATCAGCAAGCGCGATCGTTAGTGTTTCATCTTCATTCATCACCAGGCTCTGCTGACCGGTGATTTGGGGCCTTGCACTCGGGGCAACAACGCTAACACTCACCGTAAAGGGTGCACTATTGGCAGTACCGTCGCTTACTGTCACAGGCACCTGAAGCGAACCAAGGAAATTGCTTGCCGGAGTAATAGTGGTGCCGGAAACTGTGTAGTTGGCTCCGCTAAGAACCGTAAGTGTGAAATCTGTTGGAAACGTATTGTCCGGATCGGTGACGATTAGCTTCGTAATTTCAATCGCCAGCGGCGTGTTCTGGGTTACGATAAAAGGATTGGGCGACTGACCTTCTATTATTGGTGCTACGTTCGGAGTGTCGCTTACCCTGACACTGACCTGTGCATTTGTATTCGCACGGCCGTCGCTGAGGGTAATATTCACTTTCAACTCACCCTTAAAGTTTGTATTTGGAGTTACCGTTAGTCCGCTGAAAGTATAATTCGGACCATTATTTACTCTGAAAGTAATATCACCTGGGTCATTGTCCGGGTCTTTAATTACCAGATCGGAAATGCTGATTGTAATTGGAGTGGTCACATAAGTTGTGAGTACCTTTTGTCCCTCAAGAGTTGGAGCATCATTGACCGGCCTTACAGTTATGATTAATTCAAAAACTGGACTGTCATCCTTGCCATCATTAACTACGAGCGGCACTTTAAGCGTGCCGTTGAAATCTTTAGCAGGCACAACGCGATTGCCATCGAGCGTGTAGTTTGAGTTGGTAGCCGGTGGACGTAGTTTTAGCGTAAACCCGCTGGGATAGTTGGGATCGTCTGGATCAACTACAGTGAGCATTCCGAGTGTAACATTCTGTGTCTGGTCTTCATTAATTTCCAGAGTTGATTGTGCAGTAATCGTTGGGGCAACGTTGACCGGTGCATTGACTGTTACATCAAGATTGTATCGCGCACTTTCAGAATGGCCGTCATTTACAGTTACAGGTACTTTCAAGGTACCCGTAAAACCGGCATCTGCAGTGATCGTTGTTCCATTCACAGAATAGTGTTGACCATTGTAAACTGTCAGTGTAAATCCATTAGGATAGGTGTCATCTGGATCTGTGACGAAAAGATTTGCAAGCTGAATGGTGAGGTTACTGCTTGAAGTAACAGAAAGAGGAGTCTGATTCGTAATGACGGGTGCAACGTTCGGAAGAAGAGTCACCAGAATCTTTGCGTCGAACCGGTCGCTTTCTGTCTGTCCGTCGTTGACTGTCACTGGTACGGTAAGCGTCCCAAGGAATAGCAGGTTCGGTGTAATGGTGGTACCGCTGAAGGAGTATCCAACGCCAGGATAAACTTTTAGGGTAAAGTCGTTTGGATACACATTGTCGGGGTCCGTTACCTGAAAGTCCGCCAGTTTTAATGTGATCGAAGTAGCGATGAAGGTGCTAAGCGGAGTTTGTCCTGTGATAACAGGTTTGGTATTTGGTTTCGGCGTAACATCGATAACAACATTGAAGATATCGCTGTCAACTTCTCCGTCGTTGATAGAGACAGGAACACTGATAGGCCCAACGTAGCCTGCCTCCGGCGTGACTGTCCTTCCCGAAAAGGTATAGTGCGCACCAGCGCGGAGCGCCATGGTAAAGCCGGTAGGATAGGGGTCATCGTCAGTTACAGTAAGGTTGCCAAACTCGATTGTTATTGGAGAGTCAGCAACAGTGCTCAGTGCAACCTGTCCGGTGATCTGAGGTTTTTGGTTAACCGGTGTTACATCAATCTTGAGATTGAATACTGCACTTTGAGTAGTTCCGTCGTTTACGCTTACCGGAACCGTTAGCTCGCCAGTGAATGCCGGCGCAGGAGTAACCGTTAGATTATTGACCGTGTAATTAGTTCCAGGTTGCAGCGAAATAGTAAAGTCCTGAGGATAGGTGTTATCCGGATCGGTAACAGTAAGATCTCCGGTTGTTATAGTGATGGCTGTCGCCTGTGGTGTTGTCAACGTAGATTGCCCTGTTATTACGGGAGCAACGTTCAACGGTGCGTTTACTACCACATCGGCATTGAAATCGACGCTTTCATCTTCTCCGTCATCAACTCTTACTCTTACGCTGAGCGTTCCGGTAAATCCTGCGTTTGGCGTTACCGTTGTGCCACTGCGACTATAATTTGCACCACTGAATATTCTTAGAGTGAAATCATCCGGATAGAGATTATCGGGATCAGTTACGGAGAAATCAGCGAGCGTAAGTGTGATCGGTGTTCCGCGTGTTGTAGACAACGACTGAACAGAATTTATTACGGGTTTTACATTAGGGATGTCATTTACCGTAACGATCAAAGTCAATGTATTGCTGTCATCCTCTCCGTCATTGACACGAACCGGTACGTTGAGGCGACCGTGAAAATTTCTCGCGGGTGTGATCTCTTGCCCGTTAACTGTATAGTTAGTACCGGCGTCAATGGACATCGTGAATCCATTCGGATAGTTATCATCAAGATCTACTACTCTAAGCGCAGTGAAGGGAATAGTGATAGGAACATTTTCATTGGTAGATATTGGATCCTGTCCAAGAATTAATGGCCGCACATTTAACTGAGCATAGGTGGCATGAGCAGCCACGGTCAGTACGCACAGTAATAGTAAATTTCTAAAGTGCATAAGTGGGGCAAAGATACGCTTTGTCGCTGATTCACGACTTTCGTCCTGTGAAATCGGCGCGTAAACGTTTTGCGCAACAGCAAATCTTTTGCCTTTTACGGCGGGAAGCTATACGTCACTCAGTTCATCGCACTCCTAATTAGCTGATCACAAGAGTCTTCTCTAATCACGCCTTGAGACGAATTCTCATTTTTGGAATTAAAAAGTGTGGAGGAAATCATCCAGGGTGACGGATTTTTTCACACCGATTATTGTCGATACGTGCTAATATTTATCAGTTGACTCTTTTCGGTGATTCCTGATCGCAACGGTATGGATATGCGCCGCGATGTTTCATTGTGAAACAGTCCGACGTGCCGGCTGTTGAAGCCGTTGCGGTGTTTCTCACAATCTACGATTCGTGATAATAATCATCACGATCTGGCACTTTTATCATTTTCGGAAATCAGTTTATCGACGATTTTTACATAGTAACATAATCGTAAGTCGATCAAACTGAATGCATAACAAGAAAGTCCAAAAATGAGTATCCGCCAGCGCAACAGTTGCGAAGATTTGGTTCGAATGATGCTTGTGACTTTTCAAACTATTCAGAAAAAATCGATAAATTAGGTTTACCTGTCGACGAGTGGTTGTATTAATCGCTGACTTGATCCAGTTCAACCGTTAGGCTACAGGTAAGTTGTTATAAACTTTAAATGGTCACTAGATTTTAATCTTATGAAAACGTTGATCGGAATTGCATTACTCGTGCTGACCACCACGCTGGTCAAAGCACAAGGAGCATTGGCTTCCATTCCAACGCCTGTTATGCAGTCATTTACTGCACTATATCCTAACGTCAAAGACGTCGCATGGAATTACAATGAACCCAACTACGAAGCTCGTTTCAAATTGCGCAACAAAGGGATGATGCTCATGTTTGATGAGTCGGGCTCAGTAAGTGAAATGAAGAACGAGGTGCCTGCCGTTGAACTGCCGGGTACCGTCCGCGATTTTGTGGAAACCAACTACAGAGGATGGGAGATGGTGAAATGTCTGTATGTTGTTGTCAACACGGATCCGTTTCATGAAACGTATCTTAAGAAGGGTAATGAAGAAGTTACCCTTGTGTTTGATCGCAACGGGAGTTTGTTTGTAACTGTTTGGCCTTGAACTAAAGGCCGCGGTTATTCAGTTGTGTAGTTAGTAGATCATAGTCCGTTGTCCTCCGCTCATATCCAGCCAACCCACTTGGTGAGATTACGGCGGTTTTGGAGCCCAGACTTTCCCTTCCCGGGCCTTCCCGGGGAGGGGGCCGCCGGTTCTTCCGGAGTTTGCCCCCCCTCAAGTCCCTTCCAATAAAGTATTTCCCGGTTTTTGCGATAGTTTCAAGGCAACTTTTATATTTGCACTTCCTTTGAAAAAGGGCGGTATTTTACTCGCTGGAGAGGTGGGTGAGTGGCTGAAACCAATAGTTTGCTAAACTGTCGTACGGGTTAAACTGTACCGGGGGTTCGAATCCCCCTCTCTCCGCATATACCTGGTCAAGCCATCCAGGTTAAGATTTTGTAGTTTTGCTCTATGGCGGTCATGATTGACCTGGCCGGTCCTAAGGTAAGGAGGGTTAGTTTCAGCGGTTATAGTCCGCAAGATCATGTATCGGAGTGGTGCCAACGTGAATGGTCCGATAGCTCAACTGGATAGAGCATCAGCCTTCTAAGCTGACGGTTCGGGGTTCGAGTCCCTGTCGGATCACGAAAACTTCATTCAACAAGCCCGAAAGGGCTTTTTTTATTTTATGGCTCCGGTCCACCGACCCGGTCGAACTGGCATTCAGTAATCTTTGGTAAGCGCTTGTTTTTTCCGTTCATTACCGCGGCACATGTTAGCCGTCGAAGACGCTACTCCACAGAAAGCATGAATTTGTTTTTATTATTTGTGCTCGGTGTACGTTACCGGTTTACCTTAACATTGAAGTAATAGTGAATCATGGCCTCGACTTTATCCTCAGAGATACAGTCATTGTTTGAGGATACTGAAACGGAAAAAGTTAGCTAAGACGAAAAATTGATCTAAGATGTCAAGCTAAACTGAGAAAAGATCTCTGGATGTCAATGGATTTTTAGCCACGTACGTTCAGCCGTTTTACATCAAACAAAAAGATCAAGCACGGTCCGGTTATTTAATCAGTGCGCGCGAACGTATCCGATCTTACCGGGCTGGATAGAGAACCAATTGTGTGAATGTTACCCATCGCCATCTGCGCACATACGAGTCAAGTTCATAAGGTAACCACCTTAATTGAGCTCGCCCGCAGAAGCTCACACCGGGCAACGCATGTACCATTAGCGTTGTTAATGCAAAAAATGCACATCAGCCAATGCAACACCCTGATACACAGAGATTGGTTATATCGCGATCACTCAATTGTGCGTTTGTCGCCGTCTGTAGAATAGGGCAAAACCAATTTCAGGCGCCTAAAATTTTACAGCAGACACATCCTTACATAGCTTTTTTTTTAAGTGTACGCCCGGGTTTTTATGAGTATTCATTTGCACTGTATCATTGCCATAGAAACCATTAAAAGAGTTATGAATAAAACACACCTTAGGTTTAGTGCGATGATTTTGGCGGGAGCGCTGCTTGTTAGCTCTTGCGGCAATGATGACGATGTAAAGCCGACACCATCCAACGAGCCTGAATTCCCCACTGAATTTAGCACCAAAACAGTAGAACAAAACAAGGCAAGTCTTGAAGATAATGGCATCGAACTTATAAACGGTGTGAATAATCTGAAGAGCGCCAGTGGTATTAAGACCTCAATTGCATTTGGAAAACACCTTGACGGTGCGGGACTTCCTGCAAGTCTGGGAGGTCGCTTAAATGCAAACCAGGGTATTCGCATTATCAGCTTGCTCAGCTCTTTGGGCTCTGGCAGCTCATCTGCTTCAAAGACACTTACTGGGATGCGCAGTGCAGCCGATGAATTTACCTCATTCCAACAGGAGTTTAACGACGCGGTTGGTATATACACATACAGCAAAGCCAACGATACCTGGACTTACGAGAAGAGCGGCGATAAGATCGTCTTCAAGTTTCCTTCTACAGAAAACGGAACAACGAACAACGCTGAATACTCCATATTCGATTACAAAGGCGTAACTATTGCCAGCGATTTGGGCGGCGCCGATTACACAGGCGATTACCCAACGGCGTTAAAGGCTAACCTTACGGTAGACGGCACAAAGAAAATGGGTTACGAATTCGCAGCCGCGTATAACAAGGACGGCGATCCTGAATCAGCATCCATCGCGATCAGCATCGATCAGTACACGCTTAAGTATAGTGTAGTAAACACAGTAACTGAGGCAAAAGTCGACTACTCACTGACTGAAGGTGATAAGAATTTGCTTTCATTCGGATTGCGTGGCGCAGGTAGCTTCAGTTCAGAAGCTGTTGAAGGAAGCGATGAAGGTATTGACGTAGTAGCAAACGCAAGCGCTTATTTCCAGATTATGAATATCAAATTCTCTGGTGAACTCGACGCTACAAAATTGCGTCAGGCGTTGGAAGCCGCTGAATCAGCACAAGCTAAGGCCGCCGCTTGGAATGCGAACTACAAGTTGTTGGTTTTCTATGCCGACAGCAAGGAGAAGATCGCGGAAAGCGAATTCTACACATTCACGGAGACGGAAGAATATGAGTCTTGTGATTGGATCTGGAATGAAACAACTCAGGATTACGACGTGGTATGCGAGACCGTCACTGAGGATTACGACCGCATGGAAATTCGTATGATCTTCGCAGATGGTACTAAGTCTGATCTGCAGACTTATACTGAAGTAGGTTTCTCTGACCTGCAGACCAAGCTTGAGCAATTCGTCGAAGATCTCGAATAAGTAACTATACGAGCAATAGCATTAAAAGCTGTGCGATTTGTCGCGCAGCTTTTTTGTTTTGGTGGAGTAAATCGTATTGTGCCCGGCCATTATGCGGCGTGGGATTCTATAAAGCGTATCTGCTATTGCGCACGCTCCTAATGGAACATAGGATAGCAAGTCGATAACAGATATTGAAAAAGAGTTAACGCGCTACCGTTTCGTATAGCGTAACACCATAGCCACCCCAAACACCGAGCACATTCTTACCCTGTATGTTCGAGAGCACTTCGTTCCCGGACGAAGCGAACGGATTACCTACGACGTAGAGCTCCCGCTCCATTGTTCTCCAGAAGTCGTAGTGCGCTTTATCCATTGTACAGAACTTTAATTTGATAGTATCACCTTTTGCAAAGTAGAGGTCGTCCTTTATTTCGGAGAAGTTCTCCGGTCCGCGAAAGACAGTGAATGTGAATGACTTTCCGTTGAAGTACTGATCATCGATGGCGGACAAGTACACGGGAAAGAAGCGGGGATCTACATTTTTTCGTTGTGTGAACAGGCGGTAGAAGTTTTGCTCCGCAGCGTTATCGCTTATTTTACCATAAAGGTATCCAAGCGAATCTTTATCAGGTGCAAGCGCAAACCAGAGCTTGTCTAGCTTCCTGGGTTCAGGAATGGTGGTTGTTGCCGTATAGATTTCTCCCTTTAATTCAATCGTCAGGTCATATCGTTTCCCCGCTTTGCCCACAATACTGGTGCCTTCGTAATAAAACGGAGGGAACAGGTTGTTGTCGCGGCGCAGTGTTAACACCTCTTCCTGTTCGCCATCGCTAACCGTAACCTTGGCAGTAGACACCATGAGGTCGCGGATGTTCGCCGAATCGATTTCTTCAAAGTATGCCGCACTGTAGCTTAGTTGTACCCGTGGATACCCATTGCTTTCAATAGCGCCATCGACCACAAGCTTTTTAGTGTACGGAATTGCGTTAAAATCCGACTCCGGAGCGCAGCGGGTGAGGCTTATAATAACTAAAAGTATAAATGCCAGCGACCTCATCATTAGAATTTGATGCGATAGGTGATGGCCGGAATGATAGGAAACAAGGATACTTGTTTGATGCTGGTTTCCAGTTCATAGTTGTCCAGGTTGCCTTTAGTCTCAAAATAAATGTAGTAGGGATTCTTGCGGCTGTACACATTGTATACTGACAATATCCAATACGACTGAAAACGCTCAGACTTCCTCGCGGCATAGGTTACTGACACATCAAGACGATGGTAGGGTGGCATGCGGAAAGCGTTTCGGGCGCCGTACTCATTGATAATATTTCCCTGAATGATGTAGCGCGCCACGGGAAGGTTAAGCGCATTGCCAGTGCCATATACAAATACGCCAGAGAATGTCCAGCGGCGATTGTGTTCGTAGTTCGCCATTAGGGAAAGGTCGTGGAGGCGATCATACTTGGCGTCAAAAGTTTTTCCCTTATTCAGATCGGAAAACGTACGTGTTGTTTTCGACAACGTATAGGATACTTGTCCTGTTAAGCTGCCAGCGGTCTTCTTCACCGAGAGCTCAATTCCGTACGACTTACCTTTCCCAAACACAAAGTTGTCGTCGAAGTTAAGTCCTTTGCTATAGCCAATAATAGTACCCTCGCGGTATTCGAGCTGATGATCCATCGTCTTATAGTATCCAACGACGGATGTTTCGATAGTCTGTTCATTGAAGTTCCGGAAATAGCCCGCTGACCACTGATGCGCTGATTGAGGTTTAATATTCTCGGTACTGGGCACCCACATGTCGAGTGGCAGAGACACTGATGAGAGCGGTGCCATATGCATGTACTGGTGTGTATTGTCATACGATGCTTTGAGAGATGATACGTCGTTCAGGCGATACCGAAGCGAGAGCCGTGGTTCTGCGTTGAAGTAAACGGCAATGGGTTCGTATCGGGCGTACTGTATAGTATCCAGTACCTGGAAGTTGTCGTCTTGAAGATATCGTGTGAAAGGTCCGGCCTGGCTATAACCGGTGAAGCGTATTCCGGCACTGATCTGCAGTGCTTCTGTGATTTCTATTTTGTCATTCACGAATGCCGCGACCTCGTGCGCAAACAGCTGTGCTTTGGGAGCAACTTCCAGGTCCACATCATCACTTGAGGCTGCGAAGTTGTTCGGGCGCAATGTGTGATGCGTATAAACCACGCCCATGCTGATATCATGATCATTGAGCTGCCAGTTGAGCTGATAGGAGAAGCCCTTATCCCGGATATTGGACGCGATATTAAATGCGTAGGTGTTTATTGTTGCGCCGAAATTCATATCGTACAACGAAGTATTGACAACCAACTCGCCGTAAAGATTCTCGTGAAAAGAATGCTGCCACGTTACCGATCCGGATATATTTCTCCAATCCATGTCATTGTCGAATGAGTTGCTCGCCTGATATTTGAAAACATCCTGCCCGAAATATCCGCGAATACGGAGTTGATCTTTTCCGCCTAAAGTAAAATCGAGGTTCGTGTTGATGTCGTAGAAATAATAATTGATGTCCTGTTTGAGAAAACGAAGGTCTCTCAGCGCCTTGGCAAACAGGTCAACGTATGTTCTCCTTGCAGCAACCAGAAATGAGCTTTTGTTTTTCTTAATCGGACCCTCCGCCAATACACTGGCTGCAATAATGCCGATGCTGCCTTCCCCCTTAAATTCTTCAGCGTTGCCTTTCCGGGTGTGAATGTTGGTAACAGAAGAAAGCCTTCCGCCAAGATCCGCGGGTATTCCCCCTTTGTAAAGTTCCATATCCTCAATCGTACTGCCATTGAAAATGGAGAAGAAGCCAAACAAATGACTTGGATTATAGATGGTACTGTTATCCAGTGTCATGAGGTTTTGATCGACAGCACCACCACGCACGTAGAAACCTGTACTCCCTTCACCGGAAGTATGTATGCCGGGCGTAAGCTGAATCATGCGCACCGGGTCGACTTCGCCCAGGAGGTAGGGCATTTTCTCAAGATCGTCCTTGTGGATAACGATCATGCCTGTTTCCGTTTTTGCGAGATTCGCGTCAGCCTTTTCCGCTGTAACGGTAACCTCATTGATTACAACGCTGGCTGGCTTCAGACGTACAGTGTGGGTTGTGTGGACGCCCGCTTCCACAATAGCGGAATCGGAGTCGTAACCTATAAATGAGAACTTAACAGAATAAGTACCCGGCGCCAGTTGGAGCATGTAGTGCCCCCTGACATCGGCGGTTGTTCCCCGCGACAGCTCTTTGATGAAGACTGTTGCTCCTGGCAATGGGGCATTTGACGTGTTGTCCACCACGTAGCCATCCAGAATTGACCCTTGCTGCTGCCCAAGGACTGATCCAAGAGAGATGGTTGTGATTAAGATGGATGCGATTAATCGCAAGCACGAGGGTAACACAAGCAGAGAGATCGTTGCTGTAAAGTTAATATCCGGAGCAGCGACGGGGCCCTGCTTCTGCTTGCAAAAGGCCAAAAACCTCACATGAGGCAGCTAAGAGGTTGAAATGGATTAAATGCTTTATACTGAACCTTTTGGACAGGCTCAATGACGTTCCTGGACGTGTCCTAAAAGAGCATGGGAAAGAGCCCGATATTTCACTCGGCCTCAATAACAAAAGCACACGGTTTTCTTAATTTCTGAAACATCCTTCCTTTGGTTGTTCTCAAAGATTAAATTGTTAAACTGCACCCAGTTGTCATTACTAACGGATTTCAAATACCCTCACTATGTCAAAAAAGATTCTAATCATCGCATTTATGGTTGCCTCGTTCGCTGCAGCAGCGCAAAGCAACAAGGAAGACGTAGATTTTATCCAGTCTATCTACGGCAAAGAGAAGAAAGCAGTGGTCGCACAATTCATTCAGCTTGAAGGCGCGCAAAAGGATGCCTTTTGGAAGCTTTATGATGAGTATGAGGTAAAAAGAAAGGAACTTGGCCATCAGCGTGTTGCCCTGCTGGAGCGTTATGCAAAGAACTATTCGACACTGGATGACGCAACTACTGACAAGATAACAAAAGACATGCTTTCTTTGGGCGCCAAGACCGATAAGCTGATCCACACCTACTATGGTAAAATGAAGAAAGCTTCGACGGTAAAGGCCGCCGCTCAGTTTGTACAGATAGAAGCGTATCTGCTCAGCCAGGTGCGTACGGCTATTTTCGAAAGTATTCCTATTATCGACGAATTGAAGTAATAGCTGAACAGTATAAGCGTTGTATCAACGCCGGGAACAACATGAATGGCGCGTAAAGGCGCCATTTGTGTTATTGGTTGTCAGCGAACCGAATAACTTATGAAATACTGGCTAACCGATCGCGGCTAGTCACTCGTAAATTCATGACCTGTTCAGGTCATGCTGTATACCCTGTATCGGGTAGAGGGCTCACCTCCCAAAGTCATTTATTCAAACTTACTGTGCGATCTTTTGCAATTGCGATTGCCGGAATAGATCATTGCGCACTATTTAAAATTTGTCTAAATAATTATGCGCAGTCTTTACTTGTTGGTGCTTGTATTCCTTACTTCGGTCGGGGTGAGCGCCCAGAATCATGGTTCGGTGGGAGGCACTGTTACAACAGTAGACGGATCTCCGGCCGAATTTGTAAACGTCACCCTAAAGGGGAGTTCAAAAGGTGCTATCGCCGACCGGAAGGGCCGCTTCGTGATTGCCCCGGTTCCTCCAGGAAATTACACGGTGGTAGCCACTTTCGTAGGCCTTGAAACACAGGAACGCGATGTTGAAGTGGTGAGCGGAAAACGTACCACGATAGATTTCACATTAAAAGAGAGTGCACAGCAACTGGATGAGATCATTGTCGCTGAAACACGCGGCGTGTATACGATCAATGAACCATCGTCAAGCTTGCGTCTAACCACGCCGTTGCTCGAGACTCCTCAGAATATTCAGATGGTGACCAGCGATGTTTTGCGTGATCAGCAAGTGATCAGCATGAGTGACGGCGTACTGCGAAACGTAAGCGGTGCTGTTCGTTCTGAACACTGGGGTGACCTCTATACCAATGTATTGTCCCGTGGTGCACAAGTGCAGGCCTTTCGAAATGGTTTCAATGTAGTGAACTCTTATTGGGGACCTCTTACTGAAGACATGAGCTTCGTCGATCATATCGAGTTCGTAAAAGGTCCTGCGGGATTCATGTTGTCCTCCGGCGACCCGAGCGGCCTTTACAATGTGGTGACCAAGAAGCCCACCGGTAAATCACAGGGTGAAGTGGCGTTCACTGTTGGTAGCTTCGATCTTTACCGTACATCGCTTGATCTCGACGGTAAACTCTCTTCAGACGGACGCCTCTTGTACCGCCTGAACATTGCCGGTCAGAATAAAAAATCACACCGACCAAACGAGTATAACGATCGCTACACCATTGCTCCTGTCATCTCTTATCAGCTGGACGACAAGACCAAACTGACATTAGAGTATACCCTGCAACTAGCGAACATGAGTGATGTCGGTTCATACTACGTTTACGACACTCACGGTTTGGGCACTTTGCCAGTAGATTTCACTACGCTTCCCGCTGGTCTTGCTGGAACAAAAATCAAAGACCACAGTCTGTATGTGAACCTGCAACATGATTTTAACGAATCATGGAAGTTAACGGCTCAGGTAGCACGATTTGATTATAGCCAGGACGGCTCTTCGATGTGGCCAATAGCAGTGAATCCTGATAACACGATGATCCGTGGTGTGGGAAGCTGGCAGGCAAAAAGCGAAATGAACATGGCACAGGTGTTTGTCAATGGTGACTTCACCACTGGCATGATTCGCCATAGAGTATTGGCAGGGTTAGATCTGGCGAATAAGTCCTATCTCGCCGATTGGTCGCAGAGTCACGCACTTGATACACTCGGTGGTGAGTTCAGTCTCAGCGCCCCCAACGTCGGCGCGCCGAATGGAGGTTATCCAGCATTCGATTACTCAACGCCGTTATCAGAGCGAGCGGCTGCGGCCGGAAGCTTTCAGGACCAGCGTTACTACGGCGTCTATTTACAGGATGAACTTGGTTTCTTCGAAAACCGTGCTCGCCTGACGATAGCGGGACGTTACACATATATCAAACAATCTTATTACGGGTCGTCTGAAGCCAAACATGTAACACCACGCGTAGGACTTAGCGTAAATATTACTTCGTCAACAACGGCATATGCCTTGTACGATCAGGCATTCACACCTCAGTCAGGTGTATTGTCAAGCGGTAGTAAAGTGCAACCGATCACTGGTAACAACATTGAATTTGGTTTGAAACGGAACTGGGCTGATGGAAGATTCACCTCATCTCTGGCATTTTATCGTATCCTGAAAAACAACGAGTTGACGGCCGATCCTAATGCACCTATGAATTCGGGCCTTAGTGTTGAGCTCGGACAGAAGCGCGCACAGGGAATTGAGTTCGATGTCCGTGGTTCACTGCTGCCTGGTTTGACGGCAACTGCGAATTATGCTTTCACCGATTCGAAGGTGACTAAAGTTACGGAGGGTGTTACTGCAGTCAATGTTGGCGATGTCGTTCCCGGCTTTGCCCGTCATACTGCGAACCTCTGGATTGGCTATTCAATTCAGGAAGGGCTGCTTCGTGGAGTAGGTGCGTCGTTAGGCTATACGATGATGGCAGACCGCGAAACATATTGGGATCCATTGCCAGACCCATCACAGGAACTTCCTACATACAACAAGGTTGATGCGGGCTTGTTCTGGGAAAGCAAGAACATTCGTATTGCCGCCAATGTGTTCAACGTTTTCGATGAGTTCCTGTATAGCGGATCTTACTATGCCTGGCAGAACTTCTACTACACGCAAACCGAAGCTCCGCGCAACTTCCGTCTCAGTGTAAATTACCGCTTCTGATTTTATTGCAACATTCTCAAAGCCACAGGCCTCCGCCTGTGGCTTTTTTATTTTACGCTATTCGCCGTGCCGTAGGGTATCCACTGGGTTGGTCCTTGTCGCCACGAGCGTTCTAAAACTAATTGTTAGTAATGCTATTGTCAGCGCACTGGCACCTGCGACAAGAAAAACGCCGACAGTTATTCCTATCCTGTACTGAAATGCTTCCAGCCACTTATTCATTACGATATAAGCAACCGGGATAGCGATAAGAAATGCTACCAGGATTTGTTTCATGAAAGTTGATGACAACAATATGAAGATCTGTGAAGGGCTTGCGCCGAGAATCTTTCGAATGCCCATCTCTTTCACACGTCGCTGTATGTTGTAGGCCGCCAGTCCCGATAACCCGAGACAAGCAACAAAAATGCTTACTGCCGCACCCATCTGAAAGATCATGCTGGCACGTCGTTCGTTATCATAAAATGTCTGAAGTTGTTCATCAAGAAAATGAAACTCAATTGGAGTTCGCAGGTCGAATTGATTGTGAACCGTAGTGGCAGCCTCAACAGTAGATGTAACATCGCCCGAGAACCTGAGTGTAAAGTAATCGATGCTTTGAACGGGATTGTTCCAGGCACCAATCATCATAGGCTGAATGCGGGCGTGCAATGATTGGAAGTTGAAGTTTTCGAGCACGCCAATAATGGTCACGTTCAGATTGCCATCCGGTGTGCGAAGCGTGACCTGCTTTCCAATGGGATCATTCAATGACAAAGCCTTAGCTGCTTCCTGATTCAACAGAACATGTGTTGAATCTTCTCTGCTTGCCTTTGTGAAGAAACGCCCGTCTGTCAAACGAAAATGGTAGGTATCCAGCATGTCCTCATCGAATCCCATGAAATACATGTTAAGAGAGTCAACGGCATTGTTGGTCTGAGCATAAATTTGTGCAATGTTCTTCCATTCGCCGGGCACGCGTGACGACGTGGCAACGTTTGTTACACCGGGAATTTTCAGGTATTCTGCCTTCATCGTTTCAAACTTCGATCTGACATTAGCGCTATTGATATCCACCACCATCATATTGTCTTTCCGAAAACCAAGGTCCTTCGATTGAATGAAGTTCATTTGCCTTCCCACGACAAGAGTGGAGATAATCATTGTGATGCTGAGTGCGAATTGCGTAACGACAAGAACCTGTCTCAATGTTCCATTCGATCCGGGAGTAACTCCGTTACCCCGGAGAGAAGCAACAGGCTTAAGTCCTGATAGGTACAACGCCGGATAACACCCTGCGACAAGACCAATGGCTGCAGAGACAATGATCAGCGCGGGTAGGTATTCTGTAATGGTTGAAAGACTGATATCGAAGTCGCGGCCGGTGATTTGATTGAAGAACGGGTAGGAGAGATCCATCACACCAATGGAGATGAGCATCGCTGCTTGCGTAATGCACAATGATTCCGTCATGTACTGGAAAATCAGTTGACGCCGTTGAGCACCGGCTACCTTGCGAACACCGATTTCCCGGGCTCTCGATATGGCACGCGTAGTAGTTAAGTTAATGTAATTGACGGAGACGAGCAGCATGAGCAACACACCCATCGACGAGAATATGTAGATGTACGACATGTTTCCATATCGTGTTATCTTATGTTCCTCTTTCACATCATCCGAGTGAAGGTAAATATCAGACAATGGCTGGAGTTGAAGGTTGATATTCTGTTGAGATGCACCAAAGTGTGTTCGCTCAAATGTGCTTAGTTTATTTGTTAGTGATGCGCTGGATATTCTGTCATTCACCACCACATAGGTATACGCAACGATCGGTGTCTTTAAATCGAAGGTCCAGTCATTCAATATCTCTTTCCAGAATGGTTCATTGTATGATGTTGAAACGAGTACGTTGAAGAAGAGGTGGCTGTTTACGGGCGGAGTCTTAAGCACTCCGGTTACTTTAAGAGGTCCAAGGTTTGTTTTTTCAATCATTTGCCCCACTACGTTTGTCTCTCCAAAGTATTGAATGGCGGCGGCCTCACTGATGACAATGGATGAGGGTTGTGTCAGCGCTGTTGATTTGTCGCCATGAAGAAACTCGTAGTCGAATATGTCGAAGATGGTTGAATCGGCCATATACCAATCCCGCTCCATGAAATTCTCACCGTTGATGTTGAAGACAACTTGCCCCATGAACCTGTAAAGCCGGGCCGACTTTTCGATCTCCGGGAATGTTTTTGCCAATTCTGGTCCGACCGGAACGGCGGTTACGTTGTATCGTGCCGGAGATGTTTTGTCGCTGTTGTCAATGGTCATGACTCGGTATGTGCGATCAGCTTTTTCATGGAATTTGTCGAATGATAGCTCGTACGAAACATACTTGAACAGCATGCAGCTGAAGGATATGCCCACGATGAGGCCGGATAGGTTAAGGAGCGTATAACCTTTATTTTTAAACAAGAATCGGATAGCTGACTTGAGGTAGTTGTTTAACACGGTTGTCGGTATTATGGTTGCTGACCGCAATACGATCATCGTGCCATCGCGGAATCAAGCCAGATTGCTGGAAAGTTGATATTGGATGTGTTCAGATTGATACACCGCGGACAGAACTAGCGGACAATATATGCCGGAGGTGCACTACAGGGGGCACAAGGTCAAAGTAAACCTAAACGAAAAAGCCCATCGACGCGAGAGCATCGATGGGCTTAGTAAGTCGGGGCGGCCAGATTCGAACTGACGACATTGGCGCCAAGGCGCCACGATAGAGTTTAAGAAATCCCGTGCCCAATGCCTGCCAAATAACGGCGGGCACCCCGGGATTTTATTTTTCGTTCCCATTGAACAGCTTCACTTCTTGTTGATAGCGACAGTGACCAAACAATTCGCCATGGTATTTCCTCTTTTGATCGAAAGTGTCTCACCGCTATTGTGCTCATTGATTCTGTTTGACAGATTTTGGCACTGCCCGACATAGAAGCCGGAAATAATATCGCTGTAAATGATGTAGACAAAGTATTGCACAATACGGGCATCAGCTGGCCCAATAGTACCAATAACAATTGACCTCAGAACATTGACACTAATGAAAATTAACCTGATGATTGCCATTGAATTGCGGCAGAGCCAACAAAAAATAAGCTCAACTGACGGTTGGATTGAGGAGAAATTCTATCTTTGCGATCCCAAGTTTTGATTGTTCTGGCAAATTGCTGATAATCATAACTTTAAGTCGGTTCGGGGCGTAGCGTAGCCCGGTATCGCGCCTGGTTTGGGACCAGGAGGTCGTCAGTTCGAATCTGGCCGCCCCGACTTACTAAGCCCATCGATGCTTTCGTGTCGATGGGCTTTTTATTGAAGTTCGATTTGTCGTTTCCCTGTTAGGTTAGGTATCGCGTGACGCCTTGGCGCCAAGGGTCGTCAATTCGAATCTGGCCGCCCTGAATTACTGGCCATCCTTGCTTTAGCGCCGATGGGCTTTTATTGGCTATGATTGTTTGAAAACAATGACCACGGTTAGCTTTAGTCCCTAAATATTTCCTAGAAAAACTCTCCCAGCCCAAAATACAAACCATGCGAGCCGTTCTGCCCCACGGCATAGTCAAGGTAAAAGTTCAACCTCGCCCGTTTTACAGCTTTGAACCGAAGCCCGACACCGCCAGCAGGATTGAAATTCTCAAACACGTGCTCACCTTCATCCTTGTTGCTAAGCGTCGATACATTTGCAAATAACACGCCGCCCCATAGGCCATTGTGCTGTGAGATTGGAAAGCGCCATTCTGCCTCCGCATACATGTAACCTTCGCCGCGGTATCGTCCTTGAGCATAGCCTCTTGCACTACTCCCGTTCATGTCCCAACCCATCGACGGCAGATCAAGATAGGGCACGGTGCCAAAGGCCGCATTGGCGAATGTCCAAAGCGCCAGAACATTTCGCTGATGTCGTTTGCTGAGATTCAGATAAGTTCGATACTCTGCCCATAGAATTCCACCGTCCTTTGAGCTTCCAAGTCCCTTTGAATTGATCTGATACGACATCCATGCATAATGACCTTTATAGGAGTTTATACCATTGTCACGGGTGTCGACAGAAAGATTAATGCTGAAGCCTGACGATCGGTAAGAAGTCGGATTGAATCCGTTTGCTATGCTATAGGCAAAGTGACTTGTCACGAAGATGCTGTCACCGGTAAGATTTAACCTCACGTCTTCAATATCATAGTGACTGTCAAAGCTGTAGCCGAGGCCGACGTACAACGGACCAAATGCCTTATATAAAGCATACTGTGAGAGCTTCACATAGTTGAACAGCATCATTTGACCGCTCTCGAGGCTTGACGTATTAATACCCAGAATATGAAAGCCGTCCTCTGGAAGTGTATATCCTGGAGCGGAACTACCTAGCCCAAACGTTGGCTGAGAGAACTTGAAGTATCGCCAGTCATTCATCAGCATCCATTTATTCTCTTTTGTGAATATCGAACTCCGTAGGATGAGTTGTACTTGCTGTTTGGTCGACACCAGACCTACCACAGCGAGGTTTGAAAGATCAGTCGTCTTTGGATCTCCATTGTACCAAAGGCCTGTACCCGTCACTCCAAAGGAAGTTCCCGTAGCAGGACTGCTGGTAACCAACGGCATGTATATCCTCATGAGTTTCCGGTGCCCGGCATTCTTCCTGACGTGGTTCTTCCCCCGAATAATATCCAGCAGGTCTTTTTCTACAGTAACGGTGTCATTAGACTGCGCGATGCTGCTGGCACTGATCAGGCATAAGATGAAGGTGATGAGGGTCTTCATTCTGGTGTACGAAAAGAAAGATACACTAGAATTAAGAATTAAGAATTAAGAATTAAGAATGAATTAGGTTGAAGCGTGGGACTTGGAGCGGAGAACAGACACCATTAAAAAAGCCCCAGTGGAAAGGGACTCTCTAATTCTAAACTATAAGTTAACTGTCATTCCGACCTCAGGCTCTTGACGGGGTTGACCATCGCCGCCCGGAGAGTTTGAATGCTGACTGTAATTACAGTGGCCATGACGGCACCAGCTCCGGAGAGCAATAGTATCCACCACGATATCGATGTGCGATAATCATAGTCCTGTAACCACGAGTTCATCAGATAATACCCCAGTGGCAAAGCGATAAAACAGGCGATCACAACCAAAACTACGAAATCGCGGGCGAGTAACCGCCACAGGCGGGCTACGCTGGCTCCCATTACTTTACGAATACCAATCTCCTTGGTTCGTTGTTCGGCCACGTATGCGGCGAGACCAAACAATCCCAATAGGCTTATGAATACAGCCAGCACAGCGAAGATGCCTACCAGGCTGCCTACGCGCGCCTCGAAGGCGAACTTGTCGGCAAACTCATCATCGGCAAACCTGAACTCAAACGGCGTATTGGGATTGTGCTTTGTAAACGTACTGCTCAGTACAGACAACGCCTCCGCTACTGGCGCATCTTTCGAGATCCGCAGGTTAATGAAATTGGCGCTGTTAAAAGGATCGAGTATAAATATCGTTTGTCGGGAAGGAGAATACAACGACTGAGTCACCATATCTTCTACCACTCCTATGACAGTATATGTTCTTCCATATGCTCGCACGATTTCACCAATGGGCTCTTTGAAGCCCATGTATTTCGCAGCAGCCTCGTTCAGGATCATTGCCGACGAGTCGCTAACATTCCCGCGCTCAAAGTCGCGGCCCTCTTTGACTTTCCATCCGACAGTCTTTCCAAACTCGTAGTCCACCGCGCCTCTGAAAATATTATCCTGAAGCGTTGGATCCTTTCCCTTCCACTCGAATCCCCAGTCCGACCACCATAAGTTCGTAACTGTCGTCTCCGAAGCAGAGATGTCAGAGAAAAAGTTTGTTGACAACAGGTCATTTCTCAGGCCCTGATAATTGGCCTTAACCTCTCCCGTTTTCATAGGAACAGCGATCAGACCGCCTAACGAATAGCCTACTGGCCGGTTTCGGGCATGCTCAATTTGCTGATAGATAACAACCGTTCCTATGATCAGTGTTACCGATACGGTAAACTGCACAATAACCAACATTTTCCTCGGCAACGAAGCATAGCTACCTCGCGTATGAATTCCTTTTAATACTGTGATAGGACTGAAAGCCGACAAATACAAGGCGGGATAACTCCCTGCTAAAAACGTGACGGCTGTAGCAAGCCCAATAATAATAAGCCACAGTACCGGATTTGTCCAGTCCACTCTGATGCTCTTCGCAGCTACTTCATTGAATAAAGGCATTGACACCTGTACCATGAAGATGGCAATGGAGAAGGCGAGCGCTACAACAATGAATGATTCAGTAAAGAACTGCCGTACCAGCTGAGTACGCAACGAGCCAATTACCTTTCGAACACCTACCTCTTTGCCCCGCTTTTGCGAACGTGCAGTACTGAGGTTCATGAAATTGATACAGGCAAGAAGCAACACAAAACATCCGATGGCACCAAACATCCATACAAATTCTATTCTGCCTCCAACGTTCACACCATTTTCGAATGCAGAATACAGGTGCCATTTCTCCATCGGATGAAGAAACAACTGAGGCTGAAAGCGTTTATCGTATTCATCAACGTTCTTCAGCTTCACATCCTTAATGGCCTGCGACACCTTGTTGATGTCGGTATTTGCAGCAAGCTGCACGTACACCTGGAGCCAGTTGTTGTTCCATCCGAGCGAGCGATTGCCGCGTTTCACCTCGATCTCCAAGGGCGCAATAAAGCTCAGATCGCTGACGAAATCTGAAGTTGAAGAAACATCTTCATATACGCCCACAACTTTCAGGGCAAGCGTGTTATCAAACTTCAACACCTGGCCAATTGGATTCTTGTCCTGAAACAAATTCCTGGCTATCGTTTGCGATACCAATATCGAGGTTGGATCATCCAGACCTGTAGACCTACCATGCACGATTTTTAATGACAGCATTTCGGGTGCACCCTCTTCCATAAAGCTGCCCTTCACAGTAAATGTCTTTTCATCGAAGGCCACGATCGCACTGCTGGGATAACACATCACAACGTGGCGAAAGTAATCGTCATAGTTCTCACGCAGAGCCTTACCAAGCTGATAGGATTGTGTTGACCAGGTATCGATGTGCCCATCGGTAGTCAGGTTCTGAAATACTGCAGCGATGCTCTTGTAGTTGTTGTGTGCCTTGTTAAATGATAGCTCATCGTTAATCCATAGGCCGATCAAAATGGCTATGGCAACCCCAAGGCTCAGTCCGCCGATATTCAACAGCGAGTATCCTTTGTCTTTTATCAGGTTTCGCCAGCCAATGGTTAGATAACTTTTGAACATCACTTGGGAATTAAGAATTAGGGATTAAGAACGGATGAAAATTGTTGGGAGTCATATCAATCACGAGCCTGCATGATTGATATATAACAATTATGCCAGGAGGAATCGTTTGAAACGGCGCCCGGATCCCATTTCATTGAATTTAAGGCGTTCGCTATTGGACGACTCCGGTCGCAGGTGAACGGATCAGTTTTTAAAATTCGGAGAATTCCCCGAACTTGCACGATCAGCTTTAGTTGAAAAGCTCGAAATCAGCCTGCATGGAGAGCTCAGGCAACTGGCGCGAATTGAGATCCGCGAAGCGGATTCATTTTTTTGATTTGAACAGACGAATATGAATAGTTTGATTGTTGTGCTTTCATCAATGTTGTATTGTCTTCCAGGCAGTGGAAGGTCAGCGGAATCATACGCTCAACGATTGCCTTCGTCAGACACCACTGCGGTCAATGTGCAACAATCAACGCCAAACCATTCGGTGATAAATCCTGCCGAGCTGATCACCTATGCTCAAAGCTTTAAAGGTGTTCCCTATAAATACGCGAGTGCTGATCCGGAAAAGGGATTCGACTGTTCCGGATTTGTGTTGTATGTTTTTAAACACTTCAATGTGAATGTCCCCAGAAGCTCGTCGGCATTTGCAAAGATCGGAAAGCGTGTAACTCTTGATGAAGCACAGCCTGGCGACATCATCCTGTTCACTGGGCCGAAGAGCGGAACCACACGCGCAGTAGGGCATGTCGGAATTGTGACAGAAGGAGGGACAACCATATCATTTATTCATGCCACATCCGGCAAGGCTTACAGTGTAATTGAAACAGCGATGACACCTCACTATCGAAAGCGCTTCGTTAAGATTGTTAGAGTGCTTTCGTAATCCTGCGCACAGGCCGATTCCAGATTGCTTGCAGTTCTTCAACCTTTAATTGTCGCAGGCTCGTTAGTAACGCAATTGGTGGTAGTTGGGGTATGGCAGATCGCAAAACAGTTCAACTCCGTTCAATCAATCACTTTATTGTTTTTCGTCCAACGACGAGACCGTTATACCTGCGTATTGGCTTCATTCTGAGATATTGAATCAGGTAATGTGGTTGCAATTCCAGGTAAAATCCATCCCGATAGTGAGATAATTCCAACCGATTGCCACCTGAAAGGCGTCAATCACCGTAGAATCCTTTGTAGTGCGGATGCATACTCTCACGAGTGATGACAAGCGACAATGACCATCTTTAGTCAACTCGTTGGTGACACTTATTGATTGGTTTCGTTTTACTTAATGCAGAATTTTGATGGATATGCCGGGTCGTGTTGTTCGAATTCTTATTTCCGGGATTGCCTTTGTCGCTCAATTAAACCTCTTCGCGCAGGACGGGGCCACCCCAAAGAACAATGAACTGATTTCGTTTTGGTCTCAGGGGTTGCCGTACATCACGTCGTACACGTCAAGAGATTATAAAGTAGGGGGTCAGAACTGGGCTGTCACGCAGGATAAGTCCGGATTGATCTATGTTGGTAATACAAATGGCATTCTGCAGTTTGATGGAGTTAACTGGCGCCTGATCAAAGCTGCAGGCAATTCACCAGTTAAATCGCTGGCAACAGACAGGCATGGGCGCGTCTTTGCCGGAGGCGTTAACGAAATTGGGTATTTGGAACCCGGTCATAGAGCGGGTGTGAAGTACCATTCGCTTCTGTCTGAATTAGAAGTTAAAGAGCGTGCCTTTGGCGATGTATGGGTCACACACGCAATTCAGGACACCATTTACTTCGTCACCGACACACATCTGATCCGTTGGGCAGGAAACGAAGCGCAGGTATGGCGGGAGAAGAGTTTCGGATTCTCATGGACTGGCCGCGGTGCACTTTGGATTCAGATCGAAGGCAAAGGCCTGCACCGGATGACTGCAAACGGGCCCACGAAGATTTCTGCATTTGATGCAGACTTTACCGGCCAGTCGGTAACGGCGGGTCTTCCAAACGGGCAGTCTGGATGGACACTGATCACCAGTAATGATAAAGCCTATTCAATCAGTGATCATGGTATAAAGACTGCCATTCATGACTTCAGTTTGCCTGAAGGATTTGTTTATCGCTCCACACGTCTTCCCGATGGTAACTATGCCCTTGGTTGCCTCGATGGCGGACTTTACATTGCTAAGTCTGATGGTACCATAATAAATCATTACACACGCCGCGACGGACTTACCTCCAATACCATTGTCGATGTGTTTGTTGATGCTACGGGTGATCTTTGGCTGGCTGCGGACAAAGGGCTTATGCGAGTGGAATGGGATTCACCTCTCCGTCGTTTTGATACTTTTCAGGGCATCGACGAGGAAGTGAACGATGTGGCGGTCTTTCGCAATCAGCTTTATGCGGCTACAACTTCAGGGCTATACGTTCTGTCCTTCGATCCAAAGGACAGCCGGCGGCGGACGTTCCTGAAAGTACCCCACATGGAATACCTCACCAGCGACCTCGAGGTAGTTGGTGATCAGATGATCATTGGGAACTACTTTGGACTTTTCTGCATGAACGACGACGGCAAGATCAATCGCCTTTACGATCAGAACGTTCATACGCTTGGTGCGGCGAACAGCCAGGGTGATTATCTGCTGTTCGCGACGGCCACAAGTGTGATAGGGGAATTGATTAAAGATGGCAATAGTTGGAAACGGGGTGCTGACACCCTTGTACTCAACGGCCGGCCGAGTCGCATAGAAAGGTCCCGCAATGGAAATGTTGTTATAGGAACGCGCTATCAGGGGGTGTATGAGCTGCGTTTCCCCGCGACAATGGATAAGAGAAGACTTGCCGATATCAAACAGGTGGTTCATTATGACACAACACGCGGCCTGCCATCGATGGTAAATGGGCTTTTGATTGTGTCCGGTGACAAGCCATTGCTGCCATCCGCCGGCTCGATCTATTCCCTGGATAACAATAGTCTCACATTCCGGCGCTTCGAATCCGTCATGCAGCACTTTCCGATAAAGGATACCGAAGTTCAGCATATTGAACAATCGGGAGGGGACGCGTTCTGGTTGACGGTGAATCAGGAAGGAACAACGTCATTGTTTAGATACCGTCGTGGTCTGTTGCGTAAAGTACCTGCTGGCAATCGCTTTCTGCCGCAGCGCCTCGAGTCAATGTTTGCATTTGATGGAGTAACTTTTTTCTCCACGGGCGAGGGACTTGTAGTGTACAATGAGATGTATTCGCATACAGATTCGTTGCCCTTTGCAACTCGTATAAGAAAAGTTCTCGTCAATCGCGATTCTGTTCTCGCTGAAGAACATCCTGAAAATGAACCTCGCTTTGGGTATGCACTTAACAGCCCGGGGTTCGAGTTTGCATTGCCGAATTATGAACAGGCGGAGGCAAACGAGTATCAGTTCATGCTTGAGGGATACGACGATCGTTGGTCACGATGGTCGACGCTTACGCACGCTAACTTTACTCATCTTTTTGAAGGTCACTATACGTTTCGTGTTCGCGGAAGGAACAGCTATGGAAGAATCGGAGATGAAGCCATGTTGTCATTTGTAATACTTCCTCCGATTTATCGCGCGTGGTGGGCATACGCCTTATATGCTATCGCTTTACTGATTATAATTAAGGTTTTAGCCGACCGCAGGTCTAAAAGGCTCGAACTTGAAAAGGAAAGACTTGAGCGACTTGTGTCCGAGCGCACAAAAGAAGTAATGGTACAGGCCGAGCGCTTGAAAGAAATGGATGCAGCAAAGTCGCGATTCTATGCCAATATTTCGCACGAATTCCGGACGCCGTTAACGCTTATCCTTGCACCGTTCGAGAGCCGATCTGAACAGAACTCTCTCACAGAGGAGAAATGGCTGATGATGAAGCGTAATGCGAGGCGCTTGCTCGAACTCGTGAATCAATTGCTGGATCTCTCCAAGCTGGATGCGGGAAGGATGGAACTTCGCGTGAAAAATGCAGACGTGGGCCAGCAGATTGTTACATTGTCATCGTCCTTCGAATCACTTGCCGAACATCGCGACATTCGATTCATAAGAAACATTTCGATTGATTCCCGCGACACCTGGTGCGATAGTGACAAGTTGGAAAAGATTGTTTCGAATCTCCTTTCGAATGCTCTGAAATTTACACCCGCGGGTGGCGTTGTGTTTCTTGAAGCAACGTTACAACGGACAAATGGTCTGATGAGTCTTGTGATCACGGTTTCCGATACTGGAAGAGGAATTTCATCCAATGAGAAAGACAGGATTTTCTCACCGTTCTATCAGGTCAGGCACAGCAGTGACGAGAATGAACAAGGTACCGGCCTGGGTCTGTCTCTGGTAAAAGAATTGACGATGCTGCACCATGGTACCATTGAGCTCGACAGTCGGGAGAAGGTCGGTAGTACTTTCGTTGTTACACTGCCAGTGAACATGTCGGCCTTTTCTGTGGACGAATTGGTGGAATCAGGCACGTTTGCCAATGGTGCGGAGAGTATCGATAGCGAATTCCCGGCAAAGACGACCGACGCAACAATTGCAAATGATGATACAAGTTCAACCCTGACAAATCAGGCGCTGAGCGGGTCGTCTGGCGATACCGTTATAACCGGACGCAATACGGTCGTGGTGGTCGAAGACAACTATGACCTTCGCAGCTTCATATCATCGTTGCTGGGATCCCGCTACACAGTATTAACAGCTTGTGACGGTGAAGAAGGCTATTCGCTTACAAGGGATCAGCTTCCTGATCTCGTACTGAGCGATCTGATGATGCCAAAGATAGACGGCATGCAACTGACTGAACGACTTAAGCAGGATGAACGCACAAGCCATATCCCGGTAGTGCTGTTGACGGCGAGAAACGAATCTTCATCAAAGCTTGATAGTTATAGAATAGGTGCCGACGATTACCTCACAAAACCTTTTTCTGCTGAGGAGCTTTTGGTTCGCATCGACAACCTGATCGCGCAAAGGAAAAAATTGTCGGAACGTTTTCGGCAAAAGGTGCTTGTTGAACCAACGCCAAAACAGCACGAATCTCTTGAAGAGAAATTTCTCTTTGCCGTGCGTGATGTAGTTGAGTCGCAGTTGTCAGATCCGGACTTTGGTGTTGACCAGCTAGCTGAGGCGGCGTGCCTCAGCCGAACGCAGTTGTTCAGAAAGTTGCATGCCCTGACTGGCCTTTCGCCCAGCGAGTTCATTCGCGACCTCAGACTCAAACACGCCGCTGATCTCATCGCAGCTAAGGCAGATACTGTGACACAGATTGGTTATCGCGTAGGGTTTCGCGATCAGTCGTACTTCACGAAGTGCTTCAAGAAACAGTTCGGTGTATCTCCTTCGGTCTATTCTCGCACCTGAAGAATACTTTTACTTTTTTTTCGTCTCTGGTCGTGCAATGTGAAATCAGTTTCAACTTATGGCCCGGACTTATGCGGAAATCATATTCAGCTGTTGCTTTAATAATGTATTCACATTATTAGGTCTGCCAGTGTTAGGTAGTAACTGAGACAAAACCTTTCCTTGCTTTCCTCTTGAATCACGTGCGCCGGGGGATAGCTTTGATTCATTCATTCAATAGTACCTGACATTGCAACCGGATTACCGGAAGCCTGCGAATCAACTGAATACTTTTGTTCGTTCCTGTGGATGTTGCAGCCGTTCGCGCTGCATTCTGTATAGTCTAACAAAATATTGCAGTTATGAAAAATGTAATGAAACGATCAACCGCTGTCTTCCGTGAATTATCCTCCGCTTTCCAGCTGATGCGCCAGGTGTTTAGAATGCGTAATGAAGATTTTAGGATCTAGAGACGAACACAATGAAGGAGGTGATGATTTGCGCAGCAGATGGCTATCAACTCAGTGCGCTATATAGTGAAGCCGACCAGGGTGCGAAAGGGACTGCTGTGATCAGTTCGGCAACGGGTGTGAAGAAGGAGTTTTACATAAACTTCGGTTTGTTTCTGGTAGAGCAGGGCTACAATGTTCTTCTCTTTGACTATCGCGGCATCGGAGGTTCAGCGCCGCGTGATCTTAAGTCGTCTCCAATATTTATGCATGATTGGGGCATCAAAGATATGAACGCGGTGATGCGTTATCTGGTTGAGACGTGTGGATGTGTAAATATTACATGGATCGGTCACAGTATCGGCGCCCAACTTACAGGCTTCATTGAACATCACCATTACATAAGAAAGGTGGTTGCAATCAATGCGGCTGTCGGCTACTGGGGATACTTTCCATTTCCCATGAATCTGGGGATTTGGATGATGTGGTACCTGGTGTCTCCTTTGATGCTGAGGCTCTATGGCTACGGTAAGATGAGACAGATTGGCTGGGGCGAAGACTTACCGCGGAACGCGCTAATAGAATGGCGAGACTGGTGTACAGACCCTTACTACTATCGAAAGTATGTTAACGAAGCACTTCACACGGATCGTTTTTATCACTTCACAGGGCCCGTCACCGCTATCTACACAAGCGACGACTATATCGCCAACGACAAGACCGTTTCGATGATGATGCAATTCTTTCCGAACGCAACGGTGAGTATTCGAAAAATATGGACGTCGCAGTATACTCGCCACAAGGTGGGACATACAGGACTATTCCGAAGAAAATTCAAAGATAGTTTGTGGCCGCTTATTGTTGAATCGATGCAATGATTTGAACATTCCGGGAGGTGAAGGTTACCTGCAGTAACATGAAGTCCTATGGTCGCTTCGTTAGTCCGCTAGTAACCTGCACCGCCGGCATCCGGACTCCTGGAGTCAACACCACCCATTATATATCCTGACTTCCGATCGATGTAGATACCCATTGCCGCGCCCTGATACCAGGTGGGAGGTAACTCTTTCAATTTGTTGCCTCTGCGTGTTAATTCTTCCTGGGTGTTTTTGTTCACCGTAAGTGATTCAAGATAGATGCAGTCGGGTAACCATTGATGATGAAAACGCGGAGCCTCAACGGCCTCAGCGATGTTCATTTGATGATCGATCACATTTAGTATTACCTGTAGCACGCTGTTGATGATCGTGCGGCCACCAGGCGTACCAATAACCATAAGTGGCTTCCCGTCTTTTACCAGAATTGTTGGTGTCATACTGGAGAGCATTCGCTTACCGGGACGTATAAGGTTGGGCTTTGTTCCAATTTGCCCGTCGTTAGTCGTCACTCCAGGCATGGGGTTGAAGTCGCCCATTTCGTCGTTAAGGAAGAAGCCAAGTCCATCGGCAACAATTTGTGAGCCGTAGGAGTTTTCCAGCGTGTAGGTCAGGGCAACAGCATTTCCATCATTGTCAACCACTGAAAAGTGCGTTGTGTTATTGCCGCCATCGTAGATCTGACCAAACCGTGATGAATCACTTGGGGATGCCTTATCAAAAGATATGGTCTGCTTTAATTGCGCGGCATACTGCTTGGATGTAAGTCGTGCAACGGGCAGCTCGGGATTAAAGTCTGGATCGCCCATGTATTCTGCGCGATCGGCAAATGCCCGCTGCATGGCAGCTTTAAGCAGGTGAATGTAATCGGCCGACGCATAGCCCACCTGTTTGAGATCGTAGCCCTCAAGTATATTTAACATTTCAACCAGGGCTACGCCGCCGGAGCTTGGAGGAGGCATTGAATAAACGATGTTGCCACGATAGTTGCCCTCGATCGGCTTGCGTTCGATGGCCTGATATTCTGCAAGGTCTTTTTCTGTGATCAATCCTCCTTGCGATGACATGAATTGTGCCAGCCGCTTAGCAGTTTCTCCTTTGTAGAATCCATCATGTCCTTTGTCACGGATACGCTTGAGCGTGGAAGCAAGTTCAGGTTGCTTCCAGTTTTCTCCTTGCCCGATAACTATGGAATCGTTACGGTACATAACGTGCGCGGTAGACGGAATCTTCGTCCAGGTTGATTTCTTCCATTCGGAATCGTCCATCAGTGCATGTGTAAAGACAAATCCTTTTGCTGCGAGTTTGACAGCAGGGTCAACAAGCTTTTTCCAGGGGAGTTTGCCATAGCGCTGGTGTGCAAGAAAAAGACCAGCCACGGTTCCGGGTGTTCCCACAGAAAGTATTCCCCGATGATTAAGATTACTGATCAGCTTGCCGTTGGAATCAAGGAACATCGTTTCGCTTGCAGTCAAAGGTGCCTTCTCGCGAAAGTCGAAACTGGTAGCCTTGCCGTTCTTGTCGACATAAAGTATAAATCCACCGCCGCCAATATTGCCGGCCGAAGGCCAGGTGACGGCCATAGCAAATGCAGTAGCTACGGCGGCATCGATGGCATTGCCTCCCTGCTTCAATATGTCGCGCCCAATTTCAGATGCGATGGCGGATGAAGAAACAACCATGCCGTGCTTTGCATAAACAGGTTCTCGCCCTGGAGGTGCCGGAACAATGCGCGGCAACGTTGGCAGGACGCCAACGTGCGCGCTGGAGCGCGCTGGAATCGGATGCACCTTCGACGGCGACGTGGTCATGGACACAAGTAGCAGACAGCCAATCGCCATGGCTGCACCATTCACGAAAGTGCGGGACATTCTTTGAGAGAGTTGCATAGGTTAAGGATAACTTCGATTACCACGCATAAGCAGTGCTAATCTAACTGGAAGATACCTTAACGGCGCTGCCTGTGCAACCTGTTTTATACAGATCAGCGCATGGTTATGTCAAAGACCGAAATGAAAGTATTCATGACTTACCGGCAGGGATGCTCTAGGGGCCAGCAGGTTACTTCTTCCATAGTCGGGAATTGACCACCCGTTCCATGACATTATCGCGATATTGTCTGCTTATGGGTATACGTGAGCCTTCAATGAAGATTTCATTATTTTCTATCGCCGCGATGCGCGGCATTGAAACCACATACGATTTATGAACGCGAATGAACTGCCGGTCATCAAGGTTTTGTTCCACCTGTTTCAGGGTAAGCAGCGTCATAAACTTGCCTTTTGTCGTGAAGATGGTGACGTAATTTTGGAGCGCCTCAACGTACAGGATATCGTCAGTAAATATCTTTTCGAAGCGAAAGCCGCATTTGACGAAAAAGTATTCTGTAGAGGCATGCCCTTCGTCAGACGCCGACGCACGTGCCTGAAGCTGGTGATAATCTTTCGCCTTGTTAACAGCCTTAAAGAACCTGTCAAAAGTGATTGGCTTAACCAAATAGTCCATTACGTCGAGCTGGAATCCCTCCAGGGCATAGGAGGGATACGCTGTTGTAATGATGACCATCGGCAGATCGCGTGTTGTCTTAAGGAAATCGATTCCATTGATCAGCGGCATTTGAATGTCGAGGAATACAAGGTCAACGGGAGTGCTATCAAGCAGTTGCAGCAACTCAACAGGATTACTTCCCACACCAGTGAGTGAAAGAAAATCAACATCGTTAACGTAGTTCGCTATACATTCTCTGGCAAGAGGCTCGTCGTCAATGATTGCAGTAGTAAGATTCATGCCGATGCGTGCGTGGTAAGAGATGTGTTGTTTGATACGCGGTTGTAACCGGGGGCGGCTCTCAGTTGAAGTGCGAGGTCGATCCTGTACATCTGAGGGTCCCGGTTTATGTCGAGGCGATGGGCATCAGGGTAGAGGAGCGCCAGACGACGCGTTACGTTTTTCATACCGATGCCTCCTGCGTTTGATATATCCCTCGAACTAGTGTCACCAATGGTATTTATAACTACGAGCCGGAGCGTTTCATTAGCCAAAGTTAGCGAGATCGATATATAGTTGCGCTGGTGCCTGCTCCGGGAAACGTGCTTGAATGCATTCTCGGCAAAAGGCATCAGCATGAATGGAGCAACCATCCAACGGTCTGGCTGGGGTGTAATGGTTTCATAACTAACTTCCACGTTGTCGTCCTGACGGATCTTTTGTAGAGCAATGAAGTTTTCGAGATAGGCCAACTCCTGAGAAAGTGTGATCTCGTGTTCATTGCATTCGTACAGTTGGTATCTCAGTAGATCAGAGAAGCGCGCCAGAGCGTCACTCGCGCTACGTGGGTCTTTGTTGATCAAAACAAATATGGAATTGATCGTGTTGAACAGGAAATGAGGATTAAACTGCGATTTAAGAAATTTAAGCTCTGTTTCGAGCTTTTCCTGTTCCATGAGTTGCAGGCGGCGACGGCCCTCAACCCACCTCTTGGTGAGCTTGATACTCATGGCAAGCGTCATTGCTGCCGCCGTTGAAGGAAGCGAACCAGATTCGAACAAGCCATACACATCGTAAGGGCTGCGGCTGTACAGTTCCTGAAAAGTTTTGTCCGACAGGAGTGCACCAACATAGTATCCTCCAACGATACACCATGCGCATAGAATAATCGTTAGCACCACCGACACCACATATGCGACGTAACGGTTTCGATCCAGCAAACGGGGCATCAGGAAGTATAGGTTGAAGTACACCCCCAGTGCCTGGAAGGCGACGTAAAAAACATATTTACAAGTGGCAGCAGGGTTCAAAAATATTGCGTTGGCAACCTCAAGCGGACTACCTATGCGAAGAGTCCACCAAAGATACTGGTACGTCATCCAGAACGGAATGTGATACAGCTTGTATCGCATGAACCAGCTTTGGGCGCGCTCCTTGTGAATGGCGGGCGGGGGGGTCTGCAGCGTTCCGGAAGTTTGAACCATTGTTATAAAGATAACGAATTACGGAAGTTTGCAGTCAGTCGGTATCTGGTGTTTCATATCCGGGATTTGACGTTAGGACAACTCGAAAAATAACGGGTGAAAAATGCTTCATCAATTGCAATTGATATCCGGTGCATGCTGGTACACCAAAGGGCGCAGGCAATTGACCTACAATATCCAAAATTGGGCAATGAGGCCTTTTAGATCAGCACTGAGGAATTCAAAAAGTAATAGAAATGGAAAAGCTGCTGACATAGGGTTGTCACCCGGCGCTGTTTTCTTTAAAGGAAAAGTCATGAGAAAAATATTGATTATCCTAACCCTGATGGCCATGAAAACAGCTGCAAACAGTCAATCAATTCAGTATGCCGACGCCTATAGCGTTTATATTACGGAACACTTAAACGAAAGCCGTGACTTCTATGTCAGGTGGCTTGACTTCCAGGTGGTGTTTGAAGCAACCTGGTTTGTATATCTGCAATCTCAGGGTGAAAGACCCGTTTCCTTTGCTTTGATTGATGTTAATCATCCTTCGACACCTCCATCCTACGGTTCGTTTAATAAGCGCGGCAGTTTTTTTACCCTCCAGGTAAATGATGCGAAAGCTGTGTTTGATACATTGGTCAAACGTGGTGCGCCGATCACTTACAAGTTAAAGCAGGAGGAGTGGGGTCAGCTTCGATTCGGACTCACAGATCCCAATGGGTTATATATCGACATCGTGGAGCAGATCGAACCAGCTCCCGGCTATTGGGAGAAGTACTCAGTGAAGGATTGATTGAAGTAAACGAACGTCTTGCTTTTTGATCATACACACGTCGCAAGCAAGCATAAAAAAAGGCCCCAGACGCCTGGGGCCTAAATTTCAATCTCAATTTTCAATCCTGAACTACCTAAGCGTTTCCTGCACAGATCCGCAGGTAAGCATCTTATCTCCAAAATACGGATTACGTATCTTTTCTTCCTTCGCCAGCCAGTATGCGCCCTTGTTATCGAAAGCCATCGGACAGTATTCATAGTAAGCCGTTTCACCGCTCAGACCATACGCTTTAATGGTCTTGTACAAATCATTGCTGAGGTTGGAGAATGCTGCACGTTGGCCTTCGATGTCGCCTGCCGCACCGATTTCCTGCAGTGATTTCTTCATGCTCTCAAGGTAGGTCATCCAATCATGATGAGCGGCGCCATCGACCAGCTTCATGTCCACTTTGTCGAGTGCGCCCAGCGTAGCCGTTGCACCTCCCATGACTTTGGCTGCATCCGAGGAAACAAATGCGTCTTTTAGTAACGTATAGCTTTCGAATACGGCTGTCAGCTGTTTTTTAAATTCTTCATCGGCTGTGTATTGCGGTGCAGATGCGGCGGGTGCTGCCGTGGCGCTTGCCTCTTCCGCGTGCTCTACGTGCTCATGCTCTGCGTTCTTGCCTCCGCATGCTGAGAGAACAATTGCGAGTAAGGCCACCACAAGTTTGTTTGCTGTTCGGTTAATTGTTGTCATGTTTAGTTGTTTATTCTTAGTGGGTCAATGATTATGTGCCATCAAGTCTGCTCCGTTCCGCAGCACCATTTCGCTATACAGGAGATAAGCACCGCTGATAACAACGTCATCAGTCGCGCTTAGCCCCTCAGTTATCTCGATCACACCTGCATTCTCCGCGCCGGTTTTAACCAACCTCATTTGATAAGTGTGGTCAGCTGTTCGAACAAATGCGTGTACATTCTTTTCGCTTCTGACCACCGCGTCGACTGGTAACTGCAAAACTTGCCGCCCTTTCTTTAGTTGTTGCACGTTAATCTGCATACCAGGCGTCCAGATTCCTTCGGGATTGTCAATCGTCGCCCGCATAACGATCACCTGTGCATTTTCCTGGTAAACCGGCGTGAGGAATGACACACGCGAGTAAACTGGTTTCAGGTCACTGGCATGTATCACTATACTGTCGCCGATTTTGAATACTTGTGCTTCGTTAGGGTAAAGGTCAGCCTCCAGCCAGAGTTTTGCAAGATCATCAAGACGGAACATCAGACTTCCTTCATCTACATACTGACCCTCTGTAACTAGCGCGTCGATTACGGTACCGCTGGCTGGGGACAAAATAGTCACTGTGGAATTGCCAGCCGTCAGTTTGTCAAGTTGTTTCCTGGATAGCCCATACAGCAGTAGTTTATTCTCCGCTCCCTTAAGAAGCGATGAATAGTGCTTTCGCTGATCGCCGAGTTTGGTGTATTGATCTTTAAGAATGAGATATTCCTGAATATCACCGTTTAGTTGGTCGCTGTAAAGATCATACAGGGGCTTTCCGGCAGTAATGTACCTGCCTGTTTCGCGTATGTAAAGCTTTTCGATTCTACCGGCAACACGACTGCTGATGGTTGACCGGCGATCCTCATTGGCAACGATGCGTCCATTGATGAGCGGCTCTGCGCTGATATGCCCCTCTGACAGGCGACGCACATTGATGTTGGCAAGCCTTTCCTGAGTTGTTGTGAGCATTAGAGATCCGGTTGCTGCCTTCACCAGATCCATTCCACAGATCGGGCATTTTTCTGGTTGATCACTCGTGACCTGCGGATGCATGGGGCATAAATATTTTGCGGCGGATAGTTTACCAGAGGTGGATGCCTGTAATGCGGTTGTATCTGCATGCAAGTAATCTGCGTGGTTGCTTTGCGGCTTGCAGCCCGTGCCAGCAACCGCCAGCATGCTGAAAAGTGAAATGTACAACAGCGTTTCGGTCTTTATAAATGCCATGATTAACGTGTTTTAATAAACCCTTCATTGTCGATAAGAAATTGTGCCTGCGCCGCTATCTCTTCGGCGGAAGCCACACCACTGATGATCATGATCTCCTGGCCGGTAGAAGCCCCGGTTTCCACTTCCACTGGTATAAAATGACGACCCTGCTTTTTGAATACAACCTTCCGGATGCCAAGGTCATATACCGCAGATGCTGGCAACCACAGTCCCTCTGCAGCCGGTATTTCCAGTTTAGCTGTGACCAGCTGACCAATTGTTAAAGGATCTCCGCCGCGAACGTAGGCCCGTACTTTTATAAGCAGCTCGCCAGCCTCAACATAAGGTTGAACAAGATCTACCGTTACATTAAGGTTAGTGTTGTTTGAAGTGATGTTAAGCTCGTCACCTCTTCTCACACTACCGGAAGCGGTGGGAGGAAGGTTTATTTCGATCGCAAGAGAGTTAAAACTTATCACTTCAAACAAGGATTGCCCTGCACTTACGTAAGTGCCCTCACGGGGCAATTCTATTGTATTTGTCGGCGATGATGGTGTCTGCGTCGGCGGCTGTGATGCATTCATGGCATCTTCATAATTCATACCTGTACTTTGATCAGCGGGGCCGGATGGTGCTGACGGCGCCTGGCTACCCCGTTGCACCACAACTCCGTCTGCCGGACTGTAGAGGGTAACTTTATACTGGGGGTCATTGCGGGCAATGACTTCATCAATTTGTTTGGCTGTCATTCCCATGTTGCGCAGCCTTTGCTTCGAGGCATCGAGTAAACGCTCATTATCAGGGTCCGATCGGTGCACCTGCAGCAGTTCACGCTGTGCAGCCACGAGATCCGGACTGTAAATGTCAGCAACCCGGTCGCCTTTGCGCACCCGCTGATAAATATAGCGCACATACACTTTCTCTAACCTTCCGGATACACGCGCGGAAACGATCGAACGATTACGCGCATCATAAGTGACAACACCTGTACGGGAATAGGACACAGGATGAGCTGTGAACTCTCCCTTCACGGTCTTCACTGATGAAAGCACCATTTCGTCCGGCGATGCGGCTGCAGCAGACAGTTCTTCATCCATTACAACCTCTGCTCCGGGTACTTTCTTTACGAGTTCCATGTTGCAGACAGGACATGCGCCCGGCTTGTTGCTGACGATTGTTGGATGCATCGGACAGGTATATACATCATTCGACGCAGCTTCCTTCCTGCACGCTGCGAACAGCAAACCGACGATAAGGACAAAAGTTCCTATCCTGGCGTATGAAATAAGTTTGCCTGCTAATGAATTCATGTCGTTATAGCTCGAGCTCCTTCTCATATTCAGTAACCATTTGGTAATACTCATCCATTGTTTCAAAATACTCGAGTTGCATCATGTTCATAGCTTCCCATCCATCGAGCACCGTCAAGAGCGTGCCACGGTTTTCTTCGTAAGCTTGCATAGCCGCCTGAAAGTTTTTTTCCAGGGCCGGCATAATGGATTGTTTGTAACCCATGAGGTGATGCTCCATCGACTGGAGTTGCTTCGACATCCCGGCAAGCTTCCCCCAGGTCTCCGTTAAAACAGCCGCGCGTTCGTCTCTCATGGATTGTATCTCATACCGTATTCCTTTTGACTGCGCTTTGTACATCCGCGATGACCAGGGTGCGATGGGTATGGAAATCATTGCCATCGCTGTGAATTGCCTCGGTACGTTATCGCCCAACGGCTGCATATGATCAAAGCGTATCTTAAAGTCCGGCTTTGCCTGTGCCTGTTGAGCCACGCGGTTTAACTCCATTGACGCTATGCGGGCGTCGAGTTCACGAAGGTCGCTTCTTCTTGCTGAGAATCCAGCCGTGTCGATTCCTGATGCATGAGCGTGTATGTCAAGGGTGGTATCAATCATGAGCGAGGTATTAATAGGTAAATTCATCAGCGCCAATAACTGAGCACGTGCCTGGTCGATATTTCCTTCGTTGGCAGTAAGGTTGTTTTGAACAGAAGAGATCTTCGCCTCAAGCTTGTAAATATCTGAGAGGCTGCCCTTGTTGTAAGGATAGCGTACTTCAGCAAGCTTTTTCGTCAGGTCCAGTGTTCGGAGGCTTGCATCAAGCACGCTGCGTTTTTTCTCCGCAACAAGCCATCGGTAATACACCATGCGTGCCTCTGCCCGAAGAGTGTTGAGCTGGCGCTGACCGGCTGTTCGTTCAATGGCAGACTGTGAAAGCATATATGCCGATGCTGCCTTCTGCCTTCCGGGATTTGGGATTTCCTGCTCAAGAGAAAACATCACCGCTCCCTTATCCATTTCCATAACTTCCTGTCCGGGATAGGGCGTCATAAAAGTTCCAACGCCAACCATAGGCGCCATCCACGATTTTGCGCCTGCAGCATAGATGTCCATAGCGCTTGCCCTGCTTTCATACTGCTTAAGCTGAGGATTGTTGCTTGCAATTGCCTCAAACATCTCATCAAGCGTCACGACCTGTGCCGATGACTGCCTCGGGGTGAATATGACAAAAGCAGGAAGCAGGAGCGATATACATATATGAAACAGGCCCGTAAACGCCACAGGCCGGATGTGTGCAGGCAGCCCGGGAATATGAGTCCATGTCGCATTTTGTTGGCGACGTGTTTTGTGTAAGTTGAGCCTAATGCTTTGTTTCATAAACTTCCAGTTTCTTAAACTTTCTGAGTTCATATTCCTTGGTCATCAAAAAGATCAAAGGTGTAACGAGGAGGATATGCGTCGACGAGGTAAGGACGCCGCCAATCATTGGAAGAACGATCGGTTTCATTACGTCACTTCCAACACCCGATGACCATAACACAGGAATCAATCCAAAGAGAGCAACGCATACGGTCATCAGTTTTGGCCTCAGGCGTCTGGCTGCACCCGCGATGACGAACTGTCGAAGATCCTCTGTCGTAATTGTATCGGCCGAATTTCCTTTTTGACTTATCAGCTGGCGCATCGCATCATTGAGGTATATGACCATAACAATTCCCGTCTCCACTGCAATGCCAAACAGCGCGATGAAACCAACAGCTACGGCAACTGACAGATGCACATTTGAGAAATAAATGATATACGCGCCGCCGATCAGGGCAAACGGTACCGTGATCAGGCTGAAGAAAGCTTCGCGAATGGAGTTAAAAGCGAGATAAAGTGAAATGAAGATCACGACCAAAACGACGGGCAGAATCATTTGGAGTGTTTGCTTGCTTCGGATGAGGTTTTCGTACTGGCCGCTCCATTCGACATAGTAGCCCGAAGGCATAATCATACCGTTGCGCAGCACCCGCATTGCTTCTTCAACCGTGCTTCCGAGGTCACGGTCTCTTACATTAAACAATACCGCTCCCCTTAACATAGCGTTCTCCGACGTAATCATCGGCGGGCCATCTTCGAAACGAATATCGGCAACGGATGACAATGGGACGGTGCCAAGCGAAGGAGTTCTCACCGGTATACGCCTGAGTTGGTCGAGACTGTTTCTGAAGTCCTGGCCAAGGCGAATACCAATGGAGAATCTCCTGCGTCCCTCGATCGTCTGTCCTATGGAGGCTCCGCCGATTGCCGATTCAACAACCAGGTTAAGTTCGTCTACGGATATGCCATACCGAGACAACGCCTCACGCCGGTAATCTATGGTGAGATACTTTCCGCCGGTAATCGGATCCACGTAAAGATCTTGTACTCCCTTAACAGATCGAAGTTGCTCTTCCACACGCTTGGAAAGCGTATAGAGCGTGTCAAGGTTCTGGCCATACACTTTTACACCAACATCTGTACGAATGCCTGTTGCCAGCATATTGATGCGATTAATGATCGGTTGAGTCCACCCGTTGACAACACCGGGTATTTGTAATTTGTTGTCGAGCTCGGCAATGATGTCACGTTTCGTAATCCCTTCACGCCATTCAGATCGTGGCTTCAGAAGGATGATGGTTTCGATCATACTGACGGGCGCGTTGTCTGTCGCCGTGCTCGCTCTTCCTGCCTTGCCCAGTACCTTATCCACTTCCGGTACCGACTTGATGACTTTGTTCTGCACTTGAAGAATGCGCTTAACCTCATCGTTGGAAATATCAGGGAGCGTTACTGGCATGAAGAGGATCGATTGTTCATCGAGTGGAGGCATGAACTCCGTGCCAACACTGAACAGTAATGGTACGCTGATAGCAAGTGCAAGGAGGTTTACAGCCAGCGTGGTTTTACGCCAGCGAATGCAAGCGGCAATAATCCGTTCGTAGGCGCGCTCCAGCCAGTTATTGACGGGTGAGTTCGAAGCAGCAAATCGTCCCCGCATAAAGAATGAAATAATAACAGGGGCGAGAGTTACAACAAGGAATGCGTCCACAAGAAGGATGAAGGTCTTAGTGTATGCCAGCGGATGAAACAATTTTCCTTCCTGTCCGGTGAGCATAAAGACTGGCAGAAATGAAACGATGATGATGATCGTCGAATAGAAGACACCACGAGAGACCTGTATCGCCGACTTTCGGATGATCTCTACCCGTTCCTCGTCCGGAATAGGGGTGTAGTTTCGTTTAAATAATTTCTTCATGCCGGATAAGTTTTGTCGTGGTCGCCGGAAGTGATTCTGTCGTCCTTGTGATTGCTGTCGTCACCCGGATTTAGCTCGGAGTATCGAACAGAGAGATGCTTGTAAGCGTTTTCGGCCATGATGATGCCGTTGTCGACGATGACGCCGATAGCTAATGCAATACCCGTAAGCGACATGATGTTTGATGTTATGTTAAAGGCATTTAACAGAATGAAACTTCCGGCAATGGTAATAGGGATCTGAATGATGATGCTGATCGCGCTCCTCCAGTGAAAGAGGAACACGATCACGACCAGTGAGACAACGATCATTTCCTCGATCAGTGTTGTCTTGATCGAAGAGACTGATTCGCGGATCAATTCACTGCGGTCATAGATGATATTAAATTTTACTCCTTCAGGAAAACCCTTGCTCACGTCTACCATCTTCTCTTTGATGCGATCGATCACCTGGTCGGCATTTTCACCATAGCGCATAACAACGATACCGCCCACCACTTCGCCCTGACCATTGAGATCGAATATTCCCAGGCGTGGCTCGCCAGACATCTGGACTGTAGCGATATCACGGATGTATATAGGGTTACCGTTGGAACTGCGCAGCGCCAGATTGGCGATTTCTTCAATCGACTTTAGATAACCCGTTGTTCGGATGATATAACCGACGTCACTCATTTCAAATTTGCGGCCGCCCGCCTCGTTGTTGTTGACGCGAAGCGACCGGATCACATCCTGGAAGGCGAGGCCATAAAAGTCCAGCTTCGAAGGGTTGATCGTTACCTGATATTGCTTTTGAAAACCACCGAAGGAGGCGATCTCACTCACGCCCTGAACGTTTTGTAGGGCGAATTTTACATACCAGTCCTGAATTGCACGCTGCTCACCGAGGTCCATACCAGGAGCATCCAGCGTGTACCATAGAATATGGCCGACACCCGTTCCGTCTGGCCCAAGCGTTGGCGTTACGCCCTCGGGCAACAAGCGTGATGCGTAGTTGAGGCGCTCAAGGACACGGTCGCGTCCCCAATACACATCCACATCATCGTTGAAGACGACATAAACAAAGCTCATTCCGAACATGGAAGATCCGCGTACATACTTGACGCGGGGCAATCCCTGTAAATTTGTTACGAGAGGGTAGGTAATCTGGTCCTCAATGATTTCGGGACTTCGTCCCATCCACTCCGTGAAGACGATCACCTGGTTCTCACTCAGGTCCGGAATAGCGTCAATCTTGCTTGACTGTACAGACAGTGCGCCCCAGCCAAACATGCCAGCAGCGATCAGTAGTACAAGGAAGCGATTGCGTAGTGATAATGATATGAGTTGCTCAATCATATCGGTAGATGAAAAGTAATTAACAGTGAATAGAAAGATTGGCGACACGCACTTTTATGCGCCGCCGACACGCTTACGCGTGAGCAACAATTACTATCAGATTTGAAACTTGCCCATCACCAGATTGATGTCAGGCGCAGCCGTCGGAGGTGATGAGTCGATGTGAGGAAATTGAATCGCCGGCAACTCAGGAACGAGAATGGAAATCACAACAGGAGAGGCGAGTTCAGCAATGAGTGGCGAAGGTGCAACGTGAATGTTGACTGAAGCTGGTTTAAAATCATCGCCATCATGAACAACACTTTCATCTGAGCAGCATGGCTTCACTGGCTTATGGCAGGGAGGCATTTGCATTTCCATGCCGCATGGCTCAGCTTTCGAGAACAATGCCACACTGGCGACATGCCCGCCGCAGCGGTGAACGCCTACGATGAAGCTCGTGCCGGATATTAATACCAGTACGGCAAGCATCAGAGTGACTATGGGACGCAAGCGCTTCATCAGGACAAAGTTAGGTATTAAACGGCAGTTTAGGAAATGGGTTCAGCCTTGTAGCCCACCTTCGCCAGCGCCTGAGCGACTTTTTCAGGAGCCACATCCGGTTCAACGGTAAGCGTTCTCGAAGGACTCGTAAGATCCACCGACCACTGACCCTTGCCTGCCACTTCATCTAATGCCGAAGTAACTTTGGCCACACACGCCGAGCATTGTATTGTTGACTTGTACTTTTTCATGTTTAACAGTTTTATAGTTTATCAATGTATCATAAGAGGCGCTGAACGTAGCCACCAGACCATTCTTAATTCTTAATTCAATTTCATCCCCAGTCTCAAACTATTGCCCACCACACTCACCGAACTCAGCGCCATCGCCGCTCCGGCCAACATAGGATCCAGAAGGAAACCGTTGATCGGATAAAGCAAGCCCGCAGCAATTGGTATTCCGATAAGGTTGTAGATAAATGCCCAGAACAGATTCTGCCGGATGCCGTTTACTGTTTTTGTCGATAACTTCAGTGCAGTAGGAATTAGCGTCAGGTCAGACGTAATCAATGTCATTCTCGCGACATCCATTGCAATATCCGAGCCTTTGCCCATTGCTATGCTGACGTCGGCTTTTACCATCGCCTCAGAATCATTAATGCCGTCGCCTACCATGGCCACCATTTTACCCTGGGATTTAAGACCTTCGACGAAGGCCGACTTATCTGCGGGCAACATCCTGGCATGAAACTCGGCAATGCCAACCTGCGCAGCAACGGATCTCGCCGTATCCTCTTCGTCCCCTGTAAGCATAACTACAGTTTTACCCATATCACGAAGCGTACTGATCGCTTGCTTCGAAGTAGGTTTAATCTCATCACTAATTCCAATGATTGCCAGCAGCGATTGAGAAGAGCTTACAAACACGACTGTTCGCGCCAGCTTTCTTAGCTCCATTACAATATTATCGACATCTGCAGGCACGCTTATTCCTCCAGCTTGCATAAGCCGTAGATTACCTGCAGCGTAGCGTATCCCATCAGCAACAGCCACAATGCCCTTGCCAGTGATGCTCTCAAACTGCGTAACGACTATGCCAGTGTCTGCCGCATCTTTAAATCTGGAAGCTATCGCGGTTGCCAAAGGATGCTCTGAGCGTGACTCAATAGCATAAAGGACCGATTCAATTTTCGACGGATCGCTTGTACTCAACCATGTTACATCCGTAACGGTTGGCTTACCGGCCGTAATAGTCCCTGTCTTGTCGAGTATGATTGTATCTACTTTATGGGCAAGGTCGAGGCTCTCGGCATCTTTGACGAGTATGTTCTGACTGGCGCCCTTTCCAATGCCAACCATTAACGCCGTTGGAGTGGCCAGTCCTAAGGCACAAGGGCAGGCGATGACAAGCACGGCCACTGCACTGAGCAATCCATAACTAATTCCCTGCTCTCCGCCCCAAACATACCAGGCGACAAATGTGAGGACCGAAAGCACAATTACCGTAGGAACGAAGATCCGTGATATCTTGTCTACAAGGCGTTGAACAGGCGCTTTACTTCCCTGCGCCTCCTGTACAACCTGGATGATATGTGCCAGTATCGTGTCCTTGCCTGCACGGATTACGGTGATCCGAAGACTGCCCTGTTGATTGATGGATCCCGCATAGACATTGTCGCCGGCCTCCTTTCCCGCCGGCATTGCTTCACCGGTGATCATGCTTTCATCTGCAAATGATGAACCGTCTTTGACTATCCCATCGACCGGAAAGCGTTCACCTGGCCGAACCTGTACAAGCATTCCCGTCGTGATTGACCCAATAGGCACTTCCTGTTCACCATTATCAGAAATAACCATAACAGTCTTCGGTTGCATCCCCATAAGATTGCGCAGTGCAGCGGAGGTTTTCTTTCGCGCCCGTTCCTCTAGGAGTTTTCCTAAGGAAACGAAGGCTATGATTACCACCGCAGACTCATAATAGACATGCGCATGAATTCCCTTGCTGTGCCAGACTTCTGGCCAGAACGTATTGAATACGCTAAATGCAAATGAAATCCCTGTAGAAAGCGCAACAAGCGTATCCATCGAACTCGTTCCATGACTCAGCTGCATCCACGCGTTTCTGAAAAAGTTGCGTCCGAAATACATTACAACGGGCGCGGTAAGCGCGAGCGATATGTAGTTGGCATAGGGCATGTCCATTGCAAACATTGAGATGAACATGACCGGTGCTGCCAGAGCAATTGACCAGACCGTTTGACGCTTTAGACGCAGATATTGTTCGTGCCGCGCTGCATCGGCCTTCTCTGCCGCCCCGTCTTCTTCAATTACCAGATCGTATCCAATTGACTGTACCGCCTGCTGCAATCCCGGGGCAGAGACTGTCAATGGATCGAAATCAACCCATGCGCTCTGGTCTGCGAAATTGACACGGACGTCGCTCACTCCCGGAGTCGACTTAAGCATCGATTCCACACTCACTGCACAGGCCGCGCACGACATTTTCAGCACAGGAAATGTGTGCTGCTCATGAACTTGTTTGCGACCCTTCGCCGGCAACGGTTTCAATACGGTTTCCATAGCTTTCAAATTCTATACAAGTATACTGCAGGAAGGGGAGGAGGGATTTACACTATTATGGATAAGGATTACATGTTCTTGAGGTGGGCTGCCAGGTCAGGACCGCCTGGCAGCGGTAATTTGTCAATAGGTCACGTCGCCCTGGCTTATGATACATTGAAGAAGATACCCCATCTCCGAAAGCTCCATTCGTCATTGCCCGGTTGCTGTTCATAGTCTCTGGCAAGGGTTTGGTGTGATCTGGTAATCGCGTTTTGGCAACTTCCGTATATTGCGATATGTTTGTTTGGATATATCGGTCGATATAGTCATCAATGCACATCGATTAGTAACTAAAACTTAGATAACTGAGTACATGAGATTCTTTACAGTTTGTATTTTGATTCTGGCAACTTTAGATAATGTATGGGCACAACGGCCCGATACGCTCCGAAGCGAACGTGTCTTTGAACTTGGGGAAGTAACGATCACTGGATTTCAGGACCTCGATACTTTAAATAGCCTTCCCTCCAGAGTCATAGCCAACTACAACCGGCTTGATGTGTCCAATGCGCTAAATCTGATGCCGGGTATTGCACTTGCCAACGTTGGCCCCCGTAATGAGTCTGTAGTCTACGTTCGCGGCTTCGACCTTCGACAGGTACCGGTATTCATCGACGGCGTTCCTGTTTATGTACCATATGACGGATATGTTGACCTTGCCCGTTTCACAACATTCGACCTCTCACAAATCAACGTTTCAAAAGGATTTGCTTCGATCTTATATGGAGCAAATACCATGGGAGGTGCCATAAATCTGGTGTCCCGTAAGCCGTTGAAAAAGCTTGAGTATGGCGCACGTGCAGGTGTATTTAGCGGAGATGGATTAAGAGCAAACCTAAACATCGGCTCAAATCTTGGAAACTTTTACGTGCAGGCCGGCGCATCCATTTTAAAACAGGATTCGTATCCAATGTCAGGCGACTATACACCTCATCAGTATGAAGATGGTGGTGACCGCGAAAATTCGTATCGTGAAGACATGAAGGTTAGCGCAAAGATTGGCTATACGCCAAATGCTACCGACGAATATGTAATTGGATACTCATTTCAGCATGGCGAAAAGGGGACACCGCCATACGTTGGGACCGATCCCGCGATTCGTACCAGGTTCTGGAAGTGGCCTAAATGGGACAAGCAGAGCCTGTACCTCGTTTCCAATACAGCTGTAGGCGAAAGCAGTAAAGTAAAGGCCCGTTTGTATTACGATACCTTTGTTAACGAGCTGTTTAGCTATGATGACGATACCTACACCACGATAACAAGGCCGTACGCGTTTCAAAGCTACTACGACGATTATAGCCTCGGCGGCAATGTCGAGTTTGAAACGTTATCCATCTCCAACAATGTGCTGAAGGTCGGCGCACAGGCAAAGTATGATGTCCATCGGGAGAATAACCTCAACGAGCCTCAACGAACATTTGCCGACAACACGGTTTCTATCGGCATCGAAGACACCTGGCGTATAGTCCCCGCGATAGCGGTAGTTCCGGGAATAAGTTACAACGCCCGCATCAGTTCTAAGGCTCAGGACTATAACGCGACAACACATGAGATTTCAGATTTCCCATCAAACAATAACAACGCAGTGAATGCTCAGTTGGGTGTGTTATGGGATATCAATGCGAAACATAATCTGCAGGGAACAATAGCCCGAAAGACACGTTTTGCGACTATAAAAGACCGTTATTCGTATCGAATGGGACAAGCTATCCCGAACCCTGATCTTACAGCAGAAGTGGCCGTCAATTATGATATAACTTATACTGGCAAACTGTTCTCGAACCTTACCATTCAGGCGAGTGCATTTCGAAGCGACATCTCGGACATTATTCAGCAGGTAGACAATGTTCAACCTGGCCGGTTCCAGTTGCAAAACGCTGGCGACGCACTTTTTTACGGCACTGACATGCAGGCAGGATACGTCCCGGTCCGCGGGTTGCAGCTGAACGTCAACTATTCGTATATACGCAGGAAGAATGAAACAAATCCAGGCATATTATTCACCAACGTACCAGACCACAAGATATTTGGGTCGGCAGACTATGCGTTTCTGAAGCGCTTCCGCGTTATGGCGAGTGCCGAGCGTAACAGTAAACGGTATAGCACCAGCTATGGAACGTCCGTGCCAGGATACACCCTTGTAAATACGATGGCTGGCATCAATATTGTCAAAGGTGTTTCCATTGAAGGCGGCGTTAATAACCTTTTTGATGTGAATTATAGTCTCGTTGAAGGATTTCCAGAACCTGGCCGCAATTTCTTCGTAACAATACACCTCACAAACCTGTAAATTTGCAGACCGGAAAGTCCGGATCGAGTGCAGACGAAACCATCGGGACGCCGTGATCGGAGTAGTCTCAAATGGAAGAGGATAGCTTGTGAATCGATCATTCATGACCAGAGCAGGCACAACAACGTGGTGGATAAATTCACGGCGACTGGTCGCTGTGGGAGTTTTGACAATCGCACTTTCCGTTTCGTTTCCAGCCGGGAGTTCTCGTACTTCCGACCCCTATCCGCTAAGTTATCCCGCGTATTTTGGCAATCGGTTTGTAATCCCACCAGACAATCCAATTACAAGGGAGGGAGTAAAGCTCGGGCGCGCGTTGTTTTATGATCCAGTGTTGTCGTCTAATGGGAAGGTCTCCTGCTCATCTTGTCACCAGCAGCAAAAGGCTTTCTCCGACGGTTTCCGATTTAGTATCGGAGTTGATAATGTTGTCACCCCGCGTAACTCCATGTCGCTGGCAAACCTCCTGTGGGTGAAGAATCTCTTTTGGGACGGCCGCTCTCATTCTCTCGAAGACCAGGCTTCAATTCCGATGTTTGATGTACACGAAATGAATCAGCCGGCAGACCTGTCAGCACTGAAACTGCGGGCAAGTAAGTATTACCAGCAACTTTTCGAGGATGCATTTGGCGACCGAAAAATTACCGGCGATCGGCTCATCAAAGCTTTGGCACAGTTTGAGCGTACGCTGATATCCGCCGATGCGCCATACGACCGATATCTAACGGGCGTCTATACGCCGACGCCAACGGAACAACGAGGACTCGACCTTTTTATGGGGCACAAAGCTTCGTCTGCTGCTCAGGTAAATTGCGCGCATTGTCATGGTTCACCAAAATTGATGGTGGAACTCTTCCACAACAACGGGCTTGATCAGGATCCCCGGGATCATGGTCGTGAAGTCTTCACACAGGACAAGGGAGATCGCGGGAGATTCAGGGTTCCAACGCTACGAAACATAGCCGTCACCGCGCCCTATATGCACGACGGAAGATTCGAGACTTTGAGGCAGGTATTGGATCATTACAGTGATCATGTGCAGCCCAGCGAAACGTTGAGCTCATTTATCGCTGATTCCGCAGCCGCCGATGGCAGGAGGGGTTATCTTCTTACCGACGGGCAAAAAAACGACATCGTTGCCTTTCTGAACATGCTGACGGACTCCACTTTCCTGACTAATCCTGACTTCGGTCCGCCACAAACCGCAGTTCGGGCGAAATAGCATTCTATCATCGTTGCAAACTCGTGTTGTTTGTATATTTAGGCGTTATTACCAGACATACATATCGTTGCGTCAGGTGATTTTGGTTACGGTTTAATCAAATGATTTTAAGACTATGCTTGTGAAGAAGTGCTTTGTAGTGGTCGCTCTGTTGCTCCTCTGTTGCATTGTACGCGCTCAGCCGCCTCAACCGCAGGCTCTGAGCGTATCTGGTGAAGTGCTAAAACCGTTATCGTTGTCGATAGAAGACCTTGCAAAGTTGCCTCAGGCAAAACTCAAAGCAAAAGATCGCGACAATACGGAGCACGAGTATGGCGGTGTAGCATTGGTAGAGATTCTGAAGGAGGCTGGTGCAACGCTGGGTGGCCAGCTGCGAGGCGAGAACCTTGCAAAGTACGTCCTGGTAACAGCCGCAGACAACTATCAGGTTCTTTATGCCCTGCCTGAACTGGACCCTGAATTTACCAGCAACGTGGTACTTTTAGCTACGACCGTGGATGGTAAACCACTTCCCAAAGGAGAAGGACCTTTCCGTCTGATAAATCCAACGGACAAAAAACATGCACGGTGGATCCGGGAGATTAAGAGCATTAAGATCCAATATGCGAAAGACTAACGTCATGGGTAGGCAACGCGACAGGATAAAGTCTGTCAATTTCTTTTTGATGATGCTGCTGTTAGTAGCAGCACCTGGCGCCGCGAAACGCCTTGAGGCGCAACCGCGCAAGATCCTGGTGGCTGCCGCTTCGGACATGAAGTACGCACTTGACTCAGTAATCTCAAACTACTCTTCTACACACAAGGATGTAAATATTGTCGTGACCTACGGGTCTTCCGGAAAGTTCTTCGAACAGATTTCCAATGGAGCCCCGTTTGATATCTTCTTCTCGGCAGATGTTGCTTATCCTGATAAATTGGTTGGACTCGGCAAGACCGGACAGGCTGTGAGAAAATATGGACGCGGACGAATCGTAATCTGGAGCAGGCGAATAGATCCGAACGCTGACGGTATTAATTCACTGTTGGACAAGCGAATCACTAAGATTGCAATCGCCAATCCGGAACATGCGCCCTATGGCCGTCGTGCGGTCGAGGCCATGAAGCAGGCGAATATCTATGAACAGGTAAAATCCAGACTTGTGTTTGGTGAAAATATATCGCAGGCAGCTCAGTTCGTTACAACGGGTGCGGCCGACGCAGGCATCTTGGCTTTGTCGCTGGCACTGTCACCTCCAATGAAATCGCAGGGAAAATATTATCTGATTCCTGAGACCTTCCACCAGCCTTTAGAACAGGCAGTGGTCATCTTAAAACAGGCCGCGAACAACGCTGACGCCCGAACTTTTCAGGATTTTGTATTGAGTACGCGCGGGCAAGCGATTTTGAGTTATTTTGGATTCAGCGAACCAAAATAGTTCGCAAGCATACATGATTGGTCCCTTTATTCTTACGCTTAAACTGGCGTCGATCTCAACGCTTATTCTCTTCGTAATCAGTCTGCCTGTTGCGTACCTGTTGGCCTTTTCTTCATTTCGGCTGAAACCAGTTGTCGAAGCGATGGTAAGTCTTCCCTTGATTTTACCACCGTCTGTACTTGGATTTTATCTGTTGCTGGCCTTTAGTCCGGAGCGTTCCTTCGGTGGTTTTCTTGATGAATATTTTGATATCAGGCTCGTTTTTACATTCACCGGGCTTGTGATTTCTTCTGTCATCTATAGTCTGCCGTTTATGGTACAGCCCTTCCAATCCGGCTTTCGTATGATTCCGCGTGCACTGATTGAAGCATCGTACACATTGGGCAAAGGGCGGTTTGAGACATTAATTCATGTTCTATTGCCAAACATGCGCGCAGCGCTGATCACTGGTACCATCCTCGCATTTGCGCATACTATCGGAGAGTTCGGTGTTGTGTTGATGATCGGAGGAAGTATCCCGGAGGAAACGCATGTGGTTTCCATTGCCTTATACGACGAGGTACAGGCCATGCATTACCACACAGCAAACATCTATGCGGGAATATTACTTGCTTTCTCCTTTGTGATTCTGGTCACGGTCTATTCGATAAATCAACGGTTTACAAATAACCTGTTCCGTCCATGATGACTGTCGATATTCGAAAGAAACTTCATGCGGGATCCGGGCGTATAGCGATGGAGTTGCAATTCGATGTCCGCGACGGAGAGTTGCTCGCATTATTCGGTCCGTCTGGAGCTGGTAAAACGAGCGTCTTGCGAATGATTGCCGGGCTGCTTCAACCTGATTCGGGCACGATTACCGTGAACAATGAAGCATGGTTCGATAGTTCAGGTGACTTAAATCTTGTGCCTCAGCGTCGCGATGTCGGCATCGTATTCCAGGACTATGCTTTGTTTCCTAACATGACTGTTCGTGAAAATATTGCCTACGGGTTGAAGAAGGATCAGCCAGCAGATGTCGTCCAAGAGCTTCTTGATGTGATGGAGTTAATACAGATGGAGCACGTAAGGCCTTCGTTGCTGTCGGGTGGACAAAAGCAACGCGTAGCACTTGCCCGTGCTCTGGCACGTAGGCCGAAAGTGTTGCTGTTGGATGAACCGACGTCTTCACTGGACGCCGCGCTGCGGGTCCGCATGCAACAATATGTCAAAACCTTTCACGAAAAACATCGGATGACAACCTTACTCATCACGCACGATGTTACCGAAGTGATTCGTCTTGCCAGCCGGGTACTAGTCCTTGAGCAGGGTACTATTAAAATGCAAGGGGCAGCACGCGATGTACTGCCCCTGGACGATCTGCGTTCATTGCTTTAAACGCCGGCTTTATTCATCAATTGTTGCAGCCGTCTTCAACCGATCGGTCCTGCTACTGCTTCGGTTAATGCTTTTGAAAATGCTGTTGTACTGCTTTGCGATAGTTGGTGAAGTACAGAAAGGGGAGGAACCCAAAGCTGAAAATCACTGTCGCTATAAGAAGCAACTGGTCAGCTCCTGACAAATGCATGATTTTGAAGAGGAAGGCAAGTCCCGCGACTATAGCACTGGTCGCGCCTAACAAATACCGGAGCTTCAGCGATAATGAGGTGTGAATTCTCAATCTAAATCGATCAACTATTGTCATAGGAAGAAACAACAGGGTGAAGGAGAGGAACCCATAAATGAAAAGTTCCGAACACCCCTGCCAGTTCAGCAGCTTGAAGCATAACCCCATGGCTAGAGTAATTGACGAACCGAGTCCAATCAAATACATAAGTTTTTTCATATATATAAATTTCTTTGAGTTCAGCAGGTACAAAGTCTGACGTTCAATATCGGGTAGACCACCCGGTGCCAGGTCCTGAATCGCCGCCTGCAGACGCGTTTCAAAATCCGTGATTCCCTGCTGGTTTTCCTCCAGTACACAACAAAGGTGGTCGAGGATGTCATCCTGGAGCGGCTTCAGCTTAATGCCGCTGCTCCGGATATGGGAGCGAATGATTGCTATCTGCTCTTCGGTCAATTTCATTGCTATTTGTCAGGCGGCTTCTTTCTTGTATAGATTGAAGAATTGAATCGGTAAAAATCCGAAGCTGAAGATGGCCGCACCAGCTACAAATGTCATATCAACAGCAGAACTGTCAAAGCGGGCAAAACGAAGAATAATAGCCCCACCTGTGATCAATCCACTGAGCAATGCGAACACAATTTTAAGTTTTTCTGCGAGCGCTACGTTTTCATTAGTCCGATACCACAGGATAACCTGGGCCGGTAAGTACAGCAAGGTAAAGGCAAGTAGTCCCCATGTTAGTAGAAAGTCCGCTCCCTTCAGGTGGAGGATTTTAAAACAAAGTCCCATACTGGACGACATCGCTGTGACGAGTCCCAGTGAATACAAGAATTTTTTCATAACGATATGTTTAATGTTTAATAGCAATAGGGTATCTCGCTGCATTTGAGGCAGACCATCAGGTGCGAGTTCTTTAACAACGCTCTGAACAGCTACTTCAAACTCACCTTCAAGTTCGTCATGCTCTTCAAGAGCACAGCAAACATGATCCAGGACGTCGTCCTGAAGAGATTGTATTTGGATACTCCGGGCGATCTGCGCCCGGATGATTTCTATCTGATTGTTCGAAAGCTTCATGTAGTCTTCAGTTGTGGAAACATGATCTTGTTAATGGTGGAAATGAAGTCTTTTACTTCTGCGATGTGTTCGACGGTTTCTACTTTGCCTTTCTTCGTAAGCATATAATACTTTCGTACGCGCTTGCCCACGTACTCTTCTTTGTAGGACAATAAGCCATCGGCCGTCAGCTTTTGTAACGCGGGATAAAGTGAACCATCCTTAAGGTGGATCTTTCCTTCTGTAAGCGCTTTTACATGTTGCGAGATTTCGTAGCCGTACATCTTCTCGTTCTCCGCAAGAAGCTTCAAAATGATGGCCGATAGCGTGCCTTTCAATAGTTCTTTTGAATACATAGATCAAATATACATAGAATTATGATATATCAAAGTCCTGAATATTGAAAGCATTGAATGCACGCGATTTTGGAATATTCTGGCAATCTTGTTTTCTGACATCGGGAATATTTTGTCTCTATTGAATGTTCGCATGCCTTCTACATTTGGACCAATTGGCAGATTCTTAATTTGCTTTTGAACCAGGTCTAATACTATTCCGTTGCAATACATTCAATGATGGCTTCAATGGTTATGGGGGTAAAGGAACATTATGAACATCATCTCGGGAACTTCTACTCATGGATGATAGGAGATCTGAGGTCGAAAGTCGATTCATTTAGTCGGTTCCTGTCTCAACAGGGCATCATTGCGAATCATGGCGACCTGGCCGCTGATCTTGCTGCTGGTCACGGTATTCAGTCGCTCGCGCTTGCTGAGCTCGGTTATAAGGTGATCGCTATTGACTTCAACCATCAGTTATTGCAGGAACTGGTTGCCAACGCGCATAGTCACTCAGTTGAAATAACGGCTATCAACGACGACATTCGTAACGTGGCGCAACAAATCCACAACGCTGCTCTCATCACCTGTTGCGGCGACACCGTCACGCACCTGGACAACCTGACGGACATCAGAAAGCTGAGTGCCAGTGTCTTTGCTGCACTGAGGCCAGGCGGTAAGGCCATCTTTTCGTTTCGCGACTATGCAACGCCCTTGCTAGGCGACAGGCGTTTCATCCCGGTGAAAAGCGATGAAAACAGAATACTAACCTGTATTCTCGACTATAATTCTGACTCAGTGACGGTAACCGATCTTTTACTGGAACGGACAGAGGCTGGCTGGCATCAATCGGTGAGTTCTTACAGCAAAGTCCGGCTGGACAGGAATACTTTCATTTCGATACTCACGGGCGAAGGCTTTGAAATTGAGCTTAACGACTTCGTTTCGAACATGATTACGGTCCTGGCTGTTAAGCCTGCCTCTTGAGAGCTCTTTTGCTCACTACAGGAATGTCTTCCATTGGTGCCGCACGTTAAATTGGAGATCACAAACTGTGATGTCCGATTGTCATAACCTGTCACATTACCTAACGTAGTTTTGTCATAACTCTGGTGCGAAAAACAATTTTGTCACACATTGCGGACGAGTTGCGCGCGGGTCGCAAAGCAGATCGTTTGCAACTTTTGGACATCACAATTTGTGATCTCCAATTGAATGAAACTTTTCAAATTTCTGATGACATGGCAAAGGACAAATCACTTCCGGACGAGATAATAGTGAGCAAGATATATGTAGTTCGCGGGCACAAAGTGATGATCGACCGCGACCTGTCGACACTATACGGCGTCGAGACACGCGTCCTCAAACAGGCCGTAAGAAGAAATGCGGAAAGATTTCCTTCGGATTTCATGTTTGAGATGACCGCAAAAGAGCTGAAAAAATGGAGCAAGGACAATATCACTTCTCAAAATGACCTGATCGGCCTGCGACATGCTCCATTCTGTTTTACAGAACAGGGCGTGACCATGTTGTCATGTGTACTCAGCAGCAAGAGGGCCGTTGAAATGAACATTCGCATTATACGGATATTCACCCGGATGCGCGAAATGATGTTAACGCACAAAGACATTCTGCTCAAGCTTGAGAAGATGGAGAAACAAGTGCTGCAACACGATGAGGATGTTAAGGTAATCTTTGACTATATGAAGGAATTACTGGACCCCGAGGCCGGCCCGATGCGAAAGATAGGGTTCAAGCGAAAAGGAGAAGAGTAAGTTTTCATGTGATGCCTCGTCATGCATGGTATTGTGTATAGCCATCTTAGTCATGCATCAACGGAATCTTTATCGTAACGAGCGTGCCTTCGGATAGCACGCTGTCCGTTAATACATCTTTTGATTTCGACCTCAGATTTTGAATCATGTTGCTGCTGAAGGAGGGCGATGCGGGCCGCAGAAATATTAGTCCCCAGCGATGTGTGTCCGATATGAGCGGCGCCATTGATTTCAGCGGATCTTTTCAGGTCAACACCGTCGTCCCTTTATTGTGCAGCGCAAGTCCTGCCTTCTTCATAAAGATCAATATTCAAATTACCTTTATCAGCTTTATGCATGAGGAGGCCGATCCAAAGAGGTGAGGAACTGGTCGAGTTCTGCCGGGCAGCTAACGCTACAAGAACTATCAAATATCCTGAGTAAATTGTCAATTCCTGAAAAAGATGAAAACCCTATGGCTTTTGCTCGCCTGCGTGTTTAGCAGTGCTAATGTTCACGCGCAGTTGATTGCAATGACCGACGATCAGTACCGGGCATCACTGGTAAAACTGTGGGAGGAAGACGAAGAGGTATTGATCCCTCAGACAGATGTGGAACTCGCAGTCAATGACGTGATCCTGGAGTCTCCGTTGATTCTTTCAGCAGATGGATTTACTCTGGACGATACCATACTCCCTTTTGGAGCGCTAAAATCAATACTGAAGTCTTCAAGGCCTGACGACCAAAGTGGCAAACATTATTGGATTGCCATTCACCAGCAATCAGGCTCCAGGGCCGATGAAATTATCGATCTCCTGGTGTACCTGCGTGTAATTGATGTGCACTATAAAATATTGCGCTAAATCAGCGGGCATAAAAAAGCAACCGCCTCTTGAGTTTGCTGCGTGTCAGTTTGATGCGAATTGTACGTAAGGAGCGTAAACTGTATAGTTCTTCGTTATAGCAAATGCCTTTACATAGTATATGGTTTTTGGTGAAAGGCCGGATAAGACCTCTGCATCAAACTCTTCCGGACCTGGCCCCAGATCAATCCGCTGACCATCTTCCAATGTGACCGACTGTTTTGTAGACCACACAAATCCCCGGTTGATAATCTCTTCAGTTCCGTTTTGTAATGTTGAACCATGGAACGTTGCCCCGGTTGACGACACGTTGGTAACAGGAAGAGTATTCATTCTTGGATATGCCGCGTCGGGGAAGGCGTTGTCGTTACAGCTGAATGAGATCAACGCGCTGGCTAACATGAATGACGTTCGGATAAGCAGTGGTTTCATGAGTTTCATTTGATTCTAAGGCCAACCAGCAATTGAATGTTAGCGACACTGGATGTAAGTGAAGTATCCAGCGATGAAGCTGCAAAACCATTTGTGTGTTCGTAACGAACCTCAAACGATGTGTCGAACTTCTGATTTATGCGTGTTAAAATACCTATACCACCCCAGAACCCTAGCTGTGTGTCGCTTGTTGGAAACTCTCCTCTACTGGTAAGATAGACGTCATCGCCGCTCACTACTTCCTGACGCCAGGCCGATGAAGTTTTCAGGTGGATAGTAGTGGAAAGCCCTGCGTTCAGGAACGGTGTGACTAATCTGGGAGCAAACGAATAACGAAAGCCAAAGGGAATTCTCAATTCATGAAACTCCAGGGTGATAAAGTTGTCGTATGACCGGTTTGTCACGCTGCCCATATGGTATGTCACGTGGGCATAAAGGAATGAGCTCGTAAAGAAGAAACGTTCACTGATTCGCGGTGATGAAGCATCCAGAGAAATGCCGATCAAAGGTGATTTGGCAGATCTCAGGGCCTCTACCTTATCGCCAAACAACATCCATTCACCATCAATCGTCGGTGATGAGAAATCAACTCCACCAATGATCCCGAATATGGCCTTCGCCCAGGGCTTCTTCGAATTGTAAACAGTGGAGGTTGTGCCGCTCTTACACTTGTTGTACACCTCTACAATCTTTGCCAATGAGCGTTGGTGGAATTTTGTCCGCTCAACGTTCTTATTTATCTCAGGGCAATCGCTCATGAAATAAGTGAGTGTGCCAATGTATTCGTTGGAGTTGCGGACAAAGGTTTCACCGTTGACGATTCTCGTCTGACGCTCATCCCGTAGTTGCCTGATGTCGGTTAAATCTTTATCGGCGAAGAATGCTTCACGGTATTTATACAACGTGACCTTTCCTCCAACTAATATTTCCAGAAATCCGGTTTCAACTGCGGAGTTGATAGTCACGGTTTTTGATTCAAAACGTCGGCCATCAATGAATCCATATCCGGCAATGTCGGCGGGCGCATAGCTGCGTGATTCGCCACCGTCAGCTTTTCGAAACAGGCACGTGCTGAAGGCGCGGCCACCATCATGAAAGTCAATCTGACCAGATACAGTATCCTTCTCAAGTGTAATGATAAATCCTTTTCTAAAGTCAGTCTGGGCGACGGCGGATAACGAAGTGCAAAGCAGCACGACCGCAATGTGTAGGTTCTTCATTGTAATAACGTGTTTGGTACCCTGGCCAGGCATCAAAGATATATACTTTATCCGTGTAGCGTTGTAACCCGCTGATGCGCGCAACAAGCAAAAGCCACCCCTCGCGGAATGGCTTTCACTATTAACTGGCAATTGGTGATACTGGTTTGTCGTTTCTGGTGCGGGCTCGCTGGGAGCCAGTACCTTACTTAGTGCTAAGACGCTAAGCGAGTTCCCTCATGTCAACAGGGACCACCCGCGATATACCCTTCTCCACCATCGTTACTCCATAGATCACGTCAGTAGACGACATCGTACGCTTATTGTGCGTTACGATTACGAACTGTGAGTCCTTGCTGAAGGTACGGATGATATTGTTGAACTTATCAATGTTCGCGTCATCCAACGGTGCGTCTACCTCATCGAAGATACAAAACGGAGCTGGCTTCAGAAGATACATCGAGAAGAGGAGGGCAGTAGCCGTCAAAGTCTTTTCTCCTCCTGACAGCTGATTAATGGTCAACGGACGTTTTCCTTTAGGCTTGGCGATGATCTCAATCTCGGAATCCAGCGGTTTGGTCGGATCTGTGAGGCGCACATCGCACTCATCTCCGTCTGTGAACAATGACTGGAATACTCTGATGAAATGCGTTTTAATCGTTGTGAAGGCCTCCATGAACGTTGAGCTGGCAACCGTCTCGATTTCCGTGATCGTATTCATGAGCGAATCCTTCGCCTTCAACAAGTCTTCCTTCTGTGTATTAATGAAATCGTTGCGTTGCTTGATCTCCGTATAGGCCTCCATGGCCATCGGGTTGATAGGACCCATGTTGTCGAGACGATCACGCATCTTCTGGACGTCGGTGCGCATCTTGTCTTCGTCGAGCTCTGCAATCGCCTCTGCTTCTTCAGCAGTTGCTTCACTCAGAATGGAGTCGAGATCTACATTAAATTCAACCGACAATCTTTCTTTCACAGAATTGAGGTGCATCTTACTCTCATTGAGCTGCCCCTGCAGTTCCATCAGCAACGTGTCGATGTTCTGGCGCTGATGCTGAATCTCACGTAACTGCTTCTCGACTTTGTCGATGCCGCCGCGTGATTCGTAATATTCTTTTTCCGCTTCACCGAGGCCCTTCTCCATGTTCTCCTTCTCCTCGTACATGCCGAGCAGTTCGTCGTCATTGGAGTTGGTCACTTCGATGATGCGCTTTACTTCTTCCTCGTTCTTGCGCAGCTCCTCAACGTTCGTTTCAATGCGCTTGCCACTTTGTTCCATCGACTCCTGCTTGAAGCGGATCTCCTGGTCGATGCTTTTCACGCGGTTCTCCTGCTGATGGAAAAAGATGTTCTGCTCGTTAAACGCCGCCGACTTCTGACTCAACAGCTCACTGTTTGCAGAGAGTTCGTCAGTCATTGTAGTGAGGCGAACGTCGTGATGATCGAGTTCGTGCTGTGCCTGCTGCGACCTTGGCTTGAGATCATCAATCTCCGACAATAACGTGTCAATCTTTTCCAGAATGTCTTCACGGCGCAGGTCGGCGTTGCTCAGCATCTGTGCAAACTGCTCACGCTTCGTACGGATAGAGACAAACTCTTCGTTAACCTGGCGGATGTCGTCCTGAACTTCTTCCATCTGCTGACGCAACTTGTTGTTGCGCAGCTTCTCAAGGTCAGCTTGCTTTTCAACAAGACTCGAACGGATTTCATTGAGCTTTTGTGAATGCTCTTTAATCTCCTTCTCGAGCTTCTCCATGTTGCGCGCGCGACCGATCTTCTTGCCTTCAAAAAGGCCTACCGACCCACCTGAGATGCTGAACTTGCGGCGGGTGAGTTTGCCGTTCTTCGTGATGAAGGTATTGTCATCACTTGAAGGAATGCTTTTTACATCGCCTTCGTAGATGTACACCTTATCAAGAATGTACGCCATGAGCTTGCGATACTTCTGATCATATTCGATGATCTCCGTAGCGGGAAACGCATTGTCGTATATCCGGATGGGCGTCGATTCGAAACGCTCGAATGAATCAAGTATAAAGAAGTGCGCCTTGCCCTTTGCTGCGTCACTAAGTATGTTGATAGCTTCGTAAGCTTCCGCTTCGTGATCGACGATGTAATAGTTCAGGTATGGCTCGAGGTAGTTCTCGATCGATACCCTGTATTCTTCTGCCGTCGTCAGGATGTCGGACAGGAGGGGAGCATTCTTGCCCACCTTCTTCTTCAAAAACTTGATTGCCTCGGGAAATCCTTCCAGGTTTTCAACGAGCGACTTGGTAAGGTTATATTCATTCTGACGTGCATCGAGCTTGCGACCGGTCTGATTTAACTCTTCGCGGATCATCTCGATTGTCTTCTCCATGTCGGCAATGCGTGCCTTCACAGTCTCTTCTTCTTTCTTCAGGTTCTCCTGTGTACGGTTCTTCTGGCTCAGTTCTTCCTGAAGAATGTGAAGTTTCTTCTCAAACTCAACAAGGCTCGCATTCTGCTGCGTGGTGTCAGAAGCCGCTTTCTCAAGCTCCTGTTTTAGTGACGACACCTGGATCTGGCGGATCTCAAGGTCCTTATTGATCTGAAAGTTCTCCTCCTGCTTCTCGCGCTGAATGCGACGGATGGAGTCTGCCTGTGTTTGCAACTCACCGGTAATGGCGCGCTGCTTATCGTAGTCGCCCTTCAGAGTATCAAGCTTATGCGTGATTTCTTCCAGGATCTCCTCAGCGGCAACTCTTTCGTTTTCGAGACTTTGAATGCTGAAACGCGCGCGGTCGTTGCTCTTGCGGTCCTGATCCAGCTGATCACGTAAGCCTGTAGCCCGGTCGTTGAGGTACTTCAAACGCTCGTTCTTGATCTGCTTTTCGCTTTCGTAGTGGCGGATCTTCGATACAAACTCGTTGATGGCCTTTTGGCGTGAAGAAAGAGTTTTCTCCTTCTGAATAAGTTCAGTCTTCGATTGTTCGATCGAAGCCTCACGCTCCGCTATATCAGTAGCCAGTCCAAGCTTGCGATCGTTCTCTTCGTTGATCTTCTGGGTGATGCCCTGCAGTTTACCTGTCTGCTTGTTAACAATCACCTTGGCAAGCTGGATGCTCTTATTCTTATATTCTTCCTTAATGCGGTAGTAATTCTCTGTTTGCTTGGCCTGCTTTTCCAGGCTCTTCATGTTCTTCTCAATCTCGAACAACAGGTCGGCTACACGCTCGAGGTCGGCGTCAGTATCTTCCAGTTTCTTGAGCGTCTCTTTCTTACGCTTCTTGAACTTGGAGATACCAGCAGCTTCCTCGAAAAGTGAACGGCGGCTGTTGTCCTTATCGTTGAGCAGATCATCCACCATGCCCAACTCGATAATGGCGTAACTGTTTGAGGCAACGCCGGTATCCAGGAACAGGTTGGTAATGTCTTTCAATCGGCACACGACACCATTAAGAAGATACTCACTTTCACCCGTTCTGTATAGACGACGGGTAATGGTGATCTGTGAATATTCTGTAGGGAGAATGTTCTTCGTGTTATTGATGGTGAGGGAAACCTCTGCCATTTGCTGGGCGCTGCGCTGGCTCGTTCCATTGAAGATGACGTTTTCCATCTTTTCCGAACGAAGCGCGCTGGTCTTCTGCTCGCCGAGTACCCATCTGATCGAGTCTACAACATTCGACTTGCCGCATCCGTTGGGACCCACGATCCCTGTAATGCCTTCATCGAAGTTGATCACGATCTTGTCGGCAAAACTCTTGAAGCCTTTTATCTCCAGTTTCGCTAGTTGCATGCTATAGTGGTTGTTTGGTAAAAAAGCCCCTTAAAAGAGAGTGGTTTCGCCGCGGCTTGTGAGTGTTCGAGTAGTGGTCAAACGGACGCGGTGCCCTTTCAAAGGTGGGCAAATATAAGGGAGTAGGGTGGGCAATTCAAAATCAGTTAACACAGTATCGATTACCCTTAATATAGGATCTCTTTCCGCCGTCAAAAAGTGCCTTTCTGGAATGGAAAGCCACTTATTTTAGAGCTACGAACATGAAATTAGATGCCTTCATCCAGCTGATCCTAATGTAGTACGGCGATGGTTTGAGCCCGGTGCAACTCGTTGCATCCCATCGACTGAATGGCATTGGGTAGGATGTAATTTCCACTTGGTAAAACCATTACGTGCGAAAGATCAAACCGTTGGTTGAATCGGTCTTACGTTGGGAACGTGTCCCGTAACCGTTCTCGTTTCGTTTTTTTTTATATTTTTGTTTTTAATGGACGTAGAAAAATTCTGGATCTATGTGGTCCTCGCAGCGATTTACGGCTTAAGCCGGTTGCTGAAGAAGGATCCGAAGAAACCAGCAAGCACCCCCAGGAATAATCCTCGCGAGACTGTGGCACCCCGCAGACGCGAATTTCCTGATCGTACGCCTGCTACCAGAACGTTGGCCGATACGGTGAACCGGCCCGAACCCCAAAAACAGCAGCCGAAGGCTATGACCTTTGAGGAGCTGATGCGGGAAATTATGGAGGCAAAGACGACGCCTCCTAAACAAGAACCCGTAGTAGATTACGATGATCAGATCGGTGAAGAGGAACGCGACCTGGAGGATGTCAACTACGACAACCGAAAGGATAGTGAGGTGATCGAGACCTATGAGCGTGCCAGGAAGGAGGCCTTCTCCCGGCCTTCGTTGGAAGAGACCATGAAAGTGGGAGATACCGTTGTGAGTTTTGGAAAGTTCAAAGAGTTTGAGAAAACGAGCGGTTCCAATCTTGCCGAAGAGTACCTGAACGACTTCGGAGATATGGACAAAGTTCGGAAGGCAGTCGTGATGAGCGAGATTCTCAAACCGAAATTTTGACTTTCTAACGGATATGGTACACGTATGATGTACCGACATTTTTTGATGAACGATTTTTTAGACTAAAGCGATTGTAACGACCTATAAAGCGGTGAACGACGGGTTACAATGATTTTTTGAGGATTATAAACGACAGATTAGTTTTTTCAAGACCAGACATGATCACTCCCAAGCATTCAGCATTCATCTTGCTCGTCATGATGATTGGATTACTTTCGAGCGTCTCAGCAATTGCCCAATGCAAAGAAATTAAAGCAGAAGCAAAAGTGATAAAGGCGAACGAGGGAAAGTCAACCATACAAATTGAGTTTAAGGACAATCAAAGCGCGAGCAGGTTTCAAATGAACTTGTTTGGTCCCAAACGCAACAACCAGCTCAATACGGATAAAACAACCTTCGAAGACTTAACTGCTGGCGAGTATCTAATTGTGATAGTGAGCAAAAAGGAGGGTGATAATTATTGCTCCAAGTCATTAAAGGTAACGGTCAATTGATGATGCATGGCTACTAAAATTCTGAAAATATTCTTTGCTGTAGGTTTTTTGATATTGTCCTACAGTGCATATGCCCAGCCAACATTTTCGGTTCAGAACATTAAGGGCGCTTGCGAAGGATTTCCGAATGGTTCACTTGAGGTGACTATCATTTCAGGTGTAAATCCAATCACTGTTTATCTGTTCGGCCCCCCGAACATCGTACCCATCAGTACCACCGTTGGATCCACGGTAGTTATTAGCAGTCTTCCTGGTGGGCCGGGAGCTGGGCGTGCCTATACCTTACTGGTTCAGGACAACAATACATCGGCGTCGCTACCCAACGTATTGATTCCTGAATATCCAATTTCCCTGGCAATGACGCTTGATAGCAAATCAGACAATACGGATTGTTTGATTTCCAATGGGGCAATCAATGTTACTGGTTCAGGGGGATCTGGATCCCTTTCTTATTCATGGAGTGAGCCAACGCTTGGTTACACATCAACAAGCCAGGACATCAGCGGATTGTTAGGGGGTAACTATGAGTTAACCATTAGGGACAATAACACGAACTGTTCGCGAACGTTTCCTCCGATAGTAATAGCAAACCCATCTCCTGTCTTTTTTACCTTAAGCACACCAAGTCCCGCTACAGTTTGTACTGGCTCGGACCTGGTACTTACTTTGAATGGATCGGAACCCGGAGTCACCTATGAGGTTTACCGAAATGGTATCAATCCAACTGGAATCATTCAAACAGGAACGGGAAGTCCGCTTACGTTCACCGTTCCATTTGGAACCTTTACCAATGGAAACAATTTCAAAATACACGCAAAATCAGGCATATGTGAAGACGACATGCCAGGGGTTGTTGTAGCTAATATCGTGGCATTGCCTACGATAACTCCTAACTCGCCTGTTGACGTTTGCAGCGGTGCAACGTCAGTAGCGCTTACATATTCTGCTACAACGGGCTCACCTTCTCAGTATAGCCTTGATTTTAATCTGGCAGCCGAAAACGAGGGATTTGCCGACGTAACCGATCAGCTCCTCCCGCCGGGAGCGATTACCATCTCAGTTCCGGCAGGCGCCGCGTTGGGAAACTACACGGCAACACTTAGCGTAAGAAATACTTCCACGGGATGTCCCAGTACACCGGTTACGGTTACGATAAACGTGATTGCCAATCCGGCGATCACGCTGAGCACCTTTCCTTCCGTTTGTGCAGGGGAAACTTCTGGAGATTTAGTGTATAGTGGAACCGCGGGTAGTCCCAACCAGTATACCATAAACTTCGATTTATTTGCTGAAGGCAAGGGATTTGCAGATGTCCCTGCCACACTATTGTCGGCCTCGCCAATAAATATTGTTGTTCCAGCCGGCGCACCACCTGACATCTATAACGCAACTATAACGGTTACCAATACATCAACAGGTTGCTCCAGTACGACACAACCATTTACGGTAACGGTCAATACCAATCCTGCAGCAACATTGTCACTTATCCCTGCGATCTGCCAGGGCACAAGCCCTGCGATCCTGGCTTACTCAGGCCTGGTGGGAGGAGCGGATCAATACAGCATCGACTTTAATGGCATCGCCAACTCAGCGGGTCTTGCCGACGTTCCGGCAACAACATTGCCTGCGGGTCAAATCAATATCGTAGTGGCTGCGTCAGTAGCAGCGAACACGTATGCCGGTACCGTTACGTTCATCAATTCATTGACGGGTTGTACGAGTGCGGCACTGCCGATCAGCTTAACAATCAACGCGAGTCCGACCATTACCATTACCGATCTCACTCCGGAGGTTTGTCTGGGAGCGACCACTGCACCGCTGGCATACACCGCCACATCAGGAGGTCCGACCACTTACAGTCTTGATTACAGCCCCGCTGCCAACAGCGATGGATTTATCGATATAGTAGACCAGCCGTTGCCGGCAGGGGCGATCCAAATGGCTATCCCCGGTACAGCAACAGCGATTGCCCCCTACACGGCCGTCCTGACTGTTCGCAACGGTGGCACTACCTGCGTAGGCGCCGGTCAAACGGTAACGCTTACCATCTACGATACACCAGCCATCGCCATAACGAGCGCCAATCCGGAGATCTGTCATGGCATACTGACTGCCCCACTTCCTTATACAGGAGTATCGGGCGGCGCGAATCAATATAGTATAGACTTCAACGGCATCGCCAATGCAGCGGGCTTTGCCGATGTGACCAACCTGGCCATACCGGCCACGGCGATCAACATCACCATCAACCCGGTTACCGTACCCGATACGTACTTTGGTACGCTCACGGTACGAAACAGCACGACAGGATGCGTGAGCGCGACTCTGCCTATCAGTGTAAAGATCAACGAGACGCCGACCATCACTTTGGACCCTATACCGGCGATCTGTCAGGGTACCAATTCAGTTAACCTGGTCTACACAGCCACCACGGGATCACCCAACAGTTACACGATCGACTTCGATGGTATTGCAGAAGGACAGAACTTTGTCGACGTACCGGCCACGCCCTTAGGAGCATCCCCGATACCCATCACCGTGCCTGTAGGCGCGGCACCTGGATTGTATAGCGCTACCGTTGTGGTGACCAATACATCGACGGGTTGTCCAAGCGCACCGCAGACGATCAGCATCCGCATCAACGGCAATCCGACCATTACGCTGACCAATCCGAATCCTCAGGTATGTCTGGGCGCTACCACCGCCTCGCTGGTTTACACCGCCACAACGAATGGCGCTGATGAGTACAGCCTGGACTTCGATGGGCCGGCCAACGCGGACGGATTCATTGACGTAACCGACCTGACGCTTCCCGCTGGCGCTATACCGATCGCCATTCCGGCGACAGCGACAGCTACTACCTATAATGCAATACTGACCATCACGAACGCCGGAACAGGTTGTGGCAGCACATCCATTCCAGTGTCAGTGATCATCAACGATATCCCAGGTGCAACCTTATCACCGATTCCTGCGATCTGCCAGGGCACATCGCCTGCAGTCCTCATATACACAGCCCCTGTGGGAGGAGCAGATCAATACAGCATCGACTTTAATGGCATCGCCAACTCAGCGGGCCTTGCCGACGTTCCGGCAACAACATTGCCTGCGGGTCAGATCAACATCGTAGTGGCTGCATCAGTAGCAGCGAACACGTATGCCGGCACCGTTACGTTCATCAATTCATTGACGGGATGTACCAGCGCGGCATTGCCGATCAGCTTAACGATCAACCCGAGTCCGACCATCACCATTACCGACCTCACTCCTGAGGTTTGTCTGGGAGCGACCTCAGCACCGCTGGCATACACGGCCACTTCTGGAGGTCCGACCACTTACAGTCTTGATTACAGCCCCGCTGCCAACAGCGATGGATTTATCGATATCGTAGACCAGCCGTTGCCGGCAGGGGCGATCCAAATGGTTATCCCCGCTACAGCAACGCCGATCGCCCCCTACACGGCCGTCCTGACTGTTCGCAACGGTGGCACTACCTGCGTAGGCGCCGGTCAAACGGTTACGCTTACCATCTACGATACACCGGCCATCGCCATAACGAATGCCAATCCGGAGATCTGTCATGGCATACTGACTGCCCCACTTCCTTATACAGGAGTATCGGGCGGCGCGAATCAATATAGTATAGACTTCAACGGCATCGCCAATGCAGCGGGCTTTGCCGATGTGACCAACCTGGCCATACCGGCCACGGCGATCAACATCACCATCAACCCGGTTACCGTACCCGATACGTACTTTGGTACGCTCACGGTACGAAACAGCACGACAGGATGCGTGAGCGCGACTCTGCCTATCAGTGTAAAGATCAACGAGACGCCGACCATCACTTTGGACCCTATACCGGCGATCTGTCAGGGTACCAATTCAGTTAACCTGGTCTACACAGCCACCACGGGATCACCCAACAGTTACACGATCGACTTCGATGGTATTGCAGAAGGACAGAACTTTGTCGACGTACCGGCCACGCCCTTAGGAGCATCCCCGATACCCATCACCGTGCCTGTAGGCGCGGCACCTGGATTGTATAGCGCTACCGTTGTGGTGACCAATACATCGACGGGTTGTCCAAGCGCACCGCAGACGATCAGCATCCGCATCAACGGCAATCCGACCATTACGCTGACCAATCCGAATCCTCAGGTATGTCTGGGCGCTACCACCGCCTCGCTGGTTTACACCGCCACAACGAATGGCGCTGATGAGTACAGCCTGGACTTCGATGGGCCGGCCAACGCGGACGGATTCATTGACGTAACCGACCTGACGCTTCCCGCTGGCGCTATACCGATCGCCATTCCGGCGACAGCGACAGCTACTACCTATAATGCAATACTGACCATCACGAACGCCGGAACAGGTTGTGGCAGCACATCCATTCCAGTGTCAGTGATCATCAACGATATCCCAGGTGCAACCTTATCACCGATTCCTGCGATCTGCCAGGGCACATCGCCTGCAGTCCTCATATACACAGCCCCTGTGGGAGGAGCAGATCAATACAGCATCGACTTTAATGGCATCGCCAACTCAGCGGGCCTTGCCGACGTTCCGGCAACAACATTGCCTGCGGGTCAGATCAACATCGTAGTGGCTGCATCAGTAGCAGCGAACACGTATGCCGGCACCGTTACGTTCATCAATTCATTGACGGGATGTACCAGCGCGGCATTGCCGATCAGCTTAACAATCAATCCGATCCCGACCATTGCGTTCACTGACCTTAGCCTTACTGTATGTGAAGGAGCGGGTTCAGTCGATCTGCAGTATACGGCCGTTACCGGTCTGCCGACAACCTATTCCATTGATTTTAACAATGCAGCCAACATCGCTGGTTTAGCCGACGTGGTAGACCAGCCGCTCCCCGCATCGCCCATCAGTGTGGCCATTGGTGGGGTAGCCGCTGGAACGTATACCGCGACCGTTACAGTTTCCAGCGCGGCGCCCGGATGCCCTTCTGTTGCTCAGTCATTGACGATTCAAATTGACCCTGCAGCATCTATTACTTTGGTGGATGCCGATGTCGAAGTTTGTATCGGTGCCGCTACGGCATCGCTAGCATACTCAGCGGTAGGCGGCGGAGCGGATCAATACGCGCTCGATTTCGATGGGATTGCCCAGGGTCAGGGCTTTGCCGATGTAACCACAACAAACCTGCCGGCCGGAGCGATTCCAGTAGATGTTCCCGCATCGGCGATCGCCGGAACGTACAATGCCATGCTGATCGTTTCGAGTAGCACATCAGGTTGTGGTTCTGCTGCCATTCCGGTTACAGTAAAGATCAACCCATTACCAACGGTGAGCACGACGGCGATCGCGCCGGTTTGTGCCGGCACGCCATCGGTCCAGCTGACCTACACGGTTACGGGTGCGGGTACGCCGTCAACCATCACGGTTGATTTCGACGCCCCTGCGCAGCTGGCAGGTTTTGCCGATATCACAACGGCGGTAACCGCGGCACCGCTCACCATCACCATACCATCAGGTGTCACAGGCGGTACGTATAGCGCTGCCGTTACAGTAACAAACGGAACGACTACCTGCGTGAGTGCGGTTCAAAACATCAGCATTACGGTCATTCCTTTGCCAACAGCAACAATCACGGGTCCAGCATCGGTTTGTGCCGGTACGCCTACTCAGCTGACAGTAACCTTTACAGGCACGGCTCCCTGGTCATTCACCTATTCGGACGGAAGCGGAACCACATCACCGGTGATTTCCACGCCTTTCAATACATTTAGCATTCCCATTTCCAATCCGACAGCAACCGCACTCTACACTATTGAAAGTGTTTCAGATGCAAGATGTACCGGCGTTGACGGCAGCTCTCATACGCTTGCTGTTAACCAGCCTCCTCTGGCGAACCTCGCTGTCTCTGCCACGATCAACCCGCTTTGCTCGGGTGGTAGCAGCGATGTAACCGTGACAGGCTCACAGATTGGCGTAAGCTATCAATTGAGAAATAATGCCAACGACGCGAACATCGGTGCACCGGTAGTTGGAACAGGCGGCGTTATTCAATTGCCAACGGGCACACTCACGGCGACAACTTCGTTCAACGTATTGGCTACTGCTGGCGGCTGCACACCTGTCGAGCTGACTAATACGGTGACGATCACTGTTTCCGGAGCAATCAACGCCGGCATCAGTGCAACACCTGATGACGACCCTATTTGCTCAGGCTCAGGGACGAACATAACCATACCGACCAGCGAGAACGGCGTATTGTATCAGTTGCGTAATGATTCCAATGACAGCAATGTTGGAACTGCTGTGGCAGGTACTGGTGGTAGCATTTCGCTGCCTACTGGCAACCTGACTGCAACAACAACATTTAATATACTTGCAACGAACGGCTCCTGTTCGATAGAGTTAACCAACAAACCAACGGTAACGGTAGGCACTGCCCCTAATGCTGCTCTCGCCGTCGCGCCGGTACTCGATCCGCTTTGTTCCGGTGGTTCGACACAGATCACTGTAACACTTTCTCAGACTGGAGTTAGTTATCAGCTGCGCGACGATGCTACCGACGCCAACATAGGCGCTCCGGTGGTAGGCACTGGTGGCACGATCAGCCTTAACACGGGCGTGCTTACAGCTACAACAGTATTTAACGTGTTCGCTACTGCTCCTGGCTGCGCCTCAGTGGAACTTACGGCCAAGGCAACGGTCAACGTGTCGGGAACCATTGATGCAACGCTGCCTTTGACTGCTGTTGCTTCACCGATTTGCTCTGGCTCCGGCACAGATATCGAATTGGATAACTCTGAAAATGGTGTCGATTATCAGCTGCGCGACAACGCTACGAATGCCGCAGTTGGAGCGGTCGTAACTGGCACTGGTGGAACAATCGTATTTCCGACGGGCAACCTGACTGCAACTACTTCATTCAACGTACTTGCTAACAATGGCGCCTGCTCGATTCAAATGACCGACGTCGTGACTGTAGATGTGGACATTGCTCCAGATCCGGATTTGACCATTACGGCGACACTTAATCCTCTTTGCACGAACGGTGTCAGCGGCATTACAATTCAGGCCTCCGAACTGGGTGTCTCTTACCAGTTAAGAGACGATTCAAATGATGCCAATATTGGGGCAGCGGTCGTGGGTACAGGGTCAGATATTGTGATTTCCACAGGTATTCTTTCCGCGACCACATCATTCAACGTACTTGCCACTAATGGCGTATGTGCTCCGGTCGAAATGACGACAGTGGTAACGATTACCGTTTCCGGAACAGTGAATGCCGGCCTCACCGTTGGTTCATCTTCGAATTCGATTTGCGCAGGAACCAGCACCTTCATCCAGGTTGTGGCCAGCGAAACAGGAGTGACTTATCAACTTGTGAACCTAACGTCCAGCACTCCCGTTGGCAGTCCTGTAGCCGGTTCAGGTGCAACCCTGAACATTCCTACTGGTAACCTGACAACTTCGGCTACGTTCGGCGTGATCGCCAGCAACGGAAGCTGTTCAATATTACTGACAGATAACGAGTCGATCACGGTGAATCCTGCCCCTGATCTCACCCTCGCGGTGAATGCTGCACAGGCGCTCATTTGCTCTAACACAGCATCGGCAATAACCATAGCCAATTCTCAGGTGGGTATTCAGTATCAGCTGCGTAACGACGCAGGTGATGTCAATATCGGGTCACCAATAGCCGGAACTGGCAGTACCATCACGATCTCTACTGGTCTTCTCTCGGCTACGACAACATTCAATGTTTTCGCCATTGCAGGTTCATGCTCAGCAGAACTGACAAACAAAGCTACTGTGAGTGTACGCCTCGTGGGAGATCCGGCTTGCGGTGGTGGCCCTGGCCCGAGCGACTGTACGAACTTCAGTTCAATTCAACCTACCATTGTTACGCAACCGAGCTGCAACGATCGTGATGCTGGTGAGGTATCATTCAATATCAGCCGCGCCGACGGAACGCCTACAACGTTCAGAATCCTCTGGACGATCAATGGCAACACGCAAACGAAGTTTACTTCAAGCACGGCTACATTCAATGACCTGAGTTCAGGCCTTTACCAATACACCATCATTGATGAAGGAAATGGAAAGAGCTGCGGTCCTGTAGATTTCTTCCTCGACCTCAAAACTCAGGTTGAGATTCTTGAGAAACAGGTGTCATCAAACGTGAGCTGCTATGGCGGAACGGATGGTAACGCCATTCTTAAAGTCGACGGCTCAACCACCGGCGAATACTGGTACCGTTATGTTAAAGATGGTGTTGAATCTACGGCTCAGACCTTCACACCGGGAGCTCCGCTTCCAGGTGGATTGCCAGCCGACGACAATGATTTTATCATCATCAAGGTTGATGACAACTTTAACTTCACCTGTCCTGACACGGTGATGGTACGCATCAAACACACATATGCAAAGATCGATTTCGCGGTGGCTGCAACTGATGTAACCACCTGCAATGGTACGGATGGAAGCATAAATGTAACAGGTATAGGTGGTGGTGATTCTGGTGCAAACCCGCTCCAGGCACGACTCAAAAAAGCAGTGCCGTTTAGCACAGATCCTTCCGGTTATATCGTCGTCTCCGACTTTGCGGATGTCACTGGTGGAACGAAAGCATACGCCAACCTTGCACAAGGAAACTATATTGTCGATGTGAGGGATCACCTGGATTGTATACAAAGCAAGCCTATCAATGTGCAGGCTCCTGGCCAGGTGCCGCTTGCAGTGGTAAGCATCACTGCTATCGACGCAACCTGTGATAACGCTGGCGAAAGCGGCGCGATTCGTGTCACAATCTCCGAGGCAGGCAACTATCAGGTGGCAGTTAGTAAAGATGCCCTTAATGTTCCCGCTGACAGCGAATTCATTAACTATGCATCGCCAAGTTTGCCGAACGTAACGTTTGCTGATCTTTCTGCAGGCGTGTACTACCTGTACATCAAGTCGAGCACTACGACGTGTCCTACACGCACAGATGCCATCACGATTAACGGCGTTATCGCCCTTGCTGACTTCGAAGTGTTGTCGAACTGTGGTAATGTGAACCTCACGATTAACAACATCACAGGCCAGCAAAGCGAACCGTTCGTGATCCGTGTATTCAGCAACGACGATAAGTTCTTCAAGATTGACAGCCTGGCTGCCAGCAGCATCCCTCTGTCGAGCTCAGTTACGTTTGCCTATGCGCCGCCGGCTCATGCGTTCCTTAACACGCCGGGCACATATCGCTTCGTGATGGTTCAGAAACAAACGACCGGAGCAGGAACCTGTACGCTGGTATCAGATACTGTAGTGTACGATGTTCGCGAACTGTTAGGCATCACGTTGGGCACGGTGAAACCATCTTTCCCTGAACCAAAACACACGGGATCAATAGAGATCGCGAACGCTACCGGCGGAACACGTTTTGTTGGCTCGAACAATGATCTTTACTATGAGATCTCTTTGACAACTGCCGACGATGATATTGTGATCAAAGACTGGGAGAAACTTAAACTCAACACACAGAATAGGTTCACTCATCTGTACGACTATCTGCCGCCAGGCGTGTATCGCGTGAAGGTTCGCGATGCCGCAGGCTGTATCAAGACTCTGGACGTCGAGATACCTCTCGAGACAAGCTTGTATGTACCCAATATCTTCACTCCGAATAACGACGGCATTAACGATGAGTTCGAGATCCTGAACCTGCCGGTTACAGGTACACATCAGCTCATCATCACTAACCGTTGGGGCAACGAAGTGTTTAAGTCAGGCGACTACCGCGAAGGAAACTTCTGGAACGCCGACAACGTTGCGGATGGTATTTACTATTACCGACTGAAAGTTGATGGTGGTGAGGTGTACAATGGCTGGGTGGAAATTGTGAGAGGGGCGAAGCCTTAGAAGAATTGAGAATTGATTATTGAAAATTTGAAAGGGGTCGAAAGACCCCTTTTTTCTCGTCGTACCGGGTCTGTAAAATAAACTGTGTCAGTATTACTATTGAACCGATGTTGGAATGTGGGTAACTCCAACGGGTACTGTTG